>SUGL01000100.1 GCA_004963905.1 Mesorhizobium sp.
CCACCACGAAAACGCAAGTTTCAAGCCATGCCAAAGCTATCTTAGCGCATATGCCGTAAACGGGGAGAAGGGCGCTCGCGCAGGCGGTTTCGCCAATGGCCGGCGTTGCAGGAGTGGCGCCAGCGTCGCGGCCAGTCCCCTTCTCCCCGTCACTATACGGGGAGAAGGTGCCCGAAGGGCGGATGAGGGGCGGCGCTGACGTCGAGGATTTTCGGGCCAATCCGATGCAGGCGGTCCTTCCTAGGATCGTCAGCCTGGCCCAACACAAGCGCGTTGTTTCGCCAGCGCACACACCTATGTTGCGCTGCAATGAACGTCGCATCACCATCCCCTTTGCGTCTTGCCGTCGCGGGCATGGTTGCGCTTGCCGTCGCCATGGGCATCGGCCGCTTCGTCTACACGCCGATCCTTCCCGGCATGATGGAGGAGCTGCATTTGACGCCGGCTGATGCCGGCTGGATCGCGTCCGCCAACTATCTCGGCTATCTCATCGGCGCGCTTGCCGCTGCCGGCGGCTGGGCGCACGGTCGCGAGCGCCTGCTGATGTTCGTCAGCCTCGCCGCAAGCGCCGTGCTTGCGGCTCTGATGGGTCTGAACGAGACGATGGCGGCATTCATCGTCATCCGCTTCCTTGCCGGGCTCGCCAGCGCCTTCGTCATGGTGTTCATGTCGTCGATCGTCTTCAGCCACCTTGCCGCGTCCGGCCGTGGCGACCTGCAGGCGCTGCATTTCGGCGGCGTCGGATTGGGTATCGCGGCCTCCTCGGCGCTGTTGGCCATTCTCGTCACTTCCCATGCCGGCTGGGCCGCCGGATGGCTATGGTCCGGAGCTGCTTCTGCTGTCGGCCTGCTCTTCGTCGCATTGCTCGCGGGCCCCGCCACGCCGGCCAACGGCGTCGACGGGCCTGAACCGGCGTTGCCGAAGGACAGGTCTCTGACGAAGATGATCCTCGCCTATGGGCTGTTCGGCTTCGGCTATGTGGTGACGGCCACTTTCCTGGTCGCCATCGTTCGCCAGGGCGGCGGCGGGCGCGTCTTCGAGGCCACCGTCTGGATGGTCGCCGGCCTTGCCGGTTTCCCGTCGACCTGGTTCTGGCAGAAGCTCGCCGCCAGGACCGGGATCTATGCGGCTTATGCCGTAAGCTGCCTGGTCGAAGTAATCGGCGTCACCGCCAGCGTTGTCGTCAAGGGTTTCACTGGGCCGCTGCTCGCCGGCGTGCTGCTCGGCGGCACCTTCATCGCCATCACCGCGCTCGGCTTGCAGACGGCAAGGCAGCTTGCGCCGCAGGCGCCGCGCCGCATCTTCGCGGTGATGACCGCGGCCTTCGGCCTCGGCCAGATCATCGGTCCGATCGCCGCCGGCCTGCTTGCGCAGGCCTCGGGCAATTACGTGCTTGCCTCGGTCATGGCGGCTGCCGCTCTGCTGGTGTCCGGCGTCATTGCTTGGTCGGCTGCACCAAAATCGCCATGATTTGTGGTCTTGCTCGGTGCTGGGCGTCGGGCAGGGCATTTTCTTTCCCACTAATGTGTGACCTTATGCCCGCCGAACAGCAACGCCGCTGATTTGCGGTCAGACCGAGGAAACCCGCCACAGTGTTCGTATCCTTCTTCCCGCAGCCGAAGCTCTTCTTCACCTCGGCCGCCGTCTGGAGCCTTGCCGCGATCCTGTTCTGGTTCTTCGGCGGCGAGCATCTGGGGGCCTTCTTCGGCTTGCCGCCGGCAGCGGCTGGCGAGCCGCCCGTTGTCGGCATCGCCGTGCTCTGGTCCACGCCGTTTCTGTGGTTCTACATCTACTTCGCTTTTTGCGTGCTGGTCTTCTACGCGTTCTGGAGATGGTATTCGCCGCACCCCTGGCAGAATTGGTCCATTCTGGTCGCGGCCTTCATCCTGTTCCTGATCTACTTCAACGTGCAGATCAGCGTCGCCATCAACGACTGGTATGGACCATTCTTTGACTACATTCAGGGACTGATGGCGAAGACGATGGAGTCCACCGACACCGAATTCTACACCAAGCTGGCCACGTTCGCCTGGTTGGCGCTGGTTGGCATGAACGTTCAGGTGGTCAACAACTTCATTGTCAGTCACTGGATATTCCGCTGGCGCACGGCGATGAACGACTACTTCATGTCGAACTGGACAAGGCTGCGCCACATCGAGGGCGCCTCTCAGCGCATTCAGGAAGACACGATGCGCTTCTCGCAGATCATGGAGGATCTGGGCTCCAGTTTCATCCAGTCGATCATGACGCTGATAGCGTTCCTGCCGGTGATGATTCAGCTGCAGGCCCATATCACCGAGCTGCCGATCATCGGCGCTGTTCCCCAGCCGCTGGTGATCGCCGCTCTGGGCTGGTGCCTGTTCGGAACGGCCTCGGTCATGATCGCCGGCCTCAAGCTGCCGGGCTTGCAGTTCCGCAATCAGCGCGTGGAGGCCGCCTATCGCAAGGAACTCGTCTACGGCGAGGATCATGCCGACCGCGCCCAGCCGGCGACGACCGCCGAGCTGTTCGCCAATGTGCGCCATAACTACTTCCGGCTCTATTTCCACTACATCTATTTCAACGTCGTCCGCTACACCTACCTGCAGGCGGACAACATCTTCTCATTCCTGATCCTCGGGCCGTCGATCGTGGCGCACAAGATCACATTCGGCGCTCTAAATCAGATATCGAACGCGTTCGGCAAAGTGACGAACTCGCTGCAGTTCCTGTTGAACTCCTGGTCGACCATCGTCGAGCTGCAGTCGGTGCACAAACGTCTGCGCGCTTTCGAGGCGACGCTGGAAGGGGCGCCGCTGCCCGACCTCGACCAGCGTTATCTTGCCCGGCAGGGTGTGAAAGACCCGGCCTGAACGAGAGCATATCCAGGAAGAGTTTTCACGGGGTCGGACTGTGGGCGGCTCAGCCGCCCACAGTCGCCTGCTTTTGATCGGCGCGCTGGCGCGCGAGATAGTCGCGGAAGCTGATGCACTCGACGTCGGATTTGACGCAGACTTCGTCCGCGAAGCGCTCGAGCGCGTTCCAATAGGTGCCGCCGTTCATCTGCGTGAAATGGAAGCCGAGTTCCAGCGGGATGCGCTCGCCGTTATATTGCGCATCGAAGGCGGCGCGGAATGCGTGATAGGCGCGGTCGGCGAACTCGTCGGCCCTGGCCGGCTGCTCGAAGCCGCCCGAGTGGCGGACATAGAGATTGTAGTCCATGGCGACAACCGACTTCGACTTCGGCCCTTCCGGGATCAGCGGCAGTGCGAAGCGCGTGATGCCGCTCTTCGTCGGCGGCAGGGCGGGGCCGTTCGAGACACCGCTCGCGTCATACTGGAAGCCGGCCTCCGGCAGCGCTTCGTAAAGCGCCTTGTCGGTGGACAGATACGGCGCGCGAAAACCGATCACCGCATGGCGGGCGAAATCGCGCCAGCCGGGCGGCTGGGGTGAAATGCCGTTGATCGCATAGGCATTTTCGAGGATGTGCCTGAAGGCGCCAAACTCGGCCAGCCAGTCGGCCTTGCTCCAGTCCTTGCCGTCGAAGTGGCCGCAGGCATGGCTGCCGATGTCATGGCCTTCGCTGGCTGCGAGCCGAATTTGTTCCAGTCTCTCGGCGACGTCCTGCTTCGAGGCGGCAAAGCCGATATTCGATTTGCCGGCGCCCTTGCCGGGCGCGACGTATTCGGCGCGCGTTTCCGGCGACAGCAGGAAGACGCAGGACAGAAAATAGGTGAAGTGCGCGCCGGTGCGTTTCGCCAGCGCGCGGCTGCGTTGCCACTGCGAGATTTCGCGCGCGCTGTCGAAGGAGATAAGGACGATCTGCTTTGGCTTCGCCGGTATCGGCTCCCGCGATCCGGGCGGATCGGCGATGGCCACGGCAGCCGAGGTGGCAAGCGAGACGAGACTGAGCGCAAGGACGCGGAACGGATGTGGCACTGGCAACCTTCGGCAGCGATCTTTCAGACTGTTGGAAGCCGGCTATTGCCCAATTGTGGCATCGGTGCGTTGCGGCCCACTCGGAAGCCGCTCTGGCTTGTCCCGCCGATTTTCCGGTGATCCCTCTTCCATGCCGACAAAATTTCGCTAAAACGCGGGGCTCGAAGAAGCGCCCCGTTCCGGGGCCGCAATGGTTTTTGATTGATGTCGGACGACAGTTTTATCCGCGAAGTCAACGAAGAGATTCGTCGCGAGCAGGCGCAGGCGCTGTGGGATCGTTTTGGTCCGATCGTGCTTGGTGCCGCGATCCTGATCGTGGTGGCGACGGCCGCCGTCGTTGGCTACCGCTATTGGGACGAGACCCGCGCCAACCGCTCGGGCGATGCCTTCTCAGCTGCGCTCAAGCTTGCCAATGACGGCAAGAACGACGAAGCGATCGCCGCTCTCGATCAGCTGGAAAAGGATGGCTACGGCGCCTATCCGTTGCTCGCCCGCATGCGGGGAGCGACCGTCAAGGCCGACAAGGGCGATGTCGAGGGAGCGATCAAGGATTTCGACGCGGTCGCCGCAGACAGCGCCATTCCTGCCGGCATCCGCGACATGGCCCGCCTGAGGGCGGCGCTGCTGCTCGTCGATCACGGCTCCTTCGCCGATGTCTCCAGCCGGGTCGAGGCGCTGACCGCCGACACCAATCCTCTGCGCCACGCCGCGCGCGAGGCGCTCGGCCTTGCCGCCTGGAAGGAAGGCAAGTCGGCGGATGCGCTGAAACTGTTCGACCAGATCGCCTCGGATGACGGCGCCCCGCGCAATTCACGCCAGCGGGCGCAGCTGATGTCAGAGCTGATCCGCGGGTCGGGCAACGCGTCGTGATCTTGGATGAGCTTCAAAGTCGCCATCATCGGCCGGCCTAACGTCGGCAAATCGACTCTTTTCAATCGGCTGGTGGGAAGGAAGCTGGCGCTTGTCGACGACACGCCGGGCGTGACGCGCGACCGCCGCGTCCACGCCGCCAAGCTCTACGATCTTCACTTCGACGTCATCGACACCGCAGGCTTCGAGGATGCGGCGGCGTCCACGCTGCCCGGCCGCATGCGTCAGCAGACCGAGATCGCGATCCGCGAGGCCGACCTGATCTTCTTCACTGTCGACGCCAAGTCGGGCCTGATGCCCGACGACCGGACCTTTGCCGACGTGGTGCGCAAGTCCGGCAAGCCGGTCGTGCTGGTCGCCAACAAGGCCGAAGCGCGCGGCGCGCAAGGCGGCATGCTGGAAGCTTGGGAGCTCGGCCTCGGCGAGCCGATCCCCGTCTCCGCCGAGCATGGCCAGGGCATGCCCGATCTGCGCGACGCGGTGATCGCGGCGCTCGGCGAGGAGCGCGCCTTCGGCGAGGACGAGGAAAGCCCAAGCGACGAGATCGCAGTCAGCGAGGTGCTGATCGGCGAGGACATCGCCGATCCAGACGCGGAGCCCGCCTATGACGACAGCAAGCCGCTGCGGATAGCCGTCGTGGGCCGCCCCAATGCTGGCAAGTCGACGCTGATCAACGCGCTGATCGGCGAGGAGCGGCTGCTGACCGGCCCGGAAGCGGGCATCACCCGCGATTCCATCTCGGTCGACTGGGATTGGCGCGGCCGCCGGATAAAACTCTTCGACACGGCCGGCATGCGGCGCAAGTCGAAGGTCCAGGAGAAGCTCGAGAAGCTTTCGGTGCAGGACGGCCTGCGTGCCATCCGCTTCGCCGAAATCGTCATCATTGTGCTCGATGCCACCATCCCCTTCGAGAAGCAGGACCTTCAGATCGCCGACCTGATCATCCGCGAGGGCAGGGCGCCGGTGATCGCTTTCAACAAATGGGACCTGATCGACAATCCGCAGGAGCTTCTGGCCGAGCTGCGCGAGAAGACCGAGCGGCTTCTGCCGCAGGTGCGCGGCATCCAGGCGGTCACCGTCTCGGCCGAGACCGGCCGCGGCCTCGACCGGCTGATGGACGCCGTCATCAAGACGCACAAGGTCTGGAACAGCCGCGTCTCGACCGGCAAGCTCAACCGCTGGCTGGAAGGCATCCTCGCGCATCATCCGCCGCCCGCCGTCGCCGGCCGCCGGCTGAAGATCAAATATGTCACCCAAGCCAAGACCCGCCCGCCGGGTTTCGTCGTCTCCTGCTCGCGGCCGGACGTGATGCCGCAGTCCTATGTGCGTTACCTGTCGAACAGCCTGCGTGAGGCCTTCGACATGCCGGGCGTGCCGATCCGCATGGCTCTGCGCACCTCGGACAATCCTTTCGCGGGCAGGGCGAAGAAGCGGTGGGGGCTTTAAGCGGACAGGCGCAGCCTCCTTTGGTCGTCATCCTAGGGCGTAGCGAAGCGGAGACCCTAGGTGTTTAGTCCCGGCATTTGATGGACCGGGTCGAGTCGGAACCGTT
>SUGL01000101.1 GCA_004963905.1 Mesorhizobium sp.
CTCGCAACGCACCCATAACGTCGCGGAAGTCATTTGAGTACAAATAATCCGACCGAATTATGTCGCTGCCACGTCGATTCCGACATTCGGCCCGGCCCTTCCGTGAAATGGATCACGTTCGACCTGGCCGGAACCCGGTCGGCCCCAGGGGGTTGGAGCTATGAAATCGCAGAGGAGGTCGCCAATGATCCGCAAGCTGAAGTCCGGCGAATACCGTCTCTATTCGCGTAAAGTGGATCCGAGGACCGGCAAGCGCCGGAATCTCGGCACCTTCAAGTCGCGCGAGGCCGCCGAGAAGCACGAACGCGAGGTGCAGTACTTCAAGCGGCATTAGCGGCCGTCCTGATCGGCAGGTAAGTCCGCAAGGTGGCCCGTCGCTCGTTGCAATATCCTACCCTGGAGGATAGGATATTGGCTATGACGATACACAGCTCCCATCCCGACATCATCGCCCGGCTCAAGCGCGCGCACGGCCATCTGGCCGCCGTGCTCACCATGTTCGAGCAGGGGCGCTCCTGCCTCGATCTCGCGCAACAGCTTCATGCCGTCGAAAGCGCGGTCGGCAACGCCAAGCGCGAGCTGATCCACGACCACATGGAGCATTGCCTGGTCGAGGGCGGCGAGCCCACCAGGGACACGCTCAAGGAGCTGAAGCAGCTCACCAAATATCTGTGAGGCCGCGATGTGGGCAAGAATTCTGGACTGGTTCGGGTTCGGGACACATGGTCATGACCATGGCGGGCACGGCCACGAGCATCATGGCCCGCACGGCCACACCCACGGCGTCATCGACGCCACGATCGCCACCACCGATCGCGGCATATGGGCGATCAAATGGTCGTTCGTCATCCTGGCGATCACGGCCGCCTTGCAGGTTGTCGTCGTCGTGTTTTCGGGCAGCGTGGCGCTGCTTGCCGACACCATCCACAACGTCGCCGACGCGACCACCGCCGTCCCGCTTTGGATCGCCTTCGTGCTGGCGCGCCGCAAGCCGACCCGGACCTTCACCTACGGCCTCGGCCGGGTGGAGGATTTGGCCGGCATCGTCATCGTGCTCATCATCCTGGCGAGCGCGATCGTCGCCGGATACGAGGCGATGGACCGCCTGCTCGATCCCCAGCCGGTGCGGTTCCTCGGCTGGCTCGCGGCCGCCGGCGTCATAGGCTTCCTCGGCAACGAGGCGGTGGCCGTGTTCCGCATCCGCGTCGGCCGTGAGATCAACAGCGCCGCGCTGATCGCCGATGGCTATCACGCCCGCACCGACGGATTGACTAGCCTCGCCGTCGTCGTGGGCGCGGTCGGCGTCTGGCTCGGCTTTCCGCTGGCGGACCCGATCATCGGCCTCATCATCACCGTCGCCATCTTCGGCATCGTCTGGCAGTCGGCGCGTTCGGTGATGACCCGCATGCTCGATGGAGTGGAGCCCGGATTGGTCGACGAGATCCATCACGCTGCCGAACATGTCGCGGGCATCGAGAAGGTGACCGAGGCGAAGGCCCGCTGGCTCGGCCACAGGCTGCATGTCGACGTGGCGATCGCGGTCAACGACGGGCTTCTGCTCGCCGCCGCGAACAACATCGCCGCATCGCTGAAAGCCGAGCTTTTCGCACACATTCCGGCGCTCGACGTCGCCACGGTCCGTTTCGCCGAATCGAGCGCCGAAGGTGCTCGCCATCACACGCCAGACCCGTTCCTGGTGTCGGGCAAGCTCGCCAGCGGGCTGCTGGAGATCGTCGACACGCCGCAGGGCGAGCGCATGCGCCTGCGCCTGTCGCGCCACGCGGAGGGCCTGCGGGCCAATGTCGCCATCGAGCGGCCGGGCGGAGCGTTGGAACGGCTGCCCTTGTCGCCGGTCGGCGGCGACCACCATTATCTGCAAAGCCTCGTCGCCCCGGCCGAGCCGCACGAATTCAGCGCCAGGCTGCAGCTCTCCGCCGGCGCCGACAGCGAGGATCTGCCCTTCGCCATGGTGGAGCCCGAAGGTCATCACCACGAGCACGTGCATGGATGATACAGGCGCTCTTCGACTACCAGCGCGAAATCTACCTGGCGGTGGCGCAGCACCTCAAATCCTTCGCCGCTGACGGCAATTGGCTTGCCCTGTTTGCTGTGTTGCCAATGGGCGTGGTGTTCGGCGCGGCCCACGCGCTGACGCCGGGCCACAGCAAGACGCTGCTTGCCGCCTATATCACCGGATCGCAAGTGAAGCTGTCGCGCGGATTGCTGGTATCGCTGGCGCTTTCCCTCACGCATATCGCGCTTGCCGTCCTGATCGCGGTTCTGGCGCTGCCGATGGTGTCGATTGCGCTAGGCAGCGTCGGCCGCGCTCCGGCGCTGGAAGCTCTCAGCCGTGGGCTGCTCGGGCTCGTAGGCGCTTGGATGATCTGGCGCGCGCTGCATGGCCGTCACCAACATCATGCCCATGAAGGCGAAGCGGTTGGTGTCATGGCGGGGCTGATCCCGTGTCCGTTGACGCTTTTCGTCATGACCTTCGCGATAGCGCGCGGAGTGCCCTGGGCCGGCATCGTCTTCGCGATAGCCATGATGGCCGGTGTGGCGGTTACCCTTGGTATCGTCGTTGGGCTGGCTGTCCTGTTTCGCAGAGGCTCCGCCGTCGTTCTTCAGCGCTTCGGCTCCAGTACCGCGCGCATCTCGACGCTATTGGAGATCGGAACAGGATTGATCCTGATCGGCGCCGCGGTGCGCCAGTTCCTGGTTGCTTGAGGCCGTTGGCTTTTGCGGATCAGAGGTGACTGAATTCTGGCCGTGCAGCCCGAAATCGGGCTGATTGCTGCCTTCTTGCGGACAGGCACAGCCTCATCGCTCTTCGGGCGGCTTGATGTGGCGGAAAGCCCAAAGCAAGGCCAAGTCGTAGACGATCTTGAGGGCGCCGCAGATCACCAGAGGCCAAGCTTCGAATCCCGCGGCAAATAGCGCGCCGGCAATGGCGGGACTCGCGGCGGCTGCGAGGCTGCGTGGTACCGAGGTAACGCTCGCCGCCGCGGGCCGCTCGGGTGGCGTGACGACCGCCATCACATATGAGGAGCGGGTCGGCACGTCCATCTGGGACAGCGCCGCGCGTACAAGAAGAAATGCCAGGGAGGCACCGAGATTCGGCACAAGGGCGGCCAGGATCAAGCAAAGGCTCGACGGGATGTGAGTGAACACCATCGTGTTCACAAGCCCAATGCGGTTCGACAGCCAAGCGGCGACCGGAAATGAAATCGCCGACAAGACACCCGACCAGAAAAAGAACACCCCGGCGGTCGATAGCGAAAGTCCAAACTTGCTGAACAGCCACAAAGCCATGAGCGACTGCACCGCGAAACCACCGGCGAACGCATCGATGCTGAACAGGGCCGCCAGCTTGTAAACAATGGCGCGCGACGGCCCAAGTGCCGCGTTAGGCCGGTCCCGTGGAGATGTCTTCGGACCGGCTGGAATACGCGCGTACACCAGGCCCCCCGCCACGCCAAGAACGGCATAGAGGACAAACATTGCCTTCAGCGCCGTGATCCACGACATGCCGATGGTCACCAGGAAGTCCGGACTGGTTGCGGCAAGGGCGCCAAGCGCTGCCGCCAGTGCGCCCAACAGGCTGTAGCGTGCGAAAGCCTTCGTGCGATCCGCATCCGCGACGAGGCGCGACAAGACGGCATGCTCCAGCGGAACAAAGATGCTGACGCTGCCGGAAGAGGGATTGATCGTGCCGAGGAAGGCCACGAGCAGAACGACCGCATAGGTACTCGATCGCGCGTAAGCCAGCCCGGTTGCGATCATCAGACCGGATGCAGCCAAAAGCAGGGTGCGCCGGTCTGCCCGCACCGCCAGGAACCCGATGCCGAGCGTCAGCAATGCCGAACCAAGCAGCGCGACGGTGGCGACAACGCCAATCTCGAGAGGTCCAAGCCCGATTGAAGCCAGGTATACCGGCAAGAGCACCGCGGCAAAGCCATCGCCAAAGTCGCGAAAGGCCCGCGCCGCGTATATATCCGCAGCACGGCCTCCTTTCCTCTGGTCCTTGACGTCGCCCGGGCCAACGCAGTTGCCTTCGGAATTTCGAAGGGATTGTGTCAAGGATCAGCTACCTGTCTTGAGGTGAACTTGATCGAGCGCCAGTTTCAGCCCTTTGGTCAACTTCCCAACATCGTCGTTCGCCCAGAAATGCATGAAGAACAGCCGGGGTTCGTCGTCGAGCATATGGTTGTGCACGGCCGTCACCTCTATCCCGCTCTCCCGCAAGGCTCTTAGCACCGGATTCACTTCGGAAGCGACCAGAACGAAGTCGCCGGTGATCGCGGCCTTGCCGCTCCCGGTCGGCTGAAAGTTGATGGCAATCGCAGAGCCCATTGCGTCCGGTACTTCCATGCCGCCATCCTTGATAGGCTCCGCGCGCGGGATGCTGACCTGATAGATCCCGCCATTGACCTTGCCCTTGCGGCCAAGCGCCTGGTCGATGGTCGACGTGTCGAGATCGATCGCCTTCGAAGCAGCGGCGGAGCTCGCCGGTGCGTCTGAAAGCGGCGTCGCGCTCTCCTTCAACGCGGAATGCAGCGCTGTGGCCAACTTTTCCGGATCGCCATGCCCCAGGACGTGCATGTACATCGTCTCCGGCTGCGCCCTCTGCAGGTGATTGTGAAGCGCCGTGACCTCGATGCCGCTTTGGATCAGTTTCGTCATCACCGGGCCGATCTCGGATTCAGTCAACACAAGATCGCCCATCACCATGACGTCGTGATCGCCCACGGGTTTGAATGCGAGCCACGAGCCGAGCGCCAAGGCCGGTTTGAGCTCCACTCCGTCGAGCGTGACCTTCAGGTCCGAACGAGGGAGCCCGACCCGATAGACGCCCCCCGATACCTCTGTGCCGGATTTCCCCAGCGCCTGCGCCACCGCCTTCCAGTCAGGCGCCGCCAGGACGGGCTGAGCGGCTCCGAAGGCTGCCAAAAAGGCGAGACCGGCTATGGTTCGTGCATGCATGGTTTGCTCCTGTATTCAGCCCCATGTGCCCAAACTGGAAACGTCTGCCGTTCCGGAATTCCGGCACGGCTCTCAGAATTGTGATGCCCGTTGCCGGTCGATCACGCCTAGGGGGAAATGGATGCCTGGCGGTGGATGATCTGTCGCATGGTGCCCGGCACGGCTGCCGATTGGACGGGATCGGCTCTTCGAAGCTACGCTCAAATTTCTGGATCATCGAGGATGCGGGCGAGCGTGGTACGGCCGAGCGCACTCATGGCCGGGTTGGTGTTTTGGTAGTACCACACCAGGCCCATCGCTTGCTGGAACGCCCACGCCGCTCCGCGTTTCCACTCGACTTTGCTTGACTGAAGATGCATGCGCATGGTTTCGCGCCGATCGCGGTCAAGAAGATGCCATGCCGCGACGAGGTCGAGCGCCGGGTCGGCCGGTCCGAAGCTGCCGCAGTCGAGCACGCCGACCAGGCGTTCACCGCGCACCAGGAGATTGGCCGGAATGAGATCCCCATGGTTCATGACGTCGTAACCGGACGGCGGCAATTCACGCAACTGCGCCCACTTGCGGCGGAGCCGGGGCACGTCGAGGATGTTCTCGCTGTTCTTGAAACAGACCGCCATCCAGCCGTCATGGTCAGGAAGATGGCCGCCTCTTCCTTGCCGATCGAAGCGACGACCCTCTGTGTCCGCCGCGCGCAGTGACGAGATGAGCTTGGCAATGTCGAGCGCGAAGCTCGTCGAATCCGCAAGCCCGTCTGGCGTGGCGACATCACCCTCTATCCAGCTTTGCACCGCCCACGGCATCGGGTAGCGTGGGCCGGGTCTGCCGATACCGATCGGCCGAGGAGCGGCAAACGGAGAATGCTCCGCAAACTCCCTCGTGGCCGCGGCTTCGCGGTGCAGCATATCGATGCATGCGGCTGGGTCGGCCGAGCGCAAGGGAAACCTTGCCGCAACGCTCGATCCAATCCGAAAGATCGCGTTGACGGTCCCGATCGCGCCAACCCGCTCGATCCGCTCCTCGCCATGCTCCGGGAATTGGTCGGAGATCATCTCGCGAACGATATCGGCATCGATATGAACCTGATCGTCGTGCATCATGCTGCTGGCGTCCCGAGCCGCCACCGGTATCGAATATCGGGTTCGAATGTGACAGGAAATGCGCTTGCGTGAAGTCTAGAGCGTTTCACCGTTTCACGGAAAGTAATTGCTCACCCCCTATTGGTTCGTTGCAGATTTGACGGGAATGTCGTTGCGT
>SUGL01000102.1 GCA_004963905.1 Mesorhizobium sp.
TGTGGCCGTTGCGCCTGTTCGATGAGCCGCTCGGCGCGGATGTCTACCTCATCTCCTCCAACTTGAGCGCGCTGACTCCTCCGGAACAAAAATTTGCTGACCTGATTGACGAGCTGCTGGGCCTTCATCCGGAGATGACCTGAAGGTGTGGCACCCAGCAACGCATCATCGAGCGTCTCATCAACGTCGAATGACCTTCATCGCGGCGGCTAGGTCTTCTTGCGAAAGGCCGGTGGATTTGAAAACGGTCCGGCCGATCTCGTTTAGGCGGCCCGCGCAAGCTCCGTCAGATCCGCTACGATGTCTTCTGTGAAGAATGCGCCCTCGGCGATCGGTTGCGCCAGATCGCCCGCCAGAACAGCCGCCGCGCGCCCGTCGACGAACACCCGCGCCCCAGTGATCGTAGCCGTATCGAGGTGCGATCCCTCCCTCAGCCACGCGCCCGCCGCATCGTCCGGATATCCCGCTGCGGCGACGGCATGATGCGAACGCTGCTTTATGAAGCCACGCAGACACTGGTGACGCGCGTGACGAAATGGTCGTGGCTGAGGGCGTGCGCGATGAACGTTGCCAGGCAGCGCGGCCGACAGAAGGCCATTGTCGGGTTGGCTCGCCGGCTGGCGGTGATCACGCGTCGCATTTGGCGCGACGGCACGAGTTTCGTTGGACGCGACAAGATATCATGCTGAAAGCCCTGATCGTACGCCCCGACCATTGCAGCCTTGCGGCGCGCGCGGTGGCCCGTCAAGGGCAAGTCGCGGCGCGCTGACCTTCGGCCACCCTTGACCGACCACTGCGCGCGCCGGCCAAGCCGAAACCAGGTCGGGGACGGTAGAACACGGAGATGAAACATGACCGCAGAGCGAGCGTGACAAGGATTACCCCATAAGGTTCCACCAGTCGGTGGAAAAGCGTCCTTGGCGGGACGATGAATGAGGTGAGTTCGCGAGGGTTGCAGTACCGGTCACATCACAACGATCAGGACGCCAATTCTTCTGATCTCCATCAAGGCGACGGCCGAGCGCCGATCCCGCAGAGAAGCGAGGCCCCTGCGAAAGACCTCAGATGCCGGCGAAGCGGAAAGCTCGAGAAGCGCTTGACTTGCCGAATCGAGAAGCAACCCTCGGACGCGCAGTGTAATGCGAGCCACCTCACCGGCAGAAGCGGACATACGGTCTTACCCTTTGTAGGGAGTCGGACAAACCTGTGAGCCTACCTGTCGGACGCGACAGTCAACCTCTTGATCATAAGTCGTCTTTGGTCGGCATACTTGTTGCAGGCGGAGGATTACTCATTCGCACATCAACGGAGCCGCCTATGTCCACGCAAACGATTTCATTTGAAAGCTATTCGCTGGCGACCGTAGAAAGCACCAATCATCCCAACCTTGTGGCGGTGTATGGCCTTCAACTGGCAGTCAGGACGGCCATATGACGACCTTAGGGGTTCATTCAGAGGTTGGCCGGCTACGCGAGGTCCTTGTTCATCGACCAGACCTTAGCCTCCGCCGCCTTACACCGAAGAACTGCAAGGGCTTCCTCTTCGATGATGTGATTTGGGTCGAGCGTGCGCAACAGGAGCACGATGCCTTCGTGGAAAAATTTCGTGAGCGCGGTGTCGTCGTTCGTTCTTTGGGCGACCTGCTGTCGGAAACTTTGGCGTTGTCCGACGCCCGCGGCTGGCTCCTAAATCGACGCGTCTGTCCTTCAGTCGTCGGCCTGGATTTCGCCAATGAGTTGCGGAGCTGGCTTGACGAGATGCCGTCAAGACAACTCGCGGCCTTGCTCATTGGCGGGATCGCGCGTGAGGATCTTGACTTTAAGCCGCACGGGCTGACTGGGCGAACATTAAAGCCCGAGGATTTCGTTCTACCTCCTTTACCGAACCAGCTTTTTACGCGTGACAGTTCATGCTGGATCTATGGCGGCGTCTCAATCAACCCCCTGTATTGGCGCGCTAGACGGCCTGAGGCGGAGAATGTTGAGGCAGTCTATCGCTTCCATCCTCGATTTCGCGACGCTAGCTTCACACGCCTGTTGCCTGATCGAACCAACGGTGCGCTCAGTCTTGAGGGGGGGGATGTGATGCCAATTGGTGACGGTGTTGTTCTAATCGGTATGGGTGAGAGGACCACGCCGCAGGCCGTCGAGGCATTGGCGCGCGCTTTGTTCAAGGTCGACAAAATCACTCGCGTTATTGCGGCTCTGATGCCCCGGGACCGTAGCTTCATGCATCTCGACACCATCTTCACCTTCTGCGACCGAGACCTGGTGACGATTTACCCGCCCGTGGTGGAGGGGCTGCGAACGTTCACTCTCCGCCCGGGCAATTCTGAGGATACGGTCGATGTCACCGAAGAGGATGAACCCTTCTTGTCTGTGGTGGCCAAGGCCCTAGGACTTAAGGCTCTCCGAATAGTGCCTACCGGCGGCGATCACTATGAAGCGGAGCGAGAGCAATGGTCCGACGCAAATAACGTAATTGCGGTCGAGCCGGGCGTTGTCGTTACCTACGACCGCAACGTCAACACGAATTCATTGCTGAGTCGCGCCGGCGTTGAAGTGATAGCGGTCGAGGGCGCAGAACTCAGCCGTGGACGAGGTGGCGGCCGTTGCATGACTTGCCCGCTAGCACGCGATCCCAGCTAGAGGGAAGTACTCGCAATGACGATCCCCTTCCTAGTCGCCAGCCGCACTGCGGAAGGCGAACTTTTAATACATTGGCCAAGCGGGCGTCGCAAAAGTTGTTGCTCGCCCGTGTTCTACTTCGGATCGCAACCAATAAAAAGAATGCGATGCTTCTCGATCAACCTGCAGAAGGGGGTAAAAGATGTTGTCCATCCCGCAGCGCGCGGATGCTGTGCTAGAAGTCAATCTGGCGGCAGTTCAGGCAAATTTCCAGACTGTGTCGGCCATGGTCGGACCACATGTAAGGGTGGCAGCAGTCGTTAAAAATGACGCCTACGGGCTTGGTATTATTGAGGTCACAAGGACGTTGGCCGCCGCCGGATGCGATCTTTTTTTTGTTGGAGATCTCCACGAAGCGATGGCCATAAGAAGTTCCAAGATAGGCGCGACGGTTGCGGTTTTCTGCGATCAATTTACGACGCTGAGGAAATACTATAGATCCAGCCGGATTACACCTGTAGTGAATAACTCCGGTGAACTGGACGCTATTAGCGCTGCGGGCGAGGCGCAAACATATTTTCTCAATGTCGAAACCGGCTTCTCTCGCTTCGGGCTTACTTTTGACGACGTACGCAGAAATTATCTTTCCGGCACTTTTAAGCGGCACCCCCCCTCAGTCGTCCTCAGTCACCTCGCTTGTAGCGATCGCGTTGCCGACGCAATGAATGTGTTGCAGAGTAATCGCTTTCGGGCGATCTCCAATCTGCTTAAACCTGCCCGTTGCAGTCTAGCCGCATCCGCCGGTGTTTGGCTCGGGAAGAATTTTCATTTCGATATCGTCCGGGTGGGTTCAGCGCTTTTTGGTCTCAACAACGCCGGCATTCAACCGAACCCTCTTATGCCCGTCGTAAGACTTCAGGCAAATATACTCGATGTGCGCAATGTGCCCAAGGGTGAGGCGGTCGGTTATGGCGCGACATTTCGTACGGTTCGAGACAGCCGCATAGCGATCTTGGGCATCGGTTACAAGCATGGCCTTCCATGGGCCTGCGGAAACAAGATATCCGTCCGGTTTGCTGGATATTCGGCTCCTCTGGTCGGAAGAACGTCGATGGACTCCACCGCGATTGACATAACGGACGTTCCTGAGGCAGTTTGTCTTCCGACCGTCTCGGTCGAATTGCTGGGTGAGAGTTTCACCGTGAATGATCTCGCGGCGGCCGCTGACGCTTATGCTCCGGAAGTGCTGATGCGCGTCGCCGCCGGGTGCGCAAGACGATACTTGAATGTGCCCTCTGCACTGCGATCGTCAAGAGTTAGGACTGATTAATGGCAAGCCCGGGTTCGAAAGCGATCGGCTGGGGAACCATGCATTACAGCTGGGTCAGGCACCGTTTCCACTCTGCGGTGCGGGAATCATCCATCTCAACAGGTCGTCCTCGGCCAGTTCAAGTCGACTGACGGGGACCCGCCGCACCGGCTGTGGCCGGTAGCGACGTTGAAGCCCTGCATACTGGGTGCTCGATGCCGACTGGTTTTGAGCCGATACTGCCACGTCGTCTATGCCATTACAGCGGCGGAGCCATCGTGGCAGTTTGCCTTGGCAAGGTATGCAACGGCGACCGCGACGAGGGCGACAGCGCTCTCCTCGCGCTCATTGGGCATGACTTGGCGAAAGCGACACGCGAAGTATGGTTGTGTCAGATATTCACCACCTTACGCCCGCGATGCCCGCCCGCCTTCACAGCCGCGCGGACTGCCCAGTGAGTCGTCTCGTGTGATCGGCGAGCGTCCCCTCCACGAGCTTCTCGACCAGCGCAGACTGAAGTGGTGCAATGCTCGGGGCATGTCTTGTCGCGCAGAAAATTGTTAATGACGCCGTTCCCGCGCCGCCACACGCCCGATCTTCGACTGGCTGACTACCACGATCGCGGCGGCCCCAGACCACCAACAGAGTGAAACGTGCTCGCCAGAAGCAGTTGACGCAACGTTCCATTGAATGGAAATATTAATGTCATATATCTTTACAAGTCTTTTGCCTACAATCACAAAAATTGACCATCGCCGGGGTTTCAAGATAAGATCGAACTTGCTACACGGATGCTATAGAGTTATTGCAAGGAAGAAGCGTCTTTTATATACGGCGATCTTCTGGCGATCAATTTGCTAGCCTGGCTTGAGGCATTGGTGCCGCAAGAGGCGAAAAGCGCCTGGCTTGGTCAAAGTTTTCCCGCAATATCTCCGGTAGTCTTCATTCTGTAGGAGCTCATCCAACATGAGAATAATGTCGTTTAAGCCGGGCCATGACGGCGCAATTGCAGCACTGGATGCGTCAGCAGCCGAGCTCATCTATTCATACGAGGCTGAGAAGGATAGCTTCCCAGATATTCGACCATCACTCCATCAGCGGTCCTCGACGCCGCTGGCCGCTTGCACGCCATTCCGGATGTGATTGCCGTGAGTGGCTGGTCGATCACGGAAATCCCGGGCCACATCCCCGTTGCGGCAGGCTACTATGGCCTTGGCAACGGATCGGGGATTGTCGGCGAGACATCTATCTTCGGCAGGAAGGTGCATTTCTATTCCTCAACGCACGAACGCTCCCATCTCTGGGGATCCTACGGCATGTCGCCGTTCCCCTGGGAATGCCTTGTTATGCCCTGATTTGCGAAGGGGACATCGGCGATTTCTATGAGGTCGATGAGCGACTGCAGGTAGCTCGTTTGGGAAGGGTAATAACGGCTCCAGGTAGCAAGTATGCTCTTCTCTATGCGTTGGCCGATCAGAAATTCACCTTTCCCAAAGAACACTTGCGCTTCGAAGACGCCGGCAAGGTAATGGCGCTTTGCGCCTATGGGCAGCCCGGATCGCCTGACCGGGACGAGCAGGCGCTGATTGATTACCTGCTTCCAAGCGATCTGTACCCGCTGTCCAAGGAAAATCTGCGGAATTCGCCCTACTACAACATTGGCGTAACCGATCAGGTCCAAAGGAGACTTCGGCATGAAAGCAAAGAGATGGTTTTTTGAGGAGCCCCTGGCCCAGGCAGATCCTGAACTGGCACCTTTAATCTCAGCAGACGAGTCGAGGCAACGAAGCCAGGTAGAATTGATCGCCCCG
>SUGL01000103.1 GCA_004963905.1 Mesorhizobium sp.
ATCCTCGGGTCTGCGCGCGTCGCTTCGCTCCTTGCTCCGCCCGTGGATGACGAAGTGACGAGCGTTTCGGCCAATCTCCAAGGCATGGGATCTGCCAATGCACGCATAGCCGACCGGTCAGAACTTCTGTGCTAGAGACCTAAGGCAGCGTGAACCATACCGGCAGCATCCCCGACTGCTGCGCGCCGTCGATCAGTTCGAAGGCCGGCAGCGCCACCAGGAACACTAATCCGTCGAGCAACGTGTTCAACAGCAGGCGCGGCTTGAAGCTGCCGGTATCGCCTTCCTGGTAGAGCGAAAGGTTGGGAAAGAAGCGCGGCACCTTCGCCAGATAGGCTTTGTAGGGAGCGCCGAGCACTTCCTTGAGATAGCGCTCCTCGCGCAGGATGACGATGTGGAATGCGCCGGCGCACAGGAGTGCGAAGAGGATGATGCCGGAGAACGAGCCGATCTGCGCGCCCACGCCGGCGGCCGCCACGGTCGAAAACAGATAAAGCGGGTTGCGGGTGATCGAATAGGGCCCGCCGGTGACCACCTCGGAGGATTTGCGGCCGCCGATATAGAGCGTGGACCACAAGCGCCCGACGACGCCGAGGAATATCAGAAGCACGCCGAACATCTCAATCGACTCGTGCATCGGCGTGTCGGGAGGGAACGTCGACTGGCCGAACAAGAGTGCCGCAAACAGCACTACGATGAGCACGGCCAGCACGACGCGACGCATATATTGATAGCCGCCCAACCCCTTTATCTGGTTGTCGGGCGGGACCTTCGTTTCATCGACCATGGCCAATCCGATCGTCGCTTTCTGGTCGCGATCGGGAAACCCGATCGTCGATTTGCTCGCGATCGAGGAACTCGATCGTCGATTTACCGGCGATCGGATAGAAAACAGGCGCCCCGCCGATCGTCGGGTCGCCGTGCGCGGCAATTCGGGCGGATTTTAGAGCACAAAGCCGCGGCGGCCGGTCAATTCTCTTTCTCGAAACCGTGATCGGCGCGACGGATTGCATCGGTCGCGCCGGAATGGTTCCTGAACGAAAAGGAAGGCGCCCTGTCAGCGGGGCGCCAGCACCATCATCATCTGGCGGCCTTCGAGCTTTGGCTCGGCCTCGACCTTGGCGATCGGCGCCACTTCCTCGCGGACCTTGTTCAGGAGCTGCATGCCGAGCTCCATATGCGCCATCTCGCGGCCGCGGAAGCGCAGCGTCAGCTTGACCTTGTCGCCTTCCTCGAAGAAGCGCCGCACGGCCTTCATCTTGGTCTCGTAGTCATGGCTGTCGATATTCGGGCGCATCTTGATCTCCTTGATCTCGATGACCTTCTGGTTCTTGCGCGCTTCGGCCGCCTTCTTCTGGTTGGCGTATTTCAGCTTGCCGAGATCGAGAATTTTTACGACGGGCGGCTGCGCGTTGGGCGATATCTCGACGAGATCGAGCCCAGCCTCTTCGGCGAGTAGCAATGCGTCGTTGATGGAAACTTCGCCACGGTTCTGGCCTTCGGCGTCGATGAGCTGGACCCGGGGAACCCGGATGTCTCGGTTGGAGCGCGGACCGTCCTTGGTGGGGGCCGCTGCTTTGAAAGGTCTGCGAATGGTCGTGGTCTCCTCGGCCGTTTCGTTCAGGGGTTCTTTAGATTCAAGTCCTTGGACGCGCCTATGTGGTGAGCGCGCGGCCGGAGTCAATAGCACAGCCTCACCAGGAAATCACCTCAAAGCTTGCCCCTGGAAGCTGCTATTGCCTGCACCAAGCAAAGAAACGTCACGAGCACTTTTCCATGAACCGCCGGTTGTGCCAAAAGACCGCCGGGGAAGGATAATGTCATGAATGCCAGCGCACCAGTTTTCATCGACGTGGACGGGGCAGAGATCGCCGTCAGGCAAGTGCCGGGCTCGGCGCCGGGCATCGTCTGGCTGGGCGGCTACAAGTCCGACATGCTGGGCACCAAGGCCGAAGCGCTGTCGGCCTGGACGGCCCGCGAAGGCCGCGCCTATCTGCGCCACGACTATTCCGGCCACGGCGAATCCGGCGGCGATTTCGCCGACGGCACGATCTCGAAATGGCTGGCCGAGAGCCTCGCCGTCTTCCGCCGCTTCAGCAAGGGCAAGCAGATCATGGTCGGCTCCTCGATGGGGGCGTGGATAGCGCTGCGCATGGTGCAGGAATTGCGCAAGGCCGGCGAGGATCGCGTGGCCGGCCTCGTGCTGCTTGCGCCGGCGCCGGATTTCACGATCGAGCTGATCGAACCGGTGCTGACCAAGGCGCAGAAGCGCGATCTTTCGAAAAAGGGATTTTTCGCCGAACCGTCCGACTATTCGGACGAGCCCTATATCTACACGCGCGCGCTGATCGAGGACGGCAGGGCGAACCGGGTGATGGCCGGGCCGATCGACACCCATTGTCCCGTGCACATCCTGCAGGGCCTGGCCGATCCCGACGTGCCGTCCGGCCATGCGCTGAAGCTCGCCGCGCTTTTGCCGGCCGACGACGTCACGCTGTCGCTGATTCCCGACGGCGATCATCGTCTGTCCCGCCCCGAGGATCTCGACATGCTGCTGCGCGCCGTCGGCGACATGGTCAAGCGGGCCGCCTGAACCATGCGCATTTCCATCCCCATATCCGCCTTCGTCGCGGCGATCGTCGGCTTTGGCGGCACTTTAGCCATCGTCATTGCCGCGGCCAAGGCGGTCGGCGCCACGCAGATCGAGACCGCGAGCGGCGTGACGGCGATCTGCCTGGCCATGGCGATCGAATGCCTGTGGCTGTCCTGGCGCACCAAGATGCCGGTCATCACAGCCTGGTCGACGCCGGGACTGGCGCTGATTGCCGCCTCCAGCGGCTTCACCATGCCGGAAGCCGTCGGCGCCTTCATCGTCACCGGCATCCTTCTGATTGCCACCGGCCTGTTCAAGCCGCTGACCCGGCTGATCGCGATGATTCCGGCCTCGGTGGCTTCCGGCATGCTCGCCGGCATCCTGGTCGGCTTCGCCGTCAATGCGGTGAAGGCCATCCCCGCCGATCCGTGGCTGATCTTGCCGCTGATCGCCGCCTTCTTCGTCATCCGGCTGTTCAATCCGGCATTGTCGGTGCTGGTGGTGCTGATCGGCGGCGGCCTCGCCGCCTTCCTCACCGGCCGCGTCGGCGGCCTGCCGGCGCCTGAACTGTCGACGCTGACACTGGTTGCGCCGCAGTTCACCGCCTCGGCGATCGTCGGGCTGGCCTTGCCGCTCTACCTCGTCACCATGGCCTCGCAGAATCTGTCCGGCCTCGCCGTCCTGAAGGCCGCCGGCTACCACCCGGAGCCCGGCCCGTTGATCGGCGTCACCGGCCTGTTTTCGCTGCTCTCGGCGCCGTTCGGCGCCTCGACCACCAATCTGGCCGCCATCTCGGCGGCGATCTGCACCGGCCCGGACGTCCATCCCGACCCCGCCGAGCGCTGGAAGACCGGGCCGTTCTACGCGCTCGCCTACCTGGTCTTCGCCATCTTCGGCGCTTCGCTGGTGGCGATCTTCGCCGTCCTGCCACAGAGCCTGATCGTGCTGGTCGCCGGCCTGGCGCTGATGGCGCCTTTGGCCAACGCGCTTTCGATAGCCCTTCACCACACGGACGAGCGCATGCCGGCCACCGTCACCTTCGCGGTGACCGCCTCGGGGCTGACGCTGTTCGGTGTCGGCGCGGCGTTTTGGGGCCTGGTTGCCGGAATGGTGGTGCTTTTCCTCGAAAAACTCAAAAAGCGATAATCATTTCAGCCGCTTCGCCGGTTTTGGACGGACTTGCCTTGAATCGCCGATTTCGCCTTCCCATTTCGATTCCACGCAGCCGGTTTGGCTGTCTCCAACGGAAGGATTGGGAGAATGAACACAACCGCATTGATCCGTCCGGCCTGGACGCCGGCGACCATCGCGCTGATGGTGATCGGCTTCATGGTGTTCTGGCCGCTTGGCTTGGCCATGCTCGCCTACATCATCTGGGGCGACCGGCTCGATGGCTTCAAGCGTGACGTCAACCGCGCCACCGACGGCATCTTCGCCGGCTGCCGCCGCGGCTCCGACAAGGCCGCCCGCTGGGGCCACGGCTCGTCCCGCACCGGCAACGTCGCCTTCGACGACTGGCGCGAGAAGGAGCTCGAGCGCCTTGCCGAGGAGCGCCGCAAGCTCGACGAAATGCTGACCGAGTTCGACGAGTATGCCCGCGAACTGCGCCGTGCCAAGGACCAGGAAGAGTTCGACCGCTTCATGGCTCAGCGCAACAAGCCGACCGCGCCGACCGCCACTGGCGGCTCGACCGGAGCGACAGGGCCGAAGCGCGGCGACGGCACGAATCTGCTCGACGACTGAGGCCCTGCGCATGACCCCGGAAATCGACGCCGATTTTCGGAAAGGGATCATGCGCAATTTTAAAGTGCTACAGCGTCCTTTGCGCGTCCGAGAGGACGCGCGGCGCTGTAGGGACAGGTCTCGGTAGGATATGCGGCGTCGCGCTAGCGGCGCCGTTTCTTTTTTGTTCTCCATGTAGCTTCACTCCACTGGCCGTCTTCCTCGAATCGCGTATCGTCCAGCCATGTCCCTCGGCTTCTTTCGCAATCTGACCAAGCCCAAGCCCGCGCCCGTCGTGGAGCGCGAGCATTGCGTCGCCGGCCGCACGCTGCCGCTCAAGATCGTCGAGAGCGCCAGGGCCCGGCGGCTGACGCTGCGCATCGATTCCGGCGGCCAGGGCCTGCGGATCACCGTGCCGCCCGGCCTGCGGCGCGGCGAGGTCGAGAAGTTTCTCGACCGGCATCAGGACTGGCTGGAGCAGCGCCTGGCCAAGGTGCCGATGCGTCCGCAGGTGCGGCCAGGCATCAAGATCCCGATCCGCGGCGTGCCGCACCGCATCGTCCATGAGCCGGCAAAGCGCGGCACGGTCACCATCGCGCGTGACGATCGCGGCCCGCTGCTGATCGTCCATGGCGAGCGCATCCACCTGCCGCGCCGCATCGCTGACTACCTCAAGCGCGAGGCTAAGCGCGAGATCGAGAAGCTGGTGGTCAAGCACACCGAAGCGATCGGCAAGCGCGCCAAGGCGATCCGTTACAAGGATACCTCCAGCCGCTGGGGGTCATGCACCTCGGAGGGCAATCTCTCCTTCTCGTGGCGCATCATGATGGCGCCGCCGCCGGTCATCAATTACCTGGTGGCGCATGAGGTGGCGCATCTGAAAGAGATGAACCACGGCCCGAAATTCTGGAAACTGTGCGAAAAACTCTGCCCCGATACCGACCGCTGCAAGGACTGGCTGAAGCGCAACGGCGGCGCGCTGCAGGCGATCGTGTTCGAGTAGGGTGCTGCGAGAGCGCCACTACGGCCGGCCGCCGCTGGCTGCGGGACGTTGGAGATTGGCCTCGGCACCCGTTTCGTTCGTCATCCTAGGGCGGAGCAAGGAGCGAAGCGACGCGCGCAGACCCTAGGTG
>SUGL01000104.1 GCA_004963905.1 Mesorhizobium sp.
GGGGGTATGCGTTGGCGGAACCGCATCCGGCTTGCAAACTTCGCAAGGAGCGAGGGCGCGGCTCATGCGCGGAAGAGCTCCCTTCCCTGTGCGGCGGCTCTGCCTAAAGCTAAACTTCGATAATCCGCTCCTGCCAAGGCAGATCGGTCAACCGGCGCATGTAGTGGCTGCGGACGCGGGGGGTTCGCCAGCCGCAACATGGACAGCACGATTCCATCGTATTCGGCCGGGCTACAAACACTACCTCTTACCCATGGGAGAACCTGGACTATTGAAAGCACGGACGAAATCACGAGCGGAAGGATGGAGCACGGCCAAATCATCGCATCGATCGTGGTTCCGAACCGTCCGTGAATCGCGCAACCTGCACCAAATATGATACTGTTGGCCAAGTCAGCACTTTGGGCTCGACGAATGCAGAGGGCCTTGCTCCCTTGGGTATTCCCACTGTCGTTCCGGGCTGAGCCTTCAGTCGGAATTCCTGAGATGCGATGCGGGTCGCCGAAGCTGCATTTCGCGAAGCTGCGTGCTGATGATCCTGCGCGACGATTTGGGCCCAATCTTCCACGACCGACAGTTCGCGTCGCTCTATCCCGATCTCGGTCAGCCGCGACGCCATGGCGCCTGGTGCTCATCACCCCGCTGCAATTCGCCGAGGGTCCGTCGGATCGACAAACGGTGGATTCCGTGCAAAGCAGGATTGACTGGAAGCATCTTGCTGGTTCTCTCGCTCACCGATGCCGGCTTCGACCACACGGATCTTGTGCGAGGCTTCGGGCGCGTCTGATTACCGGTCTGGCTGAAGCGAATTGCTTGACGCTGCTCTCAACAACACCAAATCGCGCCATCCGTTCGAGATGTTGGCTGTGGCAGCGCCTCATTGGGTGGAGCGCTACCAACGGCCAACATTAGCCACACGCTTGCCCCGCAAAGAAACGGCGCGTGAGCACCATGCCCGCGAGATTGGAGAGGATGGTACCGAATCCCTGGCGGCGATCTTTGCCGCGGATGCGCCTAGACGGTTGCGCACGATATCGGCCGTCGAGACGTTGCGCCCGATGTGGCTGCAACTGTTAAGGGCTGCCCGACGGCGAGATGCATTGCCCCAGGGTGGCGGATGGTGCATTCCCCCGGCCGTTGATCCGATCGCGCCTACTGCGCAGGGGCACGTGCAAATCGGCGCAGCATGACGCTGCGCATGCGACGCAACATGAACGCCCGCAGCTCAAGCCGCAAGTTCCGGGAGCGGGTGGTGATCTCTCTGCCGGGACCGCCACCACGTGAGGTAGAGAACAATGAGCCAAAGCACGGGCACAAGCATTAGTAGGGACGACACCGCGGCGATCGTGGGATCGATCTGGTTGCGTAGGTTCTCGTACATTTTGAGTGGGAGGGTACGGATGGAATATCCGCTTACCAGCGATGTCACGACGAATTCATCGAACGACTGGAGGAACGCGAACACGGCGCCTCCTACTATGCCGGGCCGAATTAGCGGCAGTGTCACCCTCATGAAGGTTCGCAGGGGTCCCGCACGCATGCTTTTGGCTGCTTTCTCAAGCCTTCGGTCGAAATTCGCCAGCGTTGCTGATACAATCACGACGACAATGCCAATGGCGCCAATGCTGTGAGCCAAGACGATCCCTGTTTTCGAACCGATTAGTCCGAGATTGACCAGCCCGAGATAGGTCGCGATCCCTACGACGATGACGGGAATGGTGACCGGAGTCAGGATCGCCATTGTTAGGAAACCTCTTACCCGCGGCTGGGTGCGGTTGAGGCCATAGGCCGCGAGTGTCCCGACGATAGTCGACAGGATAGTCACCGCTACACCAATCTGGACGCTGGTCCAAGCGGCGCCATTCCAGGATGGATCGGCGAAGAACGATCGGTACCATTGCAGCGAAAGACCCGTGGGCGGGAATTCCAGAAAAGTCCCGGCACTAAAGGACATGACAATGACGATGAGGCCAGGGAAATGAAGGTAGACCATGACGAGCAATACAAACACCGTACCGAAAACATTCGACAAGCGGCTGTCATCTCCTACCTGGTAGAGCTGGGTCGTCCAAAGCTTCGCCCGATAGGGATTGGGAAACTCACCAAAATAGCGTTTCAGCCGGCCCAATATGGGCAGCCGCACTACCCAAGACCTACGCGCTGGTGCCGCCGCGCGCGCTTGAGCACCCATGAGATTGAGTCCGAGCATGGAAAGCACGGCGACAGCGACGGCAAGGAGGATGAAGGCTGAGGTGGCGATTCGTGAGATGTTGAAGGAGCTTGAAACTTGCCCCGCGATGAAGTTAGACAGCATGGCATCACCCAACCCGCCGAGGGCAGCTGGCGTTACGTAGAACCCCAGACAGAACACGAAGACCAGCAGTGAGCCACTGCGCACGCCTGGCAAGCTGAGCGGGAAGAACACCCGCCAAAAAGCTGTGAGCGGCCGCGCTCCCATACTGCGCGCCGCCGCCATCAGCGACCTGTCGATGCCCATCATGGCGCTAACCAGAGGCAGGATCATCACCGGCAGCATGATGTGCACCATGCCGAGATAGACAGCCGTGGTGTTGTAAATGAGCTGCAGTGGGCTGTGGATCAGCCCAAGTTGAAGCAACAAATTGTTGATCACGCCGCGATCGCCGAGAATAACAATCCATGCATATGTACGGGCCAGCCCACTGGTGAGATAAGGGACGAGGACGAGCACAATGAGGGTGGTGCGCACGCTCTTCGAGGCGGTCACGATCAGATAGGCCGTGGGATAGCCGACGATGAGGCAGATGAGGGTGGCCACGACGCTAACTTCGATAGTCTGGAAGAGTACGCGGACGTTCGCGGGCTGACCGAAAAACATATAATAGTTTTTTGCCGAAAAGTCAGGCGCATTGATGCTGGTCAGGAACAGAAGGAGTATCGGAATGCCGAATACTACAAGCAGGATGGCGAGGGCCGGGACGGTGAGCACAATCGGCATTTGGCCAAATTTTTGAAAAGTCTTCATGGAATCTACCCTGTCGGTGTCTCAGGCAGTAACAAAGCGAACGTCGCACCGCAGCCAGTCGAGGCGCACCTCGTCGCCAGACCGGAAAATCTGCTGTCCTGCAGCGACGTGCTCGCGAACAATCAGCACACTCCTTCCGACACGCACATAATATTTCCGCAACGGGCCAGCATAAATCATGTCTTCGACGGTGCCGGCGACGTACTGGCGCTGGTCCGCATCGGCGCGCTTCGGAGCTGACCCAGCAGCGACGTAGATGCGCTCCGGCCGGATCATGGCCACAGTACCGGACGGCGGCGTGGCATCGGATTCGACTTTGAACCCGGGATTTTCAAGGATGTTTGCCTCGCCCAAGAAATTCGCCACGAAGCACGTCGCCGGCCTGTCAT
Organism: Mesorhizobium sp.; assembly: GCA_004963905.1. Lineage (GTDB taxonomy): Bacteria > Pseudomonadota > Alphaproteobacteria > Rhizobiales > Rhizobiaceae > Mesorhizobium. The sequence goes on from SUGL01000104.1 coordinate 3,394, forward strand.
AGAGTGCCTCGGGCGTGTCGGTCTGCTCGATCCGCCCGGCGCGCATGACCACAATGCGATCCGACAGGGTGAGCGCCTCCTCTTGGTCGTGCGTGACGCACATGGTGGTGATGCCGAACTCTTTGTGCAGGCTCTTCATCTCAACCTGCATCTGCTCGCGAAGGTTGCGGTCGAGCGCCCCGAGCGGCTCGTCGAGCAAGAGGAAGGGCGGATCAGCGATGAGCGCCCGAGCAAGTGCCACCCGCTGCTGCTGGCCGCCGCTCAATTGCGACGGCATACGGCCGCCAAACTCGCCGAGGTGCACGCGCTCCAGCATGCGGCGGACCCGTGTTGTCCTTTCAGCAGCGTTTATGCCGCGCATCTCGAGCGGGAACTCCAAGTTCCGCGTCACCGTGAGATGCGGAAACAGTGCGTAGCTCTGAAAAACGATGCCTTGGTCGCGCCGATAGGACGGCACAGCGGCGACGGAGCGCCCAGCGATTAAGATATCACCCGCAGTTGGGGCCTCAAAGCCGGCGAGCAGCATCAGCGCTGTGGTTTTGCCTGAACCGCTCGGACCGAGAATGGTAAGGAACTCCCCACGACGAACTGTTAATGACAAATCTCTGACCGCAGCGACCGCCCCATACATCTTGGTGACGCCACGGAACTCAATCTGCGGCAGAACGGGGATTTTCTCCAACGCGTCAACCTCTGAAAGTAGGACCGGCGGGGTTCCATGCATGTTCACTGTTGCTCCTCCAGCACGATCCGACTGCTGACGGACCCCTGCTATTTAACCGTAGCTGCTGCCGCCCAACTCGATGTGGAATACAGCGGCAGCCCCCTAACCAGCTAGTTTTTCGGCACCATTATGCGCAATCCCCAAGTTGGCAAAAAGGGGTGACTTGGTTGGATCCATTCATCTCGCAGTCGGCAAGTCGACTGAGGTGACCATTCACCCGGCCACAATGACTCTAGTGGAATCCAGGGTCTATTGAAGAACCCATTCGTTCCAGCGCTGAACGAGCCGCTCGGTGTTCGTCAGGCCATCCGGCCCAATATCATTATACCACTGCCCGTTTATAGTTACGCTGCTCTTCATGTAGTCAGGATTGCTAGTAAGTTTTCGGGCAATCTTTTCCGGAATCAGCTTAAAGGCGTTGCGGTTGGTTGGACCTTGTGGGAATATCTGGCAGAATGCTGCTTGGCGGTCAGCGCGAGTAACGAATTCAATGAACTTCTGGGCATTTTGCACGTTGGGCCCCCCCTTGGGAATTATGTAATAGTCCCATTGTAGCTTTGCCTGATTCCGATTGATCTCGATTGGTGCACCCTGGTCGATCAGAAGAAGCGCCCGCCCATCATATGACTGCGCCACGTCGACTGCCTTATCATGCAACATTTGCTGGATCTCGGAGCCGGCGCCCCACCACTTACGGATATGCGGCTTGATCTTGTCCAGACTGGTGAAGATGCGATCGATGTCCATCGGGTAAAGTTGCTCGGCGGGTACGCCATCAGCCAGCAGGGCTTCCTCCCAAGGTCCCTCCGACCCGTACGCCCCGGACACAAGCGTTCGGATGCCGGGAAACTTTTCGACATCCCAGAAATCAGCCCAGGTTGTGGGCCTCGGGTTGCTAGCAGG
>SUGL01000105.1 GCA_004963905.1 Mesorhizobium sp.
TTCCTCGCCCCCGCCAAAGGCGGGGGAGAGGTGGCCGCGAAGCGGACGGAGAGGGGGCCTTCGTAGGGCGCTCCCCTCTCCGTCTCGGCTTCGCCGAGCCACCTCTCCCCACTTTGTGGGGCGAGGAACTTGCTCTCCATCCCCCTGGCCCATCCCTCCCGCCTTTATCCGCCGGCCCGTATCGGCTAAGGGGCGGGGCGACAAAAACCCCGGGCCTGCCCATGACCGCCAAGCACTCCCCCCTCTTCCTCGGCATCGACACCGGCGGCACCTATACCGATGCCGTTTTGTGGTCGGAGGAGGGCGGACCTAAAGGCAAGGTGCTGGCCAAGGCCAAGGCGCTCACCACGCGTCACGACCTTGCCGTCGGCATTTCCGGCGCGGTCGACGCGGTGCTGGAAAGGGCCGGCACCGATTTGGCGGCGATCAAGCTGGTGTCGATGTCCACCACTCTTGCCACCAACGCGCTGGTCGAGGGCCAGGGCGGGCGTGTGGCGCTGATCATGATCGGCTTTTCCGAAGCCGACCTTGCCCGCGACGGGCTGAAGACGGCGCTGGGCACCGATCCGGTGGTGTTCTGCCCCGGCGGCCATGACGTGCATGGCAATGCGGCAAAGCTCGACCTCTCCGGCCTTGAGGCCGCGCTGCCGGAGCTCGGGCGTTCGGTGTCGGGCTTTGCCGTCTGCGCCTATTTCGCCACCCGCAATCCGGCGCATGAGCTCGCCGCCCGCGACCTGATCCGCGACAAGACCGGCCTGCCGGTCACCGCCAGCCACGAATTGTCGGCCAAGCTCGGCGGCCCGCGCCGCGCGCTGACCACGCTGCTCAACGCCAGGCTGATCTCGATGATCGACCGGCTGGTCGCGGCGACCGAAGGCTTTCTGGCCAAACGCGGCATCGCGGCACCGCTGATGGTGGTGCGCGGCGACGGTGCTTTGGTGTCGGCGGCCTTTGCCCGCCAGCGGCCGATCGAGACGATCCTGTCCGGTCCGGCCGCCAGCCTGGTCGGCGCCCGCCACATGACCGGGCTGGACGATGCCATGGTCTCGGACATCGGCGGCACCACGACGGACGTCGCGGTGCTCGACCAAGGCCGGCCGCGGCTCGATCCGGAAGGCGCCACCGTCGGCGGCTTCCGCACCATGGTCGAAGCGGTCGCCATGCGCACCTTCGGCCTCGGCGGCGACTCCGAAGTGGCGCTGGAGGACGGCGCGCTCGACCCGAAAATCCTGCTCGGGCCGCGCCGCCTGGTGCCGCTGGCGCTGGCCGGCATGGTGCATGGCGAGGCGGTCACGTCGGAGCTGGAGCGGCAACTGCGCGCGCCCAATCCCGGCCGCATGGACGGACGCTTTGCCGTGCGCACCGGCGTGCCGGACCGGCTCGCCGCCGGCCTCACCGGGCCGGAGGCAAAACTCTACGAGGCGATCGGCGCGGCGCCGCTGGCGCTCGACCGGCTGCTCTCTTCGAATGCGCAGAACGCCACGCTGAACCGGCTGGTGGCTCGGGGACTGGTGCATATCTGCGGCTTCACGCCATCCGACGCCGCCCATGTGCTCGGCAAGCAGTCGAACTGGGACCCCGCCGCCGCGCGCCTCGGCGCCGAGCTGTTCTCGCGCCGGCGCGACGGCCGCGGCCAGACGATCGCGGCGACGCCGGAGGCGCTCGCCGAGCGCGTGCTCACCACGCTGACCCGCTGGTCGGCCGAATATATTCTCGAGACCGCTTTCGCCGAGGACGGGCTGGACGGCGCGGCAACCGTCGCGCATGCGCTGGTGCAGCGCGCCGTCGACGCGCACCCCGGCATCGCCCGCTTCACCGTCGCGCTCGACCGTCCGGTCATCGGCCTCGGCGCCTCGGCGCCGCTGCATTATGCCGGGCTGCCGCCGCTGGTCGGCAATGGCTGCATCGTGCCGGAGGACACCGACGTCGCCAATGCGCTCGGCGCCGTGGTTGGCCAGGTGCGCGTCTCAGCCGAAGCCCGCGTCAGCCAGCCCAAGGAAGGGCTGTTCCGGCTGGCGTCGGGCCAGACGGTGCGGGACTTCACCGACGAAGCGAAGGCGATCGCCGCGGCCGAGGCCGACGTGCGGGCGATCGCGGCCGAACGGGCGAGGGACGCCGGCACCGACAGCGCCGAGGTCGACGTCGCCACCGAGTTCAAGGTCTCCACCATCGAAGGCCAGCGCATGTTCATCGAGGCGCATGTGGTGGCGGTGGCGTCAGGGCGGCCAAGGATTGCGGTGTGAGGCGCCCCTTTCCTTCTCCCCGTTTCACGGGGAGAAGGTGCCCGAAGGGCGGATGAGGGGCAGCGCCAGCATATGTTTATGTTCTCCTCGACCTCTCAATCGACAGATCAACGCATGCTAATTGTGAACGTCGCGCCGCCCCTCATCCGGCTGCCGCCACCTTCTCCCCGTAGAACGGGGAGAAGGGAGCCTACATCCTAAGCCGAATTGACCCCGCAACCCCAAACATGCCAAAGGCCCGGCAAAGCCTGATATCTGGAGACGTGCTGATGACCGACCGCATCGAGATCGCCGGGTTGCAAATCGCCCGGGAGCTCCATGACTTCGTGGCCGAAGAGGCCGCACCCGGCACCGGCATCGGCCCGGAAAAATTCTGGGAAGGCTTTTCCGCCATCGTCCACGATCTCGCGCCGAAGAACCGCGCCCTGCTGGCAAAACGCGACGCCATGCAGGAAAAGCTCGACGCCTGGTATCGCGCAAACGGCGCGCCGGTAGACATGGCGGCCTACAAGAACTTCCTGAAGGAGATCGGCTATCTGGTGCCGGAAGGGCCGGCCTTCAGCGTCAGCACCGGGAATGTCGATCCCGAGATCGCCGTCGTCGCCGGGCCGCAGCTCGTCGTGCCGGTGATGAACGCGCGCTATGCGCTCAACGCCGCCAATGCGCGCTGGGGCTCGCTCTACGACGCGCTCTACGGCACCGACGCCATTCCCGAGACCGGCGGCGCCGAGAAGGGCAAAGCCTTCAATCCTACGCGCGGCGCCAAGGTCATCGCCTGGGCGAAGGATTTCCTCGACCAGTCTGTGCCGCTGACCACCGGCAAATGGGCCGGCGTCAACGGGCTCTCGGTGGCGAACGGCGCGTTGAAGGTCGGCGAAGGCGCCGGCGCCACCACGCTCGCCGACCCGAAACAGTTCGTCGGCTATCGCGGCGATGCCGCCACGCCGGAGGCCGTGCTTCTGGTGAAGAACGGCCTGCATATCGAGATCGTCATCGACCATGCCAGCGGGATCGGCAAGACCGATCCGGCCGGCATTGCCGACGTCATCCTCGAAGCCGCCTTGACTACCATCCAGGACTGCGAGGATTCGGTCGCGGCCGTGGATGCACAGGACAAGGTCGTCGTCTACCGCAACTGGCTGGGCCTGATGAAGGGCGACCTCGCCGAAGAGATCACCAAGGGCGGCAAGACCTTCGTCCGCAAGCTCAACCCGGACCGCCGCTACACGGCGCCGAATGGCGGCCAGCTTTTGCTGCCCGGACGCTCGCTGATGCTGGTCAGGAATGTCGGCCACCTGATGACCAATCCGGCCATCCTCGACCGCGCGGGCCAAGAGGTGCCGGAAGGCATCATGGATGCGGCGCTGACAGCGCTGATCGCGCTGCACGATGTCGGCGCCAACGGGCGCCGCGCCAATTCTCGCGCCGGCTCGATGTATGTGGTGAAACCCAAGATGCACGGGCCGGAGGAAGTCGCCTTCGCCGTCGAGATCTTCGACCGCGTGGAAGTGCTGCTCGGCATGGCGAAGAACACCATCAAGATGGGCATCATGGACGAGGAGCGGCGCACCACCGTCAACCTCAAGGAAGCGATCCGCGCCGCAAAGGAACGCGTCGTGTTCATCAACACCGGCTTCCTCGACCGCACCGGCGACGAGATCCACACCTCGATGGAAGCCGGCCCGATGATCCGCAAGGGCGACATGAAGCAGGCCGCTTGGATCTCCGCCTATGAGGCCTGGAACGTCGATACGGGGCTCGAATGTGGCCTCGCCGGCCACGCCCAGATCGGCAAGGGCATGTGGGCGATGCCGGACCTGATGGCGGCGATGCTGGTTGAGAAGATCGCGCACCCCAAGGCCGGCGCCAACACCGCCTGGGTGCCGTCGCCGACGGCGGCGACGCTGCACGCCACACACTACCACAAGGTCGACGTGCACGCCGTGCAGGCGGCGCTGAAGAGCCGGCCGAAGGCCAAGCTCGACGACATTCTTTCGGTGCCGGTCGCGGTGCGGCCGAACTGGACGCCGGACGAGATCCAACGCGAGCTCGACAACAATGCGCAAGGCATTCTGGGTTACGTCGTGCGCTGGATCGACCAGGGCGTCGGCTGCTCGAAAGTACCCGACATCAACGATGTCGGCCTGATGGAGGACCGCGCCACGCTGCGCATCTCCTCGCAGCACATCGCCAACTGGCTGCGCCACAAGGTGTGCTCGGAAATCCAGGTCCGGGATTCGCTGCAGCGCATGGCGGCCATCGTCGACCGCCAGAATGTCGGCGACCCGCTCTACCGCCCGATGGCGCCGGACTTCGACAGTTCGATCGCCTTCCAGGCTGCCTGCGACCTGGTGTTTAAGGGAACGAGCCAGCCCAACGGCTATACGGAGCCGGTGCTGCATGCGCGCAGGCTCGAGCTGAAGGCGAAGGAGCAGGCCTGAGGCTGGCAGCGCCGGCGCCCCTCTCCTTGAAGGCAGGGCAATGGCGCTCCCTCCGGCTCGGCTTCGCCGAGCCGCCTCTCCCCCACATTCGTGGAGGGAAGGCACACATCTCCTGTGACTGGCGTGACTGATCGGGCCTCGGCTTGATTGCCACGTGGTTCCCCCAATCCGTCGCTGCTTCGCAGCGCCACCTT
>SUGL01000106.1 GCA_004963905.1 Mesorhizobium sp.
TCTCCCCGTCACTATACGGGGAGAGGATGCCGGCAGGCAGGTGAGGGGCGGCGCGGCGCTTCGGGAAAGTCGCCTTGCCTTTGTGAAGATACGCGTCGGGCAGGCGTCCGGTGCATACCGAAACAATCCTATCGGAGCCGTCCCATGATACCGACCGAACTCATCGAGAAGCTTCATATCCGTGACGCGGTCCTGCTTGCCTGCCGCCTGCTCCTGTCACTGATCTTCGTGCATGAAGGGCTTGAGCTCGCGACCCATTTCGAGGGCGCTCAGAAAGCGATGGCAGCCCTCGGCGTCGGCACGCCGCTGCTTGTTGCCACCCTCGCGCTGCAGCTCGGCGCGGGCCTGTCGGTGGCGCTCGGCATCCTCGCTCGGCTCGGCGCGGTAGCGCTCGGCCTGTTCTGCCTGATGACGGCAAGCCTCTTCCACACCAATTTCGCCAGCCAGAACGAGCTCCTGCATTTCGAGAAGGACCTCGCCATTGCCGGCGGCATGTTCATCCTGGCGCTCGCCGGTTCCGGCAGGCTGTCGGTGGATGGGGTGCTGGCCAGATACGTGAAAAGCCTGCCGGTTCGAGGGGCCGTCACAACACACTCGTGATCCCGCCATCGACCGGAGCGTCTGTCCCGTCACGAAGCTCGCCGCGTCGGACGCCAGGAAGACCGCTGCACCCGCGAGTTCTTCGACGTCGCCGCACTGGCGTGCGGCCGGTGAGCCAATTCGAGAATGTCTCGGGCTTGGCTCGCATTCGGGAATCTGCTGCAGTGGCTCGGCAGCCAAATGGGGGACCAATGCTCAAGTGGGGCGCTATACTCGGCATCGTCGGTTTTCTCGGTGGTTTCGTCGGCCCGGTCATCTTCACGCCGGAAGCAAACCAGGGACCGCTGCTCGGCATCTTCATCACCGGCCCGCTCGGCTTCGTGCTCGGTCTCGTCGTGGGCTTTGTCCTGCGATTGTTGCCAACTCGCGGCTGACGCCGCCGAGAGGAGGCGGCCTCAGCCATAGCCAATACTCAGCGCTTCGGGCCGAAGCCGGGATAGGGGTTGAGCGGCACGATTGCCGCGATGTCCATCATGCCGGCCTCGACCAGCGGCAGGGTGGCGAGATGGCCGCGCACTTCGGCGTCGTTCGCCGCCTCGAACATCATGCCGCTGCCGGGGATGTCGCCGCGGTTCCAGATCTGGCGCACGGCGCCTTGCGCATAGAGGGTCTTGCGTTGCTCGGACTCATTGGGAAGCAGCGGCGCGAAATCGGCGTCGCTGAACTTTTCGGTGTTGCGGGTGAGAAGGGCAAAGAACTGCATGGCTGTCTCCTTTGTGGCCGGTTGATGCGGGAGATATCGCGCCGGCTGGTCAGACTGTCAAAGACTGATTAGGCTAAAGTTCAGACCTGTTAGGACTTGAAGCCAATAGGGGCAAAAAATGCTCGACCTGCGCCAGGTAAGATATTTCGTCGCCGTCGCCGAGGCCGGCAATGTCGGCCGCGCGGCCGAGCAGCTGCACATCTCGCAATCGCCCTTGAGCCGGCAGATCATGCAGCTCGAAGAACAGATCGGCGTCACGCTCTTCGAGCGAGCGAAGCAGCGCGTCCATCTCAACGCCGAGGGCAGGGCCTTCCTGGCGGAGGCCCGCGCGCTGCTCGCCAATGCCGCGCGGCTGGAGGAGCTCGGACGCAATCTTGCCAGCGGCGCCGCGGGCAGCCTTGCCATCGGTTATGTCGAGGGCGCGGTGCATGCCGGTCTGATCGCCGTCATGCTCAGGGAATTCCGCCGCGAGCGGCCGGATTTCCACCTGCAGCTGAGGAGCCGCCGCACGGCCCAGCAATTCGAAGATCTGCGAAGCCGGGCGCTCGACCTCGGCTTCGTCTATGCGCCGGCGCCGAAGGGCGATCCGGATCTGGAGAGCATGCTGGTACGCCGCGAGCCGCTGGTGCTGGCAATTCCCGAGGGCGATCCACTTGCCGGTGTCGCCGACATCCAGCCCGGGCATCTCGACGGCCGCGTCTGGATCACCGTCGTGCGCCAGCCTGACGACACCAACCGCGCGCAGTTTCTCGCAGCCTGCGTCGAGGCCGGCTTCGTGCCCGACATCGCCTATGAGACCGCCGATCCCTTGACCTCGCTCGGCCTTGTCAGCGCAGGCCTCGGCCTGGCGACGGTGCAGGAAAGCCTGCAGAGTGCCGCACCGCCCGGCATCGTGTTCCGCGACCTGCCCTGGTTCAAGCGCAGCGTTGAAATCCATCTCGCCTGGCGGCGCAACGATCGGAGGGCGGTGGTTGGGGATTTAAGGAAGGCAGTAGGCAGTAGGCAGTAGGCAGTAGGCAGTAGGCAGTAGGCAGTAGGGCTGTGTCTCTATTGCCAACTGCCCAATCCCTACTGCCTACATCTTGTCGATCACCGCCTGCACGCCTTCCGTCGGCGCGTCCACGGACGATCCCGCCACCATGATGGCGGCGACAATGGCCTCGGGGTCGTTGACCACCAGCGGCTTCACGCGATGCGCTGTGTGGATGAAGCCTTCCTCCGCCATGTGCTCTATGAGCGCCATCATCGGGTCCCAGAAGCCCTTGATGTTGGCGAAGACGATTGGCTTGCGATGATGGCCGAGCTGCGCCCAGGTCATGATCTCGACGATCTCCTCGACCGTGCCGATGCCGCCCGGCAGCGCCACAAAGGCGTCGGATTTCTCGAACATCCTGTGCTTGCGCTCGTGCATGTTGTCGGTGATCAGAAGCTCGTCGAGCTTGTCGAGAGCGGTCTCGGTCGCCTCGCGGTTGATCAGGAAGCGCGGGATGATGCCGGTCACCTTGCCGCCGGCCTTGAGCGCGCCTTCGGCGACTGCGCCCATAATCCCCTTGGTGCCGCCGCCATAGATCAGGCGCAGACCGGATTTCGCCAGCGAGCGGCCGAGCAGATGGCCAGCCTTGACATAGGCCTCGTCGCGGCCCGGAGACGAACCGCAATAGACGCAGACGGATCGAATCGTGTTCATGGCAATGATTGGTGATGGGGACGGTTGGCGCGGTCAAGCCCAGGGACGGGCTTTTTCTTGTGAGCTTGCCGAAAACACGCTAGACCGGCGTTAGGTGGCTAAGGGGGCAGTAAAAGATTATGGCTATCAATCCTTCCAAGGCGTTTTTGTTCGCGGCGGGCGGCGTTGCCGTCGTCGCGGCGGTCGCCTACGGGTCGGGCGCGCTCGACCCCTACATCAACAAAGACAAGCCGGCACAGGTCGCGGCACTTCCGCATGCGGACACGAAGCCGGCTGAATCCAGCAGCACGTCCACCGAGGCGCGCCTGCCGCAGGCGCCGGCCAACACGATGGCCCCGGCCAACAAGTTGGCGCCCGCCAACAATGCAATGGCCCCGGCCAACGACGCGACGGCCCCTGCGGCATCCGCGCCGGCCGCCCAGGCGCCCGCCGCCGGTCCGATATTGCCGACCTTCGACGTGGTGCGTGTCGAAGGCGACGGCTCGATCGTGGTGGCCGGCAATGCCGCGCCCAATGCCAAGGTCGAGATCCTGAACGGCGGGACGGTGCTCGGCTCGACCGATGCCGGTCCCGACGGCGCCTTCGCCATCGTGCTCGACGATCCGCTGAAGCCGGGCGACTACACGATCACGCTGCGCGCCACCGCCGGCGGCGTCACCGTCGCCTCGGCGCAGACCGCCGTCGTCTCGGTGCCGCAGAGCCCGACCGGCCAGGTGCTGGCGATGGTCGAGGAGCCGGGCAAGCCGTCCGAACTGATCACCGTTCCGCAGCCGGAGACCAAACCGGCCGCGCCGGCCGCCGGCCAGGCTGCCGCTCAGGCGCCGGCTGGTGCCGCAACAGCGCCGGCGGCATCCACCGCAGCGCCAGCCACTCAGGCCCCGGCCGCGACCGGCCAGGCTTCCGCCCCGGCAACGCCGGCGCCCGCGGCCGCCGCGGGCGAACCCAAGATTGCCGTCGAGGCGGTCGAGATCGACGGCAGCAAGATCTACGTTGCCGGCACGGCCGATCCCGGCCGCAAGGTCCGCGCCTATGCCGACGACATGCTGCTCGGCGAGGCCAAGACCTCGCCTGATGGCCATTTCCTGATCGAGGCGAAGCGCGACATACCCGTCGGCAACTACACCATCCATGTCGACGGCCTTGCCGATGACGGCGTGAAGGTCGTCGCCCGCGCCGCCGTGCCGTTCGAGCGCGAGCCGGGTGAGTCGATCGCCGCCGTCGCGCCCAATGAGGCCAAGCCCGCCGAGGCCAAGCCTGCCGCCGAGGCGCCGGCCAAGGTCGCGGAAGCGACACCTTCGGCTGGTGCGGCCGAGACGGTCGCGCCCAAACTCGAGCATGCCGACGGTTCCGTCATCATCCGCCGCAACGATACGCTCTGGCGCATCTCGCGGCGGGTCTACGGCCATGGCACGCGCTTCTCGACCATCTACCTCGCCAACCAGGACCAGATCCGCGATCCCGACCGCATCTGGCCCGGCCAGGTCTTCAAGGTCCCCGGCAAGTCGAAGGAAGGCGAGCCGGCCGACATGAAGGCCATGGGCGACCAGATGACCATGCCGAAAGCGGAGTAGGGGGTGGCGATTGGCTAATCTCCCCCCTTGAGGGGGAGATGGCCGGCAGGCCAGAGGGGGTCGCTGCGCGTGGAGCGTCGGCATCCTCTACGACGACAGACGACCTCGGCGATCTATGTGAGACGACCCCCTCTGTCGCCTTCGGCGACATCTCCCCCTCGAGGGTAGGGGAATCGCACATGAGTAGAAAAGGACTCTTGTGCGGTAT
>SUGL01000107.1 GCA_004963905.1 Mesorhizobium sp.
CAGCGTAGAATCACAATCGATTCCGCACTGCAATGCCTATCTTAGCGCATATGCCGTTTACGGGGAGAAGATGGCGGCAGCCAGATGGGGGGCGGCGCCGACACTGGCAGAACTGCGTACAAGGTCTGCGACAGTATCGCTTGATTTGCCGCTTCCGTTCGAACCTTCAGCGGCCAGCCGCACTCATCGTCTCGTATGCCGTGCGACCGGCCGTCAGCCGGAACGGCATGTCGCCGAGCTCGCGCTCGGACATGGCGTCGAGCACCGGATGCGACAGCGGGTCGACGACCCAACGCGCGATCTCGCCGTCATCATGCCGGCCCTTTGTCGGCGGGGCGTTGGAAAGACCCTTCAGCAAAGATAAAATCTTCATCGGATTGCCTCCAAGGTCAGGGCTGCATTTGGGTAAAATCCGCCTTTCCTATCCAGGTTTCAATTGAGATTTCGCCCCCGCCGGTTTAGAAAAACTGAATGGCTATGCTGAACAGCGTCCATCTCAACGGCCTGCGCGCCGTCGAAACCGTAGCGCGGCTTGGCTCGCTCGCCGCCGCGGCCGCCGAGCTCAATGTCTCGGCCAGCGCCGTCAGCCAGCAGATCAAGCGCACGGAAAAACAGCTGGGGCAGGCGCTGTTCGAGCGAACCGCCGGCGGGCTGGTGCCGACGGAATTCGGCACCGTCTTCACGGCGCGGCTGAGCGCCGGCTTCCGTGAGCTGGCGCAAGCGGTGGCACTGGCCGGCGAAGCGACAGAATGCACGCTGGTGGTATCGGTGGCGCCGGCCTTCGCCTCGAAATGGCTTCTGCCCAGGCTGTCGCGGCATTTCGCCCGGCATCCGAACGTGCTCTTGCGCATCGACGCTTCCGCCCGCGTCGCCGATCTCGACCATTCCGACATCGACATCGCCATCCGGCTCGGCGACGGCAAGTGGCCTGGCGGCCGGGCGGAACTGCTGCTCGCGCAAGAGGTGTTTCCGGTCTGCGCGCCATCGATCGCGGCGAAGTTGAAGTCGATCGAGGATCTGGCGCAGACCTGCGCCATCACCGACGAGCGGGCGATGATCAGCTGGGACAGCTGGTTCGAGGCGGCCGGCGTCGAGCCGGTCACCTTCCTCAAGGGCGCGCGCTTCACCGATCCCATGCTTTGCCTGGAATCGGCGATCGCCGGCCACGGCGTGATGCTCGCCTGGCAATTGCTGACGGCCGATGCGCTGGCCGACGGCCGGCTGGTCGCGCCCTTCGGCGCGCGGGCAGAGAGCGGGCTTGGCTACTGGCTGGTGACGTCGCAAACGAAGAGCGAAAGCCGCAAGGTGCGCGATTTCAAGGTTTGGGTCCGCGAGGAGATCGAGGCCACCATGGCCCAGTTCCGGGCACTGGACAGCGCCGCCTGAAACGCAGGCCCAGTCGATCGCGGTGGAAAGGCCAGCCGCGGCGGTCTATGTAAGGACCAGACCCCAACATAATGGCAGGCAGGATCATGACCACACATTCGCGCGGCGTCTCGGCAACAATCGACCCGGTGAAGCTCGACAGGCTGGCTGAAGTGGCGGTCAAGGTCGGACTGCAGTTGCAGCCGGGACAGGACCTCGTGCTGACCTCGTCGATCGCGGCGCTGCCTCTCACCCGGCGCATCGTCGAACACGCCTACAAGGCCGGCGCCGGGCTGGTGACGCCGATCTTCAACGATGACGAGATCACGCTGGCGCGCTTCCGCTACGGCGCCGACGCCGGCTTCGACCGCGCCGCCGGCTGGCTCTATGAAGGCATGGCGAAAGCCTTCGCCAACAATGCCGCGCGGCTTGCGGTGCGTGGTGAGGACCCGTCGCTGCTTTCGGCGCAGGACCCGGCCAAGGTGGCGCGCGCCAACAAGGCGAACTCGATGGCCTACCAGCCGGCGCTGGAGAAGATCACCGGCTTCGACATCAACTGGAACATCGTCGCCTATCCGGACCTCGCCTGGGCCAAGCAGGTGTTCCCGGGCGAGCCCGACGACGTCGCCGTGGCCAAGCTGGCGGACGCTATCTTCTCGGCCTCGCGCGTCGACGTCGAGGATCCGATCGGCAACTGGAAGGCGCACAACGCGGCCCTGGCCGAGCGCACGAAATGGCTGAACGAGCATAATTTCCACTCCCTCCATTTCACCGGGCCGGGCACCGACCTGACGGTCGGACTGGCGGAGGGACATGAATGGATGGGCGGCGCCTCGACGGCGAAGAACGGCATCACCTGCAACCCGAACATCCCGACCGAGGAAGTCTTCACCACGCCGCATGCCTGGCGCGTCGAAGGCCACGTCTCCTCGACCAAGCCGCTCTCCTACCAGGGTACGTTGATCGACGAGATCTCGGTGCGCTTCGAGGGTGGACGGATCGTCGAGGCCAAGGCCTCGAAGGGCGAGGACGTCTTGAAGAAGGTGCTCGACACCGACGAGGGCGCGCGCCGGCTCGGCGAAGTGGCGCTGGTGCCGCATTCCTCGCCGATCTCGAAGAGCGGCCTGTTGTTCTTCAACACCCTGTTCGACGAGAACGCCGCCTGCCACATCGCGCTCGGACAGTGCTATTCGAAGTGCTTCGTCAACGGCGCTTCGCTCAGCCAGGACGAGATCGCGCAACGCGGCGGCAACAAGAGCTTCATCCACATCGACTGGATGATCGGCTCGGACAAGATCGACATCGACGGCGTCGGCAAGGATGGCGGCCGTGTGCCGGTGATGCGCAAGGGCGAGTGGGCCTGACAGGACTCATTGTTTTGCGCAATTCCGGACGGAAAACCGCTGCACACTTTTCCTGGAATTGCTTGGCAAAGGAGGCGTAATGGCCTTCGACATTGTGGTGAAGCGCGTCTACGAGACGCCCGAGAAGACCGACGGACAGCGGGTGCTGGTCGATCGCATCTGGCCGCGCGGTGTCGCCAAGAAGGATGCCGCGCTGACCTTATGGCTCAAGGACATCGCGCCGAGCGACGAGCTGCGCAAATGGTTCGGGCATGAGCCCGGGCGCTGGGCGGAGTTCCAGAAGCGGTACCGGGCGGAGCTCGACCGCAACGAGGAGGCTGTGGCGCAGTTGCGCGACCTGCTTGGCAACGGCAAGGTGACGCTGCTCTACGGCGCGCATGACGAGGCGCAGAACAATGCGGTGGCGCTGGCGGGGTACCTAAGGGCGTAACGTCGAGATGCCGGCGGGACAGCGCCCCCCTCTGCCCTGCCGGGCATCTCCCCCACAAGGGGGGAGATTGGCAGCTTTTGTCCGAACCGGATAGATAGGTAACAGAATGGACCGATTGGATGGGTGACAGTTTTCTCGTTAGCCGGGAGGACCGGCGATGGTTTGGCGAGAGACTGGGCTCATGGATGAGCGGCTTCGTTTTGTTGCGGAATGCCTGGCTGGCGAGGAGACGATGACGCAGCTTTGCGCTGCCTTCGAGGTCTCGCGCAAGACCGGCTACAAATGGCTTGGACGCTACCGGGAGTTTGGCCCGGAAGGCTTGCACGATCGGCCGCGCGCGCCGCTCGAGCACGGCCGAGCAACGGCAGCGGAGCTGGTGGATCGGATCGTGGCGGAGAAGGAAGCGCATCCGCAGTGGGGGCCGAAGAAGATCATGGCCCGGCTGAAGCGGGCGGAGCCCAGTTGCGGCTGGCCGGCGGTCTCGACGGCGGGCGAGATCCTGAAGCGGCACGGCCTTGTCGGGCGTCGCCGCGCGCGCTGGAAGGCTGAGGGCAACGGGCCATGGCCGGAGCCTGCGGAGCCGAACGCGCTGTGGACGGCAGACCACAAGGGCTGGTTCCGGACCGGCGACGGCTGGCGCTGCGAGCCGCTGACGGTGATGGATGGGGCATGCCGCTACCTGTTGGCGCTGGCGGCGATCGGCTCGACGTCGGAGGCTGAAGCCTGGCCGGTGTTTGAGCGGACGTTCGAGGAGAATGGCCTGCCGGATCGGTTCAGAAGCGACAATGGCTCGCCATTTGCGTCGGCCGGCCTCACCGGGTTGACGCCGCTTGGCGTGCGTTTCATCAAGCTTGGCATCGTGCTGGAGCGCATCCAGCCAGGCAAGCCGCAGCAGAACGGGCGCCATGAGCGCTTCCACCTGACCATGCTGCCGCTGGCCAAGGCGCCGGAGGCCGACAGGGCGGCCCAGGCGCAGGCCTTCGAGGCTTTCCGGCGCGAGTACAACGAGGAGCGCCCGCACGAGGCGCTGGGCATGGACACGCCGGCACAGCATTACCGCCCCTCGACGCGCGCCATGCCGAAGACGATGCCAGAGCCGGACTATCCGGCCGAAGCGGCGGTGCGGCGCGTGCGCCAAAACGGCGAGATCAAGTGGAACGGCGACTTCATCTACGTCTCAAGGACATTGGCGGGTGAAGCGGTTGCCGCAACCGAGACCGAGAACGGGGAATGGGCGCTCCACTTCTATGCCCATCCGCTCGGCTTCATCGACGGCAGACACAAGAAACTGGTCCGCCGCAGTGCCGTTCAACCCCGACCAGACGGCACCGCGGCGGACAGCAACTCAGGGGGAAAACTGTAACCCATGTATCCGGTTCAAAGTGTTACCCATCTATCGGCTGGACACTTTGGCGCTGGCGCCCATCCTGCAACGTCGGAGATTGGCGAAAGCCGGCGCGAGGGCTGATCTCCCCCCTTGTGGGGGAGATGTCCGGCAGGACAGAGGGGGGCGC
>SUGL01000108.1 GCA_004963905.1 Mesorhizobium sp.
CAACGCCATCATTCGCGACAAAACCGCATTCGCGTGAACACAGTTGCCATGCCGTGACGCTAAGGCGTTGCAACGGTTACAGAATTCTGCACCGCAGCACTCTACGTCGATCGTCACGGCATGGATCCTCGGGTCAAGCCCGAGGATGACGAAGCGGGGGAGCCCCGGAGCACCAAGTGCCGAAACGCTGGCGGGACAGCACCCCCTCTGGCCTGCCGGCCATCTCCCCTCAAGAGGGGAGATTGGCAGCGTGGCCCGTGGCGCTTTCCTGCAGCGATGGTGATTGGCGAAGTCCGTGAAGACATTGATCTCCCCCCTTGAGGGGGAGATGTCCGGCAGAGGGGGGTGCCTCGCGCCGACGCTTCGGAGGGTTTCGCCCACTCCTCGCCGACGTGCCCGGCTGGCCTGCTCGACGGCGCACGCATTGATGCGGCGGTGGTGAGGAGAAGGTTGGCGGCGGGTTGAGCCGGTCGAGAAGGTTGCAGGCGCGAAACAGGAGCAATCAATTCTAGGGAAGCGGCAAGGGCGTATCGCTCAAGGTCCGCAGGTAAGCGATGAGGTCTGCTCGCTGCTTCTCGTCCTTCAGACCCGGGAAAGACATGTCTGTGCCAGGCAAGGTAAGCGCGGGATTCGAGATGAAAAAATTGAGTTCCTCAAAGGTCCAATTGCCGTCGGCGTCCTTCAGAGCCGATGAATACTGGACATCGCTTTGTGAACCCTTCTGGCGCCCGACGATGCCCCACAGACTGACCTTTTTGGGAACCCTGACCCCCGGCGAAAGATGACAGGCCACGCAGGTGCTGTCGAAAATTTCCTTGCCCGATTGGGCGTTTGCCGATGCAAGGCGCGCCGAAATCGGCGCGATGGCCGGTCGTGCGGCGCCATGACTTTGCAAGTAGGCCGCGACGTCGTCGTGGCCACTGACCTTGGCCAGATGTATGGGCGGCTTTCCGTCCAACGTCAGCGCGTTGACGTCTGCTCCGGCTTCGACAAGATGGATGACGCACTGAAGGCAGCCATTTTCGGCAGCCACGTGCAGCGGCGTCTGCGCTTTCGCCACCTGATTTGGATCGGCCCCATTGTCGAGCAACAGTTTCACGATGTCGGCGCGCCCACCCTTGTTGGCCGCGTAGAGTGGAGTTCTTTGCCAGCTGACAGGCAGGTTGACGTCCGCCCCGCGCTTGATCAGAAGCCTTGCTAACTCGACATTTCCACTTTCGCAGGCGATGTAGAGCGCCGTAACTCCGTCAATTTCGTTGATAGCGGCGCCTTTGTCCAAGGCGGAGGCCACCGCTGCGACGTCGCCATGCTTGACAAGATCGCCCAAGTTGCTCGCCTGGGCGGGGAGCGCAAAAAGCCAAAGGACCAACGAAGCCCGTATCACCCGCTTGATCATTATATCCTCCCTGAGGCGGCCGCAGCCTCGTCGCGGGCACTCAACAAGATTGAGTTTCAATTTAACCCGAAGCGGAAATTTAGTATACGCTAATGTAATGGCGCCAACCCCGTATGGTCCCGCCAATCGCGGCTGCCTTCAACCCACCGCCAACCGTCTCCTCACCACCGCGGCATGAAAACGTGCGCCGTGCAGCAGGCCTTCGTCGTTGAAGTCGTAAGCCGGGTTGTGCAGCGGCGCGGAGTTGCCGTTGCCGAGGAAGACGAAGCAGCCGGGCACTTCGGCGAGGAAACGGGCGAAATCCTCCGAGGCCGTCATCGGCTCAGCCGCGATGCCAACGGCATCGTCGGCCAGGATCTGACGTGCCGCCGCAAGCGCCTCGCCGACCAGCGCCGCGTCGTTGATCAAGGGCACGAACTCGCGCGTGTAAGTGACTTCGGCTGCTACGTTATAGGCCTGCGCCGTGCCCTCGGCGATGCGGCGCATCTCCTTTTCGATCGCCGCACTCACCTCGGGCCGGAAACTGCGGCAGTCGCCCAGGATGCGGGCGAGGCCGGGCAGCGCGTTGCGGGTGCCGTCGGTGAGGAGCTCGGTGACCGAGACCACGCCGATATCGGCCGGACTCAGGCGCCGCGAGACGATGGTCTGCAGGTTGACCACCAGCGCGCAGGCGGCGACCAGCGTCTCTTGCCCCGCATGCGGCCGCGCCGCATGGCCGCCGACACCCTTCAGCACGATCTCGAAATTGTCCTCGGCCGACATGACCGGACCGCTCCGGGTCTCGAAATGACCGATGGGCAGACCCGGCATGTTGTGCAGTCCGAAAATCTCGTCGAACGGGAAGCGCTCGAGCAGGCCGTCGTCGAGCATGGCCAGCGCGCCCCTGCCCCATTCCTCGGCCGGCTGGAAGATGAAGCGCACCGTGCCGTCGAAGCCGCCTTCGCCGGCCAAGAGCTTCGCCGCACCGAGCAGCATGGCGGTGTGGCCGTCATGGCCGCAGGCATGCATGGTGCCGGGCGTCCGCGACCGCCAGGCTTGAGTGCCCTGCTCGGCGATGCGCAGCGCGTCCATGTCGGCGCGCAGCGCGATCGCCCGGTTGCCGCTGCCCCTGGTCAACGTGCCGACGACGCCAGTGCCGCCGATGCCCTCCGCGACGTCCAGCCCGAAGGCGCGCAGTTTCTCCGCGACGAAGGCGGCGGTGCGCTTTTCCTCGAAGCCGAATTCGGGATGGGCGTGAAGGTCGCGCCGCCACGCCGTCATCTCGCGATGAAGCGCCTGCTGGTCGAGTTCAGCCATCGTCTTCCCCTGTTTTTGTTTTCACGCAATTCCGGACGGAAAACCGCTACGCATTTTTCCAGGAATTGCTTGAGGCAGTCTGCAGCAGCACGTGCTCGGGCGCCATCCCGACCAGCTCGGCATAGCGGCCGGGATCGGTCGCGCCTTCCGAGTTGATGATCAGCACGTGGGAATGAGCATCGAGGCCGAGCGCCGACCGCATCTCCCTGTCGCCGGCCGCTCGGATCAGGCCGGCGAGCCCTGCCCCGCCACTCTCGCCGGAGACGATCGCCGGATCATTGCCGGCAGGCCGCGCCAGCCGGTTCATCACCGCGACCGCATCCTCCTCGTCCACGGTCATGAAGGCATCGCCGACGCGGGCCAGCACCCGCCAGGCAACCAGCGAGGGTTCGTGACATTCGAGCATCGCCATGACGGTCGGCTGCCCATGCGGGATCTTGACCGGCCGCCCGGCCTCGGCGGTGGCGTAGACGCACGCCGCCCGCGCCGGCTCGACGACCACGACTTTGGGCCGCTCTCCGCCGAGCAGGATCGCCAGATGGCCGGCGACCGCCGCCGCGAAGCCGCCGACGCCGGCCTGCAGGAAGACATGAGTGAGCGGCTCGGGGGTGAGCGGCTCGGGCATGCGCCGCAGCGCCTCGCGCACGATCACCGTATAGCCCTGCATCACCAGGCCGGGAATGCGCTCATAGCCCGGCCAGGAGGTGTCCGAGACGACCGTCCAGCCACGCTCGGCGGCGACGCGGGCGGCCTCGCGCACCGAATGATCATAACCGCCCTCGACCCGCACCATCTCGGCGCCGAAGCGGGCGATGGCCGCGACGCGCTCGCGGCTTACGCCGGCATGGACGAAGACCACCGAGTGGGCGCCGACGAGCCCGGCGCCCTGCGCCACCGAGCGGCCATGATTGCCGTCGGTGGCGCAGCAGAAGGTCATTTGCGCGGCGATCGCGCGCACGCTCGCGTCGCCGATCTCGCCGACCTCGACGGCGCGGCCGAGCCGCTTGCCGGCCTCTTCCAGCACCAGCCGCATGACGGCATAGGCGCCGCCGAGCGCCTTGAAGCTGCCGAGGCCAAGGCGCTTGCCCTCATCCTTGACATGCAGCGATCCGATGCCGAGTTCGCCGGCCAGCGCCGGCAAGGCATGCAGCGGCGTCTCCGCGTGGCTGTCGCGCGCCTCGAGGAAGCGCTCGGCCTGGTCGGCGCCGGCGATACCGAGCGCGGCGGCATCCGCCGCCACCAGCGGCTGATTGTGTTCAGGGCGTTGGTTGAGCAGCATCATGGCGTCTTTTCTCCGAGGCGCTGAACTCTATTGCGGAGCGAGCGAGAATTGCGCTCTGTTTCGGCCATCTGATTGCAAGTTTGTTTCATCCGGATGCCGCCAAATGCCTAACCTCGACGCCTTCGACCGCGCGATCCTTTCCATCCTGCAGAAGGACAACACCACGCCGCAGCGCACGATCGGCGAAGCGGTGAACCTGTCGGCGCCGGCCGTGCAGCGGCGCATCAGGCGCCTGGAGGAGAGCGGTGTCATCCGCGCCAATGTCGCGCTGGTCGATCCGGCAAAGGTCGGCCACCCGATCACGATCTTCGTCGAGGTGGAGGTCGAGAGCGAGCGGGCCGAGTTGATCGACGCCGCCAAGCGCGGCTTCGCCGCGGTGCCGGAAGTGCAGCAGTGCTACTACGTGACCGGCGAGGCCGACTTCATCCTGGTCGTCACCGTGGCGACGATGGCCGACTACGAAGCGCTGACCAGGCGGCTGTTCTTCGAGAACAACAACGTCAAGCGGTTTCGGACGTTCGTGGCGATGGACCGGGTGAAGGTCGGGCTGGAGGTGCCGGTGAGGTGAGGCGGGGCGCCGAAGCTGCCGATCTCCCCCCTCGTGGGGGAGATGGCCGGCAGGCCAGAGGGGGGCGCGAAGGAA
>SUGL01000109.1 GCA_004963905.1 Mesorhizobium sp.
ATCACGCGTTCAAAGGTTCAAATCTTCCTTGCAAAACGGCTGGCATCCACACAAGTTCAAGCGGGCCAACCGGCAGCTCAAGCGCCTGCGCACCATGCTGGGAGCGGTGATCCGCGACATCACCCGCAAGCTCGCCGGGCGGCCTGAGTTGATGCAGGTCTTTGCCCTGCCTCTGTCGCTGGCCCGGCGCGTCAGGGATCAACGCCAGCGCGAGCGGGGCAAGAAGGTGTATTCCCTGCACGCCCCGGAGGTCGAGTGCATTGGCAAGGGCAAAGCCCACAAACCCTACGAGTTCGGCGTCAAGGTCTCCGTCGCCACCCCGCTGCAGCGCAGCCGCGGCGGCCAGTTCGTCGCCCATGTCAAGGCGCTGCCCGGCAATCCTTATGACGGCCACACGCTGGCCACCATCATCCCGGCAATCGAGGACACCATCGGCGTCAGCCTCGGCAAGATCGTCGCCGATGCTGGCTATCGCGGCCACAACGCCCCGAAGGACAAGATGTTCAAGGTCCATGTCGCCGGCTACAAGCGCGGCCTCACCAAGGTCGTCAAACGGGCGCTGCGACGCCGGGCCGCCGTCGAACCCGTCATCGGCCACCTCAAGAACGACCACCGTATGGGCCGCAACTTCCTGGCCTTCTCCGAGGGCGACGCCAACAACGCTGTGCTTGCCGCCGTCGGCTACAACTTCAGCCTCCTGCTCAACTGGCTGAGGCTTTTGTGTGCCTTCTTCCTGGCGCTGTTCGCCATCCCCGCAGCGACGATCCAGCCACGATCAGCCTAATCACCGCCTCTGGACGATCCGACGGGGCGGAGGCCCTTTTTGCCAGCCCCGTCTTTCCGGCCCTGATCGCAACCGCCATCAGCGAAATCGACGTTCTTCACAGCCGACAGAATGGGAAGCCGGGAGCCGAACACCACTATGTGACCGAAGCCCAAACGGCACAGGGTCACGAATTGGAGGATGGTTCAGAACCGAAGGGCAGGAAAACCTGTCCCAGGCACAAGAGAGATTTAGCTGATCGGCGGACACGCCGGTCTAAACACAACCGAAGCCAAGGAAATCCCTCGGGAAGCGAGCGAACCCTTGATGCGCTGGTCGCCGTCGCCGCTAGGCGCTCACAGGGTCCTGCAAGTCCGGGCTGCGGTGGCCGACCGCCGCTTGAAATAAGGCCAGCTCGTACTCGCCGCGTAACCCCACCTTTTTTTACACTCCCTCGGATCGGTCACCCCATTCTGGGCTGGCACCCAGCCCCCCGCGGATCGCCGTATTCGTGAATGCGCTTGATGTCAGTGTTTGAGTACGCGCGAGAGGAACGTCCGGGTGCGCTCACTAGTCGGTTTGTCGAAGATCTGCGCGGGCGGCCCCACCTCCACGACCGCACCATTATCCATATAGATAACGCGGTCGGCAACTTCGCGCGCGAAAGCCATCTCATGCGTAACAATCATCATTGTCATGCCATCAGTGCGGAGCTCGCGCATGACGTCCAGCACCTCGCCGACCAATTCCGGATCGAGCGCCGATGTGGGTTCGTCGAACAACATAACGTGCGGCTCCATCGCCAGCGAACGGGCAATGGCGACGCGCTGCTGCTGGCCGCCCGACAACTTGCCGGGATATTTTTGCGCCTGGTCTCGCAGACCGACACGTTCGAGCAGACGCATTGCGATAGCCTGCGCCTCGTCGCGCGACTTGCCGCGGACCCGCATCGGGGCAAGGGCGATGTTCTCCATCACCGTCTTATGCGGAAATAGGTTGAACTGCTGGAACACCATTCCTACGCCGCGTCTGATTTGATGGAGCGCCTTCTCGCCACCTCCGAATTCTAGGTCCTTGATCGTTGGCATTGAACATCCGTCAACCACCAAGGAACCGCTGTGATAAGTTTCCAGGCCATTGACGCAACGAATCAGTGTGGACTTGCCCGAGCCGCTGGCGCCGATCAGCACCAGCACCTCACCGGCCGCCACCGACAAGGTCACGTCGCGCAATGCCTGGAACGAACCGTAAAACATGTTGACATTGTCAAAGGCCACCATCGCCGGCCCGAAATCATTGGATGATACTATCATCAACGCGAACTCCTTTGCATATGGGCCTCCATTCGGCGCGATCCAAAAGTAATCGCTGAACCGATAACAAAATATACCGCGAACATGAACAAGTAGACTTCATTTGTTTGACTGCTGGCGACTGGGTCTACCAATATCAATTGTCCGGCGCGCAGGAAATCCATCAGTCCGACGATGAACACAAGCGTTGCTCCGTTGAAAACGTCGAGCACGTTACCAACCAGCGCCGGCTGGACTACCCGGAGGGCCTGCGGCAAGACTATCTCAGTCGAAATCGTCCAGTTCGACATACCCAGGGAGCGCGCCGCCTCCCGCTGGCCGCGGGGCACAGCTTGGAAGCCGCTGCGAACATATTCGGCTACATAGGCGGCATTGAAGACAGTGAACCCGATCATGCCGCGCGCCAGCGAGGATATTGAAGCTTCCGGCACGAATAGCGGCACGGTGATCCAAATCCAGTAAACAACGAGAATGAGTGGTACCGACCGCATCACCTCGATATAGCCGGTACAACAGGCCCGCAGACTGGGATTGCTGCTGGAGCGGCCGAACGCAAGCAGAATGCCGAGCGGCAGAGACGCTGTTGTAACGACGACCGTGAGCATAATGCTGAGCAGAAGCCCACCCCAGCGGTCAAGGCCAGGCGGGGCAAGGACAAAAACAGCCGCCCCGCAAGCTGTCAGCCATATAGCCACACCGAACCGACGCGACCAAGGCAGTAGCACGGCGCCAACCGCTGTGCACAGAATGGCGAGCGCAACCCAGGCACGCCATGTTTGGTCCGCCGGATACAGCCCTATCAGAAACAACCGAAGGCTCTCGTAAATCCTCTGCCAGAAAGCGTCCCAGATCACCCATCGCAGGAAGACCGCCAAAAGCCAGCCAAGCACCACGACGAAGAGTATCGAGAGAATGGAATCAATAAGGTTCGCAAAAAGGTTGCGGCGGGCCCAGCTATGCAATGTTGCGATCATCACGCTCTCTCCAGGGCTATCCGTCTGTTTACAAAATTGGCGAGGGCGCTGATTATCCAACTGAGAAGCAGATAAATCGCCATCACGACAATGACGGTCTCGAAATCGCGACCAGTCTGATTGGCCACGGTACCGCTAACGTTGAATAGCTCCGGAAAGCCGATCGCAATGCCGATAGCCGTATCCTTTGTCAGGCTGATATAGCGGTTGGTAAGGGAAGGTATAATAATTCGGAACACTTGTGGGAGCACGACATCTCTAATCGTGTCAGCCCGCGACAGACCTAGTGCTGCCGCAGCCTCCCACTGCCCTTTAGCCAGGCCTTCGATTCCCCCACGAACGATCTCAGATATATACCCTGCGCTGTTTACCATGATGGTGATCAGGACGGCAGACATCTCTGGGCTGAAGTGCAATCCACCGGTCGCACCGAAACGTCCAAGCACAGGCAAATCAACATTAATTCCGAAACCTGACGCGTAACTCGCACCAATAACACATAGGCCGGCGCCCAATAGCGCTATACGCCACCGCGCAGGAAAGCGTCGCAGGCACGCTGCCGCCAGGAAAGCGATTGCGACTGCGACGAAAAGAGCTGACGCGGGCTCTGCACTGTCGGATAGATGTGGAAACGGCAAGAAGACCCCGGATTGCTCTACGACGAACCACTTATGGATGTTTGTGGCGCTTGCGGCCGAAGGCAACTGCAACAACACTGCGAAATACCAGAACATCAGCTGGATCAGTATCGGGGTGTTCCGGATGAACTCGCCAATCGCGAAGGCCAGGTTCCGGACGAGCCAATTGGTCGACAAACGTAAAACACCTAAGCCAACTCCAACGATTGTCGAGAATGTGATCGCCAAAAGCGCCACTTTGATCGTATTAAATAGGCCGGCTTCGAGCATCGCCAGATTTGATGACGCAGCATCTACACCTTCGAAAATTGGCGCCCACCCCGTCCAGACGGGCGCCAACCCCTCACTTATGTTAAATCGTGAAGGCGCAGACAAATACGCAAAGCTGAAGTCAATACCCCGTCTTGCTAGGTTCTGGTGGATTGCTAACGCAACCAGTATTACGCACGCGATAACTGCCGCTACTACGGCGCCATGAGTCAGCTTGTACCGGACCCGGGAAACGCGTTGCGTCACTGACGGCGTCGCGAGCGAGGACCGACACAGTTTTGTATTTGCTTCTATCATACCCTGGTCCGATATATTGCAAGTGGATCGATCGGCACCGAACTCCGCTTATTCCCAAGGAGGCGAGTACAGAAGGCCGCCGTTAACCCAGG
>SUGL01000010.1 GCA_004963905.1 Mesorhizobium sp.
TATTTGGACATGCAAAACCCCCGAAGGTTGTGTCCAACTTTCGGGGGTCAGTTCATCGAGCGGGCTTTTTTGTTGGACAGTCGCTTGGGAGGGATCATGTCCGGGCGGCGCGGTCGGGCGCCATGCCGTAGTCCTCGCTGCGCTCCACGGCGCGATAGAAGTCGGCGAGCTGCTTGCCGCGCTCCGGCTTGTAGATGCGGCCGGCAATCACCACCGAGGCGATGCGGTCGATGCGGAAGGCGCGAAAATCGTCGCGCATCTCGCACCAGGCGACCAGGGTCCATACCTTGCCCCAGAACCACAGGCCGAGCGGCCGGATGTCGCGCGCGGTGCCGCGGCCGGCTTCGTCCGAATAGTCGATGGTCAGCACCTGGCGCTTCTCGATGGCGCGCTCGATCAAGTCGATCGCTTCGCGCGCGGCATCGCTCACCACCCACATCGGCGTATGGATCTCGGTGCGGGCGATGCGGTCCTTCTCGGTGTCGGGCAGCACGGCGCCGATCTTGACCAGCGCCTCGTCGGCCGCCCTTGCCATCGCCGCGCCGCCGAAGGCACGCACCATGCGGGCGCCGGCAACCAGCGCCACGATCTCGTCACGCGTGAACATCAGCGGCGGAAGATCGAAACCCTCTCTCATCATGTAGCCGACGCCCGCCTCGCCGTCGATCGGCACGCCGGTCGACTGCAAGTCGGCTATGTCGCGGTAGATGGTCCGCTCGGAAACCTCGAGCCACGTGCCGAGCTTCTGCGCGGTGACCAACCGGCCGCCGCGCAGATGCTGGACGATCTGGAAAAGCCTGTCGGCGCGGCGCATCGTTTGACCCCTTGGTTTCGGTTCTATGCATGCCGCGGTCCCAAAACCGGTACCCGCAGGTTCGAGGCAGCTTCAATAACGCAAGCCTCCTGACAACATACTGTCAGGAGGCTGCGATGAAACCAACCAGGAACAGCGGCGTCCGTCCTGAAACCCAGCGTCTCGATCAACATTACAGCTAGGCGCCGCACGGCCGCTGTCCAAGTCATGCGTCGAAAATTTTCAGTTCTCGCGCACGCGGCCGTCGTAGAGGTCCGGCCAACCGATGTCCTTGCGGATATCCGCCGGCAAAGTGTTCAGGAAACGCTGGGTGCGGATCTCGTTCCGCACGGTGCGGATCTTGCCGACATAGTTCTGCATGCTGCGCAGGATGGTAAAACCGTTCATGACCAGGCTCCTCTTTTTTGATGGAAAGAGTATCTCACACCCCTGCTGACAGCAGTCTGTCAGGAGCCTGGCAGGCGGCCGGAGCCGGCGCCAGAAAGATTGGTGCAGTCCCGAGCGGGCCGGTGTTTGTCAGGAGCGGGATGGCCGGCGGAGGCGTCAAGAACCGCTTTGACAGCCGCCGGCGATGCTGGTCAAAGGCGGCATGACGAAACTTCTCGCCCTTGTCATCATCGGCATCATGTTGATCCAGATCATCAAGCCGCTCGGCTGGCCGGGACTGAAGCGCCGCAGCGATTTCTGGAAGCTGGCGCTGCTTGCCATGGCCGCGATCTCGCTGGCGGCCGTGCTTGGGCACTGGGCCTGAGGTCTGTCGATATTGGTCGCGGACGGCTTGCGAATGATGGCCTCCTTCGCTGCGGTGAATGAAGCCGGTCACTCGCAACAGTCCGGCCGGTCCTTGCCCTTGGCCTGATATTCGTCGTGCAGGCGCACCCAGTCCATCAGACCGTGATAGGGTCCGTTCTCGTTGCGGCCCTTCGGCGTCATGTCGAGATAATGATAGGCGCCGATCAGAGGGTCGCCGCCGCGGGCGCGCGACATGAAGGTGAGGAAGATGTCGCCGTTTTCGTCGCGATAGAAGACGCTGGTGCCGGGCAGGTCCTTCGATCGCAGCGGGCGCTTCTCGAAATTGTAGACGGTGTCGCGGGCCGCGATCTGCCTGTCGGTAAAGGAGACCTGCATGTCGAAGTTGAAGTCCGACGCGTAGGACGACACCCAGTCGAATTTCCAGCCCATGCGCTGCTTGTAGGGCAGGATCTCGGCCAGCGGCGCCCGCGAGACGACGACGAGCGACACGTCGTGGTGTTTGAGATGCCTGTTGGCCCCGTCGATATGATCGGCGAGGAACGAGCAGCCCTCGCAGCGATGGTCGGAGCCGGGCGTCATCATGAAATGGTAGACGATCAGCTGGCTCTTGCCCGCGAACAGTTCGGCGAGGCGCTTCGGGCCCTGCTCGCTTTCGAAGACATAGTCCTTGCGGAGTTTGAGCCAGGGCAGTTGCCGCCGCTCGGCGGCGACACAGTCACGAAACCGCGTCAGCTCCTTCTCGCGCTCGAGGTGCCTTCTGTGCGCCTCGAACCAGTCGTCCCGCGAAACCACGGCATTGCGATGCATGACCATCTCCTGTCCTCTCCTGCCAAGGACGTTCGACATCTGCGCGATCCGACATAGCCGGCGCTGTTTCGTTGCATCAGGTAGGAACGCGGCCGGCAAAAAACAAAACCCTGGCCTTGGGCTCGGGTTTTCGGTGTACAAGATGGCACTGCACAGGGATTTTGACTGGTCGGCTCCGTGTGCATTGGCAGGTGGCATGCGTTGGAGATTGGCCGGGACGCCCATCGCGATCGTCATTCCAGGGCGGAGCAGGAGCGAAGCTCCATCGCGAGGACCCTGGAATCCATGCCGTTACCTTCGCCAAGGCGTGCGACGGAGCAGAATTCCGCACCGTGGCGGCGCTTCCAAGTCACGGCATGGTCTGCGCGCGTCGCTTCGCTCCTTGCTCCGCCATAGAATGACGAGGTTGGGGGCGGCCTTCACCAATCCCCAGCGTTAGCGCTGCTTTCACGCAAATGGATGGAAAATCTTGCAGCAAGACAAACGGCAACCCTTCAACCCCCCTGTGTCGATGAGCGAGATGGGTAAACGTCAAGCGGCCTTCTCCAACGCCGGCCGCCATTTCCCGAGCGCGGCCAGATGGTTCATATGGGCGCGATGGATGAAGGCCGCCTGGCCGGCGGCGACGTTCGATGCCTTGCCGCTCCAGGCCTTCTGCGCGGCCGCCTGCAGGGCACGGCCATAGGAGAAGGAAAGCTTCCACGGATGCGGGCCGATCACGTTGATGGCGTTGAGGTTGGCCGTCGCTTCCTCGTCGTCCTGGCCGCCGGAAAGGAAGGCAATGCCCGGCACCGCCACGGGCACGGTTTCGCGGAACAGCTTTATCGTCTTCTCGGCAACCTGCTCGGGACTGTCCTTCTGGCCCGATTTCTTGCCGGAGATGACCATGTTCGGCTTGAGGATGGTGCCTTCCAGCACCACGCGCGCGGCATACAGCTCGCCATAGAGCTTCAGCAAAGTCGCCTTGCTCACCTCGTAGCAGGTGTCGATCGAGTGGGCGCCGTCCATCAGCACTTCCGGCTCGACGATCGGCACGATGCCGGCCTCCTGGCAGAGCGCCGCATAGCGGGCAAGTGCGTGCGCGTTGGAGCCGATCGAGGTGGCCGAAGGCACTTCCTTGGCGATATCGATGTCGATCACCGCGCGCCATTTGGCGAAACGGGCGCCGAGCTTGTAGTAGTCCGCCAGCCGCTCGCGCAGGCCGTCGAGACCCTCGGTGATGGTGTCGCCGGGAAAGCCGGCGAGAGGCTTGGCGCCCAAATCGACCTTGATGCCCGGGATGGCGCCTGAGGCCTTGATGATGTCGACCAGCGGCGTGCCGTCGGCAGCCTTCTGGCGGATGGTCTCGTCGTAGAGAATGACGCCGGAGATGTACTTGGTCATCGCCTCCCTGGCGCGGAACATCATCTCGCGATAGTCGCGCCGGCTGTCGGCGGTCGATTCGACGCCGATGACGTCGAAACGCTTCTTGATGGTGCCGGAGCTCTCATCGGCGGCCAAAAGGCCCTTGCCATCGGCCACGATCGCGGCGGCAATGTCTTCGAGACGTTCGCTCATGGTGCTTCTCCCTGACGGTTGTATTCCGCGGCAAAGGCAATTCAGCGGGCACCGCTGAATTGCTTGGTAGCCATCTTTTCGCAATTCCGGACGGAAACCGCTGCGCGCATTTCCTGGAATTGCTCAAGCAGAACACTACCGCCAAAGGGACGACGCCGGAAAGCGCGAATCCATTGAATGTCCTGGCACAGAAATTTGATCGGTCGGGTATGTCCGCGTTGGCAGGCGGCATGCCTTGGTGATTGGTCGGAAACGCCCGTCGCCTCGTCATCCACGGGCGGAGCAAGGAGCGTAGCGACGCGGCGAAGACCCGAGGATCCATTCCGTGACATGCGAGTATCGCCCACGGTGCAGAATTCTGCTCCGCTGCATTCTTCGGCAGAGGTAACGGAATGGATCCTAGGGTCTCTGCGCTGCTGCGCAGCGCTCCGCCCTAGGATGACGAGGTTGGGAGGCTTCAGCCAATTCCCAGCGCTTGCGCTGATTTCACGGAAAATCTCGCCCGCCGACAAACGGCAATCTTTCGAAATCCTGTGTCGAGGAAACTAGATCCCTGCGTGCGCTCGCTGAGTCTTGAATGAACTCAGCGCTTCAGCACCTCGACGCCGGGCAGCGGCTTGCCTTCCATCCACTCCAGAAAGGCGCCGCCGGCGGTCGAGACATAGGTGAAGTCGTCGGCGACGCCGGCATGGTTGAGCGCGGCCACCGTATCGCCGCCACCGGCGACCGAAACCAGCTTGCCTTCCTTGGTGCGGGCTGCCGCGTGCTTTGCAGCCGCGACCGTGGCGTGGTCGAAGGGCTCGATCTCGAAGGCGCCGAGCGGACCGTTCCACACAAGCGTCGCGGCGCGATCGATCCAGTCGGTGACGGTCTTCACCGTCTTCTCGCCGACATCGAGGATCATGCCGTCTGCCGGCACGGCCTCGATAGCGACGGTTTCGCACGCAGCACCGGCCTTGAACTCCCTCGCGACGACGCCGTCGGCGGGCAGGATGATGGCGCACCCAGCTTCGGCCGCCTCGATCATGATCTGCTTGGCGGTGGAGGCCAAGTCATGCTCGCAGAGCGACTTGCCGACATCGGTGCCGCGCGCGGCAAGGAAGGTGTTGGCCATGCCGCCGCCGATGACCAGCGCATCGACCTTCTTCACCAGGTTCATCAGAAGATCGATCTTGGTCGAGACCTTGGCGCCGCCGACGATGGCCACCACCGGCCGCACCGGATCGCCGAGGCCCTTTTCCAGCGCATCGAGCTCGGCCTGCATGGTGCGGCCGGCATAGGCCGGCAGCCGGTGCGCCAGGCCTTCGGTCGACGCGTGCGCGCGGTGCGCGGCGGAAAAGGCGTCGTTGACATAGATGTCGCCATTGGCGGCGAGCTTTTCGGCGAAGGCCGGCTCGTTCTTTTCCTCGGCCTTGTAGAAGCGGGTGTTCTCCAGAAGCAGGACGTCGCCGTCCTTCATGGCGGCAACGGCGCTTGCCGCCTTGTCGCCGATGCAATCGGCGGCGAAGCCGACCGGACGGCCGAGCACGTCAGCGGTGGCGCGGGCGATCGGCTCCAGCGAGAATTCGGCCGACGGGCCGTCTTTCGGGCGGCCGAAATGCGCGAGCAGGATGACCTTGGCGCCCTTGCCGGAAAGCTCGGAAATCGTCGGCGCGATGCGCTCGATGCGCGTGGCATCTGTCACCTTGCCGTCGGCAACGGGCACGTTGAGGTCGACGCGCACCAGGACGCGCTTGCCGCTGACGGCATCGATATCGTCGAGTGTCTTGAAGCCGGCCATGGTCGTTCCTTTTTAGCGAAAAAACGCGGCGACCTTACCCGGCACCGGGGACGATGCAAGGGCTGCGTTGAAGCGCGCGCGCAAAAATGATGTCGTTGTGTGACGTCATCCTTCGGTCGCGGCTTTTTGCGCCGCGGGCTCGGACGCCGCCGTTTCGCCTGGTTCGCTTTCGGCGGCTTGCGTTTGAGCGGGCTTGCGCCAGTTGCGGATGAAGGCGACGACGCGGTCGGCGATCTCGCCGGCGCTCAGGAAAACCGGCACCCGCGCCACCGGCGCGGTTGGCTCGAAGGACAGGCCAAGCCCGGTGATGCGGCCCTTCTCGTCGACGTCGCGCACGATCAGCTCGATCGGGCCGATCATCACCCGGTCGGCATATTCGGCGTGGCCGCCGAGCCGCTCGGTGACCAGCGCCGCGACCGTGAGCTTCTGTTCGGCCTCGGTGAGGCCTGGCGCGTAGGCGGTTTCCAGCTCTCCCGCCGGGCGGGCCGGATCGACGGCGAAGGCGCCGAAGAAATCGGCATCCTCGGGGTCGACCACGGCACGGCTGGCGAACAGCTTGTCGAGCAGGCGCGGATAGCGGTCCGGCACGAAGATGT
Source organism: Mesorhizobium sp. (assembly GCA_004963905.1). GTDB lineage: Bacteria > Pseudomonadota > Alphaproteobacteria > Rhizobiales > Rhizobiaceae > Mesorhizobium. The sequence goes on from SUGL01000010.1 coordinate 6,308, forward strand.
AGACCTGGTCGCCGGCGGTCAGCCTGCCCATGTCCTGGAAACGCATCGAGCGGCCGTCGCGCAGCACCAGCGAGGGCCTCGCCCAGCGCGGGATGCGCTCGCCACGCGCCACCGGACTGCCCGGTGCCACGCGATAGGCGAGCAGCTCGTGATGCGCCGAGCCCGGCAGCTCGAGCTCGACCTTGTCGAGCGGCCCGAGCCGCGCAGGGACGATGAGGCCCAGGCGGCGAGCCAGCGGGCCAACGGTCCAGCCTTGCACCACCAGCGACACCAGCACGATGATGAAGGCGACGTTGAAGATCAGCCGGCCGTTGGCGAGGCCGCCGAGCAGCGGCGTGATGGCAAGCAGGATCGAGACGGCGCCGCGCAGGCCGACCCAGGAGACAAAGGCGACTTCGGGACGCGGCAGGCGGAACGGGATCAGGCAGAGCCAGACGGCTAAAGGCCGGGCCACGAAGATCAGGAACAGGCCGAGCATGACCGCCGGCACCAGGATCGCCGGAAATTGCGAGGGCGTGGCAAACAGGCCGAGGATCAGGAACATGATGATTTGCGCCAGCCACGACATGCCGTCCTGGAAGCGCTTGAGGATGGTGACGGCGCGGATGTCTGAATTGCCGGCGACGAGGCCTGCGAGATAGACGGCCAGGAAGCCCGAGCCGCCGACGGCGCCGGCGGCCGCGAACACCATCAGCGAAAGCGTCAGCACGAAGATCGGCAGCAGGCCGTGGTCGAGGTTCAGCCGCTCGACGAGGCGAACGATGCCGAGGCCGCCGAGCACGCCGATGACGGCGCCAAGTCCCATGTTGATGAGGAAGCCGATTGCCAAATTGGTGGCGAGAACGTTCGCCTCCGGGTTGGCATGCGCGGCGATGATCTCGACCAAAGTGATGGTCAGGAAAATGGCGATCGGGTCGTTGGTTCCGGATTCGACCTCGAGCGTCGAGCGAACGCGCTCGCGCAGATGGATCTCGCCGGCACGCAGCAGGAAGAACACCGCCGCCGCGTCGGTCGAGGCGACGGCGGCGCCGAGCAGCGAGGATTCCAGCCAGCTGAGGTTCAGCAGATAAAAGGCGGCGACGCTGAAAATGCCCGTGGTCAGAACGACGCCGACAGTGGCCAGCGACAGCGCCGGTCCGGCTGCCTGGCGCAAGGCGTTGAGCGGCGTGCCGAAACCGGAATCGAACAGAATGATCGCCAGCGCAAGTGAGCCGGCAAAATAAGCCAGCCGCGCATTGTCGAATTCGATGCCGAGGCCGTCGACACCGGTGACGAGGCCGATGCAAAGGAAGAGGAGCAGCAAGGGTGCGCCGAAGCGGAAGGCGATCAGGCTCGAAAAGGCGGCGGCGACAACAAGCGCTGTGCCGACCAGCGTCACGAGATAGATCGCATGCTCCATCCGGAATTGCCCCTCAAAAACCCTCGCATTTGTCGCTTTACGGCAGAGTGGGGCGAAGACATGACCAGTGCAAGGCGGCAGCGTGGTTTTTTGGATTCTGGCGGCGTCGGGAAATGGAGGAGCCGCTTTCCTGTCGTCATCCACGGGCGGAGCAAGGAGCGGAGCGACGCGCGCAGACCCGAGGATCCATGCCGTGACTTCGACGCGTCGCAGGGGTGCAGAATTTGCGCCGTTTGCATCCTTCGGCCAAGGTAACGGCATGGATTCGAGGGTCTGCGCGCGTCGCTCCGCTCCTTGCTCCGCCCTGGAATGACGACGCGACTTGTGTTCCGCCTGATCTCAAACAAAAGCGCCCGGCCGAAGCCGGGCGTTTCCAATTGCCGGATGAGCCTGCGATCAGGCGATCGTCTTGCCGAACGCGACCGCGGTGTCGCCCATGCGGTTGGAGAAGCCCCATTCGTTGTCGTACCAGGACAGCACCGAGACGAAGTTGCCGTCCATGACCTTGGTCTGGTCGAGCGCCGCGATCGAGGAATGCGGATCGTGGTTGAAGTCGATCGAGACATTCGGGTGATGGGTGACCGACAGGATGCCTTTCAGCTTGCCCTTGGAGGCGGCGATGAGCGCCTCGTTGATCTCGTGCGGGGTGGTCGAGCGCTTGGCGATGAACTTGAAGTCGACGACCGAGACGTTCGGGGTCGGCACGCGGATCGAAATGCCGTCGAGCTTGCCCTTGAGGTCGGGCAGCACGAGGCCGATCGCCTTGGCAGCGCCCGTCGAGGTCGGAATCTGCGACAGCGCCGCTGCGCGGGCGCGGTAGAGATCCTTGTGCATTGTGTCCAGCGTCGGCTGGTCGCCGGTGTAGGAGTGGATCGTCGTCATCATGCCCTTCTCGATGCCGACGGTCTCGTGCAGCACCGCGGCCAGCGGCGCCAGGCAGTTGGTGGTGCAGGACGCGTTCGAGATGACGACGTGGTCCTTGGTCAGCTTGTCATGGTTGATGCCGTAAACGACCGTGAGATCGGCGCCGTCGGACGGGGCTGAGACGATGACGCGCTTGGCGCCGGCGGCCAGATGCGCGGCCGCCTTGTCGCGGGCGGTGAAGATGCCGGTGCATTCGAGCGCGATGTCGATGCCGAGCTCCTTCCAGGGTAGCTGGGTCGGATCCTTGATGGCGGTGACCTTGAACTTCTCCTTGCCGACGGAGATCTGGTCGCCATCGACCGTCACTTCATGCGGGAAGCGGCCATGCACGCTGTCATAGCGGAGCAGATGCGCGTTGGTCTCGACCGGGCCGAGGTCGTTGACGGCGACCACGTCGATGTCCTTGCGGCCGGATTCGTGGATCGCGCGCAGGACATTGCGGCCGATGCGGCCAAATCCGTTGATGGCAACTCTGACGGTCATTTTTCTCTCCCTAGGGGCTGGAAGGCAGATGGGTCCGCAGCTTCATAACGGCGGGCGGGCAAAGAATCCAGCCGCAGAAGTTCAGGTTTAAATCGATTAGGCTGGTCCAGCCGGCGCAACCCGTTGAATGATTTCGCGGACTGGGGTCTTCCTGCTTCTATATGTCGCTCAAAACCGCTGTGCGCTTTTGAGCGACATGCGATGGGTCACTTGCCGTGCAGGCGCGTTTCCACGGCCTTTGCCGCGGCCTCGGCGGTGATGCCGAAATGCGGGTAGAGCTGCTCGATCGAGCCGGAGGCGCCGAAGCCGGTCATGCCGACGAAGATGCCGTCGGTGCCGATGAGGTGGTCCCAGCCTTGGCGGATGCCGGCCTCGATGGCGACCTTCACCTTGGCATTGCCGATGGTCTTCTTGCGGTAGTCCTCGCTCTGCCGGTCGAACAGCTCGAAGCAGGGCACCGAGACGACGCGGGTCGGGTGGCCATGTTTTTCGAGCAGCTCGCGAGCGCCGAGGGCAACCTCCACCTCCGAGCCCGTGGCGAAGATCGTCACCGCCGCCTCGCCGTTTGCCGCGGCGAGCTCATAGGCCCCGGAGGCGCAGAGGTTCTCCTCGCTGAATTCGGTGCGAACGGTCGGCAGGTTCTGACGGGTCAACGCCAGCGTCGACGGCGTCTTTTCCGATTTGAGCGCCAGCTGCCAGCATTCCGCCGTCTCGACCGCGTCGGCCGGGCGGAACACGTTGTGGTTCGGGATGGCGCGGAGCGCCGCCAGATGCTCGACCGGCTGGTGGGTGGGGCCGTCCTCGCCGAGGCCGATCGAGTCATGCGTCATGACGAAGATCGAGCGGATGCCCATCAGCGAGGCAAGGCGCATCGAGGGGCGCGCATAGTCGGAGAAGCAGAGGAAGGTGCCGCCATAGGCGATTAGCCCGCCATGCAGCGTCAATCCATTGATCGCCGCCGCCATGCCGTGCTCGCGGATGCCGTAATGGACATAGCGCTGGCCGTAATCGTCCGGCGTGATGTTCTTGGTCTGGCTGGTCTTGGTGTTGTTGGAGCCGGTGAGGTCAGCCGAGCCGCCGATGGTTTCGGGAACCGCGCCGTTGATCACTTCCAGCGCCATTTCCGAAGACTTGCGGGTGGCGACCTTCGGCTTGTCGGCCGAGAGCTTCTTCTTGTAGTCGGTGATGACGGAGTCGAAATTGGCCGGCAGCTTGCCGCCAAGGCGGCGTTCGAATTCGCCCTGCAGCTTGGCGTCGGCCTTGGCAAGGCGGCCTTCCCAATCGGCGCGCGCCTTGGCGCCGCCGGCGCCGACCGCACGCCAGGCGTCGAGGATGTCGGCCGGTATTTCGAAGGGCGGCGACTCCCAGTTGAAGAATTTGCGGGCGCCGGCGATTTCCTCGGCGCCAAGCGGCGAACCATGCGCCTTGTTGGTGCCGGCTTTGGTCGGCGCACCGAAGCCGATGGTCGTCTTGCAGGCGATCATCGTCGGCTTGTCGGAATGGCGGGCGGCCTCGATGGCATAGGCGATCGCTTCCGGATCGGTGCCGTCGATGTGGCTGGCGTTCCAGCCGCTAGCCTGGAAGCGAGCGACCTGGTCGGTGTTGTCGGCGAGCGAGACAGGACCGTCGATCGAGATGTTGTTGTTGTCCCAGAAGACGATCAGCTTGTTGAGCTTGAGGTGACCGGCCAGCGCGATGGCTTCCTGCGAGACCCCCTCCATCAGGCAGCCGTCGCCGGCCAGCACATAGGTGTAGTGGTTGACGAGGTCGTTGCCGAAGGCGGCGTTCATGATGCGCTCGCCGAGCGCGAAGCCGACCGAGTTGGCGAGGCCCTGGCCGAGCGGGCCGGTGGTGGTCTCGATGCCGGCGGCATGGCCGTATTCGGGATGACCCGCGGTCCTCGAGCCGAGCTGGCGGAAATTCTTGATCTGGTCGATCGTCATGTCCTCGTAGCCGGTGAGGTAGAGGAGCGAGTAGAGCAGCATCGAGCCGTGGCCGGCCGACAGGATGAAGCGGTCGCGGTCGGCCCAATGAGGGGCCTTGGCGTCGAATTTCAGGAAGCGGGTGAACAGCACCGTAGCGATGTCGGCGCAACCCATCGGCAGGCCGGGGTGGCCGGAATTCGCCTTTTCGACGGCGTCCATGGAAAGGAAACGGATCGCATTGGCCATCCGATCATGTTGTTCACGCGAGGTCATGCTTCCTCCGGAAATAGGGGTTGGAGCCTTGGGTGAGCCCTTGGGGGAGAGCCCTTGGAAAGGATGCCGCGACACATAGCAGGCGCGGCCTGTTAGTCAACAAATCGGTCGGTTTTTGCCGGGCTTGTGATAGGGCCGCGCGCGCTACATTAGCGTTAGCGGGGGACAGTCGCGAGAGCTTTATTGACGCGCGCTTCACCCGGCGCCTAATCTTTCCGAGATAACGCGTTCTGAACGCGAGCGATTCGGTGACGGGCAGGGCATAGGACGAAGGCCATGACCGGGGAAGCGACCCTCAAGGAAGTCATCGCCAGGCTCGGCAAAGCCATGGAAGGGCTGGAAAACGCCGTGGCGGCGCGGCTCGAGCATGAGCGCGACTATACGGAAGCCGAGGCCGAGGTGCAGCGCATGAACGCCGACCGCTCGCGGCTGGCGCAGGAGCTCGACAATTCCGAGGCCCGCGCCGAACGACTGGAAGATGCCAACAAGGAAGTGTCGCGCCGGCTGGTGACCGCCATGGAAACCATCCGCGCCGTGTTGGACAGGTAGGGCTCGACAGGTACGCCAATGGCACAGGTCACGGTTTCCATCGACGGCAAGCAGTATCGGATGGCTTGCGACGAGGGCCAGGAAGAGCATCTGATCGACCTCGCCGAGCGCTTCGACCGTTATGTCATGCATCTGAAGGATTCCTTCGGCGAGATCGGCGACCAGCGGCTGACCGTCATGGCCGGCATCATGGTCATGGACGAGCTCTCGGAGCTCAACAAGCGCGTCAAGGGCATGGAGAGCGAAGTGCTGACGCTGCGCAAGACGCGCGACGAGGCGCTGACCAAGGCCGACAAGAGCGACAGTGTGCTGACCACCGCACTCGCCGCGCTCGCCCAGCGCATGGAAGATCTGGCGACGACGCTGGCGGTGAAAAAGGCCTAAGTCGCCGCATCCGGCCTTCGGCATCCGTCACGGAAATTCCTGCTGTCTTTTCCAGGAAAAGACGAAATTTTTCCGCTCTCTCGATCACGCTTGCAGACACAAGCCTTTTGAACCGGACCGTGCGGCAGTATAGAAGGCTGAGCCACGCCGATGGGGTTGGCCCATGGCGGCGACACGTCACAGGGCAGAGGGAGCATGTCATGAGCCTTCGTATCAACGATATCGCGCCGGACTTCACGGCCGAGACCACGCAAGGGACGATCAAATTCCACGAATGGATCGGTGACGGCTGGGCGGTGCTGTTCAGCCACCCGAAGAACTTCACGCCGGTCTGCACGACCGAGCTCGGCACCATGGCCGGGTTGGAAGGCGAATTCAAAAAGCGCAACGTCAAGATCGTCGGCATTTCCGTCGATCCGGTGTCGAGCCACGACAAGTGGCAGGCCGACATCAAGACCGCGACCGGCCAGACGGTGAATTATCCGCTGATCGGCGACAAGGACCTCAAGGTCGCCAAGCTCTACGAGATGCTGCCGGCCGGCGCCGGCGAGACCTCGGAAGGGCGCACGCCGGCCGACAACGCCACCGTGCGTTCGGTCTACGTCATCGGCCCGGACAAGAAGATCAAGCTGGTGCTGACCTATCCGATGACCACGGGGCGTAACTTCGACGAGATCCTGCGCGTCATCGATTCCATCCAGCTGACGGCCAAGCATCAGGTGGCGACGCCGGCGAACTGGAAGCAGGGCGAGGACGTCATCATCACCGCCGCCGTCTCCAACGAGGATGCGATCAAGCGCTTCGGCGCCTACGAGACGGTGCTGCCGTATCTGCGGAAGACCAAGCAGCCTACGGCCTAGGCGAGCCGATATTCAGGTGATCCCGGCCTGCAAGTGGCGACTTCCTGCGCTTCCGGTGCTCACGTACTTGAAGTACGCTCCGCTCCGGTTCTCGGAAGCCACCACTTTCGGCTCGGGCTGACCTGAATCTCAACTCGCCTACAGTGCAACAAAAAGGCGGCGCCGAAGCACCGCCTTTTCATTTTTGCTTTCGAAAGCTTTAAGCCGCCGGCTGCGCTTCGATGGTGCGCAGCGCCTGGCTCTGGCGCTTGGCCGCGGCCTTGACCGCGTCCTGCACCTTCTCGAAGGCGCGCACCTCGATCTGGCGCACGCGCTCGCGGCTGATGTCGAACTCGGCCGACAGCTCTTCCAGCGTCAGCGGCTCTTCGGCCAGACGGCGCGCCTCGAAGATGCGCCGCTCGCGATCGTTGAGCACCGACAGAGCGCCCGACAGCATGGCGCGCCGGCTTTCCAGCTCGTCCTGCTCGATCAGCATCTCCTCCTGGCTTTCGTGGTCGTCGACCAGCCAGTCCTGCCATTCGCCGGATTCACCCTCGCTCGCCCGGATCGGAGCGTTGAGCGAGGCGTCACCCGACAGGCGGCGGTTCATCGACACCACCTCAGCCTCGGAAACGTTGAGGCGGGTGGCGATCTCGGCGATCTGGTCGGGCTTCAAATCACCGTCGTCGAGCGCCTGGATTCTGCCCTTCACCTTGCGCAGGTTGAAGAACAGGCGCTTCTGATTGGCGGTGGTGCCCATTTTGACCAGGCTCCACGAGCGCAGGATGTATTCCTGGATCGAGGCCTTGATCCACCACATGGCGTAGGTGGCGAGGCGGAAGCCGCGCTCCGGTTCGAATTTCTTCACGGCCTGCATGAGGCCGACATTGCCTTCCGAGATCACCTCGCCAATCGGCAGGCCGTAGCCGCGATAGCCCATGGCGATCTTGGCGACGAGCCGCAAATGGCTGGTGACGAGCTTATGCGCGGCGGAAGTGTCCTGATGCTCGGCATAACGCTTGGCGAGCATGTACTCTTCCTGCGGCTGAAGCATCGGAAAGCGACGGATTTCTTCCAGGTAACGGGCGAGACCGCCTTCACCGGAAACGATACTGGGTAGTGACTGGGCCATGATTGCGCCCCCTCTCTATTGGAGTGATGCCCCCTTAACGCGGCGGGCATGTGACGCGAATGCCAATCGGCTCATCCGCGGCAACCGGTGTATATAGGAACAAAACCAGAAAGGACAGGCATTTGTTCAACACGAAACAGTGTGTCACGCTTAAGTGAACAACGCCAGTCAGGTTTTTTGATGGCTGGTTTGAAGCGTCTTGATGGCGGTTCAGAACTTGCGAAAGCCGCCCACGAATTCCTCCATGTCCCTCGGCATCGGCGCCTCGAACCTCATCGTTAGATGGGTGGTCGGGTGTCGGAATTCAAGGAGCCAGGCGTGCAGCGCCTGCCGGGAAAATGCCTTGACCTCGCTTTTCAGCGGTTCCGGCAGCCGGTTGGCCTTGGTGCGGAAGGCCTGGCCGTAGTCAGGATCGCCGATCACGGGGTGGCCGATATGCGCCATGTGGACCCGGATCTGGTGCGTGCGACCGGTTTCGAGCCGGCATTCGACCAGGCTTGCGGTGGTGAATTCCTTCTGCCCCTCGCCGAAACGCTCGACGACGGTGAAATGGGTGACGGCATGCCGGGCATCGTCCCGGCCTTGGGGAACCACCGCGCGGCGGACGCGATCAGCGGCGCGGCCGAGCGGCGCGTCGATGGTGCCGGTCGGCCGCTGTGGAATGCCCCAGACCAGCGCCAGATAGGCGCGCTCGAGGTCACCGGTGCGGCCGTGGTCGGCGAAGGCTTCCGACAGCGCCCTGTGGGCGCGGTCGGTCTTGGCCACCACCATGACGCCGCTGGTCTCCTTGTCCAGCCGATGGACGATGCCCGGCCGTTTGACGCCGCCGATGCCGGAGAGACTGTCACCGCAGTGATGGATCAGCGCGTTGACCAGCGTGCCGGTCCAGTTGCCGGCGCCGGGATGGACGACCAGTCCGGCAGGCTTGTTGATGACGATCAGCTCGTCGTCCTCGTAAAGGATGTCGAGAGGAATGTCCTCGCCTTGCGGCTCGGCCGGCTCCGGCTCGGGCATGACGATCAAGACGCGCTCGCCCGTCGCCATCTTGCGCCTGGCCTCCCCGACCGGCTTGCCGGCGATCGAGACCGCGCCCTGCTTGATCATGGCTTGCACGCGGCTGCGCGAGATTTCCGGACCGAGCTGGGCGGCGAGCCATTGGTCGAGGCGCTGGCCGGCGGCATCGGCGCCGGCTTCCAGCTCCACCGCCGCGTCCAACTCATCGCCCGGCAATTCATCCGGTATCAAAATCGGGGCCCTATCAAAATCGAGGTCTCTTCGTTATGAGCGCTCATCGAAACCCGTTGCGGATTGTTTAGCCATGGCCCGGCCGATCGCCGATGAAGACGAGGAAAAGCCGCTCGACCCTGCGGCGGAAAAGGTGCGGAGGAAGCTCATCCGCTTCATGATCGTCAATCTCGGCCTGCTGTTCCTCGCCCTTATGGTGGTGATCGGGGCCCTTGTCTACAAAGCCCGCAATGCGCCGGTTGTTGGATCGACGCCTGCCGGCGATGTCCAGGCTCCGGCCGGCGCGCCGCTCAGCGGCGACATCGTGCTGCCGGTCGGCGCCAAGGTGGTCAGCCAGGCGCTGTCCGGCAATCGCCTGTCGATCGATGCCGAGCTTGCCGACGGCAGCCGCTCCATCTTCGTCTACGACATCGCCGAGCGCCGCATGATCGGCCAGTTCCCAATCCGTAGCAAATGAGCCCGCAGCAAATGAGCGGCTTTGCCGATAACCGCAGCATCGCGACCGTGGCGCTCGTCGTCGAAAATTACGACGAGGCGATCGCCTGGTACGTCGAGCGGCTCGGCTTCGTGCTGACGGACGACGTCGACCTCGGCGGCGGCAAGCGCTGGGTGACGGTCGCGCCGGCAAACGGGCAGGGTGCGCGGCTGCTGTTGGCGGAGGCTTCCGGCGAGGCGCAGGCGAGCCGCATCGGCGACCAGACCGGCGGCCGGGTGTTTCTCTTCTTGGAAACGAACGACTTCGCGCGCGACCATCAGGCGATGCTAGCCAAGGGCGTCGCGTTCCGCGAGGCGCCGCGCCATGAGGCCTATGGCACGGTGGCGGTGTTTGCCGATCTCTATGGCAATCTCTGGGACCTGATCGAGCCGAAACGGCCGGGTTGATCACGGTCCTCCGGCAAAGTCTGCGAACAGCCCGAAACCCCAGTTGCTTTTTCGCGGCCTTCATCCTATGTAGCCGGTTCTTGAGCGCGCCCATCGTCTAGCGGTCAGGACACCGCCCTCTCACGGCGGGAACAGGGGTTCGATTCCCCTTGGGCGTACCAATGATTTCAACAAGATAGCCGCATCTGAGCCAAAACCGTCTAATAACGGTCTAATAAGGCCCTCGTAGATACGCCATTTTGCTCTCAAGTCCCCTCCTTGTCGGTCGTTGCGGCTCTCAGCTATCGCGCGCGTGTGTATTGCTCCGATTTCCACCAGCGCCCTGTTTCCACGCTGTATTATCAGGGCGGCGGCAGGGCCGCAAAATTCAGCAAGTGCCCTTAGGGCGAACTCCCAAAAGGGTCAAAAGGTAGCTATCGGTCAATAGGTCGTGCAGTTCACGGTATTGCCGAACCGGTTGCAGGTGGTCGTTTTTGGCTGACTTGCGGCCATGTTTGCAAACGCCGCCTGTGCCCTAGCCGACGCCCGGCCGCGAGATGAGATGGATTCGTTTTGAATGCATTGAGCCATCGCTACTGTCCCAGGCTCGAAACCATAAGTCGCGCACCGATCGCGGAAATAGGCGGCCTGTTCGACGGGCGGGGTTGTTGCAAACCAGGCCGGAGAGCCCGGCCTTCCAATTCCAGATCCAGAGCAGCCGGCGACTGCACACAAAGCTGTCAGTATCCAAATTTTCGTCATGGCTAATTCCCCCCTGCGGAAAAGGATAGACCTCGATCTGCCATACTGTCCATGGTCAAGCCGCCCCGTACCCTTCCCGTTATTTCGGGAGAGCCATCAATGTATCAACCGCCTCTAACTCCCTATCGCTATCGGCCAGATTGCCCTCTAGATCCTCTGCGCGAAAGCGCGCGTTGGTGGCTCTCTTCAATTTCGCCCGTCACCACGGTATCCTTGCTCAAGATGGGGGGGCGGGAGATGAAGACAACAGCTACTCTGCTGTTTGCAGGGGTATTGCTGACAGGTTGCAACCGACTAGTGGACCAACCTCAGCAACAAGATGCATCCCATTGCTTTTCGATAACGCCGGGTGTGGGCCAACAGCCGTATTCGCCCATCCTGCTTGATGCATGCACCGGCCGCTCCTGGCTCCTTGTAAAGGGTAACAAGCCGGACGGAAGCTTCACCTATCAGTGGTTTGCGCTAGAGCGGTTCGAAACGGCTAATCCTGTGCTGACTGCGAACTAAAGGAAAGAAGCTCCATCAGCCTAGCAGAGAGATTTCAATCCGAGCGGGGAGAATTGGCGATGGCGGATGACGGCGAGAAAAGGCCGCATATTCGGTTGGCGGCCGAGAACGACCGAAAGTCGGTAGACAAGGCGCGGGCAAGATACGAAATCGAGTGGCCCCTTCGGCGGCTGGCCGCGAACATTATGCGAGTGTCACGCGGCGCCGGAGAGCCATATAGTGTAATCCAGCAATGCATCGACGTGGTGAAGGGCGCCCAAGCATTCTGCGACAAGTGCGGCGACTGGCCCGATGACAACGAGGTCCGAGAGGCCCTGGATTTCCACGATCCAAGGCTCCGCGATTATACCAAGCCACACGACGAGCGGTCATCGGCGATCGAAGATATTGTCGAAGGTGCCCTCCGTTTGGCTGCAGGCCGCTTGCTCAGGCAAGATCTCCAAGAGCGGCATGGCGAAAAAGACCTGCTGGAGGGGATACGGCGCTTAGACCATTATCATGCTGAGATCCGTGCAAAGTGGGAGGCCGAGCGCAGGGCGCGGGCACCTTCTAGAACGGCCCCAAAAAGAAAGAAGCCCATTCGCAAGCCGAAGCTTTAACCCGACCACCGAAGCCGCCGGGCCTATGGGCCTCCGGCATATAAATGCGCCCGACAAGATTTCTATGGCAACAATGACAGAGCTGCCAGAAGTTAGCCTCGACACGGTTGAGCAGTCGCTGCTGCCCCGGCACCGGGACATCATGTTCGACTTAATTTTGACGTGGGCGAAAATCGACGGTGCGATTGGGGCGATGATCGGTAGCGCGCTGGATATTCCGATCTCGGATGCCGCTTTCCTTCTTGAGGGCTGGAGTACGTCCGCAAGATTCAATGAACTGATCAAAACATTGAAGCAGTTGCCGGGCGGAGACGATGCCGCAAAAATGTTCAGGCGTCACAAGAAGACCTACGAACGTTTTTCGCGGATCAGGAATCGCATCGCTCATGCCGCCTGCGCGGGGTACCTGCGCGAGGACCCCGAATATGTCGTGTTTTTGATCTTTGAAAAATGGGCGGACGGTCAAATGACTGTAGAATCGATCCCGATTGACGAAATGCAAGCCGCCGATCGATGGGGAACAGAATTCTTCAAACTGATCTCCCCAGCCCTCACATACGATGGCCCGCCATCGTGAGGTAGCGGGCCATCAAGTGTCCGAAGGGCAATTGGTTTCTAGAGACCCTGGCCGCCCTCGATGTATCCAAGGCCGTCGAATTCGGCGCCGTCAAGTTCGCGCTCGTCCCCGTCGTGAGGCTCATCGAGAATGTCGCCGCCGTGCTCGTTCTCTTCCTCCAGGTCTTCGTTGGTGCCGCTCCAGCCGGCAAGATACGGCTCATCGTCGGCTGTTGCTTCCAGATCCGGTTCGCCGTCTGCTTCGTCGAGGAGAGCCAACAGCGCATCGATTGTGCGCTCGATGCGGCGCCGACGCGCCCCTGTGAGCGGAAGGAAGTCGGAAGGTTTGGGCAGCGCGCTCATGCTGCACCGCCTTTCGCATGGCGAAGGATTGCTTCGGCGATATGTGCCGGCCAATTCCCATTCTCGATGAACGCAGCGACACGACCATCCATGCCCCGTACACGACCCCATGCCGCCATGGCTTCAGCCTTGATGAGCAGCCCGGCCATCGTCATGTCAGGTTCCTTCATCACCGCCGTGATGTGCTTGGCCAGCGCTTCGACGGCAACATGGCGGGCTTTCCATGCATCGGTGTAGCCCGACGCCTGCTCGATACGCTCGATCTTGGCTTCGTACTTTTCGGCGACCGCCAGAAGGCGAGAAGCCTCGTTGAACTCCGCCTGCCATTCTTCACGCGTCGAGTAGCTATGCAAGGCGCGGCCTTTAGCGCGGCTTTTCAAGGCGCTGGTTGCCCGCTTGAGCCGCCACTTGAAATCGCGGCTTGTGAAGATGTACCGGCCATGACTCACACCGAAGAAATCGCGCTCCACTTCGCTTGACGTGGAGCGCGAAGCCGTGAGCGTAGCCGGAGCTGTCGGCCACTTATGAGCCCAAGTTTCCACGACGCGGTCTTCGTGAGCGCATGCCTCAATATACGCTTTTTCGAACACCGGCGTCTGGTTGCCGAGTTTGATCAGTGCCGGGTTTTCGGCCGGCGAGGCCTTCGCGATTTCTACGGCTCCGATGCCGGCGGCGGCTGTAGACGCGGCGGCGAGGCCGAGCAGCAGGCGGCGGCGGTTGATTTCGGGCAAGCCTTCGGCGGCTGCCTGCACAGATGTGTTCGGCATTTCAAACTCTCCTGTTGAGATTTTGATTTGTGGGCTCAGGCCCAGGCGTCGGATGATCTGGCGAAGCGCATCCCGCGCGCTTCCATTTCAGCCTCACAGTTGCTGATGGTCTTGACGTGTTCGAGGTACAGCGAAAGCTCCCACGGAAGCCGCTTGCGGCACTGATCGACAAAGGCCGGCCGATGAACGCGAATGGTTGGCGTTAGCATTTCGTCTGCCTCAGCGATTACCTTGAGGCTCTGACGAACGAACCGGATTGCCTCGCCAACTTCCTGACTGGAAATGCGCCATGCTTCGCCAATTCGCTCATCGTAGGCGTTGGTGGCGGGGGTCAGATCGAGGGAAATTAGAGCAGTCATTTGCCTTGCCCGATGGCTAACGTTTACCGTTAATGTGGACGATAATCGTTACATCTGGCTAAGTCAAACGAAATTCGTTATGGTGCTGCAAATTCGTTAGGAGTGAACTTTATGACACCAGAGCAGTGCCGAGCCGCGCGCGGTCTTGCGAACATTTCCCAGGAAGACTTGTCAAAGGCTGCAAAGGTAGGCTTGTCGACGGTCAGGAATTTTGAGGCCGGCCGATCGGTGCCGGTTCAAAATAACCTAGCTGCGATGGTGAAGGCCCTCGAAGATATCGGCGTGATATTCATTCCCGAGAATGGGGGCGGAGCCGGCGTCAGGCTGGCAAAGCCGAAGGCATAGCCTGGGTATGGATTCCAAAAGGGCGGGCCTGGTCTTGGCCCGCCCTTTCTTTTCAAAGCCGTGACTTCCGGGAGCGTCGTTGGACTTCAGCGACGACGAACGATAGTGAGGCCCTTTCGTCTCGGTCGTCCTCTCGATCGTGCTGTTCCTCGATGGGCTCCGGCTCCATGTCTGGATCTCCGTCCATTTCGTCCAGCACGGCAATCAGGTGCTCTATGGTCGCCTCTATCCTCTTACGAGAAAAGGCGCTCATTCGTCGGCCCACTTGATTTTCAGTTCACCGCCAAGCGCCTTTACTGCCCTATGAATATGTTTCGGGCTTATGTGTCGACCCTTCCACGCTGTCTGGAATATGTGCCTGGACCCAAGGGAGCGATCTAGGTCCGCTATGCTCATATTGAGGTCAAAGGCCCGGCGCCGGATCTGATCTAGCAACTCGTTCCCGATCTGCACGGGCGGTCGCTTTGCAAGGTTGATTTTGCGATAGAGCAACCGATTGGCGACTTGACCAACCGTGAGGCCAAGTTCCGCCGCTATCTCTTTGCGCGAGTTGCCGGCCGCCGCCATCTGCCGCAGCTTTTTGTCCTGGGCTCCGGTCCAGATGTTTTGCTCTTTCTGCGGTATCAGCCCGCAGCGAGCGGCCATGTCTCGAAGTGCACGTTCTGACCGGTGGGGGAGAAGCTTGCGAAGCAAGGCCACGTCGGGCCAATGCTTCCGAAGGAGTTCGCTTTCGTTGAAAGTCCACGTGTTGTCGGCGCGAACAATGCGCACTGGGCGCGGTTCAAAGGTGCCATGCATCTGTTGATCTCTCCAGGCTGATTGCCGTACCGCCCGAAGAAATGATGTAACCGTTGCCGGCGTCCTCCAACGCAGATGTTCTTCAGTGCACGCATTACACACGGTCGGTGGACGTATAGACTGAATTGAGCGCAGAAATCTTATGTGAATTGACGTAGGGGAACTTGGGTGCCGCTGGTCCCCGCTCGGGATCGGCGGCACATATTATTCACAAACCGAGACGGACAGCGCGCTCAGATCATCAATGACGGAGGGTTCGCCTCTCTTAGGAGCCGCTTGCGTGGGCGTGATAGTTGCGCGAGGCTTAGACGAGGTCAGGGCGCGAGTCGGTGCTAAACATGACGTCAAAACTTGATCAGCATCGCCGGGCTCTCGCCGGCATCCTCGGCTATCTGGCAAGCCATGGCTTAGCTGGGTCAGTCATTGGTCCGGATAATATCGCCAATGACGAAGACCCAGCCCTGCCGGCACGAGAGTTTGTTGATCTTGTGCGGTGGTTGGAAAGCGAAGGCGCTGTGAGAGTCCCTGCTGTCCCATCGATGCAAAGAGGAGTGTTCCCCAAGGTGCAGTTGACGGCCATAGGGTTGAGAATTTTGGGACTTGAATCGCCTATTGCAAAAGATCAAACGGTCGAATCGTCGCTTGCAAAATCAACGTCGCCTGAAACGCGCGCAAAGATCGGAGAGTTCATCGGGTCGGTCTTAGGTGGGTTTTTTAACAGTCAAAAGTGATGGCGACATGGCGCCTGATACCCACCGCCAGGCTACGGGACATTGAATGGAGTTTGGCGAATTCATCATTTATGTCGATGAGAGCGGCGACCATAGCCTCACGTCGATCGACGAGAACTTCCCGGTGTTCTGCCTGGCGTTCTGTATCTTCAAGAAGTCTGATTATATGGAGAAGGCAGTACCTGCTATGCAGGCCTTGAAGTTCAAATGGTTCGGCCATGACATCATCGTCCTGCACGAGTCTGACATCGTAAAGCGCCGAAATGCTTTCCATTTCCTACAATACGACCGACTGCGCACAGAGTTTATGCAGGACCTCAATGCGGTTATGGCTGCTATGCCTATGGCAGTATGCGGGGCCGTGATCCGCAAGGACCGGCTAAAATCCAAGTACTCCTCTCCTGAAAACCCGTACCAGCTTGCGCTGCTATTCTGCATGGAAAAGGCGCACACGCATTTGGAGCGCTGGCGGCAACATGAAGCTCGCTGCCACATCATCTGCGAGTCCAGAAGTCCGAAGACGGCGGGGTTCGGTAAGGAAGATGCAGCGCTCGAATTGGAATTCCGCCGAATAGTGGCAGGCGACCACTATCTTCAGGGTCCTAAGGAACTCTCCGCCATGCCTTGCTTTGACATTGTATTCGCGTCGAAACAGGCAAATTCGACAGGGCTACAAATCGCAGACCTGATCGCCCGGCCGATCGCGTTGCGGTGGCTTCGGCCCCTTCAGGCCAATGCAGCCTTTGATATCATCCGTCCGAAGCTAATCGGTGTGAAGGCATTCCCCTAAAAAGCGAAAGGCCCCGGTTAAACCGAGGCCACGACGCCGACCGGGAACGAACCCCAATCCATTTACAGGTAATGTAGCGCTATTCGCCGCCCGTTTCCAGTCTTTGTCACCAAATTGGTTACATCGGGTCTACGGAAAGGGCTGGACGCCCTTTCGCTTATCCGGCGTCACCGCGTGGTTGGTGAACTGAAGGTTCCGGTCATCGCGGCCGGCAGCGCGGCATTCATGGCAGTAAATCACCTTGATAAGATCCCAGTGCATCGCGCCGTGATCTGGCCCGAGCCGCTTCACCAGTTCGGCAACGTCTAGATGGGCTTTTCGCCTACAGGTCAGGCAATCGACCGAAAGGCCCGTGCCTGCCTCCAGCTTCTTGCCAAGGGTGTTTTCCACGAAGGGGAATTTCATTGTCATGGCGACTCTCCGCTTGAGAAGGTCGCCGCACCGGAAGCGTATATGTGTTGTCAAGCTGTCCACTGGCAAGGGGGAGACTAGCGCATATTAGCAAAAGCTTGACGAAGCCGGCGCGCGCTCCAGAGTCATGGCTATGGCAACGGGCATCAAGGTTGGTGACGAGGTAGCTATCACCGCGACCGTGCGGCGGCGGGTCACAGAAGACCGCGTCAGCGTTTCTATCCCGTCCTATGGCTTCCCGCACTCGATCGTCGATCGGACATCGAAGGCGAAGAAGGGCCAGCCAATCGAACTGGTAGGCGACGTCACTCATATCGATGGCGAATGGGTGACGGTGAACCTTGGCGTTCCTGTCACCGTGAACCTGGACACGCTCAGACTGGTGACGGCCTACAAGCCCCCAACAAGGAAGGCGCCGCTTATCGATAGGCCAGACTAGTGTGGGCGCTTCCTCTGGCGATCCATATTGTTCAAGAACCAGGCCAATTCGCCCGCCATCTCAAAGTCAAGGCCTTCAAGTACAAGGCCTCCGGTTTCATAGGGGAGGCCGGTGTCAACGTCGATCACCGACCATGTGCCGTCCGGATCGCTTTCGATTTCGTAACGCTCTGCAGACATGCTGCGAGCGTATACAGCGACTGGCCCTGTGGAAAGTAACCGCTTGTTCACCATGAGCGGGCAATCTGATTGAAGGCGATCCAATCTCGCCTGAACCTCACCGTGCGCTAGTAATGGCGCGCCCCCGCCCGAAGTGCCGGCGGCCGACGTTTTCAAGTACCCATTCCCCCAACAGTATACGTCGGCCGCCAGTCTTCTATTGAAGACGCTATTCATCCCGCCACACCACACGCCGCTTCCACCCGATCTCCTTCAAGCGCCGGAACCGGATCGGACGAGTTCCTGCCCGTAAGCGTGAAATAGCTCGGCGCGCATGAATTCCTTGCTCCCGCAGGTCTGGCATCGAGCCTTGGAGCGCACCTCGTCGATCGTGACCGACGTAGCGTGCCGCCGCACCGGCGGCAGTCCTGGCGCCTCTGGGTGATCTTCCTGAATTAACCCGAACTCAAACAAACCCTTGAAATAGCCCGTTCGCAGGTTCTTACTTGCGGTAGGCGGGTCGGGGGCTCTGTCAGGTTTTGCGCGCAGTTTTTCTAGTTCTAGCAGTTGGGTCAATTTTCGCGGCGACGACATGTCGTGTCGAGGCCCTAGAATATATCCCCGTTTCCTCTCCCGGCCAGCAGCCATTTCTTGTTGTCTCCGGTGAATTTGCCGCCAATGAACCCCTGAGCGCCTTTAGCGACGCGGTTGTGAGTAGCGGGGCCAGGGTGATCGTATTCAACTCCCCTGGAGGCAATGTCGGAACTGCAATCCAAATGGGACGTATGATCCGCGCTGCGGGCTTGGATACCCTTCAGGTTCGCCAATTGCAGTGCGCCTCCGCTTGCTCATTGGCCTTCTTGGGTGGCGTCCGCCGCGTTGCCGAGACGGGCTCAATTGGCGTCCACAGGGCGTCATTCGATACGAATAGCGGAATGTCCGCCGACGAGGCAGTGGCCCAAATCCAGGCCGGAACCGCCCAGGTCATGTCTTACATGACGGAGATGGGGGTAGACCCCAAACTCATGCAGGTGGCCTTGAGCTATGATAGGTCCGACATGCGGTATCTATCGGCAAGCGAAATGGCCGAACTGCGGGTGACCAATGTAGCAGTGAGCCCACCGCCGGTAGACACGTCCCTGTTGCCGGCAAGGCCAACCCCTGCGCTAAAGAAAAGCACCACATCACAAAAGCCGCAGTACCCAACTCCGATCATCCGTGCCAAGCCGAGTCGTGAACAACGCGAAGCAGCCGATCCAGCACCGGCACCGAAATCAAGTGCGGCGGCGCGAAAGTCCAGATACCGCACCTGCAGCGGCATCGACGGCACCTTCGAGGTTCCCGCGTCCCAGAAATGTCCTCTGAGCGGCTACGCGCACTATTGAAGGCAGAGTGGCCCAAAATGATTAAGCAGGGCTCACTGACGACCTGCATAACGTCCTTGCGTCAGCTAGCGACTTTGCAGAAGAAGGAGAAAGGCCAAAAACTTTCCGTAGATGCCCACCTAGGTCTTGGGCTTCCCTGCGTTAAAGGGGTCGCTGAATTCCCAGTTGGCGGGGGCGAGTTCCGACATGTCACGCATGATGGCTTGAAAGGCCCATTCGTCCATCGAACCGTCAAACTCGCACGAAACGGTAAAAGGCGCACCGCCCCAAGGCCAACGCCACCACTCGGCTGTGTTCAGGGTGGTAAGACCTTCAGCCGGAAAGCAACCGTAGGAACGAAGGCGCCTTTCCCATTCGTCCCGCTGCAATAGCCGGATGGCTATCATCAGGCGGCTATCTTGGCCACGTAGTCAGCTTTAGTCTGCTCAGAGGCAGCCTCAGGAAGAGAGAGCCGCGAGCTAGCCATCGTCACCCGCACGGCCTTCCCAACGGTTTCGCCGATGATGGTTTCCAACGCCGGTATGATGTCCGCAGTGATGAGGGCCGGATTCGAATGGGAAAGCCTGAAGCCGGGAACATCTGGACTAGAGACACGAAGCCCCCCATCCGGTCGTTTCTCGAAGATTACCGAGACGTGTTCCAAGCGGGCGAGGTCGGACAGGCTCATGTTTCGTTTTCCAGATCTTCTGCAAATCCTAATGTGATTTGCCATGAAAATCCATACAGCCCTATTGACTCGAATCGGTAAACGAGTCCCGCGCATCTCAAATATCCGCAATCGTACTCTTGGAAATCGCTAAGAGCAGGCTCAAAGAGCGGCGTGACTCTATGGCCTCACATGTGAAACGCCCATGCTTGTACATGCCGTGAGATGCGCCTTTAGGTGCTCCAGCACGAGCACCATGGAAACGGCAAACGTGTTTACCTCGCTCTGCCGGCGCTCCGCACCTTACGCCGGTCCGTTTGCTGGTAGCCCGGCATCGAGGGGCGGCATGGGCCTTTTCCATGAGATTATCAGCCATTTTCGTCTTGCCCCCCGACCCGGCCCCCGACATTGCCGACGATGGCTTGGCCGCCTTTCTCGACATTGACGCGCTCGACATACACACGCTGTTCGCCTTTGCTGCGATAACGCTTCAGGGCCTCAATCTGGGCCGCGAAGGTTCGGGCGAGCCGGTTAAGCATGCGCTCGTGCGCCTCCATAGCCTGCGTGGTCTTCGATGCCCCAAGGCAAGCTGCGGCCTTCATTGTAGCAATCTGGACCGCCGCCATTTGCGTTGCCAGAGTTGCCTCTAGTTGGTCCTTCGGATGCAGGCCGTAGACCATCGCAAGGGCATAGTTCATCAGGCCCTCGTCCACTGTCTTGCCCTTCTGCGAGGCCATGGTGAGCGCTTCGAGGGTGCCCCGAGTGAAGTCCCCGCATTCGCCGGCAATCGCGGCCGATATCAGTTCATAGCCCAGGACTGGCTCTGGATGGTCCACCGTGATTGCAACGTCGAGTGTGTTGCCCTTCCGAGTGGTCGCAACCTTCATGCTCGGGGCCGGCGTCCGAGCCTCACGCCGCTTGATGTATGCGGCCTTCGCTTTCAACTCCTGGGCGGTCGGCTCATATGGCTTGGCGATTGCGGTGCTTTCCGCTGCCTGCCCTTTCTTGCGCATTGGAACAACAGCCATCAGTGCCTCACTAATTCAAGCCGATGAATTCCGATCGCCATCAACTCAGCCAGCATGCAGGTTGCCTTGGTGAGAAGATCCTGGCCGAAAGCGTGGTAGAGGTCGGCGCCATCTTGATCGCCCTGCTCCCGGCAACTCTCAGCCAGCGCGTGGCAGCCCCGACCGAAGGCAATGCAGTTGAACAAGTCTTCGTCGGTTGCCGTCTTGGCTGTTGAGACAGCCAGAAGCGTCTGAGCCAGTTCGGCTTCCGTATCTGGGGTTGTGGAAGCCACCCGCCGCTCGACAGAAACCATGTAATCGGACAATGACGGGATGCTCATCGAGCTAGCCCCTTGTTCGCTATGCTTCGGCGCTGCCGTGGACAGCCAGCCTCGCAGGGATTAAATCTTGGTCGATGAGCCAGATCGAGCACGATCCCAAGGAACGACGTCCACCGCGCAGCGGCGGGCGCTGGGGTGATTACCTCGCCTATGCGCTGCTTGCCGGACTTGGATTCTATCTCACCAGGAACCACGTTCTGGACCCCTATTTTTGTTCATGGCTGGGCTGGTGCTCTTGAGCCTGCCAGACCCGCGCCCATCGTGGCCGAGGCCAGGAACTTCTGCATTGCCGTCAGCGTCTCCATGCCCCTCGGGCTGCGGCTGGCTGCTGATATAGCCATCCTGATATTCTGCGGATTCTCAGACAGGAGCATCGCGGCAATGCTCTTCGCCATGCCCTCGTCCACCTTGGCGCCGTAGGCGCGGGCACCGCGCACCAGGAGGCCGGTTGTCAGCCCAGCTTTCCAATCGCCAGTGACATAGCCCGCCCCGGTGCCGGCGGCAGTCGCCATGCCAAGCTCTTTCAGTTGGCGGGCAGTGGTCGAATTGCCCATGGCGCCCCGAAGCTTGTCCATGATGGTTTCGACGCGTGCGAATGCTTCAAACTGAGCGGCTTTGGCCGGCCCTAGAGCCAATTCGATTTTCTGCCTCGATTCCGGCGTGCCCCAAATGCGGTCGATCACATTCGAGCGGTCGCGCATCGTGCCGATTGCGTCCTTCAGCTCGGAAGCAAAGCCGGTAGCGAATGCGTCTCGCTCTGCCGGCGTCATCTTGGCCAGCGCCTGTCTCGTCTCGGGGATGGATCGTGACAGTGAGACGAACTTGCGGCCGGCGTCCAGCGCATCCTCCGCCCCGAAGAAGGAGGCAGCGCCCTGTCGTGCCTGGGCATAGGAAGGCACCGCCTTATCGAGTTCACCGCGAAGTGTAGACGCGAGATTTTCCAGAGTGCCAGCCTCTCCATTCCTGCCGGCCCTGCGGGCTGCGCTCGCCATGTCGTCCAATTCGCGCTTGGTGTAGTCCCACAATTGCAGATCAGGATAAGCCGCAACGCCGCCGCTGTTGCGGAACGTCACGCGGCCATCCGGCGTGAACGTGACCCTTGGATTGAAGGCGCCGAAGCCCTCCGAGATGGCCCTGTTCTGTCCGTTCCTGGCTGCGGCCTTCATCGCATCGGCAACCGCGGGGCTTCCAGCCAAGCGTTCAAGCTCGGGGGTGATGATGCCGTTGGCGCCGTCCCGATAAGCTTTCCGATAGGCCGGTCCGTTGGCCTTTCTCGCCGCAGCCTTCAGCGAATCCTGCAAAGCCAGATCGTCGGCATTGCCACCCATGAGCCTGTCAATGAAACCGACAGCGCGCGGCCCCTGACTGGCGAAGCGGTCGGAAACTGCACGGTCGATTGTCGCCCTGGCCTCAGGATCATTGTTGGCGGCCGAGCGCATGAGCGCGCGCGTTCCTTCGCCGCCTCGGTCAACATTAAGGATGGGCTGGCCATTGATCAGCGCTGACAGCTCGTCTTGCTGGCTGAGAACCGGAGCCCCGAGATTATTGCGATCGGCAAGCATAGTGCGCCCGACGCGCTTTGCCGCTTCGCTCTCCGGGTTGAGAAGGGCATTGAGGCGCGGGCCGATAGCTTCGCCGGCCGAGCGGCCGAGCGCATTGACCAGGCTGCCAACGCCCGGAATTGCCATGCCTATGCCGCCGCTGATAAGCGCTGATTTGCCGGCATCCGAAAGGGAGCCACCGCGCGCCGCTGTATCGGCGCCGCCAATGGCTGCATTGCTGATGCCGCCCGCCAAGATCCTGCCCAACAGAGAGTCGCCAGTGATGCCTAGAGCCTTGGCGCCAAGCTCCGTCGCCCCGAGCCCGATCATGGGGCCGATCGTGCCTGTGGCGGTGCCCAGGAAGGATGTGCCAGGGTTTTGCTCTTGAGCGCGGGCGGCATTGGCTTCCATCTCGCTTCGAACCTTGTCGAAGGGCTGTCCCGAGAGGGAGCCAAGTCCGGCTGCAATATCCAGCGCCACGTTCTTGAACGATGGGCCTGCAACCGGGATACCTTCAAGTCCACTCATCGAGAAGGCGCCCACCTTGTCGAGCATCGGTGTTTGCGACGGCACGCGGGCCGGATCGAATTCCGAGTGAACAGATGCACCGGGAGCAAGCGAGTTCGGCGGCCGAGACCACGCGCCACCCTGGGCGCGGGCAATACCAGCCTTCGCTCGCGCGGCGGCATCGTCAACGGACGCCTGTTCGGCCCTTTGCCTGGCCTGCTGCAAGGCTTCCTCGGCGGTGCCGTTTCCAGTGACTTTGTATTTTTTCCCTTCAGGGCTGGTGACGATAAAGGTGGAAGGCGGATTCGATAGGCTAAAACTGCCGACCGGATCGCCGGCCTGATCTGCCGCTTGTCTGGCTCTGGCCTCCGCCTCGGCCATGGCGCGCTTTTGCTCTAGGCTAAGGCCGTCGTCTTCAACCGGCGTAAGCTTGAATTTCGGAGTCGGCCTGTAATCTTCCCACGGCTTGCGGCCTTGATAGTCTTCCCAGGGCTTGCGCTCCGTGGGCTGGAGCATGCCCTGTATCGCGTTGATAGCCGCCGACTGGTCCGGGGCTTCAACTTCGTAGTTGCCTTGTGGGGTCTGGAACTGGAATCTGGGCATCTGGGGAGACTCTCAAATGCGGGGGGCTAGCCCCAGGTTGAGCTTTCGATAGCCTCATTGACCGAAGAGGCCCCGGAAGCGGTGGCGGAAATGGCCCCTGCGCTCGTTGGATATGCGGTTCCCCATGCGCATTGGTATCCGGCGACGTGAGAGAACTCCGTCTGCTTTGTAACCCCGGTCATGGTGATGGTTTGTGCCGCGTTCCGAACGGTTCCAGCCATGAGGATGCCATTGGCAACGGCTGTATTGTTCGCCGTGACGGAAGTGCCGACGTTGAACCCCCCGGTGAACCCGCCTAGCGCATCGTTCGTGATACGGGGTGTCGAAACGACAATGACTGAGCACCGCGTCGCGATGCCGGTATTGAAGCTGATCGTGCCGCTCGTGCCCGATACGATAAACGGTGCGGACAAAGCTCCGCAGAAGATCGAAGAGGCCGTGCCGCCAGACTGGTAGAAAAAGCCATAGCTGCCGCCACCATCGGGGCCGACGCCGCCAACTGTCCAACTAGACACCAAGACTTGGGCCGGAACGGATGCGCCGGCGTTTTTGCTTTGCGCGAAGACATAGACCACCAATATCCTATTGGTGTAATCGAGCCCGAAATTCACTCCGGCAAAGGAATGTGACGTTCCGAGCGCCGAAGGCCCAACCGTATCCATGACCTTGACGGCCGACTTGTTGGCGAAGCTCGTCGGGAACACGATGCTGCTGGCCGTGGTCAAATCAGCAAGCCACCAGGGGCGCGGATCTGATTTCTGGAATGTGTACGGGAACACCAGGCCGAGCTCGGCCACGACATCCGCAGGCTGTGGAGTGCTTCCGAGCGTCAATCCACTCTCCTCATGGCTTTGAGCGCGACGGCTTCATCTGTCACTCGGAAGCCAAACCCGCTTTCCAGCGGCTCGATTCCAGGCAAGTTCCCGGCGCGGGCGTCCGTGACGATGTCGCCTATCGGCCGGCATCCGTGCTTGTGCTCGCCCCATAGGGCCATGAGCGTTTTGGTGTTGAGCAGATCGAGCGAGGTCACGCGGTTGCCCTCACTGCTTCGCTGGCGATCTGTCGGATGAAGTCGGAAAGGTTCAGGCCGCGCTTGGCCGCAGCTTCAAGCATCGCGACCTTCTCGTCGGCGTAAACGCGGACGCGGATGCGGTCGGGCATTCCGGTGTTGGAGCGCATGTGTGTTTCCCTGGTAGACATGGGGAAATTCTAGTTTTCACGCGCTCCGGTCACAACGTGACGGGCACCAGAATGTAAAACAACATCAGACATTTACAGACATTTGGCATTATGCCCGCCGCCGAGTTTCGAGCATCCTGGCCATCTCGGCATAGTGCTGGATCTTAAGGTGTGCGAAGTCTCCACCTTGAAAGACGGCAAGTGCCTCTCCGTCACCGGCCATGACAATGCCTAGGCCCACGGGATCAACACGCCACGGGGCCTTCGGACGTAGCTGCTTTCCGATGGCGTCGCGCTTGCACCAGCGCACGATTGTTTCCGGAACGACGCCAGCACGAGTCGCAGCGGTGCTGACGCTGATGGGCTTAGGCCACGATCTTTGAATGTCGAGCATAGTCTAGCTCCTCTCGTCCGCTGTTCTGTCGCTGTTTTCAGTGGGGCCGACCGTCGTCTTCGTCGGTAGTTTCATCGCAACCGGAACAAACGTCTGGCGCGGCCGTTTGCTGGGATGACAGTGATGTTCGCACCCTTGGATATGCACGGCGAAAGACGCGCAGACCTCCATCGAGCCGCCCGGCTTTCCATGCTGCACGACGGCATGCTTAGCCGCATGGACAGAGTGGAGCACTTGGCCGATGAGGTGGAGCACGCGGCAGCCGCTTTGGTGGATGCCACTCGCCAACCCGCTGCCGTTGCTCTCGCCGCCACGTCCGTGAGAAATTTTCCGCCAACTTTCTTTCACCTGGAAGTTGGCCAAACTCTCGGGCCTTGACCTTGGATGACAGGCGCCGATATCGGATCTTGATGCCTTTTCTCTCCTAAGCCCTGCAACGTTGATGACGGCTTCGGCCTTCCCGGATCGCTCCGGTCTTAGGTCTGGGTATAGGTATAGGTCTTGGTCTTGGTGTGTGCACAGGGTGTCTACAGGGTGTGAAAGTACCCCTACAGAGGGTGTGGACAGGGTCACGACAGGGTGTCTACAGGGTGTCATCCGGCGGCACCCCGCATCATTCGGGTGCTCATCAGCCTGGATGTGTTGCCAATGGTCTCGGCGACAGATTTGACCGACCCGGATGCTTTCGCCGCTTTCTCGGCTGCCTTTTGAGCTTCGCGCTGGATGCGAGCCTCATTGGCGTCGTCAAATGCCAATATCGCCTTTTCTCGAAGCCGATCGCTCTCGATTTCATGCAGCCGGCGGCGGGTTCCTTTGGCGTGATCGTCGTTGGTCGGCGGATTGTGCCGGAACCAGCGCTCAATCAGGATCACATCACCGTCCCGATCGATTAGCTCGGCCGCGATAAGCTCCTGGAGCACGCTCTCGTAGCCTGCTTCGGTCCAACCGAGATCGGCACAGGCGTATCCAGGCGGGAGTTCGTAAACCCCTGCGCTGGTGACGTGCGAATTGCTGAGCAGGTAGAGGTGTCCGACCTTTGCCTCATCTGGCAGCCCAATGAACCGCCGAGATCTCCAAACCGATGGCGAAATCTTGGTGAAGGTGCGCGCGCTCATTCGGCAGGCCCTCCACAAGCCGCGAACTCGCCGTAGTGCCTCACTTCTGCCTCAGCGCGAACCGAAACAGCCTCGTCGAACGTCTTGAAGGTTCCCAAGACAACGTTCTTGAGATCCACTCCGATGAACGCCTGCCATCGGCCGGTTGCCGTCTTGGTTACGCCGATCCGGCCGCTGTTGTTGCGCTGACTTGGGCGCCTGTTGCGCGCGTTCTGCGCCGGGGTTGCTTCGCGGAGGTTGTTCCATCGATTGTCGGCGCGCATCCCGTTGCGATGGTCGAGCAGATGCTTCGGCCACTTCCCAGTTTGCATAAGCCAGATCACGCGGTGAGCGCGGTACAGGCGATAATCGATTTCGACCTGAGTATATCCCTCTGCTGTGCGTGTGCCGGCAAGAGCACCCCGCTGGCAACCCCTCGCAACGCGCCACGTAAGTGCACCCGTTTCGGGATCGTAGAGGAGCAGTTCTCGTGCCCGTTCGGCAGTAAGGGCAGGTGCCCTTTGCCGGCGCTGAGCTATCGTCGCTTTTGCCATCAGCGCACCCCCAGCCCTGCCAGACGGCAGACTTCGAACGCGGTTGCGGGGGGCACTCGTAAACGGCTGGAAATGACAGCGATGGCGTATGAACCATCGTCGATCTCGATTGCCGTTTCGGGGTGATCGGTGTAGAAATGAGCCGCTACAGCTTTTCTAACTTCTACGGAGCCGCCGAGCCCTGCCAGGCCGGCGGCTTTGTTGTTGATATCCATGGCTGCACCTCACGATACAGCCGGCAGGTTTTCGATATGACGGCGGAGGCTGTCGGCCAGGATCAGGGTACGCCGCCCCTCTTTCCTCGCATCGATCTTCCGTGCCTTGATAAGCTCATAGAGCTTCGTCGGCCCAAGGCCCGAGGCCTCTGAGGCGTTTTTGATTGTCAGAGATATTGCAGTCATTGCGGGTTCCTTCTTCATCATTCACCAATGAGCGCGGTGAATGTGAGGAAGGCTAAGCGGCTGTTTTTATAGGGTCTATTTCGTTCGAATTAGGACGGCCTAATTCGCGTCGCAATCAGTGACTTAATAGCCGACGGAATTCCTGACCTAATTCGTGCCGCAATTCCAGCAGCTGCGTGCCCTCGACCTTCTGCCCTCTAGGCCCCGTCTTTGTCGGCCATGATTTCGGCCAACTATCCCTGACCCGGTGATGGCTAACATGGTATTCGCCAATGGCGGCGTTCAAGACCTCTGTCATCTGCGTCTGCGTCGGAGTCCCCATCGGCGGTTTCGCCAGATCTTCTATAAATACCATCAGCTTGGTTAAAAGCCCCTCAGGGAGTGGTTTCTTACGCTGACCCGCATCGGCCGGGTCTTCCAGGCTGCTGCCACCAAGGAGCTTAAGGTACGCCTGCAAACTATCGCCGGTTATAAATATCCAACTGTTGCCGTCGAGCAATTCGCGCGGGAGCGGGGAAGATACCTGCTCATAGAGGGCCGGCAACTGCTGGATGTCAGGGCGATCTAGGTTCATCTGACTTTCGACAAAGCGCGGATATGATGCGCCCTCATCAATCCACAAATCGGCATTTACCGGGCGGTATTCGCTGCCAATCCGGCACACCGCGCGCAAATCTCCGTCCGCCAATGCTACCGTCATACGCGGCAAGACGCCACGAAACATATACTCGCTAGCTCGGGCGTTTCTGTCATGCTCATGGAGCTTGTAAACTTCGAACGCGGCTCTCCACTCGTCGGGCGAAAGCGGGGCAGGTTTATGGGGAGATGAAAGCACGTGTGGCCGATACTGCCGCAGCAATCCAAGTGCATAAGCAGCGTCGAATCCATCCGTCACTATCGGATGGGAAGGGATAAGCGGCGGAAGCATAGAACGGCGCGGGATATCGTCGTCCCATCCTTCACCGAATAGCGCCTCACCAACCTGCAATATGGCGTTCGCAAGGAAGACATGACCGCGCGTTTCGAGAGGCCAGAGACCCTGATGCTTGCGAAGCCAAAAGGCATCTGAGCGCCGCCTTATCTCGTCGTATCGTAGAGCTAGGTTCTGCCGCATTTCGCGCACCTCGCGAAGCACCTCGGAAGGGCCGCAGGGAAGCCAGGAGGTGCGCCCTGACTTGTCGGCTGGCCGGCCTATCCCTGCGGTTTCGATCAGACCTGTTTTTCACCCCGCAGACTAACCACCTTGCCGCGCTCAGCATCTACCAGCGGCACGACGGCTGCGGCGGCCAGATCGTCCAGAGCAGTAACGATGGCGGAGGCGTAATGCCGCTCAATCATCTTGTCCGACGTGTCATGAAGCTGCGCCACCAATCGGACTGGAAGAGCTGCGCGAAGGCAGCGCACAATCGACGAATGCCGCAAGGCATATGGAACGGTATCCGCCGGCAGTCCTGCCTTTGCAACTATCGCGGCCCACGGGCGGGTTAGTTCCGATGGGGACTGCCAGGGGCCTCTGCTATCGCGCACCCATTCCGGGCGCTTGCCTGGCTTTGCCTTCTCCTGCCGATGCCGCCAGCGTTCCAATAGGGGATCGGCAGGGCGCCTGCCGGCGATAGAAGGCCTTAAAGCCTCAATTACGTCGGCGCCGACCCGAGTAGCGGTATGCGTCGCTCGTTTCTGCCCTCGTCCTTTTCGCGAAGTCGGAACCATCAATCGCGATTGCGCGGGCTGCACATCGCCAACCTGCATTCTGCTCACCTGAGAGAAGCGGGCTCCGGTCGCGGTGAGGACGAGCACCATAAGAAACAGGTCGCCATTCCAATTGTCCTCGACATCCACCGCCTTTGCGGCTTCGATGATGCGCCGGATATCGGCGTCAGGCAGAGCGGCGCCGTCTCGGGCTGCTGCTGGCTCTGCCTCGCCGGCTTTGAGCCCAAGCTTGACCGTCATCGGATATGTTGCCGGCAGCCGTTTCAGCACCTTTGCAGGAATGCCATTAAGGGCAGCCCGGAAATCATTTACGATCCGGCGCACAGTCGAGACTGCCAAACTGTCCGCTAGACCGTCGCGCCACTCGTTCAGATCCTCATCCGAAAGAAGGTCTAGGCGCTTTGATGCGATCGGATGGGAAAGCACATGCTGGCTTAGTCTCCCTTGAGCGTCATCCGGCCGCGCGCCATCTAGCTTTTGTGCTCGCGCCTTTCGACGGGCAGCATAGGTCGTGACGACTTCCTGCACGATCGGAATGGGCTCTTTGCCCGCCTCCCGCTGCTGGTGGCGCTCCCGGTCAACATGGCGGGCGGCTGCACTCTTGGCTTGCTCGAAATTAAGGGTCTCAACCCCATCGGCTGCAATGCCATCATCAGCAGCACCCAGGCCCTCCTGTTTGTACCGCCCATCGGGGAGGCGCCAACGAACAAGCCACCGTCCTGCCCTTTTGCCCTTGCGATATCCAAGATGAACCTCCGCACTTACGCCGCGCCAATGCACGCCTTCGGCCAGACCCTTGCGAGCATTGGGGGTGGTCAGCGGTGCTTCGCGGAGCGTCTTGGACATGCCAGGGTCTTACTCGTCTAATATCTGTCAATTATACAGCCGCGTACGACCACGAACAATGGCGGCGGCAATCCTGCCGAACCAGAATTAACAGGGAACAGATAAAAAACAAAGGCGGTTAATGGCGAACAGATCGCTCTAAATGACTACGCCCTCTCACGGCGGTAACAGGGGTTCGATTCCCCTTGGGCGTACCATCTCTCAGACAGGGCTTCCCCAGGCTGTCGGCGCTGAAACCCGCGTCCAAGTCTAAATGCCGGCTTGGGTCCTTTCACGGGATGCCTGTTCCAACAACCGCGACAGGTGCTGGAGGTGCATCGATTGGGCATCTTCGAGCAGCTGCAGAAAGTTGGACGCCTTGCCGCGCGGCAACCGGCGACGCTTCAGCGCAGCGATGCGCGCCCGCTGGCGCTTGATGTGCTGCTCGGCTTGCAGAACGTGCCGTTCCGCCATTTGGATGTCGTCGGCCAGTGCCATAAGCGATAAACGGTCTGGCGGTCAGAGCGTTCCGTCGGGGAAACCGGCATCTGAAACGCGGCCCCCGTGATTGGGCCGACCCAGTCTATAGCTGCCGGCGGCGGATCGTTTCGGCAAGTTCCGCGAAGGCGTCGACAATGCCAGCGCCGCTCTTGGCGCTTACGAACTTGACGCTCGATCGGGCAAGCTGGCCGATCTGCTCGGCGCTTCCGGGCGCTTCGGCGAGATCGATCTTGTTCACCAGGGCCCTCAACGGCCTGCCTGGGAATCTCGTCTCGAAATTGCGGGCCAGTTCGACCATGCGCGTCACCGTTTGCGGGCGCGTCACGTCCGACACGACAATCGCTGCCGAAGCGCCGGTAACGTAAACGGTGTCGAAAATACGCATGCCGAAATCGCCGTCCGTGTCCCAGAGCACGAGGCGCGTCGCTTCGTCCGCGCGAGCCGGATCGGCGGGAACGTCGTAGCTTAGAACTTCGACGCCGAGCGTGGATTTGTATTCGCCGTCGAAACGATCGTGCACGAGCCGGTACATGATCGATGTCTTGCCCACCCCCATGTCGCCCAGCAGCATGACCTTCGCGGTAAACATTACTGGAGGCGCTCGGCTCGAAACACGTTTTCGAATGTGACCCGGCGGTTCCCTTCGCTCGGCACGTCGGAGATGGGCACCGAGGACGAGCGCGAAACCACAAACAGGCGCGAAGGCTCGATGCCGAGCGAGGTCAACGCCCGCACCACCTGATCGGCCCGCTTGCGGGCAACCACGTGGTTGATGGAGTCCGTTCCGGTATCGTCGGCGTGGCCGACGACACGAATCCTCAGATCGTTGCCCTCAAGCAGTCCGGCCAGATCGCGGATCTGTCGGTCCGCCTCCTTGTCGTCGGCAAAAGCGTCGGCTGTGCCAAAGAAGATTGCCGTCGAGGCCATGAAGCGGTCGAGCCGCTCGGCGGGGCTGTCGGCTACCGAGCGCAGGGCGTCGTATTGTTGGTTTCTGGACCGTGTTTCCTCGGCGATCGCCGCGCGTGTCTCGTCGACACGCGCCTGCAGGCTGGCAAGGGATTGCAGCTCCCGCGCACTTGACCCGCGCGTTTCATCGATACGGGCCTGTAGGCCGGCGAGAGACTGTCGCTGCTCGGCGATCGCCGCGCCTGCTTCCCCGACGGACTTCTGCAGACTGGCGAGTGACTGTTGCTGTTTTGTGATCGCGTTGCCGGTTTCACCGCCGGACTTCTGCAAGTCGGCGAGGGATCGTTGCAGCTCAGCGACCGACTGGCGCGTTCCATCGATGCTTGCCTGGATGCCGGCCAAGGATTGTCGCACGGCGTCGACATCGGCGTGCAGCGCCGCCGACTGTTCCATTCCCGGCACGACGCCGATCCGGTCGACGATCCGATATGGGGCGGCCGCCTTGGCCAAGGCGCCGACCAGCGGAGCGACCTCCACCTGGCTGGGCTCTATGCCGGAGACCGACACGCTGCGATTGCCATGGTCGAAGTCCAGCCGCAGCGGGAAAGATTGCAGCAGCGGCTCCTTGCCGACAAGTTCCTGCAGCGCGTCATTCGTCCGCCGCTCCAGCATCGTCCGGGTGAGGTAGACGCCTGCCAGCCATGCCAGCCCGGCGGCAACGAGAGCAGCGAGCACGAGCAGGACGACCTTCCCGCCCCGGCGCGGCTTCCTGTCCAGGGAAGCATCGGCTTCGATCGATGCGGCCAGCGACGCCAGCGTGGCGGTGTCGCAGTCGCCATCCATGCCCTCGATCGTGTCGAAGAAAAGCGAATTGATCCTGGCGTCGTCCACGGGGCGCAAGGGA
Organism: Mesorhizobium sp.; assembly: GCA_004963905.1. GTDB lineage: Bacteria > Pseudomonadota > Alphaproteobacteria > Rhizobiales > Rhizobiaceae > Mesorhizobium. Next base: position 38,404 of record SUGL01000010.1, read on the forward strand.
CCGATGCATTCCGCCGCCAGGATGAACCGGGGCGAGGCGCGGAGCACGATCTCCCGTCCGCCGAAGTCGAGCTTCTCAAGGTTGCCTTCGCCCGCGAGCGCCTGGACGGAAAATTCCAGAATCGCCGCGACCATGGCGCTCAGCAGATCGGCCCTCTCGTCGGGGATCGCTTCGCGCTTCCAGTCCGCGACGAGGCGCCCGTTGCCGCGCTCGATCATCAGCAGCCGGCTGACGCGGGGCGGGCTGGCGTTCGCCAGAACGAACTCGCTGATCGGGCGGCCGGTCGCCAGCGACTTGACGCGACCGACCCACAGCTCCGTCGATGTCAGCGCGTTGAGGCGCTGCTCCAGCCGCGCCACGAGCTCCTTGAAGGCATTTGCCACAGCCGCGCTGACCAGTCGCCCGGTGATCGGGTAGAGCGCTTCGACCATGAGGTCGCGTGAATTCCTGATCTCGCTCCTGATCGCGGAGACCACCGACGGGGCGATGACATTCGCCAGTTCGCGCGGCCGGCTGACTTCCGCGCGTTCGAGCGCGGCGACAAGTATGTCGGCCGTCGCCGCTTCGAGACGGCCGGGGTTGCCTATATATTGCTGGAGGAGAGCGACATCGGCTCCCAGCGCTTCAAGACGCGCGGCCTCCGGTTGAAAGAGCAAGGTCTTGAGCTGCTCGATCTCACGGTTCTGGCCGACGGCGGAAGTCATGCTACCTTCCCGTGGCGGAACCCAGCCTGGTTATGGTTGCGCCAAGCTCCGAAATCGCGGCGCCGATGTCCCTGTGCGAGGCGAGCCGTTTCTGCTCCGTATCCTGCTCGAGCTCCTGCAGCCGCGCTTGCAGCGCTGCGACCTCCTTGGCGAAGTCCGCCTGCAGCATTTTGAGAGAGGCCTGCATCTCCTCTCGCAAACCGGCCAGGTTGTTCTCGATCGATCGCTGCGCGCCCCCGAACAGCAGATTGCGGACCTGATCGATGGTCGCTTCGGGATGGACTGTCGCTTCCGATCCGTTGGCGGAAGCGGCTCCGCCCGCGGCTTTTCCAGCTTGCTCGGCGCCTTTCATGGTCATTCCCCGGTTAATCCTACGCTCAACGACACTGTCGCGACCGTTATACCAAATCCCAATTCATATGACAGGCAATTGACTTGGTACGGTATCGCGGGCCGGCACGGATCGAACGTGGCATTGGTGCCGGGCCATCGTCACGTACCGCAATGAGGAGTCTCACGCCAGCCTTACCTTCCTTCCGGAGCCCAATCTGCCTGCTCCGCGTGAAAGGTGGCGGGCCGCGCCTGCCGGAGCTGGCGCCCTGTCAAGTAAGTGCCGTTTGGGCGGCAGCGAATATGACTTTCGTCATCTTCGGTCCTGACCTTCGTCAGATGTCGCGACGTCGCGAAACGTCCTAGACCAACACTGGCTGCGCGTTGTGCAAACGGCGAGCGTGATTTTCGACGGGAGGTTCCTCGATGGGATTTTTGGACAGTCTGCAAAGCGCGTTGCAGGGCGGGCAGCAAGGTGGCGGCTCCAACGTCTTGGCCGATGCGCTGGCCAGCGTCGGCGGTTACCAGGGCGTGCTCGCCATGCTGCAGAAATCGGGCCTCGGCGACCGTGTCGAATCCTGGCTGAGCACCAACTCGGCGAACCTCCCGATCGCGCCCGACGAGATCAAGGCGGCGCTTGGCGATCCGCAGCTTCGGCAACTGGCGAGCCAGTTCGGCATTCCGCTGGATCAGGTGGCCAGCGTGCTGGCGCAGCATCTTCCCGCTGCCGTCGACCAGGCCAGCCCCGACGGGGTGCTTGCGACGCGCGGCAGCTGACGCTCCGGGAGCAACGAGACGATCGATATCAAGCGGCAACCGGGCAGCGCGGCTCGACAGCAACGTCGCTGCCGCGCCCGAGATGAGAGGACAAGCGTGTGAGCAAGCAAGACGAACTGATCAGCAAATATGCGGCGGACCTGAAGGTGAAGTGCGGCCTTACGGCGGATATGGATCTTTTGACAAAGGTCACGAAGGGCTGCGGCCCGGCGATCTACGACAAAGATGCGTCCACGGTTTCGGCCTCGGACAAGGAGGAGATGGAACGGGTCAAGAAGAACTTCCTCGTCGAGAAGCTGGGACTGGCGGCCGACGCCGCCCTGGACGCGGGACTCGCCAAGGTCATCGACCAGTACGGCCGGACCAATCGCAACAAACATCGCGCGGTCTTCTACTATCTGCTCGTCAAGCATTTCAGGCGCGAGAGCGCATACGCCTGACACGCAACCAGGCGAACGGGTTAATGCAATGTCGCCCAAAAGTGCGCAGCGGTTTTGGGGAAAACGACATGCATCAAAACAAAGATTTAAAGCGCGGCGCCTGAATCCGCTTCAGCGCGACGCGCTTTAAAGAAGGAGATGGGGATGCTGAAAGAATTCCAGGAATTCATTTCCAAGGGCAATGTGATGGACCTGGCCGTCGGCGTCATCATCGGCGCGGCCTTCTCCAAGATCGTCGATTCGCTGGTCAACGACATCATCATGCCGATCGTCGGCGCGATCTTCGGCGGGTTGGACTTCAACAACTATTTCTTTGGACTGTCCTCGAACGTCCACTCAGCCACGCTGGCCGATGCCAAGAAAGAGGGCGCCGTTTTCGCCTATGGCAGCTTCATCACCGTGGTGCTGAACTTCCTGATCCTTGCCTTCATCATCTTCCTGATGGTCAAGATGGTGAACAATCTGCGCAAGCGCCTTGAAGGCCAGAAACCGGCGGCTGCCGCGGCCCCGCCGGCAGATGTCCAGCTTCTGACCGAAATCCGCGACCTGCTCGCGAGAAAATAGCCCTGTGCTATCCGCAGCGGCCGGACTTGGTTCGGCCGCTGTCCGGTGTCTGACAGCGCCGCGCCCTTTCTCGTTCCGCGAGCCTTCGCGGCCACCCTCCAGCACTGTGCTCCGCCTCGAGATCGCTCCCTCGAACCCATGCGGCAGGGCTTCGGAAATGAAGATCGTTGCAGAATTGCTCACAAGGCTCGACGACACCATGCGGGTCGTCAAAGGCCAGTTGGCCGAGATGAATGGCGAGCAGCTCGATGCGCTCGTGGCCCTGCTCACGCCGAGACCGTCGATCGGCAGCGCCGAAATGGTTCTGACCATCCTGGCGCTTCGCGAAACGGAAGCACGCAATCGGGCAAAGAGGTAGCCGGCGAGAACCGAGGTTCGTGAGGAGGCATCCTGTTGCCTCCGTCTTTCCGCGCGAAGAGCAGGAACTCAGGCAACCAGACTGCCCGCGGCTCCCTAAAGCGCGTCGCGGCTGAACGGCCTCATGCGACGCGCTTTAGGTTGTTTTTTTTTTGCATGTCGTTGTCCCAAAACCGCTGCGCACTTTTGGGCGACATGCATTAACCCCGAAGCCGCGGGCTTTTTTTGCAGTGACCGCCTCGCGCCAACGCAGGACAAACCCGCGGCGCGCAATACACGGCCATCCCGGAAGCTTTGTTCAGGTTATTGTCTTTATGGCCAGTTCCGTCCGGTTCTTGGCTCCGCACTTCTCAAGGATCGTGCTTACGTAATTCTTGATCGTACCCTCGGCCAAATGCAGTTGCGCGCCGATTTCGCCATTGCTCTTGCCTTCGATGATCAGCTTGAGGATTTCGTTCTCACGCGCGGTTAAGTCGTCGCGAACCGACGCGCTGGCCGGCGCGTGCCGTGGGCGCAAGCGCTTGAACTCTTCGAGAATCCGCGCGGCAACGCCCGGGGAGAGCGCGGATTGGCCCTTCGCCACCGTGCGGATCGTCGTCGCGATCTCGTCGATCCTGGCGTCCTTCAAAAGATATGCTCTGGCGCCTGCGCTGACGGCCTCGAAAATCAGGTCGTTGGTTTCGAAAGTGGTCAGGACGACGATGCTGGTCCCTGGAAACTCGCGCAGGATCCGCTGCGTTGCCGTGACGCCGTCGACACGCGGCATTTGAAGATCCATCAAAATGACATCCGGCCGATATCGGCGCGCAAACTCGATCGCCTGCTCGCCGTCGGCGGCGCCGCCGACGATTTCGAAGTCATCGTTCTGCTGTCCAAGAAGCGTGGCAAGGCCTTCCCGGATCAAGGTCTGATCCTCGGCTATCAACACGCGTATCCTTTCGGGTTGACGGTGCGGGTCAGTCATCTTTTCGAGGCCCCTGCGGCTCCATGCCCGGCGTCATCGCCGGCGCGGTCAAGGGAAGCGATATTCGAACCAGTGTGCCCGCCCCAGGCGAGCTTTCCACCGTGCATTCTCCCCCGGCAAGCTCGGCGAACTCTGCCATGCCGATCAGCCCGAAATGCCCCGGCCTGGAAGTGGCGCGGTCAAAACCGCGTCCGTCGTCCCGGATATCGACGAGGAGCCTACCACCGGCTCCAGTCCCCTCCACGACAGCATCAAACCGGACCTGCCGCGCCTTCGCGTGCGCCTCGATGTTGCGCAAAGCCTCGCCAACGATGCGCTGAACCGTCGTCGCGTGGTCCTGCAGCCCGACGCGGGCTCCGTCATCGATATTCACGGAGACCTCGGCGCCGGTCTGGCGCGCGAAGTCCGAGAGCATTCCCTCGACATCCGAGCCCAGTTCGAGCTCGTCGGGCATCCTGAGCCGTGCGATGGCATCGCGCGCCCGCGCCAGGCCGTTGATCGCCGCTTCCTCGGCAATCGCGAGCCCATCCGAAACGCGGGCAGGATCGGTCGCCAGAAAATGCCGCGTCAGGCGGATCTGCGTCAGCAAGGCGATGATCGAATGCACGAGCGTGTCGTGGAGGTCGCGTGCCAGGCGAAGCCGCGTTCGCGCAAGCGAGGCGAAGCGCACCTCGGAGTTGGCCGCTTCGAGCTGCTGCTCCATCAGGCGTCGGGCGCGCCTTTCGCTTTCGAACATGATCTCGGCCTGGCGCGCCGTGAAGTCGGGCATCGCAATCACGACGTAGTGCGATTGATCGCTGTTCCACAAGACGACCGCGGTGACCGGACGATCGAGCCCCGGCAGTTCCGCCCGCACGCCCGACAAGGCGATCAGATCGCGGCGTCCTCCGGAAAGCGCGGCCATTTCGGCCTCCATGCCGACCAGCAGCGGGCACAGGCAGCAGTCCGCGCCGATGGCGGGAAGCCACTCGACCAGATGTCCCACTTTCTGCTGAACCGTTCTGTCGGCCCGCAAAACGGCGAGCCCTATGACATCGGCTTGCGCGGCCGGCAGTAATTCTGTGCCGAGGTCGATCATTCGTTCCCACAAACCAGCCACAAGACACGGCCCGTCCACTTTGACGTAAGCCCGAACCGGCCGCAAACGAATATGACTTTCGTCATCATCGTCCCTGACTTTCGCCAGATGTCTTTCCCAAACGAAGAGGCTAGATCGGAAGCCGATATGAAGCTCAACGTGCAATTCATCAAGCATCCAGGCGCCAGGGAGCGCATGGTGGTGTTGCCGGAATCCCAGTTCCGCGCGCTTAAGCGGACGGCGATGGCAAGCCTGACCGACCTTGGCGATCTTGCCGGCAACAGCCCGCTGCCCAAGCGCGTGTTGGACAAAATCGCCGGCGGCGAGAATCCGGTTCGCGCCGTCAGGGTATTGCGCGGCCTGAGCGGAAGGCAACTCGCTGCTCAGGCGGGGATAACGCCCAGCATGCTGTCGCAGATAGAGCGCAGTGGAAAGACAGCCTCCACCAAGACCCTCAAGACCATCGCACGCATCCTGGATGTACCCCTGGATACCATCTCGCCCGTTCTCTCCGCCGGAGCGCGCGATATATTGACCAATACCAGCAGGCCGGTGGCCTGGATTTTGACCTGAGCGATCGAGATCACGCGGAAAATTCGCCGGCGATCTCGGTTCCACGTTGCCAGCCGTCCCCCGTTTCCGCATTCCGGTAGCGAGCCGGCGCAGCGCCCTTGAAGCGATGGCGCTTCTGGCGCAACGCTTCGGATTGAATTAGCATCCGGTGATCGAAGCTCCGGCCGCAATCCAGGAAGATGCGGCAAGCGCAGCGCAGGGAGCGAAGCCGGGGGCGGCGATCAAATGCCGAGCGCTGATCCAAGCGCGACTGGCATCCGAAACGCATCCGGCGGCAAAGGCCATGCGTGGCCGGGAGGAGCCAATGCAGAAACTGCAATCGCAAGGCGTCCATCACATCACGCTGGTCGGCGCCGGTCGCCGAACCTCGATCGATTTCTGGGAAGGCGTGCTCGGCATGCCCTTCATCTTCGAACAGCCCAATCTCGACAAGGCGAGCGAAAGCCACCTCTATTTCGATCCGGGCGATGGCCGGCTGATCACCGTCTTCACCGACGAGAGCCGCAGCCCGGTGAAGCGACGCACGCCGACCGATATCGGCTGCGTCCACCATATCGCGTTCTCGGTCTCGAGGGTGACCTTCCTGCAGGCGGTCGCCCGGCTCGACGAGCGCGGCATCAAGCACAGCGGCGTCAAGGATCGCGGCTTCATGGATTCGATCTATTTCGAGGATCCACTCGGCCTGCTGATCGAGCTTGCCTCCTACCGCTTCGAGCCGCCGGCCGGCTTCAGCCATGCCGACGTGCTCATGGCGGCGCACAAGATCCGCGTCGCGCGCGGCGACTACAATATCGCCGAGGTGCATCTTGCCGACGCCATCCAGGCGCTGATCGAGCGGTCGCGCGAGACATTGTCCGAGGACCGCGCGGCGAAGAATCCATACTGAACAGGTCAGAGGGAGGACCAAGATGGCAAAGGCAGCCACAAAGGGAACGAAGAAGGCCGCGGTGAAGGCAAAGGCAACAACCGCCGCCAAGGTGTCGGCCAAGGCAGCCAAGCCCTCGGCGAAGGCGACGGCCAAAGCCACGCCTAAAGCGACGGCTAAAGCCGCGCCTGCCAAGGCGAAGCCGGCCAAGAAACCCGCGGTCAAGCTCAGCATGTTGCGGCCGAGCGTCAACAACATGACGGTCCGGGTTTTCGCGCGCGCGGCCGGGCTCGATCATGCCGAGACCGACGCTTGGGGCCAGACACGCACGCCCGAATTCCTGGCGCGCAATCCAGCGCACCTGACGCCGATGATCGAAGACAAGGGGCTGCCGCGCGGCGTGCTTTGGGAAAGCTGCGCCATCATGCAGTATCTCGCCAACAAGCACGGGCTAGAGAAATTCTATCCGAAAGCGCCGGCCAAGCGCGCGATGATCGACAGCGCCATGTTCTATCTGGTCGGCACGCTCTATCCCTATGTGGCTAGAGCCACCTATCCGGCGCTCGGCTTTCCGCAGTATGCCGGCGAGGTCGGCCACAGCGACGCCCATCCCGACAAGAAATCGGAGGCGCAGAAGGCGGCCGCCGCAGCGATCGCCGAGCCGCTGGAGGTGTTTCACAGCTTCTTCAGGGACGGCAAGCCGTTCATCGGCGGCAACAATCCGTCGATCGCCGACATCCGTCTGGCGGCGACGCTCGAGTTCCTGGCCGTCATCGACTACGCGCTGCCCAAATGGGCGAAGGACTATATGGCGGCGATCGAGAAGAAGCTCGGCAAGGCCTATGCGGAGCCGGCCGGCGACGTGCGCGGCTATATCGCCCATGTGAAGACGCAGGCGACGGCCTAAAGCGCGACGCGTCGAACGGATCGAAGCGACGCATGTTGTCTTCCCAAAACCGCCGCACACTTATGGGCGACATGCACTGAGAAAACCGCGGAGTTAGGGATTCGTTAACCAAAGCCCTGTCTAGTGTCTCGGTCCTCGTCGCGACCACGGATGTACTGGCGCGATTGCCGAGGCGAAGGAAAGGTCGGCTCAGCGCCGGCCTTTTGCTTTTCCGGCGACGGCGGTGCCGGGATCACCACAGCATGATCTTGGCGATTTTGCCGGGGCCGGCCGGGTCGAAATCCTATTGTCATCCTCCTCGTTGATCGTACCATGCCGTCAGGCGAACGGGCGAAAGCGAGGAGGACTAGCGATGAGAGGCATGGCAGGATATTCGGCGATTGTCGGCGCGCTGCTGGTGCTGGCCCTTCCGGCGAATGCCGCGTCGCTCAACACCATGAACGAGGTCGGTGTCGCCCTGCAGGCGTGCTGGACCCCGCCTGCCAACTCCGAAAATTCCTCGGTCACCTTGAGCTTCAGCTTCAAGCGCGACGGCACGCTGATCGGCCCGCCGAAGCCAACGGCCATCAAGGTCAGCGGCGATGACAAGGCGCGCCAGGCCTATGTCGACGCGGCGACGGCCGCCTTACGCAATTGCCTGCCGCTCAGCTTCTCGCCGGCCCTGGCGCAAGGAATTGCCGGCAACGTCTTTACGCTTCAGTTCAATTCGCCGAAGAAGTAAGGCTCAAGCAAGTTAAGCGGTCGGTGGAATTGCCGATCGGCTCGAACTATTGTTTAGACGCAATCCCGACCGGAAGACCGTTACACACTTTTCCTAAAGCATGTCTCCCGAAAGTGGAAACCGGTTTCGGGACAAAGACATGCGCAAAATCAAAAGCTAAAGCGCATGGAGCGAATCCGAGGGATCGCAACGCGCTTTAGAATTGCTCCGGGACGAAACCGCATCACGTCGGATTGCGGCTGCGCCGGTCGGTCAGGTGCTTTTCCAGTTCGGGCATCTCGAAGACATAGTCGCTCCACGCCGATTCCGGAATTTGCCCGGCCAGATAGCATTCCAGCAGCAGATTTTGCTCAGGCGTGAGATGCCTCGGCGCCCGCTCGTGATCCAGTCCAAGCGAATGGATCAGGTTCCTGGTCAGGCCAGAGACGGTGAAGTGAACAGACATCTTCAGTCTCCCTTGCGTCGTGCCGACAACGTCAAATGCCGGCCAAAAGTTTCATCAGCACCCCGTGATCGCGGGCGGCAAGGCGGCTGACACTGGCTCAGGCCGTTCGGAAAAGTTTTTCGACCACTGTCTCAATCTTGAGATGAAACCGTAATATTCATTTTACAATGTCGAGCATAACACTCATAGTGTGAAGATTTGATTTGGTATTTATACCTTAGGAGCGTGACGATAAACTTATTTAGCCAAAGCTTATTTGCGTTATAGCTTGTATTTCGCTTGGGCAGGGTCGACAGCCAATGGCATGTCTGCGGTTCTTCAAGGTTTCGCTTCTGGCTGTTACTGCCTTGCTGGCGTTGGCAACAGTGTCCTACGCTGACGGTTGCAGCGCGCTCAAAAGCCAGATGCTTGGCGGCGGGCGCGGCTCGGCCAACCCGGAACTTGCCCAACTGCGGCGGCAACTCGCCGCGATCCAGGGCATCGAAAGACAGCGCCGCTGTACCGCCAGCAGCGCGATGGGCGGCTTCTTCAACGCCTGCGCCGACCTCGCTAGAAGCAAGGCCGAGGTACAGCGCCGGATCGCCTCCATCGGTGGTCCCGGCCGCGACGACCTGCAGGCGAGATATGTCGCGCTGGGCTGCCAGTCCGCGCCCAAGCGGCAGTCGGCGGAACCGAAGCAATCCTCCGGCACGACGTTCGGCGGCAATGCGATGCTGTTTTGCGTGCGCCTTTCGGACGGCTACTTCTTTCCGGCGCCGAACTCGCAATTCGCGCAAGGAGCCGATCTCAAGGACACGGTCGATCAGTGCCGCTATATCTGCGACGATCCGGGCGTCGACCTCTATACGCTGAGCGATCCGAACCTCGAGACCGACCAGATGGTCGCGGTCGAGACGCGCAAGCCGTACACCGAGCTTGCAGCCGCTTTCCGGTATCGCGACGACGCCAATTTCAAATCTTGCGATCTCAAGCGTTACCATCAGCGCGTGGCCGAGCTCAGAGCGCGCACCGTGACCCCGGGCAACATGCAAAACGCCATAATCCCGCTGCCGACGGCAAAACCCGATCTGGCGACGGTTTCGGACATTCCGGCGGCCACCGATGCCGGGCGCCATGCGGACGCGGCCAAGGCCGGAGCGGCGCAAGACCAGACAACGACCAGATCGGCCGGACCGCGGCCGGTGCGAGTGGTCGGCCCAGCCTTTTTCCCGGCGGATTGATCATCCGGCGGCTTCCGGGGCTTTCGAGGCGCCGGGTCCGGACAAAAGACCGCGACGCGCTCCCGGGATTGCGCCAGGCGCGTCGCACTGAGACGGATTCAGGTCCCCAAGACCGCGGTTCGGGGATTCCGTGAAACGCTGAACCGCTCTAGTCGCAGACGACACGATAGCGCTTGCCGGGCTCGCTGACATTCCTGCATGCGAGCGCCTTCTCCGGCTGGGAGGATGCATCGGGCGAGTCCGGCTGAAAGGCCGGCCTTGTCGAAGCCGGCCTGAAATGCCTTCGGCTGGACGGGCTGGCCGGCGCGCTCGGCGGCAGAGGAAACACGTCCAATGCAATCTGCCGCGAGGCGGTCGTTCCCGGCGGGGCCTTGTCCCAGATGCGCCTGACGTCCATCCGGCTTGGAATGACAACCGTGCCGTCGTCGCTGCGCGTGCAGCCGCTTGCCGCCAGCAGCGCCGGGCAGAGAACAAAAGTCAGCATTCGACCAAGCATCGGCAATACCCCCACCGATTTTATAGCCCGGCAGCGGTGGGTCCGCCAATGGACGGATTACCGCATCGGGCATGGGACCAGCGTCCTACCGAGGCGCGTCGCTCTGAAACGGGGTGAGGCGGCGCGGCTTTGTTCGTGCATGTCGCTCGAAGCCGCCGCATGGTTTTGGACGACACGCGTTAACGGCACCGGGGGTGTTCGGTTGCGAATCGTTAAGGTTAGCGGATCGTTAATGCTTGTCGGGCACATTCCGCCGACGAACCGGCGAGGTTCGGCCTGGGGGTAGGGATGGCGGATACGAACGGGACGGTCGGGGCGGCCGACGCGCGTGATCTTCAAACGGCGGTTCTGGGCGGCGGCACGGCATTGGCCGGAGCGCAGCACGCGGCGGGGACTTCGGAGGCGCTGACCAATCTTCGCCTGATGGTCGATTCGATGCCGATCGGCGTCATCGTCCTCGATGCCGATCTCAGGGCGGAGATCATCAACCGCGCCTTCTATGATTTCTGGCAGATCGATCCGCTTCGCGCCGCGGTCGGCTGCGGCTTCCGCGAGCTGATGGAAGCGAGCCGCGACGCCGACCCCTACGGCGCCGACCAGGCCGCCTGGCAGCGCCACATCGCCGAGCGCGAGGCGGAAATCCGGGCGGGCGTTGCCGGCTCCAGGCAGTTACCGCGCAATGACGGCCGCACGCTGATCGCTTCCTTGGCGCCGCTTGCCGGCGGCAAGCGATTGATCTCCTATGTCGACATCACCGACATGAAGCATCGCGAGACCGAGGCCGAGGATGCGCGCAAGAACCTCGCTACCGTGCTGGAGTCGCTGCCGGCCGGCGTCATCATCTATGACCGCGACGACCGGTTCGTCTTCGCCAATCGCAAGCTGCAGGATACGCTGCCGGCGCTGAAGCCGGCCTGGCAGCCAGGCCGCACCTTTCGCGAGGCATTGGCGCTCGGCCATTCCGTGGGCTATTTCCGGTCGAGCGGCGACAGCGAGATCGACAGCCTCTACGGCGTCGATACCGAACGTTGGCTCGACGCAATGCTCAGGCGCTATCGTTTGCCCAATTCGTCCTACGAGCGCCTCAATCCCGACGGGCGCTGGTACCAAGTATACGACATGCGCACCGACGACGGCACATTCATCGGCGTGCGCGTCGACATCACCGGCATCAAGACCCGCGAGAAGGCGCTGCGCGACTCGATGCAGCAGATCGATCTCTACCGGCATGTGATGGACGAACTGCCCGTGGCCGCCTTCATCAAGGCCGAGGACCTCTCGATCGAGTTCGTCAACAAGGCCTGGTGCGCGCTGACCGGCATTCCCAAGGAAGACGTCATCGGCAAGACGGACCGCCAGCTTTTCGGCGCCGAGGACGCCGAAAGCTATAGCCACGACGACACCGAGGTCGTCGCCACCGGCAAGGGGCGCGAGGTGGAGGAACCCGTCACCCATCGCGACGGCACGGTGCGGCAGCTGATGACGCGCAAGAGCCGCCTCGTCGCCATCGACGGGTCGGTGCATCTTGTCGGCTCCAGCACCGACATCACCGACGTCAAGGCGCGCGAGCGGGCGCTCAAGGAAAGCATGCGCGAGAACGAGGTGTTCCGCAGCCTCATCGACAACGTGCCCGTGTCGATCTACGCCAAGCGCTCGGATCTGAGGCAATTCTACGTCAACAAGGGCTGGTGCGACCTCACCGGCTTCAGCAAGGAAGAGGCGATCGGCAAGACCGATGTCGAGATATTCGGCGCCGACGGCGAAGCCTTCGTGGCGGGCGACCTCGCGGTGCTGCGTACCGGCGAGACGCAGGAGGTCGAGGAGAAGGTGACGCTGCCCGACGGCAGCGTGCGCCACCAGTTCGCGCGCAAGGGCGCGATGATCGCGTCCGACGGCTCGCTCTATCTGATCGGGTCGACCACGGACATAACGGAACTGAAACAGCGCGAGGCGGAGCTCAGAGAGGCACGCCAGCGCGCCGTGCTCGCCGATCGCGCCAAGTCGGAGTTCCTGGCCAATATGAGCCACGAAATCCGCACGCCGATGAACGGCGTGCTCGGTATGGCCGAACTGCTCGCCAAATCGGACCTCGATTCGAAGCAGAAGACGTTCACCGACATCATCGTCAAATCCGGCAACGCCCTGCTCACGATCATCAACGACATCCTCGACTTCTCCAAGATCGACGCCGGCCAGCTCGTGCTGGACCCGGCGCCCTTCAATCTCGCCGAGGCGATCGAGGATGTGGCGACGCTGGTTTCGACGCGCGCCAAGGAGAAGGATCTCGAGCTCATCGTCCGCGTCCAGCCGGGGCTCGACGGGCAGTTCGTCGGCGATGTCGGCCGTCTCCGGCAGATCGTCACCAACCTGCTCGGCAACGCGGTGAAATTCACCGACGAGGGCCACGTGCTGGTCGACGTCACCGGCGAGCGGGTCCCGGCAGGCACCAGGCTCACCATCTCGATCACCGACACGGGCATCGGCATTCCCGAGGACAAGCTGAAGCTGGTGTTCGAGAAGTTCAGCCAGGTCGACACCTCCTCGACAAGGCGGCACGAGGGCACCGGGCTCGGCCTTGCGATCACCTCGCGGCTGGTCGAGCTGATGGGCGGCGAGATCGGCGTCGACAGCGCCGAGGGCAAGGGCTCGACCTTCTGGTTCACCGTGACGCTGCCGCGGGCCGCGCAAAGCGGGCAGCGGATCATGCCGGTCGACGTGACCGGCGCGCGCGTGCTGATCGTCGACGACAATGCCGTCAACCGGTCGATCCTCAGCGAGCAGATGGCCTCGTGGACCTTCGATTCCTGCGCGGCGGAAAGCGGCGCCGAGGGACTGAAGGTGCTGATTGCCGCCGCCGCCTACGGCGTGGCCGTCGATTGCGTCGTGCTCGACTACCAGATGCCGGGCATGACCGGCGCCGAAATGGCGCGCATCGTGCGCAACACCGCCGGCCTCGCCCACACGCCGATCATCATGCTAACCTCGGTCGACCAGTCGCTCGCCAGCGCCGCCTACCGCGATCTCGGCATCGATGCGCAGCTCATCAAGCCGGCGCGCTCCTCCATCCTCTTGGAGACGCTGGTCGCCACCATCCAGCGCCATCGCCACAGCACGACGGCCATCCATGCGCCTTTGGCCGGCGGCGTCGGATCGGCGCCCGGCGCGCCGCTGGCGTCGACGGCGCAAGCGGCGGCGTCGGATCGCGTCCTGCTGCAGCCGCCGCCGGCGCGGCCCCGTCCGCGCCAGGCCGGCGCGGAAAGCGGGCTCGACATACTCGTCGCCGAGGACAACGAGGTGAACCAGCTGGTGTTCACGCAGATCCTTGGCGAGACCGGCTATCATTTCGAGATCGTCGCCAACGGTCGCAAGGCGCTCGAGGCTTTCGGCAAGCTCAACCCGCGCATGATCCTCATGGATGTGTCGATGCCGGAGATGAGCGGTCTGGAGGCGACCGGGGCCATCCGCAAGCTTGAAGAGGAGACGGGCACGCATGTGCCGATCGTCGGCGTCACCGCGCACGCGCTGAAAGGGGACCGCGAACGCTGCCTGGAAGCCGGCATGGATGATTACCTGCCGAAGCCGATCAGCCCGAAGGCGCTGCTCGAGAAGCTCGAAAGATGGCTCGGTCCCGGCGCCGAGGTTCTCTACAGCGCCGGCTAGATCGGTTCATCGTTTCACGGAAACGCCGAACCGCTCTAACTCTTTGTTTTCACGCAATTCAGGGCGGAAAACCGCTCACACTTTTCCTGGAATTGCTCCAAAAGCTAATCCAGGAAAATGCGCGGCGGCTGAAGCTTCTTCCAACCCGGTCGACCGCCGGCGCGCTTCCGCCAGCGGGCCGTCTGATCGCTTTACGCGGACGTATGGTGTGATCGCACCATACCAAAGCGGAGGCCAAGCCAAGACAATGGTCCTTGTCGATTCCGCCCCTCGGTTACGGGCGGGAGCAGCGACCGCCGGCAAGGAACAGCGTCGACTCTACCCCAACGGACCTGTTTTCGGCGATGGCTATGCCATGATCCGCTCTGGCATTCGGGCAACGCGCTCTCGTCCGGATTTTATTTCCCGGCGGCCGATATTTCGGCCGCCGGGATAATTTTTTATTCAAAGGTCAGACAAGTTACTGATTCCCGCGGCAAACTCCGGCTGGTCCGTGAAGGCTGCGGCAGGCTCCCTCCAGACATCCCTGTTCGGACGTTACCGGGCTGACACGAAACTGTCATCCAACTGTAATAATCGAAGGCTATGCCCTCCCCGGGCGCCGGCAGAAGACGGTGCCAAGAGACCATATTCCGAACAGGAGCAGGCCACATGAGACATTTCATCCGCTCGGCGGCCGTTGCGATTGCAATGGCTACGGCGTCCACGCTCACCCTGTCCGCCGCTTGGGCTGCGGACATCTCCGGTGCCGGCGCCACTTTCCCCTATCCGATCTACGCGAAGTGGGCTGACGCCTACAAGAAGGAGACCGGCATCGGCCTCAACTATCAGTCGATCGGTTCCGGCGGCGGCATCAAGCAGATCAAGGCCAAGACCGTGACCTTCGGCGCTACCGATGCGCCGCTCAAGGGCGACGACCTCAAGTCGACCGGTCTCGCGCAGTTCCCGATGGTGATGGGCGGCATCGTTCCGGTCGTCAACCTCGAAGGCGTCAAGCCGGGCGAGCTGGTGCTGGACGGCCCGACGCTGGCCGACATCTTCGCCGGCAAGATCACCAACTGGAACGACGAGGCGATCAAGAAGCTCAATCCCAAGATCAAGCTGCCCGACCAGGCGATCGCGGTCGTCCACCGTTCCGACGGCTCGGGCACCACGTTCAACTTCAGCTACTATCTGGCCGACGTCAGCGCCGACTGGAAGTCGAAGGTCGGCGTGAACACCGCGCTCGAGTGGCCGGTGGGTATCGGCGCCAAGGGCAACGAAGGCGTCGCCAACAACGTCTCGCAGACCGGCGGCGCGATCGGCTATGTCGAGTATGCCTATGCCAAGCAGAACAAGCTCACCTATGCCGACATGGTCAACAAGGACGGCAAGAAGGTCGAGCCGACCGCCAAGGCGTTCTCGGCCGCTGCGGCCAATGCCGACTGGAGCTCGCAGCCGGGCTACGGCGTCATCCTGGCCAACCAGGCCGGCGCTGAATCCTGGCCGATGACGTCGGCCACCTGGATCCTCGTCTACCAGAAGCCGGACGATGCGGCGGCCACGACCGAAGCGCTCAAGTTCTTCGCCTGGTCCTATGCCAAGGGCGACAAGATGGCCGCCGAGCTCGACTACGTTCCGATGCCCGACAAGGTCGTGAAGAGCGTCGAGGAAATGTGGGGCAAGGACATCGTCGACAGCAACGGCAAGCCGCTCTACTCCGGCATGTAATTCCTACCGAATGAGGAGGGCGCTCCGGCGCCCTCCTGTCTTTCTTTCGAAATGCGAGGGGGCTCGATGAGTGCCGTTTCCGAAGCCGTGACTTCGTCCGCCGTGCGGACCAGAGAAGCGACGGTGCGCCGCTTCGCCTTCACCGACATGGTCTTCCGGACGGCCACGCGTCTTGCCGCGATCCTCGTTCTGGTTATCCTCGGCGGCGTCGCGATTTCATTGTTTGCCGGCTCATGGGAAGCGCTGTCGAAATTCGGCGTATCCTTTCTGACGACGGAAGCGTGGAACCCGGTCACCGAGAACTTCGGCGCCCTGGCTCCCATCTACGGCACCATCGTCACCTCGGCCATCGCCATCATCATTGCCGTGCCGATCGGCATCGGCATCGCCGTCTTCCTGACCGAGCTTTGCCCGCGCCCGCTCAGGCGTCCGATCGGCATCGCGGTCGAGCTGCTCGCCGGCATTCCCTCGATCATCTACGGCATCTGGGGCCTGTTCGTGTTCGCGCCGTTCCTGCAGACGACGGTGCAGCCTTTCATCATCAACATTTTCCACGGCATACCGGGGCTCTCCAGCCTTTTTGCAGGTCCGCCCTACGGCATCGGCCTTTTGACGTCGTCGCTCATCCTTGCCATCATGGTGCTGCCGTTCATCACCTCGATCACCAAGGACGTGTTCGATACTGTGCCCGCGGTGCTCAAGGAATCGGCTTACGGCATCGGCTGCACGACCTGGGAAGTGACGCGACGCGTGGTCATCCCCTATACGCGCGTCGGCATCATGGGCGGCGTCATGCTCGGCCTCGGCCGCGCGCTCGGCGAGACGATGGCCGTCACCTTCGTCATCGGCAACGCGCACCGCATCAGCGCCTCGCTGTTTGCGCCGGGCACGACGATCTCGGCGACCATCGCCAACGAATTCACCGAGGCCGACGGCGAGCTTTATACGTCCTCGCTGGTGGCGCTCGGCCTGATCCTGTTCATCATCACCTTCATCATCCTCGCCATCGCGCGCTACATGCTGTTGCGCATCGATAGCCGCACGGGAGCATGACCCATGTCGGTAGCTACGTCGCTTCATCAGAGACGCAAGCGCAAGAATGGCGTGATGATGGCGCTGTGCGTCATCGCCGCGGGCATCGGCCTTGCCTGGCTGGCGCTGATCCTCGGCGCGCTGATCTACAAGGGCCTGTCCGGCGTCTCGCTGGCGGTCTTTACCGAGATGACGCCGCCGCCCGGCGACGCCGGCGGCCTGCTCAACGCCATCTACGGCAGCATCATCATGACCATCATCGGCATCGTCGTCGGCACGCCGATCGGCGTGCTCGCCGGGACCTACATGGCGGAGTACGGGCGCTTCTCGCGTCTCACCACGGTGGTGCGTTTCATCAACGACATCCTGTTGTCGGCGCCGTCGATCATCGTCGGCCTGTTCGTCTATGAGCTGATGGTGCGGCCGATGGGCCATTTCTCGGCGATCGCCGGCGCGGTGGCGCTGTCGATCCTGGTGATTCCGGTCGTGGTGCGCACCACCGAGGATATGCTCAACCTGGTGCCCAACGCCCTGCGCGAAGCCGGCACCGCCATCGGCGCGCCGCGCTGGGTGGTGATCCGATCGGTCGCCTATCGCGCGGCGCTTTCCGGCATCGTCACCGGCATATTGCTGGCGATTGCCCGCATTTCCGGCGAGACGGCGCCGCTGCTCTTCACCGCTCTCAACAACCAGTTCTGGTCGAGCAATCTCAACGCGCCGATGGCCAGCCTGCCGGTGACCATCTTCCAGTTCGCCCTAAGTCCCTATGAGGAATGGCAGCAGCTGGCTTGGACCGGCGCACTCATAATCACCCTGACGGTTCTCGGGCTGAGCATCTTCGCCCGCAGCCTTACCGGACGCAGAGAGGACAGATGAAACCGATGTTGTCCACCGACCTTAACGTAGCCGACACGGCCGTCGAGAAGGCCAAGATCGAGGTCAAGAACCTCAACTTCTACTATGGCCAGTCGAAGGCGCTGAAGGACATCAACCTGTCGCTGCCCGAGCGCAGCGTCACCGCCTTCATCGGGCCGTCGGGCTGCGGGAAATCGACTCTGCTGCGCGTGCTGAACCGCATCTACGAGCTCTACCCGAAGCAGAGCGCGGAAGGCCAGGTGCTGCTCGACGGCAAGAACATCCTCGACCGCTCGCAGGACCTCAACCTGCTCAGGACCAAGATCGGCATGGTGTTCCAGAAGCCGACGCCGTTCCCGATGTCGAT
The DNA here is from genome assembly GCA_004963905.1 of Mesorhizobium sp. GTDB lineage: Bacteria > Pseudomonadota > Alphaproteobacteria > Rhizobiales > Rhizobiaceae > Mesorhizobium. The sequence goes on from SUGL01000010.1 coordinate 56,469, forward strand.
CTACGAGAACATCGCCTTCGGCGTCAGGCTGTACGAGAAGATCAGCAAGGCCGAGATGGACAACCGCGTCGAGTCGGCGCTGAAGCGCGCGGCGCTCTGGAACGAGGTCAAGGACAAGCTCAACGCCAGCGGCCAGAGCCTGTCCGGCGGCCAGCAGCAGCGGCTTTGCATCGCCCGCACCGTGGCGGTGAAGCCGGAGGTCATCCTGCTCGACGAGCCGGCCTCGGCGCTCGACCCGTTGTCGACCGCCAAGATCGAAGAGCTGATCGACGAGTTGCAGGCCGACTACACGATCGTGATCGTCACCCACAACATGCAGCAGGCGGCGCGCGTGTCGCGGCAGACGGCGTTCATGTATCTCGGCGAGCTGGTCGAGTTCGACCGGACGGAGAAGATCTTCACCTCGCCTCGCGAGAAGCGCACGCAGGACTATATCACCGGCCGCTTCGGCTGAGTTTCATACGAGGACATAATCATGGCCCATACGGTCGCTTCCTTCGACGAGGATCTGAGGCAGATCAGCCAGCTCATCCGTGACATGGGCGATCTCGCCGGCTCGATGGTCGGCGCGTCGACCAAGGCCCTGCTCAACTCCGACAACGCGCTGGCGCAGCGCGTGGTCTCCGACGACGCCATCATGGACGCGCGCCAGCGCGAGCTCGACGATCGCGCCATCACGCTGATCGCCAAGCGCCAGCCGATGGCCGACGACCTGCGCAGCGTGGTCGGCGCGATCCGCATGGCCGGCGACCTCGAGCGCATCGGCGATCTCGCCAAGAACATCGCCAAGCGCGTCGGCTCCGTCGGCGTCAGCGCGGCGCCGCGCGACCTGTCGCACTCCATCGATTCGATGGCGCAGCTGGTGCTGATCCAGGTCCAGGGCGTGATCGAGGAGTACACGGCGGGCGACGCCACGGCGCTCGCCAAGCTGCGCAACGACGACGAGCGCATCGACGTCAAATACACCTCCGTCTTCCGCGAACTCCTGACCTACATGATGGAGGATCCGCGCAACATCACGGCCTGCACGCATCTCCTGTTCTGCGCCAAGAATCTGGAGCGCATCGGCGACCACGTCACCAACATCGCCGAGAATGCCTACTATGTGCTGACCGGAACGCAATTGCCCGCTAACCGTCCGAAGCAGGACGAGACGGCGATGTCGGCGCCGGCGGCCTGACAACGAAGGTACCTGCGAAAATGATCGCCCCACGCATCATGGTGGTGGAGGACGAGGAGCCGCTGGGGGTGCTGCTCCGCTACAACCTCGAATCCGAAGGCTATCAGGTCGAGGTGGTCACCCGCGGCGACGAAGCCGAAATCCGCCTGCAGGAGAACGTGCCCGATCTCCTGGTGCTCGACTGGATGGTGCCGGCGGTTTCGGGCATCGAGCTTTGCCGGCGCCTCAGGATGCGCCCCGAGACCGAACGGCTGCCGATCATCATGCTGACGGCGCGCGGCGAGGAAAGCGACAGGGTGCGCGGCCTCTCGACGGGCGCCGACGACTATCTGGTCAAGCCGTTCTCGACGCCGGAATTCATGGCCAGGGTCAAGGCGCTGTTGCGCCGCGCCAAGCCGGAGGTGCTTTCAAGCGTGCTCAAGGTCGGCGACATCGTGCTCGACCGTGAATCGCACCGCGTCTACCGCAAGAAGAGCGAGATCAGGCTTGGCCCGACCGAGTTCCGGCTGCTCGAATTCATGATGCGGCATCCCGGCCGGGTGTTCTCGCGCAGCCAGCTGCTCGACAATGTCTGGGGCGAGACGATCTATATCGACGAGCGCACGGTGGACGTGCATGTCGGACGCCTGCGCAAGGCGGTCAACAATGGCCGCATGCCCGACGTCATCCGCACCATCCGCGGGGCGGGTTACGCGATCCGGGAAGATTAGAGCCCCGCTATCCCGAGGGATCGAAATCATGTTCCCAGGGGCCAGAACTAAATAGCAGGCGGTTGCCGATGGCCGCGAAGGGCCAGAGGTAGCCATTTGCCAGTGTCAGCTTCTGACCGAGAGAGGACTTCTTTCGTGGCATTCCACCAATAGATATGGTTGCCTCAGAGACGAGGATGCCGAACGCCATGAAACTTGCTCACATCAACTTGGTAGCACGCAATGCGGAAGCGCTCGCAGCCTTCTACATGAACGTCATGAAATGCGATTTACTTCGCGCACCTACGATGTTGTCCGGTGAAAAGGTCTCGCGAGGAAATGGGCTTTCAAATTCCGAGATACGTACAATCTGGCTGAAATTCTCCAGAATGGAACGCCCTTTTCTGGAGATCCATGAGCATACGGTCACCCTTCATCGTGACCAGCCAAGGGTTAACGAACCCGGCTTCGGACACTTATCGTTCCAGATGGAAGATATTAGCGACGCGCTTTCGAAAATCATCCAGGCCGGCGGGGCGCAGATCGGCCAAATTACGGATTTCGGGACGCCGGATAGACCATATCTGATCGCTTACGCGCGCGATCCAGAGGGAAACGTGCTTGAGCTTGAGCAAACACCCTCATAGCCGCTAATGGCGCAGAGCGGCCGGAAGGCAACGTCCCAATCGGGTCGGAAATTCGGTCATTTGAAGATGGTCGGTTTCAGAGGAATAGAGATCGCGAAGGTCTGCTTCTGGCGCGGAGACGTTCAGACAAATTCACCCAGATGACAGCGCACCCATTCGGCCTCTTCCGACGCCGTACGTCGGAAGTGTCGCCTGAAATCGCGGCTGAACTGGGCAGGACTGACGTACCCGACCGATGAGGCGATTTCTGCGATCGTCCTGTCCCGGCGCGCGATCATCAGCCGTGCCTCGTGAAGCCGCAACGCCTTCACGTATTGTATCGGGGTGCTGCCCGTCAGTGCCTTGAAATGGACGTGGTAGGAGGGAACGCTCATGCCTGCTTCACGCGCCAGCGCGGCGACCGAGAACCGGGAACTGTAGTCTTCGCGCAGCCGGGCCAGGCTCTGGACGATCCGTCCGGCAGGCCCCTGTTGGTGCAGGGCTGAGACAATCGCGCCGCCTTGCGGGCCGACCAGCACCCGGTAATGCAGTTCACGCAAGATGCCTGCGCCCAGAACCGCAAGCTCGACAGGATCCTGCAGCGCCCGCAGCAGGCGCAGCACGACATCCTCGATGGCCGGCTCCATTCTGCTCGATACCAGACCTTTCACCTTGCCGGATGCCGATCCGGCACCTCCCGCACCCACTTGCGAAGCGATCTCGGCAGCCACGCGCATGTCGAACTCGAGATAGACCGCAAGTAGGGGCCGTTCCGGGCTGGCCACGGATTCCATCCGGAACGGAACAGGCACCGACACGGCCAGATAGTGCTCCTCATCGTAGAGATAGGACACGCCTTCAAGCATGCCCTGCTTGCGTCCCTGTAACACGAATACCGCGCCCGGCTTGTAGAGCACGGGCACGTCGCGAAGGACCGCCTCTGTCCTAAGAATGCGGACGCCGTGAAGTGGCGTCGGATTGTATCCCTGTTGCGGGGCAAGGCGGTCAGCCAGTTGCACAAGCGCGCGACGCTTCACCGGATCTTCCCCCACATTCATAGGACTTGGCAACAAATTCATAGTTTCAGCAATCGGGCTCCCAGTTTGAAAATACTATCTGTCAACGGCATCGACCAATCAACAGGAGCGCGCCATGCCACCGAAGACCTTCTTTATCACTGGAGCGAATTCCGGCTTCGGCTTCGCGATCGCAGCGGCCGCGAGTCGGCAGGGCCATAAAGTCATCGGCACCGTCCGCTCGGAACGGTCACAGGCAACTCTTGAGGAACGCCTGCCAGCAGTGCGATCCGTCCTGTGCGACGTGACGGAGTTCGACAGGATAGCCGATGTCGTCCGGCAGACTGAGGATTACCACGGACCGGTCGACGTGCTGATCAACAATGCCGGCTACGGCCATGAGGGGATCCTCGAGGAATCGCCCCTCGAGGAGATGCGGCGTCAGTTCGACGTGAACGTCTTCGGCGCCGTCGCGGTCGCCAAGGCTTTCCTGCCCCGGTTTCGCGAAAGGCGTAGCGGATTCATCGTGAACGTGACCTCGATGGGTGGGCTGATCACCATGCCCGGCATCGCGTATTACTGCGGCAGCAAATTCGCCCTTCAGGGTATTTCGGAAGTCATGCGCGCGGAAATGGCGCCGTTTGGCGTTCATGTGACGGCCTTGTGCCCTGGGTCCTTTCGAACGGACTGGGCGGGACGCTCGATGGTCAGGACCGAGCGATCGATCCCGGACTACGACGCGCTGTTCGATCCCATCCGGGCGGCGCGGCAGGCTAAGAGCGGGAAGCAGCTCGGTGATCCCGACAAGCTTGCGGCAGCGGTCCTGGACCTGGTCGAGTCCGACAATCCGCCGCCGCAGCTCTTGCTCGGCAGCGATGCCCTTAAGCTCGTGTCGGAAAGAATCGAACGTCTGAAGCAGGAGATCGAAGCATGGAAATTCGTTGCCGTTGCTACCGATGGGTGACGGCGGCGGCATGGCGCGCCAGAGCACCGCGCAAGTTGACCTTGGAGAGTGTTTCTGCGTGCTGAACCGGGCGAGTTCCGGCTGCTCGAGTTCATGATGCGGCATCCCGGCCGGGTGTTCTCGCGCAGCCAGCTGCTCGACAATGTCTGGGGGGAGACGATCTATATCGACGAGCGCACGGTGGACGTGCATGTCGGGCGCCTGCGCAAGGCGGTCAACAACGGCCGCATGCCCGATGTCATCCGCACCATACGCGGGGCGGGATATGCGATCAGGGAGGATTAGGCTGAAGTTGCCGAAGTTCGGACACGCTCGGCACTTCCGACATCCACGCTGGTGAGTAGCCGAGACGCTTATGCTTCGTCATCCACGGCCGGAGCAAGGAGCGCAGCGACGCAGCGCAGACCCGAGGATCCATTCCGTGACGTCGACACGCCACTACGGTGCAGAATTCTGTTCCGCTGCGCCCTTCGTCCGAGGTAACGGCATGGATTCCAGGGTCTTCGCGACGGAGCTTCGCTCCTGCTTCGCCCTGGAATGACGAAGCCGCGGGGTCTTCGCTAATCTCCGGCGACACTGAACTCAGCGACCAACTTCAAAGCCGCTCAGGCGACGTTCTTCCCCGCACCCGCCCTTGCCTGGCCTCCCGGCGCGAAAATCTCCTGGTCGACGAAGGTCAGCGCGCGTATGGCGCAGCCCTCGCGGATCAGCGGCAATTCGTTCGGCTCGGTGTCGAAGGAGATCGATTTGGAGTGCTGGCCGCCTGCGGTCTGGGCGATGGCCTCGCGCAGCGACGGCTCGATCAGGTCGAAAGCGGCGGCGCTGACGCCGACCATGGCGACCGGCGCCGGGTCGATCAGCGCGAACAGGCTGCCGAGGCCGAAGCCCAGCGCCTCGCCCGCCCGGCGGTATGCCTCGCGCTCCGGGCCGTCCTTCTCCCGCGCCTTGGCGGCGAGCGCCCGCATGTCGGCATCGCCGACGTCGACCGGCTCGGCGTCCTCGCTCATCCCCATGGCGCTGCGCCAGATGGCGTAGTTGCCGGCATAGGCCTCCACGCAGCCGCGGCGTCCGCAGCGGCAGAGCGCGCCGCCCGGACGATGGATCATGTGGCCGAACTCGCCTCCGGAAGAATGCGTGCCGGTGAACAGCTCGCCCTTCAGCACCAGGCCCATGCCGATGCCGTGCGACAGCAGGATGGCGATGAAATTGTCGCGATAGCGGTTGGGGTCGCGCCATTGCAGCGCCACCGCCATCATGTTGCAGTCGTTCTCCATGGTGGCCGGGATGCCGAATTCCTTTTCCAGGATGTCGGCGAAAGGAATGTCGGTCAAAGGCGTGATCGGCGACCACAGCATGGCGCGGGCATGGGAATCGGTGATGCCCTGGATGCCCATGGCGATGCGGGCGACGCTGCGGACATCGAGGTCCGGATCCTCAAGCCGGCGCCGGACGATCGCCACGCATTCGCCGATCAGCTCGTCGCGGGGCATGGTCAGCGTATCGAGGCGCCGCTGCTCCTCGGCGATGACCTGCCCGGCATAGTCGATGACGGCGACGGAAAGGAAATTCAGCGACAGCACCACCGTCACCACCGCGGCCGCCTCGGGGTTGAGGGCGAGGCCGACCTGCGGCCGGCCACGCTTCAGCGATGCCGCCTCGCTCGGCTTGCTCTCGGCCAGGATGCCTTCCTGGATCAGGTCCGAGGAAATTGCCGAAATGGTCGAGTGGCTGAGCCCGGTGGTCGCGGCGATCTCCGTGCGCGATGGCTGGCCGGCGCGGCGCACGGCCGAGAGCACCATGGCGCGGTTGCGCCGGCGCAGGTCGTCGTGGCGGATCCCGACCGACATTTTTCTCCTCCCGGTCAGCGCGGCCTCTTGATAATGCATGGGCCGTCGGCGACGCGCCAGATCGGTTCGGTTGCGGATACACCACCGAACCGCTCTGGATTTTGTTTTCGTGCAGTTCCGACGGGCAGCGGTTCCGCGCTTCCAGCGCAACTGTTTTCAGGATAGTGGCAGAAGCGGCCCGGGCTGTCATTATTTATTGCGGACCTCGAAAAAAAGTTCGCGGCACCTCAAAAACCATCAGAATCGCGGTTGACAGCGCTTCGGTGTTGGATCAGTGTTTTTTCGAGGCTCGAAAAAAAGCCTCTGTTACCGGCCTTCGGGCCAGTCTGGGTCGCGCCGCAAGGGCGCAGGGAGGAAATCATGAAGAGATTCGCAACCGCCATGCTGGCGGGTGTCGCCATGTCGTTGACGCTGGCGTCGGTCGCAGAGGCGAAGGACAAGGTGATCGGCGTTTCGTGGTCGAATTTCCAGGAAGAGCGCTGGAAGACCGACGAAGCGGCGATGAAGAAGGCGATCGAAGCGGCCGGCGACAAATACATTTCGGCCGACGCGCAGTCCAATCCGGGCAAGCAGCTGACCGACGTCGAAAGCCTGATCTCGCAGGGCGCAAACGCGCTGATCATCCTGGCGCAGGATGCCTCGGCGGTCGGCCCGGCAGTGCAGAAGGCACTCGACGAAGGCATTCCGGTGGTCGGCTACGACCGCCTGATCGAGAACAAGGACGTGTTCTACCTGACCTTCGACAACAAGGAAGTCGGCCGCATGCAAGCCCGCGAGGTGTTCAAGGCCAAGCCTGAAGGCAACTACGTCTTCATCAAGGGCTCGGGTGCCGATCCGAATGCGGATTTTCTGTTCGCGGGCTCGATGGAAGTGCTGAAGGAAGCCATCGACAGCGGCAAGATCAAGAATGTCGGCGAAGCCTATACGGACGGCTGGCTGCCCGCCAACGCGCAGAAGAACATGGAGCAGTTCCTGACCGCCAACGACAACAAGGTCGATGCGGTCGTGGCGGCCAATGACGGCACTGCCGGCGGCGTCGTCGCGGCGCTGACGGCGCAAGGCCTGGCTGGCACCGTTCCGGTCTCGGGCCAGGACGGCGACCACGCGGCGCTCAACCGCATCGCTCTCGGCACGCAGACCGTGTCGGTGTGGAAGGACGCCCGCGAGCTGGGCAAGAACGCCGCCGAGATCGCCTCGCAGCTCGCCGACGGCAAGAAGATGGCCGACATCGCCGGCGCCAAGGATTTCACGACGCCTGGCGGCAACACCGTCAAGTCGCTGTTCCTGACCCCGGTCGCGATCACCAAGGACAATCTCAACGTCGTCATCGACGCGGGCTGGATCAAGAAGGACGAAGTCTGCGCCGGCGTTGCGGCGGGCGCCGTCGCGGTCTGCAACTGATCCGGCCGACGTTTATTCAAATCCTGACGCCGCGGCCCAAAGCCGCGGCGTTTCTCAAAAAAGGGCTTCCTGCTTCAAGTGATGCCGGAAAGCCGATGGAGCGGTTCATCGTCTGGCAGAATCGTCGAACCGCCCCAGCCGTTTGTTTCCAAGCAATTCCGGACGGACTACACACTTTTCCCGGAGTTGCTCTAGCATCGTGGTCCGGCATCCGCGCCAGAGGGCAGGCCGGTGGGAGGAGATCATGACCGATACGACCTCTGAGACGGCGGCCAACCCGGCCGCGGATCGCGCGCGTGCTTCCGAACTGAGCGCCGTCGGCCGTTTCCTCAAGGCGACCGAACTCGACACCCGCATGCTCGGCATGGTCGGCGCGCTGCTGATCATCTGGATCGGCCTGCACGTCATTTCGAGCCTTAGGCTTGGCGTCAATCCGCTCGATTTCGACAGCCGCACGTTCCTGACGCCGCGCAATCTGTGGAACCTGTCGGTGCAGACCTCGGCCGTGGCGATCATGGCCTCCGGCATGGTGCTGGTCATCGTCATGCGCAACATCGACCTCTCCGTCGGCTCGGCCGAGGGGCTGATCGGCATGGTCATGGGCTTTGCCCAGGTGCATTTCCTGGTGCGGATGGTCGGGCTCGAGCTCGGCAATCCGTGGATATGGGTGCTGGCGCTGTTGATCGGCCTGGCGCTCGGTCTGCTGATCGGCGCCTTCCAGGGCTTCGTTATCGCCTATCTCGAGGTGCCGGCCTTCATCGTGACGCTGGGCGGGCTTCTGGTGTGGCGCGGCGCCGCCTGGTGGGTCACCAGCGGCCAGACGGTGGCACCGCTCGACGCCACCTACCAGCTGATGGGTGGTGGGCCGGCCGGCTCGATCGGCGCTAGATGGAGCTGGGTGGTGGGCGTCGTCGCCTGCCTGGCGGTGGTGTTTGCGCTGTTCCACGGCCGGGTGCAGCGCAAGCGCTTCCGTTTCCCGCTCCGGCCGATCTGGGCCGAGACGCTGCTCGGCGCAGTCGCCTGCGCGATCATCGTGGGCGCGGTGTGGCTGGCCAATTCCTATCCCTGGCCGGTTGGCATCGTGAACCGATACGCCGCCGCCAACAACATCACCGTTCCCGAAGGCGGCCTGTTCATCGCCCACGGCATCGCCATTCCGGTGCTGATGGCAGTCGCGGTCGGCCTGATCATGACCTTCATCACCAAGCGCACCCGCTTCGGCCGTTATGTCTTCGCCATCGGCGGCAATCCGGAAGCGGCGAACCTTGCCGGCATCAACACGCGCTGGATCACCATGAAGGTGTTCATGATCATGGGCGTGCTGGCAACGATCGCGGCGGCGATCTCGTCGGCCAGGCAGAATTCGTCGACCAATGCGCTGGGCACCCTGGACGAGCTCCTGGTCATCGCCGCGGCTGTGATCGGCGGCACCTCGCTCGCCGGCGGCTCGGGAACCGTGCTCGGCGCCATGCTGGGCGCGCTTCTGATGCAGTCGCTGCAGTCCGGCATGGTGCTGCTCGGCGTCGACTCGCCGCTGCAGAGCATCGTCGTCGGCGCAGTGCTGGTCGTCGCGGTGTGGCTCGACACCATCTACCGCAAGCGGGTTTGAAGGGGAGGGAGGAGACCATGGCAGACAAGAATGCTTCCGCCGGCGTCCCGCTGGTCGACATGCGCAACATCTCGATCGCCTTCGGCGGTATCCGCGCCGTCGACGACGCCTCGATCGATCTCTTCCCCGGCGAAGTGGTGGCGCTGCTCGGCCACAACGGCGCAGGCAAGTCGACGCTGATCAAGATCCTGTCCGGCGCCTGCAAGCGCGATGCCGGGCAAATCTTCGTCAACGGCGAAGACGCGTCGATCTCCAATCCGCGCGATGCAAAGAAATACGGTATCGAGACGATCTACCAGACGCTGGCGCTTGCCGACAATGTCGACGCCGCCGCCAATCTTTTCCTCGGCCGCGAGCTGATGACCGCCTGGGGCACGCTCGACGACGTCGCCATGGAGGCCGAGGCGCGCAAGGTCATGGGGCGGCTCAATCCGCGTTTCCAGCGCTTCAAGGAGCCGGTGATCAAGCTGTCCGGCGGACAGAGGCAGTCGGTGGCGATCGCCCGCGCGATCCTGTTCAACGCCCGCATCCTGATCATGGACGAGCCGACAGCCGCGCTTGGTCCCCAGGAGACGGCCCAGGTCGGCGAACTGGTGCGGCAGCTCAAGGCGGACGGCATCGGCATCTTCCTGATCAGCCACGACATCCATGACGTGTTCGAGCTGGCAGACAGGGTCTGCGTGATGAAGAACGGCCAAGTCGTCGGCACGGCGCGCACCGGCGACGTGACCCAGGACGAGGTGCTCGGCATGATCATTTTGGGCAAGTGCCCGCCAGGCGCCATTCCGGGTCCCGGAGCGCTGAAAATCGCAGCCTGATGCGATAAGTTAGTCGGCTAATTTACGATTGGTTGATGTGCCAGCGACCGTGATGGATTGGCCTTGCCATTGTGTTGGCGTGGAGACTTGCCCATAAAGGTGATCAATGATCACGGGCCGCACCCTGCGTTGAAAAAACTCTTTCCGATCGTCGCTTTCATCGCCGTCGCGCTGATCAGCCTGACGATGGCGGGGTTCGCCTATTTCGCGACCCAGGAGGCGGCGCGCATCAAGTTCGAGGGAACGGCCGACGACGCGCTCAACCGCATCGAGAGCCGCATCGACCTGCATCTGTCGCTGCTGCGCTCGACGCAGGCGCTGTTCGACGCCCGCAACGGCGACATCACGCGCGGCGAGTTCAACGCCTTCTTCACCGCGCTCGACATCGACGACAATTTCGCCGGCCTGCGGGGCATCGGCTTCCTGAGGCTGGCCAAGACCGGCGACGAGGCTGCGGTCGAGCGCGACATCCTGCGCGATCACGGTTCGGCCCATCCGGTCTATCCTGCCACCAGCGAGCAGCAATGGCGAACGCCGATCGTGCTTTTCGAGCCGCTCGATACGTCCAGTCAGTCGATCATCGGCTTCGACATGTTCAGCGAGCCGGTGCGGCGGACGGCGATCGAGAAGGCCATGGCCGACGACCAGCAGCATGCCAGCGGGCTCGTTCAACTTGGCCAGGGACAAGGGCGGGAGCAGACCTTCCCTGGATTCCTGGTCTTCGTGCGGCTGAACGTGGAAACGGCGCCGGACGTCATCAATGCCAGCCGTTCCTCGACCGCGGGCTTTCTCTACGCCGCCTTCCGCGCGCGCGACTTGTTCCAGGTGGCGCTCAGCAAGGCACCGCTGCTGCCGGTCAATGTCGAGATCTATGACGGCAAGCCGGGTGCCGACAATCTCCTGTTCCGGTCGGAAGCGCCGCCGGCCGAGTCCCTGGGTGCGAAGCTTGTGGCGCGTCGGGATATCGTCGTCGCCGGCCGACCCTGGACCGTCCTGTTCAGGCCGACGAGCGCTTTCTCGCTGCCTTCGTCGCGCGCCATTCCGGTGATGCTCGGGCTGTTCGGCCTGCTGCTTGCCGGGGCGATCGCCCTGGTGGCCCGCTATCAGGAGCGTGCCTATGAGGCGAAGTCGCTGCTGCATGAGGCGACGGAGAAGAGCCTGCTGGAGAAGGACCTGATCCTGCAGGAGATGAAGCATCGCATCAAGAATTCGATCACCAGGGTATTGGCGATCGCGCGGCAGACGGCCTCCCAGGCCACCGACGTGAAGGAATTCTCGGCATCGTTCTCGGCGCGTCTGCAGGCGATGGCCGCTTCGCAGGACATGCTGACACGCTCGCGCTGGCAGAAGGCGGATCTTGGCGACCTGCTGCGCATCGAGCTCGGGCAGGTGTTCGGCAAGGAGCTCCCGGCAGGCATCTTGTCGGGGCCGGAGGTGCTGCTTGACGAGACGACCACGCAGGCGCTCGGTTTGACCTTCCACGAGCTTGCCACCAATGCGCTGAAATATGGCGAGGCAGGCAGCTCGGTTGGCGCCTTGAAAGTCGAGTGGTCGGTCGAAGGGCGCAGCCGGGAACGGACGCTGGTGCTCAACTGGCGGGAGGCGGGACAGAAACAGCTGGAAGAGCCGGCAAAGACCGGTTTCGGCACCAAGCTGATCGATCTCAACGTCACGCGCGAACTGCGCGGCACGATCAAGCGCGATTTTAAGGCCGACGGGCTGAAGGTGGAAATAAGGATTCCGCTGACGGGTTGAACGGCGCCGCTATGCCAGCGGGCGGCCATGTCCCAGGCAAAGAAATGGAGGCCGGCAGACCGGCCTCCAGATCAAAATTTTAGTTGCAGCGGGCGGTGTAGATCCGGCCGCGATGATCGCGATACTGACAATAACCGTTGCGCAGGTTGCGGACCAGGAGGCCCGATCCGGCGCCGACAGCCGCGCCGATCAGCGCGCCCTTGCCGCCGCCTACCAAGCCGCCGACACCGGCGCCGATCAGGCCGCCGCCGACCACATCCTGCTCGGTCGTGGTGCAGCCGCTGACAGCGACCACGGCAACCATGGCAATGATCATCTTCCGCATAAAATTGCTCCTCACTTTTTGTCCTCACTTTCGGCAGTGCCAGCCGCCATTTAGCACGAAAAAACGGGCTTTGCCTGCACGATCTTACTGTTGATTAAGATAGTCTTTTTCAGGGCGCGGCGTTCGACGCGACAAGCGTGCCGGAGACTTCCAACGACGCCTCGAGCGAGCCGTCGGGGCGCACGGTCCAGACGATCTGGTCGTAGTCGTCCTCCAGCGCCGGATCGACGACGAGGCACTCGCCGACGACATGCCGTGCCTGATCCCGGACATCGGCCAGCGCGAAGGGCCGTTCGGCGGTGCAGGCCTCAAAGGTCTCGAAGACGCTGACCGGCACGGTCAGTTCGCGGCATTCGGTCATGGTGTCCGAGCAGCCGATGACGAGGAGCAAAGCGGCGATGTGTTCCACGGGTGAACCCTCTGCGCGGCAAAGAACGACTCTCGCCGCTCAAAAGTTCCTGCCGCTGCGATGCCGCGAGCCCTTGCCGACTAAAGCGCGTCGCGATCTTTCAGATTCGCTCCGTGCGCTTTAGGTTCTAGATTTTACGCATGTCTTTGTCCCGAAACCGGTTCCCACTTTCGGGAGACATGCTTTAAAGCCCGACCGGGAAACTGCCGGGTCAGGTCAGCTGCCACGCTGCCGCCAGCACCAGGGCGGCAAGGAGCGCGACGGCGCCGAGACGAAGCGAAAGATGGGAGGAACGGGACAAGGGCGGCGCCTCGGCGTCCTGGAAGCCGCTCATCGAGACGCGCGCGGCCTGCTCCAACCTGTTCATGTCGGAAACCATCGTTCAGTCCTCCCAAATCGCGTGCCAAATCGCGTGATTGGGCGCGGCTGGGGCTTTCGGCGCGGTTTTAGCCAGGAACATAGAATCGGGCTTTATGGTGAACAGCCGGTTAAGCCGGCGAATGTTCGTGTGTGGCGGTCAATCCGTCTCGAAATTGCCGTGCGGGATCGTCAGGCGATATTCGAGCCGACCCTCATCGATCTCGAGGATGGCGGAGCCGCCGAGCGACGTCGGCACGACGCGTTCCAGAGCGACGCTGCCAAAGCGCTTTTCGTTGCGCCTGCCGGCACCGATCCTTTCCGTCCATATCAGCAAAAGGTCGGCCGAAGTCCCGCTACCGGGTGCGATTTTAGCGCTTACCTCGACATGGCCGTCAGGCTGCGACAGAGCGCCATAGCTTACCGAATTCACGGCCAGCTCATGCATGGCCAGCCCGATATGCAGGGCGGCGTTTGGGTTGAGGTAAGGGTTTTCGCCATCGAAGCGCAGACTGCGGCCCGGGTCGGCGCTGTAGCGGCCGACCTGGCCGGATACGAGCTCTCGAAGCGCCGCGCCGCGCCAGTTGGAGGATGTCACCAGATCCTGGGACGAGGCGAGCGACTGAATGCGGCCGCGAAAGCGGGTCAGGAAGTCGCCAAGCGTCTCGGAGTAGCGCCCGGTCTGGGTGGCTATGCTCTGGATGATGGCCAGAAGGTTCTTCGAGCGATGGCTGACCTCACGCAGCAGCGTCTTCAGCGTCTGCTCGCGACGTTTCTGCTCCGTGGTCTCGACCATGGTGGTGACGACGCCCTGGACCTCCCCGGTATCGCTATGATCGGCATCGACCCAGATCTGGAACCAGCGCACGCCGTCACCGCCGGGAATGCCGAGTTCGAGGCGATCAGCGTTGCCGGTTTCAACCACCCTTTGTTTGGCCGCACTTAGGCGTTCGGCCTGAGCAGGGGAGAGCAAATCCTTGCCGTCGGCCGTCTCGGCTGCCCAGGGCGCGCGCATGTTGCGGGCCCAGACGGTCTTCATTTCCCGATCCTGATAGAGGACCGAAATTCCGGCATTGTGGAGCGCGTGCAGCAATGCGCGCCCCAACTGCATCCCGCTTTCCGCCGGATGCATCGCGATCACATCGTCGCTGCGCTTGCCCGGATCGTCCTTTTCTGAGGCCTTGGAACGCATCCGATAATACTTCCCGCATCCAGGCTGAACGGCTCTACGACAGACTGCTGCTTCGGCCTTGACATGCCGAGGCTGCGCGCAGCCTCAAAAACGGTCCGCCGGACGATGTCTTTTGGGGACACCGCCCGGCGGTGGCTGGAAACCGTTTGAGGGGTGCGGCTTCCAGTGTCCGGTGCTCCCCGCGTCAGGCTCTTCTGAAAAGGCCGGCGATGAGCGAAATCACCAGGAAGGCAAGGAAGATGAAGAACAATATCTGCGCTATGCCAGCCGATGTGCCGGCAATGCCGCCGAATCCAAGAGCGCCGGCGATGATCGCGACCACAAGAAAAACGAGCGCCCAGTACAGCATGATACGTCTCCTTCTAACGTCCTGAAAAAACGTGGCTGAATGCCGTTTGTTCCACCATTTGCGGAAAAAGACGACCCCCGGAAGCGCTTTCGCGGATCAGATCCCGCACGCATCATGCGAGGCTCGGGAGCCTCGCATGGAACCTAGATGACCAGACATCGGTGCGGTCAGGCTGCAGCTTTCGCCTGGCGGTCGAAGAACAGCGCCTGGCTGATCAGAGCCTTGACCATATCGGGGTTGAACGGCTTGGTCACCAGAAACGCCGGCTCGGGGCGCTCACCGGTCAACAGGCGTTCGGGGAAGGCGGTGATGAAGATCACCGGCACCGGGGTCGAGGACAGGATTTCATTCACGGCCTCGATGCCCGAGCTGCCGTCGGCGAGCTGGATGTCCGCCAGGACCATTTTCGGGCGCGTCCTGCCGAACATGGCGACCGCTTCGGCATGCGTGCGTGCGGTGCCGACAACGCGGTGCCCAAGGCTTTCGACCATCTCCTCGATGTCCATGGCAATCAGCGGCTCGTCCTCGATGATCAGCACATCGGTCGCGACCTGGCGGGAAATCTCGGCGCTTGCCTGGGCAAGCAATTCGGAAAATTCCTGCTCGTCGGCGTCGAGGATCTCCGCTGCTTCGTCCTCGCTGAAACCTTCCACGGCGACAAGCAGGAACGCCTGCCGCGGCCGCGGCGCGATGGCATTCAGATTGGCGGCGGCCCGCTGCTCCCAGGCGGTCTGCGCATGCTCTTGCGGCACGCGGATGGCAATCGAGGTGAAAAGCCTGGCAAAAACCTTGTACAACGCGAT
The DNA here is from genome assembly GCA_004963905.1 of Mesorhizobium sp. Classification (GTDB taxonomy): domain Bacteria; phylum Pseudomonadota; class Alphaproteobacteria; order Rhizobiales; family Rhizobiaceae; genus Mesorhizobium. The sequence goes on from SUGL01000010.1 coordinate 71,809, forward strand.
GCGATCGCTCGATGCCTTGGGGAAGACTTCGGTGTCGGCGATGATAGCCTCCAGCATGGCGGCGACCAACGCGTCACCGCTTTCCTGCGATCCCGACACGGCACGCGAGAAACGGCGAAGGAACGGCAGGTGAGGAGCGATGGTTGCGGATAGACTCATATTTGACGTCTCCCTCAGATGACGTTGTTCTTTTCCATCAGGCCAGACGGGTCGCAAACCCCGGCAAACCAACGTCGGCTTTCTGAAAAAGTTCCGCCGGCTGTGGAACTAAATTAGGAAATGGGCGTTTGGCGATTTCGGGATGGGCAACCAGACAAGGGTGCCGCTTGCGTTGTGGTCTGCAGTTCCAGAGCGGTTCGAGTGCTGGGAATTAGGGCAAATATGAAAGAAATGTCAAAGAATTCGACGACTGGCGCCGCGAGCAGGCACCGGAATGGGGGTGGCAATCCGCTCGGACCAAACTCCGAAATCGCCCGCAAACTCAAACAATACTACGACGAGCTGGTCTCCGATCAGGTGCCAGATCGATTCGCTCAGTTGCTTAGCCAGCTGGAAGAGGCCGAGCCCGCCGAGAAAAAGGACTGAGGCATGGCGGCGGTCTCCCAGAGCTTCAAGACCGAGCTGCTCGGCGCAATACCGAGCCTGCGCGCCTTCGCGGTGTCGCTGACGCAGAATGCCGACAAGGCGGATGACCTCGTCCAGGAAACCTTGGTCAAGGCGTGGGACAAACACGAGAGCTTCCAGCCGGGCACCAACCTGAAGGCCTGGCTGTTCACCATCCTGCGCAACGAATTCTATTCGCAGATGCGCAAGCGTGGCCGCGAGGTGCAGGACAGCGACGGCATCATGACCGCCAGGCTTGCCGTTCACCCGGCCCAGCATGGCCAGCTCGACCTCAAGGATTTCCGCGGCGCGCTGGAGCAGTTGCCGGAGGATCAGCGCGAAGCCATCATCCTGATCGGGGCGTCCGGCTTCTCTTACGAGGAAGCGGCCGAGATCTGCGGCTGCGCGGTCGGCACCATCAAGAGCCGGGTCAGCCGGGCGCGCGCCCGGCTGCAGGATATCCTCAAGATTTCCGGCGAGGACGAATACGGTCCCGATGCGATCTCGGCTCAAGTGACCGGTTCGAACGCGGCCTGACACCGACATCCGGCATCCCGGGCCGCGACGTCGTCAAGCCGCCTTCGCGCGGCCGCAAGCGAGCGCCACAGCCTCGATCAGATCGTCTCCCGAATAAGGTTTGGTGACCAGCCGGATTTCCGGGAAAGAGCCCCCAATCTCTTCCGGGTCGGCGTAACCGGAGGCAAAGACGAACGGAACGCCCGCGCTGCGCAACCATCGGGCGAAGTCGAGCGTCGACACGCCGCCGAGCATTAGATCGACAATGGCGGCATCGAACCGCGACACCACGTTCCGCGGGTCGATTTCGGCCAGATCGCGGACAATCGTGACGTCGGCTGCGCCATGGTCGCGGCACAGTTGCTCGACATCCATGGCGATGAGGAATTCATCTTCGACGACCAGGATACGCAATCCGTCTAACAGTGGGGGCACGGGGCGGCGACTCCTACAATGCCCGCAGTCATGCGCGGTATTCGGCGGCATGTCATTTAAAAAAGACATGACCGGCGATGCATGTTTGTGATCGGCGGAACCTCGCTCCGGTTGGAGCGTTTCCCTAAGCACCTCATGGGGCAGGGATTTCGAGGAGGGGTCGAAATGTCCAGCCAGCATCCACAGCCCACCCCCAGCCGTCAATATTCTTGCGAGAAATGCCCTTTGCGACCGCTGCCGGCCTTTCGCGAGTTCGAAAGCCAAGAGCTGTCATTCGTCAGCACCTTCAAGAAAGGAGAGCTCGCCGTCGACAAGGGCGCTACCGTATTGGTCGAAGGCAGCCATAGCGCGCATCTCTTCACCGTGCTTTCGGGCTGGGCATTCCGCTACAAGCTGTTGCCCGACGGACGGCGGCAGATCCTCAACTATTCGATGCCTGGCGATCTCATCGGCCTGCAAGGCAGCCTGATGGGCGAGATGCAGCATTCCGTCGAGGCCTTGTCGCCGATGCTGCTCTGCCTCTTCGAGCGCGACCAGTTGCACGAGCTCTATCGCAACTATCCGGGACTTGCCTATGACATTACCTGGATCGCGTCGCGCGAAGAGCGCATGCTGGACGAGAATCTGCTCAGCATCGGGCGGCGCACCGCGCTGGAGCGCGCCGCCTATCTCATCGCTTTCATCTCCAGCCGTGCCCGCGCCGGCCTGGATGTAAAGGCGGCGTTGCAGATACCGATCACCCAACAGCACATCGCCGACACGCTCGGCCTGTCGCTGGTCCACACGAACAAGACGATCCGCAAGCTGATCGACCGCAAGCTGGTTCTCTGGCGTGACGGGGGTTGCGAGGTCGTCGATCACGAAGGACTGAAAAGGCTCGCCCGCTGGGAAGGCTTGGGCAAGGAACGCAGGCCGCTGATCTGAGGGAACTTGACTTCCGTCAATGCGCACGCTCTCAGGTCTTGATAGGGAGCGGCAAAGGTGTGGAACTCCTGATCCAGATCGAGCGTTGAAAGGCAGAAAACACAAGGAGTTACGCGATGGCGACCGCCGCAGGCAGAACTGCAACAGATGCTCCCTCCAACTCCGATCTCGAAGCCGATATCCGGCAGTTGAAAGCCGATATAGAAGAGCTCACCAGGCAATTGGCCAAGACCAGGGACGACGGGTACGGCGCGGCGCGGCGAGCGGCGGCCGAAGGCGTCGAACAGCTGCGGACGCAGGGCGAGGCGGCGTTCGAAAGCGTGCGCGGCAGCGCTCAGGATATCGAAGCGCAGCTCATCGCCAGCGTCCGTGAGAAGCCGGTGACGTCGCTGGCGATCGCCGCGGGCGTCGGCTTCCTGTTCGCGCTGCTTTCACGCCGCTAGCCCGCATATGGGGACGCTGGTTTCGCTGATTTCCGCCCTTGCGTCCGGCGAGGCGTCGGCTGCTTTGCGAAGAGCGCGGATGACGGCAATCCTCTACGGACTTGCCGGCGTTTTCGCCTTGTGCGGCATCGGCTTCCTGCTCGGTGCGGCCTATATCTGGCTGGCGGAGCGCTATGGGCCGTTGGCGACTTCCCTCGGCTTCGGCATTGGCTTCCTGGTGCTTGCCGGGCTCATTCTCGTGATCCACAAGCTGACCGCCGGCATGCGGGCGCGGCGCCGGGCGCGAAGGCGAAAGGCCGACATGACCGCGGTTGGCGTCACCGCGGCGCTCGCGCTGCTTCCGGCGCTTGCGAAGAGCAAGGGCGGCATGGGCGCGCTTCTCGCGCCCGCCGTCGCGCTCGTCGCCTACGCCATCTACCGTGAGAATGTGAAGCCCGGGTCGCAAGACAAGGATCCCGGCGAAACCCCGTAGAGCCGAACCTCGCCGTCGGATTCGGAACCTTCGCGGAGAGGGCCCGTTACCCGACCATGCCGAAGCGTCCGCCGCCACGCGACATGGAGGCCAACAATGACCAAGATCGTTCCTGAAGACAAAGCCCGCCAAGGGCATTGGGGTTGGCACGCGCTGAGGATCCTGATCGCCGGGCTGTTGCTGGCCTTCATTGCCTGGGCCGCGGTCGAGGTCTATGGCGAGATGATCAAGAGCCAGACGACCGGACAGAACGCACCTCAGGCGCCGGCGGCCGAACAGAAACCCACGCAAGGCGGCTGACCGCTCAGGTCTTTTTTATGCATGTCGTTTCCGCATAACCGCTGCGCACTTTTGCGCGACATGGATTAAGGCGTGTTGATATTCAGGTGATGCCGGCCTGCAAATGCCGGTTTCCTGCGCTTCCGGTGCTCACGTACTTCAAGTACGCTCCGCTCCGGTTCTCAGAAACCGACATTTTCGGCTCGGCCTGACCTGAATCTCAACACGCCTTAAAGCGCGTCGCAGTCTTTCAGGTTCGCTCCATGCGCTTTAGGTTTTGATCTTACGCATGTCCTCCCGAAACCGGTTCCCACTTTCGGGAGACATGCACCAACGGTCGCTGCGACGAACGGCGACAAATGCCTTCGCAATGACCGCCAAGAGGCGGGCGCGCAGCGTCAAAGAAACGCAATAAATGTGACCGGTACGCGGGTCACACCGACCCCGCCGCATCAGCCGACGAATCCGCGGAGAGGACAGGGTCAGGGAAGGTGTATTTGCCCAGCCAGCTGACGGCTTCCTCGATCGTATCGAAATTCTTGTGTTGCCCCGTGAGCAACCCGAAACCTGTCTCGAGGAACCATTTGCCCTTGGTTGAGTAGGTCTCCTCGTCGATCCGGGTAAGTATTGCGACCAGTTGGTCGAACTTCCATACCAGAACACCCGACTCTCCGCCCTCAACCGTCCCTATTCGGGCTTCGTTGAGCGAAAACCCCGGAGCAAGTCTGGCGTGGCCCACCTTGATTTTTCCCCTCGAACTCCACACGCACGACAAAAATGCCTAGCGCGAATCGCTTCTTCGTGTTCTGTCTTTTTGTTGCGAACGTCGTCCTGCCGGACGACGGGTAAGTTTGTTAGCAGATCGTCAGATACGTTCAAAGGCCCTTTTGCTCGTCATCCACTGTTGGTTTTTTGGTGGCGTCCCACTAGAAAATATTGGCTTTTCGGAGCGTGAAAGCCTCGGCGAAATGCTCGGGCGCCCGGCATTCCATGCCGCGCAATCGGGCAAGTCCGACGAAGGTCTCGCGGTCGAACCAGTCCTTGGAGCGCTGCGTCCCGAAGTGCTCGTGGAGAAGCTCGATCTTGCGCTCGAGAACCTTGGCCGCAAGCGGCACATAGGCATTGGGCTGGCCAAGGTCGCCGTCCCACTTCGGGATCTCGTATTCGAGCACCAGATGATCGCGGAAAACGTTCCAGGTCAATTGATTGACCTCTCGATGATCCTGATGGGCGTCGAACCTGGCGTGCGTAAACACCACGTCGGGGTTGATCCGTGACCTCAGATCGATCAGCCAATGCTTTATCGATCGGCTATGGGCTGGAAAGTAGCTGTCTTCGAAGTCGGCGACGTCGACCGTGGACGAGTTCGATCCTTCGAGGAAGGATTTCGCCGATGCCCTGGCTTCGGCCGATCGCTGCCCGCCGGCGCTCAACACGCACCAATGGACGTTCAGTTTGACCCCCGACGCGATCAGGCTGAGGATCGTGCCTCCCGCTCCGATCTCGATGTCGTCGGAATGGGCGCCGAGGCAGAGGATCGAGACTTCCTCCCCTCGACGCGCGAGGCCAAGCCCCTTCATGATGCAGCCATCACCATGCTGCGTCTGATTTTCTCGGCGGTGGTCTTCCGGTTCCAGGGCATGTCGCCCTTTTCGACCATGTCTTCCAGCGACTGCCAATCGCGCAGTGTATCCATCGAGCGCCAGAAGCCTTCATGCTTGTACGCCATCAGCATGTTGTCGTCGATTAGCCGCCTGAAAGGTTCGATAACGAGCTCCTCGCCGTCTCGCATGTAGTCGAAGATTTCCGGCCGGAACACGAAGTACCCGCCGTTGATCCAGATCTCCGAGGTCTCGGTCGTGCGGAACTCGCGCACCCGGCCGTCCTCGGCGATGTCGGCCAGATGATAGGTCAGCGGCGCCCGCACTGCGAGAAAGCAGCCGATCTTGCCGCTGGCCTCGAACTTCGCGATCATGTCGTCGAGGTCGACATTGGTCAGACCGTCGGAATAGTTGGCCAGGAACATCTTCTCGTTCTTGACGTGGTCTTGCGCCGCCCACAGGCGTTCCCCGATGTTGCGCCAGATGCCGGTGTCGAGCAGGGTGATGCTCCAGTCCTTGACCGCGTCGCCAAGCAGCTTCACGTCCTGGCCGCCGTGCGTGACGATGCAATCGGAGAAGGTCTGTGGCCGGGTGTTCAGGAAGAAATCCTTGATGACGTTGGCCTTGTAGCCCAGGCACAAGACGAACTCGTCATGCCCGTAGTCGCTGTACCATTGCATCACGTGGCGCAGGATCGGCTGATGGCCGAGCGGTATCATCGGCTTCGGTATGCTGTCGGAATAGTCGCGGATCCGCGTGCCGCGGCCGCCACAGAAAAGGACGACTTTCATCTCGATAACTCCGATGGATCGATCACTGCCACGAAAGGAATCGGCACCACGAACTTCGCGCCCCAGGCGGCGACGTGGTGCATCTGCTTGATGATTTCGTCCTTCAAGTTCCACGGCAGGATCAGGATGTAGTCCGGCTTCGCATGGTCGATCGCCTCGATCGGCTTGATCGGGATGTGCATTCCCGGTGTGAAGCGGCCGTGCTTGTAGGGATTTCGGTCGACCGTGAAGTCGAGGAAGTCGGTGCCGATGGCGCAATAGTTGAGCAGCGTGTTGCCCTTGCCGGGCGCGCCATAGCCGCAAATCCTCTTGCCTTCGCTTTTGGCCGAGATCAGGAACGCCAGGAGATCGCGCTTCGCGCGCTGGGCCTTTTCACCGAAGGAGGCGTAGGTCGCCATTTCCGTGAGCCCGTGCCGCTTTTCGCGATCGAGAAGTTTGGCGACGCGGTCGTTGACACTCCAGCTGCTGTCCTCGTTGGCGAGATAGACACGCAGCGAGCCGCCATGCGTCGGCAGTTCCTCGACGTCGATCACGCGCAGGCCGTGACGGCTCGCCATCAGCTCGATGGTCAGCAACGAGAAATATGAAAAATGCTCGTGGTAGATGGTGTCGAACTGATTTTCGGCCATCAGCCGTTCGATATGCGGGAATTCGAGGGTGACCACGCCTTCCGGCTTGAGCAGGATCTTCATCCCGGCGACGAAGTCGTTGAGGTCCGGCACCTGCGCCAGAACGTTGTTGCCGACGATGAGATCGGCCCGAAGTCCTTCGCTCACCATCTGAAGCGCCAGCCGCACTCCGAAGAAGTCGACGCGCGTGGGCACGCCCTTGTCGACCGCGGCCTGGGCGACGTTGGCCGCCGGCTCGACGCCAAGCACTGGAACACCGAGCGGCAGGAAGTGCTGCAGCAGGTAACCGTCGTTGCTCGCGAGTTCCACCACGAAGCTGTCGGTGCCAAGGCCAAGTCGCTTCGTGACAGACTCACAATAGGCTTTGGCGTGGGCTACCCAGCTCGTCGAGAAGGAGGAGAAGTAGGCGTATTCGCTGAAGATGGTCTCGGCGCTGATATACTCCTTGAGCTGCACCAAGTAGCAGGTGTCGCAAACCAGGACGTTGAGCGGATAATAGAGTTCCATATGGTCGAGTTGGTCGGCCCGCAGGAAACTCTCGCAGGGCGGGGACATGCCAAGGTCCACCAGCGTGTGGCGCAGACGCGATCCGCAGAGCCGGCAGCCGACTGGCCGGCGCCCCATGTCGTGATCGCGGACGACTTCGATCGCCTGAATGTTCATTCCTGCTCCTGCCCGATTGAATTGAAGAAGGAAACGCGGTGGCCTGACGATGAACCTGTGCCTGCCGCGTCTCCCCAGGTGGATGAAAGCAACTTAGATTCGAGTGCCCGCGGGTTCGATTTGCCAATCCGTTGGGTGCCTTAAGCCTTATGGAGAAACCGCGGGGGGCATCACCCCGCCCAGCCCACCGAAGGGGTAGTGCGATCGGCCGGGCGTACGGCGATCGGAGGCTCTGATAAGGCTTTGGTAGCTCTTCCAGCCCAGGCATGCGCTATCGACAATCCGACCGGCTGTCTTGCCACCTCGAGGCCAAGGTCGACATGCGATTTACCGAGACGAAGCTGAACGGTGTCTGGCTGATCGAGCCGACGCCCATAGTCGACGACCGCGGTTCCTTCACGCGCCTGTTCTGCGAAAAGGAGATGGCCGATTGCGGGCTGGCAACGCGCTTTGTCCAGCACAGCCGGTCGCATTCGGTCAAAAGAGGCACGCTGCGCGGTTTGCATTATCAGCAGGAGCCATATTCGGAAGTGAAGCTCGTCTCCTGCGTCCGCGGCGCGATCTTCGACGTCGTGGTGGACTTGCGCCTGAACTCGCCGACACGCCACAATTGGCTGGCCTTCGAGCTGACGGCCGAAAACATGAGACAAGTCTACATCCCCGCCGGATTCGCCCATGGGCTCCAGACGCTCACGAACGATGCCGAGGTGTCCTATCTGATCTCGCAGTTCTACACGCCGCATGCATCGACGGGCCTGCGCTACAACGACCCTGCCTTCTCGATAAACTGGCCTTTGATGCCGACCGCCATGTCGGAAAGGGACCTGAACTGGCCGCTGCTGAAGAACCTGGTTTCCTAGAGCGGTTCACCGGTTGCCCGCTTCGGCCAGGAGACCGTGATCCGAAAGCAATCTCGCCGCGGCAGCCAATTCCCTGAACGGCAGACCGGAGCGCTCCGCCATCGCGAGAAGCGAATGCTGCCCGTCGGCGAGATTGAGCACCCAAAGCAGGGCCATCGAGCTTATGCCGGAGGACTTCTGCCCTCCCAGGGCGCTGTAGAGGCCGCGCCTGCCGAGTTGCGGCTCGCCCTTGGGGAAGAGGTTCAAGGGCGTCCAGTCGCCTTCGACGACGTCGATCACGTCCATGAGGATGCGGAAGGAATCCTCCAGGTGCTGCGGCGCTATGAAGTCGAGATTGTCGGCCGAGGTGTGATATTCGGGGAAGGTGCCGTGGACGCTGCGCTGGAACATGCCGACGGGAAGATTGAAACCCGGCGAACAATATTGCCTCTCGTCGTAGCCGTAGGGGGAGAAATCGATCAGCTTCGCCCCGGCCCGACCGCCGAGCACATGCGCCATCGCGCGGTCGATGAAGGCATCGCCGCGACGGCTGCGCTTGTAGGCCGGCGCCGCGGCGTCGCCCACGCAGGACATCACCAGGCCGTGGTCGATCAGGCCTACCCGCTCCTCGTTGCGGGACAACCATGCGAGCGCGCCGATCGTGCCGGGGGCGAAGAGGAAGCGGTAGCTGTATCGTGTCTTTCTTGCCTTGAGGCTTCGCGCAAGGGTCGCCAGCAGGGCCAGGCCCGAGCAATTGTCGTTGGCCAGCGACGGATGGCATATGTGTGCCGACAGCAGGAATTCCCGCTCTGTCTCGCCGCGGTGCAGATATTCGCCGTAGGTGAGGCTGCCGTCCTTGAGCTCGGCATCGATCTCCACCCGATAGAGACCGTCGGGCATTTTGGCCAGACGATCATGGGCCATGCAGAACCCCCATGCCGGAGTGTAGTAGGCGGTGCGGTAGGGGATCAGTTGCGGCTGCTCAGGCAATGTGTGGATGTGCGGTCTCAACTCGTCGAGCGTCAGGGTTCCCTTGAAGGGTATGGAGTAGTTGACGACGTGCAGGTTGGAGTCCGCAAAATCCACGACCTTTTGTCCGTCGGGGCCGACGATGCTTGCCGAGCGGATGTTCCATTCCTTCGGAACGGTCCAGTCGAACGGCTGGGTGCCGGTGGGCACCTCGTGTCGTGCAAGGTCGACGTGCTCCGACAGGATATCCAGCGTCCGCCGCACGCCGTCGCCGGTGATGCTCCTGCAAATCGGAAAGAGACGTTCGGCCAGCGCATAGATTTGCTGGCCGAGGCCGGAGGGCAGGAATAGGCCAAGTTCCTCGGGGTTTATGCGTTCCATTGCGGTTAACCCGCCGCTGCCTCCAGCTTTCGCGAGGGTTCAGCCATCCGCATCCGCTCGTCCAAAAGTCCGTTGGCCCGAAGATACTTGATGTGGCCTATGCGCTGGAAGCGCGGCCCCTCGAATTCCTCGAGCGTGACGTTCGACTTGCGGTAGGCCTGGTACAACTGCTCGGCGCCCTTGCGCGCATCCCATTGCGGCCTGAAGGCGGGAAGAACGCGCGCGATCTTGTCGAAGCTGACGCGATAGGACCGCTTGTCCGGGCCGGCATCGGACGCGAATTCGAGCCGGCATCCCGGCACCACGCCGGCGACGATCTCGGCGATGTCGCGGATCCTGTAGTTGTGCTCCGTGCGCCCTACGTTAAAGGCCTCGTTGTGGATGCTCTCGCGCGGGGCTTCCAGTCCTGCGATGAAGGCCCTCGAAATATCCTCGATATGGACGATCGGCCGCCAGGGCGTTCCATCGGACTTGAGCAGGATCACCCCTTTCGTGACGGCCCAGGCGACGAGATTGTTCAGCACGATGTCAAAGCGCAGGCGCGGCGACAGGCCGTAGGCGGTGGCGGGCCGGAAATAGATCGGGGAGAAGTTGCTGTCGGCCAGCTCCGAGATGTCGCGCTCCGAAAGCACCTTGGACCAGCCATAGGCGGTAACCGGGTTCAGCTCCGCCGTCTCGTCGACGATCCCGTCGCCTGCCTGTCCGTAGTTGCTGCACGAAGACGCGAGCAGGAAGCGGGACACGCCCGCCAGCTTGGCAGCCTTGGCAAAGCGGACCGTGCCCTTGTGGTTGATCTCGTAGGTGATATTCGGATCGAGATCGGACAGCGGGTCGTTGGAAAGAGCGGCCAGATGAATGACGGCATCGAACCCCTCGAGGTCGCGCGCATTCACGTCCCTGACGTCCTTCAGGATGGACGGAACGGCAACCTGCTCGCCTCCCGAGGCAAAGGTGCAGCGGCGGTAGAGGTCGCTGTCGTAGCCGCAGACCGAATGCCCTGCGCGCAGCAGCATCGGCACCATCACCGAGCCGATATAGCCTTGATGGCCGGTTACCATAACTTTCATCGCACACCTTTTCTCGAGCGCCCACAGTCGCGAAAAGGCTACTTGGGCGCGAAGAAGCGGGGGAGAACGCCAATGGGAGATCGGGATGCCCCGTTGGACGAAGCCTCGCCACCGGCTAGGTCTTTCGGGCGGCGCGCGCGTAAACCTTTCGGAGGATGTCCGCCGGAGAGACGGAATTCACCCGGACGCCGGTTTCTCTTCGACTTGCGCCTACAATCCGAAGACAAACAGCGCCCGTCCGGCTGCGATCGCGATCACCTGCCGGCCATCGTCAACAAACGAGATGGGAGCTGCCCTCGTTTCTCCGCCAAGCGGCACACGCCAGAGCTCCTGACCGGTGGCGGAGTCGAGCGCGAACAATACCCCTCCGGAGGCGCCGAACACCAATCCGCCGGCGGTCGCGAGCAGGCCGCTGTAACCGGAGTCCTTCGCCCAGGGGGAACGGAATTCCCACTTCCTCTCCCCGGTCGCGGCATCGAGCGCGCGCACGGCCCGCACGGGCGGAGCAGCCCAGGCGGCCCCGCTTCCGACAAACAGTCCTCCCTGCCCTCGATCGACCCTGTCCGCATCGGTCTTCGTAAAAATCGATGCCCCCTCGGTCGTCGGCACGAAGACCAGACCTTGACCTTGGTCGAAGGCCGGATTTTGCCAATTCGTTCCGCCACCCCCTGGTTTTATGAGGCGTCCCTCGGTGGAAGCACCATCGACGAAGATCGGCCGGCCCGCGCGATCCAGGCCACCGGCCCAATTCTGCTCGACAAAGTTCACGCCGGTCAGGAATTCGCCCGTAACCCTGTCGAGCACATAGTAAAATCCATTCCTGTTTGCCCAGCAAATCACCTTGCGTTTGATGCCGTTGATTGTGAGCTCGGCAAGGATCGGCGTCTGGTTTGAATCCCAATCGTGATCGTCATGCGGCATGAACTGGAAGTGCCATGCGAGCTTCCCGGAACTCGCGTGCAGCGCGATCACGCTGTTGGTGAACAAATTGTCGCCGGGACGCGCGTCGGCATTGTAGTCGGGCGCCGGGTTGCCCACGCCCCAGTAAAGCAGATCGAGCGAGGGGTCGTAGCTGCCCGTCACCCATGTTGGCCCACCGCCCGTTTGCCAGGCGCCGTTCTTCCAGGTTTCGTGCCCCGATTCACCGGGACCCGGGATCGTGTAGAATTTCCACAATTGCTTGCCGCTTGCGGGGTCATAGGCCGCCAGAAATCCGCGAATGCCGAATTCGCCCCCGGCGACGCCGACCACGACGGCATTGTTCACGACCAGCGGCGCCCCGGTCATCGAGAAGCCTTCGGAGGGTTTGGCAACCTGGGTTTCCCAGGCCTCCTTTCCGGTGTTGGCATCGATGGCGACCAGAATGCCGTCCAAGGTGCCCAGGAAGAGAGTGCTGCCAAGAATGGCAAGACCTCTGTTTACCCGGCCGCAGCATATCGGCAGGTTATCGGGTAACGACCTTTGGTACTTCCAGAGGACATTGCCTGTTTTTGTGTCGAAGGCAACGACGTTGGCCGGGGGCACGCTGGTAAAGAGCGTTCCGCCGACGACGAGCGGCGTTGCCTCTATCAGTCGGTCATTGGTGTCGAACTGGCCAATCCAGCGGACATGAAGACGGGACACGTTTTCCTTCGTGATTTCGGCGAGCGGCGAGTAGCGATGGCCGTCGAAGGAGCCCGAATAAGTCAACCATTGGGCCGAATTCGGTGCTCGCAGGTCGTCGGCCGTCACGCGGACATCGAGATGCGGTGCGTTGTCGTCGCTTCTGGCCGAATTCTGGAGCGATCTGATATAGCCGACAACCCTCCAACGATCGTCGAACGACAGATCGGCGTGGGACGCCATGGCAGTGGCGGGAACCCCGTCGCGCACGATCTTGTAAATGGCCAGGTCGCTGTCGCCGTGCCTGAGCGGCCGGTCGAGAAGCGGCGCGTGTGCCCCCGATCCATCGTGACAGGCCGCACAGTTCCTGCGAAATATCTCGGCGCCGGTAGCACGGTCTTCCGCGCCGATATAGGGGTTGATGACCGCGGCATCCAGCGAGCGCGCTTCCGTGACCGTCGAGGTCAGGACAAACCCGCTTGACGGGTTTGTCATTCGGAAGAGTTCCGGCCAGGACAGGTCCGGAACCTCGCCGAACGCCTTGCGGCCGTACAGGTCCAATCGCCAGGTCAGCGAGTGCCAAAATTTAGCTCTGCTCACTTCTCCGGTGGATTCTTGCAGCTTTTCGTACAGTAAAACCCCGAAAAATATGGCAACAGACGCCAATACACCAAAAATTCCGACCGAAAACATTCGGTGATTAGTCATGCTGCTGCGCATAGTATTTCATCGATTCGAGATACTTCTGGAGAATTGCTCTCGATAAACTTTCGCGACAAGAGCACAATGACGATCCACCGGTTGGACCCGCATTACCGGTCCAAAGAGAGCGAAGCTCCGGAAGAAAGCTAGGCAGTCAAACGCGAAGTCGGGCATTTTGCGTCTCTCGTCAAACACCCGCGGCATGCCTCATCCGACCACGCTGGAGAGAAGCTGAACGCACTGCCTCTCGATCTGGCCCCCGAGTTCGGCGAGCCGCTCAGCTATCGTCCTTTCGTATGCTTGCCGCGCCGCCGCCAACCGCGAAAACTGCGCGATGAGTCCGTCGACATCGAATGTCTCAATGTTGTGGCAGTACTCGCCCAGGCCCATCTGATCCATCAGCACGTCGTTCTTCCTGGCGTAACCAAGCGAGATGGTCGGTCTGCGCATCTTGAGTGCGCAGACGATGTTGTGGAAGCGCGTGGCGACGACAAGGTCGGTGAGCGCCATCTGCCCCATCACGTCGCCCAGCGAATGGACCGGTCGATACGCCAGCTTTGAATCAGGCCTGAGGCTCCTCACGGCCGCCAGCAGCGCATCCACGGCCACGCCGTCGTCGTCATCGCCTGTAAGAAGCCTGACCTCATGCCCACAGTCCAGGAGATGGACGACGAAGATCGCCAGCTTGCCGATGTAGCGGGAAAAGATCGATTGGCCGCCATCGGCAAAACCGTACCAGCCACGGTAGGCCATGACGCCCACTCCTACCCTCAGCGTGTTTGGAGCGATCTGTGGAACTGGAGTCGGCGCGGGCAGGCCAAAGGCGAGGTCCGGATAGATCGGATCGTTGCGGGCGTCGAAGCCGACGCTCTCCATAAACTCCTTGGACTGAAGGTCGCGATAGGACCGATAGCGGGCCAGCCGGGCCGCCGAGATCATCAAGAGGCGGCTCAACCTGTTCCTGATTGGCCCTGCCCCGATGCTGACAAAAGCAATATGAGTGCCGGCGAGCCGGGCGGCCAGGCACCATTTCAGTATGTCGTAGGGCATGCCGGCAGGCCTTTCGCCGAAATCGTCCAGAATTCCGGTGCCCGGGATAATCATGACATCGGCCTTGCGGACATGGCTGAACGCTCGCGCGAAATCGGCGATCTTTCCCGGAATTTTAAGGAACAGGCGGTTAATTCTTCGCGAAAGGCCGCTTGTCGGGCCGTTCCCGCGGATCGGCAGGGTCTCGAGACCGAAGACTTCCCTGACGACCTCGGGTTCCTGGCAGATGCAGAAAAGTTCCGCCCCTGGCCGCTCTCTTCGCAGAAACCCGACCATCGCCTCGAGCGAACCTTCATTGCCAAGGTTGCCGCAGCCGAAGAGTCCGAACAGAGCGATCCTTCGAGGTGTCCGGCGCAGGCCAGTGCCGTCTCCGCTTGCACGATGGGATGCCGCCCTCGTTGCGTCGGCGGCCGCGAGGCTCTCAAAGCTGTCGGCGTCGTTTGTGGCGATCATTGGCTTTGCACCGGCAGCGAGCGGAGTTCCAATATCCAATCGGCATGATTGCCTTTTGGCGGAGCGAAATACCGGGCACCCGCGGAAAACGGGGATCCAGCGGCTGGGTCGCTCCTTCCGGTGGAAGGATCGATCCAGCGAGCCGAGACCTGCGGCCCGGCGAGCCTTGCAAGGTCGAGGGTGACACCCCTGCCGGTGGGGATATAGAGGACCGCGAGCGAGCCATCCCTTGTCCGAGCGGCTATCGTTCGGGCGTGGTAGTTGCCCTGCCCCGCGATCAACAAATCGTTCCCCGTGTCAGGCTCTAGATCCCACCATTTGATGGACGAGAAATACTCATGCAGAATCTGCATGCTCCGCGCGCCCGGGCTGTCGAGGGCTTTTTGCCAGGTCGTTTCCGCCGGCAGGATGCCTGGGCCGCCGAAATGCCAAACCGGGTTGTTGCCATAGACGTGTCCGAAGGCACCGGAGAGGATCGCCTGATATGCCTGGACGCGAACGCGGTATTGATTGGCACCATATTCGAACTCATAGGCGCTCTCGATCAGGAAGAAGGGCATGCCCCTGCCGGCGTCGTGTTCCCTGCTCGCTGCCGCATAGGTGGGCTTGTATGTGTAGATATCGTTGACCTTCAGCCAGGGCTCGCGACCCCAGAATTTCAAAGGTGCAGTTTCCGGAGCGCCGTGGACGGTGCTGAGGGCGCCGGGGTCCTCTTCCATGATGGCCCGAGCGATGGCCCTGACCAGCTCCTTGTCGGCAGGATCATAGTCACCGCCGTTGACCCACATGATGTTGTCGAAACGCCGATAGCGATTTCCGACGAAATGACCGTAGGTGGCGAGACGTCCGGCCCCCGCCGCCGCCATTTCCTGATACCAGCCCTCATCGCCGCCGCCTATGCCAAGATATGCCGGGACGAGGAGCACCAGGAAACCGAGGTCGCATGCCTTCTGCAGGATGCGGTCGGCGCGAACAAAGTATGCTTCGTTCGGAAGCACGAAATTTCCGTTGTCGGCGAACGGCCTCTCGCCATAGGCGTTCGCGGGAGCGTTGCGGGAGAACCGGTGTTCGATAAGGTTCACCAGTATGGTGTTGAACCCGCGCGCCTTGCGATCCTCGAGATAGAGCTCAGCTTCGTCATCCTTGAGATCGGCGATGAGAGACCACGCCGCCTCGCCTTGCATGAAGAACGGACGGCCATTCCGGTCGACCAGATAGTTCTTGCCAGGCTCGATCCTCAGCGGGAACTGCGTCGCGCCATTGCTTTCGCATGCCTGACTTGCGGTGGCCATGGCCGCAAAAAGGATGATGACCATGAGAGCGGCGGAGGCGAGGCGCATTGCCATGGTGCCCTCCTTCCGGCCGACCTTCCTGTCTAGCCCGGAGCCGGCACCGCGGAGACCTCGCGGGTCGCCGCGTATCTGGAGTTGAACTCGGCCGAATTGATGATGCCGAAGGCCACCATCTCCCGTGTCATGGATCCCGCACGCAGCTGAGTGACATAGGTCTCCAGCCCGTAGCCGTCCGCGCCACGGCCGAGAAGCAACTGAAACAGGAAATTGACGTAGGCACTGTCCGTCAGGCCGATCGTCACATATTTGGCTTCGAAATCGTCCGTACGCATCATTTCCACGATCATGTCGGCAAGTTTGCTGTTCCCGTCTTCGAGTGCTGCCGACCACCGTCCCACGCTGTCGGCGTCGCCCTGGCGGCCAAGAACGAGGCAGTAAGCGAAGCTCGCCTGCCTGACATAGACCGGCTTGTCCGCAGCCGTGGTCTGGGGGTCGCATTCCCGAAGCGGCTTGGGCGACGGCTGCGGACCGCGGATCAAGTCGCGCACAGTCTTGTAGGCGGGCTTCGGCTCGCCGGCCCTCCATTTGCCGTCGGATGCGGGGGTGAGCCTCACCAATCCCATCTTGGCTTCGAAGCTTGGTGCCCAATAGGTCTCGTCGAACAATTCATAAATGTGAGCCGCTTCGACCTTGTATTTGGCGCTGAGTTCGCGAAGCCGCGTCATCGTCTGCTTGATGCCGTCGGCCTGCTGCCGCTCGCCGCGCTGACTTCCGTAAGGGTTATTGAATTCGGTGACCCAGATCGGCTTGCCGTAGCCCGAGATCTCGCGGAAAGCCCATTCCGGATCGTCGCCATACATATGCCAGACCGAGATGTCCCAAGAGATCCCATCCTGCTTCATACGCGCGAACGCGCCCGTATGGCCCCATCCCGCCGTGCCCATCGCCTTCCTGATGCCGGGATCGGCCTCCGTCATGCCCTCGGACAGGCCTTTGAGGACGGCGCTCACCTTCACCCAGCGCGGGCCGTAGTAGTCGAGCGCTCCCGTTCCTCCCGCGGGTCCCCATGCGCAGGGATACTGGGTGCCGTCGTCGCGCTTTTCGCAGGGCTGGATGATGGCATAGTTCTCCAACTCGTTGCCGAGTTCCCAAACCCGGATATCGTCCTTGAACCTGGTGCCAAGAGCGATCGCCAGCTTCCGGCTCTTTTCATAGAGATCTTGCGGGCTGTCCTTATCCATATTCACGCCCGCCGGCGTGATGACGGGCAGAATCTCGATCCCTCTTGCCTTTCCGGCGTCGACAAGGGCGGCAAGCTTATCCGCGTTGTCCTCGCCGGTGACGTTCACGCGGTACGATTTCAGGCCGAGATCCTTGAGGAAGTCGAGTTGCCTTTCAAACGGGACGCCCGGATAGGCAACTATGGGATGTCCGTTGACGCCCCAGAGGAGATCAGCGGAAGCGGGCGCGACGGTCACAAACAGGCAGGCCGCGGCGACTGCAGAACGAAAAGACATGGCAAGCGCCTCCGTGCCGGATTTCAAACTCGGGCTGGATAGTCGGGATTGCGATCATGGGAAGCAATTTGCCCATACGGGTGAAGCGAGTCCCCGTACTACCCCTTTCGGACGTAACCCTAAGTCCCAGGCTGCGTCGTTATGGCAGCAGTCGGTTGGACTATCTTGGCAAACTGCCAACCTCCACCGGCCGCCGGTTCCGCTGGCGTTTTATGGCCTTTCGGATGAAGTCCAGAATAGGCTTTTCCAGCAACAGATGTGTCAGCACGCCGACAATGATGCATATGCATATGACCGCAAGAACGAACGGAACTTGCGACACCCCGCCAACAAACGTCGACTTGATCAGCCAGCCATATGCCACCATGACGAAGATGTGCGTCAGATAGAGCGCGTAAGATGCGTCGCCGAGCAGCACGGCGGCTCGGCCCAGTTTCGACCGCGGCCGCTCGACGTTGAGAAACGCCGCCACGATCAAAGTCGCCGGAATCCCCCACATAATGACCCGAGTGGCATCCGGCGCGGCATCGTGTTGCATCGTGAAAATCGAAGCCGCAATTATCGCCGCAAATCCTATGACACTGAGAGCTTGCGGGACTTTCCATTTTCCTCCAGCGCAAAACAACAGCGCCAAAACAATGCCGAAACAGAATTCCAGAATGAGGGGGCTGGAGACGAAGTTGGCAAATGTCGGATCCTGAATCCGGCCTCCAAACGCAATCCCGACGATCATCAGGAGTATGGCCGCAATCGATGTTGGCCCCATCCTACCCAACGCCAGGCAAATCGAAAAAATCACATAGAAATATATCTCATATGAAAGCGTCCATGCGACAAACACCAGCTTGTCACCTGGAAGCAATAGCACCGAGTTTAATAAAGTATACGAGTCTATGTGCTTGTTGTGCAGGAACCCAACTGCCGATACCGCGAAGATGGCAGCGCTGCATATCCAGTATAAAGGGAAAATGCGCGTTGCCCGCTTGATGATGAAATCCTTTGGCGAATCAGGGAGCCGCCCGAAAGGGAAGCTCACATAGACCATGATAAACCCGCTGATCACGAAGAACAGATCGACTCCGGCGCCGCCGGATGTTGCTACCCAGTAAGGGCCGAAGCGCCCAGCCTCCGATCCCTCCGACATGTCGAGGGTATGGCGAACGACCACAGCAAGCGCCGCAATCGCGCGGAGCATCTGAAGCCCATACAGCTCGCGGTTCTGCCTGCCCATCGCATTCCCAGCCATGTCGGAACAAGGCCATCGATCGTAGGTCGATCCTGCCACAACACAACGCATCCCTCCGGCGAGGGCATCCTTACGTCCAATGGATATCCTGAAGGCTCTGTCGATACCGAGGCGATCGCAGGGCCGGAAGGAGCGCCCCGCCCGGCTGTCCTCACAACCTCCGAGCGTAAGGCAGCATGTCTTTGGTTGCCGCGACCGATGCGGGTCGTTGCCGAGTGGTCGACAGGCAGAACCGTCACGCCGGCGCTACCCCTTTGGGCGGGTGCGTCCCTTAGCCTTTTTGGCGGCATGATCTTCCAACTCGTTTGTCGGACTATCGGTGATCGATCGGGGCGGACGAGCTCCCGCCTGACTGGAGAAGAACAGCACCCATGCTCGGCGTAAAACGCGCACTCCTGATAAGCACGGGTGAACGCTACGTGCTGTTTGCCACGAATTTTGCCACTGCTGCCGCGGTCTCGCGAATCTTGACGCCCGAAGAGATCGGGGTATCGGCGATCGGCACCGCTATCCTGGCGATTATCATGTCCGTCAGGGAATTCTCGAGTTCGAGCTACCTGATACAGCGCGACGAACTGAGCCGCGAAGATATCGGCGCGGCATTTACGGTGATGTTCATCCTTACTGGGATCATCGCAGCCGTTCTCGTCGCCGTCTCCCCCGGATTGGCTCTCTTCTATCGGCAGCCCAACCTCGTCCCCTACTTCCACATCGTCTCGATCTGCCTCTTCCTCGATGCTTGCTTCATTCTGATCAACGCCCTGCTCCGGCGGGAAATGTCCTTTGGCAAGGTAGCAGCCATCAACATCACTGGGGCGGTGACGTCTTCGGCGGCAACAATCGTGCTTGCGTTTGCCGGCTTCAGCTACATGAGCTTCGCTTGGGGATGGCTGATCGGCAGCGGGCTTGCCGCGGCGCTCGCTCTGGCCCTGCGTCCCCATTTCTGGATGTTCAAGCCGTCCTTCGCCAATTGGCGCGCGATGATCTCGTTCGGCGGATACAATGGCGCCATCGCCATCATCTTCTACATCTTCGATGCGCTGCCTTTGCTGCTCCTGGGCCGCTTCGTATCGCCGAATGCGGCGGGCTTGTTCAGCCGCACCCTGTTGATCGGTCAGATACCCGACAAACTCATCCTCGGAGGAGCGATGAGCGTCGTGCTGCCGGCCTTTTCGGCCGAAGTCAGGCAAGGCAGGGATTTGAAACGCCCATATCTCGCGGCCCTTTCTCTCATCACCGGGCTCCACTGGCCCGCGCTCCTAGTGCTTTCGGTGCTGGCGCGTCCCGTCATAGAAATCACGCTCGGTCACCAATGGGTCGAGGCAGCCCCGCTCGTCCAGGTCGTCGCCATCGCCCTTCTTTTCTCGTTCAGTTTCCAGCTCAACTATCCGGTGACGGTGGCGGTGGGCGCGATCCGCGACTTGCTCATTCGGGCATTGATCGCCTTCCCGCTTTCCGGGGTCATCCTGTCGATAGCCGTAATTTTCGGCGGACTGCACGCAGCCGTCTGGTGCATGCTGGTGACCGTTCCTTTCCAGGCATTTGTCGCTCTGAGCTTCGTCCGTCGCAGGTTGGGACTGAGACGCAGGGACATCGCCGCGGCGATATGGAGAAGCGCCGTCGTGGCCGTCGCGAGCGTGCTCCCTCCGCTCGTCGTCACCTGGGCTTACGGTTCCGGCGCCGGCCTTTCATACGGGCAGGCATTTGGCGCGGGATTGCTGGCACTGATCGGATGGGCAACGGCGCTGGTCCTTACCAGGCATCCGCTGCTCGGCGAGATCGTCAGAACCATCCCGGAATTTCGGCGGGTTCGTGCCTCGGCAGGCTGACCCGCGCACGCCGCGGGAGCCCGCTGGATCGTTGTGATTGGATCAAGAGAGCTGCCCGATCAGCCGCGAAATCCTGATCCGCTCGGCTTTCCTGCGCAGTCCGTTTGCCCAGTACGCCAATCCCAGATAGCCAGAAGGAACTTCCAGGCCGAGATCCCGGCATTCATGCGCTATGCGACGAAGTACGGACCGCTCCTTCCTGTCGGCGCGGTGAGCTCTCGCGGGGAGGAATTTCTCGGGCCCGGTATAGTGACGGATCAATGCACGGTCCCAATAGGCGGTCTGAAAGGCAGACTTCTGCACGTTAAATTCCACCGGAAGCGTTTCCCATGATCCGTCGGCGGCGATGTTGAAGGCGCATTGGTCGAGATCATTGCATGCTCCATCCCAATAGGGGCAGAAGTCGGCATGGGCCTTGACCGCGGCTTCGTACCGCTCGGGAATTCCCGAAGCAATCCATCGGGAGGCATTGATGACCAGCAGGCCGGAGTTGAAGTAGCGTCGCTGAAGGCCGTGCTTGTCGCAGTTAGCGAAGAAGGCGGGATTGTCGCGGCCCGTGGACACGGACAGGTCGGGCGCCGCGGCCAGCGGCTGCGTTCTTGGCGCGGCAATTTCCAGATCAAGAGGCCGCACGGCCAGCGTGTCATTGTCAAGGTAACAGACGACATCGTGTTCGTTGGAAACCATCGCGATCGCGTCGGTCTTTGCGTATGCAGTCGGCGTTATGTGGCCGCGACCTGGCAGACCCCGATCGACCGTCAGCAGGGTGTGGGTCGCCAGCCGATGCCCCTTCGCCTGGAGGAACCTGAGCACGGTTGGCGGCGGGGCCGAGCGGAAACCAGCCTGAACGATGTGAATGTCTATCTCGCGCGATTGGTTCAAGCCTAGCGCGACAGCACTGGCATAGGTCAGATCGTCACGCCTGCCGTCCGTCAGGTAGACGACACCAAGCCGCCTCCTGGTCACGCGCGATCCTCCGCGTGGTTGGCGACCGAGCCCACCCGAGCCGAAATCACCGACAGCGCTCGTTTTATGGTCCCCTTCTTTCGATAGAAATGTCCCATCGGCGGGAACAGCCTCGATAACGGCGTTAGCGAGAAGCAATATCTAAACAGCTCGACGCCGTACGCCGTCTTTCCCCGGAACAGATGGGAGATTGCCGACCAGTAGGCAGCGTCGCCAATTCTGTGCATGGCTATGCGATGCAACCGGTTTGCTTCCCGCATGGCCGCTCCTTCCCTTGCGAAGAAGCTGTTGAATACCGCCTCCCGTTCCTTCAGCTGGATCAGTTTGTCTGAGAAGTAGACAACCGTCATTTGCTCCGGATGCAGGCGGCGGATGCCGAGGGCGCCTTCGAACTCCACGACGCAACCCAACCGGGCAAGGCGAAGCGCGATCTCCAGGTCGTCTGCGTGGGGAAGCGACGCCCGGTAGTGCCCCACCGCCTTTTGCGCGGCCGTCCTGACCACCACCGCTCCCAAGGCCAGGGACAGCCCTAGATGGCGGCAGCAATCCGCGATGAACCCCGCCCCTTCCCTGATCCGCCATCGATCCGGTTGACTTGGTTCGACGAAATCCTCTCCGTCGATCATGCTAAGTTCGGGGCCAATGGCGAAAACAGCCGTCGGATTGCTTTCGAGGACGTCGATGGCGCGCCGGAGCGAACCGTCCGCAAGGAGATCGTCGGCGCACAGGATGATGAAGTAGTCGCCGCGCGCAAGGTCGATGCCTTCGTTGAAGGACGCTACCGGCCCAAGATTTCTGGCATGGCGGACGATTTCAATCCGACTGTCCTCGGCAGCGAAGCGGCGCGCCACCTCCACGCTGTCGTCGGTCGAGGCGTTGTCAATGACGATGATGCGGAGGTCGTCAATGTCCTGCGAAAGCACACTGCGTATGCATTGCGCAAGGTACCTTCCGGCGTTGTAGCAAGGTATGGCTACATCGATGCGAGCCATCAGCGCTGCCTTCCCATGGCTGGCCGGCGGCGCCTTTTCGTCGGTGTGGGCTTGCTGTGGACGCCAGCGCCGTCTCCAAGTTCTGGCCGAGGACAAGGCATCACGTTGCTCCGCCACGAACAAAGGACAGGGATTGGGTTGCGAAATCGGCATCGACCTGAACCATAAGTTCCAGGTATTTCCATGCGATCCAGCGCCACGAATAGCTGCTCGCCTTGGCGTTGCCCTTGGTCACCAGCCACTCGCGCAGGGCCGGGTTGAGCAGGAGCAGGCGAACCTTCTCGGCCCATGAATGGGCGTCGTCCGGATCGGCATAGAGGGCCGAATCCCCGCAGATTTCCGGGAGGCACGGCGAGGTCGATGCAATGACGGGACAGCCCGACGCCATCGCTTCGACCGCTGGAAGCCCGAAACCCTCGATGCGTGACGGAAACAGGAAGCAGAGCGCGCCCTCGAGCGCCTTCTTGAAGTCGTCATCGCCTATGCGGCCAAGGAAGACGATGTTGCCGGGCAAGTTCGGGACGTATCGCAGGAGCGTGGCTTCGTCGACATCGCCCGGCATCCACAGATCCAGACCCATCTCATCGAGGAGCGGGGCCAGCCGGGCGAGAAGTCCCATGTTCTTGTATTCCTGATCCCGTCTGCCAAGACAAAGCACATAGGGTCTGCCACGGCCGACGGTCAGCGACGATCTCGCGGCATCCCATCTCCTGGCGTGATCGCTGCCGTTGTAGGTGATGACGATGTTTTCCTCCGGCGCGATGCCGAACGCCACCAGATGGCTGCGCGAGAGTTGCGAGACGGTGGTGATGCGGGCTGCCCGCCTGCCGAGCGCCGGCAGAATGAGGCGGTGCGCCCAGCGGAAGCCCCGTCCATAGCTCGACGGCATCAGCCTGGTGTGCATGTCGTGGACGCAGGCGATCTGGCGCTTCAGCACGACAGGGGCGAGGTTGCAGAAGCTCAGCAACCCTCCGGGCACGTGCCAGGGCAACTGCGCCTGCACCCAGAACTGGGGAAGTCGCGGCCGGTTGAACTCGGGAACCACTCGGACGGCGATGGCGTCGAGATGGAGAGGTTCCGACAGCGGGCGCGGCACGACGAGATCGATATCCAGATCGCGCCCGAGCGGATGCCGCTCCGAAATGAGGGCATCGAGCGCCATCGTGACCTCGCGGGCGTAGCGAGCCACGCCGTTCGGCCGAAGTGTCGTGAAGTCTCCGTTTATGGTCCAGCGCCGTCTCGGCGTTCCCGGTTTTTCCAAGGACCACGCGGAATGCCCGATCGAATTCTCTGCATTCTCGGCCAGCGATTTCACCAGCGGCGTGTCGGGGTGATAACCATTCCGCAGTCGGGGTGGCGCGTCTGTCGTATCGAAATCGAGCTTGCCCATGCCCTTCCCCGGTCCTTTCGGAACTCATGGCCAGACTAGCATCCCCGGCGGCGCGGAGGTCCTCAGACGTTTGAGGTAGGAAGGCCATCCGATCTCGCCCATCCGAATGATTGCCGGCGAACCGCATGACCCGATGGCCATGGTGACCCCGCGTCGCCGCCCCCCCACACTGAGGGTTCAAAGAGGTTGCCATGACACGGCGCTGGACAATCAACGGACGCTTCCTTTCCCAGCCGACAACCGGCGTCCAACGCTATGCGCGCGAGGTCGTCCGCGGGCTCGACGCGTTGATCGCGGAACAGGTGCCTTTGGCCCGCGGGCTGGACGTTGCACTGCACTGCCCGCCTGGATCGGAGGAAATCCCCCTCGCTCGCATCGACCGCCGCGAGATCGGCAGCGGGCGCGGCCATGCCTGGGAGCAGATGCAGCTTCCCTCGTCCCTCGGCGGCGGCGGACTGCTCAGCCTTTGCAACACAGGGCCGCTCGTTTGCCGGAAGCAGATCGTCTGCATCCATGACGCAAATGTCTGGAACGCTCCGCAGAGCTACTCGCTTGCCTTCAGGAACTTCTACAGAATGCTGCTGCCGTGTCTCGGCAGGACCGCATGGGGCATTTCGACCGTTTCCAACTACTCGCTGGGCGAGCTGGTCCGCCGCGGCGTCACCCCCGCTCGACGGGCTTTCGTGGCGCCGAACGGCCATGAGCATGCCTTGCGGTGGACGCCTGAACACTCGCCGGCGACACGACGGGCGGCCTCGCCGGAAACCATCGTCCTGATCGGCAGCGCCGCACCGCACAAGAATGTGGAGCTCATCCTGAACATGGCCGGCCGCCTTGCCGAAAACGGGTTCAGGATCGCGATTGTCGGCATGTCGGATTCGCGCGTTTTCCGCTCGGAATCGACCAGGACCGAAGCGCAGAACATTCATTGGCTCGGTCGCATCTCCGATTGCGAGTTGGTGGCTCTGCTCGAGGACTCGCTCTGCCTTGCCTTCCCTTCGCTCACGGAAGGTTTCGGCCTGCCTGCCCTCGAGGCGATGGCGGTCGGCTGCCCGGTCGTGGTTTCCGACCGCGCCAGCCTGCCCGAGGTCTGCGGCGACGCGGCGCTGTTTGCGCCTCCCGACGACCCGGAGGCCTGGTTCGCGCATTTCAGGCGGCTGCGCAGTTCCGAGGCGCTGCAGCTGCGGATGGTGGCGAGGGGAAAAGAGAGAGCCCTGGAGTACGGCTGGAGGGCGACCGCTCTGCGCTATCTCGAAGCGATGGCGGCCGCCGATGGCGTCGATACCGAAACGAGGATCGTCAGGGTTCGCGAGTTCACGTGATCTCGTGAAGCGCCTGTACGGCTCCCAGCGATTCCAGGATGGCGCGGTCGAAGTTCTCTTCGGAAAAGCGTCCCGCATTCCTGGAGCAGGCCCGGGGCGCGATCGCATGGCTGTTCTGCTCGAACCGTTCGACTGCTTCCTTGAGATGATCGACGGTCTGCGCCTTGAACAGCACTCCCGTCGGCTCGGGCGATGAACCAAGGCGCCGCACGATATCGACCGCCCCGCCCCGGCCGAAGGCGATCAGCGGCGTCCCGCAGGCCTGAGCCTCGGCCAGCGCTATGCCAAAATCCTCGCAGCCGGCGAAGACCATGGCCTTCGCCCGTGCCACGGTGTCCACGTAGTCCTGCCGGGGCAGGTAACCCGAGAAGGTGATGTTCGGGCCGGCAAGCGCCCGCAGGCCGGCCGACTGCTGCCCCTCGCCGACGATGACCAGCCGCCGCGACGGCATCTCGTTGAAGGCGCGGATGACGAGGTCCGTGCGCTTGTACGGGGCGAGAAAGGATGCGGAGACGTAATAGTCGTCCTTGTCGTCCACGCATGGCAGTTCTCCGAGCGCAACGGGCGGGAAGACGACGCGCGCGTCGCGGCCGTATATGTGCTGGATACGGGAGCGGACATAGTTCGAGTTCGCCAGCATCAGGTCCGGGCCGTGCGCGGTCCTCGTGTCCCATGTCCTCAGACGATGAAGCATGTAGCGGTAGAGAAATCCCTTCGGACCGAAGCCGAGCCGCCCTTGCTGGAGATAGGAGAACTGCTCGTCCCAGGCGTAGCGGACGGGGCTGTGCACATAGCACAGATGCGGCTGGTCCGGCCTGGTGATCACGCCGCGCGAGAATGCGGCCGAGGACGAGATCACCGCATCGTAGCCCGTCACGTCGAACTGCTCGATCAGGAAGGGGCAGAAGAAGAAAAGGGACCGATAGAATTTCTGCACCATCGGGATGCGGTTGGCCGCGGAGGTGTGGAATTCCACGTCGCGGAAATATTGCTCCTTAACCTCGGCCGGCAGAAAATCGAAAAGCGTGAAGACCTCGGCATTGGGAAACTGCTTGCATATCTGCGCCAGGACCCGTTCGCCGCCGCGGAAATTCGGGCACCAGTCGTGAACGACCGCTATCTTCGCGTATCTGTCGACCTGAAGCTCCGGCGCGGCCGGCAGATCCTCGATGGGCATCTCGAGCCTGGCCGCGACCGCCAAATCGGAAGAGCGTTCGTGGAGCATGGGTCCCCCTGGCACCAGTAGACCCGGCAATCTCGGTTCCACGTCACGCTCCCGGCAAGTTGTCCGATCGGGTACCGGCTGCTTCGGGCGCATGCGTGCCTAGTACTTACGGCTGTGGCTCCGCGGCGGAAATACTCCGAAAGCCTGTGCCCAGGGGTAGGGCAAGTCCGGTCCGTCTCCTTTTATGCATGCTGTTTCGCTCCTCTGGCCGGTCTAGCCTCTTGGAAACCGACATATGGATCGAGCATGAGACTGGCAGTGATCATCCCGACCCTCGGCCGCAAGGAACAGGTGGCGCGCCTGCTCGCCTATCTGGGCGGCCAGACGAGGCTTCCGGACGAGGTCATATTGTCGGCACCCGACTCTACGCATGTCGAGTTGCCGGCAAGCTATCCGTTCCCCGTGTCGCCCGTTTTCGGACCGAAGGGGCTGGCCGCCCAGCGCAACACCGCCCTTGCCACGTCCTTGGCGCGCTTCGACGTCATCACCTTCTTCGACGACGATTTCGTTCCGTCGGCCAGCTACCTGGAGCAGGTCGAGAAGGCCTTCGAGGAACATGACAACTGGGCGGTGGTGATGGGCAATGTCGTGCGGGACGGGGCCAGCAATGCGGGCCTCACCTGGCAAGATGCCGAAGCCGCCCTGCGAGAGGCCAATGGCGAGGGAGCCGATGAACCATCCGTCGTCGACCATGTCGGCGCATACGGCTGCAACATGTCCCTGCGTTCCTCGCTTGTCGGCGACTTGCGCTTCGACGAGCGCCTCGTCCTCTACGGCTGGCAGGAAGACATCGACTTCACCAGTCAGATGAGATCCAGGGGTCGAGTCGTTTGTGTGACTTCGATCAAAGGCGTCCATCTCGGCATCAAGACAGGGCGGGTGAGCGGGGAACGGTTCGGCTACTCCCAGGTCGCCAATCCGATCTACCTGATCAGGAAGGGCTCCGTTCCCGCCTCGTTCGCGCTTCCCCTGATGTTCAGGAACATCGCGGCCAATCTCGCAAGGAGCCTGCGGCCCGAGCCTTATGTCGACCGCAGGGGCAGGCTGAGAGGCAATATGCTGGCGATCCTCCATGTTGCGATGGGGCGCATCGAACCCGAATACATCCTGAAGATCTGACGGTGGGCAAGACCATGCGCAAATGGGTGGTGACGGCGGCGGCTTCATTGGCGGCAATGACCGCCTGGACCCTGCCGACGATGGCCGACGAGTATCTCCTCGGCCCGCAGGACAAAGTCAGGCTCAAGGTCTACGAATGGCGCGCATCGCGCGACGTGTTCTTCGAGTGGACCGCGCTCAACGACGACTTTACCGTCGGCGCCGACGGCACTCTCTTCTTGCCGTTCGTCGGCCAGATACGCGCACAGGGAACCGCGCCCGGCGACCTTGCCCGCGCGATCGGCGGCCGTCTGATGCAGCAGATGGGCCTCGGCCGGCCGCCGGATGTAGCCGTCGAGATCGCTCAGTACAGACCGTTCTACATCGTCGGCAACGTCGCGCAGCCCGGCGAGTTTCCCTATAGACCCGGTCTGACCGTATTGCAGGCGATGGGTATCGCCGGCGGCTTGCGGACACGCGACGAAGATATCCCGAGGCTCGAGCGTGAAGTTATCGCCGGGCAAGGCGAAGTGGATTTGCTGGCGCAGTCCAGCGTAAGCCTGCTTGCACGCAAGGCGCGGCTGGAGTCCGAACAGGCTGGCAGCGACGAGATCTCCTTCCCGCCGGAGCTGAACGTGAGGGCTTCGAACCCGACGGTCGCGACAGCGATGGAGCAGGAGCGCAAAATCTTCGCCGTCCGCAAAGATGCGATGACCACGCAACTCCGCTCGCTGAACGAACTGAAGGAATTTCTGGAAAAGGAACTGGATTCGCTCGGGCAGCAGATGACCTTCCACGACAAGCAGATCGAACTCATCCAGAAGGAGCTCGCTGGCGTCTCCACCCTGGTGCAAAAAGGGCTGGCGGTCGCGCCGCGGGAACTATCGCTGGAAGGTACGCTTGCCCAGATGCAGAGCGACAAACTGGTCGCCGAGACCTCGCTCCTGCGGGTCCGGCAGGAGATAAGCAAGACCGACATCGAGATCCTCAACCTCGGCAATCAACACGCAAACGAGATTGCAGGGGCCCTGCGCGAAACGCAGCAGCAACTCAACGAAATTACCAGCAAGGCCGACACCGCGGTCCAGCTGCTGCACGAAACCGAGGTCACCGCCCCTGCTCTGCTCGCGCTGAGGGAGCGCTCCGAAAGGACCAAGCCCATCTTCAAGATCGTCAGGACGACGGCCAGCGGGTCCGAAGAGCGCTCGGCTGACGAAACGACGCTGATCGAGCCAGGCGATACCGTCAAGATCGAAATTCCCCGACCGCAGTCGGGCGTGGCGGCCCTCCCTGCGGCAGCGGGCGGCTTGCAGGCGGAGACGCTGCCCATCCAGGGCACCAACTGACACCCAGGAACGGTGTCGGCGAGCAGGCCGCCGTCCCTTGGCAGCTTGATCGACCGTCACTGAAGCGCGTCGCGCTGAGACGGATTCACGCGGCGCTCTTTTAAGCCTTTGTATCAACGCATGTCGTTTTCCCAGAGCCGCCGCGCGCCTTGGGCGACATGCGTTGGTGCTCGCGGTCGTCGCCGTTGCAAAGCCAAGGGCGCCACAGCCCCGGAGCGAGCCGCCTCAGCCCGACACCACCAAAAAAGGTGCAGACAAGTACCCGATGCCAGGGGATCATCCGGCCTCGGCGCTTGCCATGTATTTTTAGGCCGCATATCTGTGCTTCGATCGCTTCTGCACCAAATGCATGTTGATTCCTCCCAACTGCGGTCAATCGGTACCTGGGGGTACCACAATTGGAGACGTCGGTGCTGATGAGTGTAGTCGCCGTATTTGCGTCAGGCATTCTGATCGGACTGCGATTCAAGGCTCCTGCCTTGATCGCGGCGACCGCGCTGCTGATGATTGGGAGCTTTGCCTGGAATGGCCTTGGTCTGCCCGGCTACGTGACGGTTGCCAAATTCCTCATTCTGGCGTTCGCATTGGCCTGCGCCTATATCGTCGGGCTATCTCTGTCCGTGCACTGGAAACGGAACGAGGGCTGATTGCCCGGCTGCGGTTTCAGGACGCCCTGTCGAAACGCATCACCGCGAAAACGGTTCTGACCAGGATCGCGAGATCGAGCCAGATCGACCAGTTGCGCACATACTGGCTGTCAAGCGCCACGCGGCTGGGGTAGTCCACGCTGCTTCTGCCGCTGACCTGCCACAGACCGGTAAGCCCCGGCCGCGCGCGAAGATACTCCCCGACATGATCGCCGTAGCGCTTGAGTTCGTCGTTCACGATGGGCCTCGGACCCACGCAGCTCATATCGCCGCGGATGATGTTGAAGAGCTGGGGCAGTTCGTCGAGGCTCGATTTGCGGAGCATCCAGCCGAGCGGCGTCACGCGGGGATCGTCCCTGATCTTGTGCGTCTCCTCCCACTCGATGCCGGCATCGGGATTGGCTTCGAGATGTGCCTTGAGCACCTCTTCCGAATTCGTGACCATCGAACGGAACTTGTAGCACTTGAACGGCTTCCCGCCGAAGCCCACGCGGCTGTGCGAGAACACCGCCGGACCTCCCGCGGTCACCTTTATCAGCAGGACGACGACGATCATCACGGGCGCGGCAACGATGAGTGCCGAGGTGGCGATGACCAGATCCATGATCCGCTTCAACAGACCTCCCAGGGGTGGGTTTGTCGTTCCAGCCCTGAGCGAGGGCGACAGGTCGGTCCAAACTGCCCCGGCATTGTTGGGATCGGGCGCGGAAACGACATGCACGACCGCCGGCCGGCTGTCGGTCTCCACGGGAAGAAATGGCTCAACCCAGATCAGAGGTCTCTGGCGAGACTGCTTCTCGAAGGCGTTTGTTGTCATAGGGCGGTCGCCAATTCGAACTTGCTCTCGTCACTCTTCCAAGACCAGTGCCGGCGAGCAAGGAAGGCAAAGGAGGTAGCGGGGTGCTCCGGGGCTATACCCTCTAATCCCAAGGAATGATCCCACTGCATGCTTTGCGGCCTCAACAGGAGGAAATATCGAGCGATCCGCTCTCATGCCTTGCGGTTCGCGGACGTCATCGCCCTGACTCTCGTCAGGAGCACGCCGAGGATGGGAGTCCGGCTTGTCTGCAGCGTTCTGGTGAGACCGCGCAGCGTTTCGAGGTGTGTCTTGCCCCACTCGGCGACCATGACGACGCCGTCCAGGATCGACCCGACCTTCAGCATGTCAGGCCCCGAGGCAAGCGTCGGCAAGTCCAGGATCACGATATCGTAGGCGTAGGCCGCAAGGTCGCAGGCTGCCAGATCCGAGAGAAAGGCCTCCATGTTGTCCGGCACCAACAAGTTCTTGGTGTTGACCACCGAACTGGGGAGCAAATCGAACGGTCGCCCCGGAGTGCTTATGATGTTGAGCCGGACCAGATCATGGCACGGCCTGTCGAGCCCGCGCAACGGGCCGAGCAGCCGCATCGTCAAGGTCGGCTGCCGGACGTCGGCATCGATGACCAGCGTCTTCAGGCCGGACATCGAATAAAGCGTGGCAAGGTTGCTGATGACCGAACTCTTCGCGCTGTCGTCGGATGCAGCGGTCAATCCAAGGAATTTTATCGGATGGTCGGTTTCCGCAAGGCTGATTTCGGTTCGCGCCTTCCGGAGGCTGTGGCTGTAGCGGGAGTGCGGACGTCTCAGCACTTCGTCGACGCGACCGGTCTCCCTTCCCTTGCCAATGTGCGGCAGCTCCCCGACGCATTCGATGCCCAGGTTGTCGCGGATAAGCCGCGGCGACTTTATGGTCCAGTCGAACGTATGCCTTACAAACGACAGGCCGATCCCGAGGATGAGCCCGGCAACCGCGGCGAACGCCAGGATGAGCTTCGGCCGGGGAGCGCTGGGAGAGAGCGGCTCCGTGGCGGCCGTGATCACCCTCGCATCGGCAACAGGGTATGATTGCTGGCTCACCGAATTGGTGTAGGCCTGCAGGAAGCTCTCATACATCTTCTGGTAGGTCTCGGCAGTCGTCTCGAGCTCCTCAAGGGTGGGCACGGCGTTCGCCGCGTCTTCTCCTTCGGTCCCGCCATTGACGCTGTAGTCGTGCCGGGAACGGAATTCCTGCGCCTTCGCCATGGCTTTGTTCATTTGGGTGCGCAGCTGCTCAAGCCGCATTTCGAGCCAGGCGCCGCCTTCCTTTGCCGCTTCCGCCTTGGTTTCAACCTGCTCGCGCACGAAGGCGTCGGCCGTCGCGTTGGCGATGTCGGCTGCGGCCTTGGGATCCAGGGCGGTGAAGGATATGCCTATGGCGTAGGAAACACCGACCCTGCGGACGTCGAGGCCGTCGTGAAAGATCGACATCGCGCGCCGGCCCTTTTCGTATTCGGTGAGCGTCGCAGGCGTTTCCGCAGCGTCCAAACCGAAATACTTCCGAAGCTTGCCGAAGAGCGCGCTATTCTGCAGTCCGAAAGCTTCGACGACGATCGTTCCTATCTTTCTGAATCTGTCCCTCAGGGGCGGAGTCTGAGGTCGGTTGAACTTGGGGTCGTCGACGAGTTTCAACTGGTCGAGAACCATCGCTGCGATCTTTTCCGACTGCATCACCGCGATCTGGCTCTCCACTTGTGCGGTGTCCAGCGACAGGGTTACTTCGCCGCCGTCCTGGAGATGCTGCGGCAATCTTGGCTCGATCAGGATCTGCGCCATGGCAGTGAACGCCGGGTCAGTGGTCGAATTGTAGAACGCGGCGACCAGGAATGCCGCGGCCAATGCCGCGATGATCGTTGCGACATAGCGCTTGAAAAATCCGGTTATGTCGGAAAGACCGATGAACTCCTGACCGCCGGATGCCAGCTGATCCGCCGCCACCGGCCATCTCTGGGGGAACACACGGTCCATTCAATCCCTCCTGCGCGCGCATGCCGCAATTGCGCGCATGCGCCGTTCGGAAGCAGGCGATCCATGGTTTCCGGTTGGTATTTTCATTGAAGACTGAGGCCCGCGATC
This sequence comes from Mesorhizobium sp., assembly GCA_004963905.1. Lineage (GTDB taxonomy): Bacteria > Pseudomonadota > Alphaproteobacteria > Rhizobiales > Rhizobiaceae > Mesorhizobium. The sequence continues at coordinate 104,029 of SUGL01000010.1, forward strand.
CCAGACTGCCGCAAAAAGACTACCTCCAGCGTCCGGAAGGTAAACGCCGCCAATTGGCGTATGGGCTTACGCCCTATGGGAAGAGAGAAGGCGCGACAGCCCCGCTCTGGCGCTCTCCACAATTGAGACCTGATGTTCCAGCAGCACCTGTCGCCCACGATTTATCGCCAGACCCCTGGTCAGGGCATCGACCTTCGCGGACAGGCGTTTGGCGTCCTCGCCGTTCTCCATCGCCTCCAAGGAGAACGCGGCGCATTGCTCCATCCTGTCTCCGGACTGGCGGAGTTGCGCGGACTCGCACTCGATTTCCGCTCGAATCCCTTCGAGAAGGCGAACCAGGCGCCCGAAACGCCTTTGGTCGATGGTCTCGTGCAACGCGATCAGCGGCATTTTGCAGGCCACTCTTCGTGAGATCCGCGACAGGACGCGCACCCGTCAGGATAGGAATCCCCGAGGGCTGGACGAGATATCCTTTCGGCCGTTAGCCGGCATGCTCCTAACGGATGAGGGGGTGTGGACCGGTGAGCGGAGCTATCCGAATTCATGAAGCGGCTCGCGCCCGACCGCGTGCTAGGACTGGCCCGCAAATTGCGGAGCAGAAGCCGTGAGCCTGAACATTGTCGGCCAGGCCAGGCCGAACACATTCGCCTTCGAAACCAGTGCTCTCATCAAAGCCACTGGCTTTCGAGAATATGACGCGCGTTGGTGGTTCGGGCACCCAGGTTCCGACAAGGAGCCCGAACTCAATCTGATGGGCGTGCAGGCGCTCGGCATGGGACTCGGCACTTTGATACGCCGAATGGGCATGCGCCCGGAGATCGTCACCGGCCACGACTTCCGCAGCTATTCCACGGCCATCAAGATGGCGCTGGTCAGCGGCCTGATGGCGGCCGGCGCGCGCGTCAAGGACATCGGCCTGGCGCTTTCTCCCATGGCCTACTTCGCCCAGTTCGCGCTCGACGCTCCGTCGGTGGCGATGGTGACGGCCTCGCACAACGAAAACGGCTGGACCGGCGTGAAGATGGGAGCGCAAAGGCCGCTGACTTTCGGCCCCGAGGAGATGTCGGCCTTGAAAGCGCTCGTGCTGGACGGCGACTTCGATCTGGTGGGCGGAGGAAGCTACGAATTCGTCGCCGGATTTCGCGAGCGATACATCGAGGACCTGACCGCAGGAAAGACAATCGGCAGGAGGCTGAAGGTGGTGGCCGCCTGCGGCAATGGCACCGCCGGCGCTTTTGCGCCGCAGGCGCTGGAACGCATCGGCTGCGAGGTAATCCCGCTGGACGTCGAGCTCGACCACACCTTTCCGCGCTACAACCCCAATCCGGAAGACATGAAGATGCTGCATGCGATCCGGGACAAGGTTCTGGAGACGGGCGCCGATGTCGGGCTCGGCTTCGACGGCGACGGGGATCGCTGCGGCGTGGTCGACAACGAGGGCCACGAGATTTTTGCCGACAAGGTCGGCGTCATGCTGGCGCGGGACATTTCCAGCCTGCACCCGAAGTCCGTATTCGTCGCGGACGTGAAGTCGACGGGGCTGTTCGCGACGGATCCCATCCTCGCCCAAAACGGCGCGACGACGGATTACTGGAAGACCGGGCATTCCTACATCAAACGGCGCGTTGCCGAGCTCAACGCTATCGCCGGCTTCGAAAAGTCGGGGCATTTCTTCTTCAACCCGCCGATCGGGCGCGGCTACGACGACGGGCTCGTGACGGCAATCGCCGTCTGCGAGATGCTCGACCGCAGCCCGGCCAAGACGTTGGCGGACCTCTATCGCGACCTGCCGCTGACCTTCGGCACTCCGACGATGTCGCCGCATTGCCCCGACGAGGAGAAATACGGCGTGGTCGAGAAGGTCGTGAAGGCATTCACGAGAATGAAGGGCGACGGGATCGAGTTCGCCGGCCAGCCACTGGCCGATCTGGTCACCGTGAACGGAGTGCGTGTAGTCGCCCAGGACGGCACGTGGGGTCTGGTCAGGGCCTCATCGAACAAGCCGGAAATCGTCGTGGTGGTGGAAAGCCCCGTCTCGCCGGAGCGACGCCGCGAGATGTTCCAGGCTCTCGATGCGGTTCTGCGCCGCAATCCGGAAGTCGGAGCTTACAACCAGACGTTCTGAGAGGAATAGGCTGAGGGGAACTCAACATGCCGGATCGGATCGTAAGTTTCGTCATGAGCGGGGGCGTGGGCTCGCGGCTGTGGCCGCTCTCGCGCGAAGACAATCCCAAGCAGTTCCACGACCTTTCGGGCGACGGCTCGATGCTTGCCAAGACCGTACGGCGCCTGAAGGCGCGGCCGGACGGCGAAACCCCCATCTACCTGATAGCGTCCGAACGGCATGCCGACCGTCTTGTTTCGGACATCTGCCCGCTCGGCCTGAATGGCGGCAGGCCGATTTTCGAGCCCATCGGCCGCAACACCGCCGCCGCCGTCGCCGTGGCAACCCTGCAGACGATTTCCGAACATGGCGGCGACGCGCTCGTGCTCGTGGTCCCCTCCGACCATGAGATATCGACCGAGGCGCAATTCTGGCAAACCGTCGAGGCGGGCAGCGCCGCCGCCAATTCAGGAAGCATCGTCGTGTTCGGCATCAAGCCGACCCACCCTGAAACCGGATACGGCTACATCGAGGTCGCCGCGGCAGGGGGCGATGGAGTTGCGGCCGTCTCGCGCTTCGTCGAAAAGCCGGATGCCGAGACAGCCCGCCAGTACGTCTCTTCGGGAAGATTCTACTGGAATGCCGGCATCTTCCTGTTCCGCGCCGAGACGATGCGGCAGGCTTTCCTCGAATTCCAGCCGGACATCTGGGAAACCGTCGAGCGGGCCCATCGGGCCGCGCGGACCGACGTCAGCGGCATCTATCTGCCGCAAAGCTTCTACTCCGCCGTCCCCTCGATATCGATCGATTACGCGGTGATGGAACATGCGCGCGGCATCGCGATGGTCACGGCGTCCTTCCGCTGGAACGACCTTGGATCGTGGCAGTCGCTGCTCGAAGCGAGCCCGACCGACCCCAACGGCAACGTCGTGATGGGCGACGTCGTCGCCATGGATTGCGACGGCTCCTACCTTCGCAGCCAAGGCAGATTGCTGACCGTCATCGGGATGAAGGACGTGGCGGTGGTGGCAACGCCGGACGCGGTATTCGTCGCCCCGGTCAGCCATAGCCAGAACGTCAAAAAGGTCGTCGAACAGCTGGAGAAGGGCGGACGTCTCGAGACGAAGTTCACGGCGTCGGAAGACCGCGTCGTCCTCAGCGGATCGTGGCGCAAGCGGGTCGAGCACTGGCTCTTCGACGAGACCTTGCCGCTATGGTCCGCCTCGGGTGTCGACGATGTCCATGGCGGCTTCCATGAGGCCCTCGGCTTCGATGCAAGGCCGTTGGGCAAACCCAAGCGCATGCGAACGATGGCGCGCCAGATATACGCTTTCGCGGTCGCCAAGGAACGCGGCTGGACCGGACCGGCCGACAGGCTGATCGACCACGGCATCGACTTCATCGCCAGGAAGGGTCGAACCGACCGCGGCGGATGGGTGCGGACCCTTCAACCCAACGGCAGCGTGGCCGACCCGGCGGAGGACGCTTACGACCATTCCTGCGTGCTGCTCGCGCTTGCCCATGCGCACCGGTGCGGCCATCGGGACGCCTTGCGGCTTGCCCAGGAAACATTCCAATTCATCGACGCCCATCTCGAGGATCACAGCCTGAACGGTTTCCTCGAGAGCCCGGGTTGGAACGGGATGCGGTTCTCGAACCCGCACATGCACATGCTGGAATCCTTCCTTGCCTGGCATGACGTCACCGGCGACCGCGCATATCTGCGTCGGGCTGCGCGCATCATCGATCTCTTCCGGTGCCATTTCTTCGACCAGGAGAGCTGGACGCTCGGGGAGCGTTTCGACGCCGATTGGTTGCCATCGCCGGGAAACGACGGACAATGGACCGAACCGGGGCACCATTTCGAATGGGCTTCCCTCCTCGTCGACTTCTCCCGGGCAAGCGGGCAGAAGGATCTGGTGGCCTATGCAAGAAAACTCTATTCGTCGGCGGTCGCCAGCGGGTTGAACAGGGCCACGGGGCTGGCCTACGCGGCCGTATCGCGGAACGGGATTCCCCTCGACCGCATCTCCCGAAGCTGGCCGCAATGCGAGGCGGTCAAGGCGGCCGCCGCCCTGGACGGCATTGGCGGGCCCGACCTGAAACCCGAGATCGAAGCCCGAGTTGCCCGACTCTTCCGGTGGCATATCGATCCGGCGCCGCTCGGCCTGTGGATCGACAGGATCGACGAGCGCGGGCGATCGGTGGCGACCGAAGTGCCTGCAAGCATCTTCTATCATCTGGTGACCGCGTTGATGCAGTATCTGGACAAGACCGGAGGACAGGTCGAGCCGTTCCGGCCGCCCGTTTCGGAAACGGGCAGGTCGACCGTCAGACGCGCTTACGCCTGAGCCGATCAGTCAGTCACAGTCGTGACGGATATCGTCTCGCATTCGTCGCGAAACGGGTGCCGAGCGATGCCATCTGTCCGGGGGACCCGTTGCTCCAACGCCGCGACCATCGCCGCTGCTCAGCCGTCTCGAGACACCAACGAACCGCTCGTCGACACCCCTTCCTCACAGCCGGGCCGGTTCAGCTTTCGACAGAGCGTCGGCGCGCTCCAAGTATTTGTTTTTATGTAGATCTCAGCGGAAAGCTACTACGCACTTTCCAGAACTAACGCTTACGGAGCATCCCCTTTTTGCTGAATTAGCAACTACAGGAAAATGACTAAGCTCCCCTTTCAGCCGGCGGGCCCGCCAAGACGCCGGTCAGGCCCAGCGGCCACTCCAAGTCATACCCGCGTCTGCTGGGCCGCCCGGCCAACAGCCCTTTCACCTCGAGGGACGTCGGTCCAGGCTGCCTGTCGAAGCGCGCCGGGCGGACGCAATCCACGGCGAATGGAACTGAAACTCAGCTCACGCCACCGGCTGGGTCGAGGGTGACGCCGTATTTGGCGGTGATGGCCGCGAGTTTCGCCATGTCCGGCTTGCCCGAGACGGTCGCGGCCTCGAGTTCGGCAAACATCTGGTCCAGCCCACGGCTCGGCGTGCACAGAACCAGCAAGCGCGCCGGCTGGTCGCCGACATTGCGGTAGCCATGGCGCCTATGGCGCGCGCCGTAGAAGAAACCGCCCGGTCCAACGCGGCGCGGCGCGGGCTCGCCTTCGAATTCGATCTGGATTTCGCCGCTCAGGACGTAGAAGGCCTCATCCTCGCGCTCATGTGTATGGGGCGGCGCACCCGCACCCGGCGGGACCACGTCTTCCCAAAGCGAGAAGGAACCCGCGGTCTCGGCGCCCGTGGCTTTGTAGATATGGGTGACGCCCAACACATTGAGCGTCGAACCGGCGGACGGCTGGCGAACGAACGGTTCGGCTGTCGCAGCTTTGGCATCCATCGTCGATCCCTTTCGCGGTTAAGGCAACTCGTCGACAGATAGGTCTTCTGCGACCTGTCGATTAGCCGGAATTATGTGGACACGCCTTCCTGAATTCAGGACAATCTGCCGATGGACCCGCTTGAAGGCATCGCTGCATTCACTCGCGTCGTGGACAGCGGCAGCTTCTCGGCGGCGGCGCGGCATCTCAAAATCTCCAAGTCCGCGGTGAGCGCCAACGTGCAGCGGCTCGAACAACGCCTGGGCATCCGCCTGCTCAACCGCACCACGCGCCGTCTCTCGATGACCGAAGCAGGCGCAGCCTACTATCGTCACTGCGCGCGGATTCTCGCCGAAGCCGAGGCCGCGGAGCAAGCGGCGACCGCGCTGCAACGCGAGCCGCGCGGCACGCTTCGAATCTCGGCGCCCAACAGCTTCGGCTGGATGCATGTGGCGCCAGCCGTTCCGGCGTTCCTCAAGCGTTATCCGGAACTTTCCGTCGATATCAGCTTGAGCCCGGCCTACGTGAATCTCGTCGATGAGGGGCTCGATCTGGCGATCCGTATCGGCGTGCTGGAGGATTCGCCCCTTATCGTGCGCAAGCTCGCGCCGTCCAGGCTCGTCGCCTGCGCGGCGCCCGCCTATCTCGAGGAGCATGGGGTACCGCACGAGCCGGACGATCTTGCGAAGCACAATTGCCTCTGCACCGATCTCTTGCCCTGGGGCGACGAATGGCGCCTTGTCGGCAAACGCGGCGAGGTGCGGGTGGCCGTCAGCGGCAATGTTCGCAGCAACAGCGCCGAGACGCTGCGCGCGGCGGTGCTTCAAGGCATCGGCATTGCCGTCCTGCCGACCTGGGCGGCCGGCGAGGCATTGCGGGCCGGCGCGTTGCGGCGCGTGCTTGAAGCCTGGAAACTGCCGACAAGCACGATTTACGCCGTCTATCCCGGCAACAGGCTGATGTCGATGAAAGTCCGCGCCTTCGTCGATCACCTCGCGCGATGTTTTGGGCGCACGCCCTATTGGGACGACGGCCTTTGAGGCGGCTCTGCTCAGCATCAGGCAACTTGCAAACAACGGAGGTGCAGCATGGAGATGGCGTATCGAGAGCGGTGGCAAGCCGAGATTGCCGAGCTGCAAAAGATCTTGTCTGGATTTGACTTGAGAGAGGAGCGCAAGTGGGGGAAGCCCTGCTACACAATGGATGACAAAAACGTCGTCATCATTCAGGGCTTCAAGGAATATTGCGCGTTGGGCTTCTTTCAGGGTGCGCTGCTGAAGGACTCGAAGAAGCTGCTGGTGCAGCTCGGGCAGGTTCAGGCAGCGCGGGTGATGAAGTTCACCAGTGTCAAGGAGATTGCGACGAAGGCGGCCACCATCAAGGCCTATGTGCGCGAGGCCGTGGCGGCCGAGAAGGCCGGAATGAAGGTCGAGACAAAGCCCCCAGAGTTTCCAGTGCCCGAGGAGTTGAAGGAGAAGTTCCGCAGCGATCCGCGGTTCAAGCGCGCGTTTGAGGCGTTGACGCCGGGTCGGCAACGGGGATACCTGTTTCACTTCAACGGCGCGAAGCAGTCCGGGACGCGGACCGCGCGGATCGAGAAGGCGATGCCTGCGATCTTCGAAGGACGAGGGTTCCTGGAGCGTCGATAGATCGTGAAACCGTGGATGAGTACCGAGCGGCGGGAAATGCCGTCAGGCCGGCCTGTTCCCCCACCGAAGCTCAATCCCGACGAAATCCGCTCGCATCGTCAGTTACCGGCAAGTCAAGAGCAGAACGCAGCCGCCCTGCTCCTCGTTGGTACAGCATCGCATGTGAGGCGGACGCAAGCAGATCGACATGCGGCACGAAGCCATCGACGCATTTGTTGAAGGGAACGGCGCCGCAGCCGGGTACGCGGCATTCCGGCTTACCTTTTGGGCACGCGTTAAAATTGCATAGCCGCCCCAGATATCTGTCGGTTTCCGGTTCGATCAAGAAGATTTCGACTTGGTGATTGGCCGTGCTTGGACCTTTTCCACTCTCATATGCCCGGCGCAACGCCGAATCACGGGCGCGACGCAACGCACCGAGCCTCAGCTGCGACGAAATCCACACGGCCAAATCGACATCCTTGCATTCATGCCAGACTTCGATCCCGGCGCGCCGGAATTCCCGGAACCGCGGGACCTCCTTCCACAGAGGTTTGGCCACAGAGCCGATCACGGCGATGGCCTCGACTTCCTCGAAGGTCATCAGCGCGTCTGTCACGATATCTGCGGCCCTGCGAAAATCGTGCTGCAGCCGCAGCAGATAGCTGTTCTGCTCTTCGATCTCGGCTCGCTTCATAAAATCACCTCGAAAGCTTCATGGTTTGCGTCGCGCCCGGTCAGCCGTCCGATGAATTGTCCCGTTCGTTCGCGCCGCGCGCGGAACCGTCATGGGCGCCCATTGCGCAAGCTGTCTGCGATCTGGGAAAGAGCATTGGCGAGTTGCCTCGCGGCCTCCGGTGGCGGCAGCGGCACCTTGATACTTTGCGCGCCTGTGGTTCGATCGCGCTCGATCCACGGATGCGCCGGAGCATCGGGATTGTTGGCGGCGGCCAGCGCGGCAACAAACTGCGTCCCAACCTGCACCAGTGCTTGCCACGGGTCCGCACCCACATCACGCGGCGGCGCTTCGGCCCCGTCCGCTCGTGCAATAGCCATCCCGCCGGCATCGACGCGAATGTCCACGTCAGCGTCTTGCGTGGATCGGGCGGTATCGGCGGTGACGATATTCGTCACCTCTTCGGCCGGGGTCACGGCCTCGCTTTCGCCCATGCTCCCGGTGACGTTCTCCACATCCTTCATGAAGCGGCTGAGGCGAGAGCCGCCGAGCGAAATCTCGCTGCTGCCGCCGTCGAGAATTCCCGCCGACAGAGAGCGCTTGAACGCCAGCATCGAAAGCATGCCCTCCTCGATCGTACCTTTCGCCACGAAATTGATAACTTGCACCGGCCGTTTCTGGCCCATGCGATGGACGCGCGCGATGCGTTGCTCGAGGATCGCCGGATTCCACGGCAAGTCCATGTTCACGAGCGTTGAGGCGTGCTGCAGATTGAGGCCCGTGCTGCCGGCATCAGTCGACAGGAATACCCGGCAGGCGGGATCGGAACGGAACCGCTCGACCAGCGCGGGCCGCTTTTCCGACGGCACGCCGCCATGGAAGCTGACATGGCCTGTCCCGCGCGCTTCGAGGCGGCGGATGATGATGTCGTGGGTGCGGGTCCATTGGGAGAACACCACCGCCTTGGCTTCGGGGTCGGCGAGCAGTTCGTCCAACAGTGCCGCCAGCTCGTCGGCCTTGACGCCATGGTCGGTTTCCTGATCCAGCAAATAGGTGCTGTTGCACGACATCCGCATGTTCTGCAGTGCGCAGGTCAGCCGCCGCTGGTCCTTGTCCGAAAGGAACTTCGTTTTGCGCCAACGGTGGACGATCTTTGCCACCACGTCGGCATTCTCCTGGTGGTAGAGCATCTGCGCCTCGGTCATCGGCACCAGCAAATTCTGGTCCGTCCGGCTGGGCAGTTGCCGCAGCACCTCGGACTTGCGGCGACGGATCATGACAGGCGCGAGCGTCTCGCCGATTTTCTCCAGCCCGCTATAGCCGGTGACGCGTCCACCTTCGTCCTTGACCTGGTGCTCGTGCAGCAGCTTCCAGGTCGGCCCCAGACGGTGCTGATCGACGAACTGGACGATGGATATCAGTTCCTCCAGCTTGTTTTCCAAAGGAGTCCCGGTCAGCACGATCGCATAGGCGCTGTCGATGCGCTTCAAGGCGCGCGCCGCGATGGTGTTCCAGTTCTTGACCCGTTGCGCTTCATCGACGATGACGAGTTCAGGCGCCCAGGCGGCGATCAGGCCGAGATCTGGCTTGAGCTTTTCGTAGTTCGTGATTTTGCAGAAGTCATCCAGCGCGTAGTCCTTCTGCCGTTGCGATCGACCGCCGCCAATGACGCGCGCCGCATTCTCTCCATCTCGTCCCGTAAATCGCGCAATCTCGCTTTGCCACTGGTATTTGAGCGAGGTCGGGCAGATCACGAGCACGCGCGAGACGCCGAAATGTCGCGCCAGGATCTCCGTTGCGGCGATCGCCTGGATGGTCTTGCCCAGCCCCATGTCGTCGCCGATCAGCGCCCGGCCGGCCCGCACCGCGAACAGCGCGCCTTCGGCCTGATAGGGATAGAGCGGCACCTTCAGGAGCGCTTGCAGTCCAGGATCGGCGGCATCTTGCGGGAAAAGCCGATCGAGCTTCGAGGCCCGCCGTTCCGCATCCCGTTTTCCGGCAATGAAATCGAGCGCATCGTCATAGGCGCGGAACTCATGACCGCTCTTCGACGCCATGGCCATGAACGGCTCCAACTCGCCAAAGCGGTCGTCCGCAAGCATGCCGTCGCGGCCGGCGTCGAACAAAGCCGCGGCGGCCTCCTTCATCGCCGGCGGGCAGTCCGTTCCGGCACGAAAATGGACGCGACGTTTGCCGTCATTGCGCAGATAGAGCTCGGAAAATGCCGGTTGATAGCCCCGCGCGAATGCCGTCTTGGCGCCGCGCTTTTTCTCAAGTCGGGCGAGCGTGAATTCGATATGCTTGCAGGTGCCCAGCTCGCTGGTGGAGTAATCGGGGCATGAACAGAAATTGCCTCCCGGCCCCAAGCCTCGAATTGCCACGCGATAGCTGGAATTCGAAACGGGATTGCTGACCCTGAACTCGGAGAAGAACGGCTCGCTGGTCAGATTCTCGAGACTGAATGGCTGCTCGCGGCCGAACTGGCGGCGCAAGCGACGTTGCCAGTCCACAGGCGACAAATCGGCGGGCGCGTGGGTGTGCGAGAGTTTGGGTTCCTTCGCCCTGGTCGTCGATTTCAGGCTTCGGCGCTTGGATGTTTTCATCGAGACATATTCCGTTCAGGTTCGGCTTCCTGCGAGATGGCGATCCGCCACCAGGGGAGATGACGGGCTTCGGAGTCTAACGGCTTCGCCAATCCTCGAACCCGAGTCCGCTCACGCGAATGAAGTCGCGCGCGTTGTGCGTCACTATCTTGAGTCCGCGGCGCCGATCATGGCAAATGGAGTCAGGACACATCAATCCGAAACTTTGAAGCCCTGCGCCTTTCTCGCGCGAGCTGCCTACAAAATTTGGATTGGATGTCTCAGTCGTGGCGAAGCGACGATAACCCTCACCGACCCCTTTGTTCAAGGTGGCCGACAAGCTTGCAGCACCCCGCAGCCCAAATCAAACCACACCTTGGCTCGCGCTCGGAGAAGGCGACGTACCTTGCGGGACAAAGAGGTCTCCGGTTCGAAATTGGGCACAGACATCGAGATCACTACGGCATGCGTCGCCGGCGACCCGCCGCGCGTCAGTCGCGCGATAGGGACAGCCCGGCGAGAAGCCAAGCGTACGCGGCAAGCCTGCGGGATACGAACTCCGTGAAGAGCCGCACGCGCTTCGTCTTGCGTGCCTCCCCTTGTGGCCGCACTTGGGGCCGGCTCATCTTCCAGAATTTGTTCAAGAAGGAGTAGTAATCGAAGGCGTATGGGCGCTGTTAGAAGACCGGGAGGACGCCCGACGGAGCGGCAGATCTGCGGGGCGCCGAGTATCTGTCGACTGCTATCGATGGCCTAGGATTCGCCCAGGTGTCCTCTGCTATCCGCTACTACTCCACGGTATGCCCCTCATTCCCACTCAATCATCAATTAAGGCCGTACCTGATTGTTTCAATTACTTAATTTAAGTCACACAACCAGTGAGTACCGTCAAAAATACCGTCAGATTCTTACGCTGTTGAAAAGACTGAAACAATGTGGTCGCTGCCGCGGTATGCACACTTTTGATTGCATCATTTGCGAGCTGCCATTCGGCGAGGTAAAGCTGGAGTTCTCAGAACACAACAAGGACGGTGTTTGCTCATGCTCGACAGCTCTAGGTTCGAGTAGACGCGCGGCTGTATCGGGGGGAATGGGCTGGTAGGAAATGGATGTCGTGCCGCATCACTCTGTCGATCGACCAAGCTTCGCATTGCCTCATCTGCTGCTCGTGGCGATGGCCCCCGATCGGAGATGCGCTATAGGAACACGCGAATTTCGATTCTGCCCTCAACTCTCGGGACCACTCACTCTGAGTAACAACGTCACGCCGATCCCACCTTCCGACGCTATTTTGCGGCAATGCGGCCAGTAAGCGCCGCGCCCGTTCGCGATTTCCTAGTGGTGAAAGTCTGACATTTGGTACCCCACGCGTGGAGCAGCTTAGGCTGAAAGAGCACGTTGCACGACAAATAAACCGCCTATCAGCTAACCACGGACCAGATGGAAGGTCAGCCCCGCAAGGCGGTTTTGGATTTCCCCGAGACCTTGCCCAGTTCCGCTTCCCATAGATCGAAGGGGCTCGCGACAATGGCCACGGACTTTTCCTGACGCAGCGCGGCGCGGCTTCCAGCATCCTTGCCACGAACCTTGTCTCGACCTTCCACAATTCGGTCATGGCGGTGATCGAACCCGTCGCGGCCCTGCGAGATCCCGCTGATGTGCAGGTCGTAGAATTTGCGCCGCAGGTGAGCCCAGCACCCGGCGAGCCGGATTGTTTCATTGCTGCCGGCTTTGTCCCGTGCCTTGACCAGGTTGGTATAGGCCGAGTAGCCATCCACTTGCAGGATACCGCTGAACCCGGCGAGGTGGCGCGCGTGAGCGAATGGCGGATGCCGGTCACAACTCCTGGCGCTCTTTAACTGCCAAACCAAGCGCTTGGCTGAGTGGCACCGCCTTGGAGAACAGGAAGCCCTGAGCGGTTTTGCAGCCAAGCTTGTGCAGAGTTTGCCGATCCGCCTCTGTCTCGACGCCCTCGGCCATGACCTCGATCCCGAGCGTCCGACCAAGATCGATCACGGTTTTGACAAGCAGCCGATCCTCCCGCGATTGGCTAAACCGCGAATGAAGCCCTGGTCTATTTTCACCTTCCTTATCCGACTGTCCTTGAGCGATGCCAACGTGGAAAAGCCGGTGCCGAAGACATCGAGCGCGATGGAAATGCCGGCATGTGAAAGCCGTCCGAGCTTTTCATCGACCCTGTCCGGGTCCACGGGCGATTCTTCTGTTATCTCAATTTCGAACATCGTTGCAGGGAGGTCCTTTGCCGCCAGACCATTCAGAACCATTTCGTCGATATCGCCGGCCTCCAATTCGCGCGGTGAAACGTTCATCGTCACACGAACATCACGACAGTCAGCTTTCACCAAGGCGTCGATAAAAGCGCAACATTCGGAAAATACAGCTTGAGTTAGCAGCTGGAGCATTCCGGTTTCGCGTGCCGCTGTCATGATTTCGGGCGGAGAGATGGAACCGTGAATCGGATGGGACCACCTTAGCAACCCTTCAAAACCGATCACAGCTTCGGTGTCGAGTCTTACGATTGGCTGGAACCAAGGGCCCAAGCTTCTCGTCTTTATCGCCGAATGAAGATCGCGTTCGATGGACTGGCGGCGTTGCAGTTCCCGGTCGAGCTCGGCATCGAACAGGCAAAATTCGTTCCTGCCACGGCGCTTAGCTGTGTAAAGGGCGATGTCCGCCCGCAACAACATTTCCGTCAGCCCCGGGTTTTTAGCCGAGTATATTCCTATGGATGCCCCGATCCGGACGGAGGCGACGCCAGGATAGGGGCGAGCAAGCTTGGATATGAGATTGGATGCGAGATTGCTGGGAGAAGGCGAATTTCTAAGCGAGGAAAAAACCAGCACGAATTCATCGCCACCGATGCGGGCGAGCGTTGAGCCCTCCGGTGCTTCTTCCTCTATTCGGCGGGCGATCCTGGCAAGCAGCTCGTCACCCGTTCTGTGACCGTAGGTATCGTTGACAGATTTGAACCCATCCAGATCAATCAGCATGGCCACAAAGGGCCCATCAGTGTTCTCAAACTGATCGATTGCATGTTCGAGGCCGCGCCTGTTGAGGAGCGCGGTAAGATGGTCCTCCCTGGAATTGCGCTCCATTTCCGCGGCAAGCCGCTCGGCTTGATGTCTCAGGCGGCTCGCGTCACGGAAGCGCGCTTGTCCAACGAACGAGGCTCGAGCCAGGCCGCCCTCGAAAAGCAGGACGGCAAAAGCCAGAATGTAGTTTTCCAGGGTTCCCTTCGTCAGCAAGCATGCGGCGGCAATGAGGAGTGGCGGTGTGATGAAGTATATCGCTGCCGCAGCATATGAGCTGCCGTACGTGACCGCGCCAGCTGAAATGCCCGCCAGAATTATTAGATGCAGCGATGCTTGAGACGTCGTGTACCCAGCCGTTAGGACGGCAAGGAATGACCAGGTGAATCCCGCCAGAAGAGCAAGCCTGCCAAACCAGCGAAGCCGCAGCCAAACCCGTGTCAGATCATCCTGGACTCCGGGTTCCTTCAGCTGATGAGGGGCGAGTGCAAGGCGGGCGGCATTTATCGCATTAACGACCGAAAACTAGGCCGCGCCAGCAAGACCGTTCCCGGAAAGGGCCTGCACGGTCAAAATCAGCCCGGACAGCACAATGCTTATCGGCATTGAGACGAAAAGGCCTGCCCTCAGATCAGCGAGCTGGTCCTGAAGGATTCTCGCCTCCAGCGGATCTTCTTTTTCCAGGGCTGGACGGGTCAGCTTGCTTACTCCTGCTTGTCCGCAGCCTATGCAGCCCCCCTGAAGGACGGGTTAATTCTTCAATCGGAGATCAGCGTCGGGAGCAGGATTACTCCGGCGCATGATGCACTCTCTCCCATCGCTCGCCCAGCACATCGCGCAAAATGCAACTGCTGGTGCAGTATCACCGCTGGAGCTCCGCCGAAATCCCATGCCGGACAAGGGGAACATGTTGGGCAAAGCGAAGCCCCAGATGCCTTGCAAGCCGTGCCGCCAGGTGGTCTCTGGAGTAGAGTCCAACCAGTATGTTCGTTGCATGGTAGAGCGGCGCCGCCGACAGGCGCAGCCGCCTTTCGTATATGTGCAGCATGTCGGGGTCGCCAACATTGCGGCCGTCGCGGCACGCAGTCATGATTCCACGGGCGAGTTGCTTCTGGCTGCTGAGACCGATGTTGAATCCGTGAGCGGTCACCGGGTGCATGCCGATGGCAGCGTCGCCGATGAGTGCGGCGCTCGGGGCCCGGAATTTGTGCGCCCAGGTCGTGACCAGCGGATAGGTATGGCGCTTGCTTGCCAAGGTCATTTTTCCAAGGCGCCCTCGACACAGTTTCGTCAACTCCGACAGGAACAAATCGTCATCGAAGGCAAGCAGTCTATAGGCCTCGTTTGAGCGCAATGTGAGCAGCAGCGACGACACGCCCTCCGCGAGGGGCAATATCGCTATCGTCTGATGGTGATCGAACCATTCGATGGCGATCTGGTGGTGGGCGCGCTCGTGCCTCACTCGGCAAATCAGCATCGAGTGGCCAAGCCGGTTGATATCGGCGCCGATGCCCAGCAGATCACGCGTGGCGGACAAACGCGAATCCGCGGCAACAACAAGCCGAGCAGTTAAACGCGCGCCATTAGAGAGCGTTACGACTGCTCCTTCTTGGCTGTTTGTTGCATCGACGACCGAGTGGCCGCACAACAGCCGGGCGCGATCCTGCAAGCGGACGATTTTGAACAGCGCCTCGCGGATCCGGCAATTTGGAACCAAAACCCCCAGCGGTTCTCCAGAGTTGCTGGGAGGATCGAAACGAAGAGCGAATGCGCTCGAGCCGTTGAGCACGCGCGCGCCTTGAATTGCTGATTTGTCCGAAGCCGGGATGACATCCCAGGCGCCGAGCTCGCGAAGGGTTCTGATCGAAGCGTTGGTCAGCGCGATTTCGCGACCATCGAAAGCCGGATTCGCCAGACTATCGAATGTGTTCTGTTCAACAACTGCCACCTTGAGTTCGCTTTGGGCAAGCGACGCAGCGAACGAAAGGCCGACCGGCCCGGCTCCAACGACAACGATGTCAAAATTGTCGTCAGAGCCCATCAGCGTGCCGCCATCCTGTCGGCTATCCTCGTGTAACGGTGGAACTGAGCCGACTGACATCCGCTGAGCTCCGTGCCCGCCGCCAACGCGTATGATGCTCCGCAGCACATTGACATCACGAGGATCTTCGGCGCTGGATCCGAGCCTTGGAACATTTCTACGAAGTCAGCCCAAAGAAGGCTACCTCGCCCACTGGACGAAGCGATCCCGTCTCCATTGCCGTGCCCAGCGATGTGAAGCACGTCGCACTTCGCCTTGTTCGCTTGGACTACAGCCTCACGAAAATGCTTTCGGTCCAAAGCAATGTGGAGCTCCGCGCGGATGTTGACAGTCTTTAGCATCTTCTGTGTGATCGGTCCGTCCGCCCTGTCGGCGAAGTAGTCATTCGCGTTGTGGCAGTCGATGATGTGAACGGCGCTCATGGGATTCTGCCTATTATTATCGTCGTGACGAGTGGATACCACGTGCGGAACACCGTGATCTGCGCTGAGTTTCGGTGACCGCATTGCTGCAAGGCGCAGGGCCGGAAATTGGCATGGATCGGCAATGAAGCATGCAACCCCATCAGAGGTGGACGCGTCTGGCCGCGATACATAAGTCATGCATTCTCCTTCGAAGACTGGCCTATAAAGCACCACTGATGCGAATATGACCCTGATCTGGATCAGCCAGGGCACGATCAACCGGCACTGGTAGTTCACGCTCGGGTGATCGATCGCGACGCTCAACTTGTTACCCGTGCGCACAGTGCGAAGCTCGTCCGGCCGCGCGAGGTACTCTCGCGGCATCAGCCGCCTCATACTGGGTGCATGGGAAGGCAGTCCTTCGCACGACAGTGGATTTTCACAAATCAATGTAGTGCCCAGCTTAGGTCAAGCTGGTCATGGAGCATGGACAGCTTGTTCCCGACCGAGCCGGCTCGACTGACGAGCGGGATCCGCGCATCTTATGCACAGCTGATTGAAATCAGCGTCCCGGTTTGTCGTCCCGATCAATTAGTATCCGCTCGGCGGCTCCGTCGAGATCTTCGTATTGACCGCTTCGCAATGCCCAGACGAAGCCGGACAGGCCCAGTGCACCCAGAAAAAGGGCCACTGGTATGAGATAGAGCAAGGTCGTCACGAGGATTGTGCCGAATAGCCGACTGCGGAGCGTCTGACTTTTTGAATAACTTGCACCGTCGCATTCGCCATGAAGCCGTGCAAGCGCAATGCGTTTCCAATAACAAGCAGCGATGAGGCAGACATGGCAATCGCCGCTATCAAAGGCGTGACGTGCCCGAGGATGGCGATTGGTACTGCCACCGCATTGTAGACGATTGCGATTGCGATGTTCTGCCGGATCAGGTTTCCTGCCTTGCGCGAGACGCCCAGGGCGAGCGGCACCGCCAGGAGGCTTTCGCGCAGGAAGACGAAGTCTGCCGCGTTGCGGCCAATGTCGACGGCGGTGGCCGGTGCGATCGAGACATGCGCCGCGCTCAGGGCCGGCGTATCGTTGAGGCCGTCGCCAACCATCAGAACCTTGTGCCCAACTTTCGCGAGGGTTTCGATGCGTTCGAGCTTGCCCGATGGCAGCAGGCACGGAACGAAGTCGTCGATATCCAGCAGCTTTGCCACTTCGGCGCAGGCTGCGGCGGTATCGCCCGACAGCATTTGCATCGACACCCCGGCATCGTTCAATCGCTTGATCGCCGCCGCCGCGTCGGCGCGCAGCGCATTCTCGAAATCGAAGGTCGCGACAATGAACCCGTCTTTTGTCAGGGCCGTTCCACCATAGCCATGTTTGCCTTCACCTCCGGTCCGGGCCTTCCATCCAGCCCATCCGCGTCGACCCAGCCGCCAAGTGCTTCCGGCGACAGTGGCTTCGATCCCGAACCCCGGATGCTCTGTGACGGCATCGAATTTGTGTTGCCCGCCAGGAGCGGCAAAGCCGGTCATGGCCTTTGAAAACGGGTGACGCGAATGCGCGGCCATGTCGGCGGCGATTGCCAGCATGCCCGGATCAATCGAGTCCGCATTGACCAGCCGGGGCTGGCCGAGCGTGAGCGTGCCGGTCTTGTCGAACACGGCAGTATCGATCGCCGCGAGGCGCTCCATGGCCGAACCGTCCTTGACCATGATACCGCTCTCGAAAAGCCGCCGCGCCGCGACCACTTGGACGATCGGCACGGCGAGGCCGAGCGCGCAGGGGCATGTGATGATGAGAACAGCGATGGCGATCGTCATCGCCCGGTGCCAGTCGCCGGTCGCCGCCATCCAGCCCAGGAATGTCACGAAGGCGGTGAGATGAACCAGGGGCGCGTAGAGTGCCGACACGCGATCAGCGATGCGGCGATAGTGCGCGCGACCGCCCTCGGCGGATTCCATCAGCCGAACCATCTCCGCCAGGAACGAATCCTTTGCGGCGGCTGTCGCCTGGATCGTCAGCGGGCCGGTAAGATTGAGCACGCCGGCCTGTACTGCTTCGCCCGGCGCCACGTTTTTCGGCGTGCTTTCGCCTGAGGCCAGCGAGCAGTCGAGATCCGACGTTCCCTGGATGATCTTGCCGTCGACGGGGATCCTCTCACCGGCCGCGATCAACAACCGCATGCCTGGTTCGATCTCGCCGACCGGCAGATAGTCGCGCGCGCCGTCGCCGCGCATCACCATGGCGCCACGCGCGGCCATCTGAGACAGGCCCTTCACGGCAGTCCGGGCACGCTCCCGCATCACATGATCCAGCGTGCGCCCGATCAAAAGGAAGAACAGCAGCGATACCGACGCGTCGAAATAGGCGTGGTCGCCATGATTGATCGTCTCATAGAGGCTCATGGCATAGGCGAGCGAAACACCGACCGCGATGGGCACGTCCATATTCATGCGACCATGGCGCAAAGCATTCCAGGCCGAACGGAAGAAGATTCCGCCGGCGAAGGCGAGGGCAGGAATGGCGATCAGCGCCGAGACCCAGTGAAACAGGTCGCGGGTAGCACCTTCGGCGCCGGACCAGACAGAGACCGAAAGCAGCATGATGTTCCCCGCCGCAAAGCCGGCAACAGCGACAGCGCGGATCAGTTCGGCAAGCGTCTTGTCCTTGTCATCGACCTCGGGTGTGAACAGATGCGCCTCGTAGCCCAGCCTGCCAAGCGCGGCGACGAAGGGTGGCACCTCGTCTCCTCGCCACCGGACCGCGACCCGCTTCGTCGACAGGTTGACGCGCGCGCTTTCGACGTGATCGAGCTTTCCAAGTGCCGCCTCGATCGTCTGGATACAGGCGGCGCAATGAACCGTCGGCACTGAAAGATCGGTCTGCCGAAGATCATCGCCAAGCGATCGGCTCGCCAACCTGATCTCCTGGCTGGATGGCAGGACCGACGTGGCGCCGTTCAGATCCAGCGCCATTTCAGCGCCCGGTGCACAACAGCTCATTGCAGCGCTCCATGAGAAATCATAATCCTGCGGACGTCGCGATAGGGTCGTGTCAGGCCGGCATCGGTGTCGACTTCGACGATCCAGACGCCGTCCTTCGGCATATGCTGGGCGGCGAACTCCTGGCCGGAGGCGAGGGCGAGCGTGACGGACTTGTCCTCTTTCTCGTAGGCGGGATGACGAAACAGCACCTTGACGCCGTGCAGAGGAACCGGCTTGCCTGCAGCGTCGGAGAGGCTGTAGCGGACTTCGCCCCATGCGATGGTCAGCTTGCCGGTCCAACCGAGCGCTGCTTGAGCGCGGCCGGCCTCGGCCTCCTTGTTGAATTGCTGGCTGGCCACATAGGTGTTCTCGACGACGAGGCCGGTCCAACTCGTATTGGCGAGCGTGGCCATGGTCAGGTTGACCGCGATGACCACCCCGAAGAAGGTGAGAATGATGGCCAGCATGTGCCTGCCGGTGAATTCGCGAGGCTTTTGGGCATTGGCGGTCATTTGGCGGCCTCTGGCGCGTTGAATGTGGCGGCGTACTCGTTCGACTCGAAGCTCGCCTTATCCTCGACACGGAACTTGAAGGTCTGTGCCGGGGCGTGGATCTGGTCCGCCGGTTGGCGAACGAAGACCTTCAACGTTTTCAGGCGGTCGGGTTCGACCGGGATGGCGAAAGACCGGCCGGCCGGGATGTCGTCGCCGACGACGACCATGTCGGCACCCTCCAGACCCTGCATGGTGACGACGATTGTCCTTGGCTCAGGGATCATGTTGAGCAGCTTGACGCTATAGCCATTGCGGATGGAGCCATCGGATAGTGTGACGAATTGCGGATTGCGGTCATGCAGCACGTTCAGTTCGAGCCGATCGCGCGTCAGCAGCGAATAGAGCAGGCCCAGCCCGATCAGCGACCACAAGCCCATGTAGACGTAGGTGCGCGGCCGGAAGATCTTGCGAATGTGAAAATGCGCCACCTGATCGGAGAAGGTGCCGACAGCAGTCCTGACCAGCGACGGATTGATTGAACTGGAGCCGCCTGCGGTCGCCAGCATCATGTTGGCGTTGTAGTCGGAGAGCGTCGCGTAGGAGATCAGCCCGCGCTCCTTGCCGAGCTTGTCCATGACGCCGTCGCAGGCGTCGATACACAGCGCGCAGGTAATGCATTCGAGCTGCTGGCCGTCGCGAATGTCGATTCCCATTGGGCAGACCGCGACGCAGGCATTGCAGTCGACGCAGTCGCCGACGGACTGCCCCGAGGCTTGCACCTTCTTGGCGTGGCGCGATCGCGGCTCGCCGCGCCAGTCATTGTAGGTGACGGTGAGCGAATTCTCATCGAGCATGGCTGCCTGGATGCGCGGCCATGGGCACATATAGGTGCAGACCTGTTCGCGCATCAGGCCGCCGAAGGTGTAGGTCGTCGCCGTCAGCACGGCGATGGTGATGTAGGCGACAGGTGCGGCGGTACCGGTGAAAAGCTCGCCCACAAGTGTTGGTGCATCAGCGAAATAGAAAATCCAGGCGCCACCGGTCGCCGCCCCTATGACAAGCCAGATGGCGTGTTTCGAGACCCGCAGCATCAGCTTGCGGGCGGTCCAGGGGCCGGCATCGAGTTTCATGCGGGCGTTGCGGTCCCCCTCAATCGCACGCTCGACGACAAGGAACAGATCGACCCACACGGTCTGCGGACATGCATAGCCGCACCAGGCACGGCCGACAGCAGAGGTAATCAGGAAAAGTCCAACACCGGCCATGACCAGGAGGCCGGCCACATAGAAGAATTCCTGCGGCCAGATCTCGATGAAGAAAAAGTAGAAGCGCCGATTGGTGAGATCGAGCAGCACGGCCTGGTCCGGGGCAAATGGGCCACGATCCCAATGCAGCCACGCAGTCAGGTAATAGATGCCAAGTGTGATCGTCATCACCAGCCATTTGAAGCGGCGAAAGTTGCCCGAGGCGCGCTTCGGAAAGATCTTTTGACGCGCGGCATAAAGGGGCTTGCGGGTTTTGGCGGCATTGACAGTTTCTGTTTCGAGCCGTGTCAACTGCGTCTTGTCACGCACGTGCAACTCCACTTTCCCAGCCAATGTCAGGGGCACCTGTCGAAAAGCCTCGCGGTAGGACAGCCTTGCCGGGTTGTGCAGATCGCATTAGGAATGGTGTCGAGGCCCGGCTCGCGCCGGGCCTCGTCCGCTTGGCAGGGGTGACCGAAGAATAGGGCTTCCATTCCTATTCTCCGCCGCCAAGCGAATGGACATAAACTGCAAGTTCCTTGACCTTGATCTCGCCGAGACGGCCAACCCAGGCCGGCATGACGCCCTGCTTTGGCGCACGAACCTGGGCGGCGATGGCCGTCTCGCCGGACCCGTAAAGCCAGATCGCGTCAGTCAGGTCGGGGGCGCCGAATTCCCTGTTGCCTTTTGCATTGTCGCCGTGACAAGCGACGCAGTTCTCGGCAAAGACCTTGGCGCCGGGTTGGATCAGACTTGCATCGCGGACCTTGCCGGAAAGGCTGGCCACGTAGGCGCTGACTTGTGCGATCTGGTCGGCGGTGATGATGTCGCCGAAGGCCGGCATTTCTGACAGTCGCGTGTCCGGATCGGAAGCAAAGCGGAGGCCGTGCGTGATCGTCTGCTTGATCTGGTCGGGGCTGCCGCCCCAGAGCCAGTCATCGTCATTCAGGTTGGGAAAGCCCTTCGACCCCTGAGCGCCGGAGCCGTGGCATTGCGTACAGTTGACCTTGAACGCGGCAGCCCCGGCAGCGACCGCGAATTCGCGCAAGGCATCGTCGGTCAAGATCTCCGAGACGCTCTTTGCCTGGATGGCTGCAACATACTTGCCCTTGGCGGCCTCGGCCGCGGCAAGGTCGTTCTTGACGTCCTTACGGCTTGAATAGCCGAGCATGCCCTTGGTTGCCGAGGTCAGCATCGGCCATGCCGGGTATGCGGTCGTATAGACGAGCGCCCACGCTATGGTGACGTAGAAGGTAATCACCCACCATCGCGGCAGAGGATTGTTGAGCTCCCTGATGCCGTCCCATTCATGGCCGGTGGTTGAGACGCCGGAGACCTCATCGATGTGCTCGTCGCTCATGATCACTCGTCCTCGAGCGGAATGCGGGCAGCTTCGTCGGCCAGCCTTCGGCTGCCGGGGCGTAGGGCAAAGGCGATGCACCCGACGAAGAACAGCGCCATCGCAACCAGGCCCCAGCTGTCGGCAAACGCCCGCATCAAATTGTAGGTCATCAGCGTTCTCCTCAGCGGTAGCCGGCGGCTTCGTCGTAATTTTTGAAGTCGACCAGTGTGCCAAGCATCTGCAGGTAGGCGAGCAGGGCATCCATTTCGGTGACCTGTTGCGGGTTGCCGTCGAAGTCGCCGATCTTGACTTTGGGGTAACGCGCCTCAAGGCCTGATGTGTCGGCATTGGGATCGGCCTGCGCCGCCAGATCCGCATTGGCGTGCGCGATCATGTCATCGGTGTAAGGGACGGCTACACGCCTGTTGGCGACCAGATGCGTCGAGAAATCCTTCACGTCGATCGGCGTGTCTTTCAGGAACCCATAGCTCGGCATGATCGATTCCGGCACCACCGAGCGCGGGTCGGTAAGATGCGCGACATGCCATGCATTCGAGTAGCGGTCGCCAACTCTGGCGAGATCCGGCCCGGTGCGCTTCGATCCCCACTGGAAGGGGTGATCGTACATGGACTCGGCAGCCAGGCTGTAGTGGCCATAGCGCTCAACTTCGTCGCGGAACGGCCTGATCATCTGGCTATGGCAGAGAAAGCAGCCCTCGCGCATATAGATGTTGCGCCCGACAAGTTCGAGCGGCGAATAGGGGCGCATGCCTTCCACCTTCTCGATCGTATTGTCGAGATAGAAGAGAGGCGCTATCTCGACGATACCGCCGACCGTCACCACGAGCAGCGAGCCAACGAGAAGAAGCGTGGCGTTCTTCTCGATGATTGCGTGTTTGTCCATCAAGCCCATTACCTGGCTCCTGATCGCGCAGGTCGGATGGCGACGGGGCTCGGCATCGGCTCCTCCTCGCGCTGGTGGCCGAGGATGGTCATGGTGATGTTCCAGGCCATGATAAGGGCGCCGGAGAGGTACATGGCCCCACCGATGGCGCGCATGACGTAGTATGGGTGCATGGCAGCGACGGTTTCGGCGAAGGAATAGACCAGGAAGCCCTGCTGGTCGTATTCACGCCACATCAGGCCCTGCATGATGCCTGACACCCACATGACCGAGGCGTAGACGACGATCCCGAGTGTCGCCAGCCAGAAGTGCCAAGTGACGAGCCGCAGCGAGTAGAGCCGGTGACGGTTCCAGAGCTTCGGCACCATGTAGTAGATTGCGCCGAACGAGATCATGCCAACCCAGCCGAGCGCGCCCGAATGGACGTGGCCGATGGTCCAGTCGGTATAATGCGACAGCGAATTGACCGCCCTAATCGCCATGATCGGGCCTTCGAAGGTCGACATGCCATAGAAGGCGACGGCCATCACCATCATGCGGATGATCGGATCGGTGCGCAGCTTGTCCCAGGCGCCGGACAGCGTCATCAGGCCGTTGATCATGCCGCCCCAGGACGGCATCCACAGCATGATCGAGAACGCCATGCCGAGCGTCTGCGCCCAATCTGGCAAGGCGGTGTAGTGCAGGTGATGCGGGCCAGCCCAGATGTAGAGAAAGATGATCGCCCAGAAATGGACGATCGACAGCCGGTACGAATAGACTGGCCGGTTCGCCTGCTTGGGCACGAAATAATACATCATGCCAAGGAAGCCGGCGGTGAGAAAGAAGCCGACCGCGTTGTGGCCGTACCACCATTGGGTCAGCGCGTCCTGGACCCCGGAAAAGGCGGAGTAGCTCTTGGAGCCCAGGAACGAGACTGGCATCGACAGGTTGTTGACCACATGCAGCATCGCGATGGTCACGATGAACGACAGGTAGAACCAGTTGGCGACGTAGATATGCGGTTCCTTGCGCTTCAGGATCGTGCCAAGGAACAGAATGAGGTAGGCGACCCAGACGATGGTCAGCCAGACATCCACATACCATTCGGGTTCGGCGTACTCGCGGCCCTCGGTGATGCCGAGCAGATAGCCGGTCGCGGCCATGACGATGAACAGCTGGTAGCCCCAGAAGACGAACCAGGCGAGATCACCGCCGAAGAGGCGGGCGCGGCAGGTGCGCTGCACGACATACAGAGACGTGCAAAGCAGCGCGTTGCCACCGAAGGCGAAGACGACACCGGATGTATGCAGCGGCCGCAAACGGCCGAAATTGAACCAGGGCTGGATGTTGAGATCGGGATAGGCGAGCTGAAGCGCGATCACCACGCCGACCAGCATCCCGACGACACCCCAGAACACGGTGGCGATCGCGCCGTAGCGGATCGGACCATCCATGTAAGCGGATGGGTCAATCGGAGCTGCTGGCTTGAACTCCGTGTTGCGCAACAGGATCGCAGTGAAACCAGCCACTGCGAAGAACAACACCCACATATGTCGGCGGAAAGGTTCATCCACGCCGAAGCCGGCGGCCACCAGGGCCGCAAAAGCGAACACGCTTAGAAGGACGATCTCTGTGCCGAATTTCATTGCAGATCCCGATCTCGAATCTGGTGGATGCCAAATCCGCAGCGCACTAATTGCGCAGCCGCCGCCCCCTCGCCCTGATCTATGTCAGGCCGCACGATTTTGTGTCGGCGGCGCAATGAGCAGGTGGCGAATGAACGAGGAACGCAGCGCGGGCTCACCCCCTCATGGAAGGCGTTCCCTGGGTTGGGCGGGCGCAGACGCGATCGATTGAGGCGAAAGCTGAGGCTCTGCGACGCGTTGGATGCTATTGCCGATGCCCTGCCAAACGTTGGCGGATCCCATTGGAAACGAACGCGATCGTTCGGCCGAGCCGTGGCAGCTTAAGGACCGTGCTTCGCCGGTATGTGCCGAAACACACCTGGCGATTGGTCGTCGTCCCTATCAAAGCCCGAAAGCTGTCTGTCTCGACCGTGACGCCGCTTCTTCGAAGGCGCGGCGACATCGCATTAGAAGGCAAGCACGGCCCGCCCCGGAGCCATGCGACATGGGCCTCGCCGCTTAGGGCCGCTCGCGTCCGCCGCCACAGCGCTTCTCCAGACGGCTTATGCTGTCCACCGTCACATGGCGTGCGTTCTCAATCCGAATCACCCCGTCAGCCCGCAATCGCGTCAGTTGGCGGCTCACGGTTTCGTTGGTAATTCCAAGGAAATCAGAGATTTCGGCACGCGTCAGCGGCAGATCGAAGGACGCTGACCTGGAAGCCGCGTCGAGACTGGAATCGATATTCCGGGCCATCATGAGGAGAAAACTCGCCACCTTTTCCGGAGCTGTCTTGCGCCCCAGCGTCACCATCCACTCGCGCGCCTCATCGAGTTCATTCAGCGTCTGTTTGAGCAGGCGATGCTCGAATTCCCGTGACGCCTTCATCATCCGTTCGACGGCCGCTCGCGGAAACGAGCACAGCGTGACTGCTGTTGCCGCTTCCGCATTGATCGAGCTTTCCACCTTGAAAGGACGTCCCAGAAAATTCGGTGCAAACTGGAGACCGACGATCTGCTGGCGCCCATCCGACAGGCTCTTTGATAGCTTTACCACGCCTGAAAGCACGTTCGAGTAGCTGTCGACGTTCTGTGCCTCGCCGGTCAACTCCATTCCTGACTCGATCCGGCGACGCGAGCAAGTCTTGGCGAGCCCAACCAAATTGTCTGGATCGAGCGCACCGCAGACACCGCGACGCCGTGCCTCGCAAGGGAGGCAAAGAACAGGAATGCCGGAAGTATGAATGTCTTGCCGAAAGGTCATGCGTTCGCTTTACCCGATCCTAACTGCCGGCAGGATACCCATCCAGGGTAGAGAAGTCCTGCGGCGGTTTGTCCATGCGCGCGGCTGATCGAGATCAGGGTCTGCTTCAGCGATGCGTGCAGTGTTCGGCGGGCAACACGGTGAACGCGAGATGCAATCGGAAATAGCTGTCAAACTCAGCGAGAACGTCCCACGCTACACAAGCTATCCGACGGCGCCGCATTTCCATTCCGGGGTCGATGCTGCCATTTACCGTGGCTGGTTGGAGGCGCTGGAAAGTGGCGACGAAATCTCGCTGTATTTGCACATTCCTTACTGCGACAAGCTCTGCTGGTTCTGCGCCTGTCACACCAAGCAGACGCACCAATATGAGCCGGTGGCCGCTTATCTGCGCTCGCTGAATGCCGAAATCGTCACGATTGCCGGTCTGGTGAGCGGCAAGGCACATGTCCGTGCAATCCACTTCGGTGGCGGTTCGCCAACGATGCTGAGGCCCGATGACATGGTTGCTCTTGGAGCGGCCTTGCGGGACAGCTTCGACCTTCTCCCGGATGCTACGGTCAGCATCGAAATCGGAACCAACGACATGGACAAGGCGCGCCTTGATGCGCTTGCTCAAATCGGCGTAACGCGGGCGAGCCTCGGCGTGCAGGATTTCGATCCGCAAGTGCAAAAAGCAATTAATCGTGAGCAAAGTTTTTTGCAGACCAAGGCAGTCGTCGACGGGGTTCGTTCGCGGGGCGTTGAATCGGTCAATCTGGACCTGCTCTACGGGCTCCCGAATCAGACACGCGAGACGATCTGTTCCACGGTGGCGCAGGCACTGACCTTGGAACCAGACCGGATGGCTCTGTTCGGCTACGCACATGTGCCCTGGTTCAAGAAGCATCAGACGATGATCGACGAGGCATGGCTGCCGAGTCCCACCGAGCGTTTCGCCCAATCTCAACTCGCGGCGCGGGCAATTGTCGCCAAGGGATATGAGGCAATAGGACTCGATCATTTCGCGAAGCCCGACGATGCGCTGGCCATAGCGGCCCGCGCAGGGGTTTTGCATCGCAATTTTCAGGGCTACACCGAGGATCGCTGCCCGACACTGATCGGACTTGGCCCTTCGTCCATCGGTCGTTTTCGCCAAGGCTACGTGCAGAACATGGCTTCGACTGCCGGGTACGGGCGCATGGTTGCGGATGGCGGGTTGGCTGCCGTCCGGGGCGTTGCCCTTTCCGACGACGATCGCGTCCGTGGCTGGATAATCGAGCGGCTGATGTGTGATTTTGCCTTCTCGGCAGTCGATCTGGTGGAGCGGTTCGGCAAAGCCGGCGAGAAGCTCCTTCATCGCTCGAGGTCCATCGCCCTCCACGATCCTGCCCGAGCGCTTGAATTCGATGGCGACAGTTTCGTCGTACGGGCTGAAAGTCGCCCCTTCGTTCGAACCATCGCGGCCAAGTTCGATACATATTTCAAAGGGGGAACGGCGAGGCACTCGGTGGCGGTCTGAGCAAAGCACAGTGCGCTCGCCGTTTGGTCGATCGCGAACCAGCTGCGTTTCATTTTGACCGCTCATAGGCGACTACCGCATCCAATCGAAAATGCAAACTTAGGCTGTTGCGCGGTATTTCCTTCCACATCCTCTCTTACGCATACCTGCATTCCAAGGTGTTTGATCCTATGCTTCGCGAGGAGCAGGTAGGCCGCGACAGCTAGGCAATGTTCCAGCTGCCTCTAGCGGAGGAGTCACGATTTTTCGGCAAGCTCCGTCGGCAGACCTTCTTTTCGGGCCTTGGCAAAGGCTCGGTCGCCTTCCAGAAACGCCGCCAGCATGAAAGGGATGAGTTCTGCCACGGTTTCAGACTGACGATAGGTCTGACGGTAAAGTGCAGCATACTCCTTGAGTGTTTGGCCCAGCTCCGCGCTGACGGTAATGGTGATCTTCGAAGCTGTTCGGTCTGGAAGCTTTCCAAGTTTCAGGTCAGCCATGGTAACTCCTGCTCAACTCGCGTATGGCCGCAGCACGATGTCCTTGTGCACGATGACGCGCAGTGGCCAACCTGGGCGGACGATGATGGTGGGCTGGATATTGAGGTTTTTTTCGGTGATGCGCTGGCCGGCTCGACTGGCGTTCTGCTGGGCTGATTCCCGGATCGCCTTGACCAGATCGCTCTCGTTTTCGCCGAGGCTGAATTCCGTGCCGACACCGAGCAATGTGGCAAGCGCCACCCCCTTGATCAGCTGCCAGGTGTGGAAATCGACTTTGTCTTCCAGCCCTGCGTAGCCGGCGGTGTCGCTCGCGGGCAGATTGTCGATTTCGACCGACGAGCCGTCGGGCAGCAGAATGCGCTGCCAGACCAGCAGCGCTCGCTTTTGCCCGAACGCGACGACGCTGTCGTAGACGCCGATAAGACGTGAGCCCTGCGGAATCAGCAATATGTTGCCCGTGACCGTGTCGTGCACATTCTCGGTGACTTGCGCGACGACAAGGCCCGGCAAATCGGAATTGATGCCGGTGATCAGGCTGGCGGCAATCACGCTGCCAGCCATCAGTTGATACGGCGAGATCGGCGTCTGCAGCGCATGCGGATTGTAGATCCCGCCAGTGCTCCGCTGGCTGAGGAAATCAAGCTTTCGCTGCTGATTGTTCTGGTCGCCTTCCGCCGGCGCCACCGAGGCAGACGCGCGTGCTGCTTCGGATTGGGGAAGTGCCTCAAATGGATGCTGAGCAGTTTGCACGCTCTCACCGACATCTGTCTGTTGAGCTCGATTTTCGACGCGGAAAAGCACCTGCGATTCACGCGCTTCGATCGCCTGCTGCGCTAGACGCTGCTCCTCGGCCGAGATGTCTTGACCCGGCACGATGCCGAGCTGGCGCTGCCGCTCGAGGATGGGGCGACCGAGGTCGCCCGGCAAAGGTGGCCCAAGGACGGGAGGCTTCGGCTTCATGCCGGAATAGTCATGGGGAAGCGTATCGAGTCCCTCGACGGTTGGTTTGCGCTCAGTGCTGTAGGGATCTTCCGCCTGATCCCTGATGCGAAGGGCCGGCCCCTGGAGCGCCATCATGGCAACGCCGAACACAGCGCCGGATCCGAGCGCTGCGATCGCGATGATCACACCGCGCCTGAACCGCACCACGCGGCGGGGAGAGGCCCGAAGCTGCAGTTCCTCGGGATCCAGTTTCGGCGGGATGCCAGAGCGGGAATTTTCGATCATGAGCCCTCACCTCACCGGCTGGAACGCGAAAAGAGCGAGATCCGCCGTAGCGGTTGCCTGTCGTCAATCCTGCTGATGCGGATCACCTGCTGCTGCTTGGTGCCGAGGCGAAGTTCGGCCGCGGCGAAGAGCCGATCGACGATGTAATAGTTGCCGCGCACGCGATAGTTGACGAGCTCGCTGCTCCCATCTGCGCCGACGATGAAGAGTGGTGGCGCCTCGCCCTGATCTATGCGACGAGGGAACTCAATATAGACCTTGCTGCCGTCGTCGAAGGCTCGCGTCGGTCTCCAGGGCGGTGTGTCGCCACTGATCGAGTAGCGAAAGCGAAGGTTTTCGAGCGCGATATTCGACGCGACCGGTGTAACTGCCTCGGCTTGAGCATTGCGCTGGCGAAGCGCGATGATCTGGTCTTGGCTGTAGGTCCAGGAGATTGCCGCCATTGCTGTCTTCTCGGTGCTTTGAAGCTGCAAATGATAGGTCCGCCGGTCCGTCGTAATGACGACATTGGTGGCAAGACCCGGCGCGAAGGGTTTCACCAGAACATGGGTGCGCTGATTGTCACCGGTGCCGCTTGCGGTATCGCCTATGACCCAGCGCACGGTGTCGCCAGCCGACACGGCGGTTAGTTTCTCGCCCGGCTGCAGAGCGATGTCGGTCACGCGCTCCGGCGCGGCATAGAGCTGATAAAGCGCGCCATCGGTGAAGGGGTAGACTTGCACGGCATTAACATACCCGTACTTGGTGGGTTGCTGGGTCGCGGCTTTGTTGGCATCAGCGACGCGTTCTTCAGGGGGGCGCTTGTCCTCGGCCTTGCCGGACTCGGGCTGCAATTGGCCAGGCAGCGGCAGTGGTTTTGGCACCTCGACAATTCTAATCGGCCTCTCCGGCGCCTTCTCGATCGCGGCCGGTTTGAAGTCAGCAGCGTCATAGGAAATCTCAGGCGGCGGCACCTTCTTCGATGCACAAGCGGAAACGACCGCTGCCGACACCGATAGGATCAGCACGGCACGAATCGGTGACATTTTATCTTTCATTGGTGGACTCCGTCGGAGAAAGGGGGGGTGGGACGGCGCTGTCGAGCTCGCGTGACCAGTCAATGGCGTTGATGAAGACGCCGAGCGGATTCTTGCGCAGCTGATCCGTATTGCTTGGCGAGCGGATCACGATCGTGAGGATCGCAGTCCAGCGCATCGTGCTGGCAAGGCTTCCGCGCTCAAACACCTGCTCGGTCCATTTGACCTGGAATGAACTTTCGGAGGCCCTGACCACGCTGGTGACCTGTACCGAGACACTGCGCGTTCCGATCTGACCGAAGGGGTCGTTCGCCTTGGCGTATTCGTTGAGGAAGAGCGCTGCGCGATCGCTAGCAAAGTCGTAAGCTGCGAACCAGTTCTGCCGTACCAAAACCGGATCGGTGGAAACGGAACGGACATTCTGGATGAAGCGGCCGAGATGCCAGGCGATCTGAGCATCCGAGGGCTCATAATTCCGGATTGCCGGCGCGACGGCGCGCGTCTCGCCGAAGCCATCGACCTCGACGACGTAAGGCACGACACGGCTTTGCATCGACTGCCATACGAGTCCGCCGGAAAGTCCGGTCGCCAAGGCCAGGCACCCAAGGGCCATGAGCCGCCAGTTCCTGGCCTGCAGTCGAGATGAGCCGATGCGCTCGTCCCACAGCTGGGCGGCTTTTTGATACGGCGTGACCGGTTCGGGTGTTTTGCCGTAACGGTGCACGGGTCGCTTGAAGAGCATCTAGTCATCCTTGTCGTTGAGAGAGGGGTTGGCGCTGCCTCCCGGCCGGTCTCCGTCTCGGACAGCTTGCATGGCAGCGTGGCGATGTGCACGGGCGGTCTGTTCAGAACGTAGGCGCCTTGCCCACGTCGGCGCCGAAACAGTGGCCGAACCGGCAGAGCGCTCGGTCATTGACGCGGTCGGCGTGCCGCCGGTCGCGGTCCACGCGGCATCGCGCCCG
The DNA here is from genome assembly GCA_004963905.1 of Mesorhizobium sp. Lineage (GTDB taxonomy): Bacteria > Pseudomonadota > Alphaproteobacteria > Rhizobiales > Rhizobiaceae > Mesorhizobium. The sequence goes on from SUGL01000010.1 coordinate 134,857, forward strand.
GCATCGGCGTTGCGCCCAACACTTGCAGTGGCGGATCGCGCTACGCGTATAGCGGCGCCGCCAGCGGCACTGGTTACACCATGCATTCCAGCAGCCACACCGGAGAGGCCAACGTCGGGCGAGGTTGCGCGCCCGATCTGCCAGGACGTGGAAGCAGCCGATCCCATTGTTGTGCCGGCGCGGATGGCGGCGAGACCGCCGCTGGTTGCCATACGCGCGCCAGAAAATGCCGTGCCTCCAGCAACGAGTGATACACCCGCTGCCGCCGCGGTCGTGCCGAGGGCGGCGCCCGCGCCAAGCTGCGGTGCGCCTGAGACAAGACCCGACGCGATCCCCGGCCCAAAAATGCCAAGGCCAAGCAGTGCCAGTGCGCCCAGTACCTGGGACATGGCAGCGGCCAGATCCGGCTCCTTGCCTTGCAATGCGGAAGCGAACTCCCCGAAGAGCGTGGAGCCGATGCCGACAATGACGGCGAGCACCATCACCTTGATGCCTGACGAGATAACATGGCCGAGCACGCGTTCGGCCAGGAACGCTGAACGGTTCCAAAGTGCGAATGGAACCAAAACAAAACCTGCCAGCGTGGTGAGCTTGAACTCAAGGATGGTGATGAAAAGCTGGATGGAAAGGATGAAGAAGGCGATGATGACCAGGAACCAGGCCATCAGCAGCACGAAGATGGTCAGTGCGTTGCCGAAGATTTCCGGGAAGCCCAGGAGCTGACTGGCTTGGTCAAGCATTGGCCAAGCACCTTCGAAACCGGTCGCGGCAATGCGGCCCGGGCGCAGGAGATTGTCTGCCGACAGATTGCCGGCCGACGCATTAATCCCGAGACCGGCAAAAGAACGATAAATGATATCGGCGAGGTTCTTGAAATTGTTCAGGATGAAGGCGAAGACGCCAACATAGAGCACCTTGCGGACAAGCCGGCCGAGAACGCTGGTCTCCTCGCCGAGCGCCCACGCCAGGCCGGCAAGTGTGATGTCAATGCCGATCAGAATGGTAGTGAGGAAGGCGACGTCGCCCGAGAGCAGACCGAACCCGCTGTCGATGTAGCGGATGAAGGTCTCCATGAAGCGATCGATGACGCCAAGGTCGTTCATGCCGCTGCCTTCCTCGTCGTGATGAACTCGTGATTAATTGCCGGGATAAGCCGAGCCGGTACCCAAGAATCGCTTCGTCATCTCGCGGGCGGCTTCCTCTGACTGGGCCTTGCGGGCGGCATCCTCGGCCTCAGCTCGAAACTGCGTTGCGAGCAGCGTCTGGATCTGCATCTGCTGCTTTGTCGAAAGCGCCATCAGCTGGTTGGTGGCCTGGCTTGCCTGAAGCGCACCGGCCGCCCCTTGGCTGCGGTTGACGAGATCGGCGAGCAGATCGCCGTCGGCGCGGACGTTCTCGACGATTTGCGACTGGACCCCCATGGTCTGGCGGAACGCCTGCATGGCGCTTTGCCAACGCTCGCGCGCAGCACTCGCCACATCGCTGACCTTGATCGTGGCGTCGTAGCTTTCCGGATATTGGCTGCGCCACTGGTCTTGAAGCTTGCCCAGATCAAAGCTGAGGCCACTCGCCTGGTCCATCAAGCCGTCGATGCGATGGAGCGAACCGGTGAGTTGGCCAACGGAAGAGAAATCCAGACGGTGAAGATTGCGCGCCATGTTCTGCAGCATGGTCGCCTGATTCTGCAGCGACTGGATCTGGTTGTTGATCTGCTCCAGGGCGCGCGCGGCCGTCAGCACGTTCTGCGCATAATTGGACGGATCGAACACGATAAGGGCGTAGGCGGGCTGCACATAGTCGGCCATAGGCTTGGCGATCAGGGAAACGGTGATCAGGCCGGAGAGAAGGCGTCGCCGCATCATGCTAATTGCTCCTTGTCTGGTTGAGGGAATTGCTTGAGAAGTTCGCCGGCCCAATCGAGGCCGCGCGCGATCAGGAACTGCGAGGCAAAGCTGCCTTGCCCGTCTTCGGACAGGATCCTGTCGATCAGAGTCTGCGTGGCCGGATCGGAAGCACCGCAAAGCGCAAGAGCGATGGGGCCAAGCCCGAGCTCGAACAGACGGTTGCCGCGGCGCGATTGCAGATAATACTGACGCTTCGGCGTGGCGCGGGCGATCAATTCGATCTGCCGCTCGCTTAAACCGAAGCGTTCGTAGGCTGTGCGCGCCTGGGGTTCCACGGCACGATCATTGGGAAGGAAAATGCGCTGCGGGCAGCTTTCGATGATTGCCGGCGCTATGGCAGAGCCCGCGATATCAGCCAGCGACTGCGTAGCGAAGACAACCGACACGTTCTTCTTTCGCAGCACCTTCAGCCATTCGCGGATGCGGGCGGCGAACAGCGGATTGTCGAGATAGACCCACGCCTCGTCGAGCATGATCAGCGTGGGCCGTCCGTCGAACCGTTCCTCAAGTCGCTGGAACAGATAGGTAAGCACCGGCAGCAAAGCGCCTTGGCTGTGCATCAGCTCCTCGGTCTCGAAACACTGCACATCCGACAAGGCCAGCCCATCATGATCGGCATCGAGCAGGCGGCCGAAGGGACCGTCGAGCGTGTAGGGCATCAATGCGGACTTCAGCGCATTGGATTGAAGCAGGACCGAAAGGCCGGTCAGTGTGCGTTCCTGCGCCGGCGCGGTGGCAAGGCTGGCCAGCGCTGACCAGATAGCCTCCTTCACCTCCGGCGTGACGGTGACGTTCTCGTGGGCAATAAGGCTGGCGATCCATTCGGCCGCCCAGCTTCGGCTAGCCTGGTCGTTGATGCTGCGCAGTGGCTGAAAGGCAAGGGAACTGTCCGCTCCTAGCGCGTGGTGTTCTCCACCCATGGCAAGTGTTGCAGCACGGGCCGAATTGCCTTTGTCGAAGACATAAACCTGGGCGCCGGCATAGCGCCTGAACTGCAGAGCAATCAGAGCAAGCAGAACCGACTTGCCGGCGCCGGTCGGACCAACAGCCAGCATGTGGCCGACATCTTCGACGTGGGTGGAAAGCCGAAACGGTGTCGACCCGCTGGTCTCGGCAACGAGAAGCGGTGGCGCTTCGGTTTGGGTGACTTTCGCGAGATACTCGTTTGTCGCAGGACCGGCCCAAACCGACGACAGCGGCATGAGATGGGCAAGGTTCAAAGTATGAACGAGCGGTTGGCGAACGTTAGCGTAGACATGGCCAGGCAATGAGCCGAGCCAAGCCTCGACCGCATTGACGCCTTCTCGGATCGTGGTGAAACCGATCCCATTGATGATGCGCTCGACCGCGCGAAGCTTCTCTGCAGCGGCTTGGCGATCCTCGCCCCACACCGTCACGGTCGTGGTGAGATAGCCGAAGCTCACATGATCGCCGCCCAATGCCTGAAGGGCTTCGTCGGCATCGAGCGCCTTGTTGTCGGCATCGCTGTCGACAAGCGGGACCGGCTCGTTGGTAATGACCTCGCGTAGGATTGCCATGATCGATTTGCGCTTGGCAAACCACTGCCGGCGCAACCGCGTCAGCGTCTTCGTGGCTTCCGTTTTCTCGAGCGGAATGAAGCGCGTCATCCAGCGATAGGCGAAATCCTGATGATTGAGGGTATCGAGGATCCCGGGCCGGGTGAGGTTCGGAAAGCCGAGGATGGTCAGTGTGCGAAGATGCTGCTCACCCAGCATCGGCTCCAGGCCACCGGTAAGCGGCGCATCGACCAGTATTGCATCCAGATATATCGGCGTTTCGGGGGCCATGATAGGATGGCGGCGAGGCGAAATCGTGCCGTGGAGGTAGGTCAGCGTCTGAGCATCATCGAGGACGCGTACTTCGGACATGAAACCCGAGAAGAGATCGAGCACGCGGTTGGTCTCGTCACGGAACCTCGCCAGATCCTGGCGCCAGTCTCTTTCTCCTTGGGAATAATGAGAGTCGACGAGCGCGCTTTCTGCGCGCGCCTGGGCGTCCGGCGGTGGCATAAACACCAAGGTCAGATGATAGCGGCTCTCGTAGTGCGCTACCTTCCCCTCGAAAGCAGCGCGGCGTTCTTCGTCGACCAGCCACGACGCGGCGTCAGGAAAATGCGAGTTCGGATAGCCCAGCGCTTCTATGCGCTCGGCCTCAAAGAACAATGCCCAGCCAGAGCCAAGGCGTCTGAGAGCATTGTTCGCCCGGGCGCAAATGCCGACGAGTTCAGCCTCCGTCGCACTTTCGAGATCCGGGCCGCGGAACCGCAACGTCCGCTGAAAGCTGCCGTCCTTGTTGAGCACGATGCCGGGCGCCACCAAGGCAGCCCAGGGTAGATGGTCGGCAAGCCGGTCGGCTTTGCTTCGATATTCCGAAAGGTTCAGCATGCAAGCCACCCCTTCAGACGTAGGTGGCGCACAAGCACGCTGGCGAAGTCCGGATCGCGTCTTGCGGCAAAGACCGCTAACGAGTGGCCCGCGATCCAAAGCACCAGACCAGCAATCCATTGCTGCAAGCCGAAGCCAATGGCCGCGGCCACTGTACCGTTGAGGATCGCCACCGCGCGCGGAGCCCCGCCGAGCAGGATCGGCTCGGTCAGCGCCCGGTGGACCGGTACTGCGAAGCCCTCGATATGCTGCTCCCCGGCGGCCATCAGACGAGCGCCCCACCACCGAAGGAGAAGAAGGAGAGGAAGAAGCTCGATGCCGCGAAGGCGATCGACAGACCGAAGACGATCTGAATCAGGCGCCGAAAACCACCGGCGGTGTCGCCGAAGGCAAGCGTCAGGCCGGTGGTGATAATGATGATCACCGCAACGATCTTGGCGACCGGTCCCTGCACGGACTCCAGGATCTGCTGCAGCGGCTGCTCCCACGGCATGCCGGAGCCGGCCGCATAAACCGGGGCCGTGATAAGAAACGCGAGCGCTGTGGACGAAAGAAAGCGAAGCTTCTTGCGCATGAGGAAGGCCTTTCAAAGCTGCTGGAGTTGCGAAAGCGTGAGCGGGGCAACGGCGTAATCGCCGCTGCCGTCGAGACCGGTGACCTCGGCGATTGCGTCGATGTGGCGCGACGAGCCGCGTCCCGCTATAAAGACGATCAGATCTATCGCCTCAGCGATGAGCCGGCGGGGAACGGTGACCACCGCTTCCTGGGCGAGTTGCTCAATGCGATAGAGAGCCGAGCGCGCGGAATTGGCGTGTACGGTAGCGATGCCGCCTGGGTGCCCGGTGTTCCATGCCTTCAGCATGTCGAGCGCTTCCGCGCCCCTCACCTCGCCCACGATGATGCGGTCCGGCCTGAGCCTCAGCGTCGAGCGCACGAGATCGGCAAGGGTGACCGAGCCCCGCCTCGTTCTCAGGGCAACGCAGTCCCTGGCCGCGCACTGCAGTTCGCGTGTGTCCTCGATCAGGATCACCCGATCGTCGCATTCGGCGACTTCAGCCAGCAGAGTGTTGGCGAGTGTTGTCTTCCCCGAGGAAGTGCCGCCGGCGATCAGCATGTTGCGCCGCTCGCGGACGGCCTTTTTCAGCGCATCGGCCTGCAGCGGCAGCATGATGCGTTCGGCAACATAGTCGGCCAGGGTGTAGACTTTCGCGGCGGGCTTGCGGATGGCAAAACATGGCGCCAACACCACAGGTGGCAGCAGGCCTTCGAAGCGTTCGCCAGACGGCAATTCGGCACTGACGATCGGGTTGTCGGCGTGCGCCTCGGCGCGCACGTGCGAAGCAACCAGGCGGATGATACGTTCTGCCTCGGACGGGTGCATGTGAACGTCGGTATCGACCCGACCTTCGCCTAACCGGTCGAGTCGCAGCGCGCCGTCGGGATTGACCATCACCTCGATGACGGACGGATCGGCCAGGGCTTCGGTGATTGCCGGACCCATGGCGGTGCGTAGCATGACACGCCGCCGGTGGTCGGCCTCGGGATGAGAGCTCATCCTTCCCCTCCCCCACCATTGTCTTTGCTAAGCGACTTTTTGCCGGAAGCGATCTGGCGGCCGACCTTCTCAACGAATTTCTCGAAACGCTCTTGGGCAATAGCCTGCGTTGCCCGATCCGGGACCGGCGTGTGGGCATGAAGGGTGATCGAAAAGCGGATGAAGAGCGCCAGGCTCTCCAGGATCACCTCGGAATCGCGCCTGACGTGGGCAAGATCGCGGGAGAGCCGGTCAAGCCTTACGCCGTAGCGCCGATCGAACTCGCTCTCGCCACGCCGCTCGATGAACGCCTCGATCGCCTTCGCCACGATCGCTGATTTGGTCGTTGACGGATCGCGACTGAGGTTGTCCAGTTTCTCGCTGAGCTCCGGCTCAAGCAGAAACTGATGGCGAATGCGGTGCGGCTTCATGCGGCTCGTTCCGACGGCCCGGCGTTGCGCCGGCGACGGGAGAAGCATCGGCCAGACGCTCAAAATTGCTTATGGCCGTTATCTACGCTGAGGTGCGCTCTGCAACTCAGCGGACTTCAGAAGCCGGGAATGACATCGTCGCCCCTGCCCTCGTTGATACCGTAGGCGCGGGCCGCAGTGGAAATCCGATCCATGACACGCTTGTCCGCGAGCGCTTCGCTGTCATCGTCTGCGGGCTTGTACAGATCGGCCTGATCGGGCTCTTGAGAGACAACAACGTCTTCTTCGGGCAGGCTTGGATGGCGTTGCTGCTGAACGCCTCCCTCGTCTTCAACTGGCGCGTCGGCGCTTTCCTCGTCCGCAGCAAGTCGGCTATCGACGCTGCACACTTGTCCAGTCCAGCCGTCCGGGCGTGATGCAGGGCAGTCCGCATAGGGCCCGTCGTGCAGCACCGGCGCAGGCAGCACCCGATCTGTGAAATTCTGATCCTGATAATAGCGCAGCTTCTTGGCGCGGATCGGCGGCAACCCAGAAACCAGGACCAATTCGTCTGACGGCGGCAATTGCATCACCTCGCCTGGCGTCAGGAGCGGGCGCGCGGTTTCCTGGCGGCTCACCATGACATGTGAAAGCCAGGGCGCAAGCCGATGGCCCGCATAGTTGCGCATCGACCTAAGTTCGGTTGCGGTGCCGAGGGCATCCGAGATGCGCTTGGCCGTGCGTTCGTCATTGGAGGAAAAGGCAATTCGCACGTGGCAATTGTCGAGAATAGCATTGTTCTCGCCATAGGCCTTTGAAACCTGGTTCAAAGATTGTGCGATCAGATAGGAGCGAATGCCATAACCTGCCATGAAGGCGAGCGCCGTTTCGAAGAAGTCGAGGCGACCGAGCGCCGGAAACTCGTCCAGCATCATGAGCAGCTGATGCTTACGGCTCTTCTTCGGGTCCCCCTCCAGACGCTCCGTCAACCGCCTGCCGATCTGGTTCAAGATCAGTCGCACCAAAGGCTTGGTGCGCGAGATATCCGAAGGCGGCACGACCAGATAGAGCGACAGCGGTCGCTCTCCACCCACTAGGTCAGCGATGCGCCAGTCGCAGGACGAAGTGGCCGCCGCGACCGTTGGATCACGATAAAGCCCGAGAAAGGACATGGCGGTCGAGAGGACGCCTGAGCGCTCGTTTTCCGACTTGTTCAGGAGTTCGCGAGCCGCCGAGGCCACTACGGGATGGACCTGAGGGTTATGCCCCGTCCCGAGATGATTTGTCGTCATCATCCGCCGTAGCGTTGCGGCAAACGAGCGTTGCGGGTCCGACAGGAAGGTGGCGACGCGGGCCAGCGTCTTGTCCTCTTCAGCGTAGAGCACGTGCAAAATGGCGCCAACTAGGAGTGAATGGCTGGTCTTCTCCCAGTGGTTCCGTCGCTCCAGCGCGCCCTCGGGATCGACGAGGATGTCGGCGATGTTTTGAACGTCCCGGATCTCATCTGGGCCTTTGCGCACCTCCAGCAGCGGGTTGTAGCGTGCCGATCTCGGGTCGGTCGGATTGAACAGAAGGCAGTACGAGAATTTCGACCGCCAGCCGGAGGTCAACTGCCAATTTTCGCCTTTTATATCATGAATGATGGCAGACCCGGTCCAGGAAAGTAGCGTTGGAACAACCAGCCCCACGCCCTTGCCCGAACGCGTCGGCGCAAATGCCATGACGTGCTCCGGGCCGTCATGGCGCAGATAGCGATCGTTCAGCCTACCGAGGAAAACGCCCGCCGGCCGTAACAACCCTGCCGTCTCGACCTCATGAGTCGTGGCCCACCGTGAAGACCCATAGGTCGTAACCGACCCGCGCTGTCGCGCGCGCAAAAGCGAGCCAGCGATTGCGGCGGCACAGCCCAGGAATCCGCTGGCGCCTGCAAGCGTACCGGCTTTGTCGAAGACCTCCGGCGCATAAGCATCGAAGTGGAACCACCATTCAAACAGCTTCCACGGCTTGTAGATTGGCCAGCCGGCGAAGAGAAACCATGGTGCGCCGAGAGGCGTCTGGTAGGTCAGCATTTGAGCGCACCATTGGGTTGCCGTCCATACGCCGATAATGACAATTGCGCACACAACGGCGATCTGCCCGATCAGTAGCTTCGTAGGTGTCATCGGCTTGGCCCGCTGAACAACGCGACCTAGCATCGCGCGGCGCAGCCGGGACAGGAATGTTCCTCACATACGATTTGGGAGCAATGAACGACTTCCTACGTATCAGGTCGGTCAGCACGCGTGTTGCGCCTTCACGCGACACCATCCTCCACTCCATCCTTTCCATTCACCCTGAGGCCCGGCGCCGCCGACAGTTGCGTGACCGCTCCTCCGCAAAGTTATCTTCTGCGTTCAGGGAGCCACGGCGCCTGGGCTGGCTGATGAACACCGTCCGCTCGCGCATGTGGGGTCGAATTGATTTGTGCCCAAGTGGAGGCAGGCTCGTCTTCCAACAGTTGCCGCAGTTCCCCTGGCTCGAACGCCATCATCGGTGGGGAAGCGGGTTCATCCTCCAACAGTTGCCGCAGTTCCCCTGGCTCGAACGCCATCATCGGTGGGGAAGCGGGTTCATCCTCCAACAGCTGCCGCAGTTCCCCTGGCTCGAACGCCATCATTGGTGGGGAGGCAGGCTCGTCCTCCAACAGTTGCCGCAGTTCCCCTGGCTCGAACGCCATCATTGGTGGGGAGGCAGGTTCGTCCTCCAACAGTTGCCGCAGTTCCCCTGGCTCGAACGCCATCATTGGTGGGGAGGCAGGCTCGTCTTCCAACAGTTGCCGCAGTTCCCCTGGCTCGAATGCCATCATCGGTGGGGAGGCGGGTTCATCCTCCAGCAGCTGCCGCGGCTCTTCCTCGTGCGGCAAGCGCCTCCTTAGCCGGTCTTGCAGCGCCTGCCGATCGGCAACGAGGTTGTCGAGGGGCAGCGGCTCGTGGTCTGGCCGCTGCCCTTTCACCAATCGTTCAACCAGCGCCCACGTGCCCTCCAGGACAAATACGCCGCAATCATAATGGTTCGTCTGTCTGGCCATGGGGGCTGGCGCCAAGGTGGCATTCAGCAGTCCTGCGAGCTGTTTTGCAGGCACGTCGTTATATCCCTCTCGCTGGAGGGAGTCGTAGTGATAGGCGAACCGCCTTTCCGGGTCGCGGCGATCAACGAGCAGCAGCGACCAATGGGTGCCGGGGCTAGTAGCCGTGCCATTATTCACTGGCAAGAACAGGAAGTCGGCTGTGGCGTTGTTTTGATTATAGATGGACTGCAATATGCCTCGAGCGTCTTGCGGCGACGTGTGTCGCAGTAGATGGGATACGGAAGGATCCACCAGCCGAGTCCGGGCAGCGAGCGCCGGATTGATCCCCTGCAGTTGCCCCTCCAGCAAATTGTAATCTCTCTGGATATGGGCGTCGCTCAGCCATTCGGCGGCGCCGAGCACCCGCCCCGTTGCAACGTTGGACGGGGCTGTCGGATCGAGCGCCCCGATCTGAGCCCCAGAGGAACTGGTAGTCAGTGTGGTCACATCAACCAGTGGAAGGCCGCGGTAGGTGCCTGGCAGCCTAGCGGTTGCTGGCGAGGCGGGTTGGGGAGCTCTTGCCGGTGCCGCTGGCCCAGCTTCAGCAGCGGCCCCAACGCGCCTGGTGACTGCGTCTGCCGGATGAGCAGAAAGGACAGTTTCGCGCCCGAGCACAATGCGCGGCAGGATATCCCGGAGGTGAGCCAATGCAGAACTGATACTTAGCCTATTACCATAGGAGACAGCCTTGAAGCTCTCAACATCTTTATCCAGCGATTTGTCGTGAATCCGAGCCGCAATCCCAAGCTTGTTATTTTGACGCAGGTACTGACTAAAATGTCTAAGAAAATTTGTATAGCCGCCCACGGTATCTGGATTCCGTCCGGTCGCAGGCGCTGCCAGGTACTCCTTGGTCGAAGCGGCTCTGTAATTTCTAATGAGCTCGGCATCGTCAGGATAGGGGATCACGACAGGGCGAGCCATAATCTGGGCTCCGCCTGTCGACTTCTTGAGGTAACGCAGTGCGCCAGCCACGGTGGAGGAACCACCCGTACTCTCGTACTCCTTGAGATCCTGATCCAGCGACGAATGGTAAAGCCGAGCAGCAAACCCTGGCTTGTTGTTTTGAAGGAGCCACCGACTAAAGCCGAAAAGAGAATTTACATTGTAAGTGACCGTGTTCGCTTTGGCCTTACCCGCGTGGAATGCTGCCCTCAGCCCTTCGATAGCGGTCGCATCGTTGGAATAGACAGGACGCTTGTCGGCACCGTCGGGGACTACAATTGGACGATCCGGCTGCACTGTCGAGGGCATCGACCCACCACCTCCGGGATGCGGTGCTGGGGTGGATTCGTGCTCATCCCTCTGCCTGACGAGCTGCGCCTCACATTCCGGTGTAGCCACCTTATGAGGATCCTGCATCGGTTCGATCCCCTCCATCTCCTGCTGCAACCAAGCCAAAGCTTGGCGAGCGGCCTGCGCGGCTTCATCAACCGCGGAGGATGTCTCCACACCTCTGGCGGACGCCGGCAGAGCCTGCTCCGCCCGCCGTCGAAAGAGCTCTGGCGAGGCGGATTTCTCCGCCCACAATCTGGGCTGCGTAGCGAGTCCCCGTCCAGATTTATGTGGCACCGCCTCGCTTGGCAGCGGGCTGCTCCTGTCCCGTGCAGCTACCAGCTCCTCCGGGGCGCCCTGGTCGCCGTGGCGCCAGTTCAAGTGAGGGACGGCCTCTCCAAAGTCGGGCGCTTGGTGTTGGTGCGCGGTTGGGGCGAGAGACAATGGTAGATCGGTGCCCTCCTTATAACCTACCGGCAGGAGCTCCTCTGGCCAATCGAATCCCTGCTGTGGTGCGGTATGCTGAGCAGCGTCGCCACGGGGACGAGCCTCCATGCTGACCGCGTTTTCCAGATGATTCCCGAGTATAACGCGCGGCGGGTTCTTGCGGAGATAAACCAGCGCAGATTCGATCGGAGCTCCACCATTAGAGGAGGCGGCCTTGTAGCTCTCAACATCTTTATCCAGCGATTTATCGTAAATGCGACCCGCAATTCCGAGCTTGTCATTTTGACGTAGGTAATGACTGAAATGGTTAAGAGCAGTTGCGTAGCCGCTCGCGGATCTGAAATGTCTGGTGAGCGCGGCGTCGTCAGGATGGGGGTTCAGGACAGCGCGACCCACAATCGGGCCGGCTCCGCCCATCGACTTCATCAATTGACGCAGTGCGCCAGCCACGGTGGAGGAACCACCCCTACTCTCGTACTCCTCGAGATCCTGGCTCAGCGACGGATGGTAAAGCCGAGCAGCAAGCCCTGGCTTGTTGTTTTGAAAGAGCCAACGACTAAAGCCGAAAAGAGAATTTGTGCTGCGAGTGACCGTGTCCGGCCTGGCTTTACCCGCAAGGAGTGCTGACTTCAGCCCTTCGATGGCGGTGGCATCGTTGGAATAAACAGGACGCTTGTCGGCACCGTCGGGGACCACAATTGGACGATCCGGCTGCACTGTCGAGGGCATCGACCCGTCGAGATGCGGTGCTGGGGTGTATTCGTGCTCGTCCCCCTGCATCACAAGTTGCGCCTCCCGTTCCGATGTACCCACCTGATGGGTGGGGAGTTGCATCATCACGCGAGCGCCTGAGTTGCCAACCTCACCTGGTTGCCGCTCAGTGACAGCATGCTGCAGATTGCTTTGGATCCTCTGCCTCTTCGTTGGTCTCAACTCACCTTTACCATGCGAGCCATTGACGAGGACCTCCTCGCCTGGCGCACCCATCAACTCGTCCGCCGCCTGCAGTTCGCCCAAGTGCTGCTCAAAACCGGCTTGGCCGGCCTGTCCGCTTGCTCGTGCGGTACGGCGTGCTGCACCTGCAGCCAAGCTGCCACGATGAATGTCTAGTTTGTACGGGTGCACGCTATCCTCACTTCCACAGATCACATGAGCAACCTACTCAGGCAAGCTTTCGAGAGGCTGACGAGGTCCGCCGCCGCGGAAGGCGAAGGCTGGTTTTCTGCTCAGCGGTTGACGGCCTCGCGTGTTGCGGCCGCGCCGGGTATCACGCCAATCAATCTGAATAGTCGATGCGTCAAACGAACCAGGATGGGATTTTCGTAGCGGGGCTGCTCTACTCACTCTTGTCCTGAGGGCAGAATTCAACCATATCGCCGAGCAACTGGATGCCGATTGGATACCCGATCCGGAAAGCTTCAGCTCCTATGTGACGCGATGATGAGGCCTGGTCTCGCAGCGGCATGCGTTCCGAGAGATGCTGCACCAGGTACGAGGCGACCTTATCCAACAAGGCACCACTTGCGCTGTTTTGTGGAGACGAGCGTCGGCATGCATCCATGCGGGTGCTTGAGTGGTGAAGACTCTGAACGACGGTTCCTATGGCGCTGCCGGCGCAATCAGCTGCTTGGGGACGCGTGACGCAGATCAAAGCTCCCCTTGCCGAGCACGGAGCAGGCGAGTGAGAGAGCAGATGAATAGGCGTGTCGCCAATATTTTCGCATTGCTCTAATCGATTATAGTTGTGAGGAGCAATTTGAGACCATTTACTTGCGGCTCAAGTCACCCATAAAAGAAGGCAAGCACCGATTCGGTAGCTTATCCCCTGTCTTTCGCGTACTCGCGGCCGTGGCGCCGGGTGAACGATTGAAGACCGCCGGTCTCACTCGCAGGTGGGTGCCAGGGCGTGGGGCGGTTGGCAAGCCACAGGAGTAGGACAATGTCGAAGGATTCGGGTAAGGGCGATAATCACGGCGGCGGACCGGGCAAGATCGAGATCACGGTGGTGGTGAACGGCCAGCCCACGCAGGTCGAAGCCAATCCCAACCAGCCGCTTCACGTCATTCGTACCAAAGCCCTTGAGAACACGCAGAATGTCGCCCAACCAGCCGAGAATTGGGAATTCAAGGATGAGGCCGGCAACTTGCTCGACGTCGACAAGAAGCTTGGCGATTTCGGTTTCCCGAATACTGTGACCCTGTTCCTCAGCCTGAAGGCGGGCGTCGCAGGTGCCTAAACCCCAAAGTGTGGATCCGGAGGTCTCCCGAGCGAAGTTTGATCGGGAGATCGGCCGGTTCCGGCCATATGCTGATGTCTATCGGGCTCAGGGCTGCTTCTTGATCGAGGCGACTTTTCCGCGCGCTTTCTTCATTTTCGCCAGCCCCAAGTTAAAGCCACGGGTGGTCAGCGCAGCGAGCGAGGTCGACTTCACCGACTACGACTTAAGACCACCGTCCGTGGTCTTCGTCGATCCGTTTACGCGTGATCCGATTGCCCGGAAAGATCTATACCTGAAAATGCTTAGACGTCCGCCGCTGCCCGGAACGCCGCCGGAGATGATAGGAGCTCTCATCCAGCAGAACGCCGTGCCGCTGACGGACTTCATCCAGGCCAACAGTCCCGAGGACGAACCATTCCTGTGCATGGCGGGCGTCCGGGAATACCACGACAATCCAGCCCATTCAGGTGATCCATGGCTACTTCATCGGGGTTCTGGCGAAGGCTGTTTGGCCTTCATCCTGGACAAGATCATCAAGTACGGAATCGTTCCTATAGAGCAGTTGCAGATTCAACTCCAACCGACAATCGTAGGAATGGTGGTATCCCCTCAGGCGATACAAGAATGACTGGTTTGAGAGATGTAACGATCGTGACTCTCCCGCGCGGCTGCATCTCGACCACGCATGGGCATCTGCGCTCAGTTGGTCGCGAGGGCAATGAGGGGATGGCACTTTGGGTCGGCGTTCAGGAAGACCGGCACTTTGCCGTAACAGAGACGGTTATCCCGGCGCAGCGTCACATTCGAACAAACGATGGCGTTTGCGTGATCGTTGCGGCCGAAGAACTGCACCGGCTCAATGTCTGGCTCTACAAAAGCGGCCTGAAACTCTTGGCCCAGATTCACAGCCATCCGGGCCGCGCCTACCATTCGACGACGGACGACGCTTATGCGGTTGCTACCACGGTTGGGTGTCTGTCGCTGGTGGTGCCGAATTTCGCCCGCGAGCCTTTCGATTTTGCTCGGGTCGCCGCCTATCGGCTTGACGAAAAGGCCAAATGGAATGCGCTCCCTCCCGCGGCACTGTCGCGAATGATCATGATATCGAGTTGAACAATGGCATTCGCTAACTTCATCGATCGCGCCGCCACGGCGGCATCTCAGGTCCTGGCCGATTTTCATCTGGGAGACTTCAAAGCAGCTCTTGAAAAGCAGGTCGTGGCAGTCGCCTTCGACCATCAGGCCGCTTCCTGCGCCGAAGGCCAGGCGACATTAGATCTTGCGGTGAGATTGCTCGCTAGGCTCTACCCGGTTCTGGCGATACTCCCGCTGGACAGCGCGGCGAGCTCTCAAGCCCAAGCGCTGGAGCGCTTGGCAAAGTCGATCAATCCAAAAGTCGGCATCCGGCGTTCCGGCAAGTCTGCCACCGTCTGCGTCGTTGCAGGGGTAACGCGCCCATCACTCCGGTGCCCGATCTTTTTCGTGGGATCGGACGGTTGGGCGGCAAAGCTGTCGCGTACGGACCCGGTGGGCTCTGGCCCAAGTCTGCTGCCTTATGGAGCTGGCGCCGCCAGTTGCTTCGGCGCCGCCAACGTCTTTCGAACTATCTTCGCCGCCCAGTTGACCGGCGCCGAGTTGGACGAAACCATCGACCTCTCGCTATGCAGCTACGACAAGACCAAAGCCGGGGAGGCTGGCCCGATCGACTTTCCAGTCGACCTTGGCGAAACCCACCTCGTTGGGCTCGGTGCGATAGGCCATGGCTCGCTTTGGGCGCTAGCGAGACAACCCGATCTCAAGGGTCGTCTGCATGTAATCGATCACGAAGCGATCGAACTCTCAAACCTGCAGCGCTACGCATTGGCCGGCCAGGCGGAGATTGGTATGTCCAAGGCGGTTCTTGCAGCCACCGCCCTTAGATCGACTGCCCTTGAGGTCGAGGCGCACCCTCTGACGTGGGCAGAATATGTTGCGCGCCGGGGCAATTGGGTCTTCGACCAAGTGGGTGTGGCGCTTGACACCGCCGCCGACCGTCTGGCTGTCCAAGGTGCACTGCCGCGATGGATCGCAAACGCTTGGACGCAGGAGCACGATCTCGGTATCTCCCGGCATGGTTTCGATGACGGCCAGGCTTGCCTTTGTTGCATGTACCTGCCATCCGGAAAATCCAAGGACGAGCACCAGCTGATTGCCGAGGAACTCGGAATACCGGAAGCACACGAGCAGGTGAAAACGCTCCTGCAGACCAATGCCGGAGTTCCCAACGACTTTGTAGTTCGCGTGGCTACAGCGATGGCTGTGCCGTTTGAACCGCTAGCCCCGTTTGTCGGCCAGCCCCTGCGCTCCTTTTATCAGCAGGCTATCTGCGGCGGTCTGGTGTTCCAGCTTAGCGAAGGAAGTCGCCGCGTTCGAACTGTCGTTCCGATGGCCTTTCAGTCGGTGCTTGCCGGGATTATGCTTGCCGCGGATTTGGTCAAACATAGTGCGGGGTTTCCCATGAGCCCGACGACGAGCACTCGGGTGAATCTTCTGCGCCCCCTTGGCTCTCACTTGCACGATCCGAAGGCCAAGGACTCCAGCGGCCGCTGCATCTGTAGCGACGACGATTTCATTGCCGCTTACAGGCGCAAATACGGCGAGCCCGTTGATCAGGTAAGCGATGTCTCGGCCGCCTAAGCAGACGCGCACCTCTCCGTGGACGCAGGGGGCGCGGCTTGTGGGCGTGACCATGGGCGCCATTATGACACGCTTGGCCCGCTCCTTTGCCCGCCTATCGTCCTCCGCGCATGATCCCTGACACCTCCTTGCCGACGTGATGATCCAGCACCAGCCGCCATGGCACCAGAGGCTGGTCAAACCTCCGTTGTTGGCCGGTTTGGACAGTGCTGCATCAGGTCTCGCACGACGTCTCGACAGTCAGGGCTGCTTCGACGGGTGTGAAGATGTCAACATCGACCCCAGGCGCCCGAATCGTCACAATCAGGGCGTACCGAGCCAGAGCGTCGACGCGTTCCAGGTAAGGCTTCTCCTTCCACCAGCCCCCGACCGGGAACACGCCGATCGCGTCACGCTCGGCGAGATCGGCGGCGCTGCCCGACCAGAAATCGGCGTGCAACGAGCCGCGATCGCGGAAGGTGCCGAGCAGCCACTCTTCTCCGCCTCCAGCAGGCGCCCCTTCCTCCTCGTCCCGAGCGGCCTGATTGATGCGGGCTCGGAATTCGTCGACTGTCTCGGTCGCTGACT
This sequence comes from Mesorhizobium sp., assembly GCA_004963905.1. Lineage (GTDB taxonomy): Bacteria > Pseudomonadota > Alphaproteobacteria > Rhizobiales > Rhizobiaceae > Mesorhizobium. The sequence goes on from SUGL01000010.1 coordinate 151,399, forward strand.
TTACTCTGAACCGAAGACCATGGGACGCGTAACGATGCCGGCGGGTCCATCCGCGTTCACCGGGGTTGGGTTCGATGAAATAGGACAGCGTGACGCGGAGCTCGACCTGGGCAGCGCCGAGCGCCGCGAGCTGCTCCTTCGGCCAAGGCAGGCGATGCAGCTTCATGTCACGCGTTTTGGCAGCCGCGCCGCCCTCGCGCTGGAAAGGCTGAAGCTCATCTTCAACGATAAGCGTGAGGTCGTTCACCGTTGACAGAAGCGCGCGCCCAAGATCTGGCACGCCATAACCATAGCGCCGCACGAGCGCCTGGATCTCGCCCTTCGCTCCGTTGCACGCATCGATGCGTGCGCGCATCGCCGGAGTCCATTCGGCCGAGTGGACGATCAGGGCGCGAACCGTTTCAGGCCACAGCTCGGGGCGCGCTGATAGAATTAGTCCCGCCATCCGTGCGGCATGGGCCGTTGCCGCGCTCGTATCTCCGAGGGTGGTGAAGTGGCGCAGTTCGGGTCGATAGAAAGTGGTCAATATCTGCAGATCGTCGATCGGCTCGCCAGGCAACACACCGTCATGGGCGAGATTGCCGCCTTCGAAGACGACCTCGGGCTTCACCGGCCACTGCCTGTCCCAAACGACCGAAGTGCGACTGCGCGGCGAGAGCTCGCCGACCGGCGCGATCGGAGCGTAGCCCGCAAAGTCGGTGTCAATGATATCGACCTTTTCTGTGAAAGCGCCGACCGTCAGCGCATTCCAGGCCTGAGAAGGATCATCGACTGCTTCCAGATCGTTGCGCGTCAAATGCTCGGCCGGCATGAGGTCATCGCCGATGTTGCCGGCAGAGAGAACGATCAAGCGTCGCTGTTCCTCTTCGAAACAGAGTTGGTCGATAGCGGCAGACCACGATGTGGGCCTTCCACGCGCCGGACTGGCGCTTGTCACAGCCATTGCGATCGCGCGGCGGCGCTCCGGCGCCTGCACCTCGGCGCGGGCGATCGCTTCCGCGGTGATCGCGCCATAGAGTTCTGGATCGTTTGCCTCGTCTTCTGGCGGAAGGATACGAACACTCTCCAGCCGAAAGGGCAATGGAACTGGATCGCCTCCGACCAGGAGCGGGACCAGATCACCGTACAGGCCGACACCTGCCATTCGCGTCCCGTGGCCGCTCCACGCAGGTGTGTCGTCGCTGCCCCATGCCGGTTTGACGGTGTGCCAGTCTTCAACGGCAAGTGCGGGTTCGATCAACGGGTGGGTGCGACGCACGCCGCTGTCGAGAATGCAGACCGCAATATCGGTTGAGGCGGTCTGACGCGCCCGAGAAGCTCGTCGCTCCAGTCCCTTTGCTCCGCGCCGCCAAGGCCCATGAAGAAGGACGGCGTATCCTTCGCGCGCCGCAGCTCGGCGACGACATCGCTGTGCGCAATCATGCGGTCGAGCATTGCCGTGCTGGCGAGTGCCAGCATGACCACCCGCTCCGGAAACCTGACCGCATGCGTGCGCAAAGTGATGTTCAGGGCTTCGGCAATGTGCTCGAAGTTCTCGCGGCGACCGTCGCGCAGCCAGACTTCCCACCACACCTGCTCGTCAGCGGCCTGGGGGAAGAGGTCGTCGTGGTCGGTAAACAACGATCGTGCAGTCGCCAGCCTGACTGTCTCCATGCGGGAGACGAGCGGCTCGTTGCGCGGTCTGCCGCGGTCAGTGTCAACGTCTCGATACGCCTCGACTTTCCGCAAATAATAGGCTTGCGCGCTTTGCGGCAGGAACACCGACGCTGTGATGGGAGCACCGGGTTGAGTTGGCTCATGGACGGCGACCAGCTCCATGTGCTGGCGACGATCGGCCAACTGGTCGAGGGCCGCCCGTCCGGACATGGGCAGATCGATCTCGAGATAAAAGCCAGGCGTGCCGACCGACAGCTGGGGGTCACGCGCCGCAATCTGCTGGCGTGCACTTTCGACCGCTTGTTCGATGGATTGCGTCAAGGCCGCAGCATGCGACGCCCGATCACGCGCCGGCAGCGGCGGTGCATGTATAAGTTGGTTGGGCCGCCGATAGGCTTCCCGAATGCCGTTGTTGCGAAGGTGGATATGGGCGCGGTCGCGCGGAAAATCGTCTGCCATTATGATCTGTGCTGTCGCTACTCAGACAGCGAAGCCTGCCGGCGTTCCTTCAGAGCGTCGATGAGCGCTTCCGAGGTGATCCGCTTCCCCCCCCGCAATATGATGGTTTTTGCAGCGTCGTCGGCCGCGCGGGTGATCTCGGCCTGCGACAGTCTCTCTGCCTGAGAGATCGCCTCGTTCCAGGCAAGCCCTCTGGTGTCGAAGCGGTCGAGTCGAGCCCGAAGCAGCGCCTCGATAATCGGCCGATCGGGCACGGCGTATTCGATGACATCGTCGAAACGGCGGAACAAAGCTCTGTCGAGCAGCTCGGGATGATTTGTTGCCGCAATAATCAGGCTGTGGCTGTCGTCTTGCTCGAGAAACTGCAGAAACGAATTCAGCACGCGCCGAATCTCGCCAACATCCTGGCGTTCGCCTCGACGCGCGCCGATGGCATCGAATTCGTCAAAGAAGTAGACGCCCCGCGTCGCCTGCATTGCATCAAAAACAAGCCGCAGCTTTCCGGCAGTCTCTCCCATGAACTTGGTGATCAAACCATCGAGGACGATCGTGAAAAGGGGCAGATGAGCTCCCCGGCCAATGCCGATGCGGTCATCGTCTTGCCTGATCCTGGCGGGCCGACCAGAAGCAGTTTGCGACGGGGAACAAGCCCGTGCTCGCGCAAGCTTGCTTGTTGGCGCTGCTCTCCCAGCACGCGGTGCAGGCGCGAGCGCAGACTGTCCGGCAAAATCATGTCGGTCAGTCGCAGGTCCGGATAGCGCACATGCAGGAGCCCTGCGAGCTCGCCCTTTGGCTGAAAAAGGGGAACCGGCCGACTGCTCTTGGCAATCCGGGCGTCCCTGCTCTTGGCTGCGTCGACCAGATCCTTGAGCTCCTGAGCAAGCTTGCCATGGCCTTGACGTGCCTCATGCGCAGCAAGCTGCATCGCGATAGAGGAAACGATCCTCGTCGCCGGCAATGTGGCTTTTAAGCAGCGTCACGATATGGCGGGCCGTGGTCATGGCTCTCTTCTGGGGTATCCGTTTACTTGGCGAAGCGCATGCAACCTAAACGCTTTCAACGGCGATTTGCATCGCGCAATGGTGTTTTTTCTCTTGTCGATGTTCGCCCGTGGCAACTTCAGCGGTGAACTGTTGCGCCGCGGTCATAGGCCAGCCGGAATAACGCCGGCCAGCAGACAACAGTCCGCATCTTCGAGCGCTCGAAGTCTGGCCACTCACGCAGCGTGTCGGGTCCGAACGCTCCAAAGCCGCCCCGCCTGGCAGGTCCATGCGACCGATTGCGGGCGTGCGGCCATAAGGTCTACGCGGGCTCGCATGGCTGCCCGCGCCGCTGGCTAAAAAAGCTGTACACCATCTCACGAAACACCAGGTCCGCTCCTTTGCCGGCCGACGGTCCATGAAATCCCCTCCCCACTCACGACACCGGAGACCTCCTTGCCCACATGGCGCTCAAGCACCGGCCGCCATGGCACCAGCGTGAACTCGCGCGACTTCTCAACGACGGCATATTTTCCGCTGGCAAGCTCGACGGAGCGGCGGAGCGTACCCTCTACTCGTCCTCCGGATCGCGCTTCGGCATAGGGCAGGCCAAGTTCCTCCGACAGTTGGCCAGCAACACGGTTCAGTTCTCGCTGGCGCAGGATCGAAAGCATGTTGGCTCGATAGACGATCCGATCCTGTTCTTCATGCGCGAGGCCTTGCGCGATCAGCCACTCCCGCCGGCGAGCTTGCGCCTCTCTCACGTCGCAGCCGAAGCCGGATCCGTGCAAAGGCTCGGGTCTATCGGCAACCAGCTCCCGGTCGAGCCAGGTGGCGCCGTTGAAGCTGACCTGTCGCTCCAGCGCCATTGAGGAGAGCTTGTCGACAACGACAGGCTCGGCCCTGGCCCGCTGGCCCTCATAATTCGCGACGCGATCGAGATGGTCCGGCGCGATGAGCCAGGTGCCGTTCGGCTCTCGCTCAACGCCGCCGGTCGCGCGGCGGATCGCCTCCAGCCGCCGCACATGCGTTCGCGCAAAGCTCTCGGTGGCGGATGGGTCATGCTTCAGGTGGATATCGACGTCGTAACGGCCGCCATTCGCGGCGGCGATTTCGGCGATGGTACGATCGACCCGCCTCGGCTCGGTGTTCCTTGGCGCGACACGCACGATGCAGCCATTAGGCATCGTTTCCATCGCCTCGCCTCTACCGATGTCGATCCAATGGCTCTTACCGTCGACGGCGTCGACGATCATGTAGTGGCGGTCATTGATCTCGTCGGCCAGTCCACGCGCGACAACGCGACCGACGAGAGACTGGACGGGCTCGCCGGCTCGATCGTGGATCACCCAGTCGGCGGCACTGCGTGCAAGCCCCTTGCCGGCCAGTTCGCGGTGGATGGTCTTGATGATGTCGCCGCGTTCGCCGGTGCGGCGCAGCGTGGCTTCGAGCTCATCGTCGAGGCGCCAGGAGCCAGCGCCGACCTCCGCGGCCAGACCCATCCGCTCGAGCTTGCGCAGCCGTCCCTGGTGCAGCGTCTGGCGAATGGCGTCGGGACCGCCCGGCGAGACCAGCCCGTCATCATCACGCATGCTGAGCAGCCGACGGTCGATGCTGGTGAAGCGTTCCTGCTCCATTTCCCGGCGCAGGCGAAGCTCAATCTCGCGGTCGGTTCGCGGACCGAGATCGAGGCTGACCAGCTCGGCCGCCCGCTCGCGGATGCCAGATGAGATATATTCGCGCGCGATGACCAGGTTCTCGCCACGGTCGTCCCTGCCTCGGACGATGATGTGGCTGTGCGGGTGGCCGGTGTTGAAATGATCAACCGCGACCCAGTCGAGCTTCGTGCCGAGGTCTTCCTGCATCTGCGCCATGAGCCGCCGCGTCAGCGCCTTCAGGTCTTCATACTCGATGCCGTCTTCGGCAGCGACGATGAAGCGGAATTGGTGGCGGTCGCCGTCCGCGCGATCGATGAACGCCTTGCCGTCGACGCGGTCGCTGTCGGCGCCGTAGAGCTCGCCAGGCGCACCTTCTCGGGTGACGCCGTCGCGCTGAAGATAGCGTAGATGGGCACGCGCCCCGTCCGCGCCCTTGCCGGCGAGCTTGACGATCCGCGCCTTGACGATCACCCGGCGCTGGCGGAAGGCGGCATACCGGTCGCGCGATTTCAGCAGCGCCGCAGCCGCCCCGCCGCGCCCTGTCCGGCTGCCCGTGAAGCGACCGCCGGGCTGGGGCTGGCCGCCGGCTCGGTTGACGGCTGCCCGGACTTGACCGGCATAGCGTTTGCCTGCCTTCGAGCCGCGCGACCCGATTTTGCCGAGCTTCGGCCTGAACTCGTCATCCTTCATGCGAGCCTCCCAGACATATCAAGCAAAATCAGACACTTACACGTCCAACCCTCTTGGCACCGGCGGCAGCCTCCTGGAAAAACGATGTGCAGACAAAGATTTAACCGCCTCCTGGAGGCGGTACCTTTATCTTGCCTTACGCGCCCAGCCCCGCCAGACGCGCCCCCGTCCGCCCATGGCTAACGCACCGGCTCCTTCGGCTGCGCGCCGTCCTTGCCGAGCGGCACGAAGAGATCGCCGTTTCGCACGCCTGAGTGAACACCGTCATGAATGAAGAACAGCGACCGTCCGAGAGGAGCGATTTGCGCCTTTGGAGCGACAGATTGGCTTTCGAACGCCTCGATGTCGGCCGCCGAAACTCCGGCCGCCTTGAGTTGGTCGAGGTACTCGACGGTCTCTTCTGGCAGCGGTTTGCCACGCTTCAAATGCTCGTCGTAGCGCTCGGGACCGGCATTGTAGGCGCCAAACAGGCCAGGAAATCCGAAGCGGTCATACATGGCGCTGAGATAGGCCGTGCCGGCCAGGATATTGTCGCGCGGATCGTGGGGGTTAGGCCCAAGGCCGTGTTCGACCCGCATCTCCTCATAGGTGCCGGGCATCACCTGCATGAGGCCCATGGCGCCAGCGGGGGAGGTGATGGGGCGGCCGCCGCGCATTGTCTTGCCGCCGCTTTCGGCAGCCATGACGGCATAGATCCAGGCTTGGGGAATATGGAAGCGCCGGCTTGCTTCCGATACCAACGTCTGCCACTTTCGCAGCTGCGGACTTTGGGAGATGGCGACCGGCTCAGCGCCGGTCGAGGCGGAACAGGCGCATGGCGCAATGGCGATCATGCCCAACAAGAGGAGGGTCACTCGGTCCATAGCGGTACGAGCCTCCCGATGACATTTTGAGTGGGAACAGGCCCGAAATAGCGGCTGTCGAAGGAGCGGTTTTTGTCGCTGCCGAGCAGGAAAACCTCGTTATCCCCGAGCGCTCGGCAGCCGTTCCACCATGGCAAAGGTCGGCCTTCGGCGTCGATTTTGAGCCGGCGCGCGACGATGTCGCCGCCGATGATGATGGCGTCATTGAAGGCGCAGACATTATCGTCCGGCAGCGCTGCAAGACGTTTTGCCAGCGGCACATTGCGAGGCAGATAGCTGCGCTCGGCGGCGAGATACGCCGCGTATTCAGGCGGGCGCACGAGCACGAGATCGCCACGCGCCAGCGCTCCCGCAGCGATGCGGTAAAGGCCGATCGGCGCGCTGGCCGAGGCGTTCCAGACCAGCCAAGGGGTGGGCTTTCCCAGCGCCGTGAAGCCCAAAAGACCGAGACCGGCCGCGGCCAAGGCGACCGTCTTACGGGCTCGAACACGCCTCAGGCGGCTGCCGATCAGATGGATGGAAGGGCGCCGCCTCATGAACGGCCTCCCGTGCCGCCCTGGCCGGAACCGGCCTTGCCATCGCCGGCGGTGGAGTGCTGCGGGTGTCCTTTCGACCAATGGTCGAGTTCGTCGATGTGATAGCGGACATAGCGGCCGTGCTTGCGGAATTTCGGGCCGCCGCCCTTGAGCCGCATCTTTTCGAGCGTGCGCTGGGAGAGCCCGATATAGAAGGCGGCTTGGGCTGTGCTGAGAAACGGGCTGCCCTTTTTCGCGCGGGCCGCGCGTTCGTTTTCGTCGTCCATGATGATCCTCGTTTCGCTTCGGACAAGCGAGGGCGAGGATGGGCGAGGGAGATCGTCTCGGGGACGGGCGAAGAGTCGGGGGAGAGTTTTCGCCGCCCTTTAGGGCGGACGGGGTTTGGGTGGAACTCCTGGGAATGAGCCCCGCGCCGGGGCTGCGGCGCGAGGCTCTATCTCGGCCGGTCAGTCGGCCGGGTTCCAGATGATGGCGTAGGTGTCGTGATCGTCCTGGCCGGCGGCGCGGCCGAGATTGGCGTAGAGCTTGCGCGGTCCGAACTCCGGCGCTGCAATCGACAGGCTCACATAATCCTTGCCGGAAGTCTCGCCGGTGCGGATCCAGCCGGCGCCAACTTCGACTCCTTGCGTAAGCACCCGGAAGTCGGGATGGTTGTCGGCGCTCTTGGCCTGGTTGGGGACGATATCGATGTCGGCGCGGACGCTGAGCGTCTTGAGCTGGCCCTTGTAGGCGCCGTTTTCCTGCTTGTTGACGTAACCGATCGCGGTCATTTCGAAGTCTCCTTTTGTGGTTTCGCCGGGGACCATCCCCTGCGATGGCGCACCGTAATGGGCGCGTCAGGACCGCCTGAATCCGACAGGGCCGCAGCGACAGCGAAGGATCCGAGCGGGCAGCTTTTTTGTGAGCGAAGCGGCGCGAGGAAGCCGCCGCAGGCGGCGGGGAAAAAAGCTGATGGCGAGGGTTTCGGGCGGCCGGACCCGCCCATAGGTCGACAAGCCAGCCGCAGGGATGGTCCTTGGAGAGAGCATGGAGACCGCTCGCCAAGTGCGGTCTTTCAGCCAAGCAGGACGCCGGGATGAAACGGCCTGCAAAGATGCTGCGCCCTTATGCCGGATCGAGATCGTGCCAGCGGGTCGGGCGCCAGAGCAGACATCCGGCATGGTGCGATCTATGAAAGCAGGGCTCGCCAGCGGGAATTTGATACGCGAAGGGGCCAAAGCAAGGCTGGATGAGAAGCCGGTGCTACCTGCAGGTCCAGTGTCATGTGGCGGCGCTCGGGAAACCGCTACGCAACGTGACGCGCTCTTATGAGGCGAACAGACCGGCCCCAAAACCGATCGACCGGTGGTCGGCGCGAAACGCGTCATGCCTGTCCGAAAGCTGACAGTGGCAGAAGACGCATGTCGGGTTCCGCACAATTGACCATGCTGGATTTGTGAGGTTTTCAGGGAGAGCCATGCGTTCACTACCCAGTGAGCTTTGGCACGGCATTTGCACTTGAGATGTGGCAACACGGATCGAAGGTTGACTGCATGCACAAGCGCGAGATGAGCAATGCTCTCCTTTCCTGGAGGCTTGGCAGCAGATTCGATTGTGACGTTGCGAGGAGCTTCAGCCGCTCGCGGCGGAAGTGATCTCAAATCTGAAGGCACCGTTGGGGCCGCAGCCATCAAACACATCTTTCTCTTTTTCGCAGCTCGTCATCAACGCGATGCGGACTTCTTCGCGTCGACGGCGGCCGAAGGTGGAGAAGGGCTCGACTTGCAAAAAGGAGTTGTCAATGACGTCTTACGTTCGCACCAACAGCCCGGCGCAGGTGCGCTCACTGTCCACCTTTGGCAAGCATCTGCAAAGGAGCGTGCTGACGGCGACGCTGCTTGCCGCGGCTTCGACGGGAAGTGAAGCGCAGCCCTATGTTCGTGCTGACGGCAGCACGACTGACGACTTGGAAGCGGCGCGCGCAAGTTGGCGTCATGACGCCGAATTCAATGGAAATGTGGGGCTCGCAGCCATCAACGCGGATGCGCGTATGCGTTGGGTTCCACCGGGGAGGGGGCCAGAGCTCCTCGCCTGCCCTCGTCCGTCTTGACGAGTGCCCGCTTACAGCCTACCTCACTATCGCGTTAGCACTCGTCCATCGCGAGTGCTAACAAAAACCCCTCAACATCCGCACCAGGGAAAAATCCGAAAATGGCAAAGTCGAAGTTCCGCCCGCTGCATGACCGCGTGGTCGTTCGCCGGGTCGAATCCGAATCCAAGACCGCTGGCGGGATCATCATCCCGGATACGGCAAAGGAAAAGCCGCAGGAAGGCGAGATCATCGCCGTTGGTTCCGGCGCCCGTGACGAAGCCGGCAAGCTCGTCCCACTGGACGTCAAGGCCGGCGATCGCATCCTGTTCGGCAAGTGGTCGGGCACCGAAGTCAAGCTCAATGGCGAAGACCTTCTGATCATGAAGGAATCCGACATCATGGGCATCATCGGCTCATATCAGGCCCTTTCGTCAACTGAATTCCCGGGCTCGATTGAAGCCCCTGCCAGGAGCTAAAAATGGCTGCCAAAGACGTAAAATTCTCCCGTGATGCCCGCGAGCGCATGCTGCGCGGCGTCAACATCCTCGCCGACGCGGTGAAGGTCACGCTCGGCCCCAAGGGCCGCAACGTCGTCATCGACAAGTCGTTCGGCGCCCCGCGCATCACCAAGGACGGCGTCACCGTCGCCAAGGAAATCGAGCTTGAGGACAAGTTCGAGAACATGGGCGCGCAGATGGTCCGCGAAGTTGCTTCGAAGACCAACGACATCGCCGGCGACGGCACCACGACCGCGACCGTTCTGGCGCAGTCGATCGTCCAGGAAGGCCACAAGGCGGTTGCCGCCGGCATGAACCCGATGGACCTGAAGCGCGGCATCGACCTCGCGGTAACCGACGTCGTTGCGACGCTGATCAAGAACGCCAAGAAGATCAAGACCTCCGAAGAGGTTGCCCAGGTCGGCACCATCGCCGGCAACGGCGATGCTTCGGTCGGCAAGATGATCGCCGAAGCAATGCAGAAGGTCGGCAACGAAGGCGTCATCACGGTTGAGGAAGCCAAGACCGCCGAGACCGAACTCGAAGTCGTCGAAGGCATGCAGTTCGACCGCGGCTACCTCTCGCCCTACTTCGTCACCAACGCCGACAAGATGGTTGCCGAGCTCGAGGACGTCTACATCCTCCTGCACGAGAAGAAGCTGTCCAACCTCCAGGCCATGCTGCCGGTTCTCGAAGCCGTCGTGCAGACCTCGAAGCCGCTGCTCATCATCTCGGAAGACGTCGAAGGCGAGGCTCTGGCCACGCTGGTCGTCAACAAGCTGCGTGGCGGCCTGAAGATCGCCGCCGTCAAGGCGCCGGGCTTCGGTGATCGCCGCAAGGCCATGCTGGAAGACATCGCCATCCTCACCGGTGGCCAGGTCATCTCGGAAGACCTCGGCATCAAGCTCGAGAATGTCGGCCTCAACATGCTCGGCCGCGCCAAGAAGGTGTCGATCTCCAAGGAGAACACCACCATCGTCGACGGCGCCGGCAAGAAGGCCGAGATCCAGGGCCGCGTTGCCCAGATCAAGCAGCAGATCGAAGAGACCACTTCGGACTACGACAAGGAGAAGCTGCAGGAACGTCTGGCCAAGCTCGCCGGCGGCGTTGCGGTGATCCGCGTCGGCGGTGCGACGGAAGTCGAAGTCAAGGAAAAGAAGGACCGCGTCGATGACGCCCTCAACGCGACCCGCGCGGCCGTCGAAGAAGGCATCGTTGCTGGTGGTGGCGTCGCGCTGCTGCGCGCTTCGGCCAACATCAAGGCCACCGGCGTCAATGCCGACCAGGCCGCCGGCATCAACATCGTTCGTCGTGCGCTGCAGGCTCCGGCCCGCCAGATCGCGGCCAACGCCGGTGCGGAAGCATCGATCGTTGCCGGCAAGATCCTTGAGAACAAGGGCGCGACCTTCGGCTACAACGCCCAGACCGGCGAATATGGCGACATGATCGCCATGGGCATCGTCGATCCGGTCAAGGTTGTCCGCACCGCTCTCCAGGACGCGGCCTCGGTGGCCGGCCTGCTGGTCACCACCGAAGCCATGATCGCGGAGGCTCCGAAGAAGGAGTCGGCTGGCGGCGGCGGCATGCCTGGCGGCATGGGTGGCGGCGGCATGGGCGGCATGGGCGGCATGGGCGGTATGGATTTCTAATCCAGCTCTGGCAGCTTTCGCAACGAGGGGCGGCAGCAATGCCGCCCTTTTTTTGCGAACCTCGATCCGATAAACGATCGGCGCCAACGCCGGCCATGTTAGCGCAACCTCAAAAGAACTGTCGAGTTGGTTGCGCGGCTTTTGCGTCATCAGAGGCGCAAGGCGGCCGCGTGTGATGATTGCGCGCTTCCATAGGCGGTTTCGGCATGTGCCTCGCCTTCGACATCGGCATTGCGGCCAAGCAGGAAATCGGCGGCTTTCGAGGCATGGCTTGCGGCGCGGAAGATGGCGCGGTTGTCCTCGCGCAAAACCGTCAGCCATGAGCCGATGTAGTCGGCATGGCGCACGGTCGGCTCGATGCCGAGACTGCTGCAGATGAAGGCTGATGCGATTTCGGCGACCAGTTCCTCGCGCGCATAGGTGTTGGACCCGAAGGAGCCGGACAGGTCGCGCGCGAGTCGCGTCGGGTGGCCGGTCCAGTGGCCAAGCTCGTGAAAGCAGGTCCGGTAATAGTCGATCTGGTGGAAGAAAGCCGGCTGCGGCGGCACCTGTATGGTGTCGCTGCCGGGCATGTAGAAGGCGCGCTCGCCGCCGATGCGAAAATCAGCGCCGGTTGCATGAATGAGCGCCTCGGCCTGCGGGACCATCTCGCGCTCAGGCAGAGGCTCGCCGGCGGCATAAAGATGTTCGGGCAGATTATCGCACTGCGCGACATTGAAGACGGTAAAGCGCTTCAGGAAGGGCACCGCCTGCGGTTCGTCGCCATCGGTGTCGGCGCGTTGCTTTTCGTTCTTGGGAACAAAGCGGTCAGCGTGAACGATGGTGGTGCCGTGCTCACCCTTCCTGACATTGCCACCTAGGGAAAGCGCCTGCCGGAAGGTGAGCCAGTTCTGGCTGGGGAAACCGCGATCGATGACCCCGCCCCACAGGATCAGGATATTGATGCCGGAATATCGGCGCTGGGTGGCCGCATTCCGCGGCAGGCCGAGGCCTGTCCTTGCCCTGCCCCACGGCTTGACCCATGGCACGGTGCCGCGCTCCAGTTCGGCAATGATGCGGTCGGTGATTTCCTGATAAAGGCTGGCGCCGGTGCGCCCGCCACTCTCTGCGCCAGCCTGTCGGCTGCCGCAACGTTTGTTGTTTGCACGCATCGTGATGTCCTCCGCTCTTCAATCGCGCCCTCCCCGGAAGCGGGGTGGGCGGCGAAAGCGACCGGAAAGGCCCGACGTCGGAGGCGGACTGCATCCGCAGGACCGGAACGGAGTGGAGGACCCGAAGCGAAAGCGAAGGGTTGCGGGACGCCGCGGCGGGCCTAGAAGGGAGTGCTGCCCGCCCTGCGCCACCGGGGAAGGCCACGATAAAAACGACGCCGGCCGACAGGCCGGCGACCGTCAGCAGCCGAAGGCTGCCCCGCGCCAGGGGGCGAAGCCGCAGGGCCAAGACCGCCTGAGCCTGGCGAAGATAAGCGGGCTCGGTTCACGAGCACCCGGCCAGCGCCTTCAGGCGCGGGCGCTCAGGATTGTTGTTGGCGCCCACGGCAGCTGGATGACCGCAACAAGATGCCGAGGAGCAACAGCAAAGCCAGCTGCCACAAACGGCACGCTCCGGCAACAACAGCGTGGCCGATCTACAGATGCTGCCCCGCACGAGAGCCTGCACGCTTTGAGCGCGCATCGGCGAGCAAGCGTTGCAAGCTGGCCATGTCGACCAGGTGGGCGATCACTATATCGCCGACCACCAACGCGGGCGTACGGTCGATGTGCAGACCTTTCGCGAGTGCGCGGACGCGCGCAAGTTCATCTGCGATGGCCGGATCTTGCATTCCCGCTTGAGCTGCTCCACGTCAAGGCCCACACGCGCTGCGATCTTGAGAGTGATCCTTTCAATGATCCAACTGGGGGAAGTCATAAGGGCGCGGTGGAATTCGTCGAACTTTCCCTGTTTTCTCGAGGCGAGTGCGATTGGGAATCCGGTCCCAGGACCGGGAACCGTCTGATCACAAGCTTCAGATTGGGATCATTCTTGAAGGCTTTTTGGTAGTTGAGATCTGCCAGTCTGCAATGCGGACAGTTGTGGTAGTCATTGAATATGACCAGAACGGCATCGCCTTGCGGGTTGCCGGCGATTGGCGAAGGGGGTCGTTGTCGAATGCGCCGCTCCACTTTTGCCTGTCGATCGACCACGCCTGCCGGTGCAGGTTCGCGCTATATTGGCTCGCCAGCACGGCGAGGAGTAAAAGAAGAGCTGCGACAGTGATGGCAGTCGGCTTAGACATGAGTCTCCAATCCATGGACGGCGTGGCAGCAACGGCCCGCCTTTTGGTGTAAAATGCTTTTGATCGAGCCCCGCACTTGCCACAGGGCGCAGTCGCGAGGGCGCACAGCTATAGATGCCGGTGCGCTCTGGCGGTTTCTGGAAAGATGGCCTTGCGCCATCGGGCCCACCCCACCCAGCTGAGCGTCGTTCGCGCGGGCCGGGCAACCGCGACCGCCATTCACCACGCCGGGCGACTGACCGTCCGCCCGGCAGAGCGCTGAAGGGTCCCCGGACCTTCCGGGTTGCCGGCGATTTGGCGAAGCGGGGTCGTTGACGAGTGCGCCGCTCCACTTTTGACTGTCCATTGGCACGACTGCATGGGCGGGGGCGGCCTTTCCCGCGGCGGGTGCGCGCTATTATGGCTCGCCAGCACGGAAAGCAGCACGGCGAGGAGAAAAAGGAGAACCGCGAGAGTGGTGGCCGTTGTCTTAGACATGAGGCTCCAATCCATGGACGGCGTGGCAGCAACGGCCCGCCTTTTCGGTGTAAAATGGGTCGCTTTTGATCGTGCCCCGCAGTTGCTACAGGCGCACAGGTGCGGGTGCGATCTGGCGGTTTCTCAAATACGGCTTTGCGCCATCGGGCCCACCCCAATAGCTGAGCGTCGTTCGCGCGGGGAACTGCGTTCACCACGCCGGGCGACTTGACCGTCCACCGCCAGAGCGCTGAACGGTCCGCTAGTGAGGCGCTCCCCGAATCGTCGTTTATCCCGCTCGCCCCAGACCGGGCGACAGCCAGCGTTGCCGCTACGCTGCGGAGAAATATCGTCAGCGCGTGGCATTCGGACATAAGCTGATCGACGCCAAGAATAAGACCCACGGAGGTGACCGGTGCGGCCGGAACAAGAAAGAGCGTTGCAGCCATTGTGACGAGGCCTGCACCGGTAATGCGGGTTGTTCCGTTCGAAGGGAACAATGCGACGAACAGCATGAGGATCCGGCAGCCGATCGGCAGATCAGTTTTCGTCGTCTGGGCGATGAAGAGGGCGGCGAGCATCATATTCGTGCCGTCCAGATTGAATGGAATGAGACCCACGACCGAATGCGTGGCGCCGGCCTTTTCCATCTTCTCCATGAGCGAGGGCAGCGCGGCCTCCGAGGAGGACGTTGCGAGCAGCAGCTCGTCCTTGATGTATCGGACGAGAGAGAAGATCGAGCGGCCGTTGTAGCGGCAGACCGCGCCGAACAGGACCGAGAAGAACAAGACTTGCAGGATGTCGCCTTCCGCGAAGGCA
>SUGL01000110.1 GCA_004963905.1 Mesorhizobium sp.
GGCGCCGAGATCACCCGCGCCTATTCGGTGCGTCGCGGCAGCCGGCGGGATCTCGCCGCCACGTTGGTGCAGGCTCGGAACGGGCCAATCCGTAAGCAAAATCGGACAAATCGGATCAGTCTGCGGCCAGTGATTTCCGATGCCGAAGTCCGCGGATGGATTCTCGTCAGCAGCCTGATCACGCTGCTGGTCTCGCAAGTCTGGCGGCGAAGAGGCTGAGTTGCCACCCCAGCTGTCCGTTGCCTTTAAGGCGGAACTAATACACCGCTTTGAAGTTTGGCCCTTGCAGCGGCACCGATGCCAGGGGTGCCGCCTATTGGGATTCGATCGGCTGCCCTTCCTAGCCAGAAGAGCGGAAGCAAAGGCATTTGGACGCGCGTCATGTCGGAAATAATTCGGGTATGTCTATTCCCAATTTTGCGCGCTAGTCATTGGAACGAAAGCCCGTTCACGGAATTGGTATTTCGTCTCAGAATATAGGAGGTCTCTATGGGACGCGGTATATTGCTCTGGCTGCTCGGAGTTCCGATTCCGATCATCATTCTGCTCATGCTGTTCGCACGGTAGGAGCGTCAGATGAACTCAACAGTTACTGAGGTCGAAGTTTCCGGCTCAAGCGAGTCGTCATCATCGGCCGTAAGCTGGGGGCCGATTCTTGCGGGTGCTTTCGCTGCATCGACACTCACGGTCATTCTCATGCTGGTCGGCTCCGGACTGGGGCTGACCATGGTTTCACCCTGGACCGGTGCAAGCGCGTCGGTTACCACTTTCGCGGTTTCGGCCGCCGTTTGGCTGGTCATCGTGCAATGGCTCTCGGCCGGCCTGGGCGGCTATCTTACCGGCCGCCTGCGCACAAAATGGGTCGGGATTCATGACGACGAAGTCTACTTCCGCGATACGGCGCATGGCTTCCTTGCCTGGGCGCTGGCGACACTGCTGGTTGCGGGTGTCTTCGGTTCCGCGTTATCGGCAACGATCGGTGCGGGTGTGCAGGCAGCATCCAGCGTCGCGGCGGGCGCGGCGGCAGGTGCCACATCTGCGACCACGAATGCCGCGGGCGGCACGGCCGACCGCAACGGTCTGGACTATTTCGTCGACGCACTGTTTCGTCCGGCCGATACCGTGACGTCCGCTCCGGCTGGACAGAGCGATGGCGGTTCGACCGCGCAGGCATCGCGCATCCTGCTGGTGAGCGGCGCCAAAGGTGAGGTGTCGCCCGACGACAAGGCCTATCTTGCAAAGCTCGTCGCGTCCCGCACCGGGCTTTCGCAGGCTGATGCAGCAAAGCGCGTCGACACCGTCCTGACGAGCATGGAAGATGCCAAGAACAAGGCGAAGGCTGCCGCGGACACGGCCCGGAAGGCGAGCGCTACTTTTGCCCTGGTCGGCGCCCTTTCGATGATAGTCGGCGCTTTCATCGCCAGCGTTGCAGCAACGCTTGGCGGTAAGCAGCGCGATGACGACGAAGCGCAATTCGTGCGCGGCTGACCGCAATCGCCGCTGCTACGGCGATATTGCCCAACCACATTCGCCCATCGGCTTAGCCGTGGGCGTTTTGTTTTTTGGTGGTTGCGGTGGATCGAGGGTTCGAGAGGTGTCCGCCCGGAATCTACCCGCCGGGGCGACGGGTCGGCTTCGCTTTCGCATTGCCGGCGTCGCCGTTCCTCCCGACGCTTTTCGACTTCCCAGGAAAGCCCGCAGCAAAGGCGCTCCTGCGCCAACCGCTTCAGGCGTCCCGAGATTTATCGCAGACCAAGGAAGCTCAGTATGGCGATTATGATGACCACTGCGCCCACGAGCCAGATGAGGTTGTTCATGGTCTCTCTCCCAAATTTGATTGACGCCTGGGCCGTTGCCGGCACCGGCGCAATTCGACGTCACCTGTTGACAATAATGCGCTGCTTGTCGCGATTCTGAGCGTAGGTGCCCTTGTCGTAGGCCGTCTGTGCCTCCAACTGATCCTTGGTTAAGTTCGTGTAGAGATAGCGCTTGCCATTCCTGTCGGTCATGAACTTCAGGTTCTCCATCCCGACAGCGACCTTCTTTTCGCCGACGCCAAGGAAGCCGCCGACATCGACGATGATTGCATCGACCTTCTTGTCGCCGGTCAGGATGACGTCTCCGATCTCGCCGACCTTCGCATCGTCCGCCCCATAGACATTGGTGCCGATCAGATTTGCCGCGCTGAACTTGTCGGACGGCATCTCGGTCAGCGTCGATTTGTCTATCGAGGCCGTGGCAGTCTGGTCCGTCTTCGCAGGCGCCGTTTGGCCGGCTGTATTGGTGGCGGGCCGGGTGCCGGCGGATGCCGAGGCGGTGTCATAGGCCTCGGCGTCGAAGTTGGGCTGAGCCTCAAGCTCTTGCTTGGTTGTTTTAGCGACGAGCCATCTCTCACCCTTCTTGTTGATCCACTCGATCTTGCTGAAATCGTAGGCGACATTCTTCTCTCCGACGCCGAGGAATCCGCCGACGCCGATGACGATCAATTTGGCTTTGCCGTCTTTGTCCAGGACGATGTCTTTGACGTCCCCTATCTTCGTCGCGTCATCGGCGGTGCTGTCATAGACGGCCGCACCCATGATTTTGGTCACGAGGCTGCCGTCGGTAACGGGCGCGACAATGGCAGCCTGGGAAGGGGGTTTTGTCTTGTCTTCGGCAAGGGCGCCGGTGGGGCAGAGCGCAGTCGAAAACAACGCGGCGGTCGCCGCGGTAGCAATTATTTTCGGGATCATCGTAGATTTCCTTGTAAGTTGCCCGGTTGATGGACTGCCGTTTTGCTGGCGTCACTTTCGACCAACGGCAGCGGTTGCCTTACGTTCCGCTTGTGGGCCCACGGTCCCAATTGGCGTGGACTGAGGTCCCAGCGGCGGCAGATGGTTTTCAAACCGCAGCCGGGCCCGGGAGTGGCAGCGCCATCCTTTTCGGGCGGCGGAATGCTACCAGCCTTGGCGTCTCGCCCAGTCGTCGACGTCGCGGCGGACACGGTCCTTCTCGATGCCGTAGCGTTCCTGGATCTTGCCTTCGAGTTGGTCACGCTTGCCGGCGATGCGGTCGAGGTCGTCGTCGGTGAGCTTGCCCCACTGTTCCTTCACCTTGCCCTTGACCTGCTTCCAGTTTCCTTCGACGCGGTTCCAATCCATGATCCTAAGCCTCCTTGCGGTTATGCTGATTGAAAACGAAGGCGATCCCTGAGGGTTCCTGCCGAAAATCTTTTTGCGAACGGCAGCGGCGGTGACTGCGGACATCGGGGCAATTGTCTTGATTATGACGGGTCGCTGATCGGCTGGCAGATAGGCACCAGCTCGATCGACGCATCTGATCGCCGCCGCATTGATGATGGTGCAGCTTTCGGGCCTGTTATTCTGCTCGCATTTTCCTCCCGCCCGAGATCACGCGCGCCCGGTCGGTGAGAAGGGGCGGCCATCGGGAACTCGCTTCCTCCAACAGCAAAAAAGAGAGGACGCCAGAGCACGGCCAGGTCAACGAAACAATACGCTCTTTGGTGTGTTCTGTCCGTAACGGCCATGCGGGAGGGCCTGCAATGTAGGAGATGATGATGAGCGTCAACGGATTAGAGGTTTTCGATAAGACAGTGCAGATCACCAACATCTGGCTGAACGAAATCATGGAGGACATAGGTCCGGATCGGAAGCTTGCATGGCATGCGCTTGGCGTGGTTCTGCGCACTTTGCGTGACAGACTGCCGGCAGAACTGGCCGCGAACTTGGGCGCCGAATTGCCCCTCCTGGTCCGTGGTGCCTATTACGATCAATATCAGCCTTCAGGTCTCCCGAAGCGTGAGCGCTCGCTCGAAGAGTTTCTCAATCCGATAGCGGAGGGTCTGAAAAACGGTCGGCAAGTAAACGCCGGTGATGCGGCGAGGTTGGTGTTCAGGGCGCTCGCCCATCATATCGATCTCGGCCAATCGGCGAAGGTGCGCGATGCACTTCCTAAAGAGATTCAGGCGCTATGGCCAGACAGTGTCGGTGCATAGGCGGACGGTCTCAGAGCCGCTCGGTCGGTTCCGGACAAGCTGGTGGAGCAGGCTGCGTGGTGCGCCGTAAGATCAGTCACCGCTTTTGCCGATGACAGCGACGCGCCATGGAACCAAGGCCCCTTGGCCGGCTTATGATCGGGAGGAGGCACCCGCGGTGCCATGGCCGACGATCGAAACCGAATCTCACCCGCCCGCGAGACAAGCTCGCCGCAAGGAGTGGCCCGCAATCGCTTCATCATCGTCATCGGGGCGTCAGC
>SUGL01000111.1 GCA_004963905.1 Mesorhizobium sp.
GTCGACGCTGGCGGAGAGATTCCCGCTATACCCCACCTAACCAGTGGGGCAAATTTTCCTCTAGCTGTTATCCCTGGGCAGTGCCACACGGTAAGCGGCGCAGGATCAGCGAGCAGAGAGCGCGGACACTCGGACATGCTCCCTGCAGCGCGGCAAACTGCCCTAAACAACGCCAACTCAGAGCGGACTACAATATGACTCCGTACGTACTTACCGTATCTTGCAAGTCAACGCGTGGTATTGTAGCTGCGATCTCGACTTTCCTCTCAGATCAAGGCTGCAATATCGTTGACAGCTCGCAGTTCGACGACCTAGACACCGGAAAATTCTTCATGCGAGTGGGCTTCATCTCGGAAGAAGGTGTCCTGGCGCCGCAATTGAAGAAGAGCTTCAAGCCGATCGCGGATAAATTTGAAATGAAGTCGGAGCTGTTTGACGGCGAAAGCCGGATGAAGGTCCTGCTGATGGTGTCTCGCTTCGGCCATTGTCTGAACGATCTGCTCTACCGATGGAAGATCGGCGCTCTGCCTATCGACGTCGTGGGGGTCGTCTCCAACCACTTCGATTACCAGAAGGTGGTCGTCAATCACGACATACCCTTCCATCACATAAAGGTAACCAGAGAAAACAAGCCGCAGGCCGAGGCTCAACTCATCGAAGTTGTCGAACAGACCGCAACCGAGTTAATCGTGCTTGCTCGCTACATGCAGGTTCTGTCGGATGCTCTTTGCACGCGGATGTCTGGCCAGATCATCAACATCCACCATTCCTTCCTGCCGAGCTTCAAGGGGGCCAACCCATATAAACAGGCTTACGAGCGCGGGGTGAAGCTGATCGGTGCCACGGCGCATTACGTCACAGCCGATCTCGACGAGGGGCCGATTATCGAGCAAGACACAGTTCGCGTCACACATGCACAAAGCCCAGAAGATTACGTCTCGCTGGGCCGCGATGTGGAGAGCCAGGTGCTGGCGCGCGCTGTCCATGCGCATATTCATCACCGCTCTTTCATCAACGGCAATCGCACCGTCGTCTTCCCGGCAAGCCCCGGCAGCTTTGCGTCAGAACGAATGGGGTAGCCCTTTGGTCCATATCGTCGATGGTAAGTCGGTAGCGGCATATGCCGATAACGGGGCGGAAGATTTCTTTGGAGGATGGCATGAAGGCTGTGGTGCTTGGGGCCGGCGTTGTCGGAACGGCGGCCGCCTACTATCTGGCCGCAGATGGCCATGAGGTCACCGTCATCGAGCGCCATCCGGCGCCCGCGCGCGGCACCAGCCAGTCCAATGCCGGCCTGGTGTCGCCTGGCGACGCCACCGCCTGGGCCTCGCCGGCGGCGATGAAGACGTTTCTGCGCGGGCTCTACAATCATGATCTCGGCATCAAGGTGCGGCTGCGCTTCGATCCTTATTTCTTCGCCTGGAGCCTGCGTTTCTTGCGCCAATGCACGGTGGCCCGCCTGCGCGCCAACAGCCAGGTCAAGCTGCGCCTGGCGCTCTATTCGCGCGACTGCATCAACGCCATCTCGGCCGACACCGGCATCCACTATGACGAGCGCAAGAAAGGCATCCTCTATTTCTTCCGCTCGCAGCACAGCCTCGACACCGGCACCGACAATTACCGCTATCTGGCCGAGCATGGCCTGCCGATCGAGATCGTCGGCCGCGACCGGCTGGTCGAGCTCGAGCCGGGCCTTGCCGGGGTGAAGGAAAAGATCGCCGGCGGCGTCTATTCGCCGATCGACCAGACCGGCGATTCCCGGCAGTTCGTGGAAAAGCTTGCCGCCCATGCCGCCGAAAAGCTCGGCGTGAAATTCCTCTACGGCACGACGGTCGAGGGCCTCGACATCGAGGGCGACAAGGTGCGCGCGGTAATGACCTCGGCCGGACCGGTTGCCGCCGATGCCGTGGTCATCTCGATGGGCCCGGAAAGCGGCCTGCTTGGTCGCCGCTATGGCATCGATCTGCCCGTCTATCCGGTGAAGGGTTACACCGCGACCATTCCGCTGGAAGACGAGAGCAAGGGGCCAACCATGGGCGGCGTCGACGAAGACCAGCTGATCGCCTATTCCAGGCTGGGCAACCGCCTGCGCCTTGCCTCGACCGCCGAATTTACCGGCTTCGACCGCACGTTCCAGCCGCGCGACTTCGTCCCCATGTTCAGCACCGGCAAGGAGCTGTTCCCAGGCGCCTTCGATGAGAAGAAAGCCGAACTCTGGGCCGGGCTGCGGCCGATGATGCCGAACTCCGTGCCGGTCATCGGCCGAGCGCGTTACAAAAACCTCTATCTCGACACCGGCCACGGCCATGTCGGCTGGACCATGGCCTGCGGCTCGGGAAAATTCCTCGCCGACCTAGTCGCCGGCCGCGACCCGGATATTGATCCGCGAGGGTTAGTCTACGGGAACTGAGGTGCGGAGCAAGTATCCGGACCGCCAGTCGCCATTGGCGCGAAGAGGTCGAGACTGCCCTTTCCGCGACCCAGAGCGAACTCGCTCATGCGGTCAAGCGCAAGCCGAACGGAGCGCCAGCCAGATCGATGCCCTTTGCCGTTCATCCTTGAGACCCTGAACGCTTTCCCCACCCTGACCGCCGCGCGTCTTTACGGCATGGTCAAAGAACGGGATACCGCGGTGACGGCGGCCACTTCCGCCACATGATCGCCCGCTATCGGCCGCGTCAAAAGGCTGAGGCTTATTTGCGTTTGCGCACACTTCCCGGCGAACAGGCGCAGGCCGACTGGGGCCACTTCGGACACATACAGATCGGCAGGGCGCGACGACCCCTCATGGCCCTTGTCATTGTGCTGAGCCAATCACGCCGAATCTTCCTGCGCTTCTTCCTGGATGCCAGAATGGAGGCATTTCTGTCCGGTCACGTCGAAGCCTTCGACAGATGGGGCGGTGTTCCCAAGGCTGTTTTGTACGCCAATCTGAAGAGCGCCGTGGTCGAGCGCCATGGTGAAGCCATACGCTTCAACCCCACTCTGCTCGCCTTTGCTGCCCATTATCGATGGCGCTGTGCGATGCAGCGGCTCCGGGGGCCAGACCGGCCTTGGAAGGAGGACAAGGGTGTAATGGCGTTCCTGAATGCAATTTGACTTCAGAAAATTATGTTGCGGAGATTGCCTGGAATCGCCTGGAACTTAGGGAGAACTGGAGTCTCCGCAGCATAATTCCGTGCGCAACATCTTACCGTCAGGCCCAGATGATGGCCGTCAAGGGCGTCGATATCGAGCGATCCACGCTTGCGCGCAGCGCCGGCTACGCCGCCGCCTTGCTCGATCCGATCTACAATCGCATCCGCGAGATCGGCCGTACCCGCAGCAAGATTCATACCGACGACACGCGGCTTCCGATCCTGGCGCCAAGCACCGGCAAGACGCACAAGGGCGCGCTCTGGGTTTACGTCGCCGACGACCGCAATTCGGGTTCGAAGGAGCGCCGATCGCCTGGTATCGTGCCACCATGGGCCGCGCCGGCGAGAGCGTGATGAGCGAGCTCGCCGGATTTGCCGGCACGCTCCAGGCCGACGGGTTCAGCGGCTATAACCAGCTCTACAAGGGCGGCGCCATTCGCGAAGCTGCCTGCCTGGCCCATCTGCGTCGCAAGATATTCGACGTTCACGACAGCCAGCCGACCGAGCTCAGCACGACGGCCATGGCCGGTATCCAGGCGATCTACCGGATCGAGGAAGAGATACGGGGGCTGCCGCCCGCCGAGCGATTGGCCGCACGACGAAAGCGGACCCGACCACTGGTCCGGGCGCTGCGACGACAGGGCAAGGGTTTGTCGCGCCATGCCGATATCGCCAAGGCCTTCGCCTACGGCGCCAAGCGATGGCGCGCGTTCAACCGCTTCCTCTACGATGGCCAGCTCGTGTGGCGCGACAATTCTGATGAGAAGCGCGCGACAATCTGGATGAGAATCTGGTG
>SUGL01000112.1 GCA_004963905.1 Mesorhizobium sp.
CTCCCCCCTTGAGGGGGAGATGCCCGGCAGGGCAGAGGGGGGTGCTGTCCCGCCGACGTTGATAGGGGCGATTGTCCGGCCAACATTGACAGGACAATCGCCCCTGAAAAACTCACCGCCCCGCAATATCCCTCGCCACCGCCCTCGCCTCGATGCCGATCTCGCGCAGCAGGCCGGTGACCGGGTTGTGGAAGCCGACGAGATAGACGCCGAGGTCGGAGGCGCGGGCATTGACGCCGCTTTTCGCCGGCCTGAGCTCCGCCGGCAGGATGCCGTCATAGCCCGGCCGATAGCCGGTGGCGAAGATCACCGCGTCGAAGTTTTTCTCCTGCCCATCGGTGAATTTCGCGCCGTCCTCGGTGAAGCGGACGATGTCGGGGAGGATGCCGATCCTGCCCGCCTTGATCGCCGCCACGGTGCCGACATCGATGACTGGAATGCGGCCGGCATCGATCTGAGCGAGGATGCCCTGCTTCGGTCGCACGATGCCGTATTTCTCCAGCCTGCCCAGCGCTAGGTCGAGGATCTTTGGGAACATCCAGTCGTTGAGCGCCTGCGGCATCGGTCGGCTGGCGATGCCGACCATCTGGATCGGCACGCCGAAGAGCTGGCGCGGCACGATGTGGACGCCCTTGCGCACCGAGATCGCCGGGTGTGCGCCGCTCTCGGCGAGGTCGAGCGCGATCTCGGCGCCGGTGTTACCCATGCCGATGACCAGCACATCCTTGCCGACATAGGGCGCGGCCTCGGTGTAGGCGGCGCTGTGCAGCACCTCGCCCTTGAACGCCTCGATGCCGGGGAAGCCCGGCACGATCGGCTCGGCATTGTTGCCGGTGGCGATCACGATCTTGCCGGCGCGGATCTCATCCGCATCGGTCTCGACCAGGAATTTTTCGCCCGCGCGGCGGATCGATTTCACCGTCACGCCGAAACGCGGCTCGAGGCCGAAGCGTTCGGCATAGGCATCGAGGTAGGCGATCACCTTTTCGCGCGGGACGTAGCGGGGATGGCTCTTCGGAAACGGCACGAAGGGCAGCGAGGAAAAAGACTTCACCGTGTGGAGATGCAGCCGGCGATAATGCCGCCGCCAGGCCGGCGCCACCTGGCCGGCCTTTTCGAGGATGGTGAAATCCACCCCCGCCTGTTTAAGGCAAGCGCCGACGGCCAGCCCCGCCGGCCCCGCGCCGACAATGACGACATTGATGTCCAAGGCAGCGTCCTCCCCAAGGCGGGAAGCTATGCCTGAGGTGCCGGAGGGGCAAGTAGGGAGGAACGCCTATCCTTCCCGGAACGTTGGCGATTGACGAAAGCGACGGCGACGCCCGATCTCCTCCTTGTGGGGACGCTGTCCCGCCGGCCTCGATAGCTTTTACCCAGCAAATCCCCTCTCTTGCGATTTCTAACACTTAGCCTCCGGCTAAGATGTTGAAATCGCTTTCTCCCCCGCAAGGGGGGAGATGGGCGCTACTCCATCGCGCCAGGCGCTTCGGGCTCGTCCTCGGGCGGCTCCAGGATCTCGATCAGCTTTGCCACGCGCGCGCCCGGCATCGCGCGACCCTCGTTCATCAGCGCCTCGTCGGCACCGATCCAGGCGAACGCCTCGCGCAGTTCCTCCAGGCTGGCGCCGGTGAGCGCGATGTCCGCGATGACGGACTCGTCGACCGGGCCAAGCACCGAAATGATCTCGTTGCGGGTCATCCTTGTCCTCCCCGTGGTCGGAACGATGGCAATGAAACGGGTGATGGGGTTGGTGGGTTCCGGGCGGGGCGGCGTAATCTCCGTTGGGGGCGATCACCTGCGTGGCGTTCCTTCGCGCCCCCCTCTGTCCTGCCAGCGTGCAAAGCTTTTCTCCAGCAAATCCCCTCTCTTGCGATTTCTAACACTTAGCTTCGGCTCCGATGTTGAAATCGCTTTCTCCCCCGCAAGGGGGGAGATAGAACCGCCCTTCTCGCCCGGAACCCCACCCGAGTCCCCATGAAGCCTGCCCTCCTGCTTGCCACCCTGCTCTTCTCCACGCCGGCCTTGGCCGACTGGCAACCGGTCGAAAAGATCGAGACCTATGCCATCTCCGGGCAGACCGTGGAGGCGCTCTACGTCTCGATCGGCGACAGGGGTCCGGTGATCGGCAAGGACAGCGCAGGCAATGGGCGGCGGGCGATCGCGCAGACCAATTTCAAGCTGACCTGGCAGCGTGACTACCAACCTCAGGGCGGCGCGTGCGTGCTGAGGACGGCGCGACCCAAGCTGATCATCACCTACACGCTGCCGAAGCCCGCGGGAAAACTTGCTCCCGACGTGCAGGCGCGCTGGAACGCGTTCGCCGCCGGGCTTATCGCGCATGAGAAGGTGCACGGCGCCGGTATCGTCGAGATGGTGGACAAGATCGTCGCCTTCAGCACCGGCCTCACCGTCGCCGACGACCCCGGCTGCACGAAGGTCAGGGCCGAGCTGACGCGATATCTCGACAAGCTTTCCAAGGCGCAGCGCCAGGTCAGCCGCGACTTCGACAAGGTCGAATTCGGCCCGGGCGGGAATTTGCAGAAGCTGATCGCGGCGTTTTTGATCGGGGGGTAGCCTTGATAGGAAGTGCGCCAGCGTTGATGCAGCCAATCTCCCACCTTGAGGGGGAGATGCCCGGCAGGGCAGAGGGGGGTGCCTCGCGATGAGCCATTATCGAGTAACCCCCATCAATCGCGGCAACGCGCGCAAGATGCGTAAGGCTTTGACGGATGCCGAACTGAAACTCTGGAACGAAATCCGGGCTCACAGGCTGATGGGATTGTCGTTTCGCCGCCAGATGCCCATCGCCGGTTACATCGTCGATTTTGCCTGCCCATCGAAAAAGCTGATCATCGAGCTGGATGGATCTCAGCATGGGCGCGCTGAAGTTTCCGCAGCAGATGCCACAAGAACCGAAAAACTCGAAGCTTTGGGTTGGACCATTCTTCGTTTCTGGAATGACGATGTCCTGCGCGACATCGACAATGTCTGCCAGCATATCGTGATCGAGGCGGGACTGGGCGCGCCCCTATAGATTGATAATCGGCAAGGCCGGTGGGACAGCACCCCCCTTTGTCCTGCCGGACATCTCCCCCTCAAGGGGGGAGATCAGATGTCACGCAGGCTTTCGCCAATCTCTAGAAACTCACCTCCACCGCCGCAGCGCTCCGCTTCGCTTCGCCATGGTACACCGCCTCGACGTTGCTGCCGTCGGGGTCGAGGAGGAAGCAGGCGTAGTAGCCGGGGTGGTAGGGACGCTCGCCCGGCGCGCCATTGTCCTTGCCGCCGGCGGCGAGCCCCGCGCGATAGAAGGCGTCGACCATGGCGCGGTCCTTGGCCTGGAAGGCGAGATGGTGGCGGCCGGTCAGCACGCCGAGCGCTGCGCGGCTGTCGGCGCTGGAGACGAAGAGTTCGTCCGCCCAGAAGTAATCCTCGGCCTCGCCGCCGATGGGGATGCCCAGCGCCTCGAGCACCGCGCCGTAGAAGCGCCGGCTCGCCTTGATGTCGCGCACCACAAGTTGAAGGTGGTCGATGAGCCGGCCGCGATAGAGTTGCATGGAGGTTCTCCCTGGTTGAGGGGTCAATCTAGAAGGGACGGGAGCGCGGTCAATGCGGTGCGTGGTGGACTGCTGACATGCTGAGATGCCGGCGGGACAGCGCCCCCTCTGGCCTGCCGGCCATCTCCCCCACTTGGCAGGGCTGTCCGGGGAAAGTAAGCGGTGAATCGAAATGCCGCATGTGCATGCC
>SUGL01000113.1 GCA_004963905.1 Mesorhizobium sp.
CCTTCCCACTTCAACCATACACCAGAACCAACACACAGGATCCTAGGGTCTTCGCCGCGTCGCTTCGCTCCTTGCTTCGCCCTAGGATGACGAAGCCGATAGGCGGCGGCGCCATCCGTCGGCTCCGACCCGGTAACCCTTTCTTCTCTCGTTCCGTGCACAATGGTCCGACGGGGGACGGAAGAAAACCAGGGCATGGCGGACGACGAGAAACGTAAGGGCGAATTCTGGGCGCTGGCGCTCGATCGCGCCCAGCTCGGCCTTTGGGACTGGAACCTCGCGACCGGCGACTGCTACTATTCGCCGACCTGGTCGCGGATGCTGGGCTATGCCGAGGGCGAGCTTGCCAACACGTCCGATCTCTGGCTGAAGCTCACCCATCCCGACGACCGCGAGCGGGCGCTGGCGAGCGGCGATCGTCACATTGCAGGCCTCGTCGATTCCATCGAGACGGAACTGCGCCTGAAACACAAGGACGGCCATTGGGTCTGGGTGCTCGACCGCGGCGGCATCGTCGAGCGCGACGCCGAGGGCAAGCCGCTGCGGCTGATGGGCGTGCAGACCGACATTACGAAGCAGAAGGAGGCCGAGGCCGCGCTGGAGCAGGTCAACGTCCGCTTTCGTCTCGCGCTCGCCGCCAGCGGCACCGGCATCTGGCACTATGACATCGGCACCAACAAGAGCTATTGGGACGCGCGCACCAGGGAGATCTTCGGCCTGGTCAGCGACACCGACGAGGTGACGGCCGATCTCTGGCACACCTATCTCCATCCGGACGACAAGGAGGCCACCGAGCGCGCCCACCTGCCGCCGCCCGGCTCGGAAAGCGTTACCGCCACGCAGTACCGCATCGTGCGGCGCGACGGCGTGGTCCGCCATGTCGAGTCGCTGGTGCGCTTCATTGCCGCCGCCGGTTCCGCCGGCCAGATCCTCGGCACGGTGCGCGACATCACCGACGAGAAGAAGCGCGCCGAGGAGCTCGCCTACGCCGCCCACCACGACGCGCTGACCGGGCTGTGGAACCGCGCGGCCTTCGACCGGCTCCTCTCCGAACATATCGGCGCGGCGGACCGGCTGCCGCTTGCCGTCTTCTACGTCGACCTCGACTACTTCAAGGCGCTCAACGACTATGCCGGCCATGCCGCGGGCGATATCGCGCTGAGAAGCGTCGCCGCGGGCATCCGCGCCAGCCTGCCGCCCTCCGGGCATGCCGCGCGCCTCGGCGGCGACGAGTTCGCGCTGCTGGTGCCGAACTGCAACGACGCCTGCGCCGAACGGCTCGCCCGCGCCGTGCTCGCCGCCGTGCGCGACGCCGACCTTGGCTCCGCCGTGACGTCCCGCAGGCTCGCGGCCAGCATCGGCATCGCCTTCGTGCGCGATCCCAGGATGACGGTGGCCGACGCGCTGGCCTGCGCCGACGACGCCTGCTACGCGGCCAAGGCCGGCGGGCGCGACCGTTTCGCGGTGTTCGCTCCCGAAACGGCCTCGGGTTCCGGCGGTCTCAACGCCGCGCGGCTCGCCGCCAAGCTCGTCGACGCGATGGAGGACAGCCGGCTGAAGCTGTTCGGCCAGGAGATCCATCGCCTTGGCAGGCCCTGGGAACAGAGCCGCCATGTCGAGGTGCTGGCGAGGCTCGAAGGCCGCAACGGCAACCTCATTCCGCCGGGCGAGTTCATACCGGTGGCCGAGCGTTTCGGCCTCGCCGCCCGGCTCGACCGCTGGATCATCCGCACGGCGCTGTCGCGGCACGGCAAGGCGATGCTCTCTGGCGCCATCTCGCTCGGCTTCAACCTCTCCGCGCAGACGCTCTCCGATCCACAGCTTTGGGATTTCGTCGACCAGGCCATGGCCGAAAGCGGCGCGCCGCCGTCGGCCATCGGCTTCGAGATCACCGAGACCGCCGCCGTCACCAATTTCGACGCCGCGGAAGAATTCGTGCGCAAGGCCAGGCTGCGCCATTGCCGCGTCAGCCTCGACGATTTCGGCGCCGGCATGAGCTCCTTCGAATATCTCAGGCGCTTTCCCGTCGACGCCATCAAGATCGACGGCTCCTTCATCGAGCACATCGCCGACAGCCGCTTCGACTGCGAGATCGTCTCGGCGATCACCGGCATCGCCCGTTCGATGGGCTGCGCGGTCGTCGCCGAAAAGATCGAGGAAAGGAACGCGCTGGAGATCCTCATCGGCATGGGCGTCGCTTATGGCCAGGGCTATTTCCTGCACCGGCCCGAGCCGCTGGAGGCCATCGTGGCGCGGGCCGCGCTCGAAAGGCCGCATGCCCGGGCAGGCGGCATAAAATAAGCGACTGCTAAAATTGCGATCGCTCGTTTAAGCGCGCCGTAATCCGGCGAGGCAATGATTTCGCACCGGCATTGGCATTCTTGCGCCGGATCGGAGCGACGAGATGAAGAACTTTCTCCTGCTGGCGGCGACCGCGATCGGCCTGCTCGGCATCTTTGCAACGCAGCCGTCCTACGCGGGCTCGGACAATGGCGGCCAGGTGTCGGCGGCTGCGAGCGAGGATGACGACGACCAGATCACAACCACCAGCGTCGACGGCGACCACGAAGCCACCGCGAATGACGAGACCGACCATCAGGGCGACGGCGTCGAGTCGGGCTCGCATGAAGGCGACCAGGGCGACGATGAGGACGGCGATCACCAGGGCGGCGATCACGAGGGCGACCACGAAGGCGGCGACAGCGGCGGCCACGATGGCGGCGGCGATAGCGGTAGCCATGACGGCGGCGGCGACAGCGGCGGCGGCGACGACTGATTGAGCGTCGATCTTCCCCGACCCACTCCTAGGAAATTCTTAGGATTGTTGCGCTACTGCCGTGCCGAACCGGCTTTTTGCTTTGCTCAAGGCATGATGTCTTGGCTCGACTATCCGGCGTCCATTCCATGACGGATGGGCGCCCTCGAGGCCAGCAATGTCTTCACCTCCCACGCTGAACAGCACCGCCCTTCTGATCCTGCAGCAGCAACATCCGGCGCCGGCGCCCAGATCGGCCGCGGATAGTCTCATATCGGGCATCAATCGCGGCGCCGAACCCGACGGCGCCGGCTCGCCGCTGATCCAGGCGCAGGCCAAAATCTCCCGATCCATATTCAGCGTGAACAGCCTCAACGTCACGGCGATAAAGGTCCGGCTGATGGAGCGGGCAGGCAAGGAGTTCGGCATCGACCAGGCCGACTACGAATCCGTGACGTCCTACGCGTCGGCCGTCAAGAACGCGGTCGAGGCCATGAAACGTCAGTCTCCCTCCGCCATTGCCGAAATCGAAAGGCAGCTTGGCCTGGACCAGCTTGGCGTTTCACTCGATATGCTGGTCAACGCGATCGTCGATCCGCAAGGCGGCGACAGCGACAGGCTGGACGCCGCGCTGGCAAAACACCTGGGTGATCATGGCAAGGATGAGGCGAGTGCCGCCTTGCTGCAGCCGGACGAGATCGGGGTGTACGGCGGCTGACCAGCCGGTCTCCCCCCTTGAGGGTAGGGGAATCGCACATGAGTAGAAAAGGACTCTTGTGCGGTATGTGGAAA
>SUGL01000114.1:0-1511 GCA_004963905.1 Mesorhizobium sp.
GACGCGCGCAGACCCTAGGATCCATGCCGTGACGCTAAAGTGTTGCAACGGTTAAGAATTCTGCTCCGCTGGCCCCACGATCAAGGTCACGGCATGGATCCTCGGGTCAAGCCCACTGGTGTCCGGTTAAGCTGGGTGGACATAGCGCATGACATTGATTCTACTCGGTTCCAGACGTTTCGCGGCGTTCGGGACACGAGCAGGAGATCAATGTCATGCGGCATCACAATAGCGTTTTTCATTCGCTTCTGAAGCACGTTCCGTGGAGCGTATTCGATCGCCTTGCGGACAAGCACCAAGCTGATCATCGGGTGCGGCAACTGACCAGCAAGAACCAGTTCCTTGCGCTGCTGTTCGGACAACTGTCGGGAGCAGCCAGCCTGCGTGAGATCGAAGCGGGGCTGATGAGCCACTCCGCTCGGCTTTATCATGTGGGTGCGTGCCCGGTGGCTCGCTCGACGCTAGCCGATGCCAACGCCAAGCGGCCGGCGGGCCTTTATGGCGAGTTGTTTGCCCACATGGCTACCGTCGCCAGCCGTAGCACCCGCCGGCAGTTGGCCGATGCTACGCGCATCCTCGATGCCACACGTGTACAGTTGTCCTCGCTCAGCAGCGGATGGGTGGATACTGTCAAAGGCGCACGCGCGATCAAGTTGCATATCGTCTTCGACCCCCGCGTCGACGCCCCGCTGGCGGCAACCTTCACAGGCCAGAGGATCAATGACATCACCCCTGCCAAGGCGATGCCTATCGAGCCGGGCATGACCTATGTCTTTGATCTGGCTTACTATGACTTCGCCTGGTGGGCCGAGCTCGACGCCAAGGGCTGCCGTTTTGTCTCGCGCCTGAAGAGCCACACCCATCTTGAGGTGACCGCCGAGCAGCCTGTATCCGAGGGCGGTAGCATCCTGAGTGATCGCATCGGTCTCCTACCGCAGCGCATGGCTCGCTCGCGCCGCAATCCCTTCGCCGATCCGGTGCGCGAGATCACCGTGCGCATTGCCACCGGCAAGCTCATCCGCCTTCTCACCAACGACCTCGATGCGCCGGCCGAAGAGATCGCGGACCTCTACAAGGAGCGCTGGCAGATCGAGCTATTCTTCAAGTGGATCAAGCAAAACCTCAAGATCCGCCACTTCCTCGGCGCTTCGGAGAACGCGGTGCGCATCCAGGTCTTCGTCGCTCTGATCGCCTATCTGCTCCTGCGCGCCGCTCAGGCGACACAGAAGACCGTCAGACAGCCGCTCGCCTTTGCCCGCCTGGTGCGTCTCAACATCATGCACAGGCGATCAATCGATGCCCTCAAGAACTCACCGCCGCAGCCCAAACAGGACGATAGACAGATGAGCCTAAGCCTGTACCCAGTCTAAACCGGACACCAGTGGGTCAAGCCCGAGGATGACGACGTCACGGGGTTTTGGCCAATCTCCAACGTCCGCGCGAAGAGCGGCCGCTCAACCAGCCGCCATCTTCAGCCACAGCGCCTTCTCGCCAAGCGTGCCGACCAGGCC
>SUGL01000114.1:1521-2761 GCA_004963905.1 Mesorhizobium sp.
GGGCGATAACCCCAGAGGTCGTCATCCACAGCGACGCGAAGCGGAGCGCAGACCCGAGGATCCTGTGTGTTGGTTCGGGTGTATGGTTGAAGTGGGAAGGAGGCCGAGAGGATCCTGGTCGTCCTTTCGAGGACAGGCCGCGGCATGGCTCGGTCCCTTCCCACCAATGAACCATCAACCTGAACAGTTGCACGGGGCTGTCTTCAGCAGACCCCGCACCACAGGAAGAGGCATGGCCATGATAGTGCAGAACTATGTCGGCTGCGACATCTCCAAAGCGAGGCTCGACCTTTTTGACGAGGCAAGCGGCCGTTACCAGCGCATCCCCAACCAGGCTGAGGCGATAGAAGCCTATGTGGCAGGCCTTTGCGCCGGTCGTGACTTCGTCGTCATGGAGGCGACCGGCGTCTATGACCGGCTGCTGCGCCATGCGCTGGGCAAGGCCGGCATTGCGTTCTCGCGGCACAATCCGGCGCACACCCACCACTACGCGAAGTCGGCGACCCAGCGCGCCAAGACCGATCGTCTCGATGCCCGGATGCTGAGCAGCTACGGTCGTCGCTACCAGCCTGCGGCCGAGCCGGCACCTTGCGAGAAAGGCGAACGCCTTCAGTCGCTTGCCCGCCACCGCGACCATCTGGTTGAGATCCGGGCAGGGCTGAAGCGGCACCTCAGCGAGGCCTTCGATGAGGACGTCATAACCGAGACTGAAAGACTGATCGCCGACTTCGACACGCGCATCGATGCGCTCGAAAGCCGGATTGCGAGAGCCATTCGCGAAGCCGAGGACACCGCCCGCGACTATGAGCTGATGGTCTCCGTCCCAGGCGTCGCCACCATCACCGCGCTCTCGCTGCTGGCCCACATGCCCGAGCTCGGCCGGCGCTCGCCCAAGTCGATCGCGGCACTTGCAGGCCTTGCCCCCCTCGACAACGAGAGCGGCAAGACCAAGCGCAGGAGCAAGATCAGCGGTGGTCGCCCGCGCGTGCGCCGCGCCCTCTATATGGCGGCGCTGGGCGCCATCCGCGCCAACGATCGCTTCAGAACTTTCTACACCGCACTCGCGGCCCGCTCCGGATCCAAGAAGCTTGCCATCGTCGCCGTCGCCAGAAAGCTCCTCGTCACCCTCAATGCCATCATTCGAGACAAAACGGCCTTCGCATGAACACAGTTGCCATGCCGTGACGTTGGCCGAAGGGCGCAGCGAGGCAGAATTCTGAACTGTTGCAACGCTTTAAGG
>SUGL01000115.1 GCA_004963905.1 Mesorhizobium sp.
TTGCGGCGCGACAATGAAGCTGCGAGCGTTGCGTCAATCAAGATGAGAATGCTGGCGGGTTGGAACGCAGGGAGGGCGTAGCCCGACTGGAGTTTCAACCCGCCAGCGCCGCCGCCTTTTCGGGGGCGTTTGTCTGGTGATCGCGGTCGACCGGGTATGCCGGTGGTTTTTCCGATTTGGAGGAATCACTTTGTGCCCGGCCGCCACGTAACCGATCACCAGATGAGGCTCTACATGAAGTTCCGTCAGACCAATTCGACAGCCGTCGCGGCGGCAAAGGCGTCGATCAGCACAGCCACGGCCTATCGCATCGAGAAGGATTCGAGGCTGCCCTCGCAGAAGAAGGCGCCGCGGGAACGACGCCGTGCCGATCCGCTTGCCGATATTTTTCAGACCGAGGTCGTGCCGATGCTGCAAGCGGCGCCCGGCATTCGCGCGATAGCTATCTTCGAGGAGATGCTGCGCCGCCACCCCGATCTGGGCAACGGCGTTCGCCGCACGCTGGAGCGGCGCGTCCGCTCCTGGCGCGCCGTCCACGGCGCGGAGCAGGAGGTCATCTTCCGACAGGTGCATGAGCCCGGCCGCCTCGGCCTGTCGGATTTCACCGACATGGGCAAAGCCGGCATCACGATCGCCGGCCAGCCGCTCGACCACCGGCTCTATCATTTCCGGCTCGCCTATTCCGGCTTCGAGCACGCTCATGTCGTGCTCGGCGGCGAGAGCTTCGTCGCCCTGGCGCAAGGTCTGCAGAACGCGCTGTGGTCGCTCGGCGGGGCTCCCCGCGAGCATCGCAGCGACAGCCTCTCGGCGGCATTCCGCAACCTGGACAAGGACGCCCGGGAGGACCTGACGCGCCGCTACGACGAACTGTGCGGCCACTACGGCATGACCCCTTCCCGCAACAATCGCGGCATCGCGCATGAGAACGGCTCCATCGAAGGCCCGCACGGCCATCTCAAGCGGGCGATCGACGACGCGGCTCTGATGAGAGGATCGAGCGATTTCGGCGATCTGGCCTGCTACCGCCGCTTCGTCGACGAGATCGTCAGCCGGGTGAACGCCCGCAATTCCAAGCGCATCGACATCGAGCGCGCCGAGCTCCAGGAACTGCCCGTCCGGCGCACATCCGACTACGAGGAGGTCACCGTGCGCGTCACCTCATCGGGCGGCTTCACGCTGCGCAAGGTGTTCTACACCGTGCCCTCGCGCCTGATCGGCCACCGACTCAGGGTGCGCCTTTTCGACGATCGGCTGGACATCTTCATCGGCGGCACCCTTCTCGTGACGCTGCCGCGCGGACGTGCCTCTCCATCGGGCAAACACGACCAGGTCGTCAATTACCGGCATGTCATCCATTCGCTGCGTCGCAAACCGATGGCGCTGTTGAACCTGGTCTATCGCGACCAGCTCTTTCCGCGCGAGGCGTATCGGCACACCTTCGACATGCTCATGGAGCGACTGCCGGAGCGGCAGGCCTGCCGCATCATGGTGGATCTTCTCGCCATGGCTCACGAGCGCGCCTGCGAGAGCGAACTGGCCGACCAACTGGATGCCGCGCTGCAGGCGCGCCGATTGCCCGACATGGCCGCCTTGCGGGAACGCTTCGCCCCCGATCCCTCCCGGCTGCCGAATGTCGTCGTGCGCCTTGCGCCGCTCAATGCCTATGAAGCCCTGCTCGGCGCCAGCCTGACGGGAGACGCGGCATGAAGACCAACACCACTGTCGATACCGCCAAGCTCAGCCTGCTCCTCAACGAACTGCGCTTGCCGGCCATCAAGCTCATGTGGCCGCAATGCGCCGAACAGGCCGACAAGGAAGGCTGGCCCGCCGCCCGCTTTCTGGCCGCGATCACCGAGCATGAACTGGCCGAACGCGACCGCCGCCGCATCGAACGCCACCTCGCCGAGGCCCGCCTCCTGCCGGGCAAGACCCTCGACACCTTCGCGTTCGAGGCCGTGCCGATGATCTCCAAGGCCCAGGTGATGGCGATCACCGCCGGCGACAGCTGGCTGGAGAAGGGAGCGAACCTGCTTCTGTTCGGCCCGCCCGGCGGCGGCAAAAGCCATCTCGCTTCAGCCATCGGCCTTGCGCTCATCGAGAATGGCTGGCGGGTGCTCTTCACCAGAACAACCGACCTCGTCCAGAAGCTTCAGACGGCACGGCGAGACCTGGCGCTCGAGAGCGCTCTGGCCAAGCTCGACAAGTTCCATCTCCTGATCCTCGATGATCTCGCCTACGTCACCAAGGACCAGGCCGAGACCAGCGTGCTGTTCGAGCTCATCAGCGCCCGCTACGAGCGGCGCTCGATGCTCATCACCGCCAACCAGCCGTTCGGCGAATGGGGCAAGGTCTTCCCCGACCCCGCCATGACGCTTGCCGCGGTCGACCGCCTCGTCCATCACGCCACCATCTTCGAGATGAATGTCGAGAGCTACAGGCGCCGCGAGGCCATGGAGCGAAAGCGTGGCCCGGGACGCCCCGCGTCCTATGCCACACCCGCCAACAGCGTCGCTGATTGACGCGCCGCGACAATCAAACCGACAAACCCTCTTGCGCGCGACAATCAATGCCGCGATCATCACCTCCGCCGCGACACCAGATTCTCATCCAGATTGTCGCGCGCTTCTCATCAGAATTGTCGCGCCACA
>SUGL01000116.1 GCA_004963905.1 Mesorhizobium sp.
CGTCTCGGCGCTGCGCGCCGATCCACCTTCTCCCACAAGGGGAGAAGGGGAAGGCGCTAGCCAACCTCCGACGTCCTCCGCCGCACGATCACACCCAACTCGTCGGCCTCGCGGGCGATGCGCAGGCGCTCCTCGGCTTCGGTCGCTTCGCGCTGGCGATCCCACATGGAGGCGTAAAGGCCGCGCCTGGCGAGCAGCGCCGCATGGGGGCCGCGCTCGGCAATCTGGCCGTCCTTGAGCACGATGATCTCGTCGGCCGAAATCACCGTCGACAGGCGGTGAGCAATGACGATGGTGGTGCGGCCCTTGCTGACGAGGTCGAGCGCGGCCTGGATCTCCTGCTCGGTCTGGGTGTCGAGCGCCGAAGTCGCCTCGTCGAGCATCAGGATCGGCGGCGCCTTGAGGATGGTGCGGGCGATTGCGACGCGCTGCTTCTCGCCGCCGGAGAGCTTCAGCCCGCGCTCGCCGACCATCGAGCGATAACCCTCGGGCAGCTTGGCGATGAACGGCCCGATCTGGGCGAGCTCGGCGGCCTTGCGCACCTCCTCCTCGCTGGCGCCGACGCGGCCGTAGCGAATGTTGTAGGCGATGGTGTCGTTGAAGAGCACGGTGTCCTGCGGCACCATGCCAAGCACGGCGCGCAGGCTTTCCTGCGTGACATCGCGAATGTCCTGGCCGTCGATCAGCACCTGGCCGCCCTGGACGTCATAGAAGCGGAAGAGCAGCCTGGAGATGGTCGACTTGCCGGCGCCGGAGGGGCCGACGATCGCCACCGTCTTGCCCGCCGGCACCTCGAAGGAGACGCCCTTCAGGATCTTGCGGTTCGGATCGTAGGAGAAGTGCACGTCGCGGAACTCGACCTTGCCGGGACCGACCTTCAGCGGCCTGGCGTCCGGCTTGTCGACGATCTCCTGCGGCACGTCGAGCAGGTCGAACATGTGCTCGATGTCGGTCAAGCCCTGCCGGATCTCGCGGTAGATGAAGCCGATGAAGTTGAGCGGCACCGAGAGCTGCATCAGCATGGCGTTGATGAAGACGAAGTCGCCCACCGACTGCGTGCCCGCCTGCACCTCCAGCGCCGACATGCACATGACGATGACGGTGCCGAGACCGAAGATGAAGCCCTGGCCGAAGTTCAGCCAGCCGAGCGACGTCCAGGTCTTCGTGGCCGCAATCTCGTAGCGCGCCATCGAGCGGTCGAAGCGCTCTGCCTCCATGCGCTCGTTGGTGAAGTATTTGACCGTCTCGAAGTTCAGAAGCGAGTCGATCGCCTTGGTGTTGGCGTCAGTGTCGCTGTCGTTCATGTCGCGGCGGATCGAGATGCGCCAGTCGCTGGCCTTGACCGTGAACCAGACATAGATCCACACGGTGACCGCCACCACGGCCACATATTTCCAGCCATAGGTGTAGGCGAAGATGCCTGCGGTGAGCGCGAATTCGAGGATGGTCGGCGCCGTGTTCAGCATGACGAAGCGCACGATCGTCTCGATGCCCTTGGTGCCGCGCTCGATGATGCGCGACAGGCCGCCGGTGCGGCGCTCGAGATGGAAGCGCAGCGACAGCTGATGCATATGCACGAAGGTGCGGAAGGCGAGCTGGCGCACCGCATATTGGCCGACGCGGGCAAACAGCGCGTCGCGCAGCTGGTTGAAGCCGAGCTGAACCAGCCTCAGCACATTATAGGCGACGACCAGCATCACCGGCGCGAGCATGAAGGCGGGCAGCGGCGGCGGCGTCTTCGAGCCGTGGGCCAGCGCATCGGTCGCCCATTTGAAGAAATAGGGACCGGCGACCAGCGTGAGCTTGGCGACCACCAGCAGCAGCGTCGCCCAGGTGACGCGGGCTCTCAAGTCGGCGCGGTCGGCCGGCCACATATAGGGCCACAGGTTGCGCAGTGTGGTGAGGGTGCCGGATTCGGCGGAGACGGTCTTGTCGGCCACTAGTCTTGCCTTTTGGGTGAGAGGGTCAGCGGCTGGAGCAGCAGGAGTTGACGAGTTGATCGAGCAAGCCGGAAACGCCGGCGAGCGCGGCGCGGTCGACCGCATAGCGCGAGCGCTGGCGGTCGGGCTCGAAGCGGACCAATCCCGCCTCGACCAGGATCTTCAGATGTTGCGAAACCGTCGACTGTGCGAGGTCGAGATGGTCGACCACCTCGCGGCAGGAGCAGCAGCGGCTGGCCGATAGATGCCTCAGGATCTCGATGCGCGCCGGGTGCGAAAGCGCAGCAAACCGCGCGGCGATGGCGCGGCTGTCGAGAGCGCGGTCTTCGGACGGGGATTCGATCATCGTTCATCGGCGATAGACGATGGCGGATGAGAGGGCAAGCTAGGCTGTTGGGTAGCACCGGTAATCTCCCCCCTCGAGGGTAGGGCTATCGCATATGAGTGAAGAGGCGGAGGAGGTCTTGAT
>SUGL01000117.1 GCA_004963905.1 Mesorhizobium sp.
TGGCGCACCCGCGCAAGCTGCCGGTGGTGCTGAGCCGCGACGAGGTTGCCCGTCTCCTCAACGCAACCACCTGCCTCAAGCACCAGGCAGCACTGTCGGTTGCTTATGGCGCAGGCTTGCGCGTCGCCGAGGTCTCGGCGCTGAAGGTCGCCGACATCGACAGCGAGCGCATGCTGCTCCGAGTGGAGCGCGGCAAGGGCGGGCGATACCGCAACGCCATGCTGTCGCAAGACCTGCTCTTGTTGCTGCGCCAGTGGTGGAAGGTCGGACGCCAGCAGGGGGTGATGCATCGCGACGGCTGGCTGTTTCCAGGGCAGCATGCGATGAAGCCGATCAGCACCCGCCAGCTCTATCGCGTGGTCGTCGAGGCGGCACAGGCCGCCGGCATCGCCAAGCGGGTCGGACCGCACACGCTGCGCCACAGCTTCGCCACCCACCTGCTGGAGGACGGCACCGACATCCGGATCATCCAGGTCCTGCTCGGGCACGCCAAGCTCAATAGCACCGCCTTCTACACCAAGGTTGCCACCCGCACGGTGCGCACCGTCACGAGCCCGCTCGACAAGCTTGGCCTCTTCAAGCCGGAAGGGATCTCACCCGACGGCTGAGCGTGCGCGCCTCGATCGAGGTTGCCGACATCTTCCGCACTGCCGGGCCCGCCTACCGGGCCGCCCATGCAGGGCATCTGAGCCTGCAGCAGCTCAAGGTCATGTCGGCGATCGAGCACTGCCGCACCGCGGCCCTTGGCGGTCACGTCGAGGCCTGCGAGGACTGCGGCCAGTGGCGCATCGCCTACAACTCCTGCCGCAACCGGCACTGTCCGAAGTGCCAGGGTGCGGCCGCGCGGACATGGCTCGCCGAGCGGAAAGCCGATCTGTTGCCGGTCGGCTATTTCCACGTCGTGTTCACGCTGGCCGCCGAGGTCGCCGACATCGCCTTCCATAACAAGGCGCTCGTCTACGACCTGCTGTTCAAGGCGGCATCGGAGACGATGCTGACGATCGCGGCGGATCCGAAGCATCTCGGCGCGCGCATCGGCATCACCGCCGTGCTCCATACCTGGGGCTCGGCGATGACGCACCATCCGCATGTCCACATGATCGTGCCGGGTGGCGGCATCTCGCCGGACGGAAGCCGATGGCTATCGTCGCGGTCAGCCTTCCTGCTGCCGGTGCGTGTGCTCGGCAAGCTGTTCCGCCGCCTGTTCCTCTTCCGGCTGGTCGCGCTGCACGAGGCCGGACGGCTCAGCTTTTTCGGATCGATGGCGCACCTCGCCGACCGGCGGGCCTTCCTGCGCCACCTCGCTCCCGTCAGGAGGAAGCGCTGGGTGGTCTACGCCAAGGCACCGTTCGCCGGGCCAGAGGCGGTGCTCGCCTATCTGTCGCATTACACGCACCGGGTCGCCATCTCGAACAGCCGACTCGTCCGTTTCGACGAGGACGGCGTCACCTTCCGCTACAAGGATTATCGTCGCGACAGCGCCGACCGGCAGCAGGTCATGACGCTCGCCACAGACGAGTTCATCCGCCGCTTCCTGCTCCACGTTTTGCCAAAGGGATTCCACCGCATCCGGCATTGCGGCCTGCTTGCCGGCTCCGCTCGCAAGGCCAGCCTCGCGCTTGCTCGCGACCTCCTGAACGTCGCCGTACCGTCCGATGACGACATCACGGACGAACCGAACGACTTCCGCCCGCCATGCACCTGCTGCGGCGGACGCATGATCGTCATCGAGGTGTTCGAACGGTGGAGGCAGCCGCGCGGACCGCCACACGGCTCCCGGTCGACCGGGAGCAGCACGCCATGACCCGGCATGGAATGGTTCAGACTTCAGCTGCAGGCACTCAGCCTCCGGCAACGGATCGACGCACGTCTATGGTGATTATCGACTCCGACAGAGCCGCGCCCAGCCGCCCACCGTACCGGCAACACCGCGCGGAGGCGCAACAAAGTGGTCTGTCCGCATTCACCCCAGAGCTTCCCGACGGCGGTCGTGCCATCGCCGACATCTGCCGAAATCCGAAATCCCCATAGCCATCGCCTGTGGCCCGCGGGTTCCTTCCTCGGGGACTTTCGTACGCCTGCCGGCGCCCGAAACTCTT
>SUGL01000118.1 GCA_004963905.1 Mesorhizobium sp.
TTGGCACATTGCGATGCCGTCGGAGAAGGCTGGCATCCACCCCATCTGCTTGGCATGGGCATAGCGCTGATGCTTGATCAGCGCGATCTTGCCGACCCGCGCATAGGATTGGCGCAGGGCAATGCCATGCCTCTTGGCCAGCTTCACCAGCCGCTCACGGGCGCGATGCATCAGCTTGGCGTCGGTCGGGATGGCCTTTTCCTGCACGGTGGTATCGACGATTACCGCGCGGAAGTCCGACGGCTTGGCCGCCCCCAGCCTGGCCGCCGCTGCAAGACTTTCCTGGAGCAGCGCCATCAGCCGCTCTTCCCCCATGCGCAGCCGCCAGCGCGTCAGCGATGTGCGGTCGAAGGGCAAGCGGTGCTGGAAGAACTCCTCGCCGCAGAACAGCTGGTAGTAGGGATTCTCCAGCCAGCGTTCGCACAGGCTTTCGTCGGACAGGTTGTGCATCGACTTGAGAATGGCCAATCCCGCCATGAGCCGTGTCGGCAAAGGCGGCCGGCCGGGATCGTCGTCATAGACCTCGCCGAGCCGCTCTTCCAGGAAGCGCCAGTCGATCGTCTTGGCCAGCTTCACCAGCGCATGATCCATATTGAGGATTTGGTCGAGCCGGGATCGCAACAGGTCCGTCTGGCCGCTCTCGCACCGTTCCTTCGGCCGCATCGTTCGCTCCTTCGCTGCTTCGCAAGAACAGTCGAATCACGCGTACAGACACGATTACAATTTGCCGGAAATCGCCATGCAAAGCCACGAAATTCGGCAATCTGAAACTCAAAATCAGGGGAAATTGTTAAACGGAATCAAAGCATTCCGAGTTCTTCACGGGCGACCCATTCTTCTTGGAGAGCGCAGCCCGCCTGCCGGGCTCGCTAGCAGCAGATCAGGACAGCCGGGATATCGTCGACGGTGTGCCTTCCTCACCATTGGCACCGCGCCGTTCGTAGGGGCGCTGGTCGCGCAGTATCTGGAAGGCGATCGTCAAAAGCTTGCGCGCGATCGCAACGCGCGCCTTGTTTATTCCTCTGTAAGCGGTGCGCCAAGGCACCTCCCAATACCGTCTTGTGATGCGTCTATGGTAGGTCAGCCGTTAGTCGGCGCGCCGGCGCCGATCACTGCGGGTTATGGGTGACGTAGTGGAGTTCGCGGAGGGCCGGGATGACGAGGGAGATGTCTTTGTAGGCCTCATACTCGATGAAGTGCGCGGTCTCGGGCCCCGGCCTGGGCTTGCCGAGGACGGGCCTCCCCTTTTTGTCGACGCAGTGGATCAGGATCGGCAGCAGCAGACCGTGGTTGGGGTTGTCGAGGTCGAGTAGCCGTTTCCAGCTTTTGATGTTGAGACTCATGGCTGCGTAGAACCCCTGGCACCACGGCCGGGGGTCGATGCCGCCGCTGGGCTTGGTGGCGAAGCGGGGCGCATAATCCTGCGGTCTGTCGAAGAGCGTCTCGTTGATCCGGTTGTGGATTCTGGCGACGCTGGCAAACACGGCGTGATCGGTTGCAGAGCCTTTGGTCAGGACGTCGCGCGGCAACCCCATGAGCGGGCACATCCAGTCTTGCGGGTCCGGGTAGCGCGGCCCGGTGACCGCCGCCGTTACGAAGCCATCCAGCGCCGACATGGTCCGCACCAGCGGGCGGTTGGTCTTGGCAGCCATCCAGGCCTCGAGCGCCTCGTCCGACAGCGCCATGGCATCGAGCGCGCTCATGCCGCCAACGGGAGCGGCATCTCTTCGCGGCGCGCCCAGTTCCATGGCATCAGCTCGTCCCAGCGCGAGGCTGGCCAGTCGTTCTGGATGCGCTCTGTGACATCGGCCATGTAGGCTTCGGCATCGACGCCGCAGAGCTTGCAGGTATGATGCTGAGCACGACAGCTGACCGCTCCGCCGCGGCGAAGTTGCCGGAGATAAGCCAATTGCGCCTGCCGACGTAAATCCGCGAATAGCCCGCTCCGCGATCAGGTTGTCGGGCTCGAGCTTGCGGCGCGACAATGAAGCTGCGAGCGTTGCGTCAATCAAGATGAGAATGCTGG
>SUGL01000119.1 GCA_004963905.1 Mesorhizobium sp.
GCGACAAGCCTGCGGGAAGTCGCGGAGCGGGTCCTCGTCGAGCGCTATTCGCCGGTCTACGTGGTCATCAACGCCGACGGCGAACTGATGCACAGCTCGGCAGGCACGGGCAAATATCTGGAGCTCGCCGCCGGCGCCCCCGACCACAACGTGTTTTCGATGGCGCGCCGCGGGCTTCGCATGGATTTGCGGGCGGCGCTCCACAAGGCGGTCAGCACCGGGCAGGTGGCGGTCCAGAACAAGATCAGCATCGGCACCAATGGCGGGCGCCAGACGATCAGCCTGGCCGTACAGCCGCTGCCGCCCGACGGCTCGCCCGACCCGCTCTACATGCTGGTCTTCAGGGATGTGGGCGGCATCAAGCCGGAGGCCGAGGACGATCCGGTCCACACGACCGACGATGTCGAAAGCGCCAATGTCAGCCAGCTCGAAAAGGAGCTCAGGGAAACCAGGGAGCGGCTGCAGATCACCACGGAGGAGCTCGAATCCTCCAACGAGGAGCTGAAGTCCTCCAATGAGGAACTGTCCTCGATCAACGAGGAACTGCAATCTTCCAACGAGGAGCTGGAGACCTCCAAGGAGGAACTGCAGTCGATCAACGAGGAACTGCAGACCGTCAATGCCGAGCTCAACATCCGCGTCGACGAGCTCAGCCGCGCCAACAACGACATGGCGAACCTGCTCGAAAGCACCCAGATCGCGACCGTGTTCCTCGACCGCGAGCTCTGCATCAAGAACTTCACGCCGACGGCGCGCGAACTGTTCAGGCTGGTCGAGAGCGATGTCGGCCGGCCGCTCGCGCATGTGCGCCCGCGCTTTCCCGCAGACGGTCTGCAGACCGACATGGAGCAGGTGCTGCACAGGCTCGGCACGATCGAACGGCAGATCGACGGCGTCGACAACGGCAAGCGCTACATGATGCGGGTGCTGCCCTACCGGACGGTCGACAACGTCATCGCCGGCGTGGTCGTCACCTTTGTCGACGTCACCAAGATCGCGCAGGCGGAAGAAAGGATCGGCACGCTTTCGCACGACCTGCGCAACCGCGTCGAGAGCCTGGAGACGCTGCTCGACGTGGTGCCGGTGGGCATCATCATCGCCGAACAAGCCAATGGCACCATCCGCGCCAACCGTCGCGCCATGGAACTCGCCGGCATGCCCGCCACGGATGGCAAGCTGCCCGCCCTGTCGCTGATGTCGAACGGCGCCGCCGTGGAAACGGAGGACCAACCCCTGCAGAAGGCGATGCGAACGGGCAAGCCGATCCGCGCCTACGAGGCGAGAATCGTGCGGGCGGACGGCGGCAGCATCGACGTAGCGATATCGGCCAATCCGCTGTTCGACGAGTCCGGCAAAGTTCGTGGCGCAATCTCGACCCTCGTCGACATATCGGACCACAAGGAGGCGGAGCGCAGCAAGGAAAGGCTGGTGCATGAATTGCAGCATCGGGTGAAGAACATCCTCGCCACGATCACCGCGCTGACCTCGCGCATGCTCCGCTCATCGAGCTCGGTGACGGATTTCTCGACCTCGTTCCAGGAGCGGCTGCACGCGATGGCGCGCACGCATGAGGTGCTGTCGTCCAACAATTGGGGCGACGCCGACCTCGAGCAGTTGCTTAGGGCGATGTTTTCTCCCTTCGGCAGCGGGGAACGCCAGACCCTCGTTATCCGGGGCCGGCCGTTCCATCTCGACGCAGCAGCGGCGGCGACGCTCGGCATGGTGTTCTTCGAGCTTGCCAGCAACGCCGCCAAATACGGAGCGCTTTCCGTCGACACCGGCCGCGTCGAAGTCTCCTGGGACGTGGTGAAGCCCGGCACGTTGTCGATCAGTTGGAAGGAAACCGGCGG
>SUGL01000011.1 GCA_004963905.1 Mesorhizobium sp.
AACGTTCAACGCCCGACCTTTGCTCTGCGCTCAAGCGTAGGGGGTGAGCAATTACAAGGAAACGGAGAACCGCTCTATCTCTTTGTTTTAACGCAATTCCGGACGGAAAACCGTTTCACACTTTTCCTGGAATTGCTCTAGGCGGCTGCCGGCTTGAAGCTCAGC
Organism: Mesorhizobium sp.; assembly: GCA_004963905.1. Lineage (GTDB taxonomy): Bacteria > Pseudomonadota > Alphaproteobacteria > Rhizobiales > Rhizobiaceae > Mesorhizobium. Next base: position 166 of record SUGL01000011.1, read on the forward strand.
GCCACGCCGTTGATGCAGTGGCGCAGCCCGGTGGGCGGCGGGCCGTCGTCGAAGACATGGCCGAGATGGCCGCCGCAACGCCGGCAATGCACCTCGGTGCGCGTCATGCCGAGCGAGCGGTCCTCGGTCTTGCCGATGGCGTTGGGGATCTCCTGCCAGAAGCTCGGCCAGCCGGTGCCGGAATCGAACTTCGTTTCCGACGGATAGACCGGGAGGTCGCAGCCGGCGCAGGCGAAGATGCCCTTGCGGTGTTCGTTGAGCAGCGGGCTGGTGCCCGGATATTCGGTGCCCTCTCTGCGCAGCACGTCGAAGGCGGCATCCGAAAGGATGGCGTGCCATTCGGCATCGGTCTTGGTGACCTCGAAGGTCTCGGCGGCCAGAGCAGGCTTGGCGCCGCCCATGCGCAACGCCGCTCCGGTTCCGACGGCGAGGGCGGTGGCGGCGACACCGCTCCAGAGAAAGTCGCGACGGTTCATGGCCTTTCCTCCTGACATGATCTTACAAACTAGGACGCCGCCGGAAAGTCAAAAGCCGGTGACGGCCCGCCTGCGCCACCCCGCATCGACCCAAGCCCTGGCGATGTGGAGCGGCGCTTGACGGCAGCGCGGATCGCGGGAGAGAGAACCGTGCGGCCGGCGGGGACACACCTCACTTCGCCGGCCGCACGCGCTTTGTTACATCTTCGGCAGAAGAACCTTGTCGACGACGTGGATGACGCCATTCGACTGGCGCACATCGGCGATCGTGACATGGGCGACGTTGCCGTTCTCGTCGGTCACCGTGACCTTGCCCTTTTCCGACTTCAGCGTCAGCGCGCAGCCGCCGACCGTCTTGACCTCATGCGCGCCGCCATCGGCCTTGGCCATCTTGGCGACGTCGGCGGCCATCGCCTTGGCGGCGATGACGTGGCAGGTGAGGATCTTGGTCAGCTTGTCCTTGTTCTCTGGCTTCAGCAGCGTCTCGACCGTGCCGGCAGGCAGCGCGGCGAACGCCTCGTTGGTCGGGGCGAAGACGGTGAAGGGACCGGGGGTTTGCAGCGTGTCGACCAGGCCGGCGGCCTTGACGGCGGCGACCAGCGTGGTGTGGTCCTTCGAATTGACGGCATTCTCGATGATGTTCTTCTTGGCATACATCGGGGCGCCGCCGACCATCGGATTGGCGGCATAGGCAACGGCGCCGAGCGCGGAAAGGCCGATCGTCGAGGCAAGCAAAAGGGTGGCGAGTTTACGCATGATATCAGTCTCCTCGGGTTGTTTTTCCCATCCTTGGGAACGCGATGAGATACGAGGCGTCAAAAACTTAGTTTCGCGAGTCTCGAAATTTTTTTATTCGCCGATCTGAATTCGGATGCCCCGCACTTAAGCACGCGGAATCGCTTCCTCCCAACGACGATAGGCAGATAGACTTCTGTTAACCTTAAAAATTTCGGCGATCAGATGCCCTTCAGGTCGCCGGCGGCGACGACGGGGCCTGTCGGCTGGCCGGTCGGCGAACCGCCGGTCGGCTCGAGGCTGACGGCGAGCACGGCGCCCTGCGCCAGCTTCCGCTGGACGGCCGGCGAAACAGTCATGCGCGCGGTCTGGCCGGCCGGAATGACGCCCATCGAGACCGGCGCGTTCTTGCCCTCGATCATCCACAGCTCGAAGTCCTTGCCGGCGCCGCGCTCGCCGGAAACTAGCGAGAGGCCGACCTCCTGGCGTGCCGCGTCATAGACGGCGAGGTATTTGACGTTGCTGTTGTCGGCGGCGAGCGAGGCGACCAGCCTGGTCTCGGGGGGCGGCAATGACGGATTGACGAAGGGCAGGGCGACAAAGACGGTCAAAGCGGCAAGCGCGGCGGCGGCAAGCCCGCGCCAGAAGGCGAGGCTCCCCAGCAGGCCGGCGCTGGGAGCGGATGTGGCGGCCGAGGAGGCAAAGAGCCGGCGGTCGATCGCCGCCTTGACCGAAGCCGGAGGCTCGACCGCCACATAGGCGGCCGCCATCGGCGCGAAGTGGACCTCCCAGGCATCGACCAGGCGGGCGAACGCCGTCTCGGTGTCGACGCGGCGCGAAGCGATCTGGCGTTCGTCGGCCGACAGAACGCCAAGAACGTATTCGGCGGCGAGCAGGTCGTCGCCTCCGCGTTCCGGTCCGTTGTCTTCCGCCAGCGTCATCTTTCCAGACATTCTCTCAGTTTGAGCAGGCTTCGCCGCAGCCAAGTCCGCATCGTGTTCAGCGGAACCTTGTGGCGTTCCGCCAGTTCGGCATAGCTCTCGCCGTTGAGATAGGCGCCCCGGACGGCCGCCGCCCGGTCCTTCTCCAATTCGTCGAGGCAATGGTGGATGCGTTCGGTCTCGCCGCCCGCGACAGCCATGGCCTCAGGCCCCGGCGCCGGATCGGCGACATCGAGCGCCGCATCGATGCCGGCGGAAGGACCGCGCCGCGCCCTGATGCGATCGATCGAATGGTTGCGCGCAATGGCCACCAGCCAGGAAATCGGGCTCAGGTCGGAAACCGCGAATCGGTCCGCCTTCGTCCAGATCTTGACGAAGACCTCCTGCAGCGCTTCTTCCGCCTCTGCCCTGTCCCTCAATACACGAAGACAGATGCCGAAAAGTTTCCCGCTGGTCTGCTTGTAGAGCAGATCGAACGCAGCCCGGTCCTTCATCGAAGTCCGGACGATCAGCTTGCTGATGTCCTGAGGCCCCATGCGGGCAAATTAGAAGATTGCGATTTATTTGCAACGGGGCGCCGAGGCCTTTGTCCGCCAAAGGTTTATCATGCCGTTGGTCTGTCGAATCCCGATTCCGATTTGCCGCTTCATGCGATAGCCTTGCACAAAAGAGGGGGTGGCAATGTCGATCGAACGCGTGCTTTGGGAACAGGATGCGACCGGACTTGCCGAGCTCGTGCACAGGGGAGAAATCTCGCCGGCGGAGCTGGTCGACGCCGCGATCGCCCGCGCCGAGGCGACAAGACCCGACATCAACGCCATAGCCACGCCGCTCTACGACACCGCCAGGGCGAGGGCGAAAGCGGTCGACCGCAAGCTGCCGCTCGCCGGCGTGCCCTTCGCGCTGAAGGATCTCGGCATCGGCATCAAGGGCGTGCCGATCCATGGCGGCAGCCGCATTCCGGCCTTCACGGCGGACTACAACTCTGTGATGGTCGAGCGCTATCTGGCTGCCGGCTTGATCCCGATCGCCACCAGCACCTCGCCCGAGCACGGGCTGCGGCTGATGACGGAATCCGCCCGCTTCGGCATCACCCGCAATCCCTGGAACACGGGCCACACCACCGGCGGCTCATCGGGCGGTTCAGCCGCGCTTGTGGCGGCGGGCGTGGTGCCGGCGGCGCATGCCTCCGACGGCGGCGGCTCGATCCGCGTGCCTTCGGCCTGCAGCGGGCTGGTCGGATTGAAGACCTCGCGCGGCCGCGTGCCGCTGACGCCGCTCACCAGCGAAAGCTGGTACGGCATGGTCGTCGACCACGCCGTCAGCCGCTCGGTGCGCGACACGGCGCTTCTGCTCGACCTGACGCATGGCGCCGATCCGCTGTCACCCTATGCGGCGCCGGCGCCGAAGGGCTCGTTTGCCGCCGCAGCGGCGCGCGATCCCGGCAAGCTCAGCCTCGCCGTCTACCGCAAGTCGCCGCTCGGCCTGCCGATCTCGGCCGAGACGATTGCCGCGCTGGACACGGCGGTGGCGCTGGCGCGCGAGGGCGGGCATACGGTGGAGGAGATCGACCTGCCCTATATCGGCCGCGACTTCATGGCCGATTTCTGCAAGAGCGTCGCCTCGGCGGTTGCGGGCATGTTGCGGGCCGAGGCGCTGCGCGTCGGCCGTCCCGTCACCGGCGAGGTGGAGCGTGCGACGCGCGTGCTCGGCCGCCTCGGCGAGATGCTGTCCGCCGGCGAAGTCTATGACGCGGTGCAGCGGCTTAACGCCACCGCGCGACGGATGATCGGGGAGACCGCGCGCTTCGACGCCGTGCTGATGCCGATCATCGCGCATCCGCCGCTCGCCTGCGGCGCGATGGATCCGAAGGGCGCCGACGAGCTCATCGAAAACACGCTCGACAAGCTGCACCTCACCGGGCTGCTCAGGATCAAGTCGGTGTTCGGCCAGCTGATGGACAAGAGCCTGTGGTTCACTCATTGGCCGGCGATCCACAATGTCAGCGGCCAGCCCTCGATCGCACTGCCGGTGCATGTCACGGCGAACGGCCTGCCGCTCGGCATCCAGGCCGCGGGACGGCCGGGCGACGAGGAGACGCTGCTGTCGCTTGCCGCGCAGATGGAGAAGTTGTCGGGGTGGCTCAAGCGGCGGGCGCCGCTCAAGGCGCCCGGCTGATTTCACAATTGTGACAGCAAAGCCGTTTGCGGCCTGCGGCAATTACCGCTAAGACGCCGCCGTCCTTTCCTAGAAGCCGGGAACATATCGATGACGGACATCGCCGCCACTGCCGAAATGCAGGCCGCGCTGCTTTCCAGAGCGCTGCCCTATATGCAGCGCTACGAGAACAAGACCGTGGTCGTGAAATATGGCGGCCATGCCATGGGCGACAACGAACTCGGCAAGGCCTTCGCCCGCGACATCGCGCTGCTGAAACAATCCGGCGTCAATCCGATCGTCGTGCATGGCGGCGGGCCGCAGATCGGCGCGATGCTCAACAAGATGGGCATCGAATCCAAGTTCGAGGGCGGCCTGCGCGTCACCGACCAGAAGACGGTCGAGATCGTCGAGATGGTGCTGGCCGGCTCGATCAACAAGGAGATCGTGGCGCTGATCAATGCCGAAGGCGAATGGGCGATCGGGCTGTGCGGCAAGGACGGCAACATGGTGTTCGCCGAAAAGGCGCGCAAGACCATGATCGATCCGGATTCCAACATCGAGCGGGTGCTGGATCTCGGTTTCGTCGGCGAGCCGGTCGAGGTCGACCGCACGCTGCTCGACCTTCTGGCGCGTTCCGAGATGATCCCGGTGCTGGCGCCGGTGGCGCCCGGCCGCGACGGCCATACCTACAACATCAACGCCGACACGTTTGCCGGGGCGATCGCCGGCGCCTGCCGCGCCTCGCGCCTGCTCTTCCTCACCGACGTGCCCGGCGTGCTCGACAAGAACAAGAAGCTGATCGACGAGCTGACGGTGGCCGAGGCCAAGGCGCTAATCAAGGACGGCACGGTGTCGGGCGGCATGATCCCGAAGGTCGAGACCTGCATCGAGGCGATCGAGCGCGGCGTCGAGGGCGTCGTCATCCTCAACGGCAAGACGCCGCATTCGGTGCTGCTCGAGCTGTTCACCGAGCACGGCGCCGGCACGCTGATCGTGCCTTGAGAAGGGCAAGTTCACCGTTACGGTGAACTGCCCTATTCAGCCGGCTAATCTTCTTTCGTCCAGCATGCGCTCGCCTTCGATGACAGGCGTGGCCGGTCTGCGCACCGGGCGCTGAAAGATCATCGATTCCTCCTCGGCGTCCTGCGGCGCGCCCCAGAATTCGGCGAGCGTCGGTCCGTCCTGTACGCGGCGGTCGCGGACCAGAAAACCCCAGACCTCGCGGAACCAGACGCGGCGGCCCATCTTGGTGTACCAGCGCATCGAATGCCGCTGCTCGGGGTCCGGGTGGAACAGGATGCGCGCCAGCGCCTTCGGCCGCGACTGCACGGCAAGCTCGATCAGCTTGACGGCGAAGAACAGCATCCAGGGCTTCAGCCGGGTCAACGCCAGCACCTGGTGCTTGTAATCCCAGAGGCGGACGTCCTTCTGGATCACCTTGCGATCCCTGGCGATGCGGAAGAACGGCGTCCAGCGATGCGGCGTGACATAGAGCGCCTGGATCTGGTCGGGATCGTAGGCGATGAGCTGGCGAAAGCCGCGCCAGAGATCGCGCAAACCCTCGTCCTCGAAGCCGGCAACCCAGGTCGCCATCGACAGGATGCCGTGCTGCCTGAGCAGCCGGATCGCCTCGCGATCGGACTTGGTGCTGCCGCCCTTGCGGATCAGCGAGAGCGTCGCCTCGTCGGTGTTCTCCATGCCGAGCAGCCAGCGGATCACGCCGGCGTTGCGGTAGAGGTGCAGGATATCGGCGTCGCGCACGATGTCGTCGGCGCGGGTCGAGCCGACGATCAGCACCGGCACATCCTCGGCGATCATGGCGTCGAGAAAGGCGCGCCAGGCCTTTTTCGATGAGGTCGGGTTCTCGTCCGCCAGATTGATCAGCTCGACGCCATGCTCGCGGTGCAGCCACGCGATTTCCTTGGCGAATTTGACTGGATCGCGATGCCGCCAGCGGGTCCAGAAGCCGCGCTGGCCGCAATAGTTGCACAGATGCGGGCAGCCGCGCGAGAACTGCATGACAACGGCCCGCTTGCCGCCCCAATAGCTGTAGCGGCGATGGTCAATCAGCTCCCAGCCGACGCGACAGGCGTCGAGATCGGCAATCGTCACTGCCGGCTGGGTGGCGAAAGGACGGCCGAGATCGTCGCGGTAAGCGATGCCGGCGACGCTTCCGACCGGCCGGCGCAGTTCCAGCGCCTCGACCAGCGCCACCGCCGTCGCCTCGCCCTCGCCGCGCACGATGAAGTCGAAGACGGCCGTTGCGGCCAGCACGTCGCGCCAGTGATAGGTCGGGAAGACGCCGCCATAGACGATGATGACCCCCGGAGCGCGGGCCTTGATCGTCGCGGCGATCCGCAGCGCAGTCGGATGCGCCGAGGTCGAACCGGAATGGCCGATGAGGATCAAATCCGGATCACCGCTCAAAGCGTCATCGACGAGCGCGGGAAGCGGCATCGGCCCGAATTCGGCGTCGACCAGGCGCACCGGGTGGCCGGCGTCGAGCAGCGGACCGCCGATCGCCAACAGCCCGAGAGGCGGCAGATGATCATCGGGCACGCGGCTGCCGATGGCCGTATGCGGCGGGTTGATCAGCACGATGTTCATGGCGGACCTCCATTGTGTCGGTCCGCCGGTCGTATCCGGCGATGTCGAAGCCGCCTTGGCGCGGTTCAGCAGTTTCGATGCAGCTTTCCCACAGATTTGACGGGCACGCCCTTAACGCCGCGCGGGCCGGAAGACCGCGTCAGCCAGTGGATAACGAAAGGTTAAGGTCGAACGCGCTGCGCAGGTTGATCGGGCTCTAGCTTTCGGCGGTTCAAACCTTTGGGAAGTCGATATTTTAGCAATAACTAATGCAGTCGCTCCTAAACTTTTATTAAAACTCTATGCATCTATAATTGTGGTTGGGGGACCACAAGGAAATGCCCATATGGCGCTCAATCCAGATCTGAAAATCGATGAGGCGAGCCTCATCACATCGACGTTGATCAAGAAGCACAAGGCCGCGTCCGCGGAAACGGTCGACGCCGTCGAGCTCAAGACGCGGGCGGCTCAACTCGCCCTCGTTCTGGACCTCGCCCACCAGGCTTTCGCGCGCCAGGAGCCGGCGGGGCAAATCGTCGAACGCCTGGCCGGTCGATTGCACGAATTGCGCCGCGAAGTCGCCCCCGCTCTGTGGCAGGAATTGATCCCGCTCGCTCAGCAGCACCGCGTGGCGGACTATCTGAAGCAGGATCCGTTCACGCGCTGGTCCTTCGAAAAGCCGCGCGGCTATTCGGGCGACGCGACACTGCTGGACATCTACTACAAACATCCGAGCGCCAACGAGATCGTCGCTTCGTCGAGCGAGCTCGGCCGCGAGATCTTTGCCTATACGAGCGAAGCGGCGAGTTCGGTGGCGGGGCGCGAGCGTCGCGAGATATTGGCTAGAACGGTCGACGAAACGGCCGCGCGGGCGGAAAATGCCGAGGTACTGGCAATCGCCTGCGGCCATTTGCGGGAAGCCGAACTCTCAAAGGCGCTCGCGGAGAAGAGATTGAAGCGCTGGATCGGTCTCGACCAGGACCCGATCAGCGTCGGCACGGTCAACCGAGACCTCGCCGGCACCGCCGTCGAGGCCATTGACGGATCCGTGCGCGGTCTTTTGCGGCGCGCCTACCCGCTTGGCACGTTCGATCTCGTCTATGCGTCCGGCCTGTACGACTACCTGCCGCTCCCCGTCGGCGCCCGTCTGCTTCAGAGAGCCATGGAACTGGTCAAGCCGGACGGGGAATTCCTCTTCGCCAATTTCAGCGACGAGATCACGACCGACGGCTACATGGAGACCTTCATGGACTGGCCGCTCATCCTGCGTTCGGCGAGCGACATGTGGGACATCATCAATGCCGCGGTGGACAAGAACCATGTCGATGCCGAGGTCTACTACGGATCCAACAGGAACATCGTCTACGGCAGGATCCGCAAGCGCGAGGGCACCCGGGCGCCGGCATAGGCGGCAGCGGAGCTGCCTTCAAGGATCCCTTTCGATTTCCAGGTCGGGCCGCAAAGCGGCCCGACTTTTTTCATGGAGTGCTGGCGCCCCCAATCTTTGCCCCGAGACCGGTTCCCGCCTTCGGGGGACATGCTTCAGGCGACGAGCTCCCGCCTGGCCTGCTTGATCTCTTCGATCGGAACCGGGCGGCCGGTAAGGAAGCCCTGGACCGACTGAATGCCCATATGCTGCAGCAAATTCTGCTGCTCCTTCGTCTCGACGCCCTCGACAAGCACCGTGTGGCCCAGATTGCGCAGAAGCCTGACCATGTCCTGCAGCAGGCTCAGGCCTCGAATCGTCTGGCAGTCATGCAAGAAACTGCGGTCGATCTTGACGACGTCGAACTTGAACCGACGCAGCCAGGCCAGACCGGCAAACCCGGTTCCAAAATCGTCCAGCCAGATTTGAACGCCCAGGTTCCGCAACTGCTCGATATTTCTGGCGGCCTGCGCCTCAAGGAAGATATCGCTGCCTTCGGTCACTTCGAGCGCCAGTTTCTGGGGCGCCATGCCGTGCCGGCCAAGGATCTCGGTGATGTGCAGCGGAAAATTCGGAGCCTTGAGCTGGACGACCGACACGTTCGCGGAAACGACCGATCCCAAGCCGTGCTCGACCATGTCGCCGCAGGCCCGATCGATCAGCCACATGCCGAGCTCCTCGATGCCGCCGGTCTGCTCGGCGACGGGGATGAATACGGACGGGCTGATCATGCTGCCGTCGAAGTCGCGCAGCCGCATCAGCGACTCATGACCAAGCACCTGGCCGGATACCGCATCGCAGATCGGTTGATAGACAACGGAGACGAGCCCTTCAGCGACGGCATGCTTGAGCAGTTCTGAAAGATTCTGGCTAGCGCGCTTCTGGTCGATGGCCTGCGCGTCATAGATCGTGAAGGTCGCGCGACCGGAGAATTTCGACGCATAGAGCGCGCGGTCGGCCTCCTGCAGCAGGATCCGAAGCTCTATGCTCTGCTCGGCGCGCGTCAACGAGGCGCCGGCGCTGATGGTGACGATGTTGAGCTTGTCGTCGCGATCGGGATGGGAGATCTTCAGATCCTCGACCGCCTGGCAGAATTGATGCGTGACGTCGCGCAGATGATCGGGTCCGGCGACCTTGCAGAGCACGACGAATTCCTCGCCGCCATAACGTCCCGCGATGGCGTGGTTGGCCGCCGCCGTCTCGTCGAAGGCACGGGCAAGTTCGATCAGGCAGTCGTCGCCGGCCTGATGGCCGAGCCGGTCGTTGAACCGCTTGAAGTAGTCCACGTCCATGAGAATGACGCCGATCTCGTCATTGTCCCTGGCCCATTCCCTGCACAACTCGGCGAATTCCCGGGTGATCGCCCTGCGGTTCTTGAGTCCGGTAAGCGGATCCGTGTCCGCGATCTCGATGAGCTTCTGACCGTTCTCGATGGCGACCTGCTCCTGGATCTGCGCCTGAAGCGCATGCAGGAAGGTCTGGTACCGCTCCATGGCGAGACGCCATGAAAGATAGAGCGACAAAACCAGGCAATTCGCGAAATAGGTCGAAAGCACCAGGCGTGTGGCAAGGCTGGCGTGAAGGTAGAACAGCGTGGCGCCGACGAATGCGACCGTGACGGTCGCGGACGACAGCGCAGAGAGCCATAACCGGAAATTGAAGAAAAGGTTGGCGCCGAGAATGAACACCGTGCCGAAGATGATGAAGTGGGACAGCGCCTCCTGATACGCGGTGCCTAGCGCCGACAGCAGCCACCCGATGGCGCCCGTCACGATCGCCAGGGCGGCAACGTAGTGCAGGGTGGTGATGGCCCGACTGCGTCGAGCAACCATTTCGACAAGCACCAGGAAGGTCAACCCCAACGACAGGCGCGTCAGGATCAAACGGTCGGCGACGTCCGGGAAAAGAAACAAGTCGAAAGCGCCGTAGGAGATGTAGCTCAACACCGCCGCCGCTATGCCCCAGCGCACGACCTTGCGATTCTGATCCGCGTTCTTCTGCAGGAGCATCGCAAAAAGTATCGGGTCGGCCGATTTCCACGAGGGGCGTGAAATCGCTTCGGTGACCCTCTGAGCCACATCCTCCGTCAGTTGCATTCAGTGCTCCTTGGCGATCATCCTGCGCGCGAGCGTCAAGTCCTCGCGCGAGGACGAAGGCAAGCCTGATCTATTATGAAACACTAATGTTGCTAACCGGCGGTAAACGCATCGCGCGATCGCTCCGGCACGGCGACCCGGCAAGGATTCCACACGGCAGCCTGGCGTTACGAGCCAGTTCAGAATCATGCTTTCCTCCCATCTGCAAGGGCAGTATCTCGCAACAATGGGGCTGCCGCCAATCTCCGACCATGTCTTTACCTTAACGCTTGTCCGGTCCCGTTCCATTTGCCGTCGAATTGAAGGCCCGATGCAGGAACAGTCATCGTCGCAGATGGCTGAGCGGCACGTGGCCGGGGCCCTTGATGTTCTGCAGCACGAGCTGGGTGTGAACGTCGCGCACGCCGGGGAGCCGCATCAGCCGGTGCATGACGAAGGCGTTGAGATCGTCCACCGACGGCACCATGACGTGCAGCAGGAAATCGTGGTCGCCGGTCATCGTCCAGCAGGACGAGACCTCGTCCATGCGCTGCACGGCGGCGATGAAGCTCTCCGGCGAACCGTCGCTATGGCTCACCAGCCGCACCTGGATGAACACCTCGACCATCAAGCCGACGGCGCGGCGGCTGAGCACGGCGGCAAAACCCTTGATGATGCCGGCGCCTTGCAGCGCTTCGAAGCGGCGCGCGCAAGGCGTGGTCGACAGGCCGATCTCCTGCGCCAGCTCCGACACCGGCTTGCGCCCATCACGCTGCAGGATGTCGAGCATCTTTATCTCGAACTCATCCAACTGAGGCATTTTCACTCCCATCCGCCCGTTTCAAAGCCAAGTTTACCTCAAAACTGCGCGTCAGGATACAAACGAGGCTGAATTGCCTCACCGGCCTTGGCTACGATTGCCTGACCATCCGCGGATCATGATTTTGAGGAGGAAGACATGACGATCAGCGTTGCCGACTATGCCCGCGACTGCGCGGCGCAGGGCCTGCGCGGCGACTATTCGGTCTGCCGCGCCGATTTCACCGTTGCGCAGGATTACAATTATTCGGCCGAGGAGCAGGCGGTGTGGCGCACGCTCTGCGACCGCCAGACGAAGCTGACGCAGAGGCTTGCGCACCGTTCCTATCTCGACGGCGTCGCGGCGCTTGGCCTGCTCGACAAAATTCCGGATTTCGATGCCGTCAGCGAGACGCTGCGCAAGCTGACCGGCTGGGAGATCGTGGCGGTGCCGGGCCTGATCCCCGCCGGTCCGTTTTTCGATCACCTGGCCAACCGGCGCTTCCCGGTCACGAACTGGCTGCGGACCCGCAAGGAACTGGACTACATCGTCGAGCCGGACATGTTCCACGACTTCTTCGGCCATGTGCCGATCCTGACCCAGCCGGTGTTCGCCGACTTCATGCAGATGTATGGCGAGAAGGCCGAGGATCTGATCGCGCTCGGCGGCGACGAGATGATTACCCGGCTCTACTGGTACAGCGCCGAATACGGCCTCATCCAGGAACCGGGACAGCCGCTGAAGGCATTCGGCGCCGGGCTGATGTCGTCCTTCACCGAGCTGCAGTTCGCGGTCGAAAGCAAGGATGCCCACCACGTGCCGTTCGACCTAGAGACGGTGATGCGCACCGGCTACGAGATCGACAAGTTCCAGCGCGCCTATTTCGTGCTGCCGTCCTTCGATGCGCTGCGCGACGCCTTCGCCAGCGATGCGCTCGCCGGTATCGTGACGCGCTTCAAGGGCCAGCCGGCGCTCGACCCGGCGACGGTCTGAGGTCGGTTTTCGCCCAACCGACGTTCAGGGCGGTTCAACTGCCGGCAGGCGGCTGAGCCGCTTTGTACCTTTTGCGACTAGTTCCCCAGCACAGGGATTTTGACCGGTTGGCTATGTTTGCGTTGGCAAGGGGGCATGCCTTGGAGATTGGCCAAAACGCCCACCCAGTCGTCATCCACGGGCGGAGCAAGGAGCGAAGCGACGCGCGCAGACCCGAGGATCCTGTGTGTTGGTTCTGGTGTATGGTTGAAGTGGGAAGGAGACCGAGTGGATCCTGGTCGTCCTTGCGGACAGGCCGTGGCATGGCCCGGTCCCTTCCCACCGGTGAACCATCAACCTGAACAGTTGCACGGGGCTGTTCGAAGCAGACCCCGCACCACAGGAAGAGGCGTGGACATGATAGCCCAGAACTATGTCGGCTGCGACATCTCCAAGCAGTGGCTCGACTTTTTTGATGAAACAAGCGGCCGTCTTCGGCGCATCGACAACCAGGTCGATGCGATCGCTGCCTATGTGGCGGGCCTTGATCCCGATCGCGACTTCGTCGTCATGGAGGCGACAGGCGTCCATGACCGGCTTCTGCGCCATGCGCTGGCCAAGGCCGGCGTGCCGTTCTCGCGGCACAACCCGGCGCACACCCACCACTATGCCAAGTCGACGAGACGGCGCGCCAAGACCGATCCTCTCGATGCCAGGATGCTGAGCGACTACGGTCGTCGTTATCAGCCTGAAGCTGAACCGGCACCGAGCGAAGAAGTCGAGCAGCTTCAATCGCTTGCCGGCCACCGCGATCAACTGGTCGAGATGCGCGCAACGCTGAAGAGGCAACTCAGCGAGGCTTTCGAGGAGATCGTCATCACCAGCCTCAAAGACCTGATCGCCGGCCTCGATGCACGCATCAAGGCGTTCGAGAGCCAGATTGCCGAAGTCATTCGTCAAAACCAGGACACCGCTCGCGACCACGCGCTGATGGTCTCCGTGCCCGGTGTCTCCAAGGTCGGCGCGCTCTCGCTGCTGGCGCTCCTGCCCGAGCTCGGCAAGCGCTCACCCAAGGCAATCGCGGCACTGGTCGGCCTTGCCCCGTTCGACAACAAGAGCGGCAAGCTAAACCACAGGAGCCAGATCCAGGGCGGGCGATCACGCGTGCGCCGCGCCCTCTATATGGCAGCCCTCACCGCCATCAGAACCTGTGACCGCTTCAAGTCCTTCTATGCCGCCCTTGCTGCCCGGTCGGGCTCCAAGAAGCTGGCTATCATCGCCGTCGCGAGGAAGCTCTTGGTCGTCCTCAACGCCATCATTCGCGACAAAACCGCATTCGCGTGAACACAGTTGCCATACCGTGACCTTGATCGAAGGGTGCAGCGGAGCAGAATTCTGCACCGCCGCAGCGCTCGTATTTCACGGAATGGATCCTCGGGTCTGCGCTGCGTCGCTACGCTCCTTGCTCCGCCCGTGGATGACGAGGCGACGGGCGTTTCCGGCCAATCGCCAAGGCATGCGATCTGCCAACGCAAGCATAGCCGCCCGGTCAAAGTTTTCTTTTCTAGGGAACTAGCAGGCAAATCTGATATTCGCTCTGGCGAGCATTCGACGCCAGAGGACGACATGGCCAATCATCTGTTCGACGCTTTCCGCACCCGCATGCCGGCCCCCGGTCGCCTGCTGATGGAGACGGACGACGGGCGTTCGATCTCCTATGGCGACATGCTGGCACGGTCCGGGCAATATGCGCACGCGCTGGTGCAGGCCGGCGTCCAGCCCGGCGATCGGGTCGCCGTGCAGGTGGAGAAGACGCCGGAAGCCTTGCTCCTCTATCTAGCCTGTCTGCGCGCCGGCGCCGTCTTCCTGCCGCTCAACACCGCCTACACGCTGCCGGAGCTCGACTATTTCTTCCGCGACGCGGAGCCGCGGCTGGTCGTCTGCGATCCGGACAAGGTGGCGGACATCCAACCGCTTGCCGCGTCGGCGGGAGCCGCAACGCTGACGCTTGGCGGCGATGGGCGCGGCACACTCGCGGATGCCGCCGCGCGGCAGCCGGCGGATTTCGCGGATGTGGCGCGCGGTCCGGACGATCTTGCCGCCATCCTTTACACCTCCGGCACGACCGGCCGCTCCAAGGGCGCCATGCTCAGCCACGAGAACCTCGCCTCGAACGCGCGCGTGCTGGTCGAGCACTGGCGCTTCGGCGCCGACGACGTGCTGATCCACGCGCTGCCGATCTTCCACACGCATGGCCTGTTCGTCGCCACCAACGTCATCCTGATGGCAGGCGCCAAAATGCTGTTCGAACGGAGGTTCGATCCGGGCCGTGTCATTTCGCTTTTGCCTCGCGCGACCGTACTGATGGGCGTGCCGACTTTCTATGTGCGTCTCCTGCAGCAGGACGGGCTGACGAGAGATGCGGCGAGCCATATGCGGCTGTTCATCTCCGGCTCGGCGCCGCTGCTTGCCGAAACGCACAACGCCTGGCGAGAGCGCACCGGGCACGCCATCCTCGAACGCTACGGCATGACCGAAACCAACATGAACACCTCCAACCCCTACGACGGCGAGCGGCGCGCCGGCACGGTCGGTTTTCCCTTGCCCGGCGTATCCTTGCGCATCACCGATCCCGAGACGGCCGAGCCGCTGGCCCAGGGCGCGATCGGCATGATCGAGGTGAAGGGACCGAACGTCTTTGCCGGCTATTGGCGGATGCCGGAGAAGACCAAGGCCGAGTTCCGCGGCGACGGTTTCTTCATCACCGGCGATCTCGGGCTGATCGATGCCGACGGCTATGTCCACATCGTCGGCCGCGGCAAGGACCTGATCATCTCGGGCGGCTACAACGTCTACCCGAAGGAGATCGAGAGCGAGATCGACGCGCTTGCCGGCGTCAGCGAAAGCGCCGTGATCGGCGTCGCTCATCCGGACTTCGGCGAAGGGGTCACGGCGGTGGTGGTACGCAAGCCGGGATCGGCGATCAGCGCCGCCGATATCGCCGCCGCCATCGCCGGGCGGCTGGCGAAATACAAGCATCCGAAGCAGGTGATCTTCGTCGACGAGTTGCCGCGCAACACGATGGGCAAGGTGCAGAAGAACGTCTTGCGCGAGGCGTATAGGGATATTTACAGCAAAGCCGGCTAATAATACTGCGTCGTCATCCTAGGGCGAAGCAAGGAGCGAAGCGACGCGCGCAGACCCTAGGATCCATGCCGTTACGCTAAGGCGTTGTAGCGGTTGCAGAATTCTGCACCGTTGCACTTTACGCCGCAGGTCACGGAATGGATCCTCGGGTCAAGCCCGAGGATGACAACGCGCGAGGGGCTCCGGCCAATCTCGAGCGTTTGCAGTGGTTTCCTAATTGACAGTGGATCGAGTGCCTACGCTCCAAACACCTTCTCGCCGCCGATCCAGACATTCTTGACGTCCAGATCATTCGACAGGCCGACGATGTCGGCGGCGGTGCCGTTGGCGAAGCGGCCGAGCCGATGGGCCTGGCCGACCGCTTCGGCGGGGTAGAGCGAAGCCATGCGCAGGGCCTCGTCGAGATCGAGCCCGACGACGCGATGGACGAAGCGCACGGCCGAAATCATGTCGAGGTCGGCGCCGGCCAGCGTGCCGTCGGCGAGCCTCAGACTCCCGTCCTTGCGATAGATGGTGCGGCCGTTGAGCGTGAAGGAGGTCATGTCGGTGCCGATCGTCGCCATGGCGTCGGTGACCAGCAGGATCTTGCCCGGTCCCTTCTTGGCGTTGAGCGCAAGCGTCATCGTGCCGGGGTGGACGTGGATGCCGTCGGCGATGATGCCCGCGTAGAGACCGCCTGTGTCGATGGCCGCGCCGGCCAGTCCCGGCTCGCGATTGCCGATCTGGCTCATGGCGTTGAAGAGGTGGGTGACGACCGTCGCCCCGGCTTCGGCGAAGGCTGCTGCCGTGGCGTAGTCGGTGTCGGAATGGCCGAGGCTGACGATGATGCCGGCCCCGGCGAGCGCCGTGACGCGGACCGGCTCGACCGATTCCGGCGCGATCGTGGTGAGCAGCACCGGCAGGTCGCGGCGTGCGACTGTCAGCGCCGCCTCATCGGCGTCCGTCATCGGTCGGATGAGGGCCGGGTCATGCGCGCCCTTGCGCGCGACGGACAGATGCGGGCCTTCGAGATGCAGGCCGAGGAAACCCGGCACTTTCATCCTGGCGGCCTCGGCGCCGGCGGCGACGGCCGCAGCGGTGATCGCCGGCGTGTCGGTGATCAGCGTCGGCAGCAGCGCGGTGGTGCCGAAGGGCGCGTGCGCCCGGCAGATGGTCTCGATCGAAGCGACGTCGGGATGATCGTTGAGCATGACGCCGCCGCCGCCATTGACCTGGATGTCGACGAAGCCGGGAACCAGCAGGCCGCCGCCAGTCTCGACCAAGGATACGCCGGACGGAATGGCGCCAGTGGGCAGAATGGCCTCGACCAGGCCGTCCTTGACGACGAGCGCCGCATCGTCATGCCAGTCGGCGCCATCGAAGATGCGGGCGCCAGTGAGGGCGAAACGGTCGCTCATACGGTTTCCGTCACCTTGCGCAGGTTACGCGGCGCATCCGGGTCGAGGCCGCGATGGCGCGCGAAGGCCTCGACGAAGCCGTAGAAAGACACGATCAGCGGCAGCGGGTCGGTCAACGGGTGGCCTGTCGCCACATGCGGCAGCAGCCTGGCGCTCTTTGCCTTGTCGGAAGTCACGAAAGCAGCGGCGCCCTTGGCCGCCACGCTGTCGGCGGCCTCGGCCACTGAAGGCTCCGAGGCGTCGCGGGCGGCGAGCGCCAGGACCGGGAAGCCCGGTCCGACCAGCGCCAGCGGCCCATGCATGACCTCGGCTGCACTGTAGGCTTCGGCGTGCATGGCGCAGGTCTCCTTGAACTTCAGCGCCGCCTCGCTGGCGATTGCGAAGGACGGGCCGCGGCCGAGGATGAACAGCGACTGCGGGGCCTCGAGCGCCGAGGCGAGCGCCATCCAGTCGCAAGCGATGGCCTCTTCGAAATGTTCGGGCAGGCGGGCGAGCGCTGAAAGCAGCGCCTCATCGCCGGTGCTGTGCGCCATCAGCGCCAGGGCGGCGACGGCGGAATTGACGAAGGTCTTGGTGGCCGCGACACTGCGCTCCGGCCCGGCAAGAATGTCGATGGCGTAATCCGAGGCGCGCGCCAAGGGCGAGTCGGCGGTGTTGGTGATGGCGACGGTCAGCGCGCCGCCGGCCCTTGCCGTTTCGGCCATGGCGACGATGTCCGGACTCTTGCCCGACTGCGAGATCGCCAGACAAGCCGAGCCGCGCAGCCTCAGCTTCGCGCCATAGATGGAGGCGATCGACGGGCCGACCGAAGCGACGGCAAGGCCGGCCGTCAGTTCCACGGCATATTTCGTGAACGTGGCCGCATGGTCGGACGAGCCGCGCGCCACGGTGACGACGAAATTCGGATCGCGCTCGCGAAGGCCGCGGCCGGCCTCGGCCAGCGCCTTGGCCGAGCCATCGAGCAGGCGGGCGGTGGCCGCCGGGATCTCTTCGATCTCGCGCCGCATGTGAGTGGTGGCTGCGCTCATGGCCGGATCTCCTCTCCCGGCCCGGTCAGCCGGAGTTCCGCGACGAAGTCATACGCGTCGCCTCGATAGATCGAGCGGGTGAACTCGATCACCTTGCCGCTCGCCAGATAGGAAATACGTTCGATGTGCAGGCCGGCAACCCCCGGCGGCACTTCGAGCAGGCGCGCGTCGGCGTCGCCGAGATTGGCGGCAGAGATGCGCTGCACCGCCCTCACCGGGCGGTGGCCGGTCAGTTCCAGCGCCGCGTAGAGCGAGGAGCCGATCGCTTCGGGATCGGGAAGGACGCTGGCCGAGAGCGCGGCGCGCTCGATCGCCAGCGGCGTGTCGTTGGCGATGCGCAGGCGGGCCACACGCGCCACCAGCTCGTTCGACGACAGACCGAGCACCATCATCTCGTCCGGAGAGGGCGCATAGAGGCCGCGGTCGAGCCAGGCCGAGCGCACCACCATGCCGCGGCGCGCCATGTCCTCGGTGAAGGAAGTGAGCCTCGACAGCGACTGCTCGACGCGCTCCATGCGCGGCGCGACGAAGGTGCCGGAGCCGTGGCGCTGGACGAGGATGCCGCCCTTGACCAGATCCTGCACCGCCTTGCGCACGGTGACGCGCGAGATGTCGGCCTTGCTGGCGATATCGCGCTCGGAGGGCAGCGCGTCGCCAGGGCCGATCAGGCCGCGATTGACCGCTTCCTCGATGCTCTTCCTCAGCTGCAGGTAGAGCGGCGCGCCGCTCTGCGAGGACTCTTTGAGCATGGCGAAGATCTGGTCGGCGGCGCTCATCGCGACGCCTCCGGGAGCATGGCGAAGATCTGGTCGGCGGCGCTCATCGGCCGTCCCCCGATTTGCCGGCGAAGATGCGCACCGCCATCTGCACCGCGCCGCCAAGCGCGTCGTCGAGCGGGGCCTTCAGCAGCGCCTGGTAGCGTGCCGACAGGCGCGGCGCATAAAGCGGCGCAAGGCCGCCGAGCAGGCAGAGCGGGGCGTCATCGGCGAGATCGAGCGCGCCGAGCGAGGCCTCGACATCGGCAACCGCCTTGTCGAGGATAAAGTTGGCGACGAGGTCGCCCTTGGCGGCATGCTCGAAGACTTTGGGCGCGAAACCGCCGAAGTCGCCGGGCTTGGCATTGGTGGTGAACTCGACCACGTCCTCGGGATTGTTGCGGAACACGGCAAGCATCGCGTCGGTCAAGGGTGAGCCGGGGCGAATGCCGTCATAGGCAAGCAGCGTCTGCTCGAGCAGATCGCGGCCGATGCGGGCGCCACTGCCCTGGTCGCCGACCTGGAACCCCCAGCCGCCGATGGCGCGCGACTTGCCCGCTTTACGCGCCATATAGGCGGTGCCGGTGCCGAGGATCGCCATGGCGCCGTCGCCGGAGCCGACAGCGCCTTCGAGCGCGATCTCGGCATCGGTCTCGACGCGACTCTTGCTGAAGGGCAGGATCGCTTCCAGCTGCTGCCGGTAGGTGCCGACATTGGCGCCGGCGAGGCCGAGAATGGCAGGCGTCTCGGGGATCAGCTCCGGATCCTGGCCGGCGGCGAGAAAAGCCTGCCTTGCCGCCTCGACGATGTTGGCGCGCGCGCCGGTGAGGTCGGTGCGGATATTGGCCGCGCCGCTTTTGGCGCGCCCGACGACGTTGCCGTCGACGGTCGCAAGGGCCGCCCTGCAGCTGGTGCCGCCGCCATCGATGCCAAGCACGAATTTCACGCGATTTTCTCCTCGCGTCGGATAATACCAATAAAATACCAATAGCCAAGCGTTAATTTCGGTTCAAAAAAGATTAAGGCGCATTTTATTGAAAAAACAGGAAAATTCGCCGGCAAGGCGATTCCAAGTCGCGAAATCCGTTAATGGATGTGGACAAGTGGTATTTTTTTGGTATTGTCCCCTCAGTTGGAGGACGTTGGATGGCCGAGACGCGCACGGAAGCGCTTCATCAGAACGCCGAGGGACTGGATGTCCAGACCCCGGAAGCCATCCTGGCGTTGCTCGCCAACGCCCAGATCGAGGCTGCAAAGGCCGTTCACGGCGCCATTCCGGCGATCGCCGAGGCCGCAGAATTGATCGCAAGACAACTGAGGGCCGGCGGCAGGCTCGCCTATGCCGCGGCCGGCAGCTCAGGCCTGATGGCCGTTGCCGACGCGCTGGAGCTGCCCGGCACGTTCGGCATCGCGCGTGACCGCATCGCCATCCTGATCGCCGGCGGCGACGAGGCGTTCCATACGCTGGCCGGCGGACCGGAAGACGATACCGAGGAAGCCGCCGCAGCCGTGGCGAAGGCCAAAATCGGCAAGGGCGATTGTCTGATCGCCGTCTCCGCCAGCGGTTCGACCCCCTATGCCGTCCAGGCTATCGGCGATGCCAAGCGGCGCGGTGCGGCAACGATCGCGATCGCCAACAACAAGGGCGCGCCGCTGTTCGGCGAGGCCGACGTCGCCATCCTGCTCGAAACGCCGCCGGAACTGATCGCCGGCTCCACCCGCATGGGCGCCGGCACGGCGCAGAAGATCGCGCTCAACATGCTATCGACGCTCGCCGCCGTCCATCTCGGCCATGTGCATGACGGCTACATGGTCAACCTCACCGCCGACAACATCAAGCTGCGCGACCGCGCCATCCGCATGGTCGCCGCCATCAGCGGGCGCAGCCGGGAAGACGCGGCGCGCCTGCTCGAAGAGAGCGGTGGTGTGGTCAAGGCTGCCATTCTGCTCGCCGCGGGTGCTGCCAACGCCGATGCGGCCGAGAAGATACTGGAAGGAGCCGGCCAGAAGCTCAGGCCGGCGCTTTCCGCGATCGAGGGGAGCAAGGGGCGCTAGCCGCTGTTCTCATCAGAACCGAACCTGAAAAAGGTCAACAGGGAGACTGAACATGACGACCAAACTACTGACGGCCCTTCTCATCGGCACGAGCATTCTCGGCACCACCGGGATGGCTCTCGCCGAGGATGTCACGCTCAACATCGAGAGCTGGCGCGGCGACGACCTGACCATCTGGAAGGACAAGCTGATCCCGGCCTTCGAAGCCAAGAACCCCGGCATCAAGATGGTGTTCGCGCCGTCGGCGCCGACCGAGTATGACGCCGCGCTCGGCGCCAAGCTCACCGCCGGCTCGGCTGGCGACCTGATCACCTGCCGCCCGTTCGACAAGTCGCTCGAGCTGTTCAAGAAGGGCAACCTCGCCGACCTCAGCTCTCTGCCCGGCATGGAGAACTTCTCGCCCGTCGCCAAGGCGGCCTGGCAGACCGACGATGGCAAGTCGAGCTTCTGCGTGCCGATGGCCTCGGTCATCCACGGCTTCATCTACAACAAGGACGCCTTCGAGAAGCTCGGCCTCAAGGTGCCGACCACGGTTGACGAGTTCTACGCCGTGCTCGACAAGATCAAGGCCGACGGCACCTATATTCCGATGGCGATGGGCACCAAGGACCTCTGGGAAGCCGCGACCATGGGCTACCAGAACATCGGCCCGAACTACTGGAAGGGTGAGGAAGGCCGCCAGGCGCTGATCAAGGGCGAGCAGAAGCTGACCGATCCGCAGTGGGTCGAGCCCTACAAGGAACTGGCCAAGTGGAAGCCCTATCTCGGCGACGGCTTCGAGGCGCAGACCTATCCGGACAGCCAGAACCTGTTCACGCTCGGCCGCGCCGCCATCTATCCGGCCGGCTCGTGGGAGATCGGCCTGTTCAACACGCAGGCGCAGTTCAAGATGGGCGCCTTCCCGCCGCCGGTGCAGAAGGCCGGCGACACCTGCTACATCTCCGACCATACCGATATCGGCATGGGCCTGAACGCGGCCTCGAAGCATCCGGAAGAGGCCAAGAAGTTCCTGGCCTGGGTCGCCTCGCCGGACTTCGCCACCATCTACGCCAACGCGCTGCCGGGCTTCTTCAGCCTGAACAGCACGCCGGTGAAGATGGAAGACCCGCTGGCGCAGGAATTCGTCTCCTGGCGCGGCAAGTGCAAGTCGACGATCCGCTCGACCTACCAGATCCTGTCGCGCGGCACGCCGAACCTCGAGAACGAGACCTGGGTCGAATCGGCCAACGTGATCAACGGCACCGATACGCCGGAAGCCGCGGCCAAGAAGCTGCAGGACGGCCTCGACAGCTGGTACAAGCCGGCGAAATAATCTTCGTTATCGAACCGGCCGGGCGCATGCCCGGCCGGCATTCGGACAGTTCTTAGATAGCGATTGTCGGCGCCGCCTCTCGGTCCTACCCTCATCTTGCGGGGAAGACGAAGCCGCACTGTCGCTGGCCTTGTCCTTCGCATTATGGGGACATTCGGGCCGTGCATCGAGGCATCCGCTAAGCAGCATCGACCTGGAACCGAGAGACGGCGGGGACCGAACTCATGGCCGCACAAACACGACCCAAGAAACCGATCCGCTGGCATATCGGCGTCTTCCTGGCGCCGGCGGTGCTCGTCTACACGGCGATCATGATCCTGCCGCTGTTCGGCACCCTCCAACTTTCATTGTTCCGCAACATCGAGCAGTCCCAGGTGTTCGTCGGCTTTAGCAATTTCCGCACGCTGTTCGGCGACCCCAACTGGTCGGTGAATTTCTGGAATGCGCTCAGGAACAATGTCTGGTTCTTCATCATCCACATGCTGGTGCAGAACCCGATCGGCGTGCTGCTCGCGGCGCTTCTGTCCAGCCCCAGGCTCCGCTTCGCCGCCTTCTACCGCACGGCGATCTTCGTGCCGACGATCCTGTCCTTCGTCATCGTCGGCTTCGCCTGGAAGCTGATCCTGTCGCCGATCTGGGGCGTGGCGCCGCACCTGCTCGACTTCGTCGGGCTGAAGAGCCTGTTCACGCCGTGGCTCGGCAAGGAGCAATATGCGCTGACAGCGCTCAGCCTGGTCTCGGTCTGGCAGTTCGTCGGCATCCCGATGATGCTGATCTATGCCGCGTTGCTGTCGATCCCCGATGAGGTGATCGAGGCCGCCGAATGCGACGGCGTCACCGGCATGGCGCAATTCTGGAAGATCAAGCTGCCGCTGATCCTACCGTCGATCGGCATCATCTCGATCCTGACCTTCGTCGGCAATTTCAACGCCTTCGACCTGATCTATACCGCGCAAGGCGCGCTGGCCGGGCCGAACTACTCGACCGACATCCTCGGCACCTTCCTCTACCGCGCCTTCTTCGGCTTCCAGCTACAGGTCGGCGACCCCAACATGGGTGCCGCGATCGCCACGATGATGTTCCTGATCATCCTTGCCGGCGTCTGCGTCTACCTGTTCCTCGTCCAGACGCGCCTGCGTCGCTACCAGTTCTGAGGGCGTCATGAGCACAGCCACCCGCTCCTTACCCCGCGCCATCGGCGCCCATGCCGTGCTTTTGACCTATACGGCGATCGCGCTGTTCCCGGTGATCCTGGTGGTGGTGAATTCGTTCAAATCCCGCGCCGGCATCTTCGGCGCGCCGCTGACGCCGCCGACGCCGAAGACCTTCGACCTGATAGGCTACACGACGGTGTTCGGCCAGGGTGATTTTTTCCATTATTTCCAAAACAGCCTAGTCGTCACCGTCGCCTCGCTGTTCTTCGTGCTTCTGTTCGGCGCGATGGCCGGCTTCGCGTTGTCTGAATACCGCTTCCGCGGCAATACGATGATGGGGCTCTATCTTGCGCTCGGCATCATGATCCCGATCCGCCTCGGCACCGTCGCCATCCTGCAGCTGATGGTGGCGACCGGGCTGGTCAACACGCTGACGGCGCTGATCCTCGTCTACACCGCGCAAGGCCTGCCGCTCGCCATCTTCATCCTGTCGGAATTCATGAAGCAGGTCTCGGACGACCTGAAGAACGCCGGCCGCATCGACGGACTGTCGGAATACACGATCTTCTTCCGGCTGGTGCTGCCGCTGGTGCGCCCGTCCATGGCGACCGTGGCGGTCTTCACCATGATCCCGATCTGGAACGATCTGTGGTTCCCGCTGATCCTGGCGCCATCGGAACAGACCAAGACGGTGACGCTCGGCGCGCAGCTCTTCCTCGGCCAGTTCGTCACCAACTGGAACGCGATCCTGGCGGCGCTGTCGCTGGCGATCCTGCCGGTGCTGATCCTCTACGTCATCTTCTCGCGGCAGCTGATCCGCGGCATCACCTCGGGAGCGGTGAAGTGAGTTCAGAAAAACCACTTCGCGTCGTCGTCGCCGGGCTCGGCAACATGGGCCGCAGCCATGCGCTCGCCTATCACACCAATCCGGGCTTCGAAATCGCGGCACTCGTCAACCGTTCCGACGTGCCGCTGCCGGACGGGCTCGCCGGTTACGGCATCCGGCGTTCCTTCGAAGACGCCCTGCGCGACGAGACGCCGGATGTCGCTTCGATCGCCACCTATTCCGACAGCCATGCCGACTATGCGGTGCGGGCGTTCGAAGCGGGTTGCCATGTCTTCGTCGAGAAGCCGCTGGCGACGACCGTGGCGGACGCAAGGCGCGTCGTCGATGCAGCCAAGGCCAACGGCAGGAAGCTGGTGATCGGCTATATCCTGCGCCACCATCCGTCCTGGGTGAGGCTGATCGCCGAAGCGCGCAAGCTCGGCGGTCCGTATGTCTTCCGCATGAACCTCAACCAGCAGTCTTCCGGTCACACCTGGGAGACGCACAAACAGCTGATGCGGACGACCTCGCCGATCGTCGACTGCGGCGTGCATTATCTCGACGTGATGCTGCAGATCACCGACGCCAAGCCGATCGAGGTGCGCGGCATGGGCGTGCGGCTCAGCGATGAAGTGGCGCCCTCGATGTACAATTACGGTCATCTGCAGGTGCTGTTCGAGGACGGCTCGGTCGGCTGGTACGAGGCCGGCTGGGGGCCGATGATCTCGGAAACCGCTTTCTTCGTGAAGGACGTGATGTCGCCCAAGGGCTGCGTGTCGATCGTGATGAAGGAGGGCGTGAAGTCCGACGACATCGACACCCATACAAAAACCTCGACCATCCGCCTGCATAGTGCTGCGACCGGTCCGGACGGCAAGTTCGCCAAGCAAGACGAGCTGCTGTCGATGGAAGGCGAGCCTGGGCACCAGGAGCTCTGCGACCGCGAGCAGGCCTTCCTGCTCAAGGCCATCCGCGAGGACATCGACCTCACCCGCCACATGGACGACGCGGTGAAGTCGCTCGCCGTCTGCCTTGCCGCCGACGAGAGCGTGCGCAGCGGCGCCCCGATCAAACTCTAGAACAAGGACGAAGCCGTGGGCTCGCTGAACATCGAGAATGTGAAGAAGGCTTTCGGGCCGGTCGAGGTGCTGAAGGGCATCGACCTCGAGGTCAATGACGGCGAGTTCGTCGTCTTCGTCGGACCTTCCGGCTGCGGGAAGTCGACGCTGCTCAGGGTCATCGCCGGGTTGGAGGATTCGACCTCCGGCCGCGTGCTGATCGACGGCGACGACGTCTCGGTCACGCCGCCGGCCAAACGCGGCATCGCTATGGTGTTCCAGACCTACGCGCTTTACCCGCATCTGACGGTGAAGAACAATATGGGCCTGGGCCTCAAGCAGGCCGGCACGCCTTCGGCCGAGATCGACCGCCGCATCAAGATCGCTTCGGCCATGCTGTCGCTCGAGCCCTATCTCGAGCGCCGCCCGGCGGAACTCTCGGGCGGTCAGCGCCAGCGCGTCGCCATCGGCCGCGCCGTGGTGCGCGAGCCGAAGCTCTTTCTCTTCGACGAGCCGCTGTCGAACCTCGACGCCGCGCTGCGCGTCAACACAAGGCTCGAGATCGCGCAGCTGCACCGGCGGCTGAAGGCGACGATGATCTACGTCACCCACGACCAGGTCGAGGCGATGACGCTGGCCGACAAGATCGTCGTGCTCAATGCCGGCCGGATCGAGCAGATCGGCAGCCCGATGGAGCTCTACAATTCGCCGGCCAACGAATTCGTCGCCGGCTTCATCGGCTCGCCGAAGATGAACTTCATCGACGGCGCCAAGCTGGGCGAGACGGCGAAGACCGTCGGGGTCAGGCCAGAGCATCTGACCGTCGATGCGAAGTCCGGCGGCTGGAAAGGCACGGTGGTGCATGCCGAGCATCTCGGCGCCGACACCAACCTCTATCTCGACTGCGAGAGGGCCGGGCTGCTCACCGTGCGCATCTTCGGCGTCTACAACGCCGAGCCGGGCGCCACGCTCTACGCGACGCCGGATCCGGCGAAGACGTATCGGTTCGGGGCGGACGGGAAGGTGTTGAAGTAGGTGGCGCGACCTTTCCTTCCCCCCTTGGGGGGAAGGTGGCCGCGAAGCGGCCGGATGAGGGGTGTTGGAAGGATCTCTGCGTTGCAGAAGCAGGCGCTATCTCAATCTTCAAGGTCGCACTCCGCTGGAGCACCCCTCAACCGTCTCGGCGCTGCGCGCCGATCCACCTTCTCCCACAAGGGGAGAAGGTTAAGGTCTGCACAAAAATTTCATCTTCGATTCACGAGATAGCCGGCAAAGCGTCATTGGCGAGCCATCATTGGCTGCTTATCTGACCGCCATGCGGGAAGGCATCGAGGAGGCGACGGATGAGCGAGAGCATCAATACCCTGGACGAGCTTTTGAACGACCCGATGATCCAACTCGTGATGGAGCGTGACCGCGTGCGCCCGGCCGAGATTCGCATGCTCTTGGAAAAGGCTCGCGACAAGGCCGGAGACGATTCCCGCATCGACCAGCCGGTGCTGCCGCCGGCGCATGTCGTGGCCAGAAGCTGCTTGAAGCAGTGGCTGTACCGCTAGTTCATCCCATCAGCTCGAATGCGCCGGCAAATAGCTGTAATGACTGCGGAAATAGGCAATTTTGAAACCGAGCCGAGCGTAGTTGCGGTAAGCCGGACCATCGCGTTCGGGGCGCGGCGCCTCGATATCGGCGACGAACAGTTTCGCGCCGGCGGCGATCCCGTCGCGAACCAGCCTTTCGCCAAGCATGGCGTCGAGATCGAAGCTTGGCGCCATGATGCCTGGCACCGGCGCGTCGATACCGCTCCAGGCGGCGCCGTCCGAGATGAACAGTGAGCGCACCGCGGCCACCGCACCATCACGTTTCAGCATGTAGTGACGCCAGCCCTTGCGGCCGACCAGCGCCATGAGCCAAGGCGAGGTGGGCAGCCTGTACTTGCCATCGATGAAGGCAGCCCATTCCGGAGCCGTCTTGGGCGTGACCTCCTCGACCGACAGATCGTCGGCCGAGAACAGCGGTTCGGCCGCCAGCGGCGTCGCATCGCGAAAGATGCGTTCCCAGCCGCTCTGGTGCTGCAGCCCGCGAGCTTCCAGCCAACATCTCAATCGCGACGGCTCGGTATGCGGGCTTGTATAGAACCACGGCCGGAGAATGCCTGCAGCACGATAGTGCGCCAGCAGCGCGTCGAGCTGAGCCTCGGAGGCCGGACTGTCGACGCCGATGTTCTTCACGCAGTTGAAATGGATGAACGGGATCGTCGTGCAGGTGGTCCAGACCAGGTCGCCGTCGCGAGCGATCGACAGGCCGTGCCGCGCGGCGAAATCCGCGGGTGCGGCGTCGTAGAGGTCGAGCCAGGCATTGACCTCGGCGCGCTCAATGGCGCCGCTCATGTCGCGTGACACCTCTTCGATCGCGATTTCGGGAACGTGCGTTTCCGGCGGCACGGCCGGCTGTAGCTCCGAGAGGGCGGCGGTCGACATGATGGTCCTCCTCCGGCTTACCTTACAGTGTAAGATTAGCGGATGATAATATGGGTGCGCCCATTGTCAAGCAGGATTAGCGGCACCTTACAAATCCGTGAGTTGGATTCACGGTATCGTGAGGCTAAGCCTGTCCTCGAGGGGCTTTGCGAATGACGATTCACTTTTGCTCCGACAGGACTGGGGCGCTGGGGAAAGGACTGGGATGACCGACGTCTGCACTCAAGGGTTGGATACCGGCTTTGTCGGCCTGGGCTATGCCAAGGTGGCGTTTCTCGGCATTGTCCAAGGCATCACCGAATTGCTGCCGATCTCTTCGACGGCGCATATGCGCATCGTGCCGGCCGTGCTCGGCTGGCAGGATCCGGGTTCCGCCTTCTCGGCCGCCATGCAGCTTGCGGCCCTCGCCGCGGTGATCAGCTATTTCTGGAGCGATGTCAGGGAAGTCGCGGTGGGTTCGCTGACGGCGCTGGCGCGGCGCGATTACGCCAACCGCTACTTTCGCCTGGCGATCGGCATCGTGCTTGCGACCGTTCCGATCGTCATCGTCGGCCTTGCGCTTTCCGGCGTGCTCAATGCCTGCAATTCGCCGCTGCGTGGGCTGGCCGTGATCGGCTGGTCCTGCATCGTCATGGCCGTGCTGCTTGCGCTCTCCGAAATCTATGCCAGCCACAGGCTTACACTCGACAAAGTCTCGGTGCTCGACGCCTTGCTTGTCGGCGTTGCCCAGGTGGGCGCGCTCATTCCCGGCGTCTCGCGCTCGGGTTCGACGCTGACGGCGGCGCTGGGTCTTGGCTATGCCCGGCCGGAGGCGGCGCGGCTCTCCTTCCTGCTCGGCCTGCCGGCGATCGCGCTTGCCGGCCTGAAGGAGCTTTGGGAACTGCACAAGATTCACCTCGGTGCATATGGCTGGTCGGTCCTGGCCGTCGGCCTCGTCGTCGCCTCGATCTCGGCCTTCTTCGCCATATGGGGCCTGATGCGCGTGCTCGAGCGCTTTTCCGCCTGGCCCTTCGTCGTCTATCGCGGCCTGCTGGGCGTCGTGCTCTTGATCAGCGTCGCTGCCGGCTGGCTGAGCTAGAGGCAGCCGCAAAATCGGCTATATCGACACCTGAACCTCCGCTTCGGGTGTTTTGATGGATATTGCGACGCTGCTGCAATCGGTGCCCTTGCTGGCAACGCTGGTGAAATCGGCGCTGCCGGCCGCCGTCGGCGCGACTTTAGGCGCTGGGCAATGGCTGGCGGCGCTGCCGCCGTGCCGCGACCTGACCTTCGAGACCGCGACCTATCTCGTCTGCGAGACCGATCCGCGGCAATTTTCGATCGAGCTGTTCTGGAAGAACAAGGATGGCGACCTCTATCGCTCGCTGCACAATCTGCGCACGGCCGAGCAGGCCGCCGGGCGCACAATGCTCTTCGGCATCAATGCCGGCATGTATCATCCGGACCTCGCGCCGGTGGGGCTCTATGTCGAACAGGGCAGGCAGGTCACGCCCGCGAAAACCGGGGCCGGCACAGGCAATTTCTCCATGCAGCCGAACGGAATTTTTTATCTCAGCGGCGGCAAGGCGGGCGTTCGCGCGACGAGGGACTATCTGAAGCGTCCGCCGCGTGTGGATTACGCGACCCAATCGGGGCCGATGCTGGTCATCGACGGTAAGCTGCATCCGAAATTCCAGGCCGGCAGCGCATCGCGAAAAATCCGCGACGGCGTCGGCGTGCGGGCCGACGGCGTCGCCGTCTTTGCCATCTCGAACGACGTCGTGACCTTCCACGAATTCGCGCGCCTTTTCCGCGACGAGCTCGCCTGCCCGAACGCGCTTTTCCTCGACGGTTCGATATCCAGCCTCTATGCACCGGCCATCGGCCGCAACGACGATTTCTGGAATCTCGGTCCGATGATCGGCGTGTTCAGGCGAGGTGGCTAGACGCCAGCCATCGGCCAGTGGCGGAAGGCTGTATCAGGGCAGGGCGCCGCGGCGGACAGCACCGCGGCGCCTTCACGTTCAGTTGGATGCGTCCTGGATTGCGGACAGCAGCCACGGGCCGCCAGCCTCGCGTGTAAAAGTCCACAATTCGGTCGCTTCGACCGGATTTTTCGGATCGCCCTTTTCGACGGCGCCGGTCTGGCGATTGCGCATGACATCGATGGCCTGCCAGCGCATTGCCGCCGTGGCGTAGTCGCGCGAGCCTTCTCGCCACGCCTCCGCAATATCGGCTTCCAGCAGCTCGAGATTGGTCACGTCGTTTCTGAGGCCATGGGTCGCGTTTTCCGCGAGCTCCTCCGAAAGATAGGAGACCATCTCGGGCGTCGTCAGCCTTCGTAATCCCTGGTGATCCTCGCGGCTGAACGCGGCCTGCACCTCGCCGAGGATACGTTCGAACGCGTCCCGGTCGGTATCCGTGATGCCGATTTCGTCGGCGCCGGATGCGCTGGCCGCGCCCAAACCCGTGGTGCGGGATGGGTAGCTGGGTCGGGAACCTTCCCAGCCTTGCTGGTCGAAGGGAAAGCCGGAGCTTCTCATATTGGCCGGCGCGGCATTGTCGCGGCTGAAAAAACGCATCGCCAGCATGATGAGGCCGCCGATCACCAGCAGCTGAAAGATGAAGCTGAAGCCGCCGCCGATGCCGCCAAAGCCATGGCCGAGCATCATGCCGAACAGGCCGTTGAAGAGCAGTCCGCCGACCAGCCCGCCGACGAAGCCGCCGCCAAACCCGTTCCAGAATCCCGGTCGCGCCTGGCCGGGAAACGACTGCGACGGCGGTATCGACTGGGTGGTGTTCGGCGTCATCGAGCGTGTTACGGGCGCGGTATAGGGCGCGGTCCGCGTCGGTGCCGGAGCCTGAAAAGTTCGGCCGCCGCGGCTGCCGAAACTGCCGCCCATGCGCGCCTCAGCTGGGCCGATAGTGGCGCTTCCGAGCGCCATCAGCAGGATCAGGAAGATCGACGCGACTTTGATCGTCCGTGATTTTGACATTGGTGACAGATCCTTGGGGTGACAGATGCTTGGGGTGACAATCCTTGGGTCGGAGCGTTTCAAACGCATCTAGCGAGCCCCCTATATGGGTACGAATTGGGGCAGGGTTAGACCCCGTCTTTCAGACGTCGGCCGCAGTGGGGCCTGCAGCCGTCCAATCAGAGCCTTGCGGCTTCCGGATTCATGGCGGCTTGGGCCGTCCGCGAATCGCCCGGCCGGACCAAAAGTAAATTTTGATTCAAACTTTGTTGGTAATTTCTCGTTAGGAATGGGGCTTCCGGCGGCGCCGTTCCTGCCCTCGGTCTGTTTTGTTTTGCGTACAGGTCAAGATGCGGATTTTTGGCGTCGTCAGTTTCGTGCTCGCAGCGCTTTGCCTTGCCGGCTGCTCGTCTACGTCGAGCGTCGACGCCTTGCAGGTGCCGTCCAACGAGACGACAAGCTCCGTCGTGCGGCCGAGCGCGCCGGTGACGAAGGCCGTCAGGACGGTTGACACCGAGACAACAGTCGAGGCCGCGTCGATGTCGGGCGCAGCGCGTATCAAGCCGCCGGCGCCGCTGCTTGACGAGGACAATGCGCGTCCTGACGAGAATTCGCGTCCCGGCGACGAGAATTCGCGCCCCTTCGGCCTCGCCGAGGAAGAGACGGTCGCGTTCCCCGCGCCGGACCTGCCGGACAGCGTCGAGCCGCCGGTCGAGGCCGCCGCGCTCGTCTCGCCGCCGAAGCGGCTGTCGCGCGCTGCACCAGCCATGCTGGCCATCCCGGTCACCCGCTATGCGTTTCGCGATGCCAAGCCGATCAATTTCGGCCGGTCTTCGCCCCGGCACCTTGCGGTGCACGGCGTCGACGTCTCGCGCTGGCAGGGCGACATCAACTGGGGCAAGCTGCGCGCCCAGGGCGCCAACTTCGCCTATATCAAGGCAACCGACGGCGGCGACCATCTCGATCCGATGTTCATGAGGAACTGGCGCGGCGCCGATGCCGCCGGGCTGAAGCGCGGCGCCTATCATTTCTTCTACTGGTGCCGCACCGCCGGCGAGCAGGCCGACTGGTTCATCCGCAACGTGCCGCGGGTCGAGGGCGCGCTGCCGCCGGTGATCGACGTCGAATGGAACGGCGACTCCTCCTGCAGGCGGCGGCCGTCGCGCGAAAAAGTGCTGGAAAAGATGCAGGTGTTCATGGACAAGCTGGAGCGCCATTACGGCCAGCGGCCCATCATCTACACCAGCCCGGATTTCTACCGCGACAATCTGCGCGGCGCCTTCCCGGACTATGCGTTCTGGCTGCGCGCGGTGGCCGCGCACCCGTCAAAGGTCTATCCGGGCCGCAAGTGGCTGTTCTGGCAGTATTCGGGCTCCGGCCTGTCGCATGGCGTGAGGGGGCGCGTCGACCTCAACGTCTTCCACGGCGACGAGCGGCAGTGGCGCGCCTGGCTGGGCGGCGGCCAGATGGTCGCCGACGCGGATTGAGCCGCTTTCGGATGGCCTCGACTATTTCGGCGGCAGAGGTTGCGAATCCGTAATTGCCGCATAGGCCAGCACACCCATGAAGACTGCGAAATAGGCCAGAACGACGGCGACGACGATCAGGGTATCGGTGGGCATATCCATCTCCTCGAGAGAACGGCCGAGGAGACGACAGGACCGCACGCAACGCCTTGATCTGGATCAGGTGATTTGCCGTTTCGGCATTACGGCGTCGCGGCAATTTTCACCATTTCGCTAATCATCCGCTCACTTTGTCCCTTAGCGGTGCGGCAACCGCCTTCTGGTAACGTGTCTGTGATCGCGTTTGGAGGGGTCTATGCGCAATCCAGTTGTGGCAATCATTTTGGCGGCTGCAGTCGGCTATGGGTTCTTCAACGCGCTTGGCCACATGCGCGGCAGTGAGCCCAAGGACAACGTCGTCGCCTATTCCACCACGGACACGGCGATGCAGGGCGCCAAGGCCAAGGGCCATGCGACACTGCCGCGCTTTCATGAACTGATGGCCGCGCGCACGCCGGGCACGTATACGGTGAAATTCCCGCTGACGCAGAACGGCGCCACCGAGCATATCTGGATGCAGCTTGTGGCCTTCAGCGACGGCCACTTCGTCGGCCTGCTCGCCGACAAGCCGGTCAACGGCAACCAGTACAAGATGGGCGATCGCATGACCGTGGCCGAGGCCGACGTCGAGGACTGGATGATACGCAACGGCGGCGACGTCTATGGCGGCTACACCGTGCGCCAGGCCCTGGCGGACATGCCGAAGGAGCAGGCGACGAAATACGGGATCACGTTCAAGGATTGAGCGCGGCGTTCCCTTCTCCCCTTGTGGGAGAAGGTGGCCGCGAAGCGGCCGGATGAGGGGTGTTCGAAGGATCGCGGTGTCGAAGAATCGAACTCCAGCTTCCAGACGTCTCACTCCGCTGGAACACCCCTCATCCGTCTCGGCGCTTCGCGCCGATCCACCTTCTCCCACAAGGGGAGAAGGAGAGGACGCACTACGCCTCGTTGATCATCGCCTCGATGTTGTAGCCATCGGGATCGAGCACGAAGCAAGCATAGTA
This sequence comes from Mesorhizobium sp., assembly GCA_004963905.1. Classification (GTDB taxonomy): domain Bacteria; phylum Pseudomonadota; class Alphaproteobacteria; order Rhizobiales; family Rhizobiaceae; genus Mesorhizobium. The sequence continues at coordinate 33,068 of SUGL01000011.1, forward strand.
ATGCTCCGCATAGTCCGGACGCGGGCCGGGCGCGCCATTGTCCGCGGCGCCGGCCTCGAGCGCCGCGCGATAGAACGCATCGACCTCCGCCTTGCTCTTCACCCGGAAGGCGACATGGAAATGTGTGAGCGGCGGCTTCTCGCCCGTGCGCTGGATCTCAAACAGGCAGCCATTGCCGACATCGAAGGCCCAGAACACGCCTTCCTTCCCGAAGGAGAGGCGGTAGCCCAAAGGCGCAAAAGCCTTTTCGTAGAGGAGCTTGCTCTTTGAGAGGTCGCTCACTGCGATGGTGATGTGGTCGATCATGGTGTGTTTTGGAGAATCGCGACCAAGCGAGTACTGCCATCCACAGCGGAAACATGGCCAGTGGCGGCTATGCCTCTATGTATTCCGCCAGACTGACGCCTTTCGGCACATCCAGCCCGTCAGCGCGCAACCCCTCGATATGGAAGCGGATCGCATCGCGGATTTCGGTTTCCACTTCGGCGACGGTAGCACCGGTCGCGATGCAGCCAGGCAGGTCCGGTACATAGGCGGAAAAATTGTCTCCGGCTTTTTCAATCACCACCGCGTAACGCATGTCATCGCTCCTTCAGACCGGACTGCTTGAGGATGCTGTTCAATGTTCCTGGTGCAACCTCTTCAGACGGCTTGCCGGCCACGGTGACGCGGCCGGCTTTGATTTCATGCTTATATTGGCGATGGCTGCCTTTGGTTGCAACCAGATACCAACCGTCGGCTTCCAGCATGCGAATGACTTCGCGTGTACTGTCAGCCGAGGCGGCATTGGCCGTCAGCTGCACCCGCTCGTCGAACCACACGTGTCGCACTTCTCGCAGGTGCCATTCCGCACCATGGTGAAGTTGTGGCACTCGGAGCATTCGTTGCCGGTGTAGCCTTGCAGCAGCGACTGCTGGCGGCGGGTGGCGGCGAGCTTCTTCGCCTCAGCGGCCTCGTTGGCGGCGGCGTCGGTGAATAAAGCCTCGGCGCCGCCGGCGGCTTCGGCTTCCTGTTCCACCATCTCCTCGGCGAGTTCCCTGGCGCGCTCCTCATAGTCGCGCTTGTAGGCGATCGCCTCGTCGCTGGCCGGCTTCAACGTCAGCACGTTGGAGCCGGAGAAGGCGGTGGGGGCGGCGCGGGCAGGGGCTGTGGTCGAGCCCGGGCCGCCAAAGCCCTTGGGATCGCTGCCGATGCCCGACACCAGCTTCACCGGCGAGGCGCCGCGATAGAGCCCCTTGGAGAAGGGCGTCGCCTTGCCTTCGGTGATGCCGCGACCGAGTGCCGTCTTGTCGAAGTCCGACTGGTCGACATGGGCGAGGTCGTGGCGGCCGAGATAGGAGACGGCAAGCTCGCGGAACACATAGTCGAGGATCGACGTCGCGTTCTTGATCGCGTCGTTGCCCTGTACCATGCCGGCCGGCTCGAACTTGGTGAAGGTGAAGGCCTCGACATATTCGTCGAGCGGCACGCCATATTGCAGGCCGAGCGAGATGGCGATGGCGAAGTTGTTCATCATGGCGCGGAAGGCCGCACCTTCTTTGTGCATGTCGATGAAAATCTCGCCCAAGCGGCCGTCGTCGAATTCGCCGGTGCGCAAGTACACCTTGTGGCCGCCGACGACAGCCTTCTGCGTGTAGCCCTTGCGGCGGTTCGGCAGCTTCTCGCGGTCGCGGTAGAGGCGTTCCACCACGCGCTCGACGATCTTTTCCGTCACCTGCACGGCGCGCTGGGCGGCGGGTGCGGCGATCAGCTGCTCGACGGCCTCGTCCTCATCCTCGTCGTCATCGGCGAGCAGCGAGGCGTTGAGCGGCTGCGACAGCTTCGAGCCGTCGCGATAGAGCGCATTGGCCTTCAGCGCCAGCTTCCAGGACAGCATGTAGGCGTTCTTGGCATCCTCGACCGTCGCCTCGTTCGGCATGTTGATGGTCTTGGAGATGGCGCCCGAGATGAAAGGCTGCGCCGCGGCCATCATCAGGATGTGGCTCTGGATCGACAGCGAGCGCTTGCCGATCTTGCCGCAGGGGCTGGCGCAGTCGAACACGGAAAGATGTTCGGCCTTCAGGAAGGGCGCGCCTTCCAGCGTCATCGCACCGCAGACATGGATGTTGGCGGCGTCGATGTCCTTCCTGGTGAAGCCGAGAGCCGGCAGCATCTCGAAGGAGACGTCCGAGAGCTGCTCGTCGGTGAAGCCGAGCGTCTCCTTCACCCAGTCGGCGCCCAGCGTCCACTGGTTGAACACGAACTTGATGTCGAAGGCCGACTTCAGCGCAGCGTTGAGCGCCGCGATCTTCTCGTCGGTGAAGCCCTTGGCCTTCAGCGACGAGGGGTTGATGCCTGGCGCCTGGTTGAGGTTGCCGTGGCCGACCGCATAGGCCTCGATCTCGGCGATCTGGCTTTCCGAATAGCCGAGCGTCCTCAGCGCTTCCGGCACGGCGCGGTTGATGATCTTGAAGTAGCCGCCGCCGGCGAGCTTCTTGAACTTCACCAGGGCGAAGTCGGGCTCGATGCCGGTGGTGTCGCAATCCATGACGAGGCCGATCGTGCCAGTCGGCGCGATCACGGTCGCCTGCGCGTTGCGGTAGCCGTGCTCCTCGCCGAGCTCGATGGCGCGGTCCCAGGCGGCGCGGGCATGCTCGGCCAGCGCCTGCTGCTTCAGGTCGGCAGCGACCAGCGGCACCGGGTTGACCGCGAGCTTCTCGTAGCCGTCCTTGTCGCCGTAAGCGGCGCGGCGATGGTTGCGCATGACGCGCAGCATGTTCTGCGCGTTGCGGTCATAGTCCGGGAAGGCGCCGAGTTCGGAGGCCATCTCGGCCGAGGTCGAGTAGGCGACGCCGGTCATGATCGCGGTGAGCGCGGCGCAGATGGCGCGGCCCTCGTCGGAGTCGTAGGGAATGCCCGAGGTCATCAGCAGGCCGCCGATATTGGCGTAGCCGAGGCCGAGCGTGCGGTAGTCGTAGGAGAGCTTGGCGATCTCCTTCGACGGGAACTGCGCCATCATCACCGAGATCTCGAGCACGACGGTCCACAGGCGAACGGTGTGCTCGTAGGCGGCGATGTCGATCGTGCCGTCTTCCTTGCGGTAGGGCAGAAGATTGATCGAGGCCAGGTTGCAGGCCGTGTCATCGAGGAACATGTATTCCGAGCACGGATTGGAGGCCCGGATCGCACCGGCGGAAGCGCAGGTGTGCCAGTCGTTCATCGTCGTGTTGAAGTGCAGGCCGGGATCGGCCGACGCCCAGGCGGCATAGCCGATCTTTTCCCAGAGATCCTTGGCCTTCAGCGTCTTCAGCACCTTGCCGTCCTTGCGGGCGGTAAGCTGCCAGTCGCCATCGGCTTCCACGGCGCGCAGGAAATCGTCCTTCAGCGACACCGAATTGTTGGAGTTCTGGCCGGAGACGGTGAGATAGGCGTCCGAATCCCAGTCGGTGTCGTAGGTCTTGAACGACATCGAGGTGTAGCCCTGGCGGGCGAACTGGATGACGCGGTAGATGTAGTTTTCCGGCACGGCGTCCTTCTTGGCCGCCTTGATCTCGCGCTTCAGCGCGGTGTTCAGCGCCGGGTCGAAGCAGTCGTCGCCATTGCCTTCGCAATTGACGCAGGCCCTCATGATTGCTTCGAGATGCTTCTTGACGATCTTGGAGCCGGTGACCAGCGAGGCGACCTTCTGCTCTTCATTGACCTTCCAGTCGATGAATTCCTCGATGTCGGGATGGTCGGCGTCGACGATCACCATCTTGGCGGCGCGGCGGGTCGTGCCGCCCGACTTGATGGCGCCGGCGGCGCGGTCGCCGATCTTGAGGAAGCTCATCAGGCCGGACGAGCGGCCGCCACCGGAAAGCTTCTCGCCTTCGCCGCGCAACATGGAGAAATTCGAGCCGGTGCCGGAGCCGTATTTGAACAGGCGCGCTTCACGCACCCACAGATCCATGATGCCGCCCTCGTTGACGAGGTCGTCCTGCACGCTCTGGATGAAGCAGGCATGAGGCTGCGGATGCTCGTAGGCGGACTTCGACTTGGTCAGCTTGCCGGTGAAGGGATCGACATAGAAGTGGCCCTGGCTCGGGCCGTCGATGCCATAGGCCCAGTGCAGGCCGGTGTTGAACCATTGCGGCGAGTTCGGCGCCACGCGCTGGGTGGCCAGCATATAGGCAAGCTCGTCGCGGAAGGCTCGCGCATCTTCCTCCGACTTGAAGTATCCGCCTTTCCAGCCCCAATAGGTCCAGGTGCCGGACAGCCGGTCGAAGACCTGGCGGGCGTCGGTTTCCGAACCATAACGCTCGGCTTCGGGGAGCTTGGCGAGTTCGGCCTCGTCGGCAACCGAGCGCCACAGGAAGGAGGGGACGTCGTTCTCCTCGACCTTCTTCAGGCGCGCCGGCACGCCGGCCTTGCGGAAATACTTCTGGGCCAGGATGTCGGCCGCGACCTGGCTGAACTGGGCCGGCACATCGATGTTGTCGAGGCGGAACACCACCGAGCCGTCGGGATTCTTGATCTCCGACAGGGCCTTGCGGAATTCGATCTCCGCATAAGCAGACTGATCTGGCTTGGTGAAGCGACGCTCGATGCGCATTGGTCCGGTCCCTTTTGTCTATATATAGCGCTTTTCCCCAGGGATTTCTGCCCCACGGAGCGAAAAGCGCAGTCCGCCGTTTGCCGGCATTGCGAGCAGCGCCGGCACTCTCCTCGTCGCGGGCGCCGGCATGCAGACGACAACGCGTCTTCCCAGGCATTTGCCCAGGCTGCAGACCGACCCGCGGGTCCCTAAACTGAAACTTTGGTCGATTCCCTCGCTCGAGGGAGGTTCACACTATCTAGGGTCGAGCCTGCCTGCAAACACTAAATATAGTGTTAACAGATCATTTTTTCCAGGCCGACAATTCTCCCTTTCGCCACCCAAGCCCCAACATTCCCAACGCTTCCGCCAGCCTCGTGAACGGGCGGAAATGTGGGCAAAACGCACAAAATCCGGGAAAAAAGACCGGCCTCTGAACTCTCCGGTCACGCCCGCAAACAGGAGCGCATGGCCTATAAAAAGCGACTCGTTCTGACCCGTCAAGGATTCGTTTTTGTAGCTTTTGTGACCCCAATATCTTGTGTGTCGCATATGTGGATAACGGGGACAGAAAACCGGCGCAGTGAGACTCGCTCCGGACCCGTTCAAAGCCGACTACTTGCCCGCGATCGTCGCATAGGCGCGCTCCCGCAGCCGGTCGAACGCGCCAGCGCGTTTCTATCCACCCAAGACTCGCCGGCGCCTCGGCGCGATCCATTTCGGCTGCCGAAAGACCTTGACGGCCGGATACCGCAATGCACTTATTAGTCCGTAACTAAGATATAAATTCCATAAATATGGAATAATGGAAGGGAACCAAGATGAAGCGCTTCGTGAAAATCGCTGCTTCGCTCGCCGCGCTTGTGCTCTCGGCAACGGGCACTGCCTGGGCCGAGCCAGCCAAAGGCGGCGTTATCGATGTAGCCACGATCGGCGAGCCGCCGACACTCGACCCAATGGCGTCCACGGCCGATCTCGTCGGCATCGTCACCCAGCACATTTACGAGACGCTTTACACTTTCGACAAGGATTGGGGCATCACCCCGCTTTTGGCCGCCGACATGCCGCAGATTTCACCCGACGGCCTCGTCTACACGATCAAGCTGAGGACAGGCGTGAAGTTCCACGACGGCAGCGACATGAATTCCACCGACGTCGTCGCGTCGCTGCAGCGCTGGATGAAGATCGCCACCCGCGGCAAGCAGGCCGCCGAGGTCATCGCCTCGGTCGACAAGGTCGACGACAACACGGTCAAGATCACGCTCAAGAAACCCTTCGCGCCACTGCTGGCGCTGCTGTCGCTGAACAACGCCGCCGCCATCATCATTCCGTCCGAGAATGCGGGACAGGATCCGCTGACCAGCTTCGTCGGCACCGGGCCCTATATGCTGAAGGACCGCAAGCCCGACCAGTTCATCCAGCTTGCCCGCTTCGACGGCTACAAATCGCGCGACGGCGAGCCGAACGGCTATGGCGGCGCCAGAAAGCAGTATCTCGACGAGATCCGCTTCGTGCCGGTTCCCGATGCAAACACCCGCGTGGAAGGAGCGGTGGCCGGCCAGTTCGCCTATGTCGATTCGCTTCCGGTCGAATCCTTCGGCAAGATCTCCGGCGGCAAGACCGCGCCCGTCATCCTGAAACCGTTCGGTTGGCCGGTTTTCGTCTTGAACACCAAGCAGGGACTGAACAGCGACATCCGCATCCGCAAGGCGATCCAGGCAGCACTCGCGCCCAACGACATGCTGCTCGCGGCCTTCGGTTCCAAGGATTTCTTCGCCGCCGACGGCGCGCTCTATCCTGAAGGCTATGCCTGGCACACCGACGCCGGCACCGAAGCCTACAAGCCTGACGGCGATACGGAAGCCGCCGCTGCCCTGCTCAAGGAAGCCGGCTATGACGGCAAGCCGCTGCGCATCCTCACCAGCCGCCAGTACGAGTTCCATTACAAGATGGCGCAGGTCGCCGCGGAATATCTCAAGGCCGCCGGCTTCCAGGTCCAGCTCGACGTCGTCGAGTGGGCGACGCTGACCAAGAACCGCACCGATCCGGCACTCTGGGACATCTACATCACCCACAGCCCCTTCCTGCCCGAGCCGTCGCTGACCGGCATCATGTCGGACTCTTCGCCCGGATGGTGGGTTTCCGACCGCAAGCACAAGGTGCTCGACACCTTCAATGCCGAGCCCGATCCGACCAAGCGCGTCGCGCTGTTCGCGGATGTCCAAAAGGCGGTCCTCGACGAGGTCCCGGCGGTCAAGATCGGCGACTTCAACGCTTTGGCCGCCCAGGCGCCGACGCTCAAGGGCGTGACGCCCGCGCCATGGCCTTATTTCTGGAACGCCTATCTGGAAGGCAAATAGTTTCCTCCCGCCTGTCCCGTGCGCAACCGGGGCAGGCAAGACGGGCGCCGGCCAGTCAAGGCCGGCGCCCGAGAACGCTTCGATGAACCACCGAAGAGAACGCCAATGCTGCGCTCGATCCTCAACAGGCTTCTCGGCATGATCGTCGTGATGGCGCTGGTCGTCACCATCGTGTTCGTCATCGTGCGCGTGACGCCGGGCGATCCGGCCGCGGTGATGCTCGGGCCGGAAGCGTCCGCGGCCGACATCGCCGCGCTGCGCTCCAGGCTCGGGCTCGACGGCTCGATCCCGGAGCAGTTCGGGCGTTACGTGCTTGGCGTCGTCCAGGGCGATTTCGGCCAGTCGATCTTCCTCAACGAGCCGGTGACGACGGCGCTCGCCCAGCGCGCGGAGCCGACCTTCTTCCTCACCGTCTTCTCGCTGCTCATCGCAACGCTGATCGCCTTGCCGGTCGGCATCCTGGCCGCCTACAAGCGCGGCTCGATCTTCGACCAGGCGACGACGACGGTCGCCATGTTCGCGGCGAGCGTGCCGAGCTTCTGGCTGGGCCTGTTGTTCATCCAGTTCTTCGCCGTCAGGCTCGGCTGGTTCGACACCTCCGGCTATGGCGGCCCGGGCGCTTCCTTCGCCGTCAGGCTCAACCACCTGGTGCTGCCGGCGCTGGCGCTCGGCCTCGTCAGCTCGGCGCTGATAACCCGCTTCACCCGCGCCTCGATGCTCGACGTGCTCAACGACGATTACGTGCGCACGGCGCGCTCGAAAGGCATGAGCGAATGGCGCGTGGTGCTGAAGCACGCCTTCAAGAATGCACTGATCCCGATCATCACCGTCATCGGGCTCACCGCCGCGCTGCTCATCTCCGGCGCGGTGGTGACCGAAACGGTGTTCGGCCTGCCGGGCGTCGGCAGCCTCGTCGTGTCGGCGGTGCTCAGGCGCGACTATCCCGTCATCCAGGGCGCGCTGCTGGTGATTGCCGGCCTCTACGTGCTGGTCAATTTCGCCATCGACATGCTCTACCTCGTCGTCGACCCGAGGGTTCGCTACTGATGGCCGCGATCTCCGTCCCGCTCCATTCCGAACCCAATATCCTGTCGCGACTGATCGGCCGGCCGACATCGGCGATCGGCCTGATCGTGCTGGCGATCATCGTTGCTGCCGCCGTCTTGGCGCCCGTCATCGCGCCCTATGCGCCGTCGAAACTCTCGATCGCCAGCCGGCTGCATGGGCCGAGCCTCGATCACCTGTTCGGCACCGACGATCTTGGCCGCGACGTGTTCACCCGCATGCTCTATGCCGCGCGCACCTCGCTCAGCGTCGGCTTCGCGGTGGTCATCCTCTCATCGATCATCGGCACGTTTTTGGGGCTGACCGCGGGCTATTTCAAACGGCTCGACACGCCGGTATCGCGCCTGATCGATGCCATGATGGCCTTCCCGGACATCCTGCTCGCGATTGCGCTGGTCGCGGCGCTCGGCGCGACCGCGACCAACGTCGCGGTGGCGCTCGGCATCGTCTATGCTCCGAGGATCGCCCGCGTCGTACGGGCCTCGACACTGGTCATCCGCGAGCTTCCCTATGTGGAGGCGGCGCGGGCACTGGGCGTGCCGACGCCGATCATCCTGATCCGTCATGTGCTGCGCAACGTCACCTCGCCGCTCCTGGTGCAGGGCACCTTCATCTTCGCCAATGCCATCCTGGCGGAGGCCGGCCTGTCTTTCCTCGGCGTCGGCATTTCGCCCGACATTCCGACCTGGGGCACGATGATCGCCACCGGCCGCCAATACATGGACCAGGCCGGTTGGGTGATGATGTTTCCCGGCGCCGCGATCGTCGTGACGGTGCTGTCGCTGCAGCTTCTCGGCGACGGGCTGCGCGACCTTCTCGATCCACGTCTCGCCAAGGATATCTGATGTTTGCCAATCGCTTCCCCAAGGCCGACCGGCCGCTGCTGATCAAGGGCGCCAAACCCGTGGGGTTCGGCGGCGGCTTCGAGCGGCCGATCGACGTGATGATCGACGAGCAGGGCCGCATCGCCGAGACCTCATCGGCGATTGCCGCCGGCGATGACGTCAGGGTCGTCGATGCCAAGGGCGCTTTCCTGTCGCCGGGCTGGACCGACCTGCATGTCCATGTCTGGTATGGCGGCACCGACATCTCGCTGCGCCCCGAACAATGCGGCGCCGCGCGCGGCGTCACCACGATGGTCGACGCCGGCTCCGCAGGCGAGGCTAACTTCCATGGCTTTCGCGAGTTCATCATCGAGCCCGCGAAGGAGAACGTCTATGCCTTCCTGAACATCGGCTCGATCGGCCTTGTCGCCTGCAACCGCGTCAGCGAGCTGATAGACATGCGCTCGATCGATTTCGACCGGACGATCGCCACTGTCGAGGCCAATCGCGACGTCATCATCGGGCTGAAGGTCCGCGCCAGCCACGTCATCACCGGCGCCTGGGACCTGACGCCGGTGCGGCTGGCCAAGAAGCTCGGCCGCATCCTGAAGCTGCCGATCATGGTGCATGTCGGCGAACCGCCGCCGCTCTATGACGATGTGCTCGGCCTCTTGAGCGAGGGCGACATCGTCACCCATTGCTTCAACGGCAAGGTCGGCGGCTCGATCATCGAGGACGATGACCTCTACCGGCTTGCCGAGCAGGCGGCGGCGCGCGGCATCGTGCTCGACGTCGGCCATGGCGGCGCCTCTTTCTCCTTCGACGTCGCCAGGGCCGCGCTCGAGCGCGGCCTGTCGCCGGCGACGATCTCGACCGATCTCCACAACCGTTCGCTCAACGGCTCGGTCTGGGACATGGCCACGACCATGTCGAAACTGCTGTCGCTCGGCATGAAATTCGAGGACGTGGTGGCGGCGTCGACCACGGCTCCGAGGCGCGCCATCCGGCTGCCGACCGAAAGACTGCTGGAGAAGGGCAAGCCGGCGGAATTCACGCTGTTCGACGTCGTCGATGCCGACCTCACGGTGCGCGACTCACAGGGCGCATCGAGCACGCTGCATCGGCTGTTCGAACCGCGCCATGCCATCCTAGGCGCAGAGGCCGTTGCCGCGCATCGCCATGTGCCGGCGCAAGGCGAGGGTGGTTCCCATGTCTGTCCGCATTGCGGGTGGAAATCATGACCGAGCCTTTGGCCAGCGACGTCATCCTTTCGGTTCGCGATCTCAAGACCTGGTTCGTGACGCGCCGGGTGACGGCGAAGGCGGTCGATGGCGTGACCTTCGATCTGAAGCGCGGCAGGACGCTCGCCGTGGTCGGCGAATCCGGCTCCGGCAAATCCGTCACCAGCCTCTCGATCATGGGGCTTTTGTCGCGGCCGGGCCGCATTGCCGGCGGCAGCATCCTGTTTCGCGACCGGCAGGAATGCGTCCACGATCTCGCCGGCTTCAGCCAGCAGCGGTTCCGCAAGCTGCGCGGCAGCGAGATCGCGATGATCTTCCAGGAGCCGATGACCAGTCTGAACCCGCTGTTCACCGTCGGCGACCAGATCGGCGAGATGATCGCGCTGCACGAGCCGGTCGACCGCAGCGAAGCGCGCAAGCGTGCGCTTGCCATGCTGAAACATGTTGAAATTCCCGATGCGGAGTCGCGGCTGGACGATTATCCGCACCAGATGTCCGGCGGCATGCGTCAGCGGGTCATGATCGCCATGGCGCTGTCGTGCAACCCGTCGCTCTTGATCGCCGACGAGCCGACCACGGCGCTCGATGTCACCATCCAGGCGCAGATCCTCGATCTGTTGCGCCGGCTGCAGGCCGAGATGGGCATGTCGATCCTGTTCATCACCCACAATCTTGGCGTCGTGGCCGAGATCGCCCATGACGTCGTCGTCATGTATGGCGGCCGCGTCGTCGAGCAGGCGCCGGTCAACGATCTCTTCGCGCATCAGCGTCATCCCTACACCAGGGGCCTGCTCGCCTGCACGCCGAACGCCGCGCGCGACATCGATGCAGCCGGGGAGCGCCGCGCCCTGCATTCGATCCCGGGCAGCGTGCCGCCAATCACCAACCTGCCGCCCGGTTGCGCCTTCGAGCCGCGTTGCGATTTCGCCATCGCGCCTTGCCGGGCAGCCCCGCCGCCATTGGTACCTGCCGGCCCGCATGGCGCATCCCGCTGCATCCGGAGCGCCGAGCTATGAGCGCCCCCGCACCTTCGATCGAGGCGAAACCGCTGCTCAGCGTGCAAGGCCTGACCAAGCATTTTCCAGCCAGAGGCGGTCGCATCGTTCACGCGGTCGAGGATGTCAGTTTCGACATAAAGCGCGGCTCGACCGTCGGCCTCGTCGGCGAGTCCGGATCCGGCAAGACCACGGCCGGCCGCGCGCTTTTGCGATTGGTCGAGCCGACCGGCGGCAAGGCGCTGTTCGACGGCGTCGATCTGTTTTCGCTGTCGCAGCGCGAGATGCGCGCCTACCGGCAGAAGCTGCAGATCGTCTTCCAGGATCCGTTTTCCAGCCTCAATCCGCGCATGCGAATTGGCGGCATCATCGGCGAGGCGCTCGACGCGGCCGGCTACCCGCGCGGCAGGCGGCGTGCCGAACGTGTCGGCGAATTGCTGACGCTGGTCGGCCTGTCGCCGGAGCATGCCGGCCGCTATCCGCACGAGTTCTCCGGCGGCCAGCGCCAGCGTATCGGCATTGCGCGCGCGCTTGCCGTCGAGCCGCAATTCATCGTCGCCGACGAGCCGGTCTCGGCGCTCGATGTTTCCGTGCAGGCACAGGTGCTCAATCTGTTCGGCGATCTGCAAAAGAAGCTCGGGCTCACGCTTCTGTTCATCGCGCACGACCTGTCGGTGGTCGAATATCTCTGCGACGAGGTGGTGGTCATGTATCTCGGCCGCGTGATGGAGCGTGGGCCGAGCCGGCTCGTCTATGCCGCGCCGCGCCATCCCTACACCAGGGCACTGCTGGCAACGGCGCCGGTGCCCGACCCGTCGCGGCGTCGCACGCATACGCCTTTGCATGGCGATATCCCAAGCCCGATCGCGCCGCCGTCCGGCTGCGTCTTTCGGACCCGCTGTCCAGAAGCCATCGCCGCCTGCGCGCAAGCCGTTCCGCCGGTCGAACATGTCGGCGGCGGACACCACGTGGCCTGCATTCGCCACAATGAAAGACTGCCTGATCCGAATCGGGTTGACCGCCGCCAGGATGCTGCCCTTTAGATCATCGCGATCAACATTCGGGACCACATGACCGCTAACGTGAGAGACCAAGACCTGAGCCGCACCGAAGCCGCCGTCGAACCGCGCCGTTCACGCACCAGCGGCATCGACCGCGTGCTGCAGATCCTGGACTGCCTGCAACGGCGGGGACGCCCGGCGACCGCCTATGAGATCGCGCGCGATATCGGCGCGCCGCTGTCGACCGTCTACGTCATCGTCGACGACATGGTCGAGAAGGAGCTTCTCGATCGCAAGGATGGCGGCCTTTTATGGCTCGGGCCGAGGCTTTATCAGTATGGGCTGACTTATGCCCGCACGCTCGACCTGCTCAATGTGGCGACGCAGGAAATGCACGAGCTCGCCCAGAGTTCGAAAGAAACCATCCAGATATGCGGCCGCGACGGCGACTATATGGTCGTCTTCGCCATGGAGGAGGGCAAGGATCATTTCCAGGTGACGTCGCGTGTGGGTACGCGCACACCACTCAACTGGACAGCGTCGGGCCGGTTGCTCGTCGGCCACCTGCCGGAGGCGGAGCGTCTCGCCATTTTTGCCCGCTCGGCAACCGCTTCACCGACAGGACGCGCTGAAACGGACAAGCATGTACTCGCTCGAGCCTCGGCGGCCGCGCTGGCCGACGGGCTTGCGATCCAGGCCGGCGAGTCGGATTTTTCGGTCGCCTGCATCGCGGCTCCGATCCGCGACAATCTCGGAGCTTGCCGGGCGACGATTTCTATCGTCGTGCCGGATGTGAAGCTCCGGCAAAAGGATCCCGATTTGACGTCGCTGGTCCGGCAAAGCGCCAGGCGTATCGAGGAGCGGCTGGGCTGGCGCCACGGAACCCCGTAGCTGCATGGACCCGGGAAACGGCCGGCAGGCTTTTCATTCCAGCTGGCTTGCACTATCTCTTGCGCTTGCGCGGGGGCGCGTCTTGTCAAGACCAAAAGCATCCGTTACGCCCCCGCTCATGACAGTTACCGTTCGTTTCGCCCCATCGCCGACCGGCCGCATCCATATCGGCAATGCGCGCACCGCGCTGTTCAACTGGCTGTTCGCCATGAACAACAAGGGCCGCTACATCCAACGCTTCGACGACACCGACATCGGCCGTTCGAAGCAGGAATTCGCCGATTCCATCCTCTACGACCTGCATTGGCTGGGCATTTTCCCGGACGTCACCGAATATCAGTCGCGGCGCGTCGAGATCTACGACGCGGCGGTTGAGCGGCTGAAGGCGGCGCGGGTGCTCTATGCCTGCTACGAAACGCCCGAGGAACTCGACCTGCGCCGCAAGGTCCGCCGCACGCGCGGCCTGCCGCCGGTCTATGGCCGCGAAGCCCTGACGCTGACGCCGGAACAGATCGCCGAATACGAGTCGGACGGGCGGCGGCCGCACTGGCGCTTCCTGTTGCCGAACTTCACCAGCGATCCGCTGCAGCCGGAGCGCACCGAGGTGCATTGGAACGACCTGGTGCGCGGCGAGGAGACCGTCGATCTCGCCTCGTTGTCGGACCCGGTGCTGGTGCGCGAGGACGGCACTTATCTCTATACGCTGCCTTCCGTGGTCGACGACATCGAGATGGGCGTCACCCATGTGATCCGTGGCGATGACCACGTCACCAACACCGGCGTCCAGATCGCTTTGTTCCAGGCTTTGGGAGCGGAACCTCCGGCTTTCGGCCACCACAATCTGTTGACCACGGTGTCGGGCGAGGGGCTGTCGAAGCGCACCGGCGCGCTGTCGATCGAGAGCCTGCGCGAGGACGGCATCGAGCCGATGGCGGTCGCCTCGCTCGCCGTGCTCGTCGGCACGTCGGAGAACGTCACGGCCGCGCACGACCTCAACGAGCTCGCCGCGCATTTCGACCCGGCAGCGACGTCCAAGTCCGCCGCCAAGTTCGATCCCGACGAGCTCTTCGTGCTCAACCGGACGCTCATGCATCACATGCCGTTCGAGGAGGCGCGAGACCGGCTGATCGTGCTCGGCATTTCCGGCGACAAGGCGGAGTCCTTCTGGCTGGCGGTGCGTGGCAACATCGACCGTCTGTCCGACGCGGTCGCCTGGTGGCGGATCCTGAGCGACGGCCCGCAAGAGCCGGCGGAGTTTTCCGGCGAGGACCGCGATTTCCTTCACCAGGCGTTCGACCTTCTGCCGGAAGAGCCGTGGAACGGCACCGTCTGGAAGGATTGGACCGGCAAGATCAAGGAAGCCACAGGCCGCAAGGGCAAGCCGCTGTTCATGCCGCTGCGGCTCGCCCTTACTGGGCGGACTTCCGGGCCGGAGCTTGCAGATCTATTGCCGCTGATGGGTCGGGAAGGAACGCTGGCCCGACGACCCTGACCTTGCGCTGATCCGGCGGCAATGCCGATACCGGCGACACCGGCACCTTGGTGACCAGCCGCTTGATCGCCGCGCGGTCGAGCCCGCCTTCGGCATTGGCGAGCGTTTCCGGGTCGGCGCCGGGATCGGGCTTGGAAGCCGGCGTTGGGATGAGCGGCGTCGCTTCACCGTCAGGCTGCGATTGTTCCGGATTGGGCGGATTGCCGGCGATGATCGAGAAATTGCCGGCTTGCGCGTTACAGCCGCAGGCGGGCGGCCGTGGGAAACTGGCGTTCTTGTAAAGAAAGGCGGTCGGCAGCTCGCTGTAGGGACGGCCGGTCGCCGACGAGATCATCGCGCCGGCGTCATCATCCATGCCGCGCGTGTAGAAGACCTGCATCTCGGTGCCTGGGCAGCTCGATTCGCAATTCTTCTGGTCGCGCTCGAAATCCGCAACAGAGGCGGCGTTCGACATCGGGAAGAAATAGCCGTCGCAAGTGCGCACGCACACGGTATGAAATTCGCCGTCGAGGCGCGGCAGATCCATGCCGTCCGGCTGGCCGATCACGCGGCGAATGTTGCGCACGCTCGGATCGTCGGATGGCGCCTCCGGTGCATCGGGCACGTCGAGAGGCTCGGTTTCCTGACCGCGACCGAAAAGCTGTTCGAAGAGATTGCCGGCGCCGTTGTCGCGGTCGGCCTGCTGAATGGGCGCATGGCGTGGAGCGATCTCGTCGTCGCGGCAGCCATTGGCGTCGAGCGCCGCGAGGATGCGGCTGCGGTCACGCCGCGTGCCGCCGCCGGCCAGCCGCTCGCGCTTCGCCTGCAAGGTGTCGAGATTGGCGTTCATGCGCTCTATCGAGGCGTTTATCGCCGCGCATTGGCCGACATTGCGCGAAAACAGCGTGAAGCCGCAATTGGCATCGCTTGCGCGGCTACGCGCTTTCGAAAGCTGTTCGTGCTGGCGCGCGATCGCGTCGTCATACTTGCGGATCAGCCCCGGGCCGCCGCCTCCGCCGCGCGTGGCGGCGAGTTCGGCTTCGAGCTGGCGGCACGCACGGGAAGCCGCCTGCGGCTCGGTGACGGCGACAGCTGACGCCGCCAAGGCTGCAAGCAGCGCCGCGAGGTGCGTCAGCTTCAACCCCTTCATCCGCCTGGAATCCCGATTGCCCGTGGCCGGAAGGCTACCGCGTTCGTGGTTAACTGTTTCCTAGTGATGGCCATACCGACGCCAGCAAGAGCATGACGATTCCAACAAACGCAACGTTCCAAACGACCGAGCGAAGCAGGGGAACGCCGAATGCATAGAGCGGAAGATAGATCAGCCTGGCCGAAAAATAGAGTCCGGCTCCCCACTTGCTGAGCGCGGTCTCATGGCCAGCGGCGTGGACGAGAAAAACCGCCGCTACGAACACCGGAAATGTCTCGACGAAGTTTCGCAAGGCCCTTTCCAGGCGCCCCGCCATTCCCGTGAGCGGCGGGACTTCGGCGTCTCGGGCGCTCGCCGTCCAGCGGTAACCCCGCTGCAAGCTCGCCGAATGCGAGGCGAGAACTATGTGGATGAAACAGAGCACGCAACTTGCGGCGAGCATGGCTAGTTCGAAGCTCATTCAATCCTCGCACCTGCCCATTCGTCTTTCGCGCTTGAATATCGGAACGCGACAGTGTGGCCGCGATGGCCGCCACCAACTTGCAATGAAGCACCATCGGCGTTTTCGGCCAGAGCGGTCCTCAACCCAGATTGGCGATCGCCTGCGCCTTGTGCGCAGCCTCGACCACCGCCAGTGCCGTCATGTTGACGACGCCGCGCGACGTCACGGACGGCGTCAGGATATGCGCGGGCTTGTCCGTGCCGAGCAGGATCGGTCCGACATGCAGCGCATCCATCATGGCGCCCAGCGCCGTCAGCGTGATGTTCGCCGAATCGAGGTTCGGGAATACCAGCAGGTTGGCTTCGCCCTTCAGTCGCGAATGCGGATAGACGCGCTGGCGCAGATGTTCCGACAGCGCGGTATCGGCATGCATCTCGCCGTCGCATTGCAGGTCGGGCGCAATGCGCGCCAGGATCGCCGCGGCTTGCCGCATCTTGAAGGCGCTCGGCGCGTCGCGCGAACCGAAATCCGAGAACGAGAGCAGGGCGGCCTTGGGTTCCAGGCCGAAACGGCTGATCTCCTCGGCTGCCAGGACGGTCATTTCCGCGATCTCCTCGGCCGTCGGGTCGATGGAGACATAGGTGTCGGTGAGGAAAATGATGCCGCGCTGCGAAATCAGCATGGAGAGCGTCGACAGGTCGCGGTCCTTGACGCCGGCGCGAGGCCCGATGATCAGCGTGACATTGCGCAGATGCCGCTCGAAGCGGCCTTCCAGCCCGCAGATCATCGCATCCGCATCGCCACGCTTCAGCGCGAGCGCCGCGATCACCGTATTGTTGGTGCGCACCATGGTGCGGGCGGCTTCCGTCGTGATCCCGCGGCGGCCGGCGAGCTCGATCAGGAGATCGACATAATGGCGGTAGCGCGGGTCGTCTTCCGGGTTGATCAGACCGAAATCGACACCCGGCCGAATACGCAGGCCGTAACGCTTCAGCCGGACCTCGACGACATGCGGGCGGCCGATCAGGATAGGCTCCGCGATGCCTTCCTCCAGCACCACCTGTGCCGCGCGCAGCACGCGCTCGTCCTCGCCATCGGCGTAGATCACACGCTTGGCGCTCGAGGTCTTGGCCGACGAGAACACCGGCTTCATCACCAGGCCGGAGCGGAATACGAAGCGGTTGAGCTTGTCGATATAGGCCGAGAAGTCGGCGATCGGCCGCGTCGCCACGCCGGTCTCGCAAGCGGCTTTCGCCACCGCCGGCGCGATGCGCAGGATGAGGCGCGGGTCGAAGGGCGAGGGGATCAGGAAATCCGGGCCGAACACCGGCGTCTCGCCGGAATAGGCACGCGCCGCGACGTCCGAGGGCTCCTCGCGGGCAAGAGCCGCGATCGCACGCACGGCGGCCATCTTCATCTCCTCGTTGATGGCGCTGGCGCCGCAGTCCAGCGCGCCGCGGAAGATGTAAGGAAAACAGAGCACGTTGTTGACTTGATTGGGAAAATCGGAACGCCCCGTGCAGATCATGGCGTCCGGGCGAGCAGCACGCGCCACTTCCGGCATGATCTCCGGCGTCGGGTTGGCGAGCGCCAGGATCAGCGGCTTCGGCGCCATGTGCTGCAGCAGTTCGGGCTTGAGCACGCCGGCGGCGGAGAGGCCGAGGAAGACATCGGCGCCGGGGATAACATCGGCCAGCGTACGCGCCTCCGTATCCTTCACATAAGGGTCTTTCCAGCGATCCATCTCCTCGGCGCGCCCCTTGTAGGCGACGCCGAAACGGTCGGTGACCCAGATGTTGTCCACCTTTGCGCCGAGCGAGACCAAGAGATTGAGGCAGGCGAGCGCGGCAGCACCCGCGCCAGAGGTGACGATCTTGATGTCGGCAATTGTCTTGCCGGCGAATTCCAGCCCGTTGAGCACCGCCGCGGCAACGATGATCGCCGTGCCATGCTGGTCGTCATGGAACACAGGAATGCCCATGCGCGCCTTCAGCCGCTCCTCGACCTCGAAGCATTCGGGCGCCTTGATGTCCTCGAGGTTGATGCCGCCGAAGGTCGGCTCGAGCGCCGCGACCGTCTCGACCATGCGCTCGATTTCCGGCGCGTCGATCTCGATATCGAACACGTCGATGCCGGCGAACTTCTTGAACAGGACAGCCTTGCCTTCCATCACCGGCTTGGAGGCGAGCGGGCCGATATTGCCGAGGCCGAGCACCGCAGAGCCGTTGGAGACGACGCCGACGAGGTTGGCGCGCGCCGTGTAGTCGGCGGCAGTCGCCGGATCGTCGCGGATTTCGAGGCAAGGGGCGGCCACGCCCGGCGAATAGGCGAGCGCGAGATCCCGCTGGTTGCCGAGCGGCTTGGTGGCCTGGATTTCGAGCTTTCCCGGGGTGGGGTGCTTGTGGAAGAAGAGCGCGGCCTCGTCGAGGTCCGACCGGGCCGTTTTCTTGCTCTCGCCGTCCATCGCGGCCCCTCCCTGCTTGCTTGCTTTCGAGCCTTGTAGCATGCGGCGACGATTCTTCGCGACGCCAAATCTCGATACCGGCGTTCACATTGCCGAAACCGGAATAATCAAGCTATTTCAGCTTCTTGAAGTATTATTCTCCAGTTTTTTCGGTAGCCGGGGACAGGCCCGGTCAGAAGGCGCTGACGTAGAGGCCGCCATCCACCGGAATGTTCTGGCCGGTGAGGTAGCCGGCGTGGACCGAGCAGAGGAAGGCGCAGATCTGGCCGAATTCCTCCGGCGTGCCGAGACGCTTCGCCGGCACATCGGCGCTGATGCGGGCCTTGCGCGCGGCGGCCGCCGCCGGATCTTCCGGCGTGCCGGCCTCATGCGGGCCGCGCAGCCGGTCGGTGTCGAGCTTGCCGGGCAACAGGCTGTTGATGGTCACGTTGCGGTCGATCACGGTGCGGGCCACGCCGGCAAGGAAAGAGGTCAGGCCGGCGCGCGCGCCCGACGACAGGTCGAGGCCGGGGATCGGCACGTAGACCGACAGCGAGGTGATGTTGACGATGCGGCCGAAGCCGCGCTTGGCCATGCCGTCGATCACCGCCTGGATCAGCTCGATCGGCGTCACCATGTTCTGCGTCACGCCCTCGAGGATTTTTGCGCGGTCGAGTTCGCGAAAATCGCGCAGAGGGGGGCCGCCGTTGTTGTTGACCAGGATGTCGGGGTCGGGGCAGGCGGCAAGCAACGCCTTCTGCACTTCCGATTTCGAGACGTCACCGGCGATTTCGATCACCTTGACGCCGAAGCTGTCGCGGATGTCTTGCGCGGTCTTCGCCAAAAGCTCGGCGTTGCGGCCATTGACGACGAGGTCGACGCCGGCTTCGGCGAGCGCAATCGCGCAGCCACGCCCCAGTCCCTTGCTCGAGGCGCAGACGATGGCCTTCTTGCCGCGAATGCCGAGATCCATGGTGATTTCTCCTTTTTTAAGGGCGGCAAGCTAGCGCCTGGGCTGGACCAACCGCAACCGTCATACGGTTGTTGCATGAATCGAGGCATAGGCACGCGAAAGCAAAGGGTGAAATCGCGATGTCCGGCCCAGAGCCCCGCACTTTCCGCACTATGTTCATTTCCGACGTGCATCTCGGCTCGAAGGCGGCCAAGGCCGATTTCCTGATCGACTTCCTGCGCTATCACGATGCCGATACGATCTATCTGGTCGGCGATATCGTCGACGGCTGGCGGCTGCGGCGCAGCTGGCATTGGCCGCAAAGCCACAATGACGTCGTGCAGAAATTGCTGCGCAAGGCGCGCAAGGGCGCCTCGATCACCTATATCGCCGGCAACCATGACGAGTTCGCCCGCCAGTTCCAGGGCGTGCATTTCGGCGGCATCGTCGTTGCCGATCGCGCCATCCACGAGACCGCCGACGGCAGGCGGCTGCTGGTCATCCATGGCGACCAGTTCGACACCGTGGTGCACAACCAGCGCTGGCTCGCTTATCTCGGCGACTACGCCTATGACGCCGCGATGCTGGTCAACCGGGTGGTGACGAAGCTGCGCCATCTGCTTGGCCTGCCTTACTGGTCGTTCTCGTCGTGGGCCAAGGTCAAGGTCAAGAAGGCGGTGAACTTCATCGGTTCGTTCCAGACGGTGCTCTCCGAGGAAGCGCGGCGCTCGCATGTCGACGGTGTCATCTGCGGCCATATCCATCACGCGGCGATCGAAAACTATGGCGATGTGCAGTACATCAACACCGGCGACTGGGTGGAGAGCTGCACGGCGGTGGTCGAACATTTCGACGGCCGCATGGAAATACTGACCTGGGCGCATGTGCTGCCCGAGGTTCCGGCCGGCAAGGACACGCTGGTGCCCGTCGATATCGTCAGTCTCAAGGGCAGGGCGGTCAAGGCCGCCTGAGCGTCTTCTTGCCTCACGCGGCAACCGCGCTGCGATCGCGACCATACTGGCGCGGCGAGGCGCCCATCACGCGACTCGGGCCCCCGAGCCTTTGTCTTTCAACAGCTTTAGCCTGATCGATTGGTCCAGGCAGTTCCGCCGCGCTTTGCCGCATGATAGGGATCGAAACGCGTTGCAGCTCGTGGAATGCAGCGTAATTGGATCGATTCATGCCGCTGCCGCCGCTTTCGCCTGAGCAACTCGTCAAGCCGAGCCATTTCGAACTGCGCATGAGCCTGATCTTCGCGACCTTGTTCGTGTCGCAGGGCACCCATCTGCCGTATTTCCCGCTCTGGCTGCAGGCGAAAGGCTTTCATGCCGAGCAGATAGCCGTCATCCTGGCCGCGCCGATGTTCCTGCGCGTCGTGACGACGCCGATGCTGACCGCGCTGGCCGATCGGGCGAAGGATCGCGCCAACGTCTATATCGCTCTGGTTGCGGCGTCGATAATCATTTCGGCCGGCTATTTCCTGCCCGCCACCTATGCGATCGTGCTCGCCGTATCGCTTGTTTTGACGATCGTGTGGACGCCGCATTCGCCAATGGCCGATTCGCTGGCGCTGTCGGGCGTGCGCCGCTTCGGCTCGAACTACACCGCCATGCGCAAATGGGGTTCGATCTCCTATCTCTGCGCCAATGTGGTGGGTGGCTTCATCCTGGCAGGTACGGGCCCTCAAGCCGTTCCGGCGATCATCTTCGTGGCGCTTGCGGCTGCCCTTGTCGCGGGGCTGTGGGCGCCGCGCATGGGCAAGCCCCGCAAGGCGTCGCCGCTGTCGGCGATCGACATCCAGCATTCGGCGCCGAGCCTCTTCAACGCCTATTTCCTCTATTTTACGCTCGGCGTCGGCATCATCACCGCCAGCCACGCCTTCCTCTACGGTTTCGTGTCCATCTACTGGAAGTCGATCGGCATCAGCGATTCCGTCGTCGGCCTGCTGTGGGCCTGGGGCGTGGTTTCCGAGGTCTGCATGTTCGTGCTCTTCAACCGCATTTTCGCCTCTGCCTCGGTCGTCAGGGTGATGGTGATCGCCGGCATCGGCTCGATCGTGCGCTGGATCGCCTTTCCGCTGGTCTGGCCGCTCGGCCTGGGCGTCGCCGGCTTCTTCGGCGTCCAGACGCTGCATTCGGTGTCGGTGGCGATGGTGCTGATCGGCCTGCAGAAGATGATCGGCGAAACGGTTCCCGAAGAGCGCACGGGCGCTGCGCAAGGCATCGCCTATTTCTTCAACGGCTTCTTCATGGCCGCGGTGACGCTTGCCTCGGGACCGCTCTACGACCGTCTCGGCGTCGACGGATTCCTGGCGATGATTCCGATTGCGATCGTCGGTCTGGTGCTGATCGGCCTTGCCGCGCGCTCAGCCCCACAGCGCCCGGTCAGGGGGTGACACCAGCGATCCCTGGTAGGCGAGACCCGGCTCGCGGTCGCGCGCAAGCAGCAGCGGGCCGTCGAGATCGACGAAATCGGCTCCCTGAGCCAAAAGCACCGCGGGCGCCATGGCGAGCGACGTGCCGACCATGCAGCCCACCATGATGCCGAAACCCAGTTCGCGCGCGCGGTCGCGAAGAATCAGCGCTTCGGTCAGGCCGCCCGACTTGTCGAGCTTGATGTTGACGGCGTCATAGAGGCCGGCCAGCGATTCGAGGTTCTTCGCCTCGTGCACGCTTTCATCGGCGCAGATCGGCACCGGATGCGCGATTTCGCGGAGGATGCCGTCACGGCCGGCGGGCAGCGGTTGCTCGACCAGCGCGATGCCTTGCCCGGCGGCAAAGGCAAGATTGGCCTCGATGTTGTCGTCGGTCCAACCCTCGTTGGCGTCGAGGATGATGCGGCTTCGCGGGGCGGCTTCCGTCACGGCGCGGATCCTTGCCATGTCGTTGTCGCCGCCGATCTTGACCTTGAGCAGCGGCCGCGAGGCGTTGGCGCGCGCTTGAGCGGCCATCGCCTCCGGTTCAGCAAGCGACAGCGTGTAGGCGGTTTCGAGCGCCTTCGCCGACGCAACGCCGATCGCGTCCGCCACCGGCCTGCCGCTCAGCTTGGCCTCGAGATCCCACAAGGCGCAGTCGATGGCGTTGCGGGCCGCGCCGGCCGGCATGGCCGCGAGCAGAGCGGTGCGGCCGATGCCGCCGATAATCTGGCCGCGCATCGCCTCGATCGCGGCGCGCACGCCCTCCATCGTCTCGCCGTAGCGCTTGTAAGGCACGCATTCGCCGCGCCCGACATGTCCGTTGTCGCCGATCGTCACCGTGATGACCTCGGCCTCGGTTTTCGATCCGCGCGAGATGGTGAAGGTGCCCGCGATCGGAAACCGCTCGGCCTCGACCGAAATGACACGCGCCATATTTTTCTTCTCCGGCTGTGCGACACCGGTCTGCCGGCAAATCGACACGCCAGTCCCGTCACGCTAAACAGGACGCCATGTTGACCATCCGCAAACGCGACGCAAGCCGCACGCCTGCCGGTGAGGCCAATCACCAGCCGCGCATCGCCGTCAGCGAGGAGGGCGGCGTGCTCGGCTGCTCCTTTTCCGGCGTCTGGACGACGCGGACCGTCGCATCGGTGGATGCCGAGATGCGCAAGATCGAGAAACGCAACGGCGCCAAGACGCTGACGCTCGACCTTTCCCAGATCGAGAAGATGGACACCGCCGGCGCCTGGTTGATCGATCGGCTGGCCAGCGCCTTCGAGAAGAAAGGCGTGGACGTCCATGTGCAGGGCCAGAGCGAGATCGCCTCGATCCTGCTCGGCGCCGTCGGCGACGCGGTGCGGCGCGAACTCGAATCGGGACCGGCCGGGCCGCCCAATATCATCCTGCGCGCGCTGGAGCTGGTCGGACGCCGTGTCTACGAGATGCGCGACGACTTCCTCGCCTCGATGAATATCCTTGGCGCCACCATCCGTGGCGCGCAGTTGAAGCTTGGCCGCGGCCATGCCGTCAATCCGGCCGCCATCTTCAACCAGATCGACCGCATGGGCGTCGGCGCCATCCCCGTGGTGGTGCTGATGTCGGCCATCGTCGGCGCCATCGTCGCCCAGCAGGGCGCCTATCAGCTCAGCTATTTCGGCGCCGACATCTTCGTCGTCGACCTCGTCGGCGTGCTGATCCTGCGCGAGCTCGGCGTGCTGATGACGGCGATCATGCTGGCCGGCCGCTCGGGCAGCGCCATCACCGCCGAGATCGGCTCGATGAAGATGCGCGAGGAGGTCGACGCGCTGAAGGTGATCGGGCTCAACCCGATCGGCGTGCTGGTGTTTCCACGACTCGTCGCCCTGGTGATCGCGCTGCCATGTCTGACGATCATCGCCAATTTCGCCGCGCTTGGCGGCGGCATCATCGCGGCCTGGCTTTATTCCGACATTCCGCCGGCCGCGTTCATCGACCGGCTGCGTGTCGCCATCGACCTCAGCACCATCTTCGCCGGACTGATCAAGGCGCCGTTCATGGCCATGATCATCGGCACCATCGCTTCCGTGGAGGGCATGAAGGTCGGCGGCAGCGCCGAATCGCTCGGCCGCCATGTGACGGCCTCGGTGGTGAAGTCGATCTTCGTCGTCATCATCCTCGACGGGCTCTTCGCCATGTTCTACGCAGCGATCGAGTTCTGAGATGGCAATCGCGAACGGCAATGGAGCCCAGACGACGCAGAACGCGGATGAAAGCGAGATCGTGCTTTCGGTCCGGGACGTCACCGTCGCCATCGAAGACAAGCTGATCCTCGACAAGCTTTCGCTCGACATCAAGCGTGGCGAGATCCTGGGCTTCGTCGGCGCCTCGGGCGCCGGCAAGTCCGTCCTGCTGCGCACCATCCTCGGGCTGATGCCGAAGCAATCGGGAACCATCAGGCTGTTCGGCGTCGACGTCGACAAGGCAAGCGAGGCCGAGCGCCTGCGCATCGACATGCGGCTCGGCGTCCTGTTCCAGCACGGCGCGCTGTTTTCTGCGCTGACGGTGCAGGAAAACGTGCAGGTGCCGATGCGCGAATATCTCGACCTGCCGAAGAAACTGATGGACGAGCTCGCGATGCTGAAAGTGGAGCTGGTCGGGCTGCCGCCGGACGCGGCGCAGAAATTCCCCTCCGAGCTGTCGGGCGGCATGATCAAACGTGCGGCGCTGGCCCGCGCGCTGGCGCTCGATCCGGACATCGTCTTTCTCGACGAGCCGACCTCGGGCCTCGATCCGATCAGCGCGGCCGAGTTCGACGAATTGGTCGTCAAACTGCGCGATACGATGGATTTGACGGTCTACATGGTCACGCACGACCTCGACACGCTGTTCACCGCCTGCGACCACGTGGCGGTGCTCGGCAAGAAGAGGGTGCTGGTCGAGGGCACGATCGACGACATGCTGAAGAGTGAAGAGCCGTGGGTAAAGTCCTATTTCCGCGGAAAACGCGCCCGGCAACTTGATCTTGCGGCGCGCGCTTAGCCATAAGTGAGGCAATGGAAACCAGAGCCAACTACGTCATTGTCGGCATCTTCACGCTGGCTGCGATCCTTGCGGCCTTCGCCTTCGTCTATTGGACCGCCGCGATCGGCGAACGAGGCGAGACGACGATGCTGCGCGTGCGCATCCCCGGCTCGGCTTCGGGCCTTGGCCGCGGCAGCTTCGTCTTGTTCAACGGCGTCAAGGTGGGCGACGTCAAACGGGTCTATATCGACGTCGACAACCCCACCGTCGCCATCGCCGACACCGAGATCGACCGCATGACGCCGATCACCAAGTCGACGCAGGCTGACATTGGGTTGGCGGGCCTCACCGGCCAGGCGAATATCGAGCTCAGGGGTGCGGATCCCAAGGAAGCCAAGCTGCTCGACGAGGCGGAGAAAGAGGGCAGGATCCCCGAGATCGTCGCCAATCCTTCGGCCGTGACCAACCTGCTGCAGACGGCGCAGAACATCTTCACTCGCGCCGACAAAGTGCTTTCCGAACTCGAGGGCTTCACCAAGGACGTTCGCGGTCCGCTGACGCAGACCGTCAAGAACGTCGAGACCTTCTCCGACGCGCTGGCCAAGAATTCGGACGGTATCGACAAGTTCCTGTCCGCCGTCAGCTCGCTTTCGGAGCAATTGCAGAATGTGTCGGGTCGACTCGACAGCACGCTGAAGGCCGCCGAGGGCCTGCTCAACTCGGTCGACAAGGACCGGATCAAGAGCATTGTCGCCAATGTCGATACGGTCACGGCGAACCTGAAGGAAACTTCGAAGCAGTTCGACACGACCATCGACAACGTCAACACCGCGGTCGGCTCGATCAACGACTTCGCCAAGCAGACGCAAGGCACGCTCGCCAAGGTGAATGGCGTGCTCGACGGCATCGATCCGAACGATGTCCGCACGGCGCTCGCCAACATCCAGAAAGCCAGTGACAGCGCCAACAAGGCGGCCGCCGACATCGCCAAGGTCACCGACAAGATCGCCAACCGCTCCGACGACATCAACGATACGATCAAGAATGCCCGCCAGCTCGCGCAGCGCCTCAACGATGCCTCGGTGCGTGTCGACGGCATCCTCGCCAAGGTCGATCAGCTTCTCGGATCCGGCGAGGCCAACGGCGTGATGGCCGATGCCAGGTCGACGCTGAAATCCTTCAAGCAGGTTGCCGACACGCTGAACTCTCGCCTCGGCACCATCGTAGACAATCTGTCGCGTTTCTCAGGCTCGGGGCTGCAGAATGTGGAAGCGCTGGTGCAGGACAGCCGCCGGTCCATCAACCGCATCGAGGAGGCGGTGACCGATCTCAGCCGCAATCCGCAGCGCATCCTGACAGGTGGCGAGGGAGAGGTTCGTCAGTTTGATGGCAGGGCGCGGCGTTGACTTCGGCTGCCGCGAACGCCAAGAACATGGATTGCAGCTATAAGTTGATCGTCAGATCCGGGGACATAACGGGGATCGCGTGTGAAATCGGGTAGAGGGTTGAAGTCGGTTGCCGCCGCCGCGCTCGTGTTGACGCTCGCCGGCTGCGCGGCACTGGGAGGCAAGCCGGCGCCGCTCGACACGTTCGAGCTTTCCGCTCCGTCTGTCGACATGCACGGCCATAGCCGCCGCCAGATCCTGATCGCCCAGCCCTCGGCGCTGAAGGCGCTGGACAGCCAGAACATCGTCATCAGACCTTCCGACCAGTCGATCCAGTTCCTCAAGGGCGCGCAATGGGCGGACCGCCTGCCGCTGATCGTGCAGGCAAGGCTCGCCGAAACCTTCCAGCGCTCCGGCAGCTTTGCCGGCGTCGGCAAGCCGGGCGAGGGGCTGGCGATCGACTATCAGATCATCGTCGAAGTCCGCTCCTTCGAAGTCCGCGTCAATGGCGGCGAGCATGCCGACGTCGACCTCTTCGTGCGCATCCTCAACGACCGCAACGGCGAGGTGCGCGCCTCGAAGAGTTTTACCGCGACCGCGCCGGTCTCCGGCAGCGGCAACGCTGCCTATGTCGACGCGCTGGACAACGCCTTCGGCCAGGCGGCAAAGGACATCGTGCGCTGGACGGATTCGGTGATCTGAGCGCCGGATTACACTGAGCAATCGACTTTACGAAACCGGATATGAAAAAGGCGGGCCAGCGGCCCGCCTTTTGTATTCTCGACCTGTCCCCGTCAGTGCAGGCGGCCGCTGGCGTGGGCCAGCATGGTGTAGACCTTGCCGGTGTCCGACGTCAGGTAGGTCTGCGCCATGATGTTGTCGCGGTCGTTGCGCGACACGTCCTTGAGCAGTTTTTCGAAATCGTCGCAGTAGCGGTCGACGGCGGCGCGGAACTCGGCCTCGGCCTGGTACTTGCGACGGATCTCGTCGAAGGTCTGCTGGCCCTTGAGAGTGTAGAGGCGGCGCGTGAACACGTCGCGCTCGCCGCGACGATAGCGGTTCCACAACTCGATCGAGGCGTCATGGTCGATAGCCCGCGCGATGTCGACGGACAGCGAGTTGAGCGATTCCATGACATGCAGCGGCGAGCGCTGGGCAGGCGCCGCGCGCGGCGCTTCCGCCGGGGCGGCCGGCTTCAGGTCTTCCTCGCGCGACGCGTTGGTCAAGAGATCGCGCACCCAGCCGCCTTGCGGCGTGCGTCCGTTCGGATCGCGCCGCGGCGCCTCGGCGGGGCGTTCGAGATCGAGCGTGCCGCGCAGCGTCGTCTCCGCGAGCGGTGCCTGCGTCGTCCGGCGCTCCGGCTGCGGTGGCGCCGGCGGACGGCGCAGCGGCTGCTCGGCGGGCCGGGCAGGAGCCTGCGGCGCGGGGCGCAAGCCACGCGGCTCGCCGGTCTCGCTGCTGCCGCTGCGGCCGGATTTCGCAACGATATCCGACAGTTCCTTGAGCGCGTTGATCTGCTCGGAGACCGCGCGGCGGATGGCGGACGTCGATTCCTTGGCCTCTTCCGGCATCTCGATGACGCCCTTCTTGAGCTCGGCGCGGGTAAGGTCCAGCTCGCTCTTGATCGAGCTGGCGGTGCGCCGCATCTCCTCGGTAGCGTCGGCGAAGCGCCGCGTCGCGGAATCGACGACCTCGGCGATGGCCGTGCGGATCTTCTCCGCCGATTCCATCGTGCGGCCCTCGGCGGTTTGCATCGTCTGGCCGACGAGGTTCTCGAAGGAGCGCATGACCTTCTCGAGGTCTTCCGACTTCTTGACCAGGCCGACGGCGAGGTCCTCGAGCGAAGATTGCCGCTCCAGCGTGTGCTCCAGATTGCTCTGCGCGGAACTGAGCAGATTGGAGGCGCTCGACAGCAGACGGCTGTGCTCGTCGAACTTGGTTGCGATCGATGCGACCTCGCGCAAGGTCGCCGACGACAGGTCGGTCAGCCGCGTGGTGTTGGAGTCGACGAGACGCGCCGAGCTGGCAAAGGTCCGGGCTGCCTTTTCCGTGGTCGAGGCGAAGCTCTGTGTGCTGCCGTTCAGCCGTTCCTCGATCTGGCCGAGGTTGACGGCAGCCTGGTCGATCAGCTGGCTGAGCTGAGCGCTGGAGGTGCCCATGCGGCCGATGAGGTCGGCAACGCTGTCGGCCAGCGTCGAGCGCGCGCCCTCGACGGCCGAAAGCGTTTCGGCCGTGCGGCTGGCAAGCGCGTTGACGAGGACGGCGTTCTCGCTGCGCAGCTTCTCGGTCGCCCGTTCCGTGACCTCTTCCACGCTCTTCTGCAGCTCGGACCCGCCCTGAGCGAAGCGCTCGACCAGGGGACGCGCCGTCTCGTCGAGGATTTTCGACATCTCGGCGGAGCGCGCCGCAAGCATGGTGTTGAGCTCGCGGGTGTTGGCGCCGATGGTCTTGGCCGCCTCGTTGGTGCTCTGGCCGATGTGCTGGCCGACCGCAGCGAAGGTTTCGGCTATGACGTTGGCGCGCGAGATCAGCTGGGCTTCGGCGCTGGATACCTGCTCGCTGAACTTCTGGCCCATCGTTTCGGCGCTGTTCGAGAGGCGGTTCTCGACGCTTGCCACCTGCTCCTCGACGCGGGCGGCGGCGGCGGCTGCGCTCGACGCCAGCCTTTCGTCCGCGCCGGCAAGCGCCTGCTCGATCTCGCGGGCGTGGACGGCGAGCTCCTGACCGGTCTGGCGGGCGCGATCGGCGACGCGCTGCTCGGTGGCCGCGAATGCGCCGACAATGGTGTCGGCATGTTCGCCGATGGTCGATGTGCTGCTGGCGATGCGCGACACCAGGCGGCTGTCGGCGTCGTCGAAGATACGGGCGATTTCGGACGCTCGCGACGACAGCGCTTCCGACCCCTCGGCGATACGCGAGATCAGATGCTGATCGGCGGCATCGAAGATGCGGCCGAGATCCGAGGCGCGCGCGGCCAGCGCTTCGGCCGATTCGGAGATGCGCATGCCCATCCGCTCGTCAGCGCCCTCGAAGTTGCGCAGGATATCGCCGGCGCGTGCGGCCAGCGACTGCGCCGTTTCGACCGCACGGGCGACCAGCTTCTGGTCGGCGGCATCGAAGGTGCCGGCGATCTCGCTGGCGCGTGCGGCCAGCTTGTCGGCGGTTTCCTCGGCGCGGGCCATGAGCGAATTGGATGCATCGTCGGCGCGGGCCATCAGCATGCTGGACGTGTCTTGCGCGCGCTCATGCAGGCGGCGATCCGCGGCCTCGAAAGCGTTGGCGATGTCCTCGGCCCTGGCAAGCAGGGCGGCCGAAGTCTGCTCGGCGCGCTCGGCGATCTTGCGATCGGCGTCGCTGAAGGCGGCGCCGGCCTGTTCGTGCAGGGCGCTGGTGACTTCCATCACCTTGTCGCGCAGCGCGCCGGCAACGAAGACGGCGGTCTTTTCAAGCACGCCGCGGACATTGTCGACGCCGCTCGACAGCGCACGTTCCATGGTGGCCGAGCGTTCCTCGATAATGCCGGTCTGTCGGCTGAAGGCCTGCTCGATCTTCTCGACATCGGCGGCGATCGCCGCGGAGATGTCGCCGCTTTTGGCCGCGATCTGGTCGATGTGCCCGGACACCGAGCGGTCGACGTCCTTGCGCGCCTCGGCGAGCTTGGCGAGATCGTCCTCCAGGGCGCGGGCCAGCATGTCACGGCCCTCCGACAGCTTGCCGACATGGCCGGCAATGACGCCGTCGATCTCGGAGCGACTTTCGGCCAGCTTCTGCAGGTCGGCTTCGAGCGCACGCTTGAGGATATCACGACCCTCTGCGAGCTTCTCCACCTGGCCGGAAACCAGGCCGTCGATACCAGCGCGGCTTTCTGCGAGCTTGGCAAGGTCGGCCTCGAGGGCGCGTGTGAGGATGTCGCGCCCTTCGGCGAGCTTCTCGACCTGGCCGGCAACGAGGCCGTCGATCGAGGCGCGGCTTTCGGCGAGCTTGGCGAGATCCGCCTCCAGGGCGCGCTTGAGGATGTCGCGACCCTCGGCGAGCTTCTCGACCTGGCCGGCGACGAGCCCGTCGATGCTGGAGCGGCTTTCGGCCAGCTTGGCGAGATCGTCCTCCAGGGCCTTGGACAGCGCAGCGCGGTCCTGCGACAGCCTGTCGGTGTGGGTCTGCATGAGACCGCTGGCATTGACCATGTCGGAATCGAGAGCGCGCGACAGCTCGGCACGATGGTCGCTGATCTTCTGCGAATGATCGACGATGGCGCCTTGGATGGTATTGAGGTCGGCTTCCAGGGCCCGCTTGAGGATGTCGCGGCCTTCGGCGAGCTTCTCGACCTGGCCGGCGACCAGGCCGTCGATGCTGGAGCGGCTTTCGGCGAGCTTGGCGAGATCGTCCTCGAGAGCCTTCGACAATGCCGAGCGATCCTGGACGAGCCTGTTTTGATGGTCGGCGATCGCACCGCTGACCGTATGCAGATCGGTTTCCAAAGCCTTGGACAGCTGGGCGCGTTCCTCCTGCACCCGCTCGGAATGCCCCGCGATGGCACCTCTGATGGTGTTTATGTCTGCTTCCAGGGCGCGCTTGAGGATATCGCGGCCTTCGGCGAGCTTCTCGACCTGGCCGGCGACCAGTCCGTCGATCGAGGCGCGGCTTTCGGCGAGCTTGGCGAGGTCGGATTCCAGCGTCTGCGACAGCAGGCTGCGGTCCTCGACGAGCTTGCTCGCATGACTGTTGATCAGGTCCCGGATTCCGCTCAAGTCGCCTTCCAGGGCTCGGCCTAGCTCACCCCTGTCCTCGGCGAGCTTTGCCGAATGTGTTTCGATCAGGGTCCTTATACCGGCAATGTCGGTCTCCAGCGCCTTGGCGAGCACCGCGCGGCCTTCGGCTATCTTCTCGACCTGACCGGCGACCAGGCCGTCGATCGAGGCGCGGCTGTCCGACAGCTTGCCGAGATCGGCCTCCAGCGCACGCGCCAGAATGTTGCGGCCCTCAGCCAGCTTGCCGACATGGCCGGCGACCATTTCGTCAATCATCGTACGGGCTTGTACGAGTCTGCCGGAGTCTTCGTTTAGAGCCTGAGACAGACGGTTGCGGCCCTCTTCGAGCTGTTCGAGGTGGCTGCCCAGCGAGGCATCGATGGCTGCGTGCGCCTCGTTGACCTTGCGCAGGTCATCTTCCAGCGCGCGCGAGATCAGGCTGCGGCCCTCGGCCAGTTTCTGGACCTGACTGGCCACGGCGTCATCGATGCCGGCGCGACTCTCGGCGAATCTCGCGAGGTCCTCCTGCATGGCGGCGGCCATACGGCTGCTGCTTTCGGAGAGCTTCCGGCTGTGGTCTTCGATGGCTTCGTCGATGCCGGCGCGGGCATCGGCGAGCCGCTGGATATCGGCGTCGAAGGAGCGCGACACGACGTGGCGGGCGGCTTCCATGCGTCCGGCGAAATCGGAGGCGCGGGCTTCGAGCATGGACGAGGTCGACGAGATGATGTCGGCCATGTCCGCACCGATCTGGGTCTTGCCCTGATCGATCATCGACGACAGCTGGTCCTTGCTCTCGGCGAACGTATTGGCGATGTCGCGGGCGCGTTCGACCAGCGTCTCGTTGATCTGGCGCGCGCGTGCCTCGAGCGCGGCGTTGAGCTTCTGCGTGCCGGTGTCGAGCGCCTCGGCGCGGGTCTGGAACTCGCTGATCAGCGCCTGGCCGCGCTCGGCCAGCGTCCGCTCGATGCCGCTGAGGCTCGCTTCGAACTCGGAGTTCAGCGTGCGCGCCGCTCCGCCGAGCAGCGAGACCATGCCGCTGGTGCGGTCGTCGAGCATGTCGGTCAGCGAGCGGGTGAGGCTATCGGTCGTGTCGGTCAGCTTGGCGATGCGGGTGTCGAGCAGGCTGGCGAAGGCCTCGCCGGAGGTCGACAGGCGGTCGGTGATGGTATCGAGCCGGGTCTCCACCGAATCGAAGATCGACATCGAGCTTTCGTTGATGCGATCGATCAGCGTGTCGCCCGAATTGTTGATCGTCATCGACAGCTTGGTCGAGGCGTTGAGGATCGAGTCGCGGATGATGTCGCTGGCGGCGCCGATCTCGTCGCGCAGCGTCTCGTGTGCGCCGTGGATCGAGGCGCGCACGCGCTCTGCATGGCTCACGACCGCCTCACGTTCGCTACCGAGGCCGTCGACCAGCGAGCGGATGCGCGCTTCGTTCTCGGAATAGGAGCGCTCGATCTGGCTGACTTCGCTGTGGACGAGCGTTTCGAGCTCGACGGCGCGCGCCAAAGTGCGCTCGATGCCTTCGCCCATGGCCGCCACCTCGCGGCGAACGGCCTGGCCGATCATCATGACGCGGTCCTGGGCAAGGTTTTCCGGTTCGGCGAGGCGGAAGGCCACTTCGGTCATCGATTGCGCCGCGATGCGCATTTCCTGGGCGCGCCGGATCATGGCGGCGAAGGCCCAGAACAGAATGACCGGAATAATCGCCGCGACCGCCAGGCCGATCAGCTCGGGGCGGGCGAAGAATTGCTCGAAGCTGCGGATCTTCCAGATGTCCGGACCGAACAGAAGATTGGCGAGGCCGCCGGCGCCGGCGATCCAGGCAAGCGAGATGAACGCTATGACCCAGTAGACGGTGCTCGACGCACGCCGGTTGAGGCCATGCAAAAGCGTCCGGTAATCCTTCTGGCGATCGTCGTTGGCTGGCGTGAAACCGGCGGGAGCCGGTGTGAAGCCGGCCGGCTGCGAACCGCGCGATTCGGTTGGGCGCAGCTCCGCCGGCTTTGGCTGAGGCGCCGCCTTCGGTGCCGGAGCCTCATTTGCCGGCTCGATCCTCTGGCTGCGGCCTTCGCGCGCCAGCTCGTCCGCGGCCGCCGAAATCTGGGCCTCGAGATCTTCCATCGACGCCGCCATGTCGAGCCCGCCTTCGTCGCCGTTGAGGTCAAGGTCAAGCGCCTTTTCCAGCTCCGCGGCCACGTCGCTCTCGAGGGATTTGGTCGTCGTCGGTTTCTTAGCCATGCCTTCGCTACCCTGTACTAGCTGCCGCGGGACTTATGATTCTGGCCTGATTTTGGCTTGTCTGGTCCCAGACAGGAGGCTGAAAATGGACGTTCGTATCGTAATGACACACGGGGGTAAAGAAAACATGCATTCCGGGCGATACGTAAAACTTTAAATATAAGGTTAACGGAGGCGTGATTTGGGCTGCCTCTGTGACAACATTTTTCCCTGGCAATCGTTAACGCGATGGCGACGCAAGTCGCCTATTTTTTGGCGGCAGGCCGCCTTTTCGGGAGTTGCAGTGCGTATGCGTGGTGAGAGTGGAATCGCGTTTTCCATGCCCGGCGGTGACGTGTCGGGAACGGCAGGGTCGCGACCTGTGGATATGGCCCATCTTGCGCGGCAGACGATGGATGATCGCGCGCTCGAACAGGAAGTGCTGGCGCTGTTCGTGCAGCAGGCGCTCTCGGTGCGCGACAAGATTGCCGATGCAGATGCCAAGGAACGGGTGCTGCTCGCACACAGCCTCAAGGGCTCGGCGCGCGGCATAGGCGCCTTTGCCGTCGCCGAATGCGCCGCGGCGATCGAAAAGCAGCCCGAGGATGCCCGCATCGTGAAGAAGCTTGGCGCGCTGATCGAGGAGGTGCGGGACTTCATCGCCGCCATCAGCCGCTAGCCCCTCGCGAGGGCACCTTCTGAAAACGTCGTTTGGCTGAAAACGTCATTTGGTGGCGTTTTTCGCGCCGCAGTTGACTTGTCCGGCGGAGTGATTATCTCGGCTGCGACTCCTCAGGTGACAAATGACAAAGCTGACTTTCATCGCCAATGACGGCACCCAATTCGACGTGGAGGCCGAGAACGGCTCGACCGTCATGGAAAACGCGATCCGCAACGCGGTGCCCGGCATCGAGGCGGAATGCGGCGGCGCCTGCGCCTGCGCGACCTGCCACGTCTATGTCGACGAGGCTTGGACGGCCGAGGTCGGCGAGCCGGAAGCGATGGAGGAGGACATGCTGGACTTCGCCTACGACGTCCGGCCGAACTCGCGCCTGTCCTGCCAGATCAAGGTGCGCGACGCGCTCGACGGCCTCGTCGTCCGCGTTCCCGAACGCCAGGGCTGAACCAACTCTCCTTTCCAATTTTTCCCGTGGCTGCTTGGCAGCGGGCCATGGCTCATGCACTGTCCCACGGTTTTCACTACAGCGCCGCGCGTCCTCTTGGACGCGCAGAGGACGCTGTAGCACTTTGATGGCGCATGATCCTTTCCGAAAATCGATTCCGATTTTCGGGGTCATGCGCGACGGGGCGGAGCTGATGACGGATACGATCAAGACGGACGTACTTATTGTCGGGGCGGGGCCGGTCGGCCTGTTCGCCGTATTCGAACTTGGCCTGTTCGACATGAAGTGCCATCTCATCGACATCCTCGACCGTCCCGGCGGACAATGCGCCGAGCTCTATCCGGAAAAGCCGATCTACGACATTCCGGGCTGGCCTTTGATCACCGCCCAGGGCCTGGTCGACAAGCTGCTCGAGCAGATACACCCGTTCAAGCCGGACTTCACCTTCAACCGCATGGTCTCCAGCCTCGAGAAGCTCGAGAACGGTACGTTCCGCGTCACCACCGACGAAAATGAGGTGTTCGAGGCCAAGGTGGTGGTGATCGCCGCCGGCGGTGGCTCGTTCCAGCCCAAGCGTCCGCCAATTCCAGGCGTCGAGGGCTACGAAGGCAAGAGCGTCTTCTATTCGGTGCGGCGCATGGAGGAATTCCGCGGCCATGACCTCGTCATCGTCGGCGGCGGCGATTCGGCGCTCGACTGGACGCTCAACCTGCAGCCGATCGCCAAAAGCGTGACGCTCGTCCACCGGCGTCCGGAGTTCCGGGCGGCGCCCGACAGCGTCAACAAGATGTACGCCATGCAGGAGAAGAAGCAGCTGCAATTTCTCGTAGGCCAGGTGGGCGGCCTCACCGGCGCCGACGGCCAGCTCTCATCCGCGACCATCAAGGGTGGCCCGGACGGCGATGTCGAGGTGCCGTGCACCCGCATGCTGCCGTTCTTCGGCCTCACCATGAAGCTCGGGCCGATCGCCGAGTGGGGGTTGAACCTGCACGAGAACCTGATCCCGGTCGACACCGAGAAATTCCAGACATCGGTGCCCGGCATCTTCGCCGTCGGCGACATCAACTGGTATCCGGGCAAGCTGAAGCTGATCCTGTCAGGCTTCCACGAGGTCGCCCTGATGGCGCAGGCCGCCAAGCGCATCGTCAGCCCCGGCGAGCGGATCGTCTTCCAGTACACGACCTCGTCGACCAGCCTGCAGAAGAAGCTCGGCGTCCACGACTGAGGTATGTTGTTATTCAGGTGATGCCGGCCTGCGAACGGCAGCCTCCTGCGCTTCCGGCGCTTGCGTACATTACGTACGCTCCGCTCCGGCCTTTCCCGGCCGAAGCCCTTATAAGGGTATCCGCTCTATGAAGGCTGGGGCCGGCGTGGGCCGGCTCTCGGAAGCCGCCATTCTCGGCTCGGCCTGACCTGAATCTCAACACACCTCGGAGAGACTACTCCGCGAGCACGGGCGCGGCGTTCTCGTCATGGCCACGCAGCGGCTTTTCCGGCATCAGCGCCAGCACGACGAGCGCCAGGACGAGCGTGATGCCGGCGGTGAGGAAGATCATCACGAACGGCATCGCCGATGTCAGCTCGATATGTGTCTCAGAGCCCTCGGCCGCGAGCGGCAGGCCATAGCCCAGCGCGACGGCGCCGAGCATGGCGACACCGAGCGCGCCGCCCAGCGAGCGCAGGAAGGTCAGCACGCCGGTCGCGACGCCGAGATGGGCACGATCGACCGCGTTCTGGACCGAGACGGTGCTGACCGGGAAGGTCGTTCCGCTGCCGAGGCCGATGAGCGTCGTCAGGACCTCGACTTCGAGCAGCGAGGCATGCCCCGCAATGGCGCTGAGCACGCCGATGCAGACGATCGCCAAAATGACGCCGACCATGGCGATGCGCTTGTAGTGGATGAAGCGCGGGATCATGCGGCCGCTGAAGGTGGCGCCGGCAACGGTGCCGAGAAGCAGCCCGAGCATGGCGGTGCCGGATTGGCTGACCGAGAGTCCGACGACCGACTGCAGATAGACCGGCAGGTAGACCGAGGCGCCAATGTTTGCCGCCTGCAGCAGGAACATCGACAGCGTGCCGGCGAGCACGATCGGATTGCCCAGAACTTCGAGCGAGATCAACGGCTCACTGGCGCTCAGCAGCCGTAGCGCGAACAGCGCCCAGAACACGGCCGAGCAGGCGACCAGCCCGAGGATTTCCGGCGAGAGCCACGGATAGGTGCTGCCGCCCCAGTTCAGCGCCAGGAGCAGCAGCGCCGTGGCGATCACCAGGAGCACGGCGCCCAGCCCGTCGATGCGGTGGTGCTTGGCCGCGATCGGCAGCTTCTTCAGCGGGTTGTTGATTATTGCCATCGCCAGGAAGCCGATCGGCAGGTTGATCCAGAAGATCAGCGACCAGTGCAGGTGCTCGGCGAAGACGCCGCCAAGCAGCGGACCGGCGACGCTGGCGACCGCCCATGTGCCGGCTATCCAGGCGGCGTAGCGTGCGCGCTCCCGCGGCGGCACGAGATCGCCGATGACCGTTTGGGCAAGCGCGAACAGACCGCCGCCGCCCGCGCCCTGAATCGCCCGGCCGATGACCAGCACCAGCATGTTGGGGGCCAGGGCACTGACCAGCGATCCCAGAAGAAAGATAAGGATAGCGGCGTAGATGACCGGCCGGCGGCCATAGACGTCGGAAATCTTGCCGTAAAGCGGCGCCATCGCCGTCGCGGTCAAAAGATAGCCAGTGACGATCCATGGCAGATATTCGGCGTGGCCAAGCGCACGCGCTATGGTTGGCAAAGCGGGAGCGACGATGGTCTGGTCAAGCGCCGCCAGCAGCATCGACAGCAGCACGCCGCCGATAATGGCGTTCTTCTCGCTTTCGCTGATCGGCGGCGAGGTCGCCATCGTCGTGCGATTGTCGACGGTCTGGTCCATACGTCGTTCTTTCAAAAAGGCTGGCTCAAGGCTGGTGCGGCCCGCAAGAAACGGCCGGTTCCGGGACGTCTTCCGCTTGCCGTTCCTATCTCTGCTTCCGAAGCCCGCCTGAGGCGGACCCGGTACATGTCGTCCGATATAGGTCGTTTTCGACCGCCGCTCGAAAGTTTTTCGAATCTGGCACCATGTTTAGGGCGGGATTGGCCTTCGCTGGGACCGCGGCTCCGTCGATCAAGCCGGCGGCAGCTGGCCGCTTTGGATGCGCTGCATCCGGTAGCGCAGAAGCCGGATGATGCGGCTTTCGAAGTTGACGCTTTCGACGCGGTCGAACTGCACCTGGGCGCGGTCGTGCTCGGCGAGGATGGCCGAAGAGATCTCGGCGGCCTTGGCCTTCACCGCTTCGCAGGTCTTTTGCGGATAGGTCGCCTTCAGCGCGTCCTCGAGTTCGCGGGCATGGTTCTTGGCGATCTCGACATGGCGTTCCTCGTGGCGCTTGATGTCCGCCGACAGCGTGTCCCAGAACAGCCTGACGTCCGGATCGGCCTTGCGCGGCCGCCGCCATTCGGGAAGGATCACCTTGACCTTCACGGTGACCTGCGCGTTCGCGATCCGGCAGGAATTCGCGGTCTGCGCGTAGCTGACGCGGGTAGTGAAGGCCATCTGCGTCGCGCCCGGATGCCTGGAGCCGGTGCTCTTCACCTCGGGACCGTTTTTTGTCAGCTGCTTTTCGATGTCGTCCAGCGTGCGGCCGGTGACGGCGAAATAGCTGTAGGTCTTCACCAGATTCGCCGCGCCAGCCGGCGTGGCGGCAAGGACGAGCATCAGGGCGCTGAGCAGGGGACGGTTCATCATGTTGCCTCTTCACGCACCTTGCTTTACGGCCGTTGCCGGCGCAACGAAATTGATTTCGCGCGGATCACACATGGTTGATGGACAATGACGACAAGGCGATGGCAGCTCGCGCATGGACGCCATCTCGACCTCGGCCCCAAGGCGGTGGTCGTCGGTATCCTCAACGTCACGCCGGATAGTTTTTCCGATGGTGGATTGTTCATTGCGCCCGAGAAGGCGATAGCCCAGGCGCGCCGCATGGCGGAAGAGGGGGCCGCCATCATCGATATCGGTGGGGAATCGACGCGGCCGGGCTTTGCCCCGATCACCGCCGAGGAAGAGCAGGGGCGGGTGCTGCCGATCATCGAGGCGCTCGCCGGATCGGGCGAGACCCTGATTTCGATCGACACCTATCGCGAGGATACGGCGCGTCGGGCCGTCGCCGCCGGCGCGCATATCGTCAATGACGTCTGGGGCCTGCAGCGCGAGCCCGGCATAGCGCGTGTCGCGGCCGAGACCGGCGCCGGCCTCATCATCATGCATACCGGACGCGAACGGCAGAAGCTGCCGGACGTGATCGAGGACCAGTTCTTCTTTCTGCGCAAATCGCTGGAGATCGCGCGCGCCGGCAATGTTTCCGATAGCCAGATCGTGCTCGACGCCGGCTTCGGCTTCGCCAAGGAAACGACGGAGGAAAACCTCGATCTGATGGCCCGGTTCTCCGAGCTTCAGGCGCTCGGCTTCCCGCTGATGGCGGGGACGTCGCGCAAGCGTTTCATTGGAGGCGTCACGGGGCGCGAACCTGCCGAGCGGGCGGCCGGCACCGCGGCCACCAGCGTCATCCTGCGGCTCAAAGGCGCCGATCTTTTTCGCGTCCACGATGTCGCAATCAACGTGGACGCGCTGGCGGTGGCCGATGCTATGCTGGCGCGAGAAACCCACTCTCCCGGACGCTGACGATGTATGTCATCCGCATGAAGAACTGCGCCTTCTTTGCCCGGCACGGCGTGCTGGACGAGGAGGAGACGCTCGGCCAGCGTTTTTATGTCGACGCCGAACTGACCGTCGAGCCCAGCCGGCCGCTGGAGGAGGATTCCATTGAGGATACAGTCAATTACGGCATCGCCTTTTCGGTGATCGAGAAGATCGTCACCGGGCACCGCCGTTTCCTGATCGAGGCGCTGGCGCTGGAAGTGGCGAAGGCGCTGGCCGCTCGGTTTCCACAGATCAAGAAAGCAGAGATCACGGTGCGCAAGCCGAACGCCCCGGTGCCGGGCGTGCTCGATCATGTCGAGGTGACCGTTGTCTGGCCCCAATAGCGTCGTCTACCTCAGTCTCGGCGGCAATCTCGGCGACCCGGCGAAGTCCATGGCCGCGGCGCTGCGCATGCTGGATGGCGATGACAAGACGCGCGTCACCGCCGTCTCCTCGCTCTACCGCACGCCGCCCTGGGGCAAGCTCGACCAGCCGGATTTCCTCAACGCCGCGGCCGCGATCGAAACGGCGCTGCCGCCTCGCGCCTTGCTCGACCTCTGCCTCGACGTCGAAAGACGGTTGAAGCGGGTGCGCGAGGAGCGCTGGGGGCCGCGCCTGATAGACATCGACATCCTGGTGTTCGGCGACCGAGTGATCCACGAAACGGGCCTAGAGGTTCCTCATCCACGCATGCTGGAGCGCGCCTTCGTGCTGGCGCCGCTGGCCGAGATCGCGCCCGGCCTCGTCGTCGGCGGCAAAAGCGTGTCGGAGCGGCTCGGCGGCGTCGATATTTCGGGAATCGAGCGCCTGCCGTCCGGCAGGGAGTGGTGGCTCGGCTGAAAACTCAGCCGGAGAAGCCGCCGCCGTCGAGAAAGGCCTTTTCCTCGGGCGTCGTCTGGCGGCCGAGCATTTTGTTTCGATGCGGAAAGCGGCCGAAGCGCTCGATGATCTCCAGATGCTCCTTGGCGTATTTGAGATAGTCCGGCGCTCGCGCGGCGGTGAGCTCCACCGACCGTTTCTGATCGCCAAGCGATTCTGAATGCTCGAAGGGCAGATAAAGGAACGCGCGCAGGGTTTCGTCGAGCGCCAGATCGTGGCCGGCGGCGATCGCTTTGTCAGCGAAATGCCTCGCCAGCGGATCGGTCGCGTACATATGCCCGGTGCCGCGGAAGCAGTTGCGCGGAAACTGGTCGAGCAGGATCATCAGCGCCAACGATCCCTCGGCATGGGCGTTCCAGTCGTCGCATTCACGCCGGGCGGCGGCATAGTGCAGTTCCAGGAAGCGGTTGCGGAATTCCGTGTCGAACGCATCGTTCTTCTCGAACCAGGCGTCCTCGCCGGCATCGCGCCAGAATTTGGTGACGGAAAGCGCCCGCGCGTCGAGCCCTGCCATGCGTTGCTCCTCAGTTCTTCGTCTCTGCCTTGTTCAGCACGCCCGCCGTCTCTTCGTTCAGCGCCCGGCCGGCGCGGCGCGGCTGCGCGAGCGGGGTCGGGATCGGCGTGCCGATATTGCCTTTCAGGAAGCGCTGGCCGGCGCGGATGCCTTCGGCAAGCTGCGTCTCGAAACGGGCGGTGTCGCGGCGTCGCACATCCTCGATGACCTCGGCGACCTCTTCCGGGTCGACGCCCAGCGCTTCCAGCGCCGAGCCGCCGAAGACCAGCGCGGATTCGAAGGTTTCACGCAACTGATAGTCGACGCCGGCGCGGATGAGCTGCAGCGCGGTGCCCCGGTCGAAGGCGCGCGCCATGATGGTGACCAAAGGGAATTCGGCCTTGATCAACTGCGCGATACGCACGGCGGCGTCCGGTTTGTCGACGCAGATCAGTACGGCACGCGCGCGGCCCGCGCCGGCCGCATGCAGGATGTCGAGCCGCGTGCCGTCGCCGTAATAGACCTTGAAGCCGAAATCGGCCGCCGCCTGGATCATCTCGACCTCGTTGTCGATGATCGAGACGTCGAGGCCGCGCAAAAGCAACGGTTGGCTGGCGATCTGGCCGAAACGGCCGAAGCCGATGATCAGCACGCTGCCGGTGAGGCCGTCGGCGATGTCGACGCCTTCGAGCGATTGCTCGTCGCGCGGCGTGAGATAGCGCAGCGCCACGATCGCCAACGGCGTCAGCACCATGGAGATGATGACGATGGCGGTCAGCGTGGCGTTGGCCTGGCCGTCGATGATGCCGACCGCGGCCGCAGAGGAGTAGAGCACGAAAGCGAATTCGCCACCCTGCGCCATGAAGACGGCGCGTTCGAGCGCCTCGCGGTGGCCGCTCTTGAGCATGCGCGCGACGATATAGATGCCAAGCGCCTTCATGATCATGTAGGCGACGACGTAGATGGCGACGAGGCGCCAGTTCTGGGCGACGACGCCGAGGTCGAGCGACATGCCGACGGCAAGGAAGAACAGGCCGAGCAGGATACCGCGGAACGGCTCGATGTCGGCTTCGAGCTGATGGCGAAAGGTCGATTCGGAGAGCAGCACGCCGGCGAGGAAAGCGCCCATTGCCATGGAGAGGCCGGAAAGCTGCATGGCTAGAGCCGACCCAAGCACCACGAGCAGGGCCGCGGCCGTCATCACCTCGCGGGCGCGGGCGTCCGCCAGGATGCGGAAGAGCGGGTTGAGCAGATAGCGTCCCGCCACCACCAGTCCGATAATCGCCGCGATGCCGATGCCGACTTCGGTCAACCGCTCGGACAGGCTGGTCTCGGCGCCGCCTGGCGCCAGAAACGCAACCAGCGCCAGAAGCGGCACGATCATGAGGTCTTCGAGCAGAAGGATCGACACGATACGCTGGCCCTTGGGCGTGGCGATCTCGCCGCGCTCCTCGAGCAGCTGCATGACGATCGCCGTCGATGTCAGCACGAAGCCGGCGCCGGCGACGAAGGACTGCGCGATCGGAAAGCCGCCGGCCAGCCCGACGCCGGTCAGCAGCACGGCGCAGACACCGACCTGCAGCGCGCCGAGCCCGAAAATCTCGCGGCGCAGGCCCCAGAGCCGCGACGGCTGCATCTCCAGCCCGATGATGAACAGGAACATGACGACGCCGAGCTCGGCGACGTGAAGGATGGCCTCCGATTCGGAAAAGACGCGAAGGCCGAACGGCCCGATGACCACGCCGGCGGCGAGATAGCCGAGGATGGAGCCCAGCCCCATGCGCTTGAAGATCGGCACGGCGACCACTCCGGCGGCAAGCAGCGCCACCACCTGTACGAGATCGCTGCTCGATGCTTCAGCCGCCATGCCAGTCATCCCGTTGTCTCGAAGCACTCCTTGCATGCGGCGGGAGTGGGAGGCAAGGGCAGGGCGCCTGGCAGGAAGAGCAGGGCTTTTGGCAGGAAACAAACGTGACGCCTGTCCGGCAAACTCCTGTTGCAACGACGTTACACAAGTTTACGCGGCGCGGTCGTTGCGCGCCGCCACAATCAGAGGTTAAGGCACGACCGGCTTTGGCCATTGGGCTTCGGCCATTGGAAGGCAGCGGCGATGGGCCGCTGCCTTTTTTGAGGAGATGACTGACATGAAGAAGTTTTTGCTCGTTGCCGTCGGTGTTGCGGCGCTGGCCGTTTCGGCCTGTTCGAAGGGACCGGAGTGCACGCAGGAAATTGCCACCAAGAAGGCGCAGGACATGGCCGCCGCGCTGCAGGAAGCAATCACCAAGGATCCGAGCAAGGCGGCCGATCTGACGGCCAAGGTGCAGGCCGTGACGACGAAATATCAGAACGCCACGACGCTGGACGAGGCCTGCAAGGCCTATGACGAAGTGACCGCCGCCATCAAGGGTTGAGCTAAGTCAAGACGGATGAAGGCGGCAGCCATGGCTGCCGCCTTTGTTTATCCACGCTTGTCTGGTCAGTTCTTGGCTATGGAGCCGACCTCGACCGTATCGACCCGCTTCAGGCTCATGCCGATGACCGGCACCAGCTCCTTGTTGACGCGTACGGCGACCGTGACGGTCATCGAATTGTCGTCGGGGATGCGGGCCTGCATGACGCCATTCAACTGATTGCGGTTGATGGTGAAGACCACCTTCTGCGCGTCGACGACATTGCCGCCTATGATGTCGAGCCCGTTGCCGGCCGAGCCCCCCATGAAGTTGCCTTTGTAACCTTCGTGGCCCTTGCGTTCGACGCTCGCTGACATTTTTTGGGTGAACACACCGACCCGGCAGTCGCCGTCCAGCGTCATGCCGACCTTGCCGTCAGGCGTCGAGCCGTTGAAATTGCAGGTGAATTTCGTGCCCTTGTATTTGCCGGCGATGATTTCGCCGGGGCCGACCCATTTGCCTTCGACCGAACGGAAGAACTGCTTGTCCGGTTCTGCGCCAAAGGCTTTTTCGACGAGGCCGACCGGTGCGGCGACCGCAACCGTCACGGGCAGGACGCAGGACAGAAACACGCTTTTCATGGACGACACCCGGCACGACAGAGTCTGTTCTTGGGACAGAGACGACCATGAACAAGATTGGTTAATGCTTCGTCACCGGTGGCCGTTTCGGCGTTTACCCTACTGCTCCGCCTGACTATCTTTCCGGGTCGCGAACGAGGTCAACGCCGAGAGGAAATCGCCAAGCCCCGGGCGCTTGGTCGCGATGAACGGCAGCGGGCGCGCCGTTTCCATCGCCGCGATGCCGATACGCGCCGTCATCAT
This sequence comes from Mesorhizobium sp., assembly GCA_004963905.1. GTDB lineage: Bacteria > Pseudomonadota > Alphaproteobacteria > Rhizobiales > Rhizobiaceae > Mesorhizobium. The sequence continues at coordinate 76,724 of SUGL01000011.1, forward strand.
GCCGTTGACCACGCCTTCGCCAAGCTTTGCGGAGAGTTTCGCGGCCAGGCCGTGGCCGACGATCTGTTGCACGAAACTGTCGCCGACGGCGATCGAGCCGGTTACCGCGAGATGGGCGAGCACGCCGCGCGCCAGGCGGATGAAGCCCAGCGTGCCGGGACGGCCGCCATAGAGTTCCGACAGGCGCCGGATCAGCCTGCCGGCCTCGAACACGACATAGGCGACGTCGACAAGCGCGCGCGGGCTGACCGCCGTCACCAGCGAGACACGCTTTGCGGCTTCCAGGATCATCGCCTTGGCGCGGGTATCGAGCGGCGACAGGATCTCGGTCTCCGCAAGCCGCACCAGATTGCCGCCATCAATGATTTCGCCGCGCAATTCGGCGAGCGAGCGGCGGCCGGCCGCGGTCTCCGGTTTTGCCGCGACGAAGGCGGCGAGCTCATCGACCAAAGCGCGGGCGGCCTTGGGGTCGTCGCGCGCCACCGCATCCAAGGCTCGCCGCTGCAGCTTCTCGACCTCGGCGAGGCGTGCGATAGCCAGGAATTCGCGGATCAGGATGACGAGCAGCGACAAAAGCGCGATCGCCGCCATGCCGGCCGCTAGCCAGCCCAGCCATTCGGCGCGCGCGAAGAGATCGCGGATGAGCTGGTCCGTCCACAGGCCGACCGCGAGCGAGACAAGCACGCCGAAAGCGCCGAAAAACAGGCGGGCCAGCAGCGAGCGCTTCCTTGGGGCGGTCGCCGGCGGCGGCGCGGCCTGCTCGATATCCGGTTCGTCGAAGACGTCGATTGGCGACGGGACGACGACCGCGACATCGGCCCTTGCAGCCTGCGGTTTGCGCGCCGGCCGTTCGTCGGTGCGATGCTTCTGCGGCGCCTCCTGTTTTGGCGCTGGCTCGGGCTCGATGCGGAAGGCCGCCGGTTTGCGGGGCGCGGTCATGCCAGATGGTCTCCGATCAGGAACTGCAGCGCGCGGTCGAGCCGGATATGCGGCAGCGAGAGCGAGACGCCTTCGGCCGTGCGTTCGAGCTTCGGCGGACGAAACCGCACGAAGCGGATCGCCGGTTCACTGCTTTCGCCATGTGGCCCGGAAGGGTCGAACACCGAATGGACCTTTTCCGGCAAGTCACCGGGGAATATGGCGGTTTCGGTTTTGCCGTCGAATGTCTCGCCGTTGATCGTCTCGCCTTTCAACGGGGTGCCGATGATCACCGGCAACGTCTCGCGGCCCTGCTTGACCGTGCCTTCGCGGGTCGAGCGCACCGCCGCCATGGCGGCGACATCGACATCGGCGCCGCTGAAATTCGCCCGCGCGACGGCCCGGTCGGCCAGGCGGCGCACGATCGCCTGCAGCCGGTCATGGCTTTCATGGTGCAGCTGATCGGCCTTGGTCGCCGCCACCAGGATGCGGTCGATGCGCCTTGAAAACAGGTCGGTGACGAAATTGCCACGCCCTGGCCGGAAGCAGGACAGGATCTCGGTGACGGCGCGTTCGAGGTCGGCCATGGCGGCGGGGCCGGCGTTCAGCGCCTGCATGGCGTCGATCAGCACGATCTGGCGGTCGAGACGGGTGATATGCTCGCGAAAGAACGGTTTCACGACATGCGTCTTATAGGCCTCGTAGCGGCGCTCCATCATCGCCTGCAGCGATCCGGAACGGGGACGTCGCTCCGAGAGCTTCATCAGCGGCGCAAAGGTGAGCGCCGGCGAGCCTTCGAGATCGCCCGGCATGAGGAAACGGCCGGGCGGCAGGGTCGACAGCGCCCGTTCGTCCAGCTTGCAGGCCTTGAGATAGGCCGCGAAGCTTTCGGCGAGACGGCGCGCCGTCATTTCGTCGGCATCAGCGTCCGGATCGATCGAGGAGGCCAGCTCGCGCCAGGCATGCGACAGGTCCGAGCGTACGGGCAGGGCCGCGAGCTCGACCGCCTCGCGCGAGAAATCGGCGAAGGATTTGCCGAGCAGCGGCAGGTCGAGCAGCCATTCGCCGGGGTAGTCGACGATGTCGACCGACAGCTTTCCCGCCGAAAACAGCCGGTTCCAGCCGGAGGCTGATTCGTATTCGATGGTGAGCCTCAGCTCGGAAATAGCGCGCGTCGAATCCGGCCAGACGCGGTCTTCGACCAGGGCAGCTACATGGTCCTCGTACTGAAAGCGCGGGACGGCGTCGTCCGGCTGCTCCTCGAGGAAAGCGCGGGCGATGCGGCCCGATTTCTGCGCTTCGAAGAGCGGCAGCCGCCCGCCATGGATCAGGTTGTGCACGAGAGCGGAAATGAACACCGTCTTGCCGGCGCGGGAAAGGCCGGTGACGCCCAGGCGCAGCGATGGAGAGAAGAGCCCCGCGGCGCGGCCCGACAGGGTGTCGAGCGCAATCTTCGCCTCGTCGGTAAAGGTTGTCAGCGATGATGCCAAATCTGCCTCTGGGTCGCCCGTCAGGGCCCGATATAGGCCTCGGGCGAGGCGTTTGAAATGGTGTCAGAGATCGGCAGGAGTGAGAAAGGCTTCGAGATAGCCGTTGCCTTGGCCTGCTTCACCGAGATTGCCGGGAAAACGCACGACGGCGAGGCCGGAGGTGGGAAAGCCGTGGTTGAGCATGCCGCGCGCGGTCTCATCGCCATCACCCGACACCGCCATGGCGAGATCCTCCGTCATCGGATTGTGGCCGATCACCAGAAGCGAGCCGGTCCCGCCATTCCTGCGGATGATGTCGAGATAGCCGGCGGCATCCTCGCTGTAGAGCGTGTCCAGGAACAGCACGCGGCCGATGTCTGTGCGGCCCGCGAGGCCTTCCAGCGTCTGCCGCGCCCGCTTGGCGTTGGAACAAAGCGTGACGTCCGGCACGTAGTTGCGGGCCCGCATGGCATCGCCCATAGCCTCGGCATCGGCCATGCCGGATTCGTCGAGCGGGCGATCGAAATCGCGCACCCCGGGCAGCGCCCATCCGGCCTTGGCATGCCTCAACAAATAAAGTTTGCTCAACCGGTCCCCTCACTGCTAGCAAGCAACGAAAATCCGTCCAAGACGTTATGGGATTAGCCACGAGAATGGTCCCATGCACAATGGCCGGCATCGCTCAAACATAGCGAATCGTACAGGAATTCGGCTGTGCCCTTATTGCGAAAAGGCCTGTCTGTGCTGGCCTCCCCCGTACTAACAATTGCGTGAAACTGTCGCCGATTGCGCTTGTGCAGCCTTCGGTCCGCGAATATATAGGCGCCAAATTTGGGGTTGTTGGGTGAGTCGAATGAACGATATCGTTACCGCCGATTACGTACCCTCCGAAGACGAGCCGTTCATGAACGAACGGCAGAAATCTTACTTCCGCATGAAGCTTATCACATGGAAGAACGATATCCTTCGCGAAGCGCGTGAAACCCTCGAAATCCTTCAGCAAGAAAACGCCAACCACCCCGACCTAGCCGACCGCGCCTCTTCCGAAACCGACCGAGCCATCGAACTGCGCGCCCGCGACCGCCAGCGCAAGCTGATCTCGAAGATCGATTCGGCGCTGCAGCGTATCGACGAAGGCACCTACGGCTATTGCGAGGAAACCGGCGAGCCGATCGCGCTGAAGCGGCTCGACGCCCGCCCGATCGCGACGCTGTCGATCGAGGCGCAGGAGCGCCATGAGCGCCGCGAGAAGGTCTACCGAGACGATTGAGGCGGCGGGGCAGGCATGGAATTTGAAAAAATGGCCGGGTTTTCCGGCCATTTTTGTTTTCGGCTGCCTTCGTAAGCTGCAGAGCGGCGGGCCGCTTATTCGCCCATGGCAACGATGGGCAGGTTGACGGTGGTCCCCGTCATCCCGCTTGCCCGGCCCGAGGCCGTGAAGGCCGTCACGCTCGCGTATTGCCCAAAGCATGTTTCCCGAAAGTGGAAACCGGTTTCGGGACAAAGACATGCGTAAAATCAAAGAGCCTAAAGCGCATGGAGCGAATCCGAAGGATCGCGACGCGCTTTAGTCAGCGTTTGTGGCTGGCAAGCTCGCCGAGAAGCTTGGTCATCTCGTCATCGAGCGAAGGCTTGGCGGCCGGCTTGCTGGTCGCCGGCTTGGGATGCGACTCGTCCAGGGACGCCTCGAGTTCGTGCATCAGCGTATCGTCGATCGAGTCGTTGGAGGGCGGCGGCGGGACATGGCGGACGCTGCCATTCGTTCCATAAGCTGGAAGCGGCATGACCTTCGCGGTCGGCTGGCTCGGCGCCGCCGGCTTTGGCGTGGGGGGCGCCGCGTGCGGACGCGACACTGGCTCGGTCATCGGAGCCGGCGCCGGTGCGGGTGATTGCCTCGCCGGCGCGGGCGCGGGCTGAGACGCGCGCGGGCGCGGCGCGGCGGTCTGCTGCTGGCCGCCGTCGCCGGTCAGCGCCGGGCGGCGAGGCGCGACCAGCCTTATGTCGCGTTCGACCACGACATCGGTCGGGCCGCCGATCAGGATCAGGTGTTCGATATCGTCGCGTCGCACCAGCACCAGCCGGCGATGGCTGTCGACGGCGGTGGCGTCCATGACGGCGAGCCGCGTCTTGCGGTTCCTGCCGCCGGCAACGAAGGTGCCGAAAGTAAGGTTGCGGACCACTTTGATGACGAGCAGGACGACGACCAGCAGGATAAGGGCTGCAAACGTCCACAGGATTGCAGCGACATAACCCGGACCCGCCACGCTATCCAGCCACTGCAGCATCGGTGCACCCAATCGCCTTTTGAGGTGAGGCGACACTAGACCGTTGGGACCGGCGACCGCAAGTTCGCATCAAGCATCGTGAACAGTTTGGAACATGAATCGTTGATTTTATCGGACATTTGCCGCCGGGGCCTTTTCCGCTACAGGAGAATGTGATTCAACCGGCCGTTCGCGGTGTCGGGGCATCGGAATCACGAGCAGGGGGCACATGGCCAAGGAAACGCGCGGCGATTTCTATCCGGTACCGATCGTCGACCAAAACACGCGTCCGGGCGCCGTCGCCAGGCTCATTATCTTCATCGTCGTCTTGACCGGCGCCGCGATCGTCTTCGGGCTCTTCCGCGAACGCCTCGGCGATCCGTTCCTGCTCGGCATGCTTGGCGTGCTCGCCATGATCGGCGTCGGCTTTCTGTTCGCGACGGCGATCGGCTTCGTGCAGATCGCTCCGCGCTCCACCGGCGACGAGTTGTCGAAGGCCTTCGTCGATTCGATGTCGCAAGGTCTCCTGGTCACCGACACCAAGGGCCGGGTCATCTACGCCAACCGGGCCTATGCCGACATGACTGGTGCCGCTTCGGCGACCGACCTCAAGACGGTCGAAGGGCTGCTTTCGGATGTCCCCGAGGCCTCGATGACCATCTACCGGCTGGCGTCCGGCCTGCGCGACGGCCAGGCCGGCGACGGTGAATTTCGGCTCGCGCAGTCGATCAAGCCCGGGGCCGAGCCCGGCGCGCGCTGGTACCGTGCCCGGGCACGTGCCTTCAACGTGCCGGGCCAGCGGCTGCCGATGCTTGCCTGGCAGATCGCCGACATCTCGCAGGAGCGGGCGGAGCAGGAGCGTTTCTTCCTCGACCTGCAAAAAGCGATAGACCATCTCGATCACGCGCCGGCCGGTTTCTTCTCGGCCGACCAGGAAGGCCGCGTCACCTATATCAACGCGACGCTTGCCGAATGGCTGGGCATCGACCTTGCCAGCTTCACCCCCGGCGCGGTGACGCTGCCGGAAATCGTCGCCGGCGACGGCATGGCGCTGGTCCGCTCGGTGAAGGCTGATCCCGGCACCACGCGCAATGCCGTCATCGACCTCGACCTCACCACGATGAGCGGGCAGGCGCTGCCGGTTCGCTTCATGCATCGCGTTTCGGCGAGCCGCGAGGGAGTTAACGGTCCGACCCGCACCATCGTGCTCAACCGCACCCAGGGCGAGGACGCCTCCGCCGACCGGCGCGCCTCGGAAGTCCGGTTCACCCGCTTCTTCAACTCGACGCCGATGGCGATTGCCGGCGTCGACGCCAGCGGACGTATCCTGCGCACCAACGCGCCGTTCCTGTCGCTGTTTTCGTCCGTCGTCGACCGCGACGCGGTCGACCGGCGCGTGCGCTTCGAGAGCGTGGTGCATGAGCGCGACAGGCCGGCCTTCGCCGCAGCCTTCGAAAAGGCGCGGCAGCGTCAGGCCAATATCGAGCCGATCGACTCGCTGCTGCCTGGCAATGACGAGCGCCACATCCGCTTCTACGTCAATGCCGTCGCCGATGGCGCCGGCGGTGAGGGAGCGGAGGAATCGGCCATCGTCTATGCCGTCGAGACCACCGAGCAGAAGGCGCTCGAAGGCCAGATGGCGCAGAGCCAGAAAATGCAAGCGGTCGGCCAGCTTGCCGGGGGCATCGCGCACGATTTCAACAACGTGCTCACCGCCATCATCATGGCGTCGGACCTGCTGCTGACCAACCACCGTCCGTCGGACCCGTCCTTCCCAGACATCATGAACATCAAGCAGAACGCCAACCGCGCTGCGTCGCTGGTGAGGCAATTGCTCGCCTTCTCGCGCAAGCAGACGCTGCGCCCGGAAGTGCTCAACCTGACCGATGTGCTCGCCGATCTCAGAATGCTGCTTGCCCGTCTGGTCGGCAACGACATCCGGCTGAAGATCGACCATGGCCGCGATCTCTGGCCGGTCAAGGTCGATATCGGCCAGTTCGAGCAGGTGGTGGTCAATCTCGCCGTCAACGCGCGCGACGCCATGCCCGCCGGCGGCGATCTTACCGTGCGCACCCGCAACGTCACGGGCGAGGAGTGCAAATCCTTCGGCTACCGGGAGCTCACCCCAGCCGACTATGTGCTGGTCGAGGTCGAGGACACCGGCAGCGGCATCGCGCCCGACGTGCTGAAGAAGATTTTCGAGCCCTTCTTCACCACCAAGGAGGTCGGCAAGGGAACGGGCCTTGGCCTCTCTATGGTCTATGGCATCATCAAGCAGACCGGCGGTTTCATCTATTGCGATTCCGAGGTCGACAAGGGAACGGTGTTCCGCATCTTCCTGCCGCGCCATGTCGCCGAGGCAAGGAAGATTGTCGAGGCAGGCGAGACGCCGGCGGCGGCTTCGGCGCCGGCCAAGCCGGCCGACACCGCCAAAGACCTGTCCGGCTCGGCTACGGTGCTTCTGGTCGAGGACGAGGACGCCGTTCGCATGGGCGGCGTCAGGGCGCTAACCTCGCGCGGCTACACCGTCCACGAGGCCTCCTCCGGCGTCGAGGCGTTGGAAGTCTTCGAGGCCCTCGGCGGCAAGGTCGACATCGTCGTCTCCGACGTGGTGATGCCGGAAATGGACGGTCCGACGCTGCTCGGCGAGCTGCGCAAACGGCAGCCGGACATCAAGTTCGTCTTCGTTTCGGGCTATGCCGAGGACGCCTTCGCCAAAAACCTGCCGGCCGACGCGCATTTCGGTTTCCTGCCCAAGCCGTTCTCGCTCAAGCAACTGGCGACGATCGTCAAGGATGTGCTGGAGTCCTAAAACAGCTACCGCTTGCACATTGCGGCGACCCTGTCATGATGGTTAACGGGATGGATCCCATCATGGGGGTGATAAAGCGTGACGCCGCACATCGAGGCGGGCCGGGGAGACTATGCCGAAACGGTGCTGTTGCCGGGCGACCCCGAGCGCGCGCAGTGGATGGCGGAGACTTTTCTCGAAAGCCCGCGCTGCGTCAATCGCCGTCGGGGTGCTCTCGGCTTCACCGGCCGATTCCGCGGCAGGCCGGTCAGCATCCAGGCAACCGGCATCGGTGTCTCGTCCTTCCTGATCTATGCCTATGAACTCCTCGATTTCCACGGCGTGAAGACGCTGATCCGCACCGGCACATGCGGCGCCCTGTCCGAGAGCGTTCCGCTGCGCGGCGTGGTCATTTCCAGTGCCGTATGCGCCGAGGGCGCGATGAGCGGGCAAGTGTTCGGACTTTACCGGCCGGCGGGGCCGGATGAGGCGCTCCATGAGCTGGCGCTGCAGCGGGCCGCCGACCTCGGCATCGCGTGCAGCGCCGGCCTGACGGTCTGCAGCGACATATTCCATCACCCCGACGGCCGCGCCCGGTTTGACGAGCCCAGGGCGCTCGGCGCACTGGCGGTCGACATGGAAACCAGCGCGCTCTACCGCATCTCGGCGCAGTTCGGCGCGCGCGCCCTGTCGCTGCTGACCGTGGTCGACCATGTCGCCACGGACGAGCAGACCGACTATTCCGAGCGCCAGGCGCTGTTCACCGACATGACCCGTCTGGCGCTGGAAGTCGTCGCGGCAAGTTAGAGTAGTTCATCGTTTCACGGAAACGCTGAACTGCTCTAACTGTCTGTTTTTACGCAATTCCGGACGGAAAACCGTTACACGCTTTTCCTGAAATTGCTCTAGGCGGCTTCCTGCTTCAGCGCTGCCTGTTCTTGCGCCCCCGGCCGGTGACCGCGCAGATAGAGCGCGCAGGTGGTGCGCAGCATCGAAGCGAAATTCGGGATCTGACCGTTGATCTCGATCGCCTCGTCATAGAGCGTCGAGATGAATTTGGGTGTCGTCAGACCCTGGCTCTCGGCGATCTCGTCGAGGAGTGCCCAGAATGTCGCCTCAAGCTGGATGCTGGTCGAATGCCCGTCTATGCGGATCGACCGATTGATCTGCCGGTAGCCTTCCGGATCTTGTCCGGCAAAGACTCTGCACATCGTTACCTCCCGTTCTTGTTGGTCTTGGGCGCCGATTGATCGGTTGGGCGCCTTTTGAACACTGCCTGCGCTTCCATTTTCGGCCTGACGGCCGGTTACGGCAATCAGACTTTGGTCTTCAAAGTGCGTCGCGCCGCACGCTTTGGTCGCCCTGCAAAACTGGCGCGACACTAGCCGTTTTCCAGGCGCATGCGTGGTAATCGGCTGCCACCACCTTTTTTCGCCGGCGCGCATAATCTGCTTCGAAAGCACCAAAAGCTGCGGAGTCCGATTTGGCGAAGGCGATTCATACCATGATCCGGGTTCTCGACGAGGCCCGGTCCGTCGATTTCTACAACAAGGCCTTCGGCCTCGATGTCGCGCAGCGGCTCGATTTCGAGACTTTCACGCTCGTCTATCTCAGCAATGCCGATACTCCGTTCGAGGTCGAGCTGACCGTGAACAAGGGCCGCACGGAGCCTTACACGCTTGGCGACGGCTACGGCCACCTTGCCGTGTCCGTCGTCGATCTCGACAGTGAGCACGACCGGCTCGGCGCTCTCGGACTCAATCCGAAGAAGATCGTGGAATTCAACCGCGACGGAGCGCTCATCGCCCGCTTTTTCTTCATCGAGGATCCCGACGGCTACAAGATCGAGGTCCTGCAGCGGGGAGGGCGCTTCCAATAGGGGACAAATGCCGCGCGGGCCGGCGCGGCGCCAGCAACGGCACCCGTTGGGGTGCGAACAGCAAGCAGGGAGGAAATTATGGTCACGATCTATGAGAGGAAGCCCCATGAGAGAAAGCTTGGTCTTTCGCGGCGCGAGCTTCTCAAACGCGGCGGCGCGGGCGCGCTGCTCGTCATTTCCGGCAGCGCCGTCATCAGCCCTGAATATGCATGGGGCTTGGAAACCACGTCGCTGAAGCCAGAGACGATGGCGACGCTGATCCAGGTGGCGCGCGACATCTACCCGCACGACCAGGTCCCGGACAAATACTACGCCATCGCCGTCAAGGGTCATGACGAGACGGCCGCCAAGGATCCGGCTCACAAGGAACTGATCGAGAAGGGCATCGCCGATCTCGACAAGAAGGCCGGCAGCGGCGGCTATCGCGGGCTCGGCTGGGAAGAGCAGCGGGTCGCGCTGCTGAAGGAGATCGAGAAGACGCCCTTCTTCCAGGCGGTGCGCGGCGGCCTCGTCGTCAGTCTCTACAACCAGAAGGAGGTGTGGCCGATCTTCGGCTACGAGGGCGAGTCCTATTCCAAGGGCGGCTACATCGCGCGCGGCTTCAACGACATCGAGTGGCTCTGAGCCATTCTGTTCTTGAACCGCTTTTGACCGATTTCATGGGAGGAAACCATGGCAGCACAATTTGATCTCAAGAACGATGGCGTGGTCGTCATCATCGGCTCGGGCGCCGGCGGCGGCACGCTCGGCAACGAACTCGCCCAGAAGGGCATCGACGTCGTGATCCTCGAGGCAGGCGCCCGCCACGAATACGAGGACTTCATCAACGACGAGTGGGATTCGTTCACCCAGCTCGCCTGGAAGGACAAGCGCACCACGTCCGGCGACTGGCGCGTGGCGAAGGATTTCCCGAACCTGCCGGCCTGGATCGTCAAGTCGGTCGGCGGCTCGACCACGCATTGGGCGGGCGCGTCGCTGCGCTTCCAGGAGCATGAGTTCAAGACGCTTTCGACCTACGGCAAGGTGAAAGGCGCAAACCTGCTCGACTGGCCGGTGACGCTCGCCGAAATGGAGCCCTATTACGCCAAGGCCGAGGCCAAGATGGGCGTGACCGGGACCAACAACTGGCCGCGGCTGCCGGGCAACAACAACTTCAAGGTGCTCAAAGCCGGCGCCGACAAGCTCGGCTACAAGGAATGTCACACCGGCAACATGGCCATCAATTCGGTGCAGCGCGACGATCGCAACTCCTGCCAGCAGACGGGCTTCTGCTTCCAGGGCTGCAAGTGGGGGGCAAAATGGTCGACGCTCTATACCGAGATCCCGAAGGGCGAGGCGACCGGCCATCTCGAGGTGCGGCCGAACTCCATGGCGATCAAGATCAACCATGATGCCTCGGGCAAGGTGACGGGCGTCGTCTATGCCGACAAGGACGGCAAGCTGCAGGAGCAGAAGGCCCGCATCGTCGCTGTCGCCGGCAATTCCATCGAAAGCCCGCGGCTGCTGCTCAACTCCGAATCGAGCAAGTTCCCGCACGGGCTTGCCAATTCATCGGGGCAGGTGGGCAAGAACTACATGCGCCACACCACGGGCTCCGTCTATGCCGTCTTCGACAAGCCGGTGCACATGTATCGCGGCACCACCATGGCCGGCATCATCCGCGACGAGGCGCGCCACGATCCGTCGCGCGGCTTCGTCGGCGGCTACGAGATGGAGACGCTGTCGCTCGGCCTGCCGTTCATGGCAGCCTTCCTCAATCCGGGCGGCTGGGGCCGCTCCTTCACCACGGCGCTCGACCATTATGACCATATGGCCGGCTTGTGGATCGTCGGCGAGGACATGCCGCGCGAGGAGAACCGCATCACGCTGCACAAAGACGAAAAGGACGAGCACGGCATGCCGATCGCCGATGTCCATTTCGACGACCATCCCAACGACACGGCGATGCGCGACCATGCCTACAAGCAGGGTCAGTCGCTCTACGCTGCGGTCGGCGCGACCAGGACCTTCCCGACACCGCCCTATCCCTCGACCCACAATCTCGGCACCAACCGGATGAGCGAGAAGGCGGCCGACGGCGTCGTCAACAAGCATGGGCAGACGCACGACATCAAGAACCTGTTCGTCTCGGATGGCAGCCAGTTCACCACGGGCGGCGCCGAAAATCCGACGCTGACCATCGTGTCGCTGGCGATCCGCCAGGCCGACTACATCGCCGCCCAGATGTCGGCGAAGAGCATCTAGTACTGCCTCCCGACTGCCTGCTGGCGCGGGACCCGACCGGGTTCCGCGCCCTTTTTTGTCGATCAGCGTTTCGTGCAGGTCGAGGCGGTGAAGGCGCCGTCCTGCTGCTTCATGATGATGTCGAAGGAGGGGGCGTTCGGATCGTCCAGTGTGGCCTGCGTCAACGAGATAGAGTTACCGCCGCTGGTATAGCCGCCGAGCGGACCGAGCCAGCTGATCTCGCCATTGGCGTCCATCTGGTAGTTGTAGGTTCCCGAGGTGCCGAAGGTCACGGGGCCGCTATAGACATTGCCCTTGATGGTGATGTCGCCGAGGTTGAGGAACAGACCGAGCAGATAGACCTCGCAGTGATAGACGCCGTCCGGCAGCTTGCCTTCGGCGAAGTCGGCATGGGCGCTGCCGGCGGCGGATATGAAAAGCAGGAAACTCAGGAAAAAGCGGAAGGCCATGACGTCGCTCGGTTGCGCGGCGACCTTGCCCCATTTTGCTGGTGCCCCGCAACAGGCGCGGGCCTGGTTTGCGTCCGGTCAGATTAAAGTTTGGGCATTTTTACCATTTGGGCAAAATCTAGGCAGCATTGCGTAAACTTTTCTCAACCCTCGCGCGCCGCAGGAAACGCGAAAGTTCGACGGCTACGAGATAACCGGCTGTAAACGCTTCGTTATTTCACTATTTGTCACCGCGCTTCCGCGTCTGGCACGTCGCTTGCAATGAATTGTTGCAATGCAAAACAAACCAGCGTGGGAGCGTGGAACATGAGGGGTAATTTTTCGACAATAACAAAAATGTTTTCGGCCGGCGTGATCGCTGCTGGCCTGTCAATGTCGGCGCCCGCGAAGGCCGCTGAGGACACGATCAAGGTCGGCATTCTCCATTCGCTGTCGGGGACCATGGCGATTTCGGAGACGACGCTGAAGGACGTCATGCTGATGCTGATCGAGGAGCAGAACGCCAAGGGCGGCCTGCTCGGCAAGAAGCTCGAGCCGGTCGTCGTCGATCCGGCGTCCAACTGGCCGCTCTTCGCCGAAAAGGCGCGCGAGCTGATTTCGAAGGACAAGGTGGCGGCGGTGTTCGGCTGCTGGACCTCGGTGTCGCGCAAGTCCGTGCTGCCGGTATTCTCAGAGCTCGACAACATCCTGTTCTATCCCGTCCAGTATGAGGGCGAGGAAAGCGAGCGCAACGTCTTCTACACGGGCGCGGCGCCGAACCAGCAGGCCATTCCGGCCGTCGACTACCTGATGAGCGCCGATGGCGGCTCGGTGAAGCGCTGGGTGCTAGAAGGCACCGACTACGTCTATCCGCGCACCACCAACAAGATCCTCGAGGCGTACCTCAAGTCCAAGGGCGTGCCGGCCGAGGACATCATGGTCAACTACACGCCGTTCGGTTTCTCCGACTGGCAGACCGAGGTCTCGGCGATCAAGAAATTCGGCTCGGCCGGCAAGAAGACGGCGGTCGTGTCGACGGTCAATGGCGACGCCAACGTGCCGTTCTACAAGGAGCTCGGCAACCAGGGCATCAAGGCCGAGGACATCCCTGTCATGGCCTTCTCGGTCGGCGAGGAAGAACTGGCAGGTCTCGACACCGGACCTTTGGTCGGCCATCTCGCCGCCTGGAACTATTTCGAGAGCGTCGACACGCCCGAGAACAAGAAGTTCATCGACGACTGGCACAAGTTCATCAAGAACGACAAGCGCACCACCAATGACCCGATGGAAGCCCATTACATCGGCTTCAACATGTGGGTGAAGGCGGTCGAGAAGGCCGGCACCACCGATCCGGACAAGGTCATCGACGCCATGGTCGGCGTGTCGGTGCCGAATCTCACCGGCGGCTATTCGACCATGATGCCGAACCACCACATCACCAAGCCGGTGCTGATCGGCGAGATCCAGGCCGACGGCCAGTTCGAGACCGTCTCGCAAACACCCGGCCTCGTCATGGGCGACGAATGGTCCGACTACCTGCCGGATTCCAAGGACCTGATCTCGGATTGGCGCGCCCCGCTCAGCTGCGGCAACTTCAACGTCGCCACCGGCAAGTGCGGCGGCAAGGGCACCAACTGATCCCGGTCCGGACCTGGTCCGTGACCTCCCAGGTCTGTCGGACCGCGGTGTGGCCCCGCAATCCGAGACCGCTGCCCGGGCGGGCCATTCAGTCCGCCCGGGCAAGATCATGAAAACCAAGAAAGCCGGCTTGAAGACGACAATGTTATTGCTGCGCGCAATTGGTCTGATGTTGCTGCTGACGATGGCAAGCTTATTGCCGTCGAAGGCAGCCGAGGCCGACCTGCGCGCCACGATCGCCAAATTCGCGGCCGCCACCGGTTTTTCGGCCACGGAGGCGGTCGTGCGCGAGCTGGCCGCGAGCGGCGATCCGGCCGTCGAAAGGCCGCTTTCGGCGCTGGCCGACGGCAATCTCTATATTCGCAAGCCCGATTCCCAAGTCTTCGTCGGTAGGGACGCCGGCGACGGCATCGAACTGCTCGACCCGCTGAGCGGCGAGAAGGCAGCCGACGCGGCCAAGGCCGACCTCACCAAGATCAAGGTCAACAACGGCCTGCGCCGTACGATCCGCGATGCGCTGGGCACGCTGACGCTGCGCGCAAAGGATCCTGCCGTGCGCCTCGCCGCCGCGGCGACCATGTTCAGGACGCCCGATGCGGCCAACATCGAGCCGCTCGATGCCGCGATCGCCGCCGAAACCGACCCAAGCGTCAAGGTTCTGTTCGAGCAGGCTCGCGCGGCCTCGGTTCTCGTTTCCGATAAGCCGGAAGCCGACAAGCTCGCCGCCATCTCCGTGATCGCGGCGCGCGGCGACCGCGACACGCTGTCGTTGCTGACCTCGGTCGAGGCCAATGCGCAAGGCGCGGTCAAGGATGCGGCGACCGGTGCCATCGGTCGTATCAATTCGACGCTGGCGCTGTGGGATGCAGGCCAGAACATCTGGTATGGCATTTCGCTCGGATCGGTGCTGCTGCTGGCCGCGATCGGCCTTGCCATCACCTTCGGCGTCATGGGCGTCATCAACATGGCGCATGGCGAGATGGTGATGCTCGGCGCCTACACCACCTTCGTCGTCCAGCAGGTCATCCGCACGTCCTTTCCCGGCCTCTTCGACTGGTCGCTAGTGATCGCGCTGCCGCTCGCCTTCCTTGTCGCCGCGCTGGTCGGGCTTGCCATCGAGCGCGGCATCATCCGCTTCCTCTACGGCCGGCCGCTGGAGACGCTTTTGGCAACCTGGGGCGTCTCGCTCATCCTACAGCAGGCGGTGCGCACCATCTTCGGGCCGACCAACCAGGAGGTCGGAAATCCGTCCTGGATGTCGGGATCGTTCGACATCGGCCAGCTCGCCATCACCTGGAACCGGCTGTGGATCCTGGTGTTCGCGCTCGTCGTGTTCGGCGTGCTGCTCTACGTCATGAAGCGCACGCCCTGGGGCCTGCAGATGCGCGCCGTCACCGCCAACCGGCGCATGGCCGCTTCGATGGGGATCCGCACGCCGTGGGTCGACGCGCTGACCTTCGCGCTTGGCTCCGGCATAGCCGGCATTGCCGGCGTCGCGCTCAGCCAGATCGACAACGTCTCGCCCAATCTCGGCCGCGGCTACATCATCGACAGTTTCATGGTCGTGGTCTTCGGCGGCGTCGGCAATCTCTGGGGCACGCTGGTCGGCGCCTTCTCGCTCGGCATCGTCAACAAGTTTCTCGAGCCTTATGCCGGCGCGGTGCTCGGCAAGATCGTCGTGCTGGTGCTGATCATCCTGTTCATCCAGAAACGCCCGCGCGGCCTGTTCGCGCTGAAGGGCAGGGCGGTGGAAGCATGATCGCTCAACGCCTGTTCGGCGCCGACCGGCGCATCGCCATCGCCGTCTTCGTCCTGCTGGCGGCAGCCATCGTCGTGCCGCTGCTCAACCTTGCTGTTTCGCCGTCGAGCGCGCTCTACGTCCCACCCTATATCGTGGCGCTGCTCGGCAAGTATCTCTGCTACGCGCTGCTCGCCTTGGCGCTCGACCTGGTCTGGGGTTATTGCGGCATCCTCTCGCTCGGCCACGGCGCCTTCTTCGCGCTCGGCGGCTATGCGATGGGCATGTATCTGATGCGCCAGATCGGCTCGCGCGGCGTCTACGGCAACCCGATCCTGCCCGACTTCATGGTGTTCCTGAACTACAAGGAACTGCCCTGGTTCTGGTACGGCTTCGACCATTTCTGGTTTGCGGCAATCATGGTGCTGGCCGTGCCCGGCCTGCTCGCCTTCGTCTTCGGCTGGTTCGCCTTCCGCAGCCGCGTCACCGGCGTCTATCTCTCGATCATCACCCAGGCGATGACCTATGCGTTGCTGCTCGCGTTCTTTCGCAACGACATGGGCTTTGGCGGCAACAACGGCCTGACCGATTTCAAGGACATACTCGGCTTCAACGTGCAGGCCGACGCGACGCGCTCGGCACTGTTCGCCGCGAGCGCGGTCACGCTAGCGCTCGCCGTCTTCGTCACCGCGGCGATCGTCCGCTCCAAATACGGCAAGCTCCTGATGGCAGTGCGCGACGCCGAAAGCCGCACCCGCTTCCTCGGCTGGCGGGCGGAGAACGTCAAGCTGTTCGCCTTCACCGTCTCGGCGATCATGGCCGGCATTGCCGGCGCGCTTTACGTGCCGCAGGTCGGCATCATCAATCCCGGCGAGTTCGATCCCGCGAATTCGATCGAGGTGGTGATCTGGACCGCCGTCGGCGGGCGCGGCACCATCGTCGGCCCGATCATCGGCGCGCTGCTCGTCAACGCAGGCAAATCCTGGTTCACCGGCGTGCTGCCTGAATTCTGGCTGTTCGCACTGGGCGGATTGTTCGTCGCCGTCACGCTGTTCCTGCCCAAGGGCGTCGTCGGCACCTGGGATGGCTGGCGCGGCAGGGCCAAGGCACTGCGCGCGGCCTCGCTCGCCGAGGAAGCCGGCGCCGATCCGGAAAAACCTCCGGTCAAGATCGTGCGCTCGGCCGCACGGACGCCGGGCGCCTGGTCCGCCTCCGGCCCCGAACCGCAGCCGGCGGAGTGAGCGGTCATGAGCAAGTCGAACACCATCCTCTATCTCGACGGCGTCTCGGTTTCCTTCGACGGGTTTCGCGCCATCAACAATCTGTCGCTGGTGCTCGACAAGGGCGAGATGCGCGCGATCATCGGGCCCAACGGCGCCGGCAAGACGACGATGATGGACATCGTCACCGGCAAGACGCGGCCGGACGAGGGCGAGGTCTTCTTCGACGGCCAGGTCGATCTCACCCGGCATGACGAGGCCGAGATCGCCATGATGGGCATCGGCCGCAAATTCCAGAAGCCGACCGTCTTCGAGAGCCACAGCGTCGAGGACAATCTGATGCTGGCGCTGAATGGTCCGCGCTCGATCTTCCCGGCGCTCTTCCATCGCCGCTCGGCCGCCGAGACGCGGCGCATCGACGATATCCTCGGCATCATCCGTCTCGGCGACAAGCGCGACGAGCTTGCCGCCAATCTCAGCCATGGCCAGAAGCAATGGCTGGAGATCGGGATGCTGCTCGCGCAGGACCCGAAGCTGCTGCTCGTCGATGAGCCGGTCGCCGGCATGACCGATGCCGAGACCGAGGAGACCGCGCGTCTGCTGAAGGACATTGCCCGCGATCATTCGGTGATCGTCGTCGAGCACGACATGCATTTCGTGCGCGAGCTCGGCGTCAAGGTCACCTGCCTGCACGAGGGCTCGGTACTGTCGGAGGGCACGCTCGATTTCGTTTCGGCCGACGAGCGCGTCGTCGAAGTCTATCTGGGGCGCTGAGCATGATCTGGCGAGTTCCGTTCCACCGTTTCGATTTCGCTTTCCTGAAGCGCTGGAGAAGGGGCTGACCATGCTCGAAGTCTCCAACGCCACGCTCCACTACGGCGCCGCCCAGGCGCTGCGCGGCGTTTCGCTGAAGGCCGGCGCGGGCAAGATCACCTGCGTGCTCGGCCGCAACGGCGTCGGCAAGACCAGTTTGATGAGATCGATCGTCGGCCATCACCGGCTGACGAGCGGAAGCGTTGCCTTCGAGGGGAAGGCGCTCGACCGGAGCGCGGCGTATGACCGCGCCCGGTCGGGCATCGCATTCGTGCCGCAGGGCAGGGAGATCTTTCCGCTGCTGACGGTGCGCGAGAACCTGGAATCGGGCTTTGCACCGCTGCGGCGCGGCGACCGCAATGTTCCGGCGCATGTCTTCGAGCTTTTCCCGGTGCTGAAGCAGATGCTGTCGCGGCGTGGCGGCGACCTGTCCGGCGGACAGCAGCAGCAGCTTGCCATCGGCCGCGCACTGGTGATGCGGCCGAAGCTGCTGGTGCTCGACGAGCCGACCGAAGGCATCCAGCCGTCGATCATCAAGGATATCGGCCGCGCCATCCGCTATCTGCGCGACCAGGCCGGAATCGCGGTGCTGCTGGTCGAGCAATATCTCGACTTCTGCCGCGAGCTTGCCGACGAGGTCAACATCATGGACCGCGGCCAGATCGTGCATACCGGGCCGGCCGAGGATCTGGATCGGGCGGACGTGCGGAAGTTCCTCACCGTTTAATCGAGGTGAGGCCAGCGACTCCCTGGATGGCAACAGCAAACTTTGGAGTTTAGCTGAAGCATCTCTCGCGATCGTCATCCTTGGGTCTTCGCTCCGCTTCGCGTCGCTACGCCCAAGGATGGCGAAGTGATGGGCGGCTCTGGCGCATCAAAGACCACATGCTAGTCTTTCCCTGGCCTTGGTGAGTCGGCCGCTTTCCGTACCAGTCGCGAATGAGGGGAAGGGGTACGCTCAGCCGGCAAGTTCCACGCAAGCAAACCTGCCTAGCTTTCTCCTGAGTGATTGTCGGTCGATGCGTCCAACAAGGAACTTGCCAGGGGAAGGCGATGGAACGTTTTGTCGAGGACTATCAGAAGCGGCGCCTCACCGAACGCATCGACATCATGACGGCGATCAACATCCTGATGTCGCAAGGCTACGACGAGGACGATCTGCTTGGAGAAATAACCAAGGTCTTTTACGTCGACCTCGACGCCTATAACGAAGTGATCGGACATCACTAACGGCTTGAGCGGCTAGAGGTTGATGCAATTCCGAACGGAAGGGCTACGGCGAAGTCGCCGAGCCTAACCGTTTCACACTTTTCTTGGGATTGCTCTGAGCTTCAAGCGCAGCGGCGGACGTCGAGCACGCGGTTGCGGCCGCCGCGCTTGGCCGCGTAAAGCGCCTTGTCGGCGGCGCTGAGCACCTTGTCGAAACTCGCGCCTTCATTGGTGCCGAAAGCGAAACCGGCACTCACAGTGCAATTGAGCCGGCCCGTCTCGGTCTCGATCGTTCGCGCCGCGAAGGCCATCCTTATCCGTTCGGCCGCACTCTCGACCATCTCCGGCAAGGTGCGTTTCAGCACCAGCGCGAACTCCTCGCCGCCCATGCGGGCAGCGACATCGTTCGGGCGCAAATTGCCGGACAGCTCCTCGGCAAAAACCTTCAGCACCTCGTCGCCGGCGGCGTGGCCGAACTGGTCGTTGATCGCCTTGAAGCCGTCGAGGTCGAACACCACCACCGCCGTGAAGGCGCCGACAGGTGTCTTGCCATGCAGATCGAACAGCGCGCGGCGGTTGAGCAGGCCGGTCAGTGCATCGGTCTCAGCCTCACGCTTGTGGTGGCGCGCGAGCCGGCCCTGGTTGAGCGCCAGCGACAACGCGCCGATGCCGGTCATCGAGGCGATGACAACGACCAGGCTCAGGTCCTCGGCCCAGTTGCTCGGCGCGTGGCCGAGGACAAGCTTGCCGTTCCATGCCAGCACGGCCGCGCACAGCACGAAGGACGCCGCGGTCAGGGAATAAAGCAGCGCCACGCCAATAAGCTGCGCCGGCGCTTCCGCGCGGCCCCGCCAATATTCATACGCGGTGCCGAGCAGAAGCAGCGCCGCAAGCGAATTCTCCAAGATGAAGCCCAGCCCGTCATGGCCGAGCGCCATCGGCGGCAGAGCCAGCGCGAAGGAGATGCTGGCGCCAAGCGCGATGCGCGGCAGCGGGGAGCGGCCGGTCCGGAACTGGTGGGCCGCGCCCAGCATCACCGAGAAGCCAAGCAGGAGCAGCGCCAGTGTCAGGACGCCGAGCGCCGCTCCGGGCGCTGCGATGTAGGCGTCATAGACAAAGACTTCGACCACAACCACAAGCACGCTGATCGCCCATGTCAGCAGGAACTTGTCGGGACGGGCGGTCAGCCAGGTTCCGAACAGCGTGAGGCTGAGGCAGGCGGCGGAGAAGCCGACGGCCAGCAGCAATGAGTTGTAGTCGAGCAGCATGCACCCGTCCTTGCCAGTGCCGGGCTTCTGCAACCTGGCGTAGGTGCCTTAATGCGGCAAGGAAGTATCGATTACGTTACGATAGCGGTGAAGATGCCATAATTCCGGGGCGTCAGAGGACCGCCACCGACAACAGCAGTATGATGCCGATCCCCATCATCACCAGACCCGGCCAATTCTGCGACAGGCCGAGGAAACCGAGTCCGCGCCGTCGCGGCTCCAGTGTCGGGCCTGGTGTTGCCAGGTTCGGCGCCGGACGATCCGGCGCTGTAGATGCTGGATCGCTCAGGCGCCCACGCCTCAACGTGGCGCCTGCCATGTACACGACGCCGGCAATGGTAAGCAACGCACCGAGGATGACGGTCATCTTTCCTCGCTCCTTTCCGACGCCGCGGGATTGGCAAGCGTTTCGGGAGGTGGCTGCCTCGCCGTACCGACCTTCGGCGAGATGAGTGGTGCGACCTCAGTCTCTTGCGGGTCGGCGGCTTAAAAGCGCGTCGCGCTGAAACGGATTCAGACGACGCGCTTTAAGTCCTTGTTTTGATGCATGTCGTCTCTCCCAAAACCGCTGCGCACTTTTTGGGCGACATGCATTAGGCAAAACGGTCAAGGTGGCTGACAGGTTCCGACAAGCCAGCTGCCGACTAGCGTCGCGTGGCGCGCCGGGCAGAGCTCTGGCGTTTGAGCAATAGGCCGCGGTGGAGGTCCGCAGCTCTAGCTAAGCCACCCGCTTCATCAGGGCCATGGCGCCGAAGGGCGCGCGCACCTTGCCTTCGGTGATGAAGTAGACGAACACGTCGCGCGGCTTGACCGGCGCATCGGTCTTGGGATTGGCGCGCGGCAGGTCGGCCGGCTGCCCACCTTCCGCCCAGGTCTTTGCCCGCGCCGCCCATTCGTCGAGCCCCTTCGGCGTGTAGCAGTCTGGATTGTCATCGCTGCCGGTCTGCAGGCGCGCATAGACGAAATCGCCGGTGACGTCGGCGATCGCCGGATATTTGGCATGATCGGCATAGACGATCGCGGCGTTGTATTTGCGCGCCAGCGCCGGAAACTCCGGCACGATGAAGCTGTCGTGCCGCACTTCGAGCGCGTGGCGCAGCGGCACGCCGTCCTGCTTATCGGGCAGGAGCTTCAAAAAGGCCTCGAAATCGTCCGCGTCGAATTTTTTCGTCGGCGCGAACTGCCACAGGATCGGTCCGAGCTTCTCGCCGAGCGCCGCGACGCCGGAGCCGAGGAAGCGCATCATCGATTCACCGGCCTCGCCGAGCACGCGGCGGTTGGTGACGAAGCGGTTGCCTTTCAGCGAAAAGACGAAGCCTTCCGGCGCGTCGCCGGCCCATTTCACGAAGGTCGGTTCCTTGAAGCTGGAATAGTAGGTGCCGTTGACCTCGATGGTCGGCACCTGGCGGCTGGCATAGTGGAGCTGCTTGGCCTTGGCGAGCTTGTCCGGATAGAAGGACGTATCCCAGGGTTCGAAGGTCCAGCCGCCCATGCCGGAGCGGATCTTTCCTTGGCTGGTCATCGTCTTCCTCCGATTTGCAAAAAAATACGATCAGGCGGCCTTGTCGACGGGCTTGGCCATGTCGACCACGGTCCATCCCGGCCGGTGCGGATTGGGCCGGCGGCCCGTCTCGCGATAGCCATAGGCCGAATAGAGCGCGATGTTCTGCTCCATGCGCGAGTTGGTGTAGAGCCGCACCTCAGGCACGCCCCATGACCGCGCCTGCTCGTCGGCGAAGTCGAGCAGCCTGATGCCGAGTTTTTTGCCCTGGAAGGCGGGCGCGACGGCAACGCTGAAGATCATGGCATGGTCGGGATGCCGTTCCAGCACGATGAGCCCGGCCAGTTCGGAGCCTTCCTCCAGAAGCCAGATCTCGCCGCGCTCGATGCGCGGGGCATAGTCCTCGGTGACCGGGATCGGCGGTGCGCCGAGCAGGGCGGTATAGGGCGCATAGGCTTCCGTTGTCAGCGCGACGATGGCGGAGATATCTTCGGAGCGGGCTAGTCTCATGATTGATTGGTTCCAGCGGCGGCCGAAACAACCTTATGCATCCCTGCGGCAATCGCCGCGACGGCATCGCGGCTGGTATCGCCGAGGCCATGCCGCTCGGCCAGCCACTGCGCTTGGTTGTAAGACAGCCAGACCTTGCCCTGCGCATCTTCCCAGGCCAACGCCTTCACCGGCAGGTCGATGCCCGCAAGCTGCCGGTCCTGCATCAGCGGCGTGCCGCCTTTGGGATGGCCAAAGATCAGCAATTCGGTCGGGCGCAGCGCGGCGCCAATTTCATGCGCGCCGGCTGCGTGATCGATGCGAGCGAAGACGCGCAATCCGGCATGGATGATGGTATCGACCAGCCGGTCGATGGTTTCGGCCACGCCAAAACGGCTTTCAACGGAGACGAGGCCGTCATTCGTCATCACTCGGCCGCTTCGCGTTTGCCTCCGGGGCGTCGCTCCAGCAGCTCTTTCAGGAACTGGCCGGTGTAGCTGCGCTTCTCGCGCACGATCGCTTCCGGCGTGCCAGAGGCGACCAGCTCGCCGCCGCCGTCGCCACCCTCGGGGCCGAGGTCGAGCACCCAGTCGGCTGTCTTGATGACCTCGAGATTGTGCTCGATCACCACCACCGTGTTGCCCTGGTCGACCAGCTCGTGCAGCACTTCGAGCAGCTTGGCGACGTCGTGGAAATGCAGGCCGGTGGTCGGCTCGTCGAGAATGTAGAGCGTCTTGCCGGTCGCCTTGCGCGACAGCTCCTTGGCGAGTTTTATGCGCTGTGCCTCGCCGCCCGACAGCGTCGTCGCCTGCTGGCCGATATGGATGTAGCCGAGGCCGACCTGGTTCAGCGTCACCAGCTTGTCGCGCACGCCTGGCACCGCCGAGAAGAACTCGACGCCTTCCTCGACCGTCATGTCGAGCACGTCGGCGATCGACTTGCCCTTGAACAGCACGTCGAGCGTCTCGCGGTTGTAGCGCTTGCCGTGGCAGACGTCGCAGGTGACGTAGACGTCGGGCAGGAAGTGCATCTCGATCTTGATGACGCCGTCGCCCTGGCAGGCCTCGCAGCGGCCGCCCTTGACGTTGAAGGAGAAGCGCCCCGGCTGGTAGCCGCGCGCCTTCGCCTCCGGCAAGCCGGCGAACCAGTCTCGGATCGGCGTGAAGGCGCCGGTATAGGTGGCCGGATTGGAACGCGGTGTGCGGCCGATCGGCGACTGGTCGATGTCGATGACCTTGTCGAGGAACTCAAGCCCCTCGATGCGGTCATGCTCGGCCGGATGCTCGCGCGAGCCCATGATGCGGCGCGAGGCCGCCTTGAACAGCGTCTCGATCAGGAAGGTCGACTTGCCGCCACCGGAAACGCCGGTGACGCAGGTGAAGGTGCCGAGCGGGATTTCCGCCGTGACATTCTTCAGATTGTTGCCGCGCGCGCCGACGACCTTGATCCGCCGGTTCTTTTTCGCCTCGCGGCGCAGCTGTGGCGTCGCCACTTCGAGCTCGCCCGACAAGTACTTGCCGGTGATCGAGGCGGGCGTCGCCATGATCTGCTGCGGCGTGCCCTGCGCGATGATCTGGCCACCGTGGATGCCGGCGGCCGGGCCGATGTCGACGACATAGTCGGCATGCAGGATGGCGTCCTCGTCATGCTCGACGACGATCACCGTGTTGCCGATGTCGCGCAGGTGCTTCAGCGTGTCGAGCAGTCGCGCATTGTCGCGCTGGTGCAGGCCGATCGACGGCTCGTCCAGCACGTAGAGCACGCCCGTCAGGCCGGAACCGATCTGCGAGGCGAGGCGAATACGCTGGCTCTCGCCGCCCGACAGCGTGCCGGAGTTGCGCGACAGCGTCAGATAGTCGAGACCGACATCGTTCAGGAAGCGCAGCCGCTCGCGGATTTCCTTCAGCACCCTGACCGCGATTTCGTTCTGCTTCTCGTTGAGCTCACCCGGCAGGTCGGTGAACCACTGGTCGGCCTTGCGGATCGACAGCTCGGTGACCTCGCCGATGTGCTTTCCGGCGATCTTCACGGCGAGCGCTTCCGGCTTCAGCCTGTAGCCGTTGCAGGCAGGGCAGGGCGTCGCCGACATGAAGCGCTCGATCTCCTCGCGCATCCAGGCCGATTCCGTTTCCTTCCAGCGGCGGTCGAGATTGGGGATGACGCCCTCGAAGGTCTTAGTCGTCTTATAGGAGCGCAGGCCGTCATCATACTGGAAGGTGATCTCGCGCTCGCCGGTGCCGTGCAGCACGGCTTCTTGCGCTTCGGCGCTCAGGTCCTTGAACTTGTCGCCGAGCTTGAAGCCGTAGGCCTTGCCCAGCGCTTCCAGAGTTTGAGCGTAATAGGGCGAGGTCGATTTCGCCCATGGGCTGATGGCGCCGTCGCGCAGCGAGACGTTCTCGTCCGGCACCACGAGGTTGACGTCGATGGCGCGCTGACTGCCGAGGCCATCGCAGGTCGGGCAGGCGCCGAACGGATTGTTGAAGGAGAACAGCCTGGGCTCGATCTCGGGAATGGTGAAGCCGGACACCGGGCAGGCGAACTTCTCCGAGAACATGATGCGCTCATGCGTCTCGTTCTTCGACTTGTTGACTGAGTCCTCGCCCGTCTGGCTGGCGTCGAGCGGTCGGTCGGCGAACTCGGCCACCGCCAGCCCATCGGCGAGCTTGAGCGCGGTTTCCATCGAGTCCGCGAGCCGCGTCGCCAGATCGCCGCGCACGACGATGCGGTCGACGACGACGTCGATGTCGTGCTTGTACTTCTTGTCCAGCGCCGGCACGTCGGCGATCTCGTAGAAGACGCCGTCCACCTTGACGCGCTGGAAACCCTTCTTCTGCAGCTCGAGCAGCTCCTTGCGGTACTCGCCCTTGCGGCCGCGCACGATCGGCGCCAGCAGGTAGAGACGCGTGCCTTCGTCAAGCGCCAGCACGCGGTCGACCATCTGGCTGACCGTCTGGCTCTCGATCGGCAGGCCGGTGGCCGGCGAATAGGGGATGCCGACGCGCGCGAACAGGAGGCGCATATAGTCGTAGATCTCGGTGACGGTGCCGACCGTCGAGCGTGGGTTGCGCGAGGTGGTCTTCTGCTCGATCGAGATGGCGGGCGACAGGCCGTCGATCTGGTCGACGTCCGGCTTCTGCATCATCTCCAGGAACTGGCGGGCATAGGCCGAAAGGCTCTCGACATAGCGGCGCTGGCCCTCGGCATAGATGGTGTCGAAGGCAAGCGACGACTTGCCGGATCCTGACAGGCCGGTCATGACGATCAGGCTGTCGCGCGGCAGGTCGAGGTCGACGTTCTTGAGATTGTGTTCGCGTGCCCCGCGAATGGAAAGGTATTTTTGGTCGGCCATCGCCGGTCGCCGCCTCAGGTCTGGAATTTTGCTGGATTGGCGGGTTTGTCCCGGCCATCCTCTATGTAGGTAGTTTGGCCGCCGCGTCGAGAGACGCCACAATCTCGACGGAAGCGGCCAACTATGGGTTTAACCGTCTTTCACGCGAGCGGGCAAGCGGAAAGAACAAAGGCCGAACACGCTCCTGACAAAGCGCTGTGGAAACAAACGCCGTCTATTGCCGGCCTCACTGATCCGGTGGTGCTCGACTAACCCGCACGTAACCTCCCGGCGATCACATTTTTCGGTAATCGGCTACTGAACGGTTGACGCAGGCGACCCGCGGGAGCAGTCTCGGGTCGTCAGCGAAGCCGGCCGTCTTTCGATGGCCTCGCCACCCGAAGGTGGCCTGCGAGACGCCGCAGGCACTTGCGATTAGAGCTTCGTACGACAATGGTCGCAACGGACAGAAGGAGCGGAGCATGACGCCACCGGACAGTCCCTTGAGGCTCCACGCAAGGATGGAGCCGCGGCGGGCATAAGTGCCAGGGTGGCGTGAGCGCCGACCCGACAAACCGTGACCTGCCGATTCCTACAATCAGAGACCATAGTCGGATCGTCGGCTGAAGGCCGCGTTGCATCCGAAACAGAACGCCGGCAGTCCACTCCCGGCCAAAGTTGGGTTTCAGATCCATGAAGGCCCCGTCCACCTGCGGAAGCAGTGGCGGGGCTTACATTTTACGTCAGAAGTCGGGCGGTTGTTCTACCGTCTACATAATTCCGGACTGGGGCCGCGCTTTTCCCGGAATTGCCTCAGTGGTTGGGTGGCCTGATGCCGCCCGTTGCCATGTCGATGGTGATGCTGCCGGAAATCCTGACATCGGTATCGCCGATCTTGAACGTGCCGTTGCTGTCGGCGGGCTGCGCGTCGTCCGGTTCGGGCTGCGGGGCAGGTTTGGCAATACGATAGTCGCCGCTGACGCCTGGCAGTTTCTGCGTCGAGCCATCGTCGGCAAAGGCGGTGTTGGAGGCGATCAGCGCGACCGCGAGTGCCACTGCCGCAGCGACAAGTGGATTTCTGAACGAACGGATCATGCCGGGACTATAGAGGCGCGCCGAAAGCGAAGCCAGACGCGCGGCAATCAAATTGCCGCGCAGCGCTGTCAGGCCGCTTTCTTGCGCGTGTCGTAGACATGGTCGACGAGGCCCCAGGCCTTGGCTTCCTCGGCGGTCATGAAATAGTCGCGGTCGAGCGTGCGTTCGACCTCTTCATAGCTGCGGCCGCAATGCTTGGCATAGAGCTCGGTCATATGGCGCTTGGTGCGGAGGATGTCCTCGGCATGGCGCTGGATGTCGGAGGCCTGGCCCTGAAAACCGCCGAGCGGCTGGTGCAGCACGATCCTGGTGTTGGGCAGAGCGATGCGCCGCCCCGGCGAGCCGGCCATCAAAAGGAACGAAGCCATCGACGCGGCAAAGCCCATGCACACCGTCGACACCGGACAGGAGATGTACTGCATCGTGTCGTAGATGGCGAAGCCGCTGGTCACCACGCCGCCCGGCGAGTTGATGTAGATCGATATCTCCTTGTCGGGATGGTCCGATTCCAGCGACAGGAGCTGCGCGCAGACCAACGCCGAGACGCCGTCATTGATCTCGCCGTTGATGAAGACGATGCGCTCGCGCAGCAGCCGCGAGAAAATGTCGAAGGCGCGCTCGCCGCGGCTCGACTGCTCGATCACCATCGGCACCAGATTGGCAAAGGCGCTCATCGCAGATCTCCTCGGTTGTGTTTGGTCAGGCCGCGCGCAGCATCATGCAGGGCGCATTGGCGGCGGTCGGGTTCTTGCGCGCGTCGAGCGAAAGCCCGCAGCCGGCACCGGAAACGGCGAGGACAGGCTGCGCCACCGGCACGAAACCGTCATGGACGATGCGCAGGTGCGTGCCGCCGGAAACCGTGCGCGCGAGCATGAAGGTGACGATGCTGTCAAAGGCCGGCAACGGGTTGGTCGCGTCGTCGCGGGACCGCTCGTGCCAGGAATAACGCAGCCGCTTGCCGGGCTCGGCCTCGAGCACCTCGCATTCGATCGCTATGTCCGGCGCGGCAAAGGCGAAGCGCCTGCCGGTTTCGGGCTTCATGTCGTTCGGCATCATCCAGGCGGCGAGCAGTTCCGGCTCGGTCAGCGCCCGCCAGACCTTTTCCGGCGGGTCGGGAAGATCGCATTCGAAGCTGAGCGGCGCATTGGCCGCTTCCGGGTGTTTTGCAGTCGTCATTGGTCCATTTCCTTCAGAACCGTCTTCAACCTCTCGATGCGCTCCGGCCAGAAGGCGCGGTAGCGTTCGATCCAGCCGAGCAGAGGATCGAGCCCTTGCGGGTCGGCGCGATAATAGGCGTTGCGGCCGGCGCGCCGCTCGACTACGAGACCGGCGCCGCGCAGCACGGCAAGATGCTGCGAGACCGCCGGCTGCGACACGCTCATGCCGGCGCGCAGCTCGGACACCGTCAGTTCGCTGGCCGCCAGCCGCTCATAGACGGCGCGCCGTGTCGGATCGGCCAGTGCCCGGAAAATCTCTGCTTCGATCATAGATGAAGCATAAGTCGATACTTATTGGTTTGGCAAGTGCCCTTTTAGGGCGTCCAGCGTTTCAACGGTTCCGCGGCTCCGTCGAAGCTTGCCTCGAAGATCGGCGACGCGAGCACGGCATGGATGTGAAGCGTGCCGGAGCCGACGTTTCGAAAGCCATGTTTGCAGTGCGCGGGAATGATCAGCGACTGCCCCGCGCTGAGCACGGCCTGCCGGTCGTCGACCCACATTTCGGCTTCGCCGGCAATCACCGTCAGCACTTCTTCGACCGTGTGCTTATGCGTCGGCGCGCCGGCGCCTGGTCCGACCCACTGCTCGAATATGCAAAGGCCGGCCGCGCCATTGGCGGCGGCAACATGCATGCGGGTCTCGACTCCGGCCCGCCACGTTTCGCGCGGCTGGTCCTCATGCGAAACAATGATCAT
Organism: Mesorhizobium sp.; assembly: GCA_004963905.1. Classification (GTDB taxonomy): domain Bacteria; phylum Pseudomonadota; class Alphaproteobacteria; order Rhizobiales; family Rhizobiaceae; genus Mesorhizobium. The sequence goes on from SUGL01000011.1 coordinate 104,928, forward strand.
TCCGATATCCCCCTTTGTTTCCTGCGCAGGAATACCACCTGTTGCTGACATTCCTTGACAGAAGTAGCGGTCGAGACTAGAACGAAAAGAGAACAAAAACCTTGTGGGAAAAGCCAGCCTTTGCGGGCATGGGTGGCCCGTAGGCTGTAAGGTGAGCGACTTAAAATTTGTTTCGGATGAGCGCGGAGAAGTACGATGGCGGGTAGCGTCAATAAGGTCATTCTGGTTGGCAATCTCGGAGCGGACCCTGAAATCCGCCGGCTGAATTCGGGCGATCCGGTCGTCAACATCCGTATCGCCACCTCGGAAAGCTGGCGCGACAAGAATTCCGGCGAGCGCAAGGAGAAGACCGAGTGGCATAACGTCGTCATCTTCAACGACCAGATCGCCAAGGTCGCCGAGCAGTATCTGAAGAAGGGCATGAAGGTCTATGTCGAGGGCCAGCTGCAGACGCGCAAATGGCAGGATCAGACCGGCAACGACCGCTACACGACCGAGGTCGTGCTGCAGAAGTTCCGCGGCGAATTGCAGATGCTCGACGCGCGCGGCGAAGGCGGCGGCCAGGTCGGCAATTATTCCGGCGGCAATAGCCGCGGCTCCGATTTCGGCCAGTCGGGCCCGAACGAGGGCTTCAGCCGTGGCGGCGGTGGCGGCTCCAGGGGCGGTGGCGGCGGCTCGTCGCGCGAGCTGGACGACGAGATTCCGTTCTGAGAACCGAGACCGCGTGGCAAGCATCTGAGGAGAGGGGATGTCGCTCGGGCCGCTTCTATCCGCGCCGCCTCCCATTCCATGGCATGCGTTCGCGGCTCTTGCCGCGCTGGCGGTGGGCGGCGCCCAGCTGGCGCTGCCGAAAGGCACGACGCGCCATCGCGTAATGGGCTATCTCTGGGCGGCGCTGATGCTGGTCATCGCCGTCTCGAGCTTCTGGATCCAGCAGATCCAGCTGATCGGGCCGTTCAGCCCGATCCACGTCCTGTCCATCCTGGTGGTCGTCACCGTGCCGCTGGCGGTGTGGCATGCGCATACCCATAAGGTGGCCGCGCATCGCGGCGTCATGATCAAGCTCTACTTGTTCGCGCTGGTCGGCGCCGGCATCTTCACCTTGCTGCCCGGACGTATCATGCATGCCGTGGTGTTCGGGCAGTAGGGCAGCCACGGCTTCGCAAGGAAGAATGCAATGAAAGCACGCGTCAAATGGGTCGAGGAACGCACCTTTGTCGGCGAGTCCGGCAGCGGTCACAAGGTCGTGCTGGGCACGGCGCATGGGCCGGAAGGCCGAACGCCGGGACCAAGCCCGATGGAGCTGGTGCTGATCGGCACCGGCGGCTGCTCGGCCTATGACGTCGTCCACATCCTCGAAAAGGGCCGCGAGGCGGTCGAGGACTGCGTGGTCGAGCTCGATGCCGATCGCGCGGAAACCGAGCCGCGCGTCTTCACCCGCATCCACATGCATTTCATCGTCAAGGGCCGGGCGCTGTCGCGCGACAAGGTGAAACGCGCGATCGACCTCTCGATCGAGAAATATTGCTCGGCGACGGCCATGATGGCCAAGACGGCGACCGTCACGCATGATTTCGAGGTCGTCGATGCGGCCAAATAAGGGAATAGGCAGTAGGCAGTAGGCAGTAGGCAGTAGGCAGTAGGCAGTAGGGGTGCCGCTCAGGCGGCCATCAGCGCCCTGACGCCGTCAGCCACGAACTGCACGGCGAGCGCCGCCAGGATGACGCCGAGCAACCGCGTCAGGATCGAGCGGCCGGTCTGGCCGAGGATGCGGTCGATGCGCTCGGCGAGCACAAAGACCAGGTAGGTGAGGACAAGACAGATCGCGATGATGCCGACCAGCGCGGCTTGAGCGCTAAAACCCTCGAAATGTCCCGACAGCAGCACGGTCGCCGAGATCGCGCCGGGGCCGGCGATCAGCGGGATCGCCAGCGGGAAGGCGGCGATGTTGTGGATCATGTCCTTGGTGATGGCGACGTCGCCGATCTTCTCCTTGCGGTCTTGCCGGCGCTCGAAAACCATTTCGAAGGCGATGAAGAAGAGCAGGAAGCCGCCGGCGACGCGGAAGGCCGGCAGCGTGATGCCGAACACCGACAGGATCGAGGCACCGGCGAGCGCGAACAGCGCCATCACCAGGAAGCCGATCACCGAGGCGCGGACGGAAACCTGCTGACGCTCCTCGCGGTTCATGCCGCGCGTCACCGCGAGGAAGAGCGGCGCCAGACCCGGCGGGTCGATGGTCACCAGGATGGTGACGAAGGCGTTGAACAGGCTGTCGAAACTCGGCATCGCTGGTCCCCTCCCGCCGGGCGAAGCCCAAGCCCCGCAATTGGTAGAGCAAAGCCGGGGCGCTGGAAACAGGCGCGACAGAAATGGTGTGCGAAGCTGTGAAAGCTGGCGGGACAGCGCCCCCCTCTGTCCTGCCCGTCCTGCGCAGCAGCTGCGCTGCAGCTTCGGAGGGTGAACCGGACATCTCCCCCACAAGGGGGGAGATCGGATGCCGCATCGGCCTTCGCCAATCACTAGCATGCAGGAAGGGCGCCGTCGCCGAAACTGCCAATCTCCCCCCAAGTGGGGGAGATGCCCGGCAGGGCAGAGGGGGGCGCGAAGGATCGCTACGGCTCTTTTTTCGTGCCGCTGCGATCTTCGGTGGTCATCAACTCTCACCCACCCGCCGCGCGAGGAACTCGACCTCGATGCGCCAGGTCTCGCCGCCGTCATGCGAACGCTCGCCCAGCCAGCGGAACGAGTTCTGGGTGATGCGCGAAAAGCTCCAGCGTACCGAGGACCCGGTGTCATCGACGCCTTGCTGGACGATCGTGTCACCCTCGCCACGGCCGAGCTGGCGGCTGAAATAGCGGCTGCGCGGATCGCTCCAGAAGATGTGCCAGGCATCGATGCCGGGATCGTAGACGCGCAGCGTTGTGCCATAGAAAGTCCAGGGACCGAGGGAGGGCGAGGGGCTGGCGTCCCGGGCGGGCAATATCCAGACGTCCTGCACCGCCTTGCCTTCCAGGACCCAGCCGAAATGCACCTCGCCGCGTCCGGTAAGCCGGGTGCCGTCCTCGAGAGTGCGTGTGGCGTCGAATGTCCAGGCGCCGACGAAGCGGCCGTAGAGCTTGAGCTTCTCGGCAAGGTCCGGATCGGGGCCGTCGCTGTGCAGGGCTTCAGCAAAAGGATCGGTCATGTTGCTGCCTCGTTTGTCAGGAGAGGGGAAGCAATAGGGGCTTGGCCGGGTTCTGCGCTTGGGAAAAATTGCTATTTTTCGCCCATGACGACGACGCCCATGACGACGACCGAGAAAAATCTTGCCTCTGGGCCTGGCTGGCAGGTGTCAGACGTGATCTGCACGGCTCGCGCCGGCGACCGGCCCTTCGAGGAACAGCATCGCTGTTTTTGCGTCGCCGCCGTGACCAGGGGCACGTTCCGCTACCGGACGCGGCAGGGCACGGTGATGCTTGCTCCCGGCGCCGTCCTGCTCGGAAATCCCGGCGCCTGCTACGAATGCGGCCACGAACATGGCGCCGGCGACCGCTGCCCCATTTTTCGCCGGCCTATATGGAGCGCGTCGTCGCCGACACGCCCGGCGGGAGGCGGCTCGGCTTCGCCGGCCCGCGCCTGCCGCCCTTGCCGGCGCTGGCATCATTGCTGGCGCAAGCGGAGGCCGCGCGGGAAACGAACGACGGCGAAGCGTTCGAAGAACTCGGCCTGCGCATCGCCGGCGCGGTCGTCGCGGCTGCGCACGATTCCAGGGTGGCATCCGCACCCGGCCGCCGCGACCAGAAACGCGTTGCCGAGGCGGTGCGCCTGATAGAGCTCAACGCCGAACGGCCGTTGTCGCTGACCGAGCTCGCCGACGGCACGGCGACCAGCCCGTTTCACTTCCTGCGCACGTTCCGGCACGTCGCCGGCATGACGCCCTATCAGTTCCTGCTGAGGACCAGGCTGCACCGAGCCGCCGTGCGGCTGCGCGTGTCGAACGAAGCGATCTCGACGATCGCTTTCGACGCCGGCTTCAACGACCTGTCGACCTTCAATCGGCGGTTCAAGCGCGAGATGGGCGAGGCGCCCGGCGCCTATCGCGCCCACGGCGTCAGAGCGATCCGGCGCTTCACTGAACCGCTCTAACCGTTTGTTTTGAAAACGCTACGCACTTTCCTGGGATTGCACCAGCCAATGGGATGCACCCGTCAGTCCGATGTCGGGCCGCACCAGCCGGGCAGATAATCCGCGTCCTTGCTCTTGGCCAGGGCAAGGGCCCGCTTCATCGCCTTGTCGAAGCTTTTCGCCACCGCAGCCCGGTCGATGCGCCGACGCAGGAAATCCGCCCACAGGAACTCGCTGAAGGGCGTCGTGTCCTTGGCGAAGCCGCCCTCCCTGCGCAATTCGCCGGCGAGGCTGCGATAGGGGTCGTCGACGAGATCGGCCATGCTCTTCGGCAGCGCGTCATAGTCGCGCCGCCTGCCGTTCTCGTCGAACGGATGCATCCAGCCGCGATTGTCGAGCATGGTGAGGAAAGCGTCCTTGTCGAGCTTCGACAGGTCGCTGGTCACCGTCACCAGCACGTCCTTGACGCCCTCCTCGAGCAGGGCGCGGGCCATGTGGTGATGGTCGACGACATAGTTGCGCTTCTTCGGACCCAGCACCACCGGCACCATGTGACGGCCGAGGAACGTGCCCGTTTCCTCGTCGTTCCGCGCCCGGATCATCCGGCGTTTCAGCTCCACCTCGCGCATGCCGACCGTCATTTGCGTAGGCCGCAGTTCCTTCACCGCGACCGGAGTAACGATGGGTTCGCGTGGACTTGTCATTGCACGTCGTCCTGCTGTTGAGGTTGTCCTGGGCCAAGCGCCTTGATGGCGGCGTCGACGCTGTGGAATATCCGCTGCGTGCCGACCAGGTCGGCGATGCCGAAGCGGTTCAGCGCCGCCTGGCCGCGCAGCGATTCCATGCGCGCGATGGCAAAGACGGCGCCTTTGTCGCGGCAGTGGCGGATGGTGTCGATCAGCGCCTGGGCGGCGGTGTAGTCGATCTCGACGATGTTGCTGGCCTCCAGCACCACCAATTTCACCTCATCGCTCCTGGCGTCGATCAGGTCGCGCAGGCCGCGCTTGAAGCGGTCGGCGTTGACGAAGGAGAGCGGCGCCTGGAACGCAGCCACCAGCACGCCGGGGCGCTGCTCGCCCGCGCTCGAGCCGCTCGGCGGCCACCAGACCGACGTGCCCGGCACCTGCGCCAGCTCGATCGGCTCCGTATGCGTCGAGCCCCAGATGCCGTGCAGCAGCGACAGGCCGATGCCGATCGCGACGCCCGTTTCGATCGGCAGGACGACAATGGCGATCATGGTGACCAGGATCAGCGCGAACTCGCCCGGCGCCTGGCGATAGACTTTGGCGAAAACCTGCCAGCGCAGGATGTGCTGGGCCACGAACATCAGCACCCCGGCAAGGGCGGCCTGCGGCACGTTGGCGAGCAGGCTTCCTCCAAAGGTACTGAGCGCCAGCACGATGGCCGCTGCAATCAGGCCAGACAGCTGCGAGCGGCCGCCGGTCTGGGCGACGATGGCCGTGCGCGGCGGGCTGGAGTTGACGGCAAAGGCGCCGAACAGGCCGGCCACGATGCTGCCCACGCCGACGCCGACGAAATCGCGGTTGACGTAGGGTGCTTCGCCATCCTGCGGCGCGAACGAGCGGCTGGTGGCCGCCGTCTGCACCATGACGACGATGGCGATCAGCAGCGCGAGCGGGACAAGGGCCTGCGCATCCCGGAAGTCGACGGTCGGCATTTCGGGCGTCGGCAACCCGTTCGGCAAGGCGCCGAGTACTTCGACCCCCTGGCGCTTCAAGTCGAAGACGATGACGGCGAGTGTGGCCAGCACCATCCCGATCAGGGCCGCGGGGATGCGGGCGCTGATGCGCGCGGCAATGAAAACGATCGCGAACACGCCGAGCCCGAGCGCCAGGCTCCACGGATTGGCGAAGTGAAGATTGGCGGCGATTTCACCGATGCGCCGCAGCGTCTCGCCGCTTTCCTGCGGCAGGCCGAGAAGACCCGGCAATTGCGAGACTATGATGTGGAGGGAAATGCCGGCGAGGAAGCCGGTCGTGACCGGCACCGAAAGGAGATCGGCGATCCAGCCGAGACGGAAGACGCCGCTCAGCGCCACCAGCAGCCCGACCATCAGCGCCAGCATGGCCGCCAGTGCCAGGTAGTGCGGCGAGCCGGATGTCGCTACCAAGGCAAGCCCGCCGGCGAAAAGCGGCGTGATCGTCGAATCCGCCCCGACCGAGAGCTGGCGGTTGGAGCCGAAGAGGGCGAATGCCACGGATCCGGCAACGAAGGCGAAGAAACCGATCTCCGGCTGGAAGCCGCCGAGCCTGGCCGTCGCCATCTGTTCGGGAATGGCGATCGCCGCCAACGTGATGCCGGCCGCCAGATCGCTATCGAGGTCCTTTGCCGTCCAGCCGCTCAGCGCCCGCAGAGGCAGCCATGAGGTCCAGTTCATCGCGTTGGCTGTTTCCGCCCGAGGAAGACGATCCATGGCCGACCTTGCCACTCTGGCGGCGAAATCGACCTTGGCCATATCGTCGCAATCAGCGGTATCCTTTTGAAATTACCACCGAAATTGTCTCTGGAAAAGTGTCGCCGCCATTGGAGTTTCAGCCCGGCTTCCTATATAAGCGGTGAGTGATTCCCGACAGGATTGTGACCTGATTTGACCGACCAGAAGACACCGCGCGGGCCGGAGGGCGGCCCCACCGGCATCGAGCCGATTTCGATCATCGAGGAGATGCAGCGCTCCTACCTCGATTATGCCATGAGCGTGATCGTCAGCCGCGCGCTGCCCGACGTGCGCGACGGCCTGAAGCCCGTCCATCGCCGCATCCTCTACGCCTCGCATGAAAGCGGCTACCACTGGAACCGCAAATATGTGAAGTCGGCGCGCCCGGTCGCGGACGTGATGGGTAAATACCATCCGCATGGCGACGCTTCGATCTACGATGCGCTGGTGCGCATGGCGCAGGACTGGTCTCTGCGCGTGCCGCTGATCGACGGCCAGGGCAATTTCGGCTCGATCGACGGCGATCCGCCGGCGGCGATGCGCTACACCGAGTCGAGGCTGACCAAGGTCGCGCATGAGCTGCTGGAGGACATCGACAAGGAAACCGTCGATTTCCAGGACACTTACGACGCTTCCGCCACCGAGCCGCGCGTGCTGCCGGCCCGCTTCCCGAACCTTCTCGTCAACGGCTCGGGCGGCATCGCCGTCGGCATGGCCACCAATATCCCGCCGCACAATCTGGCCGAGGTCTGCAACGGCGCCATCGCCATCATCGACAATCCGGCCATCGATCTGCCGTCGCTGATGGAGATCGTGCCCGGTCCGGATTTCCCGACCGGCGGCATCGTGCTTGGCCGTTCCGGCATCTACAACGCCTATTCGACGGGCCGCGGCTCGATCGTCATGCGCGGCCGCGTCAATATCGAGGCGCGCGGCAACGACCGTGAATCGATCATCGTCACCGAGATCCCCTACCAGGTGAACAAGGCGGCGATGATCGAGAAGATGGCCGAGCTGGTGCGCGAGAAGCGCATCGAGGGCATCTCCGACATTCGCGACGAGAGCGACCGCCAGGGTTACCGTGTCGTCATCGAGCTGAAGCGCGAGGCCGTCGCCGACGTCATCCTCAACCAGCTCTACCGCTTCACGCCGCTGCAAACCTCGTTCGGCGCCAATATGGTGGCGCTGAACGGCGGCAAGCCGGAAGTGCTGACGCTGATCGACATGCTGAAGGCCTTTGTCGGCTTCCGCGAAGAGGTGATCAGCCGGCGCACGAAGTATCTTTTGCGGAAGGCTCGTGAGAGGGCTCACGTGCTGGTCGGTCTCGCCATCGCGGTCGCCAACATCGACGAGGTGATCAAGCTGATCCGCACCGCGCCCGATCCGCAGACGGCGCGCGAGCAGTTGATGGAGCGGCGCTGGCCGTCCCACGACGTCGCTCCGCTGATCCAGCTGATCGACGATCCGCGCCACCGCATCAACGAGGACGGCACCTACAATCTCTCCGAGGAGCAGGCGCGCGCGATCCTCGATCTGCGCCTGCAGCGCCTGACCGCGCTCGGCCGCGACGAGATCGCCGACGAGCTGAACAAGATCGGCGCCGAGATCGTTGATTACCTTGACATTTTATCGTCCCGCGCGCGCATCCAGCAGATCGTCAAGGACGAGCTGATCGCGGTGCGCGACGAGTTCGGCACGCCGCGCCGCACAGAACTCGCCGAGGGCGGGGCGGACATGGAAGACGAGGACCTGATCCAGCGCGAGGACATGGTCGTCACCGTCAGCCATTCCGGCTACATCAAGCGCGTGCCGCTGTCGCTCTACCGGGCGCAGCGCCGCGGCGGCAAGGGCCGCTCCGGCATGTCGACCAAGGAAGAGGATTTCGTCACCCGGCTGTTCGTCGCCAACACGCACACGCCGGTGCTGTTCTTCTCCTCACGCGGCATCGTCTACAAGGAAAAGGTGTGGCGGCTGCCGGTCGGCAATCCGCAATCGCGCGGCAAGGCGCTGATCAACATGCTGCCGCTCGAGCAGGGCGAGCGCATCACCACCATCATGCCATTGCCCGAGGACGAGACGAGCTGGGGCGAGCTCGACGTGATGTTCGCCACCACGCGCGGCACGGTGCGGCGCAACAAGCTGTCCGACTTCGTCCAGGTCAACCGCAACGGCAAGATCGCCATGAAGCTGGAGGAGGAGGGCGACGAGATCCTCGGCGTCGAGACCTGCACCGACAATGACGACGTGCTGCTGACGGCGAATTCCGGCCAGTGCATCCGCTTCCCGGTCAGCGACGTGCGCGTCTTCCAGAGCCGCAACTCCGTCGGCGTGCGCGGCATCGCCATGGCCGAGACCGATCGCGTGATCTCGATGTCGGTGATCGAGCATGTCGATGCCTCGCCGGCTGAGCGTGCGGCCTATCTCAAACGTGCGGCGTCCGAACGCCGGCTGGCCGCGGGCGGTGCTGCCGAGGAGGAAGAGATCGCGCTCACCAATGAGGAGATCGGCGAGGAAGCCGAGCTTTCCGATGAGCGCTACGAATTCCTCAAGGTGCATGAGCAGCTCGTGCTGACGGTGACCGAATACGGCTACGGCAAGCGTTCGTCGTCCTACGATTTCCGCCTGACGGGCCGCGGCGGCAAGGGCATTCGCGCCACGGATGTGTCGAAAGTGGCCGAGATCGGGCGCCTTGTCGCGACTTTCCCGGTCGGCAACGACGATCAGATCATGCTGGTTTCGGACGGCGGCACGGTCATCCGCGTGCCGGTCAACGGCATACGCTTCGCCAGCCGCGCCACCAAGGGCGTGACCATCTTCAACACGGCCGAAGGCGAGAAGGTGGTGTCGGTTGAGCGGATTTCGGAGCCGCAGTCGGACGAGGAAGCCGAAGAGACGCCTTCGGGTGAGGCTGGCACCGCGGAGGACGTGGGCGAGGGAAATCTCGAATAGGCTTTGGCTACGCGCCACCGGCCCTTGGGCCGGTGCGATCATGGCTGGAAATCAGTGGCGACGGTAGACGTTGTGGGCAGCGAAACCGTCGAGCCGCTTGGCGTTTGCCTTGACGCGCACTCGCGCCGCTTCCTGATGCAACCCGAAGGCGGTTGCGATCAGCATCACGATGGTCATTGCAGTGGCAAGCATGTAGATCAGCATTTGCGTGTTCTCCTGCGCTCACAACGATAAAGGTGGTGCTTTGGTTTCATCTCCTGAAGTGGCAACATAGTGAACGCTGCGTGAAGCGTTCGTGATTGTCGCATTCATCCGTCGTTCATGTCCGCGAAATGGTTCACACGATGCCGCAACTAATCGGATTTGCCTTCCGCCCGCGTGCCCGCTAGAAGCCTGCCATGACCGAACGCACCGCCCTCTACGCCGGCTCCTTCGACCCGCTGACCAACGGCCATCTCGACGTCCTGAAGGCCTCGCTCGCCGTGGCCGACACCGTCTACGCGGCGATCGGCATCCATCCGGGCAAGACGCCGCTGTTTTCCTTCGAGGAACGCGTGAAGCTGATCGCGGCCGCGACCAAGGCGGAGTTCGGCCGCGACAGCGCCCGTATCAAGGTCGTTGCCTTCGACGGTCTGGTCATCGACGCCGCCAGGAAGCATGGCGCCTCGATCATCATCCGCGGCCTGCGCGACGGCACCGATCTCGACTACGAGATGCAGATGGCCGGCATGAACGAAACCATGGCGCCGGAGCTGCAGACCGTTTTCCTGCCGGCCAGCCCGTCGGTGCGCACCATTACCGCCACACTTGTCCGCCAGATTGCGTCGATGGGCGGCGACATCCGCCCATTCGTGCCGGCTGCCGTTGCAGGCGCGCTCACTGCCAAATTCGCGAAATAGTGCATGTCGCCCAAAAGTGGATCCCGGTTTTGGGGTAACGACATGCACCCAAACAAAAGACTTTCGGAGAAGAGTTCATGCAGCTGAAAAAGCTCGCTTCGTTCCTTGTCGTGCTTGCCGGTCTTTTGGCGGCGCCCCTGCCTGCCTTCGCCGCCGACAAGGAAAACACCATGGTCGTCACGCTGAAGGACGGCGACGTGACCATCGCGCTGCGTCCCGATCTCGCGCCCAAACATGTCGCGCAGATCAAGAAGCTGGTGCGTGACGGCGCCTACGACAACGTCGCGTTCCACCGCGTCATCGACGGCTTCATGGCGCAGACCGGCGACGTCAAGTTCGGCAACATGAAGAAGGGTTTCAACCCCGAAGCCGTCGGCACCGGCGGCTCCGACCTTCCCGACCTGCCTGCCGAGTTCTCGCAGACCGAGAAGTTCACCCGCGGCGTGGTCGGCATGGCCCGCTCGCAGGACCCGAATTCGGCCAATTCCCAGTTCTTCATCATGTTCGCGCCGGCGCCGAACCTCGACGGTCAGTACACCATCGTCGGCAAGGTCGAGAGCGGCATGGAACTGGTGGACAAGATCAAGAAGGGCGACGAGGCCGACAACGGCACGGTCACCGACCCCGATCGCATGATCAAGGTTCGCATCGCCGCCGACAACAAGTAACCAACTCAATTTTCAAAGGATTTTCTGACATGGCTGAGATCAAGGACCGCGAGAATGCGCTCATCATGGAAACGACCAAGGGCCAGGTCGTCATCGAGATGTATCCGGACCTTGCGCCCGGCCACGTCGCCCGCATCAAGGAGCTGTCGCGTGAAGGCGCCTATGACGGGGTGGTCTTTCACCGCGTCATCGACGGCTTCATGGCGCAGACCGGCGACGTCAAGTTCGGCAATTCGAGCAAACCCTCTTTCGCGCCGTCCCGCGCCGGCATGGGCGGCTCCGACAAGCCGGACCTCAAGGCCGAATTCTCCAACGCCAACCACGGCCGCGGCACCTGCTCGATGGCTCGCGCGCAGAACCCGAACTCGGCCAATTCGCAGTTCTTCATCTGCTTCGACGACGCTTCCTTCCTCAACCGCCAGTACACGGTCTGGGGCCAGGTCATCGAAGGCATGGAGAATGTCGACAAGATCAAGCGCGGCGAGCCGGTGCAGGATCCCGACAAGATCGTGTCGCTGAAGGTCGCAGCGGACGTCAAGTAAAGGCATATCGATAATGGGCGCTGTCTGGTCCCTGCTTGGCATCCTGTCCGGTGCCTTCATCGCCATTCAGGCGCCGATCAACTCGCAATTGGCGCGCGGCCTCGGCCTGCCGGTCGCGGCCGCCGCCTTTTCCTTCCTGTCGGGTGCTGTGGTGCTCGGCATCATCGCGGCCGCCGTGGTCAAGCTGCAGGGCGTCTCGCTTGACTGGAAGGCGCCGGCGCCGTGGTTGTTCGTGGCCGGCGGCGTGCTTGGCGGCTTCTACGTCACGCTCTCCACCATCCTGACTCCGCGCATCGGCGCGGCCGCGCTGATGGCCTTCCTGGTCGCCGGCCAGCTGATTGCCGGCATGCTCGTCGATCGCGTCGGCTTCCTCGGCGTCGCGGTGCGCGAGATCTCGCTTGGCCGCGTCGCCGGGGCCGTGCTGCTGCTGGCCGGAGCGTTGCTCATCCGGCTGTTCTGATGCGTGTCGACCTGTTCGACTTCGACCTGCCGGAGGACCGCATCGCGCTGCGTCCGGCGGAGCCGCGCGACAGCTCCAAGATGTTGGTCGTCAGGCCCGACGAAGGCTTGGAAGATCGGATCGTGCGCGATCTGCCGGCGTTGCTCCGCAGGGGCGACGTGCTGGTGTTCAACGACACCAAGGTCATCCCGGCGCAGCTCAAAGGCATCCGCAAGCGCGGCGAGGCGATGGCGCAGGTCGAGGCGACGCTGCATATGCGTGTGGCGCCGGACCGCTGGCAGGCGTTCATGCGGCCGGGCAAGCGTATCGCTGCCGGCGACCGCATCCATTTCGGCCATGACCAGAATTCCTGCTTCCTCGGCCAGCTCGACGCGACGGTGATCGAGAAGGGCGAGGCGGGCGAGGCGCTGCTCGGCTTCGATCTTTCCGGCCCGTTCCTCGATGAGGCGATGCACGCCGTCGGCCACATTCCGCTGCCGCCCTACATCGCCTCGAAACGCGACGACGACGAGCGCGACCGCAGCGACTATCAGACCATCTATGCCAGGGAAGAGGGCGCCGTCGCCGCGCCCACCGCGGGACTGCATTTCACGCCGGAGCTGTTTGCCGCGCTCGATGCCAAGGGCTTCGAGCGCCGCTTCGTCACACTGCATGTCGGCGCCGGCACCTTCCTGCCGGTGAAAGCCGACGACACCGCCGATCACAGGATGCATGCCGAAACCGGCTTGGTAAGCGCCGACACGGCGGATGCGCTCAATGCGGCAAGGGCGCGGGGAGGGCGGATCGTCGCCGTCGGCACGACGTCGCTACGCCTCCTCGAAAGCGCCGCGCGCGAAGATGGCAGGATCGAGCCCTGGTCGGGGCCGACCGATATCTTCATCACCCCAGGCTACCGCTTCCGGACGGCCGACATGCTGATGACCAATTTCCATTTGCCGCGCTCGACGCTGTTCATGCTGGTCTCGGCCTTCAGCGGGCTGGAGACGATGCGTTCGGCCTATGCGCATGCCATCGAGAGCCGCTACAGGTTCTATTCCTACGGCGACTCCAGCCTGCTTTTCCGAGCGGAGACACGCGATGGACAGTGATCTCGAGACAATGGGGCGCGACGCGCTGGTCGCGGAGATCAAGAAGCTGCGTGCCGGCATCCGCGCGCATCGCGATGCGACCGGCCATGATCTGTGCTGGCATCACCCCGACCTCTGGAACCTTTTGCCGGAGAAGACCGAGCCGGCGATCGCCGTGCCGCCCTGGCCGAAATTCATGCGCGGGTGCATCCGCTACCGGCAGTCGCTCGACGAGCAGGCACCCGGCGCGCCCGTACACGACAAGGAATTCGATGGCTGAGACTTTTTCGTTCAAGCTCACCGCCACCGACGGCAAGGCGCGGCGCGGCGCAATCCGCATGCCGCGCGGCGAGATCCGCACGCCGGCCTTCATGCCGGTCGGCACCGGCGGCACCGTCAAGGCCATGTATATGGACCAGGTGCGCGGCGTCGGCGCCGACATCATCCTCGGCAACACCTATCATCTGATGCTCAGGCCCGGCGCCGAACGCGTGGCGAAGCTCGGCGGCCTGCATGAGTTCGCGCGCTGGCCCCATCCGATCCTGACCGACAGCGGCGGCTTCCAGGTCATGTCGCTATCGAAGCTGAGGAAACTCAGCGAAAAGGGCGTCACCTTCCGCTCGCATATCGACGGCGCCCCCTACGAGATGTCGCCGGAGCGGTCGATCGAAATCCAGGGGCTGCTCGATTCCGACATCCAGATGCAGCTCGACGAATGCACCGCGCTTCCGGCCAAGCCGACGGAGATCGAGCGCGCCATGGAGCTGTCGCTGCGCTGGGCCGAGCGCTGCAAGACCGCGTTCGGCGACCAGCCGGGCAAGGCCATGTTCGGCATCGTGCAGGGCGGCGACAGCGCGGTGATGCGCGTGCGCTCGGCGCAGGCGTTGAAGGCGATGAACCTCAAGGGCTATGCCGTCGGCGGGCTGGCGGTCGGCGAGCCGCAGGCGGTGATGCTGGAAATGCTGGACATCACCTGCCCGGAACTGCCGGCCGACAGGCCGCGCTACCTGATGGGCGTCGGCACGCCCGAGGACATCCTGAAATCGGTGGCACGGGGCATCGACATGTTCGACTGCGTGATGCCGACGCGCGCCGGCCGCCATGGGCTAGCCTACACGCGTCGCGGCAAGATCAACCTGCGCAACGCCCGTCATGCCGACGATCCACGTCCGCTGGACGGGGAAAGCGACTGCCCGGCCGCTCGCGACTACTCGCGCGCCTATCTGCATCACCTCGTGCGTTCGCAGGAGTCTCTGGGGGCGATGCTGCTCACCTGGAACAACCTGTCCTACTATCAGAAGCTGATGCAGGACATCCGCGCGGCGATCGAGGCGCAGGCATTCGAAGCCCGCGCGGCCGAGATTTCGGAAGGCTGGGCGAGGGGCGATATTCCCGCCCTCTAATGCATGTCTTCCGAAAGTGGGAACCGGTTTCGGGATAAAGACATGCGTAAAATCAAGAACCTAAAGCGCAGGGAGCGTATCTGAAAGATCGCGACGCGCTTTAGCCGCTCCGTTCCCGCAATTGACGGGCGGCCGCTCCCGGGAGCAGACTTGGTGCCTTGGGGATCAGCATGAGTGTAACCTACGACTTTGCCGGCAAGACGGCTATCGTGACCGGCGGCTCACGGGGCATTGGCAGGGGTGTGGCGACGCTGTTGGCCCGGTCGGGTGCGGACGTCTGGGTATGGGACGCCGACCCCGCGCCTGCCGACGGAATCCGCAGCCAGACCGTCGACGTCACCAAGGCGCAAGACATAAGCGGAGCCCTTAGCGAGATCGTCGCCAGGACGGGGCGGGTCGACATTCTCGTCAACAATGCGGGCTATCTTGGTCCCTACCTTGGCTTCGAGGCTTTCGATCCGGCCGAGTGGCAGCGCATCGTTGGTGTGAATGTCATCGGCACGTTCGAGGTCACGCATCAGGTGCTGCCGGTCATGCGCAAGGCCGGCAGCGGCCGCATCGTCAATATGGGGTCGCTCGCCGGCAAGGAGGGATTGCCGAACCTTGCGGTCTATTCGGCGGCGAGCGCGGGCATCATTGCCTTCACCAAGGCCTTATCGCGTGAGGTCTGCGACACCGACATCCGCGTCAACTGCGTCGCGCCGGGTCCGATCGACACCGATCTTATCCGGCGTCTCGGAAACGAGGTCGTCAGCGACATGGTCGGCGCCAGCCCGCTGAAGCGGCTCGGAGCGGTGGAGGAGGTCGCGGCGCTGGTGCTCTGGCTCTGTTCCGATGCCTCGAGCTTCAACACCGGCGCGGTGTTTGACATGTCTGGCGGCAGGGCGCGGTATTGATCGACCGCGTCAGGTGCTGACCGAAGTCGAGGCGCGCAGGCTGCAGCCGGTGATCTTGAAGCTGCCGTCCGGCTGCTGTTCCAGCGTGTAGACTGCTTCGTAGTCCTTGCCGTCGGGGCCGACGATCAGCACCTGCTGGATGATCGAACTCGGTCCGGTCTGCTCGACCTTGCCGAAGGAATAGCTCTGCGGCCTGCGCACCGGCGCATAGCCGTTGGTCACCATGTTCATGAAGGTGTCGATGGTCGGAAAGATGCGCTTCACGTTGGGCGCCGCGAAGCTGTAGGCGGTTGCGCCGTCATCGGCGAGGAAAGCCTTGAGCTGGCTGTCGATGACCGTTTGCGCCGCCTTGATCTCGGCATCGCCGGCGAAGGCCATGGAAGTCACAAGCATCGGAACGAGAGCGAGTGCGAACAAAGCGCGGCGCATGGCCTGCCTCCCGGAATTCACTTGCAAAGCGCAGTCTAACATACGCTGGGCGGCCTGCCGCGGTTTCATCGTGTTCGGAATATTCTTACCCGCGCCGCCGTCTAAAGCGCGTCGCGATCTTTCAGATTCGCTCCCTGCGCTTTAGACTCTTGATTTTACGCATGTCTTTATCCCGAAACCGGTTCCCACTTTCGGGAGACATGCATTAAGCCGGCG
The DNA here is from genome assembly GCA_004963905.1 of Mesorhizobium sp. Classification (GTDB taxonomy): domain Bacteria; phylum Pseudomonadota; class Alphaproteobacteria; order Rhizobiales; family Rhizobiaceae; genus Mesorhizobium. The sequence goes on from SUGL01000011.1 coordinate 121,019, forward strand.
CATCTCATTCAAAGGCATGCTGGCGCTGGTCAATGGCGGCTGCCGATCGGGCATGGCCATCGCCGGATTGCGGCAAGCGGTCGCCGAGACCTGCGCCGCCTGATGCTTGAAAGCAGGGCGGCAGTCTGCCACAAGGGCCGCTTATTCGCGTAGAAGCTCACAGGATCGGCAATGAAGGCATTTTTCGTGCAGATAAAGTGCGATCTGGGCAAGGCCTACGAGGTCGCCAGCGCGCTCGCCGACGCCGAGATCGCCTCCGAAATTTATTCGACCGCCGGCAATTACGACCTGCTCGCCAAGTTCTATGTCGACGATCAAGAGGATATCGGCCACTTCGTCAATGAACGGGTGCAGATCCTGCCTGGAATCAAAGACACCTTCACCATCGTTACCTTCCGGGCATTCTGACTCGCCTTTTATGCCCGGTCACCGGGCAGGGTCTGACCCAGCATTGCTCCCGCTGCCCTAATCTTAGGCAATTTGCATGGAGCGGCCGCCGCCGCCTCTCAAATCACCGATTGCGCTTGATTTTCTCCGGCGAGGCCAGTGAAATGGCTTCAGAGGGAGTACGCGATTGGCAGCGTTCGACGAAATGCTTCCGGAAGCCTCCGGATTGAGAAGACCATATCAGGCTTACGATCGCTGGCTGAAAGAACAGGATCCGGCCAGGCTTACCGAGAAAATGCAGGACGCCGAGCGCGTCTTCCGCAAGACCGGCATCACCTTTGCCGTCTATGGCGAGCAGGAAGCCTCCGAGCGGCTGATCCCTTTCGATATCGTCCCGCGCATCATCTCCGGCCAGGAATGGCGCCGGCTGACGCAGGGCATAGAGCAGCGCGTGCAGGCGCTGAACGCTTTTCTCGACGACATCTATCACCGCCAGGAAATCCTGCGCGCCGGGCGCATTCCCAAGGAGCTGGTGGCGAAGAACGAAGCGTTCCTGCCAGAGATGATCGGGGTGAGGCCGCCAGCCGGTGTCTACACCCACATCATCGGCGTCGACATCGTCCGCATCAGCGAGAACGAATTCTACGTGCTCGAAGACAATGCCCGCACGCCGTCGGGCGTCTCCTACATGCTGGAGAACCGCGAGACGATGATGCAGCTCTTCCCCGAGCTGTTCCAGCAGGTCAAAGTGCGGCCGGTCGAGAACTATCCGCAGCTGCTGCGCCAGTCGCTGGCAGCGGTAAGGCCGCAGAGCGCCAAGGGCGCGCCGACCATCGCGGTGCTGACGCCGGGCAGCTACAACTCAGCCTATTTCGAGCATGCTTTCCTCGCCGACCAGATGGGCGTGCAACTTGTCGAAGGACAGGACCTGCGCGTGGTCGACGGCCATGTCACGATGCGCACCACCGAAGGCTACAAGCAGATCGACGTGCTTTACCGGCGCGTCGACGACGCCTTCCTCGATCCGCTGACCTTCCGGCCGGACTCCGCCCTTGGCGTGCCGGGCATCATGGACGTCTATCGAGCCGGCAACATCACGATTGCGAATGCGCCGGGAACCGGTATCGCCGACGACAAGGCGATCTATTCCTATATGCCCGAGATCGTCGAGTTCTACACCGGCCGCAAGGCGATCCTTGGCAACATCCCGACCTGGCGCTGCTCGGAGCCGGACAGCCTGAAATATGTGCTGGAGCACATTGGCGAGCTCGTGATCAAGGAAGTGCACGGCTCCGGCGGCTACGGCATGCTGGTCGGTCCAGCGGCGACCAAGAAGGAATGTGAGGCGTTCGCCAAGAAGCTGCAGGCCAAGCCCGGCAATTACATCGCCCAGCCGACGCTGGCGCTGTCGACCTGCCCGATCCTCACCGAGAAGGGCCTGTCGCCGCGGCATGTCGATCTCAGGCCTTATGTGCTCGTCTCGGACCGCATCCAACTCGTGCCTGGCGGACTGACCAGGGTAGCGCTCAAGGAGGGGTCGCTGGTTGTGAACTCGTCGCAAGGTGGCGGGACGAAGGATACGTGGGTGCTGGATGATTAAGATGAGCGAGTAGCGAATAGCGAGTAGGGAAAGAGGGGAATACGACGGCAATCTTACCGAGACCTGATCGTTTGGAAGGCAGCCTTGAAGTTGGCGGCAAATTGCTACTCGGCCACGAAAGCTTTTCCGAACAGCGAAGCTTACGGGATGACCTCTCAGATACGACGCTCGGCGGCTTCCATCGCAGCGAATGTTGCAGAGGGTCACGGAAGAGAAAGTACAGGAGCCTTTATTCAATTTCTTCGCACGGCGTAGGGCTCTCTGAAAGAGTTGGAGACTCATCTCATATTAAGTGGAGAGGTAGGATTGATGGTCGAAGCGGAGGTCACCAGCTTGCTTGGCCAAACTGATGAAATCGGGAAAATGCTGCGTTCGATGATCAGGAGCCTGCAACAAAAGTCATGAAGTCCTTTTTCCGCTACTCGCTACTCGCTATTCGCTATTCGCTCGACACTGGAGCAAGCTGATATGCTCTTGGGCCGCACCGCCAACGGTCTCTACTGGATGAACCGCTATATCGAGCGGGCCGAAAACATGGCGCGCCTGGTCGATGCCGGCCTGCGCATGGCGCTGACGCGTACTCAGAACGCATCGGAGGAATGGAATTCGGTGCTGCTGAGCGCCGGCTCCGACGTTGCCTTCAGCCAGAAATACCAGGATTACACGGCCGCCAACGTCTCGGACTTCCTGGTGCGCGACACCTCGAACCCGTCGAGCACGATGTCGTCGATCGAGACGGCGCGCAACAATGCGCGCATGGTGCGCACCGCGCTGACCCGCGAAACCTGGGAGAGCATCAACGAAGCATGGATGTCGCTGAAGCGCATGCTGGCAAGGCCGATCGACGAGCGCGACCTGCCGACCGTGCTCGACGCCATCAAGCGCGAGACGGCGCTGATCCGCGGTTCGTTCTACGGCACCATGCTGCGCAACGAGATCTTCGACTTCTCGCAGCTCGGCACCTATGTCGAGCGCGCCGACAACACGGCCCGCATCCTCGACGTCAAATACTACGTGCTCTTGCCGTCGATCTCCTGGGTCGGTTCGACGCTCGACAATTATCAATGGGAATCGATCCTGCGCTCGGTGTCGGCGCATCGCTCCTACCGCTGGGTCTACGACGCCGACTACAAGCCGACCAACATCGCAGACTATCTGATCCTCAACGTGCGCATGCCGCGCTCGCTGACCTTCTGCTATCGCTTCCTCGGCGAGCATTTGAAGTTCCTCGCCGACGATTATGGCGAGCGCCACGCCTGCCACGCCACGGCCGAGAAGATCCAGGCCATGCTGAAGAAAGGGTCGATCAAGGATATTTTCGACCATGGCCTGCACGAATTCCTGGCGGAATTCATTCGCGACAACACCAGGCTGGGCGACGAGATTGCCCAGGATTATCGGTTCTATTGAGCGGGGCAGGCGCCATGCGGCTCAAGATCACCCACCGGACCGAGTACCACTACGACGCACCGGTACAGTATCTGCTGCAGCGGCTGCGCCTGATGCCACTCAGCGGGCCGACGCAGACGGTCGCGTCCTGGGCGATCAAGATCGACGGCGCGCGCGAGGAAGTGCGTTTCACCGACCATTTCGGCAACGACACCCGGCTGGTGAGCGCCGAGGGCGGCCACAACGTCATCACGGTCGAGGCGCAGGGCGAGGTGACGACGCGCGACACGGCCGGCGTGTACGGCCCTCACCAGGGCTTCGCCCCGCTCTGGCTGTTCGCCCAGGAGACGCAGCTCACCGTCGCCGGTGACGGCATCCGCCAATTGGCCGCATCGGTCGGCGAGGGGACCGACATCGACCGGCTGCACAGGCTGATGGGCGCGATCCGCGAGCGCGTCGCCTACAAGCCCGGCACGACCAGCGTCGTGACGCCGGCGGAGGAAGCGCTGGCGCTGAAGGCCGGCGTCTGCCAGGACCACAGCCACATTTTCGCTGCCGTGGCGCGCGTGATGGGCTTTCCCGCCCGCTATGTCAGCGGCTATCTGATGATGGACGCCTCGGTCGAGCAGGCGGCAAGCCATGCCTGGGCCGAAGCGCATGTGCCCGGCCTCGGCTGGGTTGCCTTTGATCCCGCGAACGGCATCTCTCCCGACGAACGCTACGTGAGAGTGGCGACGGGTCGCGACTATCGCGACGCCTCGCCGGTGTCGGGAATACTGCTGGGGCAAGCGCAAGAGAAGCTTGCCGTCACCGTCACGGTAGAGCAGTAATCTCGTCCGAGACTCATCAGAAGAGCGACCATGACCTATTGCGTCGGCCTCAAGATCGATCGCGGGCTCGTGTTCATGTCGGACACGCGCACCAATGCCGGCATGGATTCGATCTCGACCTTCAAGAAGATGCATGTCTGGGAAGAGCCGGGAGAGCGCGTCATCGTGCTGATGTCGGCGGGCAATCTTGCCACGACCCAGGCCGTCGTCAGCCTGCTCGACGAACGCAACAAGGCGGTCGGCGACCGCCACGAGAAGCTGCTCGAAACGCCGTCCATGTACCAGACCGTGCGGCTGGTCGGCGAAACTGTGAAAGAGGTGATCGCGCAATCGTCGCCAACCGGCGACCAGGCCGATTCCTATTTCAACGCCTCCTTCATCCTCGGCGGGCAGATCAAGGGCAGCCCACCACGGCTTTTCATGATCTATCCCGAGGGCAATTTCATCGAGTCGACCGACGACACGCCGTTTTTCCAGATCGGCGAGACGAAATACGGCAAGCCGATCATCATCCGCGCCTACGACCGCGCGATGAGCCTGGCCGAGACGGTGAAGCTGCTTCTGGTTTCCTTCGACTCGACGCTGAAGTCGAACCTGTCTGTCGGCTTGCCCCTCGATCTGCTCTTCCTGGAGAAGGACGCGCTCAAGGTCGGTCTCAAGAAGCGGTTCGGCCAGGACGACCAGTATTATCGCGCCATTTCCGAGGGCTGGTCGAACGCGCTTAAAACGGCTTTCGCCAGCTTGCCGGACTTTCCGGTGTAGGGCGCCTTTTTCCGTTCCGGTGGCGGTTGATCGATTATATTTAACATGTTAATCAATTGCTGATGGGCTGGCGCTATAGCCGGCTATGACTGCTCGATCCAGCGAGAGGCTGTATGAACAACGATGAATTCAAGGCATGGTCGAGACGCGCGGCCGACTGGGGCGCGGACTACCGCGCGAGTCTGCGCGAGCGGCCGGTGCGGCCCGCGATAGGTCCGGGCGAAATCTTCAGGAGTATCGAGGCCTCGCCGCCTGAAACGGCAGAGCCGATGGAGAAGATCTTCGCCGATTTCGAAGCGAAGATCGTGCCTGGCATGACGCATTGGCAGCATCCGCGCTTCTTCGCCTATTTTCCGGCTAACGCGGCGCCGGTTTCGGTCGTGGCGGAATATCTGGTTTCGGCGATGGCGGCGCAGTGCATGCTGTGGCAGACCTCGCCGGCTGCTACCGAGCTCGAGATGCGCATCGTCGACTGGATGCGCCAGGCGCTCGGGCTGCCCGAAGGGTTCTCCGGCGTCATCCAGGATTCCGCCTCATCGGCGACGCTTGCCGCGGTGCTTACCATGCGCGAGCGGGCGCTGGACTGGCAGGGCAACAAAAAGGGGCTCGCCGGACAGGCGAAGTTGCGCGTCTATTCTTCCGATCAGGTCCACACGTCGATCGACCGGGCGATCTGGGTTTCGGGCATCGGCGAGGAGAACCTCGTTCGCATCCCTGTAGCCGGCCGTTTCCGCGCGATGGACGCGGCGGCGCTGGAGGCAGCGATCATTACCGATCGCGAGGCCGGCCTGCTACCCGCCGGCATCATCGCATGTGTCGGCGGCACCAGCACCGGCGGCACCGACGACATCGCCGCCGTTGCCGCTGTCGCGAAGCGGCATGGGCTTTACCTTCATGTCGACGCAGCGTGGGCAGGATCGGCCATGATCTGCCCGGAATACCGGCATTTCTGGGCTGGCGTCGAGGGCGCCGATTCGATTGTCTTCAATCCGCACAAATGGCTGGGCGCGCAGTTCGACTGCTCGATCCAGTTTGTCCGCCAACCGGAAGACCTCGTGCGCACGCTGGCGATCAAGCCGGACTATCTCAAGACCCGCGGCCATGACGGCATCATCAACTATTCGGAATGGTCGGTGCCGCTCGGCCGCCGTTTCCGGGCGCTGAAGCTCTGGTTCTTGCTGCGCGCCCATGGGCTGGAAGGCCTGCGCAGGATGATCCGCAATCACGTCGCCTGGAGCGAAGGCCTCGCCGGGCGACTTGCCAAGGAGGACGACTTCGAGCTCGTCACCGAGCCGATGCTGTCGCTGTTTTCGTTCCGGCATCGCGCCCCGGCGGACGCCGATCCGGACGAGCACAATCTGCGACTTGTCGATGCCATCAACACGGACGGCCGCATCTATCTGACGCAGACCCGCGTGGACGGACGAGTGTCGATCCGCTTCCAGGCGGGGCAGTTCGAGACCACGGCTGCCGATATTGACGCGGCCTTCGATGTGGTCACCGAGGTCGCGCGTCGTCTTGTCTGAGGCGGCAAATGGGTTGCGAACCGGTTTGCCTTTGCGATCAAGTGAATTTCGTTAGCCGGCTTATGCCTTTTCATCGCTTTCGTTTTCCGATATAGACCAGAAAAACGAAAACGGAGGAGGACGCCGGATGTTTCTTTCGCCACGCCATGCCGAGATCATACAGATGGCGAAGGACCACGGCCGGGTTCTGGTCGAAGACCTGGCGACACATTTCAACGTGACGCCGCAGACCATCCGCAAGGACCTCAACGACCTGTGCGACCAGCGTTTGCTGACACGCGTCCATGGCGGCGCGTTGTTTCCGTCCGGCATCGAGAACATGGAATATGAGGCGCGGCGCAAGATTGCGGCCGAGGAGAAGGAGGCGATCGGTCGCGCCGCAGCCAGGCTGATCCCCGACAACGCCTCGCTGTTCATCAATATCGGTACTACCACTGAAGCCGTCAGCAAGGCGCTGCTCGATCATAACGGGCTTATGGTCATCACCAATAATATCAATGTTGCCAATAGGATGCGCATCTACCCTTCGATCGAGGTGGTGATCGCCGGCGGCGTGGTGCGCGGCTCGGACGGCGGCGTCGTCGGTGAGGCCGCCGTCGATTTCATCCGGCAGTTCAAGGTCGACTACGCCGTCATCGGCGCCTCGGCCATCGACCATGACGGCGCGTTGCTCGACTTCGATTTTCGCGAGGTGAAGGTTGCGCAAGCCATCATCGCCAATGCGCGCCACGTGATTCTCGTCTCCGACCAGACCAAATTCGAGCGCACGGCGCCGGTTCGCATCGGCCACCTGTCGCAGGTCAACACCTTCATCACCGATCGCTGCGACATCCCTTCGGTGCGCCGGATCTGCGAGGAGACGGAGGTTCGTCTGATCGAGACGGCGCTCGGATAATGTCGCTTCGCGGGCGTCTCACACATCTGTGATATTTCGTTTGACATTCGTATTGAGTTCGAAATAATTCCATCACGGTTTCGCAAAACACAAAAATGGTGCAATGCGAAATCGCGGAGGAAACTTGTGAGCGCATCCCCGATCCATGACATTTTCGTCATAGGTGGCGGCATCAACGGCTGCGGCATCGCCCGTGACGCCGTCGGCCGTGGATTTTCGGTTTTCCTGGCCGAGATGAACGATCTCGCCAGCGGGACCTCCTCCGGCTCGACCAAGCTTATCCATGGCGGCCTGCGCTATCTTGAGTTCTATGAATTCCGCCTGGTGCGCGAGGCGCTGATGGAGCGCGAGGTTCTATGGAAGAACGCGCCGCACATCATCTGGCCGATGCGCTTCGTGCTGCCCTATGCCAAGGGTTTGCGCCCGGCCTGGCTGATCCGGCTCGGCCTGTTCCTCTACGACCATATCGGCGGGCGCAAGCTGCTGCCGGCGACGAAAACGCTGGACATGGCCAGCGACCCGGCCGGCAAGCCGCTTAAGCCGCTCTTCCGCAAGGCGTTCGAATATTCGGACGGCTGGGTCAACGATGCCCGCCTGGTGGCGCTCAATGCCCGCGACGCGGCCGACCGCGGCGCCATCATCCGCACCCGCACCAAAGTGGTCAGCGCGCGCCGCGACGGCGCGCTGTGGACGATCAAGATCCAGAACGTGCTGAGCGGCGAGACCGAGGAAGTCCGGGCCCGCCTTCTCGTCAATGCAGCGGGACCCTGGGTCGATCAGGTGCTGGCAAAGGCGGTCGGGCAGAACGACGTGCACAATGTTCGCCTGGTGCAGGGCAGCCACATCGTCATCAGGAAGAAATTCGACGATCCGCGCGCCTACTTCTTCCAGAACAAGGACGGCCGCATCATCTTCGCCATTCCCTACGAGGAAGAGTTCACGCTGATCGGCACTACCGACCGCGACTATCCCGGCGATCCGCATGACGTGAAGATCAGCGATGCCGAGATCGACTATCTCTGCGCCGCGGCAAGCGAATATTTCGCGCAACCCGTCAAGCGCTCGGACATCGTCTGGACCTATTCCGCCGTGCGCCCTCTTTATGACGACGGTGCCTCGAAGGCGCAGGAAGCGACGCGCGACTATGTGCTGAAAGCCGAAGGCGGGGAGGGCGCCGCCCCCTTGCTCAATTCATTCGGCGGCAAGATCACGACGTTCCGCCGGCTCGCTGAATCGATGCTGGAGAAGATCGAAGGTTTTCTCGGCAAGCGCGGCAAGCCATGGACCGCCAATGCGCCGCTGCCGGGCGGCGATTTCCCGGCGACCGGCTTCGACGCGCAGGTTGCCAGGTTGAAGAACGCCTATCCGTTCCTCGACCAGCGGCTGGCGCGCAGGCTCACCCGGCTATACGGCACGCGCGCCGAGAAGCTGCTTGGGCTGGCCAAGTCGAACGCCGATCTCGGCCGCAATTTTGGCGCCGACGTTTACGAGGCCGAGCTGCGCTACCTCGTCGAGAACGAATGGGCCGTCACCGCCGAAGACGTGCTGTGGCGCAGGACCAAGCGCGGCCTGCATTTCAGCCGCGAGCAGACAGCGGCGCTCGAAGAATTCATGCGTGGACTGAGCCGACGCCACGTCGCGGCGGCCGAATAAAGACCGCCCAATAGCGCGCAAGGCCTGGGAGGAGGCGTGATGCTGGAATTGAGGAACGTGACGAAGACGGTCGGTGCGCAGGAGCATATCCGCGACGTGTCGCTGACGCTTCAGCACGGCTCGCTGAACGTCCTGCTCGGGCCGACGCTTTCCGGCAAGACCAGCCTGATGCGGCTGATGGCAGGCCTCGACGCGCCGACCTCCGGCTCGGTCTGGTTCGACGGCAAGGACGTCACCGGACAGCCGGTGCAGAGGCGCAACGTCGCCATGGTCTACCAGCAGTTCATCAACTATCCGGCGATGACCGTATACGAGAACATCGCCTCGCCGCTTCGGGTCGCCGGCGTCGAGCACGCCAGGATCGACAAGGAAGTGCGCAACGCCGCCGCGCTGCTCAAGCTCACGCCCTATCTCGACCGCACGCCGCTCAGCCTGTCGGGCGGCCAGCAGCAGCGCACGGCGCTTGCCCGCGCCATTGTCAAGAACGCCAGCCTGGTGCTGCTGGACGAACCGCTCGCCAATCTCGACTACAAGTTGCGCGAGGAATTGCGGGCCGAGCTGCCGAAGATCTTTGCCGCCGCCGGCACCATCTTCGTCTACGCGACCACCGAGCCGCACGAGGCGCTTTTGCTCGGCGGCAACACGGCGACTCTCTCTGAGGGCCGCGTCACGCAATTCGGGCCGACCGTGGAAGTGTTCCGCAAACCGGTCGACCTGGTGACGGCACGAACGTTCGCCGATCCGCCGCTCAATACCATCGTGCTTGCCAAGAAGGGATCCGATTTCCTGCTCGAAGGCGGCGTCAAGCTGCCGGTTCCGCCGGAATTGCTCGGCATTCCGGATGCCAGCTACACGATCGGCTTCCAGCCGCACCATTTGTCGCTCGAGCGCCCCAGTGCCGGCGCCGTGCCGGTGCGGGCAAAGGTGACCATCACCGAGATCACCGGCTCGGAAAGCTTCGTCCATCTCGACTTCGCCGACGCGCGCTGGGTCATGCTTGCGCATGGCATTCTCGATTTCGAGACCGACGACGAGGTCGAGGTGTTCATCGATCCGCGCCACATCATGGTGTTCGACCAGAACGGCCGCGCCGTGACTGCGTCGAAGCTGGCGGCCTGAGGAGGAAGCGATGGCGCGCATCGAGGTCAACCACATCCGCCACTCCTACCTGCCCAATCCGAAGAAGGATTCGGATTTCGCGCTGAAGGAAGTGCACCACACCTTCGAGGACGGCGGTGCCTACGCGCTGCTCGGGCCCTCGGGCTGCGGGAAGACCACCTTGCTCAACATCATTTCGGGGCTGCTTCATCCCTCGCACGGCCAGCTTTTGTTCAACGGCAGGGACGTGACCCGTCTGTCGACGCAGGAGCGCAACATCGCCCAGGTGTTCCAGTTCCCGGTCATCTACGACACCATGACCGTCTACGACAATCTGGCCTTCCCATTGCGTAACCGCCGCGTGCCGGAGGCCGATGTCGACCGCAAGGTGCGCGAGACCCTCGACATGATCGATCTCGCTTCGATGGCGAACCGGAAGGCGCGCAAGCTGACCGCCGACCAGAAGCAGAAGATCTCGCTCGGCCGAGGCCTGGTGCGCTCGGACGTCAACGCCATCCTGTTCGACGAGCCGCTCACCGTCATCGACCCGCATATGAAATGGGTGCTGCGCTCGCAGCTCAAGCAACTGCATCGCCGCTTCGGCTACACCATGGTCTATGTCACCCACGACCAGACCGAAGCGCTTACCTTCGCCGACCGCGTCGTGGTCATGTATGACGGCGAGATCGTGCAGATCGGCACGCCGGCCGAACTGTTCGAGCGGCCGCGCCACACCTTCGTCGGCTATTTCATCGGTTCGCCGGGCATGAACGTTCTGCCGGTTGCCATCGAGGGCAAGACGGCGATGCTCGGCGCGCAGCGCATCGAGCTGCCGGGGGTTCCCAAGGCCGCTGCCGGCCCCGTCGAGCTCGGCATCCGCCCGGAATATGTGCGGCTCGGCCGGGAGGGCATGGCGGTGTCCGTCGGCAAGGTCGAGGATGTCGGGCGCCACAAGGTGGTGCGCGCCAATCTCGAGGGCAAAGAGATCGCCGCCGTCATCGGCGAGGACGACGAGGTGCCGGCCGAACCAAAGGTCCGCTTCGAGCCTGCCGGCATCAACATCTATGCCGATTCATGGCGCGTCGAGATGGGGGCATAGATGGACAAGACCTGGAACAACAAGGCCTGGTTCCTTGTCCTGCCGGTGCTGGTGCTGGTGGCGTTCTCCGCCGTCATCCCGCTGATGACCGTCGTCAACTATTCGGTGCAGGACACGTTCGGCAACAACGTCTTCTTCTGGGCCGGCACCGAGTGGTTCGAGGAGCTGCTGCATTCCAACCGCTTCTGGGAAGCGATGGTGCGCAACCTGATCTTCTCCTTCATCATCCTGGCGATCGAAGTGCCGCTCGGCGTCTTCATCGCGCTCAACATGCCGAAGAAGGGCTGGGGCGTGCCGGTTTGCCTGGTGCTGATGGCGTTGCCGCTGCTCATTCCGTGGAACGTCGTCGGCACGATCTGGCAGGTCTTCGGCCGCAACGACATCGGCCTGCTCGGCTACTACGTCAACAGGCTCGGCATCAATTACAACTATGTGCAGAATCCGATCGATGCCTGGGTCACGGTCATCGTCATGGACGTCTGGCACTGGACGAGTCTGGTCGTGCTGCTGTGCTATGCCGGCCTGGTCTCGATCCCCGACGCCTTCTACCAGGCGGCCAAGATCGACGGCGCGTCGCGCTGGGCGGTATTCCGCTACATCCAGCTACCGAAGATGCAGCGCGTGCTGCTGATCGCCGTGCTGTTGCGCTTCATGGACAGTTTCATGATCTACACCGAGCCCTTCGTCGTTACCGGCGGCGGTCCGGGCAATTCGACGACCTTCCTGTCGATCGATCTGGTCAAGACGGCGCTCGGACAGTTCGATCTCGGTCCGGCGGCCGCCATGTCGCTGGTCTACTTCCTGATCATCCTGTTGTTGTCATGGGTGTTCTACACCGTGATGACCAACTACGACGCGGAGCGCTGAGATGGCGAGTGCCAACGAGACGACACGCGTGAGCGAAACGGTGGTCACCGAAGTAGGCAGCACGTTGTCGCAGGACGAGGTGGCGAAGCTTATGCGCCGTCGCGGCGAGGAGTCGCGCTGGTGGTGGATCGTGCCGACAATCTACATCGTCCTGCTTCTGCTGCCGATCTACTGGCTCATCAACATGAGCTTCAAGACCAACCAGGAGATCGTGTCCTCGCTGACGCTCTTCCCGCACGAGCCGACGCTGCGCAACTACAAGATCATCTTCACCGATCCGTCCTGGTATTCCGGCTACATCAATTCGATCACCTATGTGGTGATGAACATGGTGATCTCGGTGGCGGTCGCGCTGCCCGCGGCCTACGCCTTCTCACGCTACCGTTTCCTCGGCGACAAGCACCTGTTCTTCTGGCTGCTCACCAACCGCATGGCGCCGCCGGCGGTGTTCGCGCTGCCGTTCTTCCAGCTCTACTCGGCCTTCGGCCTGATCGACACGCATATCGCGGTGGCGCTGGCGCACTGCCTGTTCAACGTGCCGCTGGCGGTGTGGATCCTCGAAGGCTTCATGTCCGGCGTGCCGAAGGAGATCGACGAGACCGCCTATATCGACGGCTATTCCTTCCCGCGCTTCTTCGTGAAGATCTTCATGCCGCTGATCGCGAGCGGCATCGGCGTCGCCTGCTTCTTCTGCTTCATGTTCTCGTGGGTTGAGCTCTTGATCGCCCGCACGCTGACGACGACCGACGCCAAGCCGATCGCCGCCACCATGACCCGCACCGTCTCGGCCGCGGGCATGGACTGGGGCCTGCTCGCCGCCGCCGGCGTGCTGACGCTGATCCCCGGCGCTTTGGTCATCTGGTTCGTCCGCAACTATATCGCCAAGGGCTTCGCCCTGGGGAGGGTGTGATCCATGAATCTCGACTTCTCCTGGATGGCATGGACCTGGCCGACGGCCGCCTTCTTCGTCGTCATCGTGCTGATGCTCTTCGGCATGGGCGTGTGGGAATATGTCTCGCCCGGCGGCAATCCGCGCGTCGGCGTGCTGCGCTTCGAGACGACGCGCGGCGACCGCCTCTTCGTTTCGCTGCTCGGCAGCGCCTTTATCCATCTCGCTTGGTTGGGTCTCGTCGGGCCTAACCTGTGGTGGGCTCTCGCTCTCTCCGTGGTCTACGCGATTGGCGTATTCCGATACGTATAGAGGGGGAATAGTTGGAGCGGCCGCGTGCTGGCGGCCGCTCCAGATCGCACTTGAAACCTAAGACTGGAGGAGACACATGCGACGGCAATTTCTAACATCAACGACCGCCCTTGTTCTATTGCTCGGCGCGGGCCACGCCTACGCCGGAATGGACGAGGCAAAAACCTTTCTGGACAAAGAGATAGGCCCCTTGTCGACGCTTTCGCGCGCCGACCAGGAAAAGGAAATGCAGTGGTTCATCGACGCAGCCAAGCCGTTTGCCGGCATGGAGATCAAGGTCGTGTCGGAAACCATCGCCACCCATTCCTATGAATCGCAGGTGCTGGCGCCGGCCTTCTCCGCCATCACCGGCATCAAGGTCACGCATGACGTCATCCAGGAAGGCGACGTCGTCGAGAAGATCCAGACCCAGATGCAGACCGGCCAGAATCTTTATGACGGCTGGGTCAACGACTCCGACCTGATCGGCACGCACTGGCGCTACCAGCAGGTGCGCAACCTGACGGACTGGATGGCCGGCGAGGGCAAAGACGTCACCGATCCGATGCTCGATGTCGACGACTTCATCGGCAAGTCGTTCACCACCGCGCCGGACGGCAAGCTCTATCAGCTGCCCGACCAGCAGTTCGCGAACCTCTACTGGTTCCGCTACGACTGGTTCAACGACGAGAAGAACAAGGCGGACTTCAAGGCCAAGTACGGCTACGACCTCGGCGTGCCGGTCAACTGGTCGGCCTATGAAGACATCGCCCAATTCTTCACCGGCCGCGAGATCGACGGCAAGAAGGTCTTCGGCCATATGGACTACGGCAAGAAGGACCCGTCGCTGGGCTGGCGCTTCACCGATGCGTGGCTGTCCATGGCCGGCAACGGCGACAAGGGCATTCCGAACGGCAAACCGGTCGACGAGTGGGGCATCAAGGTCGACGAGAACTCGCGTCCCGTCGGCTCCTGCGTCGCCCGTGGCGGCGACACCAACGGCCCGGCCTCGGTCTACGCCATCCAGAAATATCTCGACTGGCTGAAGGCCTATGCGCCACCGGAAGCGCAGGGCATGACCTTCTCCGAATCCGGTCCGGTGCCCTCGCAGGGCACGATCGCGCAGCAGATCTTCTGGTACACCGCCTTCACCGCCGACATGGCCAAGCCCGGCCTGCCGGTGGTGAACGAGGACGGCACGCCGAAATGGCGCGTCGCGCCGTCGCCGCACGGCGTCTACTGGAAGGACGGCATGAAGCTCGGCTATCAGGACGCGGGTTCCTGGACGCTGATGAAGTCGACGCCGACCGACCGCGCCAAGGCCGCCTGGCTCTACGCGCAGTTCGTGGTGTCGAAGACGGTCGACGTGAAGAAGAGCCATGTCGGTCTCACCTTCATCCGCGACTCCACGATCCACGACAAGAGCTTCACCGAACGGGCGCCGAAACTCGGCGGTCTCGTCGAGTTCTACCGCTCGCCGGCACGCGTGCAGTGGACCCCGACCGGCACCAACGTTCCGGATTATCCGAAGCTGGCGCAGCTCTGGTGGCAGAACATCGGCGACGCTTCTTCCGGCGCCAAGAGCCCGCAGGAAGCGATGGACTCGCTCTGCGCCGACCAGGAGAAGGTGCTCGAACGTCTCGAGAAGGCGGGCGTGCAGGGCGACATCGGCCCGAAGATGGCCGAGGAGCACGACCTCGACTACTGGAACAAGGACGCCGTCTCGAAGGGCAACCTTGCGCCGCAGCTCAAGGTCGAGAACGAGAAGGACAAGCCGATCACCGTCAACTACGACGAGCTGGTCAAGAGCTGGCAGAAGTAACGGCATGACGTGGGCGGGCTCGCCCATGCTAGGAAATGCAGGGGAGGCGGCTTTGCCGTCTCCCCTGTTGCATGAGAAGCGGAGGGATGCGGAATGAGCGGTTTTGTGCTGGCCATCGATCAGGGGACGACCTCGACCAGGGCGATCCTCTTCGACGAAAAGATGAAGGTGGCGGGCGTCGGCCAGCAGGAATTCACGCAGCACTATCCGGCTTCCGGCTGGGTCGAACATGACCCGGAAGACATCTGGGCAAGCGTGGTCGCGACGGTGAAGGCGGCGCTGAAAGCGGCCGGCGGGGCGGCATCCGACGTGGCGGCGATCGGCATCACCAATCAGCGGGAAACCGTCGTCATCTGGGACAAGGCGACCGGCAAGCCGATCCACAATGCGATCGTGTGGCAGGACCGTCGCACTGCACCGCTCTGCCAGAAGCTTCGTAGCCAAGGGCTGGAGAAGACATTCACCCGCAAGACGGGGCTGCTGCTCGATCCCTATTTTTCCGGGACCAAGATCGCCTGGATGCTGGACAAGGTGAAGGGCGCAAGGAAGCGCGCCGAGAAGGGCGAGCTGCTCGCCGGCACCATCGACAGTTTCCTGATCTGGCGGCTCACCGGCGGCAAGGTGCACGCCACCGACGCCACCAACGCCTCGCGCACGCTGATCTACAACATCGAGAAGAACATCTGGGACGACGAGCTGCTGGCCATTCTAAGGATACCAGCCGCGATCCTGCCGCAGGTGAAGGACTGCGCCGATGATTTCGGCGCCACCGAGAAGGGCCTCTTCGGCGCCGAGATGAGGATCCTCGGCGTCGCCGGCGACCAGCATGCGGCGACCATCGGCCAAGCCTGCTTCGAGCCCGGCATGATGAAGTCCACCTACGGCACCGGCTGTTTCGCGCTGCTCAACACCGGCGCCGACCTGGTGCGCTCCAAGAACCGGCTCTTGACCACCATCGCCTATCGGCTGAACGGCAAGACAACTTACGCGCTGGAGGGCTCGATCTTCATCGCGGGTGCGGCCGTGCAATGGCTGCGTGACGGCATCAAGGTGATCGGCAAGGCCGAGCAGAGCGGTGTGCTTGCTGCGGCCGCCGACCCGGCGCAGCAGGTCTATCTGGTGCCGGCCTTTGTCGGGCTCGGCGCGCCGCACTGGGACGCCGACGCGCGCGGCGCCATTTTCGGACTGACCCGCAATTCGGGTCCCGCAGAATTTGCCCGGGCAGCGTTAGAGTCCGTCGCCTTCCAGACGCGCGACCTGCTCGACGCCATGCGCAAGGACTGGAAAGGCGCTTCCGCCAAGACCGTGCTGCGGGTCGACGGCGGCATGGTGGCGTCCGACTGGACCATGCAGAGGCTGGCCGACATCCTCGACGCGCCGGTCGACCGCCCGACGATCCTGGAGACGACCGCGCTGGGTGCCGCCTGGCTTGCCGGATCGAAAGCCGGCGTGTGGCCGAAGGCGAGGGAGTTCGCCAAGACCTGGGCGCTCGACCGCCGTTTCAAGCCGGACATGGATGGCGGCACCCGCTCGGCGAAGCTCGCTGGCTGGCGCGACGCTGTGCGGCGCACGCTGAGCGTGCAATGAGGGAGCGCAGCAGAGGCGAAGGCATGAAGCAGCCAGACTGGTATCCTGCATGGCGCGATGAGGCTTTCGATCAACTGAACGCCAAGAACGATCGCCTGCAGCGCGAATTCCACCTCGGCAGCTGGTCACGCTACGACTACGACTTGACGACCGGAAAGCTGCTTTTCTCGGCAGACGGCGTCGTGAAGGTGGTCTCTGAAATTCAGATCGCCGGCTCCACAAGCGCCAAGGCGAGCAACTGGCTCTGGGCGTGGGCGAATTCGAACTTGCCCGGCGAACTTCTCAGCGATGCAAAACTGGTCCGGTCGTTCGGCGAGGAGAAGGGCATAGACGAACTGAAGCAGGCTTATGTGATAGACATGGCCAACGACCTCGAAGCGCTCGGCTGGGAACTGACCGGCGCGATGGTTCGAATTTGCAACGCGCTTGGGGCTTACCGGTCTCCGCGTGGCGAAGGCGGAGGCCTGTATTTGGTTTTCAAAAGCATCAGCTGGGCCAGCTGACTCGCAGCAAAGCCCGCGCCTTGCGGCGCGAGCTCGGTCAGCGAGCTGGAGACTTACCAAAGGCCGTCAGTAGGGCGAGCGGCACTCGCGCCTGCCGTAGCTGGACAGGTATGTATTGTCCGAGGCGCGATAACTTCTGTAGTGATCGTAGCACCACTGTACATGCGCATCCGCATAGCGGTTCTGGCTGTTGACGATCGCGCCGGTGATCAGCGCGCCGGTAGCGAATGCGGCAAGCGGGAACCAGAAATCGCCGTGACGGCGATAGCCGCGACGATATTCGCGGTAGCCGCGATGGCCGTTCCAGTACACGGCGCCATTGCGCTCATACATGCCGCGGGAGCGATTGAAACTGCGGCGCTTTCTCCAGTCCTGGTACTGTACCGTCTGGACATTCGAGAGGTCTTGGCCTTGCGGCACATAGTTCGGCTGGGCATTGACCGGCACGACCTCCGCCGCGGCGAACGAAACCGATAGCGCGGTTGCCAGCAGACCCGATGAAATCTTGTTCATGGTCTTCTCCTCGAGGGTGGTTGTCGTCCCTTGCGGGGGCAACGGTCGGGCGGTGCGATAGTTCCGCCAAACGCCTGGTCGCGTTTAACGAGCACGCCCGATGCGCGCAGTCGGTCTGAGCGTAAGACATGCGTGAAAACAATAGTTTAAGCGCGCCTCGCGATTCCGTTCAACACGACGTGCACGACCCGATGGGTCGACCTTCCGGCCTTGCGGGGGCAGGGTTCGGGAGGACCTCGACACTGCGAGAAGCAAGACTTGCGGGCGATGTTTTTCCGGTTGACCGGCCGATGTACTCTCCCTATGTTCCGCGCAATTTCGAGGGCGGCGTTTCCAGCCCACGGGAGCGCGTAGCTCAGCCGGTAGAGCAACTGACTTTTAATCAGTAGGTCATGGGTTCGAATCCCATCGCGCTCACCAAGATTTTACCAATAAATTCAATGTCTTGTCAGAGATCGCGCGGTTGAGGCGGCGTCGGTGCCTAGTATCCCAGGCACTCGATTTCGCCGTCGCATTTTTTGCTTTCCGCCAGGGCATTGGGTCGCTGCCCCAACGGAATAAGGGGCTATATCTGTCGTTTATTCGGACCAATGCCGTTGGGAGGATGGACCTCAGCCGATTGTGGGCCTGCCGGCAACTCGGGCATTTTGCAGCGCGCCGGCTGATAACCCCAAGCCCCCCGCCCATCAGTCGGCGTACAGCCCGGCTTGCGAACCTCAATCCAACCCAAAGCAAGCCGGGCTTTTGATCTAGCATCCATGCCGAACCGAGGAGCGCCGCATGATCACTTACATCCTCGTAGCATGGCTCCTCCTCCAGCCAGCCAGCATCGTCGCCGGCAAATCGATCGCCTTCGGCAGCCGGTGATGGCCGACTGATGTACCCCAAGCTCCCGCCCATGGCCGGAGATGAAGGTGTCGGGCCGGCAGGGGAAGCCGGCTTGCGTGGGCAGAATGGTTGCGCGATGCTGTCGTTGGGGTGTGGTGTTCGCTATGCCGATTCTGTGGAAGCACCACTATGTTCATCGACTATTACGAACTTCTGGAAATCAGCCCGAACGCGAATTCGGAAACGATTGAACGGATATTTCGTTATTTTGCCATGCGCTATCATCCCGACAATCGGGAAACCGGCGATGAATCACGCTTCAGCGAAATCGTCGAAGCCCACAATACGCTCAAGGATCCGGTCAAGCGCGCCCAATACGATGTCCAATATAAAGACCGTTTGAGCCTTCACCGTGAACTGACGGAGGAGGCCAGCGACACCAAGGGGATTGAGCGGGACGCTGTCATTCAGGCAAAACTGCTGTCGCTTCTCTATGTAAAACGCCGACAGGACGTCAACAATCCCGGCATTGGCGATGAAGAGCTGGAACGCCTGTCGGGCTGCCCGCGAGAACATCTGGAGTTTCATCTCTGGTATCTGAAGGCAAAGGGCTGGATAGCCAGGATCGAGAACGGCATGTTCGCGATCACCGTGGAAGGCATCGATCGCGCCAATTCCGAACATCGCCGCGAAACCGTCGCGACCAGACTGCTGGATCATCCACATTAAAAGGGCACAGCCGGGGCTCCTCGATCTGCGCAAGTCGGGTTGCGGACAGGCTTAGGGCGTCCAAGGGGAGGGCGAAATTGGCCGAGAAAAAGGTGATCGCAGTCAAGGACTGGACCTGCGCCATGAGCGACGAGCTTGGTCGTGTGGCCTTGACGGTCAACCCGACCGACGGCGAGCCTATCCTGGTTTTGCTGACGATCTTTCAGGCAGCGAAAATGGGGCGCGAGCTGCAGTCTCCGAAACGCACACAGCTACCGATCTCGTAGCGATGCTGAAGCAGTGAAGCGTAGAGTCTCAGCATCGGAGCCTGTCGGAGACTGGGCTTGGACAAATGGCGTTACGACACTCGTTCTGAACAGTGGCGCAAGCGCGCAGCGCGAGGCCACCGGTGGCGCTTTTCCGGCAATGCGGTG
The DNA here is from genome assembly GCA_004963905.1 of Mesorhizobium sp. GTDB lineage: Bacteria > Pseudomonadota > Alphaproteobacteria > Rhizobiales > Rhizobiaceae > Mesorhizobium. The sequence goes on from SUGL01000011.1 coordinate 140,700, forward strand.
ATATGGGCGCTGACCCTAGCAGCAATTTTGGTCTTTTCCGTTCTGATAGCGATGAAGGCTTGGAGGTAATCGGCAAGCGCAGAAGGAACCCCAACCTTGTCGCCAAACCGGGTGATGGCTAAAGTCGGCTTTCCCGAGGGAGGCTCCAAGATGGCACTTGACCTTTCGGTAGATGCTTCAGCCGCCAAAGTGGCGACGCCTGGCAAATATCTCTTCGGCCCCGTCGCCGACTTCCTCATGCTCGGAGGCAGCGCGTTTCTGATCCTGCCAATCCTGTTCCTGGTGCCGCTCGAATACGAAGGCCTGGTCGCCGCAACGATGGTCGTCGTGGCCTATCTTGTGAACTATCCCCACTTCGCTCACTCGTACCAGATTTTCTACCGCAATTTCGGGCGCAAGGTGAGCGGGAACGGCTACGACAGGAGCCTGCAGCTTCGCTATATTTTCGCGGGCATCGTCGTCCCCGTGATCATGGGCGCATTCTTTGCCTATGGTGCGGCGACGGAGAATACCCGGCTGCTCGGATATGCAGCCAATGCGATGTTCTTCTTCGTGGGCTGGCATTACGTCAAGCAGGGCTACGGCATGCTGATGGTGGACGCCGTGCTCAAGCGCAAGTTCTTCGACGACCGCGACAAAAAGGTGCTGCTGGTCAACAGCTATGCCGTGTGGATCCTGGCGTGGCTGCAGACGAACACTGCAGTCACCCAAGGGAACTACTACGGCCTGCAATATTACACATTCGCCGCTCCTTCATGGATCGCCAACGTCGCCCTTCTGGCGGCCGTCGCATCCACGGCGGCCACGGTTCTGATGCTGGTCAACCGCTGGCGAAAAAACGGCCGCGCGCTGCCGTATAACGGCATCGTGGCCTATGTCGCGTCACTCTATCTGTGGATCCTGATTGCCAGAATTAACCCGCTCTGGCTGCTGGTGGTGCCGGCGCTCCATTCGCTGCAATATCTGGCCGTGGTCTGGCGTTACCAGACCAATGTCGAGCGCGACGGCCCCGATGCCGCAAGAGACCCGAGGCCGAAGATACTGTCCTTTCTCGGTCCCCTCTACAGGCTGCGAGTGCTGGGATTTATCGCAGGCGGCGGTGCGCTTGGGTATCTCGGTTTCTGGCTGATCCCATTCGCGTTGACCGCCTTGATCCCCTACGACAGGCAGGTCCTCGGCTCCTCGCTGTTCTTCTTCATCGTGCTGATCTTCATCAACGTGCACCACTATTTCCTGGACAATGTGATGTGGCGCCGCGGCAATCCGGAAGTGTCCAAATATCTGTTCCGCTAATGCATGTCGCGCAAAAGTGTGCAGCGGTTTTGCGGAACCGACATGCATAAAAAACAAGGATTTAAAGCGCGTTGCCTGAATCCGCCTCAGCGCAACACGCTTTAAGAGCGATTCAGGAACGTCCGAGAACCAGCGATACGTTCCCGCCGGCATGGCGTTCGAGCCGGCCGGCAAGGTCGAGCTCCAGCAGCACCATGGCGATCTGCGCGGCGCTTAAGCCGGTGTGGCGGATGATCTCGTCCACCCCTACCGGGGTCGGCCCAAGCGCTTCCAGCACGTCGGCGCGGTCATTCTCGCCGGGCGGCGGCATTGCCGACAGGTCGGGCGCCTCGGCGAGCGGGGCCGGGCGGGATACGCGAACTCCGGCAAGCGGCGCCAGCGCTCCCAGGATATCGGCTGCCTCGGTGACGAGCGAGGCGCCGTCCTTGAGCAGGGCATTGCTGCCGGCGGCGCGCGGGTCGAGCGGCGAGCCCGGCACGGCGAAAACCAGCCGGCCCATCTCGTTGGCGAGGCGGGCGCTGATCAGCGAGCCGGAACGCTGTGCGGCTTCGACCACGACCAGCCCGAGCGCCATCCCGGCGACGAGGCGGTTGCGACGCGGGAAATCCTGCGCGCGCGGCTGCCAGCCGAACGGCATTTCCGAAACGATGGCGCCGCCGCGCTCGGCTATCTCCTCGCACAGTCCGGCGTTTTCGGGCGGGTAGGGGGCATCGAGCCCGCCGGCGAGCACGCCAACGGTGCCGGTCGAGAGACTGCCCTGATGCGCCGCCGTGTCGATGCCGCGCGCGAGGCCCGATACGATGGCGTAACCGTCGCGGCCGAGATCCTGCGCCAGCATGCGCGCCATCTTGATGCCGGCGAGCGAGGCGTTGCGGGCGCCGACGATCGCCACCGCCGGCAGGCGGAACACCGCGCCTTCGCCCTTCATCGCCAGCAGCGGCGGCGGGTTGTCCATGGTCTTCAGCATGGACGGGTAGTCGGCCTCGCCGATGCCGACGAAGCGAGCGCCGGCGCGCCGGGCCACTTCCAATTCTGCTTCGGCTTCGGCGGTGGAGGGAATGCGGACGATGCGGTTGGCGCCGCCCGAAATCATCAGCTCTGGCAGCATTTCGAGCGCGGCCTCGGCCGAGCCGAAGCGGTTGATCAACTCGCGGAAGGAGGCAGGGCCGACATTCGGCGTGCGGATCAGACGAAGCCAGCTCAGCCGCTGCCGGTCGCTGAGGCGCGGGCCGGCGGCGGGCGCGCTCATCCTTTCACCCCGATCTTGCCCTCGGTGCCGGCGAGAAGCCGCGAGATGTTGGCGCGATGCTTGATGAAGACGATCAGGCTCATCACCGCGAACAGGCCGGCAATCTGGGGCGTGCTGATGAAATAAAGCGCGACCGGCACGACCACGGCCGCCGCCAGCGCGGCCAGGGAGGAATAGCGGAATAGAAAGGCCATGGCGAGCCAGACGGCGGCGAAGACGAGCATGCCTTGCCAGGCAAGACCGAGCAGCACGCCGAGATAGGTGGCGACGCCCTTGCCGCCCTTGAAGCCGAGCCAGACCGGAAAGAGATGGCCGAGGAATGCGCCGAAACCGGCGGCGAGCGCCAGCTCCGGCGCGAAGCGGCCGGCAATCAGCACCGCCGCGGTGCCCTTCAGCGCGTCAAGCAGCAGCGTGGCGGCGGCGAGGCCCTTATTGCCGGTGCGCAGCACATTGGTCGCGCCGATATTGCCGGAACCGATCTGGCGCACGTCGCCGAGACCGGCCGCGCGCGTGATCAACAGCCCAAACGGGATCGAGCCGAGCAGGTAACCGAATATCAGTGCGAGCCCGTAACCCATTGTTCTCCCGCTTATTTCTGTCAGCCGAACCGTCCTTCCGGCTCTGTCGACCGAACGCTCAGGCCGAAAACACTGTGCGGCCCGCCACCATGGTTTGCAAGACCTTGCCCTGCAGGCGCGCGCCCTCGAAGCAGGTGTTCTTGGAGCGCGAGCGCAAGCCGCTCTCGCTGACGATCCAGGGCTCGTCGAGATCGATCACGGCGAGGTCGGCCAGGGCGCCGGGTTTGAGCGTGCCGCCGGGCAGGCCGAATAGCTTTGCCGGCGCGGTCGAAAGCGTCTCGACCAGCCTTAGCAGCGGCACGTCGCCATTGTGGTAGAGCCGAAGTGCGGCGCCAAGCAGCGTCTCCAGCCCGATCGCGCCGGCGGCGGCATCGGCAAAGGGCAGGCGCTTGGTGTCGACATCCTGCGGATCGTGCGAGGAGACGATGATGTCGATGGTGCCGTCCTTGATCGCCTCGATCATCGCCAGGCGATCGTCCTCGGCGCGCAATGGCGGGGTCAGTCGGAAGAAGGTGCGGTATTCGCCGACGTCGTTCTCGTTGAGCGACAGATTGTGGATGGCGACGCCGGCCGTGACATTGGCGCCGTCCGTCTTCGCCCGGCTCACGGCTCCAACCGCCATCGCGGTCGAGATCTTGGCGGCGTGATAGGCGCCGCCCGTCAGCCGCGCCAAGGCCAGGTCGCGCTCCAGCGGGATGAGCTCGGCCTCGCGCGGAATGCCGGAAAGCCCGAGCCAGCTCGCATAGAGGCCTTCGTTCATCACGCCTGACGAGGCGAGGTCGGCATCCTGCGTCTCATGCGCGATCACGCCGCCGAAATCGCGTGCATAGGTCAGCGCCCGGCGCATCACCAGCGCGTTGGCGATCGTATGGTGGCCATCGGTGAAGGCGACAGCGCCGGCCTCGCGCAGCAAGCCGAACTCGGTCATCTCGCGGCCTTCGAGGCCCTTGGTAATGGCCGCCGCCGGGAAGATGTTGACGCTGGCCGTATCCCTTGCCGTGCGCAGCACGAACTCGACCAGCGCTACATTGTCGATCACCGGATTGGTGTCGGGCATCATGACGATGGAGGTGACGCCACCGGCGGCCGCCGCCACACTTGCCGAGGCAATGGTCTCGCGGTGCTCGCCGCCTGGTTCGCCGATGAAGACGCGGGCATCGACGAGGCCAGGAATGATCGTCTTGCCGGCGCAGTCGATGACAACGGCGCCTTCGGGCGCGCCCTGGTTCAGCGCCGCCTTGCCGGCGGCCGCGATCTTGCGGCCGTCGACGACGACGGTGCCGATCTCATCGACGCCGCGCGATGGATCGACGATATGCGCCTTGCTGAAGACCGTCACGCTCATGCGCCGCGCCCTTCATGGTTACGGCTCTCATAGTTGCGGCGGGGATCGAGCAGCGCTTCCATCACCGCCATGCGCACGGCGACTCCCATCTCGACCTGTTCCTGGATGACGCTCTGCGGTCCGTCGGCGATCTCCGAGGCGATCTCGACGCCTCGGTTCATCGGTCCCGGATGCATGACCAGCGCATCCTCCTTGGCCGCCTTCAGCTTCTCGGCGTCGAGGCCGAAATAGCGGAAATATTCGCGGGTCGAGGGCACGAAGGCGCCTTCCATGCGCTCGCGCTGCAGGCGCAGCATCATCACCACGTCGGCGTCCTTGAGGCCCTCGGCCATCGAGCGCGACACGATCACGCCCATCCTGTCGATACCCGCCGGCAGCAGCGTCGAGGGCGCTACGACGCGCACCTGCGCGCCGAGCGCGTTCAAGAGCATGATGTTGGAGCGGGCGACGCGCGAATGCAGGATATCGCCGCAGATCGCCACGATCAGCTTCGACAGCGGACCCTTGGCGCGGCGGATGGTCAGCGCGTCGAGCAGCGCCTGCGTCGGATGCTCATGCGCGCCGTCCCCGGCATTGACCACCGAGCAGCCGACCTTTTGTGCCAGAAGCGCTGCAGCACCCGCCGACTGGTGGCGGATGATCAGGATGTCCGGCCGCATGGCGTTGAGCGTCATCGCCGTATCGATCAGCGTCTCGCCCTTCTTCACCGAAGAGCTCGCCACCGACATGTTCATGACGTCGGCGCCGAGCCTTTTTCCGGCGAGCTCGAAGGACGACTGCGTGCGGGTCGAGGCCTCGTAGAAGAGGTTGATCTGGGTGCGGCCGCGCAGGGTCGAGGTCTTCTTTTCCGGTTGTCGCGAGATCGCCACGGCCTGGTCGGCGCGATCGAGCAGCAGCTCGATATCGGCGGGAGAAAGATCGCGGATGCCCAGAAGATGGCGGTGAGGAAAAAGCGGCAGGGACGAAGCGTCGGTCATCTCAAGGCGCTGCTATAGGGTGCGGCCCGGCCAGCCGCAAGCGCCAGCTTTGGATTGCGGGCGTTCTCCCCGGTATTTTCGTCGCGCGCCTTGCATTGCTTGGGCTATAAGGCCCACTGGCTTCGGATTCGCGACCGCGGCCTTGAGATGGTAAGGCCAACTGAAGGATTGGGCGTGACCGACGAGGTGATCAACCAGCCGCCGCCATTGACGGGCGGCAATGCATGGCGGGGCGATCCGTTGCTCATCCAGCTTGCCGAGCGTTTTTCCGATCCGGTGCGCAAGGACCTCGACGCTCTCGGTCGGTTCGTCATGACGCAGGAGGCGCAGGAGCTTGCACGCCTCGCCAACACCGACACGCCGAAGCTCAAGACGCATGACCGCCAGGGCCGGCGCATCGATCTGGTCGAATTCCATCCGGCCTATCACGCTTTGATGCGTCGTTCCATCGCCGGCGGCCTGCATTCCTCGGTCTGGGAAAACGGTGATGCCGAGATAGGGCGCCGGCACCAGGTGAGAGCGGCGCGCTTCTACCTGACCGCGGAGCTCGAGACCGGGCATCTTTGCCCCATCACCATGACCAGCGCTTCGCTGGCCGCGCTGATGGCAAGCCCAAAACTGTTCCGCGAATGGGCGCCGCGCGTGACGACGCGCAAATACGACCAGAGCCAGAAGCCGCCGGTGCAAAAGACCGGGCTGACGCTCGGCATGGGCATGACCGAGAAGCAGGGCGGCACCGACGTGCGGGCCAACACCACAAAAGCCGAGCGCGCGGGAAACGGCTTCTACCGGCTCACCGGCCATAAATGGTTCATGTCGGCGCCGATGTCCGACGCCTTCCTGGCGCTTGCCCAGGCACCGGAAGGCCTGTCTTGCTTCCTCGTTCCACGCATTCTGGGCGACGGTTCCGGCAACGGTTTTCGCTTCCAGCGTCTGAAGGACAAGCTCGGCAACCGCTCCAACGCCTCGTCGGAAGTGGAATTCGTCAACGCCATCGGCGAGATGGTTGGAGAACCGGGCGCCGGCATAAAGACGATCATGGATATGGTCACGCTGACCCGGCTCGACTGTGCGGTCGCGTCTTCTGCGCTCATGCGGGCAGGGCTGGCGGAAGCCGTTCACCACACCCGTCATCGCCAGGTGTTCGGCACCAATCTGATCGACCAGCCGCTGATGCAGCGGGTGCTGGCCGACATGGCGCTCGACGTCGCCGCCGCGACGGCGCTGTCGTTTCGACTGGCGCGCTCCTTCGACGAGGCCGCGAGCGATCGCGGCGAGGCGGCTTTTGCCCGCGCCATGACGCCGGTCGTCAAATACTGGGTCTGCAAGATCGCGCCGGCGCTGCTTTACGAGGCGATGGAGTGCCTGGGCGGCAACGGCTATGTCGAGGAAGCGCCGCTCGCCCGCTATTATCGCGAGGCCCCGGTCAACGCGATCTGGGAAGGGTCCGGCAATGTCATGGCGCTCGACGTGCTGCGCGTGCTCGGGCGCGCGCCCGGCCTGTTCGAGGAGGTGCTGGCCGGCATCGACCGCGATCTCGGCACAGGCGGCCGCGGCACCATAGGCGTGCTCAAGGCGGCAATGCAGGTGGCTTCGACCGACCAGGGCTCGGCGCGCCTGCTCACCGAGCAGCTCGCGCTGTCGGCGGCGGCGGCGGAACTGCGCCGGCTGGGAGCAGGGCGGATTGCCGACGCCTTCGTCGAAACAAGGCTCGGCGGGCAGTGGCGCACCACATACGGCATGCTCGATTCGCGCCATGACGCGCGCATGATCATCGACACGCTCTATCCGCCGCTGACCTGAACAAGCCCGAAACGCGGTTCCATCCCGGCTGTGGACAGCCGTTAACCTTAACAAATGGTTTCCATTGCCGGGAGCCTTTGCAAAGCCCACTCTGTCCACCGGAGTAGGGAAGTGTTAACCATGAACATCCCGTGCTCCGCCAGGCAGGAAGCGCATGCGGCACGTCTTGACATCATTTCTGGCCTTGCACTGGGCGGTCGTTTTCGCCCTGCTGGCCTACATCTGCATGGATGGGAACCGCGGCATCGCGTCGGCGCTCGGTGTGCTTGGCGTGTCGGTGCAAAGCAGCCGTTTCCCGGGTCTTGAACACGCTCTCGTCGTGGCGCCGCTCGCGATCGCGCTGCTGATCGTCGCGCTGCTGTTCTGCTGGGCTTTCGTCGAGACGCTGCTCAACATTGCGGCGAGGCCGGATACCGGCGATGCGGTGGTGCGGATCGCCTTCATCGGCGCCTCTTTCCTGCTTTCGATCATCCTCGTCGGCGGCGCCGCGCAAGGGATCAACGGGCTGTTCATGGTGGTCGCCATCCAGATGACGGCGCTGCTTGCCTCCTATGTCGCGGTGCTCGCGGAGCGACGCTCGACGCTTGCAGCCGCCATGGCCTCGCATGACAGCGACGCCCGCCTGGCTGCCCATCGCATGGCAGCTGGCGCCGCGCACAGCTCCCTGCTTTCCCGCATCTCCGCACGACCGGAAACCAGACCCGGAGGCCGCCGCTGATGCGCGCGCTGTTGGCATTCTGGGCGGCTCCGCTGGTCCTGTTCTGGGGCTGGTTCTTCCTGTCGCTCAACGACATCAATTTCGGCTACGTGATGCTCAGCCGCCAATTGCATGACCTAGTCTTCCAGCTCTACGGCCAGATGCTGGGCATCGATCCGGCGATCATCCCTGGCATGGTCGCGCGGGCCTGCGTGTTCGACAGTTTCCTGCTGGCCGGACTGGTGGCTTTCCGGCGCCGGCGCCAGATCTCCGAATGGATCAGGCAGCGCCGCGAAGGCCCGGTCAGTCCTGAGAGGCTCGGCGGAGCGACTGAAGCCGGTCCAACGCTCCCTGCAGAATAAAGGCCGCCGCGGCCGAATCGATCTTGCCGGCGCGCTTCTTGCGCGAGAAATCCATCTCGATCAGCGTCCGTTCCGCAGCGACTGTCGAAAGCCGTTCGTCCCACAGCACAAAGGGCAGGTCGGACAGGGGCGCCATGTTGCGCGCGAAAGCGCGGGACTTTTGCGCGCGCGGCCCTTCCGATCCGTCCATGTTGACGGGAAGGCCGAGCACGATCGCCCCGACATTGTCCTTCTCGAGCTGAGCCAGCAACTGGGCGGCATCGATCGAGAACTTCTTGCGCAGGATGACCGGGCGCGGATGGGCAAAGGACAGGCCGCGGTCCGACACCGCCAGGCCGATCGTCTTGTCGCCGAGATCGAGGCCAGCGAGCGTGCGGCCGCCCACGAGCCTTGCCGGCAATTCCTCGATGCCGATGATGCTCAACAGCCCTCCATGATCTTTCGCTGCGCGGCTTTTTGACAGGCCGCTGGACTTTCAATTTGCCGCCGGCGTTCTATCCTTTGATAACGGGAAAATCGAGGAACGCATTCATGAAACTCACCTGGTACGGCCATTCGGCATTCCGCATCGAGACAAAGGACGCCACCATCCTCATCGACCCCTATCTGGTCGGCAATCCTTCATGGACGGGCGGCTGGGAAGGCCCGGCGGAAGGTGTGACGCATGTTCTCCTTACCCATGGCCACAACGACCATGTCAGCGGTTCGATCGAGGTGCTGAACAAGAGTGGCGCCATGCTGGTCGCCAATTTCGAGGTCTGCATGTATCTGGTCGGCCAGGGCGTCAGCGACAAGGAGATCAACCCCGGCAATATCGGCGGCACCGTCGATTGCGGTCCCTTCACCACCACCTTCGTCCAGGCGCTGCACTCCTCCTCCTTCGGCGGGCAGGGCGGCACCAATACCTATCTCGGCAATCCGGGCGGGCTGGTGCTGCATTTCCCGGAGGAGAAGACGCTCTACCACATGGGCGACACCGACATCTTCTCCGACATGGGGCTGATCAACGAGCTGCATGAGCCGAAGATCGGCATCGTGCCCATAGGCGACCGCTTCACCATGGGCGGCGCGGTGGCGGCCCTTGCCTGCCGCCGCTTTTTCAGCTTCGACACGGTCGTCCCCTGCCATTTCGGCACCTTCCCGATCATCGACCAGACCGCTGACAAATTCGTGGCCGGCATGGAAGGATCCGGCGTCAAGGTGGCGCTGCCGGAGAAAGGCAAAGCGATCGCGATCTAGACGCTTCGCCCTGTTGCGCTGCCTTTGGCGGCGCCCGAAGCATCCGTAGCCGGTCCGCCCGGCATGATCGATGTTGCGCCGCAAGCGTCGCGCCGCTATAGCCCGCACTGGTTTTCCCGAGGCAACAAACATGTCCGTTGATCTTCAGACCGTTAAGCGCGTCGCGCACCTTGCCCGCATCGCGGTGAGCGAGGAGGACGCCGAACGCATGACCGGCGAACTGAACGCCATCCTTGGCTTCGTCGAGCAACTGAACGAGGTCGATGTCTCCGGCGTCGAGCCGATGACCTCGGTCACGCCGATGGAGATGAAGAAGCGCCAGGACGTCGTCACCGACGGCAGCAAGGCGGCCGACATCGTCGCCAACGCGCCGGCCACGGACGAGAATTTCTTCCTCGTTCCCAAGGTCGTGGAGTAGGGCACGATGGCCGTCGAGATCGCCGTCGAGACCCCCTTGCAGGACGATGTGCGCGCGCTGGTGGCGGAGCTCAATGTGACGTTGCTCGAACTGACGCCGCCGGAACATTGCTACCACCTGAGCGTCGAGCAGATGGCCGGCGAAGATACGACCGTGTTCATCGCCCGCGACGGCGGCCTTGCCGTCGCCTGCGGCGCGCTGAAGCGCCACGGCGATGCGACCGGCGAGGTCAAGCGCATGTATACGCGGCCATCGCATCGCGGCCAGAAGATCGGCGCGCAAATCGTCCAACGGGTCGAAGCGCTTGCGCGGCAGGAAGGGCTGAAGCGCCTGGTTCTCGAAACCGGCGATCGCCACCCTGCCGCCTGGACCGTCTATGAACGTGCCGGTTTTTCGCGTTGCGGCCCGGTACTGGATTATCCCGATTCCAAGTGGTCGGTGTTTTACGAAAAGAGCCTTGCCTGATGAGCGACCTCACACATCTCACCATTTCCGAGGCCCGCGCCAAGCTGCGCGGCAAGGAGATTTCGGCTGCCGAGATCACCGAGGCCTATCTCTCGGCGATCGACCGCGCCAATCCGGTGCTCAATGCCTATATCGCGGTGACCGCCGACAAGGCGCGCGACATGGCCAAGGCTTCCGACGCCAAGCTGGCCCGGGGCGAGGGCGGGGCGCTCGAAGGCGTTCCGCTCGGCATCAAGGACCTGTTCGCCACCGAAGGCGTCCACACCCAGGCCTGCAGCCATGTGCTTGACGGCTTCAAGCCGCGCTATGAATCGACCGTCACGGCCAATCTCTGGGCCGACGGCGCCGTCATGCTCGGCAAGCTCAACATGGACGAGTTCGCCATGGGCTCGTCCAACGAGACCTCTTATTACGGCCCGGTCATCAACCCGTGGCGGCGCTCGCGCCTCGATACGGTGGTGATGCCGACGACGCATCAGGGCGACGGCGGCTTCGTCTCGGCCGGAGGCGCGAAGACCCTGCGCACGCTGGACAATGCACAGCTCGTGCCGGGCGGCTCTTCCGGCGGATCGGCCTCGGCTGTCGCCGCCTTCCTCTGCGCCGGCGCCACCGCGACCGACACCGGCGGCTCGATCCGCCAGCCGGCAGCGTTCACGGGCACGGTCGGCATCAAACCGACCTATGGCCGCTGCTCGCGCTGGGGCGTGGTCGCCTTCGCTTCGTCGCTCGATCAGGCCGGGCCGATCGCGCGCGACGTGCGCGACGCCGCGATCCTGTTGAAGTCGATGGCCTCCTCCGACCCGAAGGACACGACGTCGGTCGACCGGCCGGTGCCGGACTACGAAGCGGTGATCGGCAAGCCGATCAAGGGCATGAAGGTCGGCATCCCGAAGGAGTACCGCGTCGACGGCATGCCGGAGGACATCGAGGCGCTGTGGCAGAAGGGCATTGCCTGGTTGAAGGATGCCGGCGCCGAGATCGTCGACATCTCGCTGCCGCACACCAAATACGCGCTGCCGGCCTATTACATCGTGGCGCCCGCGGAAGCCTCGTCCAACCTCGCGCGCTATGACGGCGTGCGCTACGGGTTGCGCGAGCCCGGCAAGGACATTGTCGACATGTACGAGAAGACGCGCGCCGCCGGCTTCGGCCGCGAGGTCAAGCGCCGCATCATGATCGGCACCTATGTGCTGTCGGCGGGCTACTACGACGCCTATTACCTGCAGGCGCAGAAGGTGCGCACGCTGATCAAGCGCGACTTCGAGAGCGTCTTTGCCGCCGGCGTCGACGTCATCCTGACGCCGGCGACGCCGTCCGCCGCTTTCGGTATTGCCGACGAGGACATGAATTCCGATCCGGTGAAAATGTATCTCAACGACATCTTCACGGTGACGGTGAACATGGCCGGACTGCCCGGCATCTCGGTGCCGGCTGGCCTCGACGGCAAGGGCCTGCCGCTCGGCCTGCAGCTCATCGGCCGGCCGTTCGATGAGGAAACGCTGTTCCAGACCGCCCATGTCATCGAACAGGCGGCGGGCAGGTTCCAGCCGGACAAGTGGTGGTAACGTTGTCCCTCATCTGAAACGGGGTGAGGGATGTTCTACTATCTTTCCAAGATCCTCTGGTTCTTCATCCAGCCGCTGAACCTGTCGATCTTCCTGCTGCTTGCAGGTTTGTTGGCGGCGCTCGTCGGCCGCCGTCGGCTGGCTGCCACCGGCAGCGTGCTCGCCTTCGTGATCCTCGCCCTTTCGGCCTGGACCTCGCTCGGCGCGATGATGCTCAATCCATTGGAAGAGCGCTTCCCCAAGCCGCCGCTGCCGGCCAAGGTCGACGGCATCGTCGTGCTCGGCGGCGGCCTCGAGGGCGCCATCAACCTCGCGCGTGGCGGCTACGAGCTGAACAGCGGCGGCGACCGCATGGTCGAGACCGCGATCCTCGCCCGCCGCTTCCCGCAAGCGAAGGTGGTCGTCTCCGGCGGGAATGGCGAGCTTTTCTTCGACGGCGAGGGCGATGCCGATACCGCGCCACGTTTGCTCACCGCCCTGGGTGTTTCGGCGGATCGCCTGGTTCTCGAGAACAAGTCGCGCAATACCCATGAGAATGCGGTCTTCACGCGCAGGCTGGTCGACCCGAAGCCGGGCGAGACATGGCTGCTGGTGACGTCCGCCTTCCACATGCCGCGCGCCAAGGCCCTCTTTGACAAGGCAGGTTTTCCAACCGTTCCCTGGCCGGTCGACTACCGCACGTCAGGCCGCGAAGGCATCGGCCTCTACCGCGACAACCCGGCCGATGCGCTGCAGGCGACCACGATGGCAATCCGCGAATGGATCGGGCTCTTCGCCTACTGGCTGTCGGGCCGCATCGACCGGCCTTTCCCGACGCCGGGCGGCTGACCGAGCACGGCTTGCCTTGCGGCCGAGAAGAACTGGCGCCGCACCAGCACCGCAAGCAGCACCAGCGTCGACAGGACGAACACTACCGGGTCGACGAACCAGCCGAGATAGCCGATCGAGAAGAAGACGGCGCGCAGACCGGAATTGAAGTGCTTGCCGGCAAGCACGTTCATGCGCGTCGCGCGCCACACCGCCGTCTCGCTGACGGGATTGCGCGAGGCCTCGCCATGCGGGATCGGCACGGCGCCGATGAGGATCGAGCAGTAGTTGAACAGCCGGTAGGCCCAACCGAATTTGAAGAAGGCGAAGGCAAGGATCAGCACCAGGCCGAACACCTTGGTCTGGAAGGTCTCGCGTGATGAAGCCGCGCCGAACGGCAGGTCGGCCAGCACCTGGAGGACGCGGTCGGATGCGCCGAGCAGGGCGAAGCAGCCGCCGAGCGCGATCAGCGAGCTGGAGGCAAAGAAGGCGGTGCCTTGCTGCAAGCCGTTCATGATCGCGGTGTCGACGATGCGCACCTCGCGCTCGGCCATGTTGCGCATCCAGGCCTCGCGCTGGGCGTTCATCGCGGTCGTCAGCGACACGCGGCTGATCAGCTTGCCGTCCGAGGCCAGCGTGTGCAGCACCCAGACGACCAGGAAGAAAGCCAGCGCCGCCACATCGGCGGCGGAAAGATGGATGGAATCGCCCATGCATTCTTCTACCACAGGCCCGGCGGGCACTTCGACGGGCAGAGGCAAGCGCCGGAGGATGTCGCTGCCGGAGCAGACAAGGTCGGCAGACGCGGCGACGCCGCACGCAAAACAGCGGAAACATCGCAGGAATTCCTATATGTGATTTTCAAGCGGCCCCAGGAGACAACGGCGCGTGTTCCTTTCGGTTTTCGACCTGTTCAAGATCGGCATCGGTCCATCGAGCTCGCACACGATGGGGCCGATGACGGCCGCGCGCCGCTTTCTGGACGAGATCCTCGCCGACGACTGGCCGCGCCCCGCGGGCGTCAAGGTCGATCGCATCGGCGCCAGCCTGCACGGCTCGCTCGCCTACACCGGCATTGGCCATGGCTCGGACCGCGCCGTCGTCCTGGGCTTGGCCGGCCAGACGCCTCAGACGGTCGATCCGGATGAGGCTGATGGTATCGTTGCCCGCATCGGAGCAGACAAGCGGATTTCGCCGCCTGGGCATCCGTCCTATCGCTTCGACCCGGCCAAGGACCTGGTGCTCGACCGCAAAACGCCGCTGACCGGCCACGCCAACGGCATGGCCTTCTATGCCTATGACGCATCCGACCGGCTGCTGCTCAAGCGCATCTACTATTCGATCGGCGGCGGCTTCGTCGTCTCCGAGGAAGAATTGCAGCGCATGAAGGCCAAGGGCTCGGTGACGACCGAGGGCAAGAAAGTGCCGTATCCGTTCAAGAACGCCGTCGAGATGCTGGCGATGGCGGCCAAGAGCGGGCTTTCCATCGCCGAGATGAAGCGCGTCAACGAGGAAAAGCACATGTCGCGCGAGGAGCTCGATGCCGGCCTCGACGCGATCTGGAGCGCCATGAAAGGCTGCATCGATCGCGGCCTGTCGCAGGACGGCGTCATGCCCGGCGGCTTGAAGGTGCGCCGCCGCGCGCGCCAGCTGCACGACAAGCTGCAGGAGCAGTGGCAGCAGAACCGGCCCAATCCCTTGCTCGCCAATGACTGGCTGTCGATCTATGCCATGGCCGTCAACGAGGAGAACGCCGCCGGCGGACGCGTGGTGACCGCGCCGACCAACGGTGCCGCCGGCACGCTGCCGGCGGTGCTGCGCTACTGGCTGCATTTCCATCCCGAGGCCGACCAGCCGAGCATCCGCGATTTTCTGCTGACGGCAGCAGCCGTCGGCGGCATCATCAAGTCCAATGCGTCGATTTCCGGCGCCGAGGTCGGCTGCCAGGGCGAGGTGGGGTCCGCCTCGGCGATGGCTGCCGCTGGGCTCTGCGCCGTCATGGGCGGCACGCCGGAGCAGGTCGAGAACGCCGCCGAGATCGCGCTCGAACATCATCTCGGCATGACTTGCGATCCTGTCGGTGGCCTGGTGCAGGTACCATGCATCGAGCGCAATGCGCTGGGCGCGGTCAAGGCGGTGACCGCCGCCTCGCTCGCCATCAAGGGCGACGGCACGCATTTCGTGCCGCTGGACGCAGCGATCGAAACCATGCGTCAGACCGGCCTCGACATGAACGAGAAATACAAGGAAACCAGCCTCGGCGGGCTGGCCGTCAACGTGGTCGAATGTTGAGGGGCCGACTGGTCTTGTGGAGAAGCCGCTCCAGGCGTTGACGCTTTGGCCTTCGTGGCTACATCTTGGGCCATGTCTCTCAATCTCATCAAGCTCTGTGTCGGCTGCGACAGCGTCGAGGATTTGGAAGAGTGGATCGCGTTCCGCCTCGACGAGCGGCGCCGCGCCGGCGAGCCGGCCGAGCACTGGCACACCACCCGCATGGTGCCGACTCGGGGCGAGGAGATCACCGACGGCGGCTCGCTCTACTGGGTGATCAAGGGCAACGTGCAGTGCCGGCAGCTGATCACCGAGATCCGGCCTTTCGTTGACGGCGAAGGCATCGGCCGCTGCCATCTGGTCCTTGACCCTGAAGTGGTGCGCACCGACTGGCAGCCGCGCCGCGCCTTCCAGGGCTGGCGCTATCTCAAGCCTTCCGACGCTCCGGCCGATCTCGGCAAGGGCAAGGCCGCACTGGCCGAGATGCCGCCGAAACTGCGCCTGGAGCTTGCCGAACTCGGCCTGCTCTAACTCGGTATCGCACTGTCATTTGGCGGCTGGCCTCGCTGCTCGTCCAATGTGGGACTTGCAAGCACGGCGACCGCGCCCCATCCTGATTAGAGACGCAATCATCCGGACGATGCAAACCGATGGGCGTGATCATCGCGTTGGCGGCCCTGCTGCTGGTGCTTTTCGGCGCCGCCACTATCTTCGTGCGCGCCGATGCCGCCACGATGGCGGACAATCTCAGAACCCTTGGACCTGCGCTGCTGGGGCTGATCGGCACGGCCATGCTCGTTGTCGGCCGCAGCGGCATCGGCGGGCTACTCCTGATGGCGGCGGTCGGCTGGTATGCCTGGATGCGATCGAAGCGGCCGCTCGCCAAACCTGTGGCGGCCAAACGCTCGACCGTGCGCACCGCGGCTCTCGAAATGGATCTCGACCACGATAGCGGCAAGCTCGAGGGCCTGGTTCTCGCCGGCCACTATGAAGGTAAGATGCTTGGCGCGATGGGAATTGCGGACCTGCAGCAACTCCATGCCGAGCTGCGGCCCGATCCGGAAAGCCGCCAGCTCTTAGAGACGTATCTTGACGGCCGTTTTCCCGTCTGGCGCAAGAACGCGCAGCCGGACAGTAGCGAAGGGCTGGGTGTTGCGCCAGGTGCGGGCGCCATGACTAAGGAGGAGGCCTACAAGATCCTTGGTCTTGAAGCGGGGGCTGCCGCGGCGGATATCCGCAAGGCGCATCGCCGCCTGATGCAGCGCCTGAACGCCGATGTCGGCGGCACGTCTGTCCTGGCGGCGCGAATCAATGAAGCCAAGGACGTCTTGCTCTCCAATCACGACTAGTCTCCTTCGACGCGGAACTTCCCGGGAGGTTCAAAAGCCGCCTATTGCTGGACGGCGTAGCACGAGATTTTCTTTCGCTTCAGGGCATCGCAGGCCTTCCAGGCGGCGTCCTTCGACCCGAACCCGCCGAAACGGGCGCGGTAATAGGTGACGCCGTCCTTGTCGAACGCGACCGTGAAGCCCTCAGCGTCCGCAAGAACCTTCGGCGCCTGCTTGCTCGTCTTGTCGAGGAGGGCCTTGGCCCCCGACTGCGTGGGCGAGGAGGCGACCTGCACCACCCATCCCGACGGCACCGACGAGGTCTTGACCGGATCGACGGACGGCGCGGGGGCCGGAGCCGGCTCGGCGTAGGCGGCAACGGCCTGGGATGCAGTCTCTGTCTGCGACGCGGTTTCTTGAGGCGCGGGGGCCGGAGCCATGGCGGCCACGGCAACCGTCTTCACCTTCCTGACCTGGATCACCGGCTTGGTCTCCTCGGCGATCGGGGTGCTGTCGTCAGCCGCATTGTCGTCGGCCGACGCGACTTCGGTGTCGTCGACGGCCGGTTTTTCGTCCGGGGTCGGCGCGTCATGCTTCGGCAGAAGGACCTTCGCCAGGGCCTTGATCGGATTGTCGCCGCCGGCCTTGGCGATCAGATTGCCGCCGCCGCGGGTCGAGGCGCGCGGCAGGTAGGTGTTGATCAGCGAGGCCATCTGGTTGTCGCGGCTGCGGCCGGAAGCGCCGCCCATCACCACGGCGACGAGGCGACGATCGCCATCGGCGACGGAGGAAACCAGGTTGTAGCCCGAAGCGCGCGTGTAGCCGGTCTTGATCCCGTCGACGCCCTTGATGCGGCCGAGCAGGCGGTTGTGGCCGTTGATGCGCTGGCGGCCGTAAAGGAACGAGCGCTGCGAGAAATAGCCGTAGTATTGCGGGAAGTGCTCGCGGAGCGCGATGCCGAGCATGGCCATGTCGTGCGCCGTGGTGAACTGACCCGGATCGGGCAGGCCGTTGGCGTTGCGGAAGACGGTGCCGTTCATGCCGAGCTGGCGCGCCTTGGCCGTCATCATGCGGGCGAAATTGTCTTCGCTGCCGCCCAGCAACTCGCCAAGCGCGGTGGCCGAGTCGTTGGCGGACTTGGTCACCATCGACAGGATCGCGGTCTCGACCGGAACCGAGCCGCCGGCGCGCACGCCGAGCTTGGTCGGCGGCTCGGACGCGGCATGGGCCGAGTACGGCACCGGCGTGTTCTTGCTGATCCTGCCCTTCGCCAGCGCCTCGAAGGTCAGGTAGAGCGTCATCATCTTGGTGAGCGAGGCCGGATAGCGCCGGCCGTTGGCGTCGGCCGAATAGAGCACCTTGCCGGTCTTGGCGTCGACGACGATGGCCGCGGACTTCGCGGCGAGAGCCGATGCGACATCGGCGGCGACAATCGTCACCGCGAGCGCGGCGACCATGATTGCCTTGAAGGAGAATGAAGATTTCGAGACGAAGCCCGACAACGCCTGACGCACCGCTACTTACCCTGAATTTTCGTTGCCCCGGAGGCGGCTGAGGGAGTGCCTGCCCCGCTTCCGGCCAAGCTATCGCGGGCAGCGTTACCAATCCGTTTATGGTAACCGCGGCGTTCACCATTTTCCGGCGATTTGAGCCTCTGTTTATTCGAATTTTAGCCGTTGCGCCTCTCGGACCCTTGCGGCTAAAGGGAATCTTGACTTTTTGTGCAGCGCACAATACATTCGATGCATTGCACAAGGGCGCCCGGGGCTAAAGGGCGTTTCAACCAAGGGAAAGTGAAATGACCCAGACCTATGAGGACTTCACGAAATACGGCAAGGAGTTTGCCGACACCGGGCTGAAGAGCTTTGCCTCGCTCACCAAGGGCGCGCAGGCAATCGCCACCGAAGCCGGCGAATACACCAAGAAGAGCTTCGAGGCCGGCAGCGCCGCCTTCAAGAAGCTGTTCTCGGCCAAGTCGATCGAGAAGGCCATCGAGATCCAGACCGACTACGCCAAGCAGAGCTACGAGAGCTTCGTGGCCGAGGCCAGCAAGATCGGCAACCTCTATGCCGAGCTCGCCAAGGAAGCCTACAAGCCGTTCGAATCGGTCGTCGCCAAGGCGAAGTAATTTCGTCGGATCACATCTGACACGGCCTGCGGGCCCGCAGGAAGGACCCGGTCGCGGAAGCGCGGCCGGGTTTTTTCATGCCCGGCTGCAACCGCCCGAGCCCTGCCGCATTCACGATTGAGAAAAACGCTGAAGTTTGCCCACCTAGCCATATTGTCAGCTAAACAGAAGGGCTTAAAATCGGCCATCGAAGACCTACATGTTGAACTCGCACGAGGATTCGAAAAGGCAGGACTACGTGACGATCGGTTTGACTGCCACGGCAGACGTGGTGCGAATGCAAGGTGACGGCGACCGAAACGATCCCGGTCGCGGCACGGCGGTCATCACGCGCACCAAAACCAAGACCAAGAAGCCCAGCCTCTACAGGGTCCTCATCCTCAACGACGACTACACTCCGATGGAGTTCGTGGTCCACGTCCTGGAGCGTTTTTTCCAGAAGGACCGCGAGGCCGCCACACGCATCATGCTGCATGTTCATAATCATGGAGTGGGCGAGTGCGGGGTCTACACATTCGAGGTGGCCGAGACCAAAGTGTCTCAGGTCATGGATTTCGCCCGACAGAATCAGCATCCGCTGCAATGCGTGATGGAGAAGAAGTGAGGTAACATGCCGGCTTTCTCCCAAGGCCTGGAAAAGGCGCTACATCAGGCGCTGACATTCGCCAACGAACGACACCATGAGTATGCAACGCTAGAACACCTGCTGCTCGCGCTGATCGACGACACCGAGGCGGCCGCCGTCATGCGCGCCTGCAGCGTCGATCTCGACGAGCTCAAGCACACCGTTCTCACCTATATCGACACCGAGCTCGACAATCTCGTCACCGGTTACGACGAGGATTCCAAGCCGACCGCCGGGTTCCAGCGCGTCATCCAGCGCGCCGTCATCCACGTGCAGTCATCCGGCCGCGAGGAAGTGTCCGGCGCCAACGTGCTCGTCGCCATCTTCGCCGAGCGCGAGAGTCACGCCGCCTATTTCCTGCAGGAACAGCAGATGACCCGCTACGATGCGGTCAATTACATCTCGCACGGCATCGCCAAGCGTCCCGGCGCCTCGGAGTCGCGCACGCCGCGCGGGGCAGAGGACGAGCAGGGCGGCCAGAACGGCGCCGAGCCGCAGGAGGACGGCGGCAAGAAGAAGCCGCAGGACGCGCTGACGGCCTACTGCATCAACCTCAACAACAAGGCCAAGGCCGGCAAGATCGATCCGCTGATCGGCCGCGAGAGCGAGATCAACCGCACCATCCAGGTGCTGTGCCGCCGCTCCAAGAACAACCCGCTCTATGTCGGTGACCCCGGCGTCGGCAAGACGGCCATCGCCGAGGGCCTCGCCAAGCGCATCGTCGAAGGCGACGTGCCCGAGGTGCTGCAGGACGCCACCATCTTCGCGCTCGACATGGGCACGCTCTTGGCCGGCACCCGCTATCGCGGCGACTTCGAGGAGCGGCTGAAGCAGGTCGTCAAGGAACTCGAGGACTATCCCGGCGCGGTGTTGTTCATCGACGAGATCCACACCGTGATCGGGGCGGGGGCCACCTCCGGCGGCGCCATGGATGCGTCGAACCTGTTGAAGCCGGCGCTGTCGTCCGGCGCCATCCGCTGCATCGGCTCGACCACCTACAAGGAGTTCCGCCAGTTCTTCGAGAAGGACCGCGCCTTGGTGCGGCGCTTCCAGAAGATCGACGTCAACGAGCCGACCATCGAGGACGCCATCGAGATCATGAAGGGTCTCAAGCCCTATTTCGAGGAGTTCCACAAGGTCCGCTACACGAGCGAGGCGATCAAGGCCTCGGTCGAGCTCTCGGCTCGCTACATCAACGACCGCAAGCTGCCGGACAAGGCGATCGACGTGATCGACGAGACCGGCGCCTCGCAGATGCTGGTGCCGGAGGCCAAGCGCAAGAAGACGATCGGCATAAAGGAGATCGAGGCGACGATCGCCACCATGGCGCGCATCCCGCCGAAGACGGTTTCGGCCGACGACGAGAAGGTGCTGCAAGGCCTCGATGTCGAGCTGAAGCGCGTCGTCTACGGTCAGGACACCGCGATCACCGCGCTGACGTCGGCGATCAAGCTGGCGCGAGCCGGCCTGCGCGAGCCGGAGAAGCCGATCGGCTCCTACCTGTTCTCGGGCCCGACCGGCGTCGGCAAGACGGAAGTCGCCAAGCAGCTTGCCGCCTCGCTCGGCGTCGAACTGATCCGCTTCGACATGTCGGAATATATGGAACGCCACACCGTCTCGCGGCTGATCGGCGCGCCTCCCGGCTATGTCGGCTTCGACCAGGGCGGCCTGCTGACCGACGGCGTCGACCAGCATCCGCATTGCGTGCTCTTGCTCGACGAGGTCGAGAAGGCGCATCCGGACCTGTTCAACATACTGTTGCAGGTGATGGACCACGGCAAGCTGACCGACCACAACGGCAAGCAGATCGACTTCCGCAACGTCATCCTGATCATGACGACAAATGCGGGCGCGTCGGACGCTCAGCGCGCGGCGATCGGCTTCGGCTCGACGAAGCGCGAGGGCGACGACGTCGAGGCGATCAACCGGCTGTTCACGCCGGAGTTCCGCAACCGCCTCGATGCGATCATCCCGTTCGGCTCGCTGCCGGTGCCGGTCATCCATCAGGTGGTGCAGAAGTTCGTCATGCAGCTCGAGGCCCAGCTTTCCGAGCGTGGCGTCACCTTCGACCTGTCGCCCGAGGCGATCGCCTGGCTGGCCGACAAGGGCTATGACGAGCGCATGGGCGCGCGTCCGCTCGGCCGCGTCATCCAGGAGCACATCAAGAAGCCGCTGGCGGACGAGGTGCTGTTCGGCAAGCTGAAGAAGGGCGGCGCGGTGCGCGTCACCGTTGAGAAGAAGGAGACCGGCGAGACCGGCCTGAAGCTCGAGTCGCTCGCCGACGAAGCGCCGGTGAAGCCGAAGAAGGAGCAGCCGGAGGACGCGCCGAAGCCGAGGAAAGCGGCGGCGAAGAAGCCGGCGGCCAAGAAGGCGGTGGCGCAGAAGCCGGACCCGAAGGGTAAGGACGGCGGCAAGCGCAGCCTTGTCCCGCAGCTGCCCCGCAAGGGCTGATCGGCCTAAGCGCGTCGCGCCAATGCGCCGCGCACTTTGGGCGACATGCATTGAAGTCAAAAAAGCCCCGGCATGAACTGACCCCATAAAGTTGGACGGTTCATTGAGCTGGTAGATCTAAGGATTGG
>SUGL01000120.1 GCA_004963905.1 Mesorhizobium sp.
ATCCTAGGGTCTGCGCGCGTCGCTTCGCTCCTTGCTCCGCCCTAGGATGACGAAGCGACAGGACAGCGCCCTCCTCTGTCCTGCCGGACATCTCCCCCACAAGGGGGGAGATTGGCTGTTTCGCCGCCTCGCTCTTATCCTACCACCACCCAATCCAGGCTCATGCCAGCGCTCATCGTCTCCCCATGTTCAAGCGCCGTCAGCCCTTCGCCGTGATGCGCGTCGACCGGGTGCGAGACCGGCTCGAAGCAGAAGAAGCCGGCGTCGGGCGACGGCGAATAGAGGATGTAGACGGCAAGCTCCGGCGAGGCGCTCAGCGCAATCTTGATCCCATCCTCGAGCTGCGCGATCGAGGCGCGGCGGTCCCAGCCGTCGAAGGCATTGTTCACCCACTCCAGCGGCAGCGGGATGGGGCGCTCGAAATCCCAGTCCGGATGCTCGCCCACCGGCACGACGCCGACAGGCAAATGGCGCTCGTCCTCATGCCAGACGCGTTTCGCGTTCGCCTCCAGCAGGGTCGTGTCGCCACGCGGGAACCAGGGATGGAAGCCGAGACCGTAAGGCAAGCGCATGCCGGCGCGGTTCTCCACCGTGAGCTTGGCCTCGAGTGACCCATCGCGCAACGCATAGGCGACCGATGCGGCATAACGATAAGGCCCGATCGCGCCGTCTTCGAGCACCAGCTCCGCCTCGGTGTCGGTGCGGCGGGCAAGCCGCCACGGCTTCTGGAAGCCGTCGCCATGGATCGGAAAGGCTTCGCCCGGCACGTTCGGCAGGACGGCATGGAAGCGGCCGTCGAAGGTGAAGCCGCCACCGGAAATGCGGTTCGACCACGGCACCAGGAGCTGGCAGCCGGACGCGCCGGTGCCGTCCCCGGGCTTCAGCAGCGCGACCGGCGCGCTGCCGAGCGCGTCATAGCGGGCGATCGCCGCGCCGTTTTGCGGGGCCAGAACGAGCCGGGCGCGGCCATCATCAAGCTCCACCATGCAGACCCTCCTCGATGGCGATGTTGCCGCTCTTCCTTATGCGAATTGGCGGATGAAGAGATGCGAAGTCCATGGTCGCGTTCAAAAAATCTTCTCCATCGCTGTCGGACTTGCCACACCCCGCTCGTCCTTGGAGCATAGACCGGCAATCAACAGGAGAAACGATATGCCCAGCACTGTCCGCCTGCACCGCGTCCTCGCCACCAAGCCCGAAAAAGTCTACCGCGCCTTCATCGAGGCGGACGCGCTGGCGAAATGGCTGCCGCCGAACGGCTTCACCTGCACGGTCCATCACTTCGAGGGGAAGGTCGGCGGCAATTTCAAAATGTCCTTCCGCAACTTCACCACGGGCGAGAGCCACGCCTTCGGCGGCGACTATGTCGAGCTCGTCCCGGGCGAGCTCGTGCGCTACACGGACAAGTTCGACGATCCCAACCTGCCGGGCGAGATGCAGGTGACCGTGAGCCTGAAGAAGGTCTCGGTCGGCACGGAGATGGAGATCACCCAGGCCGGCATTCCGGACGCCATTCCGGCCGAAGCCTGCTATCTCGGCTGGCAGGAATCGCTCAAGAACCTGGCAAGGCTCGTCGAGCCCGAGATCAATCAGTAGACATTTGAAGCATAAAGCGGCGGAGCGCCTAATCTCCCCCTTGGGGGAGATGTCCGGTCCTCCCTCCGCAGCAGCTGCGGAGGGCGGGCAGGACAGAGGGGGCGCGAAGGATCGCAGCCTATCGAGTTCGTCATCCTAGGGCGTAGCAAGGAGCGAAGCGACGAGCGCAGACCCTAGGTGTTTGATCCCGGGCTTTAATGGTGCATTCTTGTCATCCGAATCA
>SUGL01000121.1 GCA_004963905.1 Mesorhizobium sp.
AGATTAGCGCCGCCGGTGCAAGCACGAGCAGTACGGCCAAGCGCTTCCTCGCCGTTCGCCGTGAACCGCGACTGCTCGGCTGGTCATCGACTATGCGTCGGTGCCCGTCGATCAACAGGCTGGGGCTTCAGGGCACGCTTTCCTGGCGCGGTCGCCTTCACGGTCAGTATGCCTGTCTCGACCTTCTCGCGCACATCCTTGGGGATAACCGGCGGCGCCGACGCCCCCTGAGATCTGGCCGGCCGTTCCGAAGAAGCGGTATCGAAGGCGCAGTAATAGATCGCAGGCGTGAGGTGCCTGTCGCAGCGCCCTTGTGGCCATCGAGCAGCGGTAGTTCCACCAAGCCAGGCAGCGGCCATCTAAGAGCGCGATGGCACCGCTCGGAACATTATATTGGCGAATTGAAGACAGCTCGGTGCATACCCGTGGAACGGAGAAACGCAACTTGGCGCCTGGTCGCCTGAATACTCGCAATAGGATGAACAATGAGCGAAGCACCACATATTACGTTTGATCTCGACAGGCCTGGCGTAAGCACGGGCCACCTTGTTGTCCCCAAAGGCGCGGACTGCGAAGCTCTTTCGCTCCCAGTGTTCAGCTGCAATAAAGGGGAGGGGCCGAGCCTACTTATCACTGGCGGAAATCATGGCAACGAACTGGAGGGGCCGATTGTTGCTCGGCGGCTTGTTGAATGGCTTCCCGAAGCGCAGAGGTGCGGAAGGATTATCATCGTGCCTGAGATCAATCCACTTGCCGTGCAAGCTTGGACCCGCAACACGCCAATTGATGGAAAGAATCTCAACCGATTGTTTCCGGGCCGGTCAGATGGCTCGGTAAGCGAACGCATCGCAGATGCGATTTCGCGTCTGTTGTTGCCTATGGTGGATACCATATTTGATCTGCACAGTTTCGGACCGACATGGGACTTTCCACCGTCGGTCATCACACATCCCTTCGCTGATGTCGATCTGATGACGAAGACGCTCCGCCTTTCAGCGGCATTCAAACTACCTGTGACATTGCTTTGGGAGCACAACGAGACGGCTGGAATGTTCGATACTTGGGCACATAGTCAAGGCAAGGTATTCATTTGCACTGAATTTGGCGGCGGCCTAGTCGGCGCCGAAGCTCTCGCGATCTACGAAGCTGGGGTGCGCAATGGCCTCATTGCGCTGGGGTTGATCGAGGGCAAAGCCGAGTATCCCGTGTTCCGTCAGCAGAAATCGGGCCAATCACTCGAAACGCATCCTTCCGACCAGTTGAAATCTCCTGCACCGGGCATCTTCGAACCGCGCTGCTCAGTGTTGGATGAAGTGAAGCAGGGAGATCTCATCGGCATCCTGCATCGGATGGACTCGCTGCCCGCTGATTCCATCGATATTCGCGCGCCAACGACGTCGATCGTCTGCGGCATCCGATCAGGAGCGTATGTCCAAGGCAACGAAGAAGTGGCGTTTCTCGCGCGACCCGTACCGCTCTGAGGGTCGGTGATCTCTTGCAGAATGCAATAACCTAATATTGCCAACCGCATAAGCCGCGGCCGCCGAAGGTAGAGCTGTGGGGCCGCAACCAGAAGCACGGATAAGGAATAACAATGCATGACGAGCCTTAGTTACGCTGAACGCCTACGGATGCTGGAGCCCCCCTCAGGACGGGTACGGTGCGTTCTTGATACCGACACCTACAA
>SUGL01000122.1 GCA_004963905.1 Mesorhizobium sp.
GCGGGACAGCGCCCCCCTCTGGCCTGCCGGCCATCTCCCCCACTTGGGGGGAGATCACGCGCTCCGACGCCTCGGCCACTCTCCGGGCAGGGTAAGCTTTCAGCTCATCGACACGTGACATACCGCTTCCCCTGATTATATGATAAAGGTGCTCCACTAAAACGGAGGCGCCTCCGTTTATTTACGTGGGGACTGGGCCGCGTCGGTTCAACCCCCATATTGCGAGAGTGGAGAAAAAACTGACTGAACAGCCGCCGGAGACTGACGACAAGCCTGAAAGCTCGGCGCCGAAGCCGCTGCGCGCCGATGCGCAGCGCAACCGCGACAAGCTGGTCGAGGTGGCGGCGCAGGCTTTCGCTTCGGACGGCGTCGATGCTTCGCTGGAGGAGATCGCGAAGCGGGCAGGGGTGGGCATCGGCACGCTGTACCGGCATTTCCCGACGCGCGAGCATCTGGTCGAGGTGGTCTACCGACGCGAGGTGGAAGGTCTCTGCCAGGCGGCCGACGAACTCGCCCGCGATCATCCGGCCGATGTCGCGCTGGAGCTCTGGATGCTACGCTTCGTCGACTACATCGCCACCAAGCGGGGGCTCGCCACCAGCCTGCGCCTGCTGCTCAGCTCCAACTCGACGCTGTTTTCGGATACGTCGGGCCGCGTCTCAGGCGCCATGCGAGCCCTGGTCGAGGCCGCCGCCGCCTCGGGAAAAATCCGCGCCGACGTCGACGCTTCCGATGTGATGCATGCGCTCGGCGGCATCTACTCCGCTCCCAACACCCCCGACTGGCGCGAGCGGTCGGGAAGGCTGGTGAAGCTCTTGATGGACGGGTTGAGGTTCGGGGCGAGGGGGTAAGGCTCCTTTCTCCCCCTTGAGGGGCGGGAGCCGGCGGCGAAGCTGCCAATCTCCCCCCTCGTGGGGGAGATGTCCGGCAGGACAGAGGGGGGCGCTGTCCCGCCAGCGTCTCAGGTCGCTTCGGTCAATCCCGCCGCAATAACAATATGCTGACAGACATTGTCGATGTCGCGGATGACATCGTCATTCCAGAACCGCAGGACGATCCAGCCATCCTCTTCCAAGCGCTTGGTTCTGACCTCGTCAGAGGCTGCGCGACCATCGTCGCCGTGCTGCGACCCGTCCACCTCCACGATCAGCTTCTTCTCCGGGCAGGCGAAGTCGACAATGTAACCTGCGATTGGAAACTGCCTGCGGAAGCCGAGGTCCATCAGCTGGTGCGCACGAAGCTCGTTCCATAGCTTCAACTCTGCGCCGGTCATGACCTTGCGCATTGATTTGGCATTCGCGCGATGTCGAGGCGGCAGCAGAGAATGCGGCATGGTCATGACCGGGCTGAGGTTGTCTCGCCGATGTTTCTACTCTACGGCGCCCCCCTCTGTCCTGCCGGACATCTCCCCCACAAGGGGGAGATTGGCAGCTCCGCCGCCGGCTCCACTCCAACAACGGGGGTAGCACCCTCAGTGCTTGTTGTTGCCAAACCGCGCGACCGCCTCGATCAGCAATCGGCTTTCGACGGGCTTCGACAGTCTCGGCGAATCCTGGAACCGATCGGGAAAGATCGTGG
>SUGL01000123.1 GCA_004963905.1 Mesorhizobium sp.
AGCAACTTTGGGACATGGCGCCTGTTGCTTGGCTGCTCAATCCCGATTGGTGCGAAACAGTAGTAACCCATACGCCGGTACTCACCGATCAGTTGACATGGAGCGTCGACCGAACGCGGCATCCCATGCGCTACGTGTACCGGATACATCGCGATCCAATTCTTAAAGATTTCTTCTCAAAGCTGAAAGAGAAGCACAGCTAGCGGAGGTTTCCCGACGGGTGGTGTCCCTTGTTTCAAGGAAGCGCCTGAATACGCAACGGGAATCGCATCTATGATCCTCAAGGAGGCTCCCAGCTTTGAGGATTCGGCGAGAGACCAAGCGGCACAGTGGTCCCTCGCCCCCGACATCATCGGAAGTGTAGCGCAAAATCAGCTGCACATTAATCCGTGCTAGGAGGCGCTCTAGATGTGGAGCCTCAACAGGTTGTCCTCCGTCAGGCCGAGTCTGCTGATGGGCGGCTTTGAGTTTAGACTGCCGTGCGGCCTGTGCCAATTGTAACGATGGAGCCATTGCGGCAACTGAGCGGCGAGTTGGGATAGGCGATGGCATAGGCCCACTCCCTGAGGGCGGCGATCGGTGCGCAGCAAATTGATGCTCCACCTCGCATCCGCGGCGCGGTGGCGGGCAATAGCGTTCCCGATCTGGTCGAGGCGATGGGCTTGGCCGTCGTGCTCTCGGAAGCGGATGCCGCGGCATTCGGCAAGCGCGACGGCGGCGCGGATGTTCAGGATGCGCTTGCGCTGTTCCGGCATGCTGTTGGCGATCTCGGCTGACACCTGAGCAGGCGGCGCAACGGATTATCGAGGCGCGCGATCCTGAGAAGCGCAAGACGCGCGCCGCCCTGGTCGAGAGCAAGCCGGCACAGACTTGGCTCGATGAGCAATCGACCACATCAACCGTCACCGCTTGTTTCCTGAGCATGGCAGCATTTTCAGTTCGCCCGCGCTGTTTTCAGTTCGCCCGCGCTGGGTGAAACCCGGTGCAGGAGGCCGCGATCCTGTCGGAGCATCGCGAAATTCTGGAGCAGTCTCTCTATGACGCTGGCGGAAATTTCGATGAGGCAAAGGCGCTCTCGGCCGATCGTTTCAAGCGACGGTATGGCGTGACGGAATGTTCCATCACCGGCTCAGAGACGATCACGCGCCTGCCGCTCGAGCAGACCTATGAGGACCATGCCGACCGCTTCGAAAACGTGTTCAACCGAGGGAAGTCTCGGAAGTAGTGCCTTTCTCCTCTCGGAGGCCGCCTCATACATGACCGGCTCGGAGATACGGTGGAGGGTGCCTTTACCAGCGTTTGAGATCGAGGATCTGGGGCCTCGACGTTTGCCGTCCATCACGGAACCATACGGAACGGTACGGGGAGATTTCTGGTTCTGACCCACGAAAAACAGAATGAAATCAAGAATTTGAGTGTATCCGGAGGGTATAATCAAATTATTGATTTTACTGCACTTTTCGTGGGTGAGTATCGGAGAAGCTCCCGCATCGTCCCGTAGGGTTCCATGGTAGCCTGCTCAAGGTGCTCAGGGTGCGACCGACCAGCTAGGCTCTCCCGACGATCGGGTTG
>SUGL01000124.1 GCA_004963905.1 Mesorhizobium sp.
GTAATTGCTCACCCCCTATTGGTTCGTTGCAGATTTGACGGGAATGTCGTTGCGTGATTCAAGCTTGAGATGGATCGCGCAGTTCTTGATTCGCTTGATCGGGAACACCTGATAGAGATCATCTTGGCACAGGCCGCGATGATCGAGCAGTTGACGCGGCGGGTTGGGGAGCTTGAAGCGCGGCTTGGGCTTCCGCCGAAGACGCCAGACAATTCCAGTGTTCCACCCTCACAAGGTCGCAAGGCTTCAGCGGCAACGCCGCCGGCAAGCAAGCGGCAACGCCGCCGGAAAGGGCGGAGCGGAGCGCATCGTGCGATGGCTTCGAACCCGACGCAAACCGTTGAGATGAGAGCATCCAGCTGCCCGCATTGCCGGGCGGATGTCTCGGGCGCGCGGCAATGGCTGTGCGAAAGCTATGATCATGTCGAGCTTCCGCCGATCGCGCCGGAGGTGACGCGGATCAAGCTTTACGGCGGCGCCTGCCCGAACTGCAGCCGGCGCTTCAAGGCTGCCGCACCGGCGCACATGTCGCCCGGCTCGCCCTTCGGGGCAAAGCTGCACGCCCTGGTGATTTACCTGCGTTACACGCACGGGATCGGCTTCGAGCGCCTGTCGCGGACGCTGCACGATCTGTTCGGGGTGGAGATCAGCGAGGGGGCGCTGGTCAACATGCTCAAGCGGGCCACAGTCCCTTTCGCCGCTCAGGCCAATCGCATTCGCGGCGACCTCATGGCCGCGCCGGCGCTAGCCTCGGACGAAACCGGCCTGCGGGTCGGCAAGCGCAACTTCTGGCTCTGGGTGATCCATCACAAGGACAGTGCCGTCTTCCTGGCCGATCCCACGCGCGCCAGGCGCGTGCTGGAAGACTTCCTGGCCGATCACCGCCCCGCTTTCTGGCTTTCCGACCGCTATAGCGGTCAGAAGGGCCTTGCGAGGCGCCAGCATCAGTTCTGCCTCGCCCATCTCATTCGCGACGCTCAGTATGCCGTGGATGCCGGCGACGATTGTTTTGCGCCCGCCCTGATCGCGCTGCTCAAGCGCGCCTGCCGCATCGGCCGCAAGCGCGACCAACTCAGCGACCGGCAACTGGCCTTCTACAACAGGAAGTTCGTCAAGAAGCTGAGCGAACTGCTCAGGCTGCGCCCCACCCACGAAGAAGGCATCAAGCTGCACAAGACAATCGGTGAAATCCGCCGAAACCTCTTCGTCTTCCTCACCAATCGGGCGCTGGAAGCCACCAACAACGCCTCCGAGCGCGCACTGCGCCCGTGCGTGACATTCCGCAAAATCACCAACGGCTTCCGCACCGAATGGGGCGCAAAGCTCTACGCCGACATCCGCTCCGTTCTCGAAACCGCCCGACGACGGGCCATCAACCCGCTCGACGCACTCACCTCAACGTTCAACGCCCGACCTTTGCTCTGCGCTCAAGCGTAGGGGGTGAGCAATTAC
>SUGL01000125.1 GCA_004963905.1 Mesorhizobium sp.
TGAACTGACCCCATAAAGTTGGACGGTTCATTGAGCTGGTAGATCTAAGGATTGGGTCCTGTATTGCACAGGGGCCAGCCCTTTCAGTTTCAGTTTGATGCGGCGGTGGTTGTAGTAGTCGATGTAGCGTTCGATGGCCGTATCGAGGCTTTGGACGGTCTCAAACCTTTCCGGATGGAAGAGTTCGGACTTGAGCGTGGCGAAGAAGCTCTCCATCGGTGCGTTGTCGAGGCAATTGCCTTTGCGTGACATGCTCTGTTGGAGGCCTCTGGCTTCCAGCCTGCGTTGGAACGCCGACATCTGGTATTGCCATCCCTGATCGGAATGCAGGATCGGCCGTTCGTCCTCATTGAGTCGGGCGAAGGCCTTGGTCAGCATATTGTCCACCAGTTTGAAGCGCGAGCGGCGCGCCGTCTCGAAGGCGACGATCTCGCCATTATAGAGGTCCATGATGGGAGACAGGTAGAGCTTGTCGCCGGCCACGCTGAACTCCGTCACGTCGGTCACCCATTTGCGGTTGGCGCGGTCGGCGCTGAACTTGCGCTGCAAGAGATCGGGAGCGGTCCGCCCAACCTCGCCTCTGTAGGAACGATACTTCTTCGGCCTGACCAGTGACTTCAATGCCATCCCGGCCATCAGGCTCTGGACGGTCTTGTGGTTGATGCGTTGACCCGACTGGCGCAGTTCCGCAGTCACCCGGCGATAGCCGTAGCGGCCCTTGTGGCTGTCGAAGATGGCCTTGATCGCCTCCTTCAGCGCCGCATGGCGGTCCAGACGCGAGGCCGCCTTTTGCCTGTAATAGAATGTGCTGCGCGGCAGCTTCGCCAGTTCGAGCAGGCCTTTAAGCGGATGCAACGGCCTTAACGCCTGGACGGCTTGCGCTTTTTGGGCGCCTGTTCCTGCGTTAAGGCCTTCAGTTTTTTTAAGTAGGCGTTCTCCATCCGCAGCTGCTTCAGTTCGGCCAGCAGTTCTTCACGGCTTTTGGCCTCATCACTGGCTGCAACAGGCACTGCCGGGGTCGGCGGCTTCGACATGGGTCGTCCTCTGGGACGTGGGCCGAGCGCCTCTATCCCACCCGCATGATAGCGCTTCTCCCAGCCCGCCAGGCAACCGGCATTGCGGATATTGAACAACGCCGCCGTCTGGCGGTACGACAGACCTTCTCCCCACATCCGCTCGAGCACCGACAGCTTGAATGCCGCGTCGTAATGACCGTATTTGCCTGACAGCCCCGCATCGCCATGCGTCTGGTACAAAGCAACCCACTTGCGGACAGTCGCCGCGTCAACTCCACGCTTCGACCCAGCACTCGCGTAGCTTTCGCCATCGAACAAATAGCCATCGACAACCGAGCGCTTGAACCGCGCACTGTATTTGGACATGCAAAACCCCCGAAGGTTGTGTCCAACTTTCGGGGGTCAGTTCA
>SUGL01000126.1 GCA_004963905.1 Mesorhizobium sp.
GGCATATGCGCTAAGATAGCTTTGGCATGGCTTGAAACTTGCGTTTTCGTGGTGGCTCGCGCCAGCGATATCGCAGGGCATGGAGATTTCGGCGCAGGGTCGCCAAGGGCGGCTGAGTAAAGATCGCTGCGATCAGGGAGGCGACGATCTGGCGGGTAGCCCGCCACAGCAGCGGGCGCCCCTCGCTCAAGGGGGAGAGACACCCAACTCCTGCGAGAGGGGTTCGGTCACAAGCGCGATGAGGAAGTGGGCAAGGATCCAAGGTTTTGCGATCCTTGGGTCTTTGGCGGGAGGCGCGCGCAGTCCGATCAGGCTCTTCAGGCGCTTGAAGGCGAGCTCGATGCGCCAGCGCATGCGATAGAGCTTGAGAACCGTGCCGGCGGGAAACTCCTGCCGGTCCAGCGAGGTCACAAGGATGACGAAGCCGGCCGCAATCAGCGTCTGCGGTTGAACCTTGTTGCCCTTGGCCTTGGCTTCCTTGTTGATTTTGCGCCGTGCTTCTTGTGCCGCGGCCTCGGATTTGCGCAAGGCGATCAGGCGCATCTTGACAGGCTCGCCCTTCTTGAGGGCCAGCCGGACAGGTGTTTCGAAGACCTCGTCGCGGCTGCTCTCCAGGTGGCCGATGAGATCGAACGCCTCGCCGTTGGCGTCGAGCCATCGCGCATTCTTCCACGACGCGCGCACGACAACGTCGCCGCCTTGCGCCATGACCTTTGCGATCCGCTCGGCCTGCAGATAGACGCGGTCGCCGATGCGGATCTCACCCGCCACCACCGGCACGCGGTCGATCAGCTCGGCCTCGCTCTGGTCGGTGATCTCGAGGAAATCGAACTGCTCGCGCTCAAGCTCGAAGGCGCAGTGCATGCGCCAAAGGCCATTGTTCTTCTTCTCATGCGCACCGGCCTTGGCAACCGCCGTCGCATCGAGGATGCGGATCAGCCGGCCCTTGGCCAAGCCTTTATCCTCGCGCTGCAAAAGATGCCCAATCAACTGCTGCAGCCATGGCCCTGCATTGCGCAGCCGGCCGAGCAAGGCCACGTCCGAGATGTCGGCGATCCCGCTCGCCGCCGCCCAGGCCACGACGCCCCGCATGCCCACCTTGCCAAGGCAGTAAGCCAGCGTCAGGCGCAACAGATCGCTCGCCGACCTGATGCCTCGCGGTCGCAGGAACGCCTTCGTCTCGCGCGCACTTCCTGCGATCAACTCTTCGCCGCCGAGAAGCTCAATCGTCTCGGCCCAGCCGTCATCAACAAGCGATTCGTGTGTCATCCCCAGCGTAGAATCACAATCGATTCCGCACTGCAATGCCTATCTTAGCGCATATG
>SUGL01000127.1 GCA_004963905.1 Mesorhizobium sp.
CATCCGTCTCGGCGCTGCGCGCCGATCCACCTTCTCCCACAGGGGGAGAAGGAAAAGCGCCCCCTACTGCGTCAGCATCGTTTCCGACGGCCGGCGGTTGAAGTCGCATTTGCCGGTGGTCGTGTAGAAGAAGTCGGCATTGCTGACATTGGCCGGCACCGGGTTGCCGCCGTCCTCCCAGGCTTGGTAGCCGGTCTGGCCGCAGGGCACGGCGGTGAAGATGTCGACCGTCTGGCCGGTCGCAACCTCGGGCATGTTGGTGGCGCTGGTACCGATATAGAGCCGGTTCGAGGTGGCGGCATCGTCCGACCGCAGCGTCGTCGGATTGCCCGAAGGGACCTTCATCTCCAGATAAAGCTTGTCCATCTGGCTGACGTCGATCACCGCGCCGGAGCCGTTGGCGGGGTAGAATGTGTCGGCGCAGGAATATTTGGTGCCGTACTGGTCCGTCTGGATGACCGATCCGGCGGGCAGGCTTTTTTGCAGCGACTTCTGCGTGCCGGTCGTGCACACCTGCTTCTGCACCACCGTGGATGTGGAGCCGTTGATCGTGCTCACCGTCGTCGTGCCGTAACCTTTCGGGTCGCCATAGCCATTGTAGGTATAGCTGATCGTCATCAACGGCTTGGCTGTGGTTTCGCCGAACTTGGTGCCGTAGAGCGTCATGGTCTTCGCCCAATAGCCCGACACTTTCGTCACCTTGAAGTCGGCCTGCGTCAGCGCCGGCGTCTTGCGCACCGAGGAGCCGACGCCGACGGTCACCGTCTTGATCCTGGCGATCTGCATGAAATCGGTCGGCATCGGATAGGTCGCCTTGGCGCTGAAGGTCGCCGTGCCGTCGGCGGCGACGTTGACGCCGGTGAGCGTCGCCGTGCCCTGCCCGCTATTGGCCAGATAGGCCTGCTGCAGCGTCGCCTGGCGGTCGGCAAAACTCGTCGTCGTGTCCATCGTCGTGATCGACAGGATTGCGGCGTCCAGCGCGTTCTGCATGTCGCCCCTGGTGGTCACCGCCGAGGTGTAGTCGACGGAAAAGCCGACCGCGAGCAGGAGCGGGACCGTGATCATCATCATGACCGGCATCATCGAGCCGCTTTCCGAGCGGACGAAATCTCTTGGCGACGAAAACATTGTCTGACCCCAAAGCCATCGGCGGCAAAGCCCGCCATCCCCAACGGGTCGAATGATGCCCCAAAGGGATGGATGAAAGTTTAAGCGGAGCGCGGCCCTCTCCTTCTCCCCTTGTGGGAGAAGGTGGCCTCGCGAAGCGAGGTCGGATGAGGGGT
>SUGL01000128.1 GCA_004963905.1 Mesorhizobium sp.
TTTAATCTCAGCAGACGAGTCGAGGCAACGAAGCCAGGTAGAATTGATCGCCCCGAAGAATTACATGAGTAACGCGGTCCGTGAGGCGATGGCATCGATGGTGGTATTCACCACCGTTGAGGGCTATCCGGGAAAACGGTATCATGCTGGTGTCGAAAACGTCGATGCCATCGAACGCCTTGCCATAGAGCGAGCCAAGGCGATGTTCGGTGCAGGACACGCAAATGTGCAGCCCCATTCCGGTAGCCAAGCTAACCAGGCAGTGTACTTTGCTTTACTCACGCCCGGAGACACAGTGTTGAGTATGGACCTCTCCTCGGGGGGGCACTTGAGCCACGGGTTCAAGTCCAACTTGTCCGGTCGCTGGTTCAAGACAATATCATACGGGACAACACCTGAGGGGTTCATCGACTACGATACGATGGAACAGCTCGCTCGCGAGCACCGTCCCAAGCTCATTATTGTAGGCGGCTCATCCTATCCTCGTGCTATCGATTTTCCTAAGGTATCAAGAATCGCTGCGGAGGTTGGCGCAGTCACACTCGCCGATGTATCCCACTTTTCCGGATTGATAGCTGCAAAAGAGTATCCGAGCCCGTTTCCTCACATGGACCTGGTAACCACAACGACCAACAAAAATCTACGCGGGCCGAGGGGAGGCCTGATAATGTCTCGCGACGCGGCTTTTGGTAAGAAAATCGATTCAGCGGTATTCCCCGGCATTCAAGGCGGGCCGTTGCCCGACGTTATTGCTGGCAAGGCCGTCTGTTTCGGTGAGGCCCTTAAGCCCGAGTTTACCGAATACGCTAGACGGGTACTGAGCTGCGCGCGAACTCTGGCGAGCGGCTTGAGCGCACGTGGGTTCAAAATCGTCACAGGGGGGACAGATACGCCATTCACGATGGTTGACCTCAGAACGCGTGGGCTGACAGGCGATGCCGCGCAGAAGGCATTGGAAGCTCATGGCGTGACAACGAACCGCAATCTCGTGCCGCAAGACACGCAGTCACCGAATGTCACCTCGGGGCTCCGGATGGGAACGTCCGCAATTGCAGCTCGTGGAATGGCAGATCCGGAAGCATCTGAACTGGCAGAGATCATTGCCGACGTTTTAGATCGACTTGCAGCGAATCCACGCCAAGGGCTGGAAATCGACGTAAACATTGCCGAACGAGTGTCGACGCTGGCGGAGAGATTCCCGCTATACCCCACCTAACCAGTGGGGCAAATT
>SUGL01000129.1 GCA_004963905.1 Mesorhizobium sp.
GGGTAGGGCTATCGCATATGAGTGAAGAGGCGGAGGAGGTCTTGATCGGCCCATCGTGCCTTGAGTCGTTTGTGGCTGAGAGGAATGGTTTCGGGATCTGCTCTAAGAACATTGAGGGCGAGGCGGCGAAGTATGGCGTGGTTGGCGGCCGAGTTGTTCTTGCGGCCTCTGATCTGATCTTCGCCGAGCAGGACGTCGAGTTGCCAGTGCAGGTCATTCTCGATGCTCCAGTGGCGGCGTACTGTGGCGAGCAGTTCGTGTGCCGGCATTTTGCGCGACAGCGCATAGCAGCGGACCTTGTGTGTGGTCTTGCCGTCGACGGTGCGCCAGCTTTCGACACGGCCGACGGCGCAAAGGTCGACGAGGGCATTCTTGCCCGGCGTCTGTGCGAAGGGAATGACGAAGGCGCGCCGCACCTCGTGACGACCATGCGCATCCTCTTCGGTCTGATGGAACTTGGTTGCCCTGCTGGCCGCCGCCTTGTCGAGCGCGGCGTTGGCTTCGGTGGCCAGCTTCGACTGGTTGCCCTTGATGGCGATGACGTAGTGGCCGCCGCCCTCGCGCACGGTCTTGGTCATGCGCCGATGGCAGTGCAAGGCATCGGCGGTGACGGTCAACCCCTTGAGCGACAACAGTTCGAGCGCCGCGATCGCGGCCTGCACCTCGCCGCCCTCCTGCGCCACGGTCTGGGCCAGGCTCATGAAGGTGTCACAGCCAAAGACGGTCACCACCAGCGGCGGCATATGCGAGCGGCCCTTGGCGTAGGCGCGCCTGAGGCTCTTGCCGTCGATGGCGACCTGGCCTTTCGGCGCATCGATGCGCGCTTGCGCGCCGAACGCGGCCATGAAGCGCATGAAGGCATCGTTGAGGGCGACAGGATCGAGAGCCGCCAGCACGCGGCTGAAGGTGTCGTGGCTGGGCGCGCCGCGCTCGAGCGGGATGAACTGCCGCAACAGATCGAGCCGGTTCCTGGCGAACAACTCCATTTCCGTGCAGTGCGTGGCCCCGCAAAGCACCGCCGCAAGCGCCACGAACAAAATCTCGGGCAACGGGTGCTGCGCGGTCAAGTCCCGCGGGTCCGGGACCTCGCCGAATACATCCAGAAACACCATCACGACCTCCGATCAATTCAGAGGTCTCTCAGAATCGATTTCCACATACCGCACAAGAGTCCTTTTCTACTCATGTGCGATTCCCCTACCCTCGAGGGGG
>SUGL01000012.1 GCA_004963905.1 Mesorhizobium sp.
GCAAGTCGGTCATCATCGGCGTCGCCGGCGCCGGCCAGGAGATTGCGACAAGGCCCTTCCAGCTGGTCACCGGCCGCACCTGGATGGGCACCGCCTTCGGCGGCGCGCGCGGCCGCACCGACGTGCCGAGGATCGTCGACTGGTACATGGAGAAGAAGATCCAGATCGATCCGATGATCACCCATACGCTGAAGCTGGAGGACATCAACAAGGGCTTCGACCTCATGCATGAGGGCAAGTCGATCAGGAGCGTCGTGGTTTACTGAAGCAATGCCGCTAGGCCGCGGGCCGAAACGCCCGCGCCCTTTGTGGTCAACATGGGAGGAAGTGTAAATGGCGGAAAAACTGCATCCGAAGATCGACAACGGCCTGCCGAAGGAAAGCGCTTCCTTTGCTGGCGGCACGCTGGTCTGCGCCTGCACCAGCAGGCCGGTAAAGGTGAAGGTCAAGGGCCAGATCGCCCACAACCACGCCTGCGGCTGCACCAAGTGCTGGAAGCCGGAAGGGGCGATCTTCTCGGTGGTGGCGGTTGCCGGCACAAGCGACGTCACCGTCACCGAGAACGGCGACAAGCTGAAGGTGGTCGATCCGGCGGCGCTGATCCAGCGCCATGCCTGCACCGGCTGCGGCGTGCACATGTACGGCCCGGTCGAGCGCGACCATCCCTTCAAGGGCCTGTCCTTCATCCATCCCGAGCGCTTCGAGGAGGACGGCTGGTCGCCGCCCGGCTTCGCCGCCTTCGTCTCCTCGATTATCGAATCCGGCGTCGACCCGAGCCGCATGGCCGGCATCCGCGCCCAGCTGAAGTCGATCGGGCTCGAACCCTATGACTGCCTCAACCCAGGCCTGATGGACTACATCGCCACCTGGACGGCCAAGAAGTCAGGTGCTTTGGCGGCCTGACAAGTCCCGCAATTTCTGCCATGGGGCTGGCTCACACGCCGGCCCCATTTCCGTTTGGAGAGACGATTGCCTGCCCCCATCATCTACGTCGATGCCGACGCCTGCCCGGTAAAGTCCGAGGTCGAGAAGGTAGCGGAGCGCCATGGCATTGTCGTCACCTATGTCTCGAATGGCGGCCTGCGCCCGTCGCGCGATCCGATGATCCGCAACGTCGTCGTCTCCAAGGGCGCGGATGCCGCGGACGACTGGATCGTCGAGAATACCAGGGCGAACGACATCGTCGTGACGGCCGATATCCCGCTTGCCGCGCGCACGGTAGCGCTCGGCGCGCATGTGCTGGGGCCTACAGGCCGCCCCTTCACGCCCGAGACCATCGGCATGGCGGTCGCGATGCGCGATCTCAAGCAGCATCTGCGTGAGACCGGCGAAAGCCGTGGCTTCAACGCCGCCTTCACACAGAAGGACAGGTCGAACTTTCTCGGCGAGCTCGACCGTATCTTGCGGCGGGCCCTCAAATCCGTCACACCGGACTGATCCGAACGCCTTTCAGAGGCCGGCCATGGGTGACGACACATCCGTCAAGACGCCGATGCATCGGCACATGCAATTCGTTATATCCGCAGCCATCGGCATCGTCGCGCTGCTTCTTGCA
Source organism: Mesorhizobium sp. (assembly GCA_004963905.1). Classification (GTDB taxonomy): domain Bacteria; phylum Pseudomonadota; class Alphaproteobacteria; order Rhizobiales; family Rhizobiaceae; genus Mesorhizobium. The sequence continues at coordinate 1,556 of SUGL01000012.1, forward strand.
CTGCTCTTGCGCCTGCCGCTTCCCTACTCGATCGGCGCCAACGTGTTCTTTTTGACCTTCATCATTCTGGTCCTTGCCCTGATGCCGAGGCTTACCGGCCGCTATCTCAGCAAGAACGCGCGCGCCACCGACCTTCCGGTGCTGCTGATTTTTGCCGTCACGCTCTTCGTCGTGGGTATCGCCATCGGCTCGCTGTTTCAGCTCATCAACCAAAAGGACGCCGCGCATCCGATGGAGATTCTGTTCGCGATGCTGTCGATCCCGCTTGGCTGGTTCACCATCCATGCCATGGCGGCGCTGCACTATGCGCATGTCTATTGGATGGACGGCGATCAAATCGACGAGAAAACCAACAAGAAGATTCCGGGCGGCGGCCTTGATTTCCCCGGTGACAAAAGGCCGGAAGGCTGGGATTTCCTCTATTTCGCGACGGTCATCGGCATGACCGCGCAGACGGCCGACACCGCGATCACGACCTCGCACATGCGCCAGGTCGTGCTCATTCATTCGATCCTGACATTTTTCTTCAACACGGTGATCGTAGCCGCCGCAGTCAATCTCGCGGTCAGCCTGGGCGCTCCGTAATAAATCCGTGATCGCATGAAACATTGCCTTGTGCCGCGACGTATTGGGGAAAGACAATGCCCTGAAGAGGCCGCGGGACCATGCGGCCGGAGGATAGTATGGATTCTGCTGGCACGAGCCAACCCGCCGCCCAGGCGGACGCGAAGGACACGACCCTCATCTACCGGCAGTCGCGCTGGACACGGCTGACGCACTGGCTGTGGGCCTTCTCGCTGTTCTTCATGCTGCTCTCGGGTCTGCAGATCTTCAACGCGCGTCCGCAGCTCTACATAGGCAAGCAGTCCGGCTTCGCGTTCAACAACACGATCCTTCAGATCGGCGCGGAGAACACCGACAACGGACCGCGCGGCTACACCGAGATTTTCGGCCATCGCTTCGACACCACCGGCGTGCTCGGCTGGTCCGGCCCTCCCGGACAGGAGACGCCGCGCGCCTTTCCGGCCTGGGCGACGATACCGTCCTACTACGATCTCGGCACCGCGCGCGTCGTGCATTTCTTCTTCGCCTGGGTGCTTTCTGCCACCTTGCTGGTCTGGCTCATCGCCGGCCTCGTCAACGGCCATATCCGCCGCGACCTTGCCCCTCGCCTGGATGACCTGCGCAGGCTGCCGCGCGACATCGTCGACCACGCGAAGCTGAAGTTCCATCACACGCGTGACTACAACACGCTGCAGAAAATGGCCTATGGCGGCGTGCTCTTCGTGCTCCTGCCGCTGATGATCGCGACCGGCCTCGCCATGTCGCCGAGCATGGATTCGGTGCTGCCCTGGCTCAATGAAATCCTGGGCGGCCGGCAGACGGCGCGCACCATCCACTTCACCGTCATGGTGCTGCTCGTTCTCTTCTTCATCATCCACATGCTGATGATCATGGCAGCCGGCCCGATCAACGAGCTGCGCTCGATCATCACCGGGTGGTACCGCACCGACCCACCCGCAAATGAACCAACCGAGAGGAGCGTCTGACATGGCAAAATTCCAGATCAGTCGCCGCAAGTTCCTCACCTCCGCCAGCCTCGGTCTGTCGGGGATCGCGCTGTCGGGCTGCGATGCCTTCGACAGCGGCCTTGGCATCGGTGGCGGCCTGCGCAGCTTCCTCGAAAACGCCAACGGCCTGACTTGGCGCGCCCAACGCCTGCTCGCTGGCCGTAACGCGCTGGCGCCGGAATTCACCGAGGCCGACATCCGCCAGCCGCAGCGGCCGAACGGCGTCACCGCGCCCGATGACGACACCTACAAGGGTCTTCTCGCCAACAATTTCGCCGACTGGCGCCTGGAGGTCACCGGCCTGGTCGAGAAGCCGCTGTCGCTCACCCGCGAGCAGCTGCAGAACATGCCGAGCCGCACCCAGATCACGCGCCACGACTGCGTCGAAGGCTGGAGCTGCATCGCCAAATGGACCGGCACGCCATTGTCGCTGGTGCTCGACCAGGCCGTAGTCAAGCCGCAGGCTCGTTACGTCATGTTCCATTGCCTCGACACGATCGAGCAAAGCCTGTCGGGCGACATCAAATATTACGGCACCATCGACCTGATCGACGCCCGCCATCCGCAGACCATCCTGGCCTATGGCCTCAACGGCAAGCCGCTGCCGGTCGAGAACGGCGCGCCGCTGCGCGTCCGCGTCGAGCGTCAGCTCGGCTACAAGATGCCGAAATACATTCACAAGATCGAGCTGGTCGACAGCTTCGCCAATATCGGCGGCGGCCGCGGCGGCTATTGGGAAGACAATGGCTACGACTGGTATGGCGGCATTTGATGACCCCTCGCCTGCTGGCCGAGCATGATCTGGCGCCAACCGAACTCGATGCCATCGAGGAGCGCTTGAACGGTGGCAACCGGCGCCTTGTCGGCCGCGACGATGACCGCAACCTGATCTTTGCGTTGCGAGACGAAAATGGATCCGCCGTCGGCGTCGCCGCCGGTTATTCCTGGGCGGGGATCGCCGAGCTCGAGCTGATGTGGGTCGAGGAAACCTGCCGAGGTCTCGGCCATGGCAGGAAGCTGCTTGATGCTTTTGTCTCCGAGGCGGCTGCTCGCGGCGCGCGGCGCGTGTGGGTCACGACGCACGACTTCCAGGCGCCGGGCCTTTACGAAAAGGCCGGCTTCGAGCGTATGGCCGAATTCATCGGGTGGCCCGAAGGCCATTCCAACATCGTCCTTTGCATGACAATGGGTCCCCGATAGGCAACGGCCGGACGCGTCTGGAGTTCAGCACGCAGACCTTGGCGACGCGATCATTCGTCCGGGTCATCCACCATGCAGCCGACGCCGTGGCATCCCTGATAGTTGCCGTGGGTATCGAAATTGGGATTGCCCTCCCTGTCGAATTGCGGCGTCGGGTCGATCCATTGATCGTCGCGGCGCGGCTGGGGCCTCGGATAGTAATTGTCCGAATGGTGGCCGTGGCGGTTGTTGTTGTCGAGGATCGCACCGACAATGCCCCCGACGATGATCGCCGCCGCCGCGTCGCCGGGGGACGGCCTGCGACCGGACCCGGCGACTACGAATTCGGCCGAACAGCCCTTGTCGACCCAGATGCCGCCGCCGTCGTAGCCCCAGCTGCTGCCGTACTGGCAGCGCGACTTCGACAGCCGATTGGTCAGTTGCACGCCCCCGCGCGTGTCGACCCCGCAATAGGAGTAGCGATAATCCGCGCTGGAGCAGACCACGCGTTGAGGGCCTGCGGCCTGCGCTGCGTCGGGCAGTAGCGACAGTTTTGCCGGATTGCCGAAGGCGCTGGCCAGGAACATCATCGAACCGGTAACTGCCATCCGCACCGACATTTGCAAATCTCCGTCAGGGGTCCGCTATCGACAGAATGGCACCTCTGTGTAAATCTGACAACCAGAGGGGCCAGCAGCGAGGTTATATTCATGCGCGCTAAGATAATCGCGACGATTATACTTGCTCTTTCTGCCTGGTTGACTGTTTTGCCGGCACGCGCCGATGACAGCCTCAAGCGCGTCATCGACCAGAAGGCGCTGACGGTCGGTGTGGCAATCAATCCGCCTTGGATCCTCAAAAAGGCCGACGGCAAGTTCGCGGGCTACGACGTCGATCTGACAAACGCGCTCGCCTCGGATCTCGGCGTTGAATTGAAGCTGGTCGAGGTCCCGTGGAACGACCTGAAGGCGCGGCTGCTCAAGGGCGACTTCGACCTGATCGCGGCCGGTTATGCCAACACGCCGGAGCGCGCCCGCGACGTGGTGTTCTCCAACCCCACCGGCGCCGCCGACATCCGCATGGTTGCGTCGATCGCCGGCCTCGGCAAGCGGCCGGACAAGGCGCTGACGGCGCCTGGCTACAAGATCGCCGTGCTGTCGAATTCCACCGACGAGGCCGCCGCCAAGGAGGCCTTCCCGAAGGCGGACATCTTGTCCTTCGACAACACGACCGCCGTCTTTGCCGCTCTCATCGGCGGCGACGCGCAGGCCATGGTGGCCACGTCGCCGACGCCGCAGATGGCGGCCAGGCTCTATGACGCGAAATTCAAGCTGGTGGGCGGCCCGTTGCTGCGCACGCCGGAAGCCTTCGCCTTGCGCCCCGACGACGTCCGCCTCGTCCAATACGTCGACAACTGGATCAGCGCGCGCACCGCCGATGGCACCATCGCGGGTGTTCGCCGCTACTGGTTCGGCGGTTTCAAATGGATGTCGCGTTTCGACACCGGCGCCAAGCCGGAACAGGCAAAGCCGAAGCAATAACCTCGAGCCCCCTTGTCGAGCAGCGGCTTCAGCGCCGGATGGATTTCCGGCGACATGTGCTTGATCAATGTCAGCAGCGTGCGCCTGCCGGCGAGTTTCGCGCATGACCGCGAAAATCGGCATCGATCTTCAGAAGAGGATCATGCGCAAACCAAAGTGCTGCAGCGTCCTTTGCGCGTCCGAGAGGACACGCGGCGCTGTAGTGCGTCGTTTCATATCGGAAGTATCTTGAGAAACCGGCAAACGGCGTGGTTAGCGAAGGCTTGTCGACAGTCCCCCTATGGCAAAGTTTCCGGTTCCGATTGCTGCAATTGCGGCATCGAGCCGCTTGCCGAAGACCTCGGTCATCGAGCTTGAATAGGTTGCGGTCAAATGATCCTTGTCACGCCATACATAGACGTTGCCGATGACCGCAGGACAGCGTTCGTTAGGGCAGATAAAGTCGTTGAAATCGATCAACCCCACCGGTTGTCGATAGGCCTGGTGCGCAGCGATCAGCGGATCGGGCCGGGCAATCGACTTGTAGGGGATGGAACAGTCCGGGCAATTCTCAGGCTTCACCCCCCAGGAAGGTGTGTCGGCGATCACGACTACCCTTGCGCTCAACGCCTCGAGCCTGCGCCACAATTGTATCAGAGTGGCGGAGACCGGTACCTGCGCCTCGCCTTCCTTGAAATATGGCAGCAGATCGAGCCTCTGCCCCAAGATGACGAGATCCGGCTTCTCCTGCTGGATAATCTCCAGCATGCGCTGCCCCCAGTTCAGACAATCTTTATAGGGGCGATCGTTCAACGCCAGCATGGCTGGGAATAGAGGGCAGGCGTACTTGGTAAAGCTGGAGGCGTTCCAGCCGCGGTCCGCAGCCACTCCTTCGAACGCCGGCACCCATTGTTCGGCATGCGAATCACCGATCAGAAAGACTTTGAAGTGGCCGTTTGGATCGCCGAACCGGCAACGGAGGGGTTCGGCGCCATCGAGGGTGACACGGCACGCTTCGGTGGGCGGAAGGTCCTGCTTGATTGTCGCAAGGGGCGGCGCAAAGACCGTCACGACAGGCACCGGCTCGTTGGCAAACAACGACCTGGCACCTGGATAGTCGTTGGGATGGCTGGCGATGAATGCGCGCTCCCTCGCCAGGCCGGCGTGTTGGGCAAAAAGCGTGACCAGTGGGACGAGCGAGAAAACGACCATGGCGGCGGCCAGCTCGCCTAGCCTGCGGCGCACGGAATGTGATGACCGCGGCGATCGGAAACGGTCCTCGACATGAACTTTCGAAATCGCAGCCAGGCCAACACTTGCGAGCAAAATGGCTATGCCGGCCAGCGGACCTACCGTCTCGCCCGTTCGCTGGGAGACGTATACGACAATGGGCCAATGCCAGAGATAGAGCGAATAGGAGATATCGCCGACGAACTGAAACGGGCGACTCTTCAGCAAGGCAAAAACATTCAGCGGTGAGCTGCTATGTCCCGACAGGATCACCAATATGGTTGCCAAAGTCGGCAGCAGCGCGGCATAGCCGGGAAAAGGCGTCTTGCTGGAGAACAGAAAGCCAGCCGCGAGAATGCCCGCAATGCCGAGAAGGCCCAGGATGCGCCGCTTCGCGTTGCCGATCGACGGAAACCCGATCGCCGCGAAGCCGCCGAGGGCGAGTTCCCAAATACGGGTATATGTGACGAAATACGCTGGGGCCGGGTCGACGGCGGTCAGCCACATCGAGGCAGTAGCGAGACAATGATGACGGTTCCGAAGAGCGCGAGGAGCATCGCTCGCCAGGACAGTCTGAATAAGCGTGACGCCGACAGTCCCGCTATGATCAGCCCTGGCCAGACGACATAGAACTGCTCCTCGATGGACAGCGACCAATAGTGCTGCACGGGGCTCGGCGCGCTATCCCTGGCCAGATAGTCGACAGACTTCGCAGCCAGACGCCAGTTTTCCAACTGAACGGCGCTGAGTGCCATTTCGGCCATGCCGTCGACCCACTGTGATGCGGGAAGGCACAGCGGCGTCAGCGCGCCGACAACCAGAAGCACCAGCATCGCCGTTGGCAGAAGCCGTCGCGCCCGCCTCAAATAGAAGGCTGGGATGTTTATTTTCCCGGTTGCCTCCGCCTCGCGCACCAGAACGCCGGTAATGAGATAACCGGAAATGACGAAAAACACGTCGACGCCGACATAGCCCCCTGGGATCAGGAATGGCCAGACATGGAATACCGCCACCATGAAGACAGCGATTGCCCGCAGCCCCTGTATCTCCGGGCGGAATTGCGACGTGCTCAACTACTTTGGTACCGATTGCCGACAGGCCGCCTTTAAAGGTCCTCTTTCGGAAATACCAGCTCCTAAAAACCGGGCCGCCGCTTCCGTCTTGGAGCTTGGCAAACCGCGTGGTTGGCGAAGGCTTGTCGACCGGTGCATGTCGCCCAAAGGTGTACAGCGGTTTTGGGAGGACGACATGCATCAAAACAAATATCGAAGCGCATCGCCTCAGCGCGACCCGCTTTAGATGTCGCTGGGAGGTGACAAGGTGTCGCCGACGGGCTATGGATGGCGCGTCGGGGACTCAGGCGACTGAGTCCTACCTGTTTGCGGGAGAGAACAGCGAAGGCTGTCGCCGAAGGGGAAATCGCCCGAAATCTCTCAGGCAAAAGAACCGTGGACGGGAAAGACAACTCTGGAAAGTCGGGATTCGTCCCGCGCCGAAGGTGTAAGCGCTGCCGACAGAGTTCCGGGGCGCGAGTCTCTCAGGCTTCAGACAGAGGGGCACGGACTGGACCGCCAATGGCGGTCGATTGCGTGCGACTCTGGAGAAGACATGACAGGCGAAGGCACCAAACACCTACCCCTCGAGGATTTGCATAACGCCGCGGGCGCGCGTTTCGGCGTGTTCGCCGGCTGGTCAATGCCGCTGACTTATCCAGCGGGCGTGATGAAGGAGCACCTTCACACACGCGAGCACGCCGGCCTGTTCGATATCTCGCATATGAAGCTGTTCGAGGTCAGCGGCGCTGGCGCCGCCGCGCTTCTCGATCGCGCCTGCCCGCTCGAAGCGGGCGCGCTGGAAATCTCCCAGTCCAAATACACCTTCTTCCTCAATGAGGCGGCCGGCATCATCGACGACCTGATCGTCACCAGGCTGGGCGACCAGCGTTTCATGGTGGTCGCCAATGCCGGCAACGCGGTCGAGGATGAAAAGCACCTCCACGCGCTGGCAGCCGATTTCGACGCCAAGGTCCAGCCGCTCGACCGCGTCTTCCTGGCCATCCAGGGCCCGGACGCTTGGGCGGCCCTTTCGCGAGCCGGCATCGAGACCGGCTCCTTGCTGTTCATGCACGGCGTTGAGCCCCGGCAAAACTGGTTCATGAGCCGCTCCGGCTACACCGGCGAGGACGGTTTCGAGATCGGGCTGCCGGAAGCGGATGCCCGCGGTCTCGTCGCGAAGCTGCTGCAGGACGAGCGCGTGCAATGGATCGGCCTTGCCGCCCGCGACAGCCTCAGGCTCGAAGCCGGGCTCTGCCTGCACGGCCAGGATCTGACGCCCGAGATCGACCCGGCGAGCGCCGGTTTGATGTGGGCAATTCCCAAGGAGGTCCGCGCCTCCGGCCATTTCATCGGCGCCGACGCGCTGCGCTCGATCCTCGAGCGCGGCCCGTCGCAGAAGCGCGTCGGCCTGAAGCCCGATGGTCGCCAGCCGGTGCGCGCGGCCGCGGCGCTGGCCGACGCCGAGGGCAATCCAGCCGGCCACGTCACCTCGGGCGGCTTCGGCCCCTCGACGGGCCACCCGGTCGCCATGGGCTATGTCGACACCGCGCTGGCCAGACCGGGCACCAGATTGTTCGCCGATGTTCGTGGGACGAAAATTCCGGTCGACGTCACTTCGCTCCCCTTCACGCCACACCGCTACCGCAAAGGATGAATTCCCGATGACAAACACCTATTTCACTGAAGACCATGAATGGCTGCGCGTCGAGGGCGGCGTCGCCACAGTCGGCATCACCGACTACGCGCAGGAGCAGCTCGGCGACCTCGTCTTCGTCGAACTGCCGGAAATCGGCCGCAAGCTCGCCAAGGGCGACACTGCGGTGGTCGTCGAATCCGTCAAGGCGGCTTCGGATGTCTACGCGCCGGTCGACGGCGAGATCATCGAAGCCAACACCTCGCTGTCGTCCGACCCTTCATTGGTCAACTCGGCGGCGACCGGCGACGGCTGGCTCTGGAAGATGAAGCTATCCAACGAAAGCCAGCTCGCCAGCCTCATGGATGAGGCCGCCTACAAAGCCCATATCGGCTGATAGCAGGATTTTAGAAATGACCGCAGCACCTGTTCCTTTCTCGGCCCGCCACATCGGCCCCAGCGTCAACGATGTCAGGGCCATGCTCGCCGCCATCGGCGTGCCGTCCGTCGAGACGCTGATAAGCCAGGCCGTGCCGAGATCGATACGCCTCGATCAGCCGCTCAATCTGCCTCCTGCGGCCAGCGAAGCCGAAGCGCTGGCCGAATTGTCGGCGATCATGGCGAAGAACACGGTGCTGAAGAGCTTCATCGGCGCCGGCTATCACGGCGTCTTCGTGCCGCCGGTCATCCAGCGCAACATGTTCGAGAACCCGGCCTGGTATACGGCCTACACGCCCTACCAGGCCGAGATCAGCCAGGGCCGGCTGGAGATGCTGTTCAATTTCCAGACCCTGGTCACCGAGCTGACCGGCCTGCCGGTGGCATCGGCATCATTGCTCGATGAAGCCACTGCTGCCGCCGAAGCGGTCGGCATCGCGCTGCGCCATCACCGCGACAAGCGCACCAAGGTGGCGCTCGCCGGCACGCCGCATCCGCAGACGCTCGATGTCGTGCGCACTCGCGCCGAGCCCCTCGGCACCGAGGTCGACGGCGAGACGATCGACGACAACACCGCCGCACTCCTCGTCTCCTGGCCGGACACGTTTGGTGTCTATGGCGACCATAAGGCGGCGATCGAGAAGGCCCGCGCCGTCGGCGCGCTAGTCGTCTTCATCGCCGACCCGCTTGCGCTCACGCTTACCGACTCTCCGGCGAAGCTCGGCGCCGACATTGCGGTCGGTTCGATGCAGCGCTTCGGCGTGCCGATGGGCTTTGGCGGCCCGCATGCCGCCTATTGCGCCGTCTCCGACAGATTGACCCGGCTGATGCCCGGCCGCCTCGTCGGCCAGTCGACCGACACCAAGGGCCGTCCGGGCTATCGCCTCGCGCTGCAGACGCGCGAGCAGCACATCCGCCGCGACAAGGCCACTTCCAACATCTGCACCGCGCAGGCACTGCTTGCCAACATGGCGACGGCCTATGCGATCTGGCACGGCCCCGCCGGCCTGCAGGCGATCGCCGAGCACGCCCACACCCTTGCCAACCGCCTCGCAGCAGGGCTGAAGGCAGCAGGCGTAGCAGTCCTCGGCGCACATCGCTTCGACACGGTGACGGTCGAGGTGAAGGGCAAGGCAAGCTCGATTGCCGCCGCCGCCGAAAAGACCGGCAGGCTGCTGCGCGTCATCGATGCCGACCGCGTCGGCATCGCCTTCGATGAGACCTCGACGGAAGCCGATCTGGAGGCGATCGCGGCCCTGTTCGGCGCCAAGTCCGGCACGGTGGAAGCCGGCTCCATGCCCGGCAAGCCGCGCGGCAAGGAGTTCCTGACGCAGCCGGTCTTCCATGAGAACCATTCCGAAACCGACATGATGCGCTTCCTGCGCCGGCTGGCCGACAAGGACCTCGCGCTCGACCGCGCCATGATCCCGCTCGGCTCCTGCACGATGAAGCTCAACGCCGCCGCCGAGATGATGCCGGTGAGCTGGCCGAGCGTCGCCAACCTGCACCCCTTCGTGCCGGCCGGCCATTCGGCGGGCTACCGCGCCATGGCCGGCGACTTGGAAGCCTGGCTGTCGGAGATCACCGGTTTCGACGCGGTCAGCCTGCAGCCCAATGCAGGCAGTCAGGGTGAATATGCCGGCCTGCTCGCCATCCGCGCCTATCACCGCGCGCGCGGCGAGGGCCATCGCACCATCTGCCTGATCCCGTCCTCCGCGCATGGCACCAATCCGGCCAGTGCGGCAATGGCGGGCATGAGCGTCGTCGTCGTGCGCTGCACCGACGACGGTAATATCGACATGGACGATCTGAGGGCCAAGGCCAACGAGCATTCCAAGAACCTCGCGGCGCTGATGTTCACCTACCCCTCGACGCATGGCGTCTACGAGGAGGGCGCGCGCCATCTCTGCGCCCTCATCCACGAGCACGGCGGCCAGGTCTATTTCGACGGCGCCAACCTCAACGCCCTGGTCGGCCTCGCCCGCCCCGGCGACATCGGCGCCGACGTCTGCCACATGAACCTGCACAAGACCTTCTGCATCCCGCATGGCGGCGGCGGCCCGGGCGTCGGCCCGATCGGCGTCAGGGCGCATCTAAAACCCTACCTGCCGGGTCATGTCACCGAAGGCTCGGCGCATGCCGTGGCAGCCGCGCCCTTCGGCAGTGCCTCGATCCTGCCGATCACCTGGATGTATATCCGTATGATGGGCGGCGCAGGGCTGAAGCAGGCGACCGAGACGGCGATCGTTTCCGCCAACTACGTGGCGACCCGGCTCGCGCCGCATTTCCCGCTCCTCTACAAGGGCCGGAGCGATCGCATCGCCCATGAATGCATCCTCGACACCCGCGTGCTCAAGGAGAGCGCCGGCATCAGCGTCGACGACATAGCCAAGCGTCTCATCGACTACGGCTTCCATGCGCCGACCATGTCGTTCCCGGTTGCCGGCACGCTGATGGTCGAGCCGACCGAGTCCGAGCCCAAGCGAGAACTCGACCGCTTCTGTGATGCGATGATCGCGATCGCTGGCGAGGCGGCAAAGGTGGCAAAGGGCGAATGGCCGCCAAACGACAACCCGCTGGTCAACGCGCCGCACACCGCCGCCGAGGCATTGGCAGGCGCATGGACCCATCCATACTCGCGGTTGGAAGCAGCCTATCCAGCGGGTGACGTCGATCTGGCGGCAAAGTACTGGCCGCCGGTGTCACGCATCGACAATGTCGCCGGTGACCGCAACCTGGTCTGCTCCTGCCCGCCGCTGACGGAATATCTCGGCGCCGCCGAGTAGTCGCTCAGGCGGTTTTCAGGGCCGGCCCGCTGTCGGGCTGGCCTTCCTTGTGCTGGGCGATCACGCGGTTCCGCCCGGCGCGCTTGGCGGTGTAGAGCGCGGCGTCCGCTTCCGCCAGCACCTCGTCCAGGCTCCGGCCGACGGCGGCGCCAAAGCCCATGCCGCCGCTGACGCTGCTGCGCAGCGGGCCGCGATGGGTCGGAACGATCTCGGTGCCGAAGGCGACGCCGATCCTGCTTGCCATGTCATGCGCCTTTTCCGGAGTCATGCGCGAGATGACGAGCGCGAACTCCTCGCCGCCCAGCCGGAAGGCGTCAACCCCGGCCCTGCCATATTTCTTGATCACCGCCGCGAAGCGGCAAAGGACCTGATCGCCGACAGGGTGGCCGAAGACGTCGTTGGTCGTCTTGAAATGGTCGAGATCGAACATCGCGATCGCCATGAACGGACCGAAGCTGCGATCGCCGTAAAGCTCGCCGAGCGCCCTGCGGTTCATCAGGCCGGTCAGCGGATCGGTCATCGTCTCGGCCTTGAGCTCGATCTGCGCCTGCAGATGGTGCAGCGACAGCGTCAGCGCGCCGAGGCCGGTCATGCAGGCGACCGCGACGACAGAGTTCACGCGCTCGGCCCAATTGTCCGGGGCGGCGCCCAGCACCCATTGCCCGTGGAAGAGCAGCACCAGGCCGCAAAGCGCGAAAGACACACCGCAGGCTCCGCTCAGGAACGAGACGACGAGCAGGATCCGGCGGTCGTGATCGCCCTTCATCCAGAACATCGTTCCGATCGCTGCGAGCAGCGCTGTCACAGCTGCGTAGGTGATCTGGAAGCCGACGCCGTCGAAACCGAGATAGGTGAAAGCGGCGCAGGCGGCCATGGCGGCAAGCGTCGGCAGAACCGCGCGGCGGTAGTCGCGAAAACCGAGATACTGCATGGCCGACAGGCATATGGCCAGGAAGCCGAGGCTGAGCAGCGCGAGCACGATCTGGCAGAGCCACGGATTGGCATCCTTGGTATAGCGCCAGAACAGGACGACATGGGCAACGAGCACGAGCATGCCGCAAGCGACCATGGGAATGAAACGCGCGCTGGGCGCGGTGAACCAGATCGCGAACAGAGTGATGCTGAGGCAAGTGCCCGACAGCGCCGCCGCGAGCAGGAGCGAGCTGAAATCCAACATCTCTGAAGATCTGCCTTGGGGAGTCTCGTTACTTCCTCAATGTAGGTTGTAGACGCCCGGCGCAAACCGTTTTCGGCCGGCGCCCGCCGCTACCTCGACACAGGGTTTACAAAGCGTCGACACAGGTCTGAAATCCCCGCACGCGTGGAGGCGGATCAGCTCTTGTCGAGCAGCGCGAGGTTGGCATTGACCACGGTCTGGTCGGCGAGGCCGGCCTTGGCTTCCAATAGCAGCGCTCTTGCCTTCTTCTTGTTGCCGCGCAGCAGCTGTGAATAGCCCATATTGTTGACGATCTGCGGCTTGCGCCCGGCGACCCGCAGCAATTGGGCATAGGCGCGATCGGCGAAGTCGAAGCGACCGAGCTCGTCATAGGAGGCGGCAAGCCCCATCCAGGCTTCCGCATTGTCGGCCTTGAGCTCCACCGCCTTGCGGAAATGCTGCTCGGCAAGGCCGAAATTCGCCTCGCGGAACTGCGCCTTGCCCTCCACCAGGTCGGTTGCGCTGACGTCCTTGGCCGTCGGCTGGATCGCGGTGGTCTTGGTCGTGTCGACCTTGCTGTTCGTCGTACAGCCGGTGATCATCAAGACGGCTGCCAACGCTGCTGCTGCCCTGGAAAGTCTGTGACGCATGCCCCTGCCCCATCGCCCGATTTGCCGGGTCGTTCTTCAGCAAGGACCATAGAGCACAGCGATTAAGCTTCGGTGCCGAAAAGCCCCTAAATTTCAGTTGCGTGCAAAGGATGCGTTAACCAGCCGGCGACCTGGTTTGATCCGCGCCCGGATTCAGGTCAGGCCGAGTCGAAAATGGCAGTTTTCGAGAACCGGAGCGGAGCGTACCTGAAGTACGTGAGCACCGGAAGCGCAGGAAACTGTCATTTGCAGGCCGGCCTCACCTGAATCCTCAGTGTGACGTCAGCTTAACGACGATCGGGATGATGGCGACCATCAGCACCACCGGCAGGATGCACACCGTCACCGGCACCGACATCTTGGCCGGCAAGGCGTGCGCCTTCTCCTCGGCGAGCGACATGCGCTTGTGGCGCATTTCGTCGGAGAAGACGCGCAGCGCGCCCGACAGGCTGGTGCCGAGCTCCTTGGACTGCTGCAGGAGCGTTGCGAAGGAGCGCACCTCGTCGAGGCTCAACCGGTCGGCAAGCGCCTTCAGCGCATCGTCGAGGCTACGGCCGGCCCTCAACTCCAGCGACACCAGCTGCAGGTTCTGGCTGAGCGACGGATAGGTCCTTGCCAGTTCCTTGGAGACGCGCTCGATGCCGGCCTCCATGCTCATGCCGGCGTCGGAGCAGACGATCATCAGGTCCATGAAGTCGGGAAAGCCGTTGCGGTATTCGCGCATCTTTTCCCGCACCTTTTGCGTCAGCACCAGGCCGGGCAGGAAATAGCCAGCCGCCCCCGACAGGATGATGAAGGTCCAGCGGCTGGTCATGGTCGATTCGGCGCTGGCCGCCCACTGGTTGACCAGGAACGCGCCGAGCGCAGCGCCGATCAGCGTGGCAAAGCGGATCAGGAAGAACATGCCGACGGCGCGCGGTTCCATGTAGCCCGCCTGGATGAGCTTCATGCGCAACCGCGCGACGTTCTCCGGATCGCTCTTGGCGTAGAATTCCTGCGCCCGCCGCACCGCTTTCTCGCGCACGGCGTTTGTATTTTTCCTCGGCGTCGGCTCCGCCTGCTCGACCGGCTGGATCACGTCGACCTTCAGCCGGCGCTTGACCTCGTTGCGGTCGCCCTTGGCGACGACCAGCGGCCAGGCCACCGCGCCGCCGCCCAGCACCAGCAGCAGCACCGCCACCGGCATCAGCGACGACGGCGCGAGCGAGGCGAGGAAACGGATGACGTCTTCCATCTCAGAACCGGAAATTCGACATCTTGAACATGATGGCATTGCCGAGCAGCAGCCACAGGATGGAGCCGCCCAGCATGTACCAGGTCTTGGGCACACCCCACACTTCCCGGTAGAACTGCGGCATGAGCACCATGATGGCGGTGAACAACAGCACCGGAACGGCGGTCAGGATATAGGCCGACATGCGGCCTTCGGTCGAAATAGCGCGCACCTTGCGCCGCAGCTTGCCGCGCTCGCGGATCGTCGACGAGAGCCCGTCCAGGATCTCGCGAAGGTTGCCGCCGGAACTGCTCTGGATCGACACCGCGGTGACGAACAGCGGCAGGTCCTCGTGGCCGACGCGGTCGAACAGGTTGTTGAGCGCCGAAACCAGATCGGAGCCATAGGTCACCTCGTCGGCCACGACGCCGAACTCGGTGCCGATCGGATCGCCCATCTCTCGCGCCACCATCGCGATCGCCACCGGCACCGGGTGACCGGCCTTGAGGCCGCGCGTGATCAGCTCCAGCGCTTCCGGCAGTTGCACGCCGAAACGCTTGTGCCGGCGCTTGCGCAGAAACCGCAGCGCCATCACCGGCAAGACCGGCAGCAGCACGACGAACAGGCCCAGTCCGAACAGCAAGGGCAGGCCGTACCAGACGGCGAAAAGCGCCAGCGCGAAAGCCACGCCCGAGGTGATCGTCAGAAACTTCGGCAGCGGCATGATCATGCCGGACTGCGTGCGCAAGGCGCGAAAGCGATCGAGGGAAAAGAGGGACGCGCCGCCTTCGACGCCGCGCTCCTTGCGCAGCTGGATCAGCACCTGCTCCTGGCTGATCTTGTTCTCCGCCAGCTTCATGCGGCGGTTGATCGCCGTGCGCTTGTCGCTGCGGCCGGCATAGAGCAGGTAGCAGCCCTCGGCGATCATGATGCCGGTGAGCGCCGCCGCGGCGTAGACGGCATAGATCGGGCCGAACCCCTCGAGCACCGGCTACTCCTGCGGCCGGCCGGGTTCGAAATACTTGCCCGGAAATTCGATGCCCATGTTGCGCAGGTCCTCGAGGAAGCGGGGGCGGATGCCCGTCGCCTCGAAATGACCGAGGATCTTGCCGTCCGCCTCCATGCCGGTGCGCACGAAGCGGAAGATCTCCTGCATCTGGATGACGTCGCCTTCCATGCCCGTCACCTCGGCGACGCTGGTCACCTTGCGCTTGCCGTCGGACAGGCGCGTCAGCTGCACGATGATGTCGAGGGCGCTGGCGATCTGGCTGCGGATCGACTGCACCGTCATCGGCATGCCGGTCATGCCTAGCATCTGCTCGAGGCGGGAGATGGCGTCGCGCGGCGTGTTGGCGTGGATGGTCGCCATCGAACCTTCATGGCCGGTGTTCATCGCCTGCAGCATGTCGAAGGCCTCCTCGCCGCGGCACTCGCCGAGGATGACGCGGTCGGGCCGCATGCGCAGCGCGTTCTTGACCAGGTCGCGCTGCTTCAGCTCGCCGTGGCCCTCGATGTTCGCGGGCCGCGTTTCCATGCGCGCGACATGCGGTTGCTGCAGCTGCAGCTCGGCCGCGTCCTCGATGGTGATCAGGCGCTCGTCCTCGGGAATGAAGGCCGACAATGCGTTGAGCATCGTCGTCTTGCCGGTGCCGGTACCGCCGGAGATGATCGTGGTCTTGCGCGCATGCACGGCCGCCGCCAGTACCTCGGCCATGTTTTGGGTGATGGCGCCGAATTCGACCAGCTTG
Source organism: Mesorhizobium sp. (assembly GCA_004963905.1). Classification (GTDB taxonomy): domain Bacteria; phylum Pseudomonadota; class Alphaproteobacteria; order Rhizobiales; family Rhizobiaceae; genus Mesorhizobium. The sequence goes on from SUGL01000012.1 coordinate 17,735, forward strand.
TGCAGGCCGAGCTTGTTCTTGGAGAATTTGCGGATCGACACCAGCGGCCCGTCGACGCCGACCGGCCGGATGGCGGCGTTGAAGCGCGAGCCATCGAGCATGCGGGCGTCGACCATCGGTTGCGATTCATCGACGCGACGGCCAACCGCGGCGACGATTTTGTTAATGATTCTAAGTAGATGTGCCTCGTCCTTGAACGGGATATGAACCTGCTGCAGCTTGCCGCGTTTTTCGACGAAGCAGTTTTGGTGGCCGTTGATAAGGATGTCGTTGATCTCGGGGTCCTTGAGCAGCGGCTCCAGCGGGCCGAGGCCGACCATCTCGTCGACGATGTCGTCGACCAGCGCGTCGAGCTCGGCGGTGTTGATCGCCATCCGCTCCTCGCGCGTCTTTTCCGAGACGAACTCATGCACCTGGCGGCGCATTTCGTCCTTGGGCAGCCGCTCCAGCGCGACGAGGTTGATCTCCTCGAGCAGCATGCGGTGGATGCGCACGCGCGCGTCGAGCACCTTGTTGGCGCTTTTTGCCGGTGCCGCATCCGGCTTCGGCGGCGCCGGCTTGCGGGTCGTCGGAATGACCACGGCATGGTGCGCAACGGGCGCGGGTTCGGGCGGCCGCAGCGGACGGACGTCGCGATTCTGCAGGTTGGAGAAGCGGCTGCTCATCCTGCTTTCCTCTTCAAGAGGCCCTTGCCGAGGCCGAACAGCGACTTCGATTTTGCCGTCGTCGTCACCGCCTCCTCAGGCAGGATGATCTTCTTCAGGTCGTTGACGACGTTGGCGTTGGGGTCGATGTCGTGCAGCGGCACGCCCCGGTCGACGGCCTCGCGCACCAGCCGGTAGTTGTTGGAGATGCCGCCGACGAAATGTTCGCCGAGAATGTCCTGGACATCGGCCTGCTTGATGCCGCTGTCGAACATCTTCTGCTCGAAGCGGTTGACGATGACGTTGGGCCTCACTTCCTTGCCGGCAGTCTCGTAGATGGCCTGGATGAGACGCTGCGTGTGGCGCAGGCAAGGCACCGTCATCTCGGCCACGATATAGAGCTTGTTGGAGCCGAGCAGCACCGTCTCGGTCCATGGGAACCAGGTGCGCGGCATGTCGATGACGACATTGTCGAAATAGGCCGAGACGAGGTCGAGCATGCGCACCACGACATCGGTCTTGAACGAGCGCATTTCCGAGGGACGCGTCGGCGCGGCCAGCACGCAGAGCCCGCTCGCATGCTTGGAGAGCATGACGTCCAGCAGCTGCCGGTCGAGGCGTTCGGGCTGGTTCTCGATTTCAGTGATGTCGAAGCGCGGCTCGAGATCGAGATATTCGGCGCAGGCGCCTTGCTGGAAATTGAGGTCGACCACGCAGGTAGAGGCGCCGCGCGTCACCGAATGATGCAGCTGGAAGGCGGTCTGGAGCGCAAGCGTGGTGGTGCCGACACCGCCGGCGGCCGGCATGAAGGTGTAGATCTGCGACTCGGTGTTTTCCTCCCGCCCCGGCCCCTGCAGCGCGCGGATGACGGAACGCACCAGGTCCGCGGTGGTGATCGGCTTGACCAGGAAGTCGGCGACCTTGAGCTGCACCAGGATGCGCACCGCCGCCGCATTGAATTCCTGGGTGACGACGACCACCGGAACCCGGCCTTCGAGCCGGCGCATGATGCGCTGCAGCGACTCGATCTCCTCGAGCTTGGCTGCATCCATGTCGACGATGACGGCACCGAACTCGGCCTCCTGGACTTCGCCGCGAAGCTCGTTGACGCTCTTCTCGACCGTCAAAAGCTCGATGACCTCGGAGGCTGCGAAAGCCGTCCGCGCGTCTTGCGAGAACGCCCTGTCGGTTGAAACGAGCAGGATCTTCTTGGTTTTGGTGCCGGATGCCATGATCGCCAGCCAATCAGTTTGATGTCGTCGATGCCGATGTCGTTGATGCCGACTCCGAACCGGCTTTCGCGCCGGCGGCGCTGGCCGTGGGGCCCGCGCTCTGGGCCGGCACCAGAAGCCTGGTGTTCTGGACGCCGTATCGCCAGGGGTCGACCATCTGCATGACCGTGTTCGAAGCCTGGGCGTTGCCGGCAGCCGTCGTCACGCCTTCGCTGCGCACGTAGTCGTCGCTGGTGCAGCCTGCGAGGGCACCGGCAAGCAGCAGAGCGATACAGGGAGCCAGGCGCATGAGCTCAGTCCTTCGGCAGATCGAGAAAGTGGCCGGAAGTCGTGGCGGCCGCCGGACGGGCCACACTGCCGTCGGTCAACGCCACCGGGCGCTTGGGCGCCGAGGCGCTCACTTCCTCGGTGTTGTTCAGGAAGTAGTCGACATTGCTTGGCGGCTGCGTTCCGCCGGTCGGCTCGACCATCTTCTTCGACGGGTCGACCGGCTTGACCAGATAAGGCGTGACGATGATCACGAGGTCGGTCTCGCGCCGCTGATAGGATTTCGAGGAGAACAGCGGACCGAGCACCGGCAGCTTGCCGATCCCCGGAAGGCGCGAGGTGAAGATGTCGTTCTGCGACTGCAAAAGGCCGGCGATCATGAAGCTCTGGCCGTTCTTCAGGTCGACCGACGTCTTGGCGCGGCGCACGATGAAGGCCGGAATGGAAATGCCGTTGCTGACTTGGATGGAGGCGGACGGGTCGATCGAGGACACTTCCGGCGCGATGTCCAGGCTGACCAGCCCGCCCTTGAGCACGGTCGGCGTGAAATCCAAGCCGACGCCGTATTTCTTGTAGGTGACGCTGATCTTGCCGTTGTCCTCGGAGACCGGGATCGGGAACTCGCCGCCGGCGAGGAAGCTCGCCGTCTGGCCGGAGCGGGCGATCAGGTTCGGCTCGGCCAGCCGCCGGGCGAGGCCGCGCTCCTCCAGCGCCTTGATGGCAATGTCGATCGAAACGCCGTTGGAGAGCAGCCGGCCGATGATCTCGCCGGTTCCTGCCCCCGTTATCTCGCCCGGTTCGAGGATGACGTCACGGCCGCCCATGCCGAAGGCAAAGTTGGCCCCGTATTTGGCGCCGAGATCCTGTCCCGCCTGGCGGTTGATCTCGACGAAGCGGACATTGAGCTGAACCTGCTGCGAGGACGAGATGTTGACCGAGTTGATCACTTCCTCGTTGCCGGAGAAGCGTGACGCGATCTTGCTTGCCTTCTCGGCCGCGACCGCGTCGTCGGCCTCGCCCGACAGCACCACGCGGCCATTGGCCGAACCGACCCTGATATTGGCATCCGGCACGCTGGTGCGGATGGTGTTGGCGAGCTGATCGGTGTCCAGCGTCACCTCGACGTCGATGGTGCCGACGAGCTGCTTGTTCTGGTCGAACAGCGCGATGCCGGTGGTGCCGAGATTGTTGCCCAGCACATAGAAGGACTTGTCGGTCAGCGGGTTGACGTTGGCGATCTCCGGATCGCCGATGACGATCTGGTAGAAGGCGGCGCTCGTCATGATCGTCTTGGGCTTGCCCTTGGCGACCTTGATCGAGGCATTCTTGGTCGCCGAGACGTAGACGACATCGTTGTTTGCCCGGGCTGGCGCCCCGAAGGCAAGCATTCCCGCGGCTGCCAGGAAGGCGCCCGCAGCCATCGCGCGCAGAAGGCGCAGCCCTCTGGTTGTCCGTTCTTTGTTCCACACAGGCATTGTCCCGTCCCCGACCGGTCCCCACCGGCTATTGTTCTTGTTCCTTGGAAGGAACGACGTCTCCCTCGGCTTGCTTGGAAAGGACCTTGTATTCCTCGACCTTCTCGCCGCGCGACACGATCACCGTCTTGAATTTTGGCCCTTCCGGCTCCTTCGCCACCGCATTGACCAGCGAGGCGGCGCTTGCCTCCGCGCGCGCGGCAACCGAGCCGCCGAAGGAAGAGATGGTGGTGAGCCCATTGCTGCTGGCGCTGGCGTCGGCGGCGGACCGCAAGGACAGCGACAAGGTGCCGACGGTGCGGGCAAGCGCGACCTTCTGCGCCCCTTCGTTCGTCACCTCGAGGGTGACGGAATTGGCGACCTGCGGCTCGGTCTTGCGCTCGTCGGCGCCCTGGCCGACCGAAAGCACCCTGGCATCGGAAACGACGATTTCGGACGTGACCGTCGAGCCGGCCGCCCCTTGAGCGTTCTTGGCCACTTCCTGAATTTCGCCGGCATCGCGCGTCAGCACGACGTCGACCCGGTCGCCCGGCGTGATGAAGCCGCCGACGCCGGCGATCTCGTCGGTGCGGATGGTGACGGCCCGCATGCCTGGCGACAGCATGTTGGAAAGCGTCGCGCGGCCATTCGGCCCCGACAGCTTGGCGAGCAGCACCGGCTCGTTGACCTCGATCGGCGACAGCACCACCCGGCTACCTTCGGCAAGCAGCTTGTCGATGGTCGGGAAGGCGCCTTGCGGCAAGGAATCCTGCGGCCACGGGATTTCGGTCAGTTGCGACCGATCGAGCTCGGTGCCGTAACGCAGTGGCGCGCTCGCCACCACGATGGTCTTGAACTCGACCTTGGGTTCTTGCGGCGCCGCGATCGACGCCACCTTCAGCTCGGATTGGGCTTTCGCCTGGCTTTTGACCCAGAAATCCGCGGCAAAGATCGAGATCGCGCCGAAAACGGCGGCGATGCCGATCATGGTTATGGCCCTGCCCCTCACGACGAAACCCCTGACGCCCCGTGGTCTTTTGTTGGTTACTACTCACGCTAGGCGTCATTGTTAAAGAATCAGGAATCCAAGGGTATGGAGACCGCCCTATTTCCGGCGGCTTGGTTATCGAATGGTTTTAGAATAAGAGAGACTTTGATCCCTGAACGGAACAGGAACCTCGTTCGCCCGCCAAAAGCGTGGCAGTATCGAGGAGTGATTCGCAGTACCCAACGCTAGGGCCAGCATGGACGATAGAAACGACCTTTTCGGCGACCTGGAAAAGCAGCAGCCAGTGCGCACGCCATCGCGCGCCGCGGATCCGATCGTACAGGCCGCGAAGCGCTCGACGGCCTCGCGCGACGGAAGCGAGAGCTACAGCGCCGCCGACATCGAGGTGCTGGAGGGGCTGGAACCGGTGCGGCGCCGCCCGGGCATGTATATCGGCGGCACCGACGACAAGGCGATGCATCACCTTTTCGCCGAGGTCATCGACAATTCGATGGACGAGGCGGTCGCCGGCCATGCCACCTTCATCGATGTCGAGCTTTCCGCCGACGGGTTTCTCACCGTCACCGACAACGGCCGCGGCATCCCGGTCGATCCGCATCCGAAATTCAAGAAGCCGGCCCTCGAAGTCATCATGACGACGCTGCATTCGGGCGGCAAGTTCGACTCCAAGGTCTACGAAACCTCCGGCGGTCTGCACGGCGTCGGCGTTTCGGTCGTCAACGCACTGTCCGATCACCTCGAGGTCGAGGTCGCGCGCGGCCGCCAGCTCTATCGTCAGCGCTTCTCGCGCGGCGTTCCGGTAAGCGGCCTGGAGCACCTCGGCGAGGTGCACAACCGCCGCGGCACCAGGACCCGCTTCCATCCCGACGAGCAGATCTTCGGCAAGGGCGCCGCTTTCGAGCCGGCCCGGCTCTACCGCATGACGCGCTCGAAAGCCTATCTGTTCGGCGGCGTCGAGATCCGCTGGACCTGCGATCCGTCGCTGATCAAGGAAAAGGACCAGACCCCGGCCAAGGCCGAGTTCCATTTCCCTGGCGGCCTGAAGGACTATCTCAAGGCTACCCTCGGTGACGAATTCCAGGTAACCCGCGAGGTCTTCGCGGGAAAAAGCGACAAGCAGGGCGGCCACGGCTCGCTCGAATGGGCGGTGACGTGGTTCGGCGGCGACGGCTTCCTCAATTCCTACTGCAACACGATTCCCACCCCCGAGGGCGGAACGCATGAAGCCGGCTTCCGCAATGTGCTGACCCGCGGCCTTCGCGCCTATGCCGATCTGATCGGCAACAAGCGCGCCTCGATCGTCACCACCGAGGACGTCATGATATCGGCCGCCGGCATGCTGTCGGTGTTCATCCGCGAGCCGGAATTCGTCGGCCAGACCAAGGACAGGCTGGCTACCATCGAGGCGATGCGCATCGTCGAAAGCGCCATCCGCGACCCGTTCGACCACTGGCTGGCCGACAACCCGCAGGAAGCCTCGAAGCTTCTCGAATGGGTGATTGCGCGCGCCGACGAGCGCGTGCGCCGCCGCCAGGAAAAGGAAGTGTCGCGCAAGAGCGCGGTGCGCAAGCTGCGCCTGCCGGGCAAGCTCGCCGACTGCACGCAGAACGCCGCGGCGGGGGCCGAGATCTTCATCGTCGAAGGCGACTCGGCCGGCGGCTCGGCCAAGCAGGCGCGCGACCGCGCCAGCCAGGCGGTGCTGCCGCTGCGCGGCAAGATCCTCAACGTCGCCAGCGCCGGCAACGACAAGCTTGCCGCCAACCAGCAGATCTCCGACCTGATCCAGGCGCTCGGCTGCGGCACGCGCTCGAAATATCGCGACGAGGACCTGCGCTACGATCGCGTGATCATCATGACCGATGCCGACGTCGACGGCGCGCACATCGCCTCGCTTTTGATCACCTTCTTCTATCAGGAGATGCCGAACCTGGTCCGTGGCGGCCATCTCTACATGGCCGTGCCGCCGCTCTATTCGATCCGTCAAGGCGGCAAGGTCGCCTATGCGCGTGACGACGCGCACAAGGACGAGTTGCTGCGCACCGAGTTCACCGGGCGCGGCAAGGTCGAGATCGGCCGCTTCAAGGGCCTTGGCGAGATGATGGCCTCGCAGCTCAAGGAGACCACGATGGACCCGCGGAAGCGCACGCTTCTCAGGGTCGATGTGATCGACGCCGAGCAGGCGACCAAGGACGCCGTCGACGCGCTGATGGGCACCAAGCCCGAGGCGCGCTTCCGCTTCATCCAAGAACGCGCCGAATTCGCCGAGACCGACGTGCTGGATATCTGAGCACCGGCCGGTCATAACAAGCTCCGCTGATGCATGTCGCCCAGAAGTGCGCAGCGGTTCTGGGACAACGACATGCATCAAAACAAGGACTTAAAGCGCGTCGCCTGAATTCGTTTCAGGCGACGCGCTTTAGGGAGACCTGCATGTGACCTGGACGCGGCTGAAAGAGCTTGTCGAGACACCGTTAAGCGGCCTGACGCAGCCGACGCGCTCGGACTGGATCTTCGCCCTGCGCACGGTTTCGGCCGGGCTGATCGCGCTGCTTGTCGCCTACGCCCTCGAGCTCGACCATCCGCAATGGGCGATGATGACCGTCTTCATCGTCGCCCAACCGGTGGCCGGAATGGTGCTGGCGAAAGGTTTCTACCGGCTGCTCGGCACGCTGGCCGGCGGTGTTGCGGCGATCGGCATCACGTCGCTGTTCGGCACCAATCCCTGGCTCCTGGTGACGGCGCTGGCGCTGTGGATCGGCGTCTGCACGCTCGTCTCCTCGCTGCTGCGCAATCCGGAAGCCTATGGCGCCGCCCTTGCCGGCTATACGGCGATGATCATCAGCCTGCCGGCTTTCGGTCAGCCGCATCTCGTCGTCGATCTCGCCATCGCGCGTTGCGCCGAAATCGTGCTTGGCATCGTCTGCGCCGGCGTCACCAGCCGGCTGATCCTGCCAAGGTTGGCGGCGGACGCCATCATTTCGAGGCTGAAGCGCAGCATCCTCGATCTTGCCGACTATGCGGGAGGCGCCTTTTCCGGCGGCGATCCGATTGCCCTTGCAACCCTCCAGCGCAAGCTGATCACCGACGCCCAGACGCTCGCCGAGATGCGCACCTATGCGCGCCTCGAGGCGCCGAGTTTCGCCACGCGCGCCCATCCGGTGCGGCGCACAATCGGACAGCTCCTTTGGGCGCTGTCGGCGGCCCGCGCGCTGCATACTCATGCCGCGCCGAAAAACGCGACGCTCCTTCCCGTGCGCAGCGACTTGCAGGCTTTCGTCGGTGAGCTCTCGGCAACGCCAGGCGCACTTGACGACACCGGCCCCTGGGTTGCGCGGCTCGACGCGATCGCGACCAAGGCGCGGGAGGCGCCGGCTACGCCAGCCGAACCCGGCGAAGACAGGGTCGGCACCATCACCCGCCTCACCATCGCCGCCGATTTCGCGGAGGCGCTGAAACAGGTGATGCGTGGCCTGGATGCGCTTCGCTCGCCGGTTTCCAGGTCGTCTCGTGAACGACAGCAGCCGGCACTGGTCGTGCATCGCGACTATCACGCCGCCTGGCGCAACGCCGTGCGCGCCGCACTCGCCACGCTTCTGGTGGCAGCCTTCTGGCTGACGACCAAATGGTCGGAGACCGCAGGCACCGTCATCCTCGTCGCCGTCGTTTCCAGCCTGTTCGCGGCGCGCCCCGACCCGGTCCAGTCCGCCTGGGGTTTCTTCAGGGGAACGCTGCTCGCCCTGCCCTTCGCCTTCCTTATCGGCCAGATCGCTCTCCCGGCACTCCCCGGCTTCGGCTGGTTCACGCTCTTTGTCGTGCCCATCATGGTGCCGGCGGCACTCGGCATGGCCAATCCGCGCTATGTCGGCGTCGCCACCGCCTTCGCCATCAATTTCTTGGCTTTCCTCAGCCCGCACCAGCTGATGATCTATGATCCCGGCCCGTTCTTCGCCGGATCGGCGTCGATCCTTGTCGGCATCCTGATCGCCATCGGCGTCTTCATCGTCGTGCTGCCGGCCAACCCCTGGGTCACCGTCGAGCGCATCTCGCAGGCGATGCGCGAGGACCTGGCGCGGCTTTGCCTGCATGAGCGCATTCCCAGGCGTTCTGCCTTCGAGAGCCTCGCCTATGACCGGATCAACCAGTTGATGCCGCAGCTGCAGCAGACAGGCAGGAAGGGCGATCCCATCCTGGGCGGCAGCATCGCCGCCGTCACCATCGGGCTCGAAGTGCTGCGGCTGCGCGGCGCGCAGCTGAATTCCGCGATCCCGCACGAGACAGTGGAATCGATCGGCAATTTCCTGAGGGGCCTGGCGCGGGAATTGCTGTTCAGGAGACATGGCGAGCCGCAGACGTCGACCGTCGCCGTGGCGAGGCAATATGCGGCCGGCATCGCCGATCGCAGCGACCGGCCCGAAATGCTGCAGGTCGCGGCCTCGCTGCGCATCGTCGCCGCGGCGATGGAGGATTATCCGGATTTCTTCGCGAGAGGTCGAGGCTGACGCCTCAAGCCGCCGCTATCGCCAGCGCGTGTCCGCGCGCATTCTCGCGCAGCGCGTCGAGATGGATCGACTTCACCAGCCCTGCCAGATCGCCTTCGGCCGTCTGCCCGCCGAGCTCCTTCAGCATCAGCCAGCTCACTTCCTGAACGCCCGCGACGCGCTTGCCGTTGGCGACCTCGCGCCAGACCTTCAGCGCCCGCAGGATGATGCCGTGCGTGGCGGCGGCGAGGCCGGCGCTGCGGAACAGCGCCTGCAGCGCCACGTCGTGGCCGCCGGCCAGGAGCGCCCTCACCCGCTGCTCCGATTGCTGGGCAAGCGCGACCAGCGCCGAGCCGAAGAAGTCGACCTTGCCATGCGCGATGGTGCGGATGATGAAGCCTGCGGTGAGATCGCCGCGCAGCCTCAGATGCTCGATGAGCGCGGCATGCTCCTCGGCGCGTGTGCCCTCGATCAATGTCACCGAGGCCTTCACGCAGGCATCGCGCATCACGCGATCGGCGCGGGCGGCGCCCATCAGCGCCAAGACCAGCGGCGAGCCTTTCAGCGTCTCGCCGAGCTTGACCAAAAGCATGTGCCGGCAGTCGGCAGGCAGACGCGCGTCGGCGATCAGCGCCTCGCGCACCAGCGGCACATGGCCGTGGCGTTCGGCCATGCGGCGGAAGCTCAGCGACGCGATATCGGCGCCGCTATTGGCAACGAGCGTCGCGCAGGCTTCCGGCTCGCCGATCTCCGCAATGGCTGCCGCCAACGACATCGAGACGATGGGACGGTTGGCTATCAGCTTCTGGGTGGCCTTCTGGCCGCTGGCGACGCGGTCGATGAGATCGGCGTCGGTAAGCAAAGGCGAACGCGCCAGCACCAGCGCCGCCACCTCCGGTTGGTCGGAAGCGAGTGCTGCGATCACCTGCGGCGGCGCGTGGTGGCTCATCGACAACGCCTCGGCGAGCGACTGCCTAACCTTGGCGGAGACGTCGTCGAGCAGCAGCGTGAGCGCTGCCTCGGCGGCGCAGCGATCCTCGAACGGCAGGTCGGAGTTTATGTAGGCGCGGGCCAGCGCGCTCGCGGCGGCGGCGCGCTCGGAAACCCTTGCCGTATCAATCCATTTTAGAAAATGCGAAACAATCATGCCGACCAGCTACGCCCTCGCCGGGATGTTCCCCGGCCCCGTTGTGAACGGTAGTCTGGAAATGGTTTACGAACGGTTCACCATGTTTCTTAACCTGCTTGATGGAGCCGCGACCAACGCCTATCAAGCAGGGACAGGCGGAGGAGATCGACCATGGCCGGGCTTTATTTGGAAGAGTTCGTCGTCGGCCATGTCTTCCGCCACTCGCTGCGCAAGACCGTCACCGAAAGCGACAACATGCTGTTTTCGGTGATGACGCTGAACCCGCAGCCCTTGCATATCGATTTCGACTTCGCGGCGAAGAGCGAATGGGGCAAGCCCTTGGTCAATTCGCTGTTCACGCTCGGCTTGATGATCGGCATTTCGGTGAACGACATCACTGTCGGCACAACCGTCGCCAATCTCGGCATGAAGGAAACCGTGTTTCCGCACCCGGTCTTCCATGGCGACACCATCCGGGTCGAGACCACGGTCGTTTCGGTGCGCGAATCCAAGTCGAAGCCGGATCGCGGCATCGTCGAATTCGAGCATCGCGCCTACAATCAGGACGACGTGCTCGTCGCCAAATGCACGAGGCAGGCGATGATGAAGAAGAAGGCGGCCTGATGCGTTCGCTGCTTTTCGTGCCCGGCGATTCCGAGCGCAAGCTGGAAAAGGGCTTTGGCGCCGGCGCTGACGTGGTTATCGTCGACCTTGAGGATTCCGTCGCCGCCGCCAACAAGGCGGCCGCTCGCGAAGTGGCGGCTCGCTTCATCTCGGATCGAAGCCAGCAGATCAGCTCCGCCATCTATGTTCGCGTCAACGACCTCACGACCGGCCTGACCGATGACGACCTTGCCGCACTTGTCCCGGTGAAGCCCGACGGCATCATGCTGCCGAAGTCGAACAGCGGACAGGATGTGCAGCAGCTGGCGGCGAAGCTTCGCGTGCACGAAGCCGAAAACGGGCTGGCGGACGGCGGCATAGGAATCCTGCCGATCATCACCGAAACCGCGGCAGGCGTGCTGGCGGCGGCGAGCTATGCCGGGGCAAGCGCTCGGCTCGCCGGGCTTACATGGGGAGCGGAAGATTTGTCCGCCGCGATCGGCGCGCGCTCGGCGCGCGACGAGACCGGCCGCTACACCGACGTCTTCCGCCTGGCGCGCACGATGACGATCCTGGCGGCCGGCTCGGCCGAGGTTGCGGCGATCGACACCGTCTTTCCGGATTTCCGCGACATGGCCGCTTTCGAGGCCGAATGCCGCGAGGCCGAGCGCGACGGTTTCACCGGCAAGATGGCGATCCATCCGGCGCAGGTGCCGGTCATCAACACCGCCTTCACGCCGTCGGCCGAGGCGATCGAGCGCTCGCAGGCGATCGTCGACGCCTTCGCGGCGGCGGGAAATCCGGGCGTCGTCGGCATCGAAGGCAAGATGTACGACCGCCCGCATCTGCGGCTCGCCCAGCGGTTGCTCGCCCGCGCCAAAGCCGCCGGCATTTCCGCCTGAACCGTTACCAGACCATCGGGATCAGCCGGTAGCGGACATTCTCAGCATAGTCGTCATAGCCGCGCAGGCCGGTGCGCAGCGTCTTTTCTTCGATGAAGGTGCGGATGGCGAGCAGAACGACGAAGGCGAGGACCGATACCAGTCCCCACCACGAGCCGAGCAGCAGCGCCGTGCCGGCGAAGAACAGGATGGCCCCGGCGTACATCGGATGGCGGACATAGCTGTAGGGGCCGGTGGTGATGACCTTCTGGCCGCGCTCGTCCTGGATCTTCACGACAGGCGCCGCAAAGCTGTTCTCCAGCATCGTCAGGTAGCAGATCCAGATGCTGATCAGCAGCACGATCGCGCCGGTCACCTGCAGCCAAGCGGGAACGGCCGACCAGCCAAAGCGGAAGTCGAGACCCATCAGGATCTGCCAGGCAAAGATGCCGGCGAGCAGCACGGAGAGCAGGATCTTGTCGGCCGCCGTCTGGTTCTTCTGGATCGGCGGGCTGAGCCGCTCGTTCATCAAGCCGGGGTCGCGACGCGCCAGCGCCACGCCCAGTGTCAGGCTGAGCCCCACCATCAGCACCAGATAGGCCCAGGCTCCCGGCCAATGCAGCGTTCCGGCCGACACGAAGAGCAGCGCGCCCATGAAGCCGAACCACAGGAATGTCTGGATAACCAATTTCGCGACCATGACCCACCTTCCGTGACATGCCCCGCCGCTATTGGTCGAAACCGACCACTGGTCTATCATACCGACCAACGGTCTATAGCTCAAGCGTCGACTGTCGTCATCTGGACGGGAACGGTCGCCGTGTGCACAAGGTTTCTCCATGCCCCGTATCGTCAAGCACCCGGAACTCAGGCGCGAAGAACTGCTGGACCATGCCCAGGTCCTGTTCCTCACGTATGGCTATGACAAAGCCAGCCTGAATGACGTGATTGCCGCAGCCGGCATCTCGAAGGGCGCCTTCTACCACTATTTTCCCTCCAAGGAGGCGCTGCTGGAAGCGCTGGCCGAGCGCTTTGCGAAACAGGCGCTCGCCGGCGTCGAGGACATTGTCGCCGATCCTGCCCTCGACCCGCTGGATCGACTGAATGCGCTTCTGGCGAAATCACGGCAGGCCAAGATCGAGACCGCCACGGAAGCCTGGGCGCTTTTCGAAACGCTGTTCCGGCCGGAAAACCTGGTGCTGTTCCACCGCATCAATCTGGCGGCCAGCTCATCCTTTTCCCCCGTGCTGGTCGAGATCATCCGGCAAGGCGTCGCGGACGGCACGTTCCGCACCTTCGATCCGGAAGGCGTCGCAGATATCGTCATGCAGTTCGGCATGGCTACGCACGATGTCATCGCCAAGGCCTTTGCCAGCGGCAGCGATGCCGACATGGAAGTTGCGATCGAAGCCCTGGAAAAGCGCGTCAGGCTCTATGAGATCGCGCTCGACCGCATTCTTGGCCTTCCCGACGGCAGCATCAGGATCGGCGAGCCAGGCTATGTGCGCGCCGTGATGACGGCACGCCGCGCTAATCCTTCCCCCAGCGCGGCCGACGCATCGAAAAGATCTCGTTGACGCTGGCATAGTCCATGTAGCCGAGCCGCGCGACATTGCCGGCCCTGATGATGTCGAACAGGCCATCCTTGAGATAAGCATCGTCGATGTGGACGCCGACGACCTCGCCGGCGACGACGATGGCGCTGGTCTCGGCGCCGTCCAGTGCCCGCGGCCGGATTATCTCCGTCACCTTGCATTCAAGGGCGGCCGGCGCTTCCGCCACGCGCGGCGGCGCGACGAGGCGCGACGGCGCCATGGCGAGATCGGCATAGACGAACTCGCTGACGCCGCGCGGCGCGTCCACGGCCGTGCGGTTCATCTTCTCGGCCAGCTCGCGGCTGACGAGATTGGCGACGAACTCGCCTGTCTCCTCGGCGAAGGAGGCGCTGTCCTTCGCGCCCTCGGATGAGAACCAGACGATGAAGGGGCGCGTCGAAAACGCATTGAAGAAGGAATAGGGCGCAAGGTTGATCTCACCGGCCCTGTTCAATGTCGAGATCCATCCGATGGGGCGGGGCGCTACGATCGCCTTCGACGGATCGTGCGGCAGGCCGTGCCCCTTGGACGGCTCGTAGAACATGTCAGCCGGCCCAGGGCCCGGTGTAGTCGGCATAGAGCTTCGCCGGATCGGGCCGCGGCCGCTCGGGCGCCGGGCCCTGGTACGAGCCGATATGGACGAAGCCGATGACGCGCTCCTGCGGCGACAGCCCGAGGATCGCCCTGCCCTCCGCGACGTCGGAATACCAGTTGCTGATCATGTTGGTGCCATAGCCCAGCGCGTTGGCCGCGATCATCAGATTCATAGCCGCCATTCCACCCGACAGGAACATCTCCCATTGCGGGATCTTCGGGTTCTCCCGCGGCACCGACACCACGCCGATCACCAACGGCGCGCGCGAGAAGCGCGCCAATTCCTGATTGCGCCGCCCTTCGGGCAGCGGCCCCTCGCGCTGCTCTGCAAGGGCCGCGAGCTTCCTGCCGATCTCGACCCGCGCTTCGCCGCGGTAGAGGATGAACCGCCAGGGCTCGAGACGGCCGTGATCGGGAACACGCGAGGCGGCCGCGATCATGGTGGCGATCTCTGCATCGCTCGGCGCCGGCTCCTTGAGGTCGGGTATAGGCGCGGAATTGCGGGTCAGCAGGAAGTCGATGATCGGCGACGCCATGGGCGCAAGTCTCCTAAGCATTCAATTTTGAGCTGAAGCACGCCATCGGGAGGTCGGGCGGCTCGGGCAATGGCGCGTTATGCGCCGGATAAAGAGCCCTGGCGGGAGGCGGCAGGCTCTTGAGCCTTGAAATTGCCACCGCCTTGGGCTTCAACGCAAGGCATGTTTGAGGGGACTCTGCGCCTTTTCGTGATCGGGCTCATCGCCGCGCTGTTCGCGGTGCCGGTTTCGTTCGCGCTGGCCCAGAACGCCAACGACGTCGGCAACATTAAGCTGCCGGGCATTTCGAGCTATGCGACGCCGAAGAGCGAGAGGTCACTGGCTCTGGGCAGCGGCGGCGCGATCACCCTTTCGGCGCAACTGACCGACAAGGGCGCCGACATCACCCGCGGCATCGTCTGGCGTGTGTTCAAGCCGGAACCCGCCAGCGACGGCAAGCTGCCGATGGTGGCGTCCGCGCATGGCGGCACGGCGGTGTTCCAGCTCGACCCCGGCAGCTATCTGGTCCATGCCTCTTATGGGCGGGCCGGCGCCACCAAGCGCATCACCGTCGGCAAGGATGCCAAGCGTGAGAACCTCGTCCTCGATGCCGGCGGCCTGAAGCTCGACGCCGTGACCTCGGGCGGCGCGCATATTCCGCCGAAGAAGCTGCGTTTTGCGATCTACGAAGGCCAGGCCGCGACCAATGGCGACCGCGCGCTGATCGTCCCCGATGTCGAGCCGAACACGGTGGTGCGGCTGAATGCCGGCACCTACCACGTCGTCTCCACCTATGGCGCGGTCAACGCCGTGATCCGCTCCGACATCCGTGTCGAGGCCGGCAAGCTGACCGAAGCCACCGTCGAGCACCGCGCGGCCGAAATGACGATGAAGCTCGTGCGCGAGCCCGGCGGCGAGGCAATCGCCGACACCTCATGGTCGCTGCTCAACGAATCCGGCGATCCGATCAAGGAAGCCGTCGGCGCCTTCGCCTCGATGGTGCTGGCCGAGGGCCAATACACCATCATCGCCAAGAACCGCGACCGCATCTACCAGAAGGACTTCACCGTCGTGGCGGGCCAGAACCAGGAGATCGAGGTCGTGGCCAACGAATCGTCCGCCATCGATCCCGAGGAAGGCGCGGACTGAGGTTTTCGGCCCGGAATTGCCAAGGCTCAGGCCGCCTTGCGCATTCGCTTCGGCAGGAACGGCCCGCGCGGCGCAGCCGGCGGCGCGAGATCGAAAACGCTGCGATAGAGCCGGTCGAGCAGCGTCTTGCGGTCGCGCAGCGGCTCGAGCTCACCCCATCTCAGAATGTCACCGATGCGCACCTCGATCGCCTTGCCGGAAAGACGCGCGAACTCGCGGATGAGCAAGGACGTGCGCAGCGTCAGCGAGGCCTTGCCGACGAACTTCGCCACGCGGTTGTCGCGCTCGGCCATGTTCATCGGCCCGCTGACGAGATGGAACAGGCGGCCGTTCTGGCCGGAGAAATGCATCGGAATGACCGAGGCCTTGGCCTCCTGGATGAGCTTGGCCGGGAACATCTTCCAGGGCAGGTCGATCGCGCGGCCGAAACCCTTCGGCGCCGTGGCGACGCCGCCCGCAGGGAAGACGACGATGGTGACGCCTTGCTTCAGCAGCCGCACCGCCTCGTGGCGCACGGCCATGTTGTTCTTCAGCGCTTCCTTGGTCTCCGAAAAATCGATCGGCAGCGAATAGGCTTCCATCTCGCGGATCTTGAGCAGATCCTTGTGGATCATGACCCGGAACGGCCGCCCGAGTTGCTCGGCGAGCGACAGCACGGCAATGCCGTCGCCGATGCCGAACGGATGATTGGCGACGATTACCAGCGGCGTGTCCGGCAAATTCACCGGCGGCCAATGGCCGGCATTGCGCACCTTGACGTCGATCAGCTCCAGCATGCGGCTGAACACGCGCTCACCGGTCGGCGCCACCTGGCGCCGCCAGAAATCATAGAGCACAGCAAAGCGGTCGCGGCCCGACAGGCCTTCGACGGAATGGATGAACCATCGCGTCAGCGCCGGCTGATGCTGGTTCGCGTAGGAGAGCTCGGGAAACGGCCTTTCCCGCAGTTTCAGCTTGAGCATGGCGGCTCGTTACAGGTTTGGCGTGACAGGCATGTGAAAATGGCGGTGGACCAAGCCACCGCCATTCCGATCCATGTCGCCCAAAAGTGTGCAACGGTTTTGGGGAAACGACATGCATCAAAACGAAGAACTTAAAGCGCGTCGCGGCGCGATGCGCTTTAAGAGAGGGCGCGATGCGCTTTAAGAGAGTTTGAGAAAAATCAGGCCGCGCGGCGCTTGCGGTCGGGAGAGACTGCCTCGTCGGCCAGCAATTTCACCGCGTCCGCGAGCTTCTGCGATTCCTGGTCGCGGGAACCGAGCCGGCGGACATTGACGGTCTCCTCTTCCGCCTCGCGCTTGCCGCAGACGAGGATGACCGGCACCTTGGCCAGGCTGTGCTCGCGCACCTTGTAGTTGATCTTCTCGTTGCGCAGGTCCGCCTCGGCCAGCAGGCCCACAGCCTTGAGCCTATCGACGACCTTCATCGCGTATTCGTCGGCATCCGAGGTGATCGTCGCCACCACCACCTGCAGCGGCGCGAACCACAGCGGGAAATGGCCGGAATAGTTCTCGATCAGGATGCCGAGGAAGCGTTCCATCGAGCCGCACACCGCGCGATGCACCATGACCGGCTGCTTCTTCTCCGAATCCGAGCCGATATAGAAGGCGCCGAACCGCTCCGGCAGGTTGAAGTCGACCTGCGTGGTGCCGCACTGCCATTCGCGGCCGATGGCATCCTTCAGCACATATTCGAACTTCGGGCCGTAGAAAGCGCCCTCGCCCGGATTGACCGAGGTCTTGATGCGATTGCCGGAGCGCGTGCGGATCGTCTCCAGCACGTTGCTCATGATCGCCTCGGCGTGGTCCCAGGCCTCGTCGGTGCCGACGCGCTTGTCCGGCCGCGTCGACAGCTTCACGGCGACCTCGTCGAAGCCGAAATCGGCATAGGTCGACAGGATCAGGTCGTTGATGCGCAGGCATTCGGCGGCGAGTTGCTCCTCGGTGCAGAAGATATGCGCATCGTCCTGCGTGAAGCCGCGCACGCGCATCAGCCCGTGCAGCGCGCCCGACGGCTCGTAGCGGTGCACATTGCCGAACTCGGCAAGCTTCACGGGTAGTTCGCGGTAAGACTTCAACCCATGCTTGAAGATCTGCACATGGCCGGGACAGTTCATCGGCTTCAGCGCGAAGATCCGGTCGTCGTCGGTATCGTCGCCGGCAACCGTGACCTTGAACATCGCGTCGCGGTACCAGCCCCAGTGGCCGGACGTCTCCCAAAGGCTCTTGTCCAGCACCTGCGGCGCGTTGACTTCCTGGTAGCCGTGCTCGTCGAGGCGGCGGCGCATGTAGTTGACCAGGTTCTGGAACATCTTCCAGCCCTTGGCATGCCAGAACACGACGCCCGGCCCCTCTTCCTGGAAATGGAACAGGTCCATCTCGCGGCCGAGCTTGCGGTGGTCGCGCTTCTCGGCTTCCTCGAGCAGCGTCTGATAGGCCTCCAGTTGCGCCTGGTCGGCAAAGGCGGTGCCGTAGATGCGCGTCAGCATCGGGTTGTTGGAATCGCCGCGCCAGTAGGCGCCCGCCACCTTCATCAGCTTGAAGGCATTGCCGACCTGCCCGGTCGAAGCCATGTGCGGACCGCGGCAGAGGTCGAACCAGTCGCCCTGCGCGTAGATCTTGATGTCCTGGTCCTCTGGGATCGCGTCGATCAGCTCGACCTTGTAGCGCTCACCCTTGTCGGCAAAGACCTTCTTCGCCTTCTCCCGCGACCAGACTTCCTTGGTGAACGGCTTGTTGCGGGCGATGATCTCGCGCATCTTCTTTTCGATCGCCGGGAAATCATCCGGCGTGAACGGCTCGTTGCGCGCGAAGTCGTAATAGAATCCGTTCTCGATCACCGGCCCGATGGTTACCTGCGTTCCCGGCCAGAGTTCCTGGACGGCCTCGGCCAGCACATGAGCAGCGTCATGGCGGATGAGTTCCAGCGCGCGCGGATCCTCGCGGGTGATGATCTCGACCTTGCCGGACTTGCCGAGCGGATCGGAAAGATCGCGCACGGTGCCATCGAGGCTGTAGGCCACGGCCTTCTTGGCCAACGACTTCGAGATCGATTCGGCAAGACCGGCGCCGGTCGTCGCCGCGTCGTACTCGCGGACCGAACCATCGGGAAACGTCAGGGAAACGGAATTCAGCATCAATCTTCTCCTATCCAGTCCCGCAAACGAGCGCGGGTGGTGAAAATGCATGTCGCAGGAATGCGCTGGAGCATGCAGAGGGGTTAGCCGGAGGCCGGCGGGCGCGGTTTTAGAGGCAGCGCCGCCTCAGGTAAAGAGCGGCCCGTCAGGAAATGTCGCCAGCGATGTCGCAGGCCGGTCGCGAAGGCTTGCGAATAATCCCGGGACAGATTTGGATGACCGCAATGGAAGACGCCGCACCCAGCCGAACCGCCCTCCGCGTCGCACGCTTGCGGGCGCTGCATCAGTTTTCGCCGCAGGCCGCGCTGTTTCGTGATCCCTACGCGGCAGCAATTCTGGGCGAAGCCGCGCCTCGCGCGCAGGAGCTCGAACAGGAGGACGAGCATGGCCGCCGCATGCGCTTGTTCGTTGCGGCGCGCGCCCGCCTCGCCGAGGATTGGCTGGCGGCAGCGGTGCGGCGCGGTGTCCGGCAGGTCGTGGTGCTGGGCGCCGGACTTGATACGTTCTCACTGCGCAATCCATACCCGGACCTTGCGGTGTTCGAGGTCGATCACCCGGCAACGCAAGCATGGAAACGCCGGCTCATCGCCGACGCCGGCCTCGCGGAGCCGCCCGGCGCCACATTTGTGCCGGTGAATTTCGAGCGCCGGCTTCTGTCGGAAGAATTGTCGTCCGCCGGGCTCAAGCCGACCGAGGCGAGCTTCTTCATGTGGCTGGGGGTCGTGCCCTACCTGACCAAGGAAGCGATCTTCGGCACGCTGTCCTACATCGCCGGTATCCCCGGCTCCGAGGTCGTCTTCGACTACAGCGAACCGGCTGAGAACCGCGATGTGACGGGACAGGCAACGCTTGCGTTCCATGCCGCGCGCGTCGCATCCGTCGGCGAGCCTTGGATCAGCTTTTTTGATCCTCGCGCGCTGGCGAAGTCCCTCAACGACCTCGGCTTCGACGACGTCGAGGATCTCGAGAGCGGCGCCATCGCCGCGCGTTTTGCCAGAGCCCCTAACCCCGACCGAAGCAATTCCGGCGGGCATTTACTGCGCGCCCGCCGAAGCGCCTGAAGCCGATCATTTCACCAGCTGCGGCAGATCCTTCAGGAACGCCGCGCGCGTGGCGGGCCCCTTCGGCATGTCGCCGCGCTTGGTGTCGACGACCAACCGGGCGAACACGATCCGGCGGCCACCCTTCTCGGCCCAGCCGACGAACCAGCCGAGCGAACGCTTGCTCTTGCTGAGCCTCGTGCTGCCGGTCTTGCCCTGCACGGTCCAATCCCCCGCCTCGAAGGTTGGGATGATCGCTTTCGTCATCTCATGCGCCTTGGCCGAAACCGGCATTTTGCCGGCAAGCAGCCGGCGCAGGAACGCCGCCTGCTCGACGGGTGAGATTTCGAGCGAGGAATCCACCCAGGAATTGGTGAGGCCGTCATTCTTGCCGGCGGTCCCCGAAACATCCGCGTTGCCGTAGCCGAACTTCGAGACATAGCCGGCGAAACGATCCGCTCCCAGCCGGCGCGTGATCTCGCGCGAATACCAGATGATGGAGTCGCGTTCCCAGATCGTCGGGTCGACGGTCTTGCGGTCGCGCTTCACCGCGTTGAACTCCGGCTTGTAGTCCCAGCTCGGCGTATGCTGGTCGCTCAGGATTGCGGAATCGTAGCCGATCAGCGCCAGAGGCACCTTGAAGGTGGAAGCCGGGCTGACGCGCCGGTCGCAGACGCCGTCCTGGTAAAGCGTCGCGCCGCTTTCCGAATCCTGGATCAGCGTGCAGCGGATGTCCTCGAGCGGCGCCGATTGCGCTCGCATCGGCAGGCCGAACATCCAGGCCAGAAGGAACAGAATAATGGCAATAAAGAAGGGATAGCGGTCCATCTGGCGCATCGAAGCTCACTCCGGAAAGGGATTACGGGAAGCGGCTTAGCGAGGCGTCTTGTCTCGATTTTGTCTCAAATTCGCAGTGTTTGTGCAGCTTGGCGTTAACCCTACCGGATCGTAAACATGGCCTGCGGAACGTCGATGCGGTCAGCGCTCCGCTTGCCCGCGTTTCCGGCCGAGCTGCCAGTAGCGCCACGGCATGAACCAGACATAGCGCGCCGCAAGCGTCTCCGGCACGCGGTCGATGCCGTGCGTTCCGAACGGCCCGCAGCGCGAAACCCGAAACAACGCCATCCAGCCTCCGGCCCACAGGCCATGGCGGGCGATCGCCTCATGCGCATATTCGGAGCAGGTCGGCAGATGCCGGCAGCTGTTGCCGATGAAGCCGGAAAGCGTCAGTTGGTAAAGGCGCACCAGCGACGTGCCAAGGATGCGTCCCGGAGTCTTGCGCCAAGGTCCCGGCCAGTTGCGCCCGTGCCGAACCGGCCGGGCGCCATGCCTATGCCCATCGTGGTCAGCCAACCACTTTGCTCCACAGCGTTCTTCTTCGCGATAGATGTGGGCTTCGAACCGTGAGCGCAATGATCTTTTGCCCCTATGGTCCGGAGCGACGGTTAGGATACCTGTCCGTCCATGGTGAGTGGTGACATGAAATATGCCGATGGTCATGGCAGCCACGCCCGTGCCGGGCTTCGCCGTGCCACTGAAAGGTGGCGATCCGCATGACGTCGCTCAAAATGGCCAGGAACTGGTTCATGGCAGCTGCTCCTTCGAGCGCCGATTAGACTGCCGTTGGCCTTGGCCCTCAAACGAGTATAATTTCCGCGTCGGATAACTTGAGGTTATGCGATATGAAGCGGGGCCGGCTGCCGCTGACGGCATTGCGAAGTTTCGAAACGGCCGGCCGGCATTTGAGCTTCAGCCGCGCGGCGGAGGAGCTTTATGTTTCGCAGGCCGCGATCAGCCGGCAGATCCGCGAGCTCGAGACCTTCCTGCGACAGCCCTTGTTTGTCCGCCTCCATCGCCGCGTCGAGCTGACGGATGCCGGTGGCCGGCTGCTCGACCAACTGGTGAGGAGCTTCGACGACATTGATCGCGTGCTTTCGGATTTAGTGGCTTCGCCGGCGCAAATGGTACTGCGCGTCAGCGTCGAACCCTCGCTTGCCGCGGTGTGGCTGGTGCCGAGGCTCAACCGCTTTCGCCAGTTGCGCCCCGATATCGACGTTTCCCTGGACGTCGATCCGAGATTGATCGAATTCCGCACCGACCAGCCCGAGCTCGCCTTGCGCTTCAGCCCGCACGCGACCTCGTGGCCGCGCAGCGATGCCGAACGGCTGGCCTCGACCGTCGATTCACCGGTCCTGTCGCCGGCGCTGCTGGCGTCCGGCCCTCCTTTGGAGAAGCCGGTCGACCTTCGCCACTACACTCTGCTGCATGAGGAAAACCGCCAGGGCTGGGCGCGCTGGTTCGAGGCGGCCGGCGTGCCGGCCGCCGCCGTGCCGGCGCGCGGTCCGATGCTGGCCGACGCTTCGCTTTCGAAACAGGCAGCATTGCTCGGCCATGGCGTGGCCCTCGGCGATCTCTTGCAGATCGGCAACGAGCTCGCCTCCGGCGCGCTGGTCAAGCCCTTCGACATCGACGTCGCGTCCGGCGCCTACTGGCTGGTGGCGAGAAATTTGCGGGATCTTTCCGAGCCGGCCAGAGCTTTCGCCGACTGGATACGAAGCGAATTCGCCGTGACAAGGCGAGCGGCCTAGGACCCTGTCGTCAAGCCGCCTGTCCGGCGCGCTTCTTCTCGATCTGGCCGATCGCGTCGACCACCGCGTCGAAGGTCAGCATTGTCGATGCGTGGCGCGCCTTGTAGTCGCGCACCGGCTCCAGATATCTCAAGTCGGCAAACCGGCCTTCCGGCGGCGCGCCGTCTTCCTTGAGCATCTTCAGCATGGTCTCGCGCACCGCGCGCAACTCGTCGGCGTTGGCGCCGATGACATGCTGGGCCATGATCGACGAGGATGCCTGGCCGAGCGCGCAGGCTTTCACGTCATGGGCGAAATCGGTCACGATATCGCCATCCATTTTGAGGTCGACGGTGACCGTCGAGCCGCATAATTTGGAGTGCGCCCTGGCGGTCGCATCGGGGTGGTCGAGCCGGCCGATCCGCGCGATGTTTCCAGCGAAGCCCAGAATTTTCGCATTGTAGACGTCGTCGATCATATTTTTCCAATCCGTCGCCGCCAAGCGAACAGGGTTTGCCGCTGTTGCGTCTTCCTTTCGCTCTGCACGAGCATATATAATGCTGGCAGCCGGGCATCGACAAGGCAAGCTCAAGCCATTGTCATTGCTCATCTGTTCACGCCGCTTTACGGGCTGGAAACCGGGCGAGTTTCACCCGAAAGGTCGTGGTCCGTTCAACTCGTCCCACCTTTGAGTGGGACTACGGGAGACGCCTTTATGGATGCCGTCATCAAGAAACTCATGCCCCCTGCCTCCTATATGGAGAAGCCTGTCACCGATCGCCCGAGCGAGGCCGAGGTCGAGGCCGCCGTGCGCACGCTTTTGCGCTGGACCGGCGACAATCCGGATCGCGAAGGTCTTGTCGATACGCCGAAGCGCGTCACCAAGGCCTTCCGCGAGATGTTCAACGGCTACGATATGTGCCCGGCCGAAGAGCTTGGCCGCACTTTCGAGGAAGTGGCCGGCTATGACGATCTCGTCATCGTCAGGGACATCAAGTTCCACTCCCATTGCGAGCACCACATGGTGCCGATCATCGGCAAGGCGCATGTCGGCTACCTGCCGGACGGCAAGGTCGTGGGCCTCTCCAAGATCGCCCGCGTCGTCGACATTTTCGCGCATCGCCTGCAGACGCAGGAAGCGATGACCGCGCAGATCGCCGGCGTCATCCAGGACGTGCTCAATCCGCGCGGCGTCGCCGTCATGATCGAGGCCGAGCATATGTGCATGGCCATGCGCGGCATCCGCAAGCAGGGTTCGACCACGCTCACCTCGACCTTCACCGGCGTCTTCAAGGACACGCCCGAAGAGCAGGTGCGCTTCGTCACCATGGTGCGCGCCTAAGCGTCCGCCGTCACCTGCTAAAGGCGTAGGCTGAGTCGAAAATGGTGGTTTCCGAAATCCGGAGCGGAGCGTATTTGAAGTACGCGAGCACCGGAAGCACGAGGAGCCGCCGTTTACGCAGGCCCGGCCTCCGCTGAATATCAGCATGGATCAAAACAAGGACCGGCGATGTCGGCACTGCAATTTCCCGAAGCTCCAGCAGACAAGAAGGCGCTGGAGGAAGGCACCGTCCTTTCTCCGCGCTTCGATGCAGCCGGCCTCGTCACCGTCGTCGTCACCGACGCCGGCGACGGCATGCTTTTGATGGTCGCGCATATGAACGCGGAGGCTTTGGCGCTGACGCTGGAAACCGGCATCGCGCATTATTGGTCGCGCTCGCGCAACGCGCTGTGGAAGAAGGGCGAGACCTCGGGCAACTTCCAACGCGTCGTCGAGATGCGCACGGATTGTGACCAGGACGCGATATGGTTGAGCGTCAAAGTATTGGGCCACGACGCAACTTGTCACACTGGCAGGCGTTCCTGCTTTTATCGGACGGTGGGGCTCGACGACGGCAAGGCGACGCTTGCCGACGATGGCAGCAAGCCGCTGTTCGATGCGCAACAAACGTATCGGAAGCCGGTGTGAACCATTCAATATTCACAAACCACTCACATTCACTATTCTCAAACATCCTTGATGTAGAAGGGATACGGGACAAGGGAGATCATGATGCTCGAATGGGCGTCATTGCGCAGCAGACCTGACGTTCAGGAAGCCAACGGCCCTGCGTCGTCCGGCGGCGTGCCCGGATCGAAAACGGCGAGGAAGGCGGGCATTTCGCTGGCGCTCGGCGGCGGTTGCGCCCGGGGCTGGGCCCATATCGGCGTGCTGCGCGCGCTGGACGAAGCCGGCATCGAAGTGTCGATGATCGCCGGTACCTCGATCGGCGCGCTCGTTGGCGGCTGCTACCTTGCCGGCAAGCTGGACGAGCTGGAGGAATTTGCCAGGAGCCTGACCAAGCGCCGCATCTTCGGGCTTCTCGATCTCAATCTGCGCGGCAGCGGCCTGTTCGGCGGTATGAAGCTCGATGCGCGTCTGCGTGAGCACGTGGACGGTATCCGTTTCGAGGACCTGTCGAAGCCCTTCGTCGCCGTCGCTTCCGAAATCCGCACCGGCCACGAAATCTGGCTGTCGCACGGCTCGCTGATCACCGCCATGCGCGCATCCTACGCGCTGCCCGGCGTCTTCTCGCCCGTGAACTGCAACGGCCGCATGCTGGTCGACGGCGCGCTGGTCAATCCGGTGCCGGTGTCTGTCTGCCGTGCCTACGAGCAGCCGCTCGTGGTGGCCGTCAACCTGCATTACGATCTGTTCGGACGTGCCGCGGTCATCAAGCACAGCGCGGGCGAGCTCGTCGTCGAGAGCGACGCGCCGCGCCCCGGCCAGGTCAACCCTCAGCATCACCCGCACCAGACGCGCCTCGGCATCACCGGCGTCATGGTCGAGGCCTTCAACATCATCCAGGACCGGATTTCGCGCGCCAGGCTTGCCGGTGACCCACCGGACATGTCGCTGCAGCCGAAGCTCAGCCATATCGGTCTGACCGAGTTCCATCGCGCCGACGAGGCGATCCGTCTCGGCTACCAGGCGACGATGTCTCAGATCAGCGAATTGACGCGGTTGCAGACGGTGCTCGCCTGATCTGAAACCGCAGTCAAAAATTCAAGCAACCGCGGCGTCCGCGATGCGGAATTGGACCGTCCGGTTGCCATTCCAGTAATTGCCCGACAGCGAGCCGGCGACATGCACGGTCTTGCCCCTGTTCTTGAACAGGAATTCGCCAAGCGCGGTGTCGACGGCGCGGAATGCGATTGCCTGGAGGTTGCCGCCGCTTTGCGATTGCAGGTCGGCGCGGATGTGGTTGGTGCCGATCGGCCGCGCATCGGTGAGCCGGTGGCGCGGCAGCACGAACACCGGAGCGATGTGCCCGGCGCCGAACGGGCCGGCTTTCTCCAGCGCATCGAGAAGCGCCAGCGTCGCGCCCTCGGCGGCTAAGGCGCCGTCGATCGCCAGGCTTTCCTCGCTCTGCAGCCGGAACACGTCCGCCGCGGCGCGCTCCTCGAAGAAGGCCCGCAGCGCGCCAAGCTTGGCGCGCTCGACGGTGATGCCGGCCGCCATGCCGTGGCCGCCTCCCTTGACGATCAGCCCGGCCTCCGCCGCCTCTCGCACCAGCCGGCCGAGGTCGAAACCGGAGACCGAGCGTCCCGAACCGGTGCCGATGCCATTGGCGTTGAAGGCAATGGCGAACGCGGGACGGCGCGCATGGTCCTTGAGCCGCGAGGCCAGCAGACCGACGATGCCGGGATGCCAGCTGTTGCTGGCGGTGACGACGATGGCAGGACCATTGCCGCCGGCAAGCTCGGCATCGGCCTCGGCACGCGCCTGCGCCAGCATCTCCATTTCCATCTGCTGCCGCTCCTGGTTCAGCCGGTCGAGCGTCTCGGCGATGCTTGCCGCTTCCACCGGATCGTCGGTGGCCAAAAGCCGGCTGCCGAGCGCGGCATCGCCGATGCGCCCGCCGGCATTGATGCGCGGCCCGATCAGATAGGCGAGATGGAAGGTGTTGATCGGCTCGCCGATGCGCGAGACCCGTGCAAGCGCCGCCAGCCCCTCGTTCCTCTGCTGGCGCGCCATCTGCAGTCCCTTGACCACGAAAGCGCGGTTCACGCCGGTGAGCGGCACCACGTCGCAAACCGTCGCCAGCGCGACGAGGTCGAGCAGCGACAGCAGGTCGAACGGCGCGACGTCCGGCAGCTTCTCGCGCAGCACCTTCGCCGTCTGCACGAGGCACAGGAAGACGACGCCGGCGGCGCACAGATGCCCCTGCCCCGAAAGATCGTCCTCCCGGTTCGGGTTGACCACCGCATCGGCCGCCGGCAGCGGTCCGCCGACCTGGTGATGGTCGAGCACCACGACATCGGCGCCGGCCTGCTTGGCCGCCTCGATCGAAGCTGCGCTGTTGGTGCCGCAGTCGACGGTGACGATCAGCTTCGCGCCGCGCGAGATGAGCTCGCGCATGGCTTCGGGATTGGGGCCGTAACCTTCGAAGATGCGGTCTGGAATATAGATTTCCGACGGCACCGAAAAATGCGCGAGAAAGCGCTTGAGCAGCGCCGACGAGGCGGCGCCGTCGACATCGTAGTCGCCGAAGATCGCCACCTTCTCGCCGGCCACGATCGCCTCCGCCAGCCGCGCCGCCGCCTTCTCCATGTCGGTCAGCAAGACCGGATTCGGCAAAAGCTCGCGAATGGTCGGATCGAGGAAGCGCTCGGTCTGCTCGGCCGTCACGCCACGTCCGGCGAGCACCCTCGCGACGATGTCCGGCACCCCATGGCCTTGCGCGATGGCCAAAGCGGCCATGTCCTGCCGCTCGGTCAGCCGGTGCTCCCAGGAGACCCCGGTCGCCGACTGCCTGACATCGAGGAAGAAACGTCTTTCGCCCGTCATGCGACGCGCCGTTCGCAGATCATCCTTTGGCAGATATCAATATGCGGCGGCGGTAGCAATTCCGGGACGGTCGGGAACTCCAGGAAAACTGTGGAACGGTTGCCCGTCAGCAATGGCGTCAAACGAATCCCGGCAGGGCCGAATCAAAACTTTTCCAGATCCTGGTGACGCGCCTTGATCTCGCGCACGGTGCGCGAGGACGAGCGAAGCACGATGGTGTGGGTGGTGATGAAGGTGCGGCCGAACCTGACCCCGTCGAGCATATTGCCGTCGGTGACGCCGGTTGCCGCAAACAGCACGTCGCCGCGCGCCATGTCCTGCGCGCGATAGACGCGCTTCGGATCCGAAATGCCCATCTTTTCGGCCCGCGCCACCTTCTCCGGCGTGTCGAGGATCAGCCGGCCCTGCATCTGCCCGCCTGTGCAGCGAAGCGCCGCCGCGGCGAGCACCCCTTCCGGCGCGCCGCCGGTGCCGAGATAGATGTCGATGCCGGTCTCTTCTGGATCGGTGGTGTGGATGACGCCGGCGACGTCGCCGTCGCCGATCAGCCGGATCGCCGCGCCCGTCGCGCGCACGGCGTCGATCAGCTTGGCGTGACGCGGCCGGTCGAGGATGCAGGTGGTGATATCGGACACTGCCACACCCTTGGCCTTGGCGAGATTGGCGATGTTCTCGGCCGGCGGGGCGTCGATGTCGATGATGCCCTCGGCGTAGCCCGGACCGATGGCGATCTTGTCCATGTAGACGTCGGGCGCGAACAGCAGGCTGCCCTTTTCCGCGATGGCGATGACGGCGAGCGCATTGGGCAGGTTCTTGGCGCAGATCGTCGTGCCTTCCAGCGGGTCGAGCGCGATGTCGACCGCCGGGCCTTTGCCGGTGCCGACCTCCTCGCCGATATAGAGCATCGGCGCCTCGTCACGCTCGCCCTCGCCGATCACCACCGTGCCCTGGATGGCCAGCCGGTTGAGCTCCTGGCGCATGGCATCGACGGCGACCTGGTCGGCGGCTTTCTCATCGCCGCGCCCGCGCAGCCTGGCGGCGACGGCGGCGGCCCGCTCGGTGACGCGCACCACTTCCATGGTGAGGATACGGTCGAGGCCGGCTGCGATGTTCTGGGCCATGTTCATGAATGGGCTTTCCTCGTTGATGAAGGCGGTTCAGTTCTGAACCGCTCTACCGCGCTGTGCCTCCCGCCAGAGGCGCGCTTCTTCTGGCAAAGCTCCATGACAACGGCAAGACTTGCCATGCCAATTTTTGAAATGGCAGCAATATCAATCGATTAAAGGTGAAATGTGACCAGAACTATTCAGCCCGCTCGATGCGGATCACCTGTGGCTTGTCAGTCAGATGGCCGTCCTTGGTGACGCCTTCGACCGCCTTGCGCACCGCCGCTTCCGTCGTCTCATGGGTGACGAGGACGACCGTCTTCTGCGCCTGGGTTTCCGGACCGGCCGCCTGCTGCACGATCGATTCCAGCGAAATGTCGTTGTCGGCCATGCGCTTGGCGATCGCGGCGAAGACGCCGATGCGGTCATGGACCGTGAGCCGGATGAAATAGCCGCCGGCATGGCTGCGCATCTGTGCCTTCTTGTAGGGCTTCAACTCCCTTGCCGGCCAACCGAAGACCGGTGCGTGCTGGAAGCCCGGCCGGCTCTTGGCGATGTCGGCAATGTCGCCAACCACCGCGGAGGCGGTGGCGTTGCCGCCGGCGCCCGGGCCGGAGAGCAGAAGCTCGCCCAGGATGTCGGTCTCGATCGCCACCGCGTTGGTGACGCCGTGCACCTGCGCAATGACGGAGGCCGTCGGCACCATGGTCGGGTGCACGCGCTGCTCGATGCCGCTGTCGGTGCGCTGGGCGACGCCGAGCAGCTTGATGCGGTAGCCGAGATCGGCCGCCGCGCGAATGTCGGCCTGGGTGATGTTGGAGATGCCTTCCATGTAGATGTCGTTGGCGGCGATCCTCGTGCCGAAGGCAAGGCTGGTCAGGATGGACAGCTTGTGCGCCGTGTCGTGGCCCTCGATGTCGAAGGTCGGATCGGCTTCGGCATAGCCCAGCCGCTGCGCGTCCTTCAGGCAGGCGTCGAAGGAGATGCCTTCGGCCTCCATGCGGGTCAGTATGTAGTTGCAGGTGCCGTTGAGGATGCCGAAGACGCGGGTGACCTGGTTGCCGGCCATCGCCTCGCGCATCGTCTTGATGACCGGGATGCCGCCGGCGACCGCCGCCTCGTAGTTGAGCAGCACGCCCTTCTTCTCGGCGATCTCCGCCAATTGCACGCCATGCTTGGCCAGCAGCGCCTTGTTGGCGGTCACGACGTGGCGGCCGGCCTCGAGCGCCGCCTTGACGGATGCGTGTGCAGGTCCTTCGTCGCCGCCGATCAGTTCGATGAAGACATCGATGTCGGCCTTTTCGGCCATCTCCACGGCGTCGTCGAACCACTTGGCAGCGCTCAGATCGACGCCGCGGTCGCGCTTGCGGTCGCGGGCCGATACGGCCGTGACGACGATGTCGCGACCGCACTGGCGGGTGAGTTCCGCCGCCTTTTCGTTGAGCACGCGCGCCACCGAGGCGCCCACCGTGCCAAGGCCGGCAATTCCAACACGCAACGCTTCAGCCATGTCCGGCGACGCCCCTCAAAGATTGGTCGGTGTGATGTGCGGCGGGTTCAGCGGCGGGCCGTGAGCGGCACGACATTGTTGGGCTGCTTGGCGGTGGAGGCCAGGAACCGCTTGATGTTGCGCGCCGCCTGCCGGATCCGGTGCTCGTTCTCGACCAGCGCGACACGGACGAAATCGTCGCCGTATTCGCCGAAGCCTATCCCCGGTGCCACCGCCACGTCGGCATGCTCGATGAGCAGCTTGGAGAATTCGAGCGAGCCGAGTTGGCGGAACTGCTCCGGGATCGGCGCCCAGGCGAACATCGAGGCCGCCGGCGCCGGAATCGTCCACCCGGCCCGGCCGAAGGAATCGACCATCACGTCGCGCCGCTTGTGGTAGACCTCGCGCACCTCGGCGATATCGGCGCCATCGCCGTTCAGCGCATGCGCCGCCGCCACCTGGATCGGCGTGAAGGCGCCGTAGTCGAGATAGGATTTGACCCGGGTCAGCGCCGCGATCAGCCGCTCGTTGCCGACCGCGAAGCCCATGCGCCAGCCGGGCATGGAAAAGGTCTTCGACATCGAGGTGAACTCGACGCAGACGTCGATCGCGCCCGGAACCTGCAGCACCGAAGGCGGCGGATTGCCGTCGAAATAGATCTCCGAATAGGCAAGGTCCGACAGGATGAT
The DNA here is from genome assembly GCA_004963905.1 of Mesorhizobium sp. Taxonomy (GTDB): domain Bacteria; phylum Pseudomonadota; class Alphaproteobacteria; order Rhizobiales; family Rhizobiaceae; genus Mesorhizobium. Next base: position 48,143 of record SUGL01000012.1, read on the forward strand.
GATGTCGTTCTTCTTCGCGAAGGCGACCACGTCCTTGTAGAAATCGAGCGAGGCGACCAGCGCCGTCGGGTTGGACGGGTAGTTTAGGATCAGCGCCAGCGGCTTCGGGATCGAGTGGCGGATGCCGCGCTCGACCGCTGGAATGAAGGCGTCATTGGGCTCCACCTGCAGCGAACGGATGACGCCGCCCGACATGATGAAGCCGAAAGCGTGGATCGGATAGGTCGGGTTGGGACATAGGATGACGTCGCCGGGCGCTGTGATCGCCTGCGCCATATTGGCGAAGCCTTCCTTCGAACCAAGGGTGGCCACGACTTGCGTGTCGGGGTTGAGCTTCACGCCGAAGCGGCGCTGGTAGTAGTTCGCCTGGGCGCGGCGCAGGCCGGGAATGCCGCGCGAGGACGAATAGCGATGGGTGCGCGGGTCGCGCACCACTTCGCACAATTTGTCGACGATGGCTTTCGGCGTCGGCAGGTCCGGATTGCCCATGCCAAGATCGATGATGTCGGCGCCGCGCGAGCGGGCGCTGGCCTTCAGCCGGTTGACCTGCTCGAACACGTAAGGCGGAAGCCGGCGGACCTTGTGAAATTCTTCCATTTCAGTTCCAGACGATCAAACGGGGGCGCTTTCGGCGCGCGATATAAACCTAATTGCAGTTAGGGTCGAGGGAGGGATCGCATTTGCCTTCTATCTGCTTCAGCGTGTCGTCGCCATGCGTTCTGGCGAGCGTGTTGAGCGCAGCCGGATTGGCGGCCGGTTTCACGCCGCCGCCCTTGGCAAGCTGCGCCTGCTCGTCGGCCTTGAGCTCGCCGAGCTTGGCGGCGGTCTCTTCCTTGGACAGCTGCTTGGCCGCCACCTGCGGCGGGATGTTGAGGTTCGGATAGGAGCCGGTATCCTTCGGGCCCTCGGTCAACGCCGTCGGCGCCGAATTGTTGTTGCTGGTCTCGCAGCCGCCCGCAAGCAGCGGCGCGCACAGCGCTACCGCCGCGACGGCGATGCGGCAAATCGAACCGGCGCCGAGAAAATAAGTCCCGCCTACATTAATCGTCATATTGTTTTCCTGGCAGCCGGGTTAGAGCGTGTTGGACCCGGTCAGATGTCCCATGGTAATATGTCAAGAAAACGCTCCGGGAGGAACCCCGCGAACCATGTCCAAAGCGCCCGATTCGGACAAAGCGGAAAATGGCGGACCTTCGACCGTCGAGCAATATCTGGTGAAAGATCCCGAGCGTTTCGCGTTGAACATGGCGCGCATGATCGAGCAGGCAGGCAAGGCTGCCTCCGCCTGGGCCGAGCCGCGCGAGAAGGGTGAGGTGCGCGACCATGTCGCCGAACCCATGGTCGACATGGTCAAGACCTTCTCCAAGCTGTCGGAATACTGGCTGGCCGACCCGCAGCGCGCGCTGGAAGCGCAGACGCGGCTCTTCGCCGGCTACATGACCGTCTGGGCGAACGCCATTCAGAAGGTCAGCCCCAATGCCGAAGCCGCCGAGGACGCGTTCAAGCCCGAGCGTGGCGACAAGCGTTTCCAGGACCCGGAATGGGGCCGCAACGCCTTCTTCGATTTCCTGAAACAGGCCTATCTCGTCACCTCGCGCTGGGCTTCCGACCTCGTCGAGCATGCCGAGGGCCTGGACGAGCACACCCGCCACAAGGCGAGCTTCTACGTCAAGCAGGTCTCCAACGCGATCGCGCCCTCGAATTTCATCCTCACCAACCCGGAACTGTTCCGCGAGACCGTCGCCTCCAACGGCGAGAACCTCGTGCGCGGCATGAAGATGCTGGCCGAGGATATCGCCGCCGGCAGGGGCGACCTGAAGCTCCGCCAGGCCGACTACGCGCCGTTCGAGATCGGCAAGAACATCGCCACGACGCCGGGCAAGGTGATCGGCCGCAGCGATGTCGCCGAGATCATCCAGTACGACCCGACGACCGAGACGGTGCTGAGGCGCCCCCTGCTCGTCTGCCCGCCCTGGATCAACAAATACTATATCCTCGATCTCAACCCGCAGAAATCCTTCATCCGCTGGGCGATCGAGCAGGGCCACACGGTCTTCGTCATCTCCTGGATCAATCCTGACGAGCGCCACGGCGCCAAGGGCTGGGAAGCCTACATTCGCGAAGGCTTGCAATTTGGCCTCGACATGGTCGAGAAGGCGACCGGCGAGAAAGAGGTCAACGCGATCGGCTATTGCGTCGGCGGCACGCTGCTGGCCGCGGCGCTCGCGCTTCTGGCGCAGGAAGGCGACCACCGCATCAAGTCGGCCACCTTCTTCACCACCCAGGTCGACTTCACCCATGCCGGCGACCTGAAGGTTTTCGTCGACGAGGACCAGGTTGCCGCGGTCGAGCGCTCGATGAACGAGAAGGGCTATCTCGAAGGCACCAAGATGGCGACCGCCTTCAACATGCTGCGCTCCGGCGACCTGATCTGGCCCTACGTCATCAACAACTACATGCGCGGCAAGGACCCCCTGCCCTTCGACCTGCTCTACTGGAATGCCGACTCGACCCGCATGGCGGCGGCAAACCATTCCTTCTACCTGCGCAACTGCTATCTCGAGAACAATCTCTCGCGCGGCACGATGGAACTCGCCGGCCGCACCGTCTCGCTGGCCGACATCACGATACCGGTCTACAACCTGGCGACGAAGGAAGACCATATCGCGCCGGCGCTTTCCGTGTTCCTCGGCTCGCGTTTTTTCGGCGGCGACGTCGAGTATGTGATGGCGGGCTCCGGCCACATCGCCGGCGTCGTCAATCCGCCCGCGGCGCATAAATACCAGTACTGGACCGGCGCCAAGCCGGTGGGCGATTTCAACACCTGGTTTGCCACCGCGCACGAGCATCCGGGCTCGTGGTGGACGCACTGGCAGCACTGGATCGAAAGCCAGGACAATGTCCATGTACCCGCCCGCCAACCGGGCAAGCGTATGAAAACCTTGGGGGATGCACCGGGCACCTATGTCAAGGTGCGTGTGTAACGGACTGTAATGTCTGGTGAGTTGACGGCCCCTCAAAACAGGGCGAAATGGTGGCGTTAATCGTTTTCGCAGCCTCAGTTCGCCTTCAGACACAGAAGAAATCCGAGGCTTGCAGATCGATACAGATCCCGTTTCCGGTTCGGGAACAGGAGGTCATCGCCAGGGGCACTGGAGCGCCACGGCGGTGATGAACGGACCGGATACCGAGGGGGAATTTTATTTTGAAACCAGTAGGTTGGCGTCTTGCACGAAGGGAAAGCCGCAGCATTGTGGCAGCGCTTTTCTCGGTGCTTCTGGCCTCCTGCACCTCGACCGGCGACCCGACGATGTCGGTCGTCACTCCCGGCTACAATTCAACCGCCACCGAGATGAGCGCGGCTTCCAGCGCCAAGCCCGTGGCCTCGACCGATTCGACCCAGCAAGTGGCGTCGGCCTCGCCCGAGGCGGCATCGACCGTGATGGGCGAAGGCGACAAGCCACTGCCCGAAAAAGTCGCCTATTTGCCGGAGATAAGGCCCGGAGCCGCATTCCCTGCGGTCGCCGTGCCTACCGGCGCCACCTCGATTGCCGGCAATACGCCGCAACCGCTGGTGCAGTCGACGCAGACTGCCGACGAGACGAAAGCCGTCGCCGAGAAGGTCGCTGCCGGCGATGCCGCCGCGGTCGCGTCGCAAGCGCAGGCTGAGGCAGCACCGGTCATGAACAATGGGGGCGTCTACGTGACGGCGGGCGACCCGGCGCAGCAGCCGGTTGCCGCGCCGAAAAAGGGCCTGTTCGCCTCGCTGTTCAGCACCACCCCGGCCTCGGCAGCGCCCGCGCCCTTGATCAACACGCGTTCGAGCGACCAGCCCGCCGCGCAGGCCAAGACCACGCCGCCACCGGCCAAGCCGATCGTGACGCTCGCCTCCGCGACACCGGGCGACAAGCCGGTGCAGCTCGCTTCCCTCGGCGACGACAGCAGCAACCACATCACCGGCGCCGATGCCTTGCCGGGCGTGCGCCAGACGGCGCTGTTCGAGATCAAGCGCAAGTCCGGCATCGATGACGAGAGCGACGTCGACCTCAACGAGGACGAGGGCGGCGGCTCCTACCAGGTGGCGTCCGCCGCCGGTATGGCGAGGCTCGCGCCCAACGGTCTCTTGAAGCAGAACGAAAGCGTCGACGTCGCCTGCCTGAAGCCGTCGCTGGTGCGCGTGCTGAAGACCATCGAGGGCCATTTCGGCCGCAAGATGATCGTCACCTCCGGCTATCGCGACCCGTCCCGCAACCGCCGCGCCAACGGCGCCAAGAACTCGCTGCACATGTACTGCGCAGCCGCCGACATCCAGGTGCCCGGCGTCTCCAAGTGGGAGCTGGCGAGCTATGTCCGCTCGATGCCCGGCCGCGGCGGCGTCGGCACCTACTGCCACACCGAATCGATCCACGTCGACGTCGGCCCCGAGCGCGACTGGAACTGGCGCTGCCGCCGGCGCGCCAGCTCTGGCGACGACGGCTGAGCCTCGAGTCGGCGGCCAACCGCCTTCACTGCGACGAACCTCCCAGTGCCAAACCTTGGCCACTAGCCGAAGCACCTCCGAACTTCGTCATCCACGGGCGGAGCGGAAGCGAAGCGGACGCGAAGACCCGAGGATCCATTCCGTGACTTCGATCGTAGGGTGCTGCGGACCAGAATTCTGCACCGCAGCAACGCTTATAGGTAACGGCATGGATCCTATGGTCTGCGCCGCGTCGCTTCGCTCCTTGCTCCGCCATAGGATGACGACGTGAGGGGCGTTTCGGCCAATCAGGAAGGCAGGCGATCCGGCCGCCACGGCTTCAGCTTAGTTCACTTCAAAACCCAGCTTCTGCCGCAGCCTCACCATCCGCTGGTCGGCGATCCGCAGCCGTTGCTCGCCGCCCTGCGCGACGCGGCTCAGCATCCTGAGCAGATCGTCGCGCTCGTGCGGGTCGAGGCGTTCGCGCAGGAACGGCGCCAGCTTGTCGATGACGATCGTCGTGTCGTCGATCTGCGCGGCGGCCCATTTGGCGTAGACGACGGCCTCGTCGGTCTTCTTCGGACTCTCCGCAATCTCCGAAATCACCTCGCGGATGACTGCCTCGCGCCGCGGCAGGATCGGGCCATGTTCCGAAACGATCGCGGTGATCAGCGTCGCGGCCGCCACGACGGGGTCGTCGATTGCCGTCAAGGGCGAAAGCGCTGCCTGCTTGCGCAGCTTCTTGCGACGGATATTGCCTTGCACGCGCCCGACGACATCGGCGACCTCGCGTGCGGCCTCGTTCATGGCTTTCATCCGGTACCACCAGATGGCCGCGGCGCCCAGCACGCCAAGGACAGCGATCAAGAAAGGCATGCCGAATTCCCCCGAAATCCCGGCAACGATAGGAGAAGTGCAGCATCGCTTCAACACGCGACAATTGCGGCGATGAAGAAACCCCTAATATTCCTGATCGCCATATGACGGCATCATGACCCCGGTATGTCGTAGATCGCCCTGACCTCGACGGTGCCGAGCTCGGCCAGCGGAATTCCGTCCGCGATCGCCAGCGCCTCGTCGAGATCCGCCGCCTCCACCATGACGAAGCCGAGCAGCTGCTCTTTCGTCTCGGCGAATGGGCCGTCGGTGACCAGACGCTTGCCCTTGCGCCGCCTCAGCGATTTCGACGTCTTCACCGTCTGCAGCGCCTGCGCGATGATCAGCTTGCCTTGTTGGTCGAGCAATCTGTCATAAGCGAGCGAGTCGGCGTCGAGCTTGGCCGATCTCTCGGGCGTGAGCGCGAAAAGATCTTTTTCCTCGCCATAGACCAGCAGGACATATTTCATTGTCAGTTCCCTTCCTGTGATGAACCATATGAGGCGACGGCGATGCTGTCAGCCTTGCCTCTGACGGCCGCCGCATGATCGAGCAGGCATGCCGCCACCCCGATGATTGCCAGGGCCACCACCAGCCGGCCGAGGCCGAGTGGCGGCGGATCCAGCCAGAACTCTTCCGGCTGCTGCGCCCTGCGGCCGGGGCGTCTCCAAAGTGCGAAAAACAGATTGTCCATCCTGAACCTCCATCGGCCGTAAATTCCGTGGCCGCCCGCAGGACGGTCAGGCCCTCTGGAAGTCGACATTTTCGCACGCGCATTTTTTCGAGAATTTTTTCGCAGGCGCCGTCAGTGCGGATATCATCGCGCCATGGCCTTCCGGCGCGCCCGCGCTATAGTTCAGAGGGAACGCCGGCGCCCCGCCGGCGCGAACCCCGACAAGCCAGGAGGACTTCATGGACCGCACCGCAAACGCCGTCTGGAAAGGCAATCTGAAGGAGGGCAAGGGCACGCTGGACACGCAGAGCGGCACCCTGAAGGGCACACCCTATTCCTTCAAGGCGCGCTTCGAGGATGAGAGCGGCAAATCCGGCACCAATCCGGAAGAGCTGATCGCTGCCGCCCATGCCGGCTGCTACGCCATGCAGCTCTCGCACTTCCTCGCCGAGAACGGCACGCCGGCCGCCGAGCTCGACGCCAAGGCGGTGGTGACGCTGGTGCCCGGCACCGGCATCACCGGCAGCGCCATCACCCTGGTCGGCAAGGTGCCGGGCATCGATGCGGCGAAATTCAAGGAGCTGGCCGAGAAAGCCAAGGCCGAATGCCCTGTCTCGAAGGCGCTCGGGGCGATAAAGGTGTCGCTGGACGCACGGTTGGGGTGATCGGCGTTTAATCTGAACGGCAGCGATCCTTCGCGCCCCCCTCTGGCCTGCCGGCCATCTCCCCCACGAGGGGGGAGATTGGCAGTTTTGGCGCCGGCGCTTATCCTTCAACGCTCGAGATTGGCGAAAGCCGGCGTGACACCTGATCTCCCCCCTTGTGGGGGAGATGTCCGGCAGGACAGAGGGGGGCGCTGTCCCGCCAACCTATCCATTTGCCGGCCTTCAACCGCCCAGTGCCTCGATCTTCGCTCGCAGCGCCGCGACCTCTTCCTCCAGCGCCCTCACCCGTGCCTCGAGATCGGCATCCGATGACGACGCCGGCGGCTGCCAAGGCGCCGCCACCGCCGTCATTTCCATCGGCCCGCTCAGCAGATGCACATAACGCTCCTCGCGCTGTCCCGGTGCGCGTTCGAGCAATTGCACCAGCGGCGGGCGGCGGCCGATCATCAGGTCGAGATTGTCGCGAAGCTCTTCGACCGAGGCAAAGCGCGCCATGCGTTCCGAGCGCGCGAGCAGCTCATGCGCGGTCTGCGCGCCGCGCAGGAGCAGCAGGCCGACGATGGCGATCTGCGGCGTGGTCAGCGAAAAACGCTGCGCCATCAGATGCTCGTAGCGCTCGACGCGCGAGGCAAACGCCTGCCGCACCAGACCTTTCTGCTCGAGCGAGCCGAGCGCCCGCCTGACCTCCGTCAGCTCCAGCGCCATCACCGGCTCGCGCGCCGTCTTCTGGTTGGCCGCGGCGTGCGCGCCGTTGAGCGTCAGCGGATAGACGTCCGGCGTCAGCTCCTTCTTCTCGATCAGCGAGCCGAGCACGCGGGCTTCGGTAGCGGAGAGGACGGGGAGGTCGGTCATTGGGTTGGGCTATTTCTGTCGGTTCTCTGAACGGCGATTTTGGCAGACATCGAAGCAGTGCGACAAGGCAGAACCTTCGAAAAGTCGGCGGGACAGCGCCCCCTCTGTCCTGCCGGACATCTCCCCACTTGGGGGGGATCGGACGTCACGTCGGCTTTGGCCAATCTCCAACGTTGAAGGATGAGGGCCGGCGCCCAAGCTGCCAATCTCCCCACCCGTGGGGGAGATGGCCGGCAGGCCAGAGGGGGGCGCGAAGGAACGCTGCCTGCGAGATCATCGCGAGCAGATAGCCGACGCCTCAGACCCTTCTCTCCACCATCATCTTCTTGATCTCCGCGATCGCCTTCGCCGGGTTGAGCCCCTTCGGGCAGGTCTGCGCGCAATTCATGATGGTGTGGCAGCGGTAGAGCCGGAACGGGTCTTCGAGATTGTCAAGCCGTTCGCCGGTCGCCTCGTCGCGGCTATCGATCAGCCAGCGATAGGCCTGCAGCAGCGTCGCCGGGCCGAGATAGCGCTCGCCGTTCCACCAGTAGCTCGGGCAGGAGGTCGAGCAACAGGCGCACAGGATGCATTCATAGAGCCCGTCGAGCTTCTCGCGGTCCTCATGGCTTTGCAGCCATTCCTTGGCCGGCTCGGGCGAGACCGTCTTCAGCCAGGGCTCGATCGAGGCATGCTGGGCGTAGAAATTGGTGAGGTCGGGCACCAGATCCTTGACCACCGGCATATGCGGCAGCGGATAGACCTTGATCGCGCCGGAAATGTCGTCGCAGCCCTTGGTGCAGGCCAGCGTGTTGGAACCGTCGATGTTCATGGCGCAGGAGCCGCAAATGCCTTCACGGCAGGAGCGGCGCAGCGTCAGCGTCGGGTCGATCTTGTTCTTGATCCAGAGCAGGGCGTCGAGGACCATCGGCCCGCAATCGTCCATGTCGACGAAATAGGTATCCATGCGCGGGTTTTCGCCGTCGTCCGGCGACCAGCGGTAGATCCGGTATTCGCGCAGGTTCGTCGCGCCCTCCGGCTTCGGCCAGGTCTTGCCCTGCTTGATCTGCGAGTTCTTCGGAAGCGTAAGTTCGACCATTACCTGCGGTCCTTTCGGATGACGAGCTTCAGCCCGGACCAGATTTCGTTCACGGCGGCGACCTTGACGTCGACCAGGTTGTTCATAGAAATTAGCGCAATCGTCATCAGAAAAGCCCCAGGTAGCGCTTCTTCTTGACGACGCTTGGCCTGCCAGCATCCAACACATCGGAAACACCTGCGGTGTCGAGTGCGATAATCAGAGCCTCCACACCCTTGTTCAGCTTCAGCGTCATCTCATCCGCGTGTAACGGGACGACAGCGAAGAAGTTAACCTTAGTGCCGTCGGCTGCACGGAGGATATCTTTCTTGTCGGGCCAACTCGGTGGACGGAGAAGAATTACGCCGGACATTTTGGTGTTCTGAGCGTAAGGCTCCGGCGGAGTGCCTTGTGACGCAACAGTATGCGAACTCCAGATCCAACTTCCATAATCGTGAGGCATCCGGGCGAGCGACTTCATCAAGCGGATGGGCCAATATTTATTCGGATCAGCGAGTTGGCTTTCGGGGATCATTCCGCTTTCCCCAGCAGCAAACCATGACGCCGGCAGCGTGAAAATCAGTTCGGCTCGTTCAAAATCCTCGCGGGGGTGGAGATTGCCGGGAACATTCATCGGAAGATCGCTCATCCCACTCGTTACAAGAGTCCAGTTATTCCTCACCTCGTTTGGTGGAAACACGAGTATATCAAGATGCACTTTATCAGAGATGATTTCGTGGAAAACACCCGCTTGTTCGCCTAGGAACTCTCCAAGAGATCTTTCGATTTCTTCCAAGTAGACGGCGACATCTGTCGGACCTCGAAACTCCGTTCTCGCACCAGTGTAGTCATACACTGAAGTTCCGTCGGCTAATTTCGACCGCTTTATCATTGCCGCGTCAGTACACCCTGGCCTTCGGCGCGATCTTGGCCGGGTTGATGCCGCCGTCCTTTTCCGGCAGCAGCGTGTCTGTATGCACCGGCCGGTAGGTGAGCGTCACCTTGCCGTCCTCGCTGACGCGGGCCAGCGTATGCTTGCGCCAGTTGGCGTCGTCGCGGTCGGCGAAATCTTCCCGCGCGTGCGCGCCCCGGCTCTCCTTGCGCGCCGCGGCGCCATGGACCGTGGTGATGGCGTTCGCCATCAAATTCTCAAGCTCCAGCGTCTCGACGAGATCGGAGTTCCAGATCAACGAGCGGTCGAACACCTTGAGGTCCTTGAGCTCGCCCCAGATCGCGGAGACGCGCTTGCAGCCATTGTCCAGCGATTCCTGGGTGCGGAACACCGCCGCGTCCTCCTGCATCGCCTTCTGCATCTTTTCGCGCACTACGGCCGTCGGCGTCGAGCCATTGGCATGGCGCAGCCGGTCGAAGCGATCCATGATCTTCTCGACCGAAGCCGCGTTGGGCGAAGGGATCGGCGAATTGCGGTCGATCACCTCGCCGGCCCTGATCGCCGCGGCGCGGCCGAAAACGACCAGATCGATCAGCGAATTCGAACCCAGCCGGTTGGCGCCGTGCACCGAAGCGCAGGCGGCCTCGCCCACCGCCATCAGCCCGGGCGATACGCGATCCGGGCTCTTTGCCGTCGGATTGAGCACTTCGCCCCAGTAGTTGGTCGGCACGCCGCCCATATTGTAGTGCACCGTCGGCAGCACCGGGATCGGCTCCTTGGTCAGGTCGACGCCGGCGAAGATTTTTGCCGATTCCGAAATGCCCGGAAGCCTTTCGTGCAGGACGGCCGGGTCGAGATGGTCGAGATGCAGGAAGATGTGATCCTTCTTCGGCCCGACGCCGCGGCCTTCGCGGATCTCCAGCGTCATGCAGCGCGAGACCACGTCGCGCGAGGCAAGATCCTTGGCCGACGGCGCATAGCGCTCCATGAAGCGCTCGCCCTCGGAATTGACGAGATAGCCGCCCTCGCCGCGCGCGCCTTCGGTGATCAGGCAGCCGGCGCCGTAGATGCCGGTCGGATGGAATTGCACGAACTCCATGTCCTGCAGCGCAAGCCCGGCACGCGCGGCCATGCCGCCGCCGTCGCCGGTGCATGTGTGCGCCGAGGTGGCGGAGAAATAGGCACGGCCATAGCCGCCGGTCGCCAGCACCACCATCTTGGCCGAGAAGCGATGGATGGTGCCATCGTCGAGGTTCCAGGCAACGACGCCGGTGCAGGTGCCGTCAGGCTCCATGATCAGGTCGAGCGCGAAATACTCGATGAAGAACTGCGCGTTGTTCTTCAGCGACTGGCCATAGAGCGTGTGCAGCATGGCATGGCCGGTACGGTCGGCGGCCGCGCAGGTGCGCTGCACCGGCGGACCTTCGCCGAAATTCATCATCATGCCGCCGAACGGCCGCTGGTAGATCTTGCCTTCTTCCGTGCGCGAGAACGGCACGCCGTAATGCTCGAGCTCGTAGACCGCCGCAGGCGCCTCGCGCACCATGTATTCCTGCGCGTCGATGTCGCCCAGCCAGTCCGATCCCTTGACGGTGTCGAAGAGATGCCACTGCCAATTGTCCGGCCCCATATTGGCGAGCGAGGCGGCGATGCCGCCCTGGGCCGCGACGGTATGCGAGCGCGTCGGGAACACCTTGGTGATGCAGGCAGTGCGCAGTCCCTGCTCGGCCATGCCGAGTGTGGCGCGCAGGCCGGCGCCGCCGGCGCCGACGATCACCACATCGAATTTGTGATCGATAAAGGTATAGGCGGAAGCCGCTTTGGCGGTCGATGCGTCCTTGGCCAAGACTTCAGCCTCCGAATGCCAGTTTGAGCAGGGCGAAGAGCGAGGCGACGCCGACTGCCACTGTGAAGAATGTGTTGAGCGCGATCAGCGCCAGCTTCATGCCCTCGCCATGCACATAGTCCTCGATGATCACCTGCATGCCGAGCCGCATGTGGTAGAGCCCGGAAATGAGCACCAGCGCCAGCACCAGCGCCACGAAGGGATTGGCGAGCGAGGCCCGCACGTCGGCATAGCCGTGGCCATTGACCGCTATCAGGAAGCCGACGAAGAACAGGATGAGCGGGATGTTGGCGATCGCGGTCAGCCGCTGCCGCCAGAAATGCTGCGTGCCCTCGCGGGCCGAGCCCAGGCCGCGGACCTTGGCCAGCGGCGTGCGCATGTCGGTGTTCTTCGCGCTCATCAGAAAGCTCCCCGCGCCATGTAGCCGGCGATCCAGATCAAAAGCGTGAGCACGATCGAGCCGGCAAGCGTCGCCCAGGCGATCTTCGAGGCGGTGTGTTTTTCCAATCCCGCGCCGGTATCCCAGACGAGGTGGCGCAGCCCGCCCAGCATGTGGTGCATCAGCGCCCAGGTGTAGCCGAACAGGACCAGCCGGCCGAGCCAGGAGCCGAAAGCCCAGTCGACCCAGTCGAAAGCGGCCTGCGAGCTCGCCGCCGCGATCAGCCATGCCGCCACCAGAAGCGTGCCGAAATAGAGCGCGCCGCCGGTGATGCGATGGATGATCGACATCGTCATCGTGATCGGCGGCCGGTAGATCGTCAGATGCGGCGAAAGCGGCCGCTCATGTCTGGCAATTGCGCGGGTGGCTGGTGATTTGCTCATGGCTCCCCCAGTTCGGCGTTCCGGAGCCGCGACAGGTGCGGCATTTGCCGTCTCCATATATGGCTTCGGATAGGCGGTTTCTAATGCGCTTTTTGCAGCGCGTCAAAGCCGGAAAATCGTTTTGGAAACGTCATTTAGTCTGACAAAAAGGGGAAATTTCGCTTCAATCGATTAGCGAGCGGCGCGAAGCCGGCGCAACGTCGCTGCAGTGCGATAGGCCGAGGTCATCTTGCGCAGGTCTGCGGCGTCGACCCCTTCTTCATCACCAGCGCTTCGCGTCCGTCGATCACGATCGCGTCATGCGTCGCCGCCGCCTGGTAGCGGCTGCGCTGGTTGGCGGGCGAAGCGGCAAATTCCTCCGTCCAGCCATCCGGCCCTCCCACGCGCAGCGACGTGCCGAGATTCTGGATGGTGATCATGCGGCCATTGCCGCATCTGTAGGTGGCCGTTCCGACACCGGATCGCGGCGCGGTCAAGTCGGTGATGATCTTGGTCGCGGGTGTCTTGGGCGTTGCAGCAGCTCCAGCGGCGGGCGCGGCGGGTTGCTGCGTTGGACCAGGCGAGACTGCCGGCGATACCGTGTTCGCCGCCTTGGGCGCGCCGTCCTGCGGCACGCAGGCAGCGACCGCGAAAAGCAGCGGAATAACGAGCGACACCCGAACCGCGCGGTCAAACCTCATGCGCTGCCCCTTTCGTGCGCGGCACGCTAGCCACGCGATGCGCCAAGATCAAGCTCGCCTTGAGTCGGTTGGGTTGGCCTGGGGGGGGCCGATGCGCAGAACAGCCGCCGAAATTAACCATGTTCATTAAGTTCCGGCCCTGAAGGTCGCCAGCCCCTTAACAAAGGTTAAGAAAGGGTTAATTTCCGATTCGAACGACGTTTTGCAGGGCGATCCCAGGGGGTCGCACCATCAAAGGGAGAGCGATATGCGTTCGAATTCCGTGCGGGCAAGCCTCGCGGCCGCCACGCTGGCGGCACTCGCCACCGCATTTGCCGTGCCGGCCGAGGCTGGCCTGCGCCATCACGACCGCGTCTATGCCGATTCCTTCGGCAATCTCGTCATCGACAGCGCCGCCGGCTACAAGCGCATCATTGTCGGCGAAGGCAGACACGCCAAGGAGCTCTCGAACTTTACCGGTGCCGGTCAGCCCGACGTCATCTACGATTCGGACGATGCAGGCGCGCCCGGCTGCTACCAGCCGCCGGTTTTCGTCAAGGGCCGATCCTATATGTACGGGCTTTCCGACGGCGAGATGCCCAATCTCAGCCCCTGCCGTTGAACAGCACCGGACCCTGCCGCAGACCTCGCCCGGTCGAGACCCGGACGCAGTCGCGACCGGCATTTTTGGCTGCATAGAGCGCGTCGTCGGCGCGACGAAGAAGATCTGAAAAACTCTCATCCGCGGCAAGCTCGGCGACACCGAAGCTCGCGCTGCAGCGATGATCGACGGGCAGGCCGTCGATCGGCAGAGCGCTGAACGCGCTGCGCGCGCCCTCGGCGAACAGCCGCGCCGCGGCAAGATTGGTGCCGGGCAGGATGATGGCGAATTCCTCGCCGCCGATGCGGCCGGCGACATGGTGCTCGGCCGTCGCCTCGCGCAGAAAGCCCGCAAAGGTCTCGATGACGCGGTCGCCGCAGGCATGGCCGTAGCTGTCGTTGATGCTCTTGAAGTAGTCGAGGTCGGCAATGAGCAGCGCCACCGGAACGCCCCGGCGCACGGCGTCGCGCATCGCAAGTGCGGCATGCCGCTCGAAGCCGCGACGGTTGAAGAGCCGCGAAAGCGCATCCGTTTCGGACTTCGACGTGGCTTCGGCGAGCACGTCGCGCACCAGTATGGCGAGCGCAAGCAGCGCCACCGCCAAGCCGAACACGGTGCCGAGCGACTGCGACACCAGCGCATAGCTCGTCCCGACGTAGGATTGGGGATTGGCGCCCCAGCCGCCCAACGCGCCGGCGATGAAAGGTTTCGAGGCGAACTGCGCGGCGCTCGCCGCGAGCACGAGCATCAATATGTGGTCGAGTCGCCCGAGCCTCTGCCTGGAGGACAGCACGATGCCGAGAGCGGTGAACTGCATGGCGGCATAGGGAAGCTGATAGGCCATCATGCGGGTGAGCGACTGGCGCGGCAGGTCCTGCACCAAATAGACGGCGACCGAGGACACGGCCAGGAAGAACAGCATCGGCGCCCAAGGCGGCGTCACACCGTATTTGTGGGCAAGCCCGCCGTTGAAGGCGATGGTTGCGCCGAGGAAGACGGCGAAGGCTACGACAACCGGCAGCCGGGCATCGGCAAAGGCCGGGATGCTGAGTTCGATGGCGAAATAGGCCATGCCGAGCACATAGCCGAAGGCCAGCCAGCGCGCCGGCACACGCCCGACCTCATAGATGGCGATCGTCATGAAGGCCGCCGCCAGAAGCCCGGCGACGAACAGATTGATCACCAGGATGAAATCAGCGCTGCCCATGTTCCTTGAGTCCCCCGGACAGAAAACCATCGACGGGCGAAAAACACGTTAACGCGGGCCATGGTGCGGAACCGCAGGCCTTGGCGCTTAGCTGCAAGGCCGTTCGGTCGTCATTCCAGGGCGGAGCAAGGAGCGGAGCGACGCGCGCAGACCCTGGAATCCATGCCGTTACGTCAGAGCGATTCCAGCGGTGCAGATTCTGCTCCGCTGCTTTCTTCGGCCGGGGTCACGGCATGGATCCTCGGGTCTACGCGTCCGCTTCGCTTCCGCTCCGCCCGTGGATGACGAAGTTCAGAAGCTTCGGCCAATCGCGAACGTGGCGATCGCCTTCTGGGTTTGGGGCAGCCCGAGGCCACCGTCTCAGCCGACGCCGACCGCTTCAGCCACGAAGACGGTTTCGGGGCGCTCGTAGGAGAGGCGGACGCTGTCGCGGCCGTTTCTCTTGGCCTTGTAGAGCGCCTCGTCGGCGCGCCGCATCAGCGGCGCCAGGCCTTCATTCCCGGTACGGGCGGCGACGCCGAAGCTCGCGGTCACCCTGACGCCGGAAGGAAGCCCGTCGATCGCTCCGGCCGAATAGTAGGTGCGGATCGCTTCGGCAAACAGGCGCGCCGAGGCGAGATCGCTGAGCGGCAGAAGCACGGCGAACTCCTCGCCGCCGATGCGGCCGGCAGCGCCCCGCGTGCCCGTGGCGAAACGCAGCTTGGCGGCGAAATCGGCAATCACCCGGTCGCCCGCCTCATGCCCGTGCCGGTCGTTCAACGCCTTGAAATGATCGAGGTCGGCAAGCACGAGCGCAACGGGAGATCCCGCCTTGGCGCATCGATCGAGCAGAAATGCCGCCCGATCCTCGAAGCCGCGGCGATTGAGGAGCCCCGACAGCGGGTCGGTCTGGGTCTCGGCCTTCAGCGCCTTCATCACGTCGAGCGCCGCCGCCGTGAACAGGCAGAGCGCGATCAGGAGCGACAAAAGCGCGTGCGACAGCAGCGCGGTCGTCCAATAGGACGAGCCGTAGAAACCGTCATAGCTCGGGAACGGCCCATGCGCGATGACGACGATCAGGGTCCGGGCGGTGAAGTTCAGCGCCGAAAGCAACGACAGCATGAACAGGATCTTTTCGGTCGGTCCATTGTTGCGCACCGGCCTGAGCTCGGCCGCGACGAGCAGGCTCAAGCCGCCGAAGCCGAAATTCATGCTGAGCACGCGCCAGGTGAGATCCGGCTGGACGAACATGAACCATGCGAAGGCGGCGAGCCCGCCGCCGGTCATGATGCCGATGCCGATATAGGGCACACGCCGGCCGTAGCGGACGACGATCGCGCTGGAGAGACAGCAGGCGGCGATCGTGAAGCATATGTTGGAGATCAGCTTGGTCGCCACCATGCCAAACGGAAGCGTGAAATATTGCAGCAGGAAACCCGGCGCCGACAGGCAGTAGCTCGCCGCCAGCACCGCCAGATATGGGCGATGGCGCTGATGAAGCCACAGCACGAGGAACGCAGCGCCGAGCACCAGCGCTATCGTGGGATTGAGCAGCGCTATGAGCAGACCGGTGTCCAAAGGACTGCGACTTCCCCAACTTTACCCAGGGGGAGATGCTAGTACGGAAGCGCAAACAAGCGGTTAAGCCAGGCTGCGGAACGGCTCCGGAAGACCGGCGTTTCCAACGGAAAAGGAGAACGCCGATGGCCGCTACGATCACCTTGACCGATCACGATGCGATCCGTTCCTGGGCGGCGGCGCGCGCCGGATTTCCGGCCGTGGTCGACGTGTCGCCCGAGGCCGGAACGCAACCCATGCTGCGCCTGGTCTTTGGCCAGACCGCCTATGAAGACAACGACCGCCCGGAGCGGCCGTTCAACGCCGGCGGCTACGAATTGGTCGAATGGGACGAATGGTTCAGGATTTTCGACGAGCAGAAACTGGCGCTGGTGGTCGCCACGGACGAGCCCGGCCGACGCGAGGAGTTCCATCAGATCATCCGGCGCGGCGACCGCTGATCGCCGCAGGCAAAAGCCCGGATCACAAGCTGGTCCGGGGCCTTTGTCGCGTTCCAGGCCGGCCGTTACTTCCAGTCGCGGATGTCGACGAAGTGGCCGGCGATCGCAGCCGCCGCCGCCATGGCCGGCGACACCAGATGGGTGCGGCCCTTGAAACCTTGCCGGCCCTCGAAATTGCGGTTCGAGGTCGAGGCGCAGCGCTCGTGCGGCTTCAGCCGGTCGTCGTTCATGGCCAGGCACATCGAGCAGCCGGGCTCGCGCCAGTCGAAACCTGCGGCGACGAAGATCTTGTCGAGACCCTCGGCCTCGGCCTGTTCCTTGACCAGTCCGGAGCCCGGCACGATCATCGCATTGACGCGCGGATTGACCTTCTTGCCCTCGACCACCTTGGCGGCGGCGCGCAGGTCCTCGATGCGGCCGTTGGTGCAGGAGCCGATGAAGACGCGGTCGAGCGCGATGTCGGTGATCCTGGTTCCCGGCGTCAGCCCCATATAATCGAGCGCGCGCAGCTTCGAGGAGCGCTTGTTCTCGTCGGCGATCTCTTCCGGATTGGGCACGACGCCCTGCACCGAGACGACGTCCTCGGGCGAAGAGCCCCAGGAAACGATCGGCGGCAGCTTCTGCGCATCGAGCACGACCACCTTGTCGAAATGCGCGCCTTCGTCGGAATGCAGTGTCTTCCAATAAGCCATCGCCGCATCCCAGGCGGCGCCCTTGGGCGCGCGGGGCTTGTCCTTCACATAGGCGAAGGTGGTCTCGTCCGGCGCGATCAGGCCGGCCCGCGCCCCGCCTTCGATCGACATGTTGCAGATCGTCATGCGGCCTTCCATAGACAGCGAGCGGATCGCCTCGCCGGCATATTCGATGACATAGCCGGTGCCGCCGGCGGTGCCGATCTCGCCGATGATGGCGAGGATGATGTCCTTGGCGGTGACGCCTTCCGGAAGCTGGCCGTCGACGCGCACCAGCATGTTCTTGGCTTTGCGCTGGATCAGCGTCTGCGTCGCCAGCACATGTTCGACCTCCGACGTGCCGATGCCATGCGCCAGCGCGCCGAAAGCGCCATGGGTGGAAGTATGGCTGTCGCCGCAGACGATGGTCATGCCGGGGAGCGTAAAACCCTGCTCCGGCCCGATGATGTGGACGATGCCCTGGCGGACGTCGTTCTCGGAATAATAGTCGATGCCGAAATCCTTGGCGTTCCTGGCCAGCGCCTCGACCTGGATGCGGCTTTCCTCGTTCTTGATGCCGAATTTGCGCTCGGGCGAGGTCGGCACGTTATGGTCGACCACGGCCAGCGTCTTTTCTGGGTGGCGAACTTTTCTGCCGCTCATGCGCAGGCCTTCGAAGGCCTGCGGGCTGGTAACCTCGTGGACGAGGTGGCGGTCGATATAGAGCAGGCAGGTGCCGTCGTCCTGGCGGTCGACGACATGGTCGTCGAAGATCTTGTCGTAGAGGGTGCGCGGTGCGCTCATGTGCGTAAATCCGTCGATATGAAATGGGAACAGCTGGCGCCGGGGCTGAAAGCCGGCGAAGCGACTTGAACAGTCGGCCTCAGCTAAGTCGGCTGGTGAGCGCGCCGCAGACGCGCGCGGCAAATCGCGACGGCAGGCGCTTCCTGTCCTGCAGCACGAAACCCTTATAGGCCGGATCGCCGAAAAGCTCTTCCATGGCGGGGTAGATAGCAATGTTTTGGCTTTTCGGCAATTGCGGCGTGCTTGGCAGAACCTGGGATCCACGCCCTCACGTCCACACCTCCAGAGGGCAAAGGCGGAGCGCCAGGGTTGGCGAACTCGCGCCTTTCCTCTCCCCCGTCGATCGGGGGAGAGGTGGCGAGCGAAGCTCGACGGAGTGGGGGTCGACCCGGTTCGGCCATCGTTATTTCAAGCCAAGCAATGCCTCGGCTTGATCGGGGCTGTTGCGAGTTGTCAGCGGCGGCGCATTTGAGGACCGCCGTCCCCCACTCCGTCGCTGCTTCGCAGCGCCACCTCTCCCCCCTCCGGAGGGAGAGGAAGGGGGCCAGGGTCGGCGAACTCACCGCTCACATCACCTCGAACACAAACGTCTTCACCAGCGCTTCCGGGTCGCCGATCGCGTAGCAGCGGAACCACGGGCTTTGCTCGACGAGACGCCATTTCCCTGCACGCTCCAACTCGTCGAACACCGCTTGAAACCCGCCGCTCTCGAACACCTGGTCGCGCACGGTGAAGATGGCGTGGCCGCCGCTCTTCGTGATGCGCACCAGCTCGTGCAGGCCGGCGGCCGGAGCGTGGCCGATGGTGAAGACGCCGGTCGAGAAGAAGGCGCGGAAACGGCGGTCCGGCCAGGGCAGCGGCCCGCCGAGCATCGCCTTCTTCAGCTCGCTGTAGGCCTGGCGGCTGCCGGCGAGCTTCAGCATGTCGTCGGACAGGTCGAGACCGGCGATGTCGCCATAGCCCAGCGCCTTGAGCGACGGCCCCGACAGGCCGGTGCCGCAGCCCGCGTCGAGCAGCGGGCCTTCGCCCGAAGGCACATGCCGCGCCACCCAGGCGGTGATGAGGAACGGCAGGAGATAGCCGAGCGAGGCGGTCTCGCTGTCATAGGTCGCAGCCCATTCGGCATAGGCCTTGGCGAGCGCTTCCGGCGTCTCGGCCGTGTAGACGGAATCCAGCGCAGCATTGGCCTTGTCGAAATTCATGGGTCGGCTCCTCCCCGCCGCATGCATGTCATACCAAAAAGTAGCGCGGTCTTTGCCCGACGGCTATTCCTCATGCTGCCGGCGCAGCCGCTGCTCCAGCGCCCTGAGCGCCAGCGACAGGCCGACGGTTAGGATGAGATAGATATAGGCGACGATCGAGTAGGTCTCGAAGAAGCGGAAGGAGCCGGCGGCATAGATCTTGCCGAGCTGGGTGATGTCGGCGACGCCCAGCACCGAGACCAGCGATGAATCCTTGACCATGGCGACGAAGTCGTTGCCGAGCGGCGGCAGGATGGTGCGGATCGCCTGCGGAAAGACGATCAGCCGGAAACGCTGGACGCGCGTCAGCCCGAGCGCCTTGGCCGCTTCGATCTGACCCTTCTCGACCGATTGGATGCCGGCCCGGAAGACCTCCGAGATGAAGGCCGAATAACCGATGGTCAGCGCCATGATGGCGCGCCACAGAAGCGAGATGTCGCGCACCAGAAGCTCGCCGAGGAAGCCCGCGCTTTGCAGCGGGGCCGTCAACGCGTTCCATGCCGCGACGAAGGCCGGCGCGCCGGCAAAGGCGATCCAGAACAGGAGCACCAGGATCGGCACGCCGCGGATGATCTCGACATAGAAGCGGGCGATCTGCCGCAGCCACTGCGAGCCGGACAACGCCATCAGCGCGATGCCGAGCCCCAGCGCCGAGGCCAGGGCGAAAGCGACCACCGTGACGAAGACGGTGATGCCGATGCCCTTGGCGACGGTGGCGAACACCTCGGCATAGAGGTTGCTCGCGGCAATGGCGAGGGCGGCGGCGAGCGCAAGGGTGGCTGCCGCGGCCAGCCACCAGGGGAATTCTTTGGCGGAAGATGGTGCTGTCGGCATCAGGCGATGCCTGCCGGACAGACATCGCGAAGGCAGGGCGCCAAGGCACCCCCCTCTGGCCTGCCGGGCATCTCCCCCTCAAGGGGGGAGATTGGCGGCTGCACCGATGGCACCTTTCTTTCAGCGTTGATGATTGGCGAAAGCCGATGCGAGGTTCGATCTCCCCCCTTGAGGGGGAGATGCCCGGCAGGGCAGAGGGGGGTGCCCAGGCGCAATGTCAGCGCGATTTCCCGCAAACCCACCGCCCGCAACAGGAGCCTACTGCCCCATCTTGTAATCAAGGAACCACTTCTTGTTCAGCGCGTCCAGCGTGCCGTCGGCCTTGAGCGCGGCGATCGCGGCGTTGACCGGCTTCACCAGGTCGGAGCCCTTCGGGAAGATGAAGCCGAAATCCTCGGTGCCGAGCGGCCCGCCGATCAGCTTGAGCTTGCCTTCGGAGGCGTCGACATAGCCCTTGCCGGCGGTGCCGTCGGTGAGCACCACGTCGACGTCGCCGGACTTCAGCGCCTGTACGGTCGCGCCAAAAGTCTCGAACAGCTTGATGCGCGGATTCTGCTCGTTGCCGTCGAGAACGCTGTAGACCGCGGTGTAGAAGGGCGTGGTGCCCGGCTGGGCGCCGATCAGCCCGTCCTTGAAGGCGCCGAAAGTCTTGGCGTCGGTGAAGCGATTTTCATCGCCGCGCACCAGCATGAACTGTTCCGAGCGCATATAGGGGTCGGAAAAGTCCACCTTCTGCTTGCGGTCATCCTTGATGGTGATGCCGGTCATGCCGATGTTGTACTGGTTGTCGGAAACCGCCTGGATCATCGCGTCCCAGGAGGTGTTCTGGTACTCGACCTTGAAGTTCAGCCGCTTGGCGATCTCGTCCATGGCGTCATATTCCCAGCCGATCTGCTTGCCGGTCTTCTTGTCGATGAACTGCAGCGGCGGATAGGCGTTCTCCGTCACCACCACGACCTTCTTGCCGCCAAGATCGGGCAGCGTATCGGCGAGCGCGGCGACGGGCGCGAGAAGGCAGGCCAGCAGGCCGGCCAGAAGCAGTTTCGACTTGGTCATAACAAACTCCCCGAACGTGATTGGCCGCACGATCCCTGCGCGCCAAGAGAAAAACCGGCGCCGACTTTAGCTTGCCGCAAGCGCCTTGCAAGCCGATCAACTGCGACCTTAAGCGTCGGCATGGATTTCAATGCCTCTGGGAGATGATTTCGAGAACGGTCCTTGCGCGATCAGTCCTGCTCGGCGGCGGCCTCGCGCAATCCCGCGACCAGCCGGGTAAGCGTGCCGTGCAGGGCTTTGAGCTCGGCTCGCTCCAGCGGCATGCTGCAGGCTAGCGCTGCCTGCACATCCTTCATCTTCGCGCGCAGCGCCTGGCCTTTTGCCGTCGGTTCGACCAGCACCCGGCGCTCGTCGGCGGCATCGCGACGGCGGGTGACGAGGCCACCGGCCTCCATCCGCTTGATCAGCGGCGTCAGCGTCGCCGAATCGAGACCCAGCGCCTCGCCGAGCTCACCGATGGTCATGGGTGAGCGCTGCCACAGCGCCAGCATCGCCAGATACTGCGGATAGGTGAGGCCGAGCGGATCGAGCAGCGGCCGGTAGAGCCTGGTCATCAGGCCGCTCGCCGAATAGAGCGCGAAGCAGAGCTGCTGGTCGAGACGCGGAACGGCGATCGTCCCGGCGGTATCCGCCGGGACATCTCCGGGTCTGGTTTCGATCTTCGTCGTCATGCCGCCTTTGCCGCAAGCGCCACCGTGGAAAGCGCCACGTCGATGTTGCCCCGGATGGCGTTGGAATAGGGGCAGACCTGGTGCGCTTCCGATACAAGCGCCTCCGCGCTCGCCTGATCAAGGCCTTTCGTCTCCGCCGCCAGCGCGACGCCGAGCCTGAAGCCGCCCTGGTCGTTCGGATGGAGGCTGACGGTTGCCGTCACTGCCGCGTCCTCGAGCGGCAGCTTCTTCTTGCGCGCCACGAAGCGGATGGCGCTTTCGAAGCAGGCGGCATAGCCGGCGGCGAAAAGCTGCTCGGGATTGGTGGCGCCACCCTGCCCGCCGAGCTCCTTCGGCATCGCCAGATCGAGTTTGAGCAGACCGTCGCTGGTCTCGGCATGGCCCGCGCGGCCACCAACGACGCGAGCCTGGGTGGTGTAGAGTGCTGACATTTCCGTCTCCATTTATCTTGTGCACGATCATTTAGTGTACAAGGTAATTGCATGTCAAGCCACAATGTGCGCCCCTCTCAGATGTTCGGATGGATGAGAGGCAACCCCGATGGTCGTCATCCACGGGCGGAGCGACGCGAAGCGGAGCGCAGACCCGCAGACCCGAGGATCAAAGCTTTGCCGCGGCGTGGAAACCTGAACGCTGGCAGGACAGAAGGCGTGAGGGAACATCTTCGTCATTCTAGGGCGGAGCAAGGAGCGAAGCGACGCGCGCAGACCCTAGAATCCATGCCATAGCCGCCGAGCGCTGCCGCGGTGCAGACCTACATTTTCAAAGGTTAGACGGGGTTCCATTCTCTACCGCCGCATTCCTCGCGAAAGTAACGGCATGGATTCTAGGGTCTCCGCTCCGCTTCGCGTCGCTCCGCCCTAGAATGACGAAAACGCGAAGGCTTCGATCAAATTCCAAACGCTACAAAACGCAAAAGGCGGCCGAAGCCGCCTTTCCAAACAGGTCTGTCGAAGAACCTTACTCGGCCGACGCGGACTCGGCGGCCTTCTTCTCGGCGGCGTCCTGTGCGGCCTTCTCGACGGCCAGCGCCTCGGCGGCGGCGACCTTCTCGGCCTCGATGCGGGCGCGTTCGGCGTTCAGCGCGTCGCGCTCTTCATCGTTCAGCTTGCGGGCGCGCACGCCGGTGTTTTCCGAAATACGGGCCGACTTGCCGCGACGGTCACGCAGGTAATAGAGCTTGGCGCGGCGCACCTTGCCGCGGCGCACGATCTCCACGCCCTCGACCATCGGCGAGTAGACCGGGAAAACGCGCTCGACGCCTTCGCCGTAGGAAATCTTGCGGACGGTGAAATTCTCCTGGAAGCCGGAGCCGGAGCGGGCGATGACGACGCCCTCATAGGCCTGGACGCGGGTGCGGCTGCCCTCGGTGACGCGCACCTGGACGCGCACGGTGTCGCCGGGCTGGAATTCGGGCAGCTTGCGCTTGGCTTCGATCTTGGCGGCCTGCTCGGCCTCGAGCTGACGGATGAGATCCATCTCAAATATCCACTTCTTGTTCTTCCGACAGTCAGAGCGTCCTCGGCTCGCCTTGCAGTTCCAATGACCGCTCGGCTATGCCCTTTGCCCAAGACATTCAAATCCGGGGCATTGGGCAGGGACGGCTACACCGCCATTGTTGACGGGTCCAGAAGATCGTTCTTCCGGTTCGGGCGGCGACATACAGCTATTTCGCCGCTTTGTCACGCCCTAATGCATGTCGCCCGGAAGTGTTCGCGGTTCCGGGACAACGACATGCATCAAAACAAGGACTTAAAGCGCGTCGCCTGAATCCGTTTCGGCGCGACGCGCTTTAAAGGCGTATTTTTTGCGGCCATGGCACCATCTTATTGCCGCCCTGCCGGGTTGCGCGAGGCTCGCGGGCTTTCTAAGCCGGAAAAGTGATCTTTCAGGGCCTCCCCTCAATGACGTTCTTCGATGCAGTCCTGCTCTTCCTCGCGGGCTTTGCCTCGGGCGCCGCCAACGCGGTCGCCGGCGGCGGCACTTTCCTCACCTTCGGCGCCATGACGCTGGTCGGCCTGCCGCCGATCGTCGCCAACGCCACCTCCTCGGTGACGCAGCTGCCGGGTTACATCACCTCGACGCTCGCCTATTGGACCGATATCCGGCATTTCTGGCGCGGCGCCCTGCTGCTTTGCCTGATCTCGGCTGGCGGTGCCCTGGCCGGTTCGCTCATCCTTCTGGCGCTCGACAATCCATCGTTCCGGGCCCTGGTGCCGTGGCTGCTCATCGCCGCCACCGCCCTGTTTGCCGCCGGGCCTTGGCTGAAACCCGCGGCCGGACCGGAACATCAGGCCTCGGTCGGCTCGCTTGCCGGTTCGCTCGCTCAGTTCGCAACCGCGGTCTATGGCGGCTTCTTCGGCGCCGGCATGGGCGTGATGATGCTGGCCACCCTCGGCATCACCCAGGCCGGCGACTATCACCGCCTGAACGCGTTGAAGAACATGCTGTCCATCGTGATCGCGATTGTCGCCATCCTGGTTTTCGTTTCCGGAGGCGTCGTCGCCTGGCCGCAGGCGATCGTCATGATCCCGGGCGTAGCGCTTGGCGGCTATGCCGGCGTGTGGATCGCCAAGCGCGTGCCGCAAGGCGTCGTGCGCGGCTTCGTCGTCGCCGTCGGCCTGCTTTTGGCTTTCTACTATTTTACCAGGGGTTGACCTGGCGCCAGCAGATCCGGCCGCCGTTCCCTGGTCAGCTTCTCGGCCTCGGCGCGCCGCCATTCCGCGATCTTCTTGTGATTGCCGGAGGTCAGCACTTCGGGGATCGGCCTGCCTTCGAACTCCTGCGGCCGCGTGTAATGCGGATGCTCGAGCAGGCCGTTCTCGAAACTCTCTTCTTCGCCGGAGACGGCGTTGCCCATGACGCCAGGCAAGAGCCGAACCACGGCGTCGAGCAGCACCAGCGCCGCCGGCTCGCCGCCCGACAGGATGAAATCGCCGATCGAGACTTCCTCTAATCCCCGCGCGTCGATCACCCGCTGGTCGACGCCCTCGAAGCGGCCGCAAAGGATGACGGCGCCCGGCCCGGCGGCCAGGTCCCGCACCCTGGACTGCGTGAGCGGCCTGCCGCGCGGGCTCATCAAAAGACGCGGGCGCGGATCGCCCGGCGGCGAGGCGTGGTCGATGGCCTTGGCCAGCACGTCGGCGCGCATCACCATGCCGGCGCCGCCGCCGGCCGGCGTGTCGTCGACGGTGCGGTGCCTGTCTGTGGCGAAGTCGCGGATCTGTATCGCCTCCAGCGACCAGGCGCCGGCCTCCAGCGCCCGGCCGGCGAGCGACAGGCCGAGCGCGCCCGGAAACATTTCGGGATAGAGCGTTAGCACCGAGGCGGCAAAGCTCACCGGTTGCCCCCGGCATCCTTCGGTCCGCGCGGCCTGCCCTTCGGATCGAAGTCGGGATGGCCTGGCGCCTCGCTCTCCTCGTCGTCGACCAGCCCTGCCGCCAGCGGATCGACCTGGACGAAACCGTCGGCGATCGACACATGCGGCACGGCGGCTTGCGTGAACGGGATCAGCACGCCCTTGCGGCCGGCGAGCGTGACGTCGAGTATGTCGCCGCCGCCGAAATTGTGCACGGCGACAACCCTGCCGATGGTCCCGGTTTCGTCCCTGACCTCCAGGCCGATGAGGTCGGCATGGTAGAACTCGTCCTCCTCGCCGTCGTCCGGCAGCACCGAACGGTCGACGAACAGTTCCGTGCCGGCAAGCGCCTCCGCGGCATTGCGGTCGCTGACCCCCTTGAGGCGCACCACGACCACCGTGCCGGCCGGCCTGATGTCGAGGATCTGGAAGGCGCGGCCGTCCTTGGCGTAGAGCGGCCCGTAATCGGCCAGCGCCAGCGGATCGCCGGTGAAGGTCTTCACCCGCAATTCGCCCTTGATGCCGTGCGCGGCGCCGATCACGGCCATCTGAACGGGGTTTTGCAGCTTGGACATCGGCATCAATTCCTTTGCCCTGCTCTAACGCCCTGCAGCCATCATTTCAATGATCGCCTCTTCACCGCTTCCTAACCTGCCGGGCGGAAAATGCCGCCATGCAGGAATTCCTCATCCCGGCAAAGCCCGACCTTCAGGCTGCGCGCGAAACCTGGCTGAAGACGCTGGCGCGCGAGCGCCGGCTCTCGCCGGAGACGGTCGAAGCCTATGAGCGCGACACGCGCCAGTTCCTGCATTTTTTGACAGGACATTGCGGCGGTCCGCCCGGCATCGCCGACATCGCCGACTTGCGGCCCGCCGATCTGCGCGGCTTCCTCGCCGCGCGCCGTAACGACGGCGCCGGCGCCCGCACGCTCGGCCGCGGCCTGGCGGGCATCCGTTCGCTGCTGCGCTTTCTCGAAAAGCGCGGTCTCGCCAACGCCGCCGGTGCGGCAGCGCTGCGCGCGCCGCGCCAGCCGAAATCGCTGCCCAAGCCGCTGACCGCGAGCGATGCGAAACAGGTCGTGGCCGTGGAAGGCCAGTTGGCGGAAGAGCCATGGATCGCCGCCCGCAACGCCGCCGTGCTGACGCTGCTCTATGGTTCCGGCCTGCGCATCTCGGAAGCGCTCGGCCTGACCGGCGCCGATCTCGCCACGGAAACCGACACCGTGCTGCGCATCACCGGCAAGGGCGGCAAGACAAGGCTGGTGCCGGTGCTGCCGGTGGCGTCACGTGCGGTCGCCGAGTACCGGCGGCTCTGTCCCTTCTATATCGATCCGAAGGAGCTGCTGTTTCGCGGCGCCCGCGGCGGCCCCCTCAACCCGGCGATCGTGCAGCGCGAGATGGCGAAGCTGCGCTCGGCGCTCAACCTGCCGGACACCGCCACGCCGCACGCCTTGCGCCATTCCTTCGCCACGCATCTGCTTGGCCGCGGCGGCGACCTGCGCACCATCCAGGAACTGCTCGGCCATGCCAGCCTGTCGACCACGCAGGTCTATACCGGCGTCGACACTGCAAGGCTGCTGGATATCTACGAGCGCGCGCATCCCAGGGCGTGACCTCCGACTTCGTCATTCCAGGGCGGAGCAAGGAGCGCAGCGACGCGCGCAGACCCTGGAATCCATGCCGTGACCTCGGCGCTCCGCAACGGTGCAGAATTCTGCACCGCCACATTCCACGGCGCAGGCAACGGAATGGATCCTCGGGTCTGCGCGCGTCGCTGCGCTCCTTGCTTCGCCCGTGGATGACGACGCGATGGGCGTTTCAGCTAATTGTCGAGGTATCCGATCCGATAACCCCGAGCGGAAACACCAGCAGGGCCGGGAACAATTTCATTCCGCCGATTAACGGTTTTGCCGCTTTTGGCGGTTAAGAAGCTCCTCATGAAACGCGTCATCGCCATCGCCGACCGCGCGGCTCTCGTCTCGTTGAAGCTGCTTGCAGCACTCAACGTGCTGTTTTTCCTGTCATTCCTCGTCGTCCTGCTGCTGGCCGGCAGGGCGCATGCCGAAGCTCCCGCCTGCGCCGGCACCGATCTGCTGGCAGGTCTTGCAAAGAGCGACCCCGCCGCCTTCGAGAAGGTCGAGGCCGAGGCGGCCGCCGTTCCGAATGGCAAGAGCCTGTTGTGGAAGCTGGAGAAACCGGGCGAAAAGCCGTCCTATCTCTTCGGCACCATGCATATGACCGACGTGCGCGTCACCACGCTGCCGGCCGCCGCGCGGAAGGCGTATGACGGCGCCGGCACCATCATCATCGAAACCACCGACGCCCTCGACAAGGCCAAGATGATGGCCGCCATGGCCGCCGAGCCCGGCCTGATGATGTTCACCGACAACACGACGCTGTCCTCGCTGCTGTCGCCGGAAGACGCGGCCGTGCTGAACAAGGGGCTCGACGCACGCGGCATCCCGCCCCTGACCGTCGCCAAGATGAAGCCATGGATCCTGTCGGCCATGGTGGCATTGCCGGCTTGCGAGGTGGCGCGCCAGGCTGCCGGCGCGCCGGTGCTGGACGTCAAGCTGGCCTCCGACGCCAAGGCGTCGGGAAAGGACGTCGAGGGACTGGAAACCGCCGCCGACCAATTGCGCGCCATGGCATCGCTGCCGCTTTCGTACCACATGAAGGGGCTGGTCGAGACGCTGAAGCTCGGCGACAAGGTGAACGACGTCAACGAGACGATGATCGTGCTCTACCAGCGCGGCGAGGTCGGCATGTTCTGGCCGCTGTTCCGCGCCGTGCTGCCCGATGCCGAGAACGACCAGGCCGGCTATGCCGCCTTCGAGCAGACCATGATCACCAGCCGCAACAAGGTGATGGTCGACCACGCCATGCCGATTCTGGCCAAGGGCAATGCCTTCATGGCGGTCGGCGCGCTGCATCTGCCCGGTCCTGACGGACTGGTCGAAGATTTCCGCAAGGCGGGGTATACTGTTACCGCCGTCAACTGAGTCGTCTGGCGGCTGGCGGACTGAAAACGCCGGTTTTTCAGCGCTTTCCGCCCGCCCGCGTGAAACCCAATTCAGGGTTGCGCGTTTGATGGCTGTTGATTGAAGCCTTTCTTTCCAAGGAGGACACGTTTCATGGCGAACCCTAACGACCCCTTCACCCCTCCGAGCACCCCTCCCTCGTCGGGTGGCGGCGGCAGCGGGTGGCTGATCGCCCTTGTTGTCATTATCCTGGCCATCGTTGCGTATTATGTTTTTGGCAGAAGCGGCGGCGAAAAGGCCCCGGCGCCCGCCGAGCCGCCGGCCGCCACCACGCCGGCCCCGGCCCCTGAACCGGCGCCCGCAACACCTGCTCCGGCGCCCGCGCCGGCCCCGACTCCCGCGCCAGCTCCGGCACCTGCGCCTGCTCCCGCACCAGCTCCAGCACCTGCGCCGTCTCCGTGATCAGCCTATAGCTCAACGACAAACGGCCCGCCGAAAAGCGGGCCGTTTTGTTTTGAAGCGTTGGGCCGAGAGCCCACCTGCGCTTCGTCATCCTCGGGCTTGACCCGAGGATCCATGCCGTGACCATTGCCGTAGGGCGCAACGGTGCAAGAATTCTGAAATGCTGCAACGCCTTGATGGAACGGCATGGATCCTAGGGTCTGCGCGCGTCGCTTCGCTCCTTGCTCCGCCCTAGGATGACGAAGTCGCGGGGATACGGCCCTTGCTTGCTATTAGATATGAATCGGCTTGAAGAACGTTGCCAGCGCCGCTTCCTTCACCGCTTCCGACATGGTCGGGTGCGCATGGCAGGTGCGGGCAAGGTCCTCCGAGGAACCGCCGAACTCCATCAGCACCGATGCTTCGTGGATCATCTCGCCGGCACCGAAGCCGACGATGTGGACGCCGAGCACGCGGTCGCTTGCCTTGTCGGCCAGGATCTTCACGAAGCCGTCGGTGTGCAGCATGGCGCGCGCGCGGCCATTGGCGCTGAACGGGAATTTGCCGACCTTGTAGTCGATGCCGGCCTTCTTCAGTTCTTCCTCGGTCTTGCCGACAGAGGCGATTTCCGGGCTGGTGTAGACGACGCTCGGGATGACGTCATAGTTCACATGGCCGGCCTGGCCGGCGATCGTCTCGGCCACCGCCACGCCCTCGTCCTCGGCCTTGTGCGCCAGCATCGGTCCGGCGATGACGTCGCCGATGGCATAGATGCCGGGCACGCTGGTCCTCAGATGCCCGTCGGTCCTGACCCGGCCGCGCTCGTCCACCTCGACGCCCGCTTCCTTCAGTCCCAGGCTGTCGGCATAGGGGCGGCGCCCGGTCGCAACCAGCACGACATCGGCCTCGATGGTTTCCGCCGCGCCGCCCTTGACCGGCTCGAAGGTCACGCTGGCGCCCTTCTTGGATTTGGCGACGCCGGTGACCTTGGCCCCCAGCTTGAACTCGAAACCCTGCTTGGATAAGAGCCGCTGGAACTGCTTCGAGACTTCGCCGTCCATGCCGCCGAGGATGGTGTCGAGGAACTCGACGACCGTGACCTTGGCGCCGAGCCTGGCCCAGACCGAGCCGAGCTCCAGCCCGATGACGCCGCCGCCGACCACAACGAGGCTGGCGGGCACCTTGGCCAGCGACAGCGCGCCGGTCGAGGACACGATCACCTTCTCGTCGAAGTCGACCTTGACGCCCGGAATGCCGGCGACGTCGGAGCCGGTGGCAATGACGATGTTCTTCGTCTCGATCTCCTCGACCTTGCCGTCCTCGCCCGTGACCGACACCTTGCCGGCGCCGATCACCTTGCCGGTGCCGCGAAAACTGTCGATCTTGTTCTTCTTGAACAGGAAGGCGACGCCGCTGACGTTCGAGGCCACGGTCGCATCCTTGTGCGCCAGCATCTTCTTGAGGTTGAGCTTCGGCGCCCCGACCTCGACGCCCAGTGTATCGAAGGCGTGGCCGGCTTCGGCGAACATCTCGGAGGCGTGAAGCAGCGCCTTCGACGGGATGCAGCCGATGTTGAGGCAGGTGCCGCCGAAGGTGGCGTTCTTCTCGATCACTGCCGTCTTCAGGCCGAGCTGCGCCGCCTTGATGGCGCAGACATAGCCGCCCGGTCCCGATCCGATGATTACGACGTCATAAGCCATGAGACTGTCCTTCTTATCCGGCCTTCAACGGCCGCCGCTCACATTGAGGATCGCGCCCGTTATATAGGAGGCCGCGTCCGACAGAAGATAGAGAACCGCGCTCGCGACCTCATCGGCCGTGCCGGCACGTTTCATCGGCAGCATGTCCTGCATCTGCGCCACGCGATCGGGCTGGCCGCCCGAGGCATGGATCTCGGTCTCGGTGATGCCGGGGCTGACCGCGTTGACGCGAATGCCTTCGAGCGCGACTTCACGCGCGAGCCCGATCGTCAGAGTGTCGATCGCGCCCTTGGAGGCGGCGTAGTCGACATATTCGCCGGGCGAGCCCAGCCTGGCCGCCGCCGAGGACAGGTTGACGATGGCGCCGCCCCTGCCGCCGCGGCGGGTCGACATGCGCTTCACCGCCTCGCGCGCGCAGAGGAAGGAGCCAATGACGTTGACGCGCATCATGCGCTCGACCCGCTCGGCGCTCATCTCGTCGACGCGCGCCTTGACGTCGACGATGCCGGCATTGTTGACGAAGGCGTCGAGCCGGCCGAAGGCCCGGTCCACCGCCTCGAACATCGCCACGACATCGGCCTCGTTGCCGACATCGCCCTTGACAGCGAAGGCCTCGCCGCCCGCGGCTTCGAGCTCGGCAACAAGCGCTTCGGCGGCTGCCCGGTTGGAGACGTAGTTGATCGCCACCCGATAGCCGGCCTGGGTTGCCTGCCGGCAGATGGCGGCGCCGATGCCGCGGCTGCCGCCGGTGACCAGCAGTGTCTTCTTGTCCGTGCTCATTCCTGGCAGCCTTTCAAGGCAAAGACGTCCCACGGCACCTTGGAGAAGCCGGCGGGACCGTAAGCGGCCGACATTTCGAGCGACGGCCCGAGATCGGGAAAGATCAGGCTTTTCGGCGCATCAGTGCCCTCGGCCGGCAGCAGCCCGATGCCGCCCTTGTCATCGGCGCTGTAGATCACGCCCTCCCAGACCGTGCAGGCGGCAAGCTCCTCGCCGGTGACGTCGCCGGTCGGGCATTTGTACATCAGCGAGCCGTGCGGACGTGAGGCGGAGCCTTCGGTCCACATGGCGATGCCGTCGAGCACGACATTGTTGTCGAGGATCATGCGGAATGTATTGGTGATCGTCGCCGACGTACCGGTCGGGGTGAAGTCGATCTCGGTCCCGCTCTTTGCCTCGCCATAGACGGCGAGCTGGATCGGGCAGGCGGCCTGGGTCGCCGCCGGGATCATCGTCATGCCGACCGCTATCGATGCGATCGAAAGACTTTCGGACAAGAAAGAGCAGATCGTCACTGCTATCCGCCTTGAACAGCTTGATCGAGGATGAAGACCGTCGAAAGAAAATAATCTATCTCGAACGCAACATTGCCATTCCTGTCGACCGGAACCGCGTTCACCTCATATTTGAGGGTCAAGATGCGAGAACTCTCCGTCAGCTCAATATAGACGTCGCGCTCGCGACCACCGCCGATTGCCCATTCGAATTCGCTTTTGTGCAGAAACTGCAACGCCTTGGGCAAGGTATGTATGGCTATCGGACTCGTGCCTGCAAAAATTACAGGATGCCGGCCTACGTCGACGTCAAGGTGGCCGTACCAAGTCGCCATCGTTCCACCCGATTGCAATCGTCCGAAGACAGGCTCGACGCTAATCGATCTCAGACGAAAATCGGGACTGAAGAAGAACTCGCAATTTCGACCATAGATGCACCATGCTGACTCGGCATCCTCGTGGCGATAGTGATTATCCGCCCGCACATCCTCCGGGTCGATCAAACCTCGAATCGCTTCACGGCTGCTTACGCCAAGTTCGATCGGCCCCGCGCGACCTGTCGTCAGCAGCTCGAACAGGTCGATGGGCTCGGCGGGCTCGGCCATCCCTGACCACTCACAGATCGAGCACCAGCCGCTCGGGGTCCTCGAGGCTTTCCTTGACACGCACCAGGAAGGTCACGGCTTCCTTGCCGTCGACGATGCGGTGGTCGTAGCTGAGCGCCAGATACATCATCGGCCTGATCACGATCTGGCCGCCGACCACCATCGGCCTCTCCTGGATCTTGTGCATGCCGAGGATGCCGGACTGCGGCGCATTGAGGATCGGCGTCGACATCAGCGAGCCGTAAACGCCGCCATTGGAGATCGTGAACGTACCGCCCTGCATGTCCGCGACCGACAGCTTGCCGTCGCGCGCGGCGAGACCCAGCCGGCCGATCTCCTTCTCGATCTCGGCGATGGACATCTGGTCGGCGTCGCGCACCACCGGCACCACCAGGCCCTTGTCCGTGCCGACGGCGACGCCGACATGGGCGAAGTTCTTGTAGATGATGTCGGTGCCGTCGATTTCGGCATTGACCGCCGGAATCTCCTTCAGCGCGTGTGTCACCGCCTTGGTGAAGAAGCCCATGAAGCCGAGCTTCACGCCGTGCTTCTTCTCGAACACGTCCTTGTACTTCGCCCTCAGCGCCATCACCGCGCTCATGTCCACCTCGTTGAAGGTGGTGAGCATGGCGGCGGTCGACTGCGCCTCCTTCAGCCGCCGCGCGATCGTCTGCCTGAGTTTCGTCATGCGCACGCGCTCCTCGCGCACCGCATCGTCGGCCGTCGACGGCGCCCGGGCCGCGACGGGAGCAGGTGCCGCCTTCGGCGGCTCGGCAGGCTGCGACGGCGCGCCCTTGGCGATCGCGTCGAGCACGTCGCCCTTCAGCACCTGGCCGCGCTTGCCCGAACCCGGCAGGTGGTCGACCGCAAGGTTGTTCTCGGCGATCAGCTTGGCCGCGGCCGGCGCCGGCGGCATGGTGCGCGGTTCGATCGGGCCGCCGCCGCCGGCGACCTTGGCGGTTTCGGCCGCGGCCTGCTTGACGGTGGACGCGGCATCCGGGCTCGAGGCCTGCGCCACCGCGTGCGGCTTGGCGGCGGCGGGAGCAGCCGCTTCGCCACCGGCGGAAATGGAGCCGAGCAGCGCGCCGACATTGACTGTCTCGCCCTCCTTGACGGTGATCTCGGAGAGCGTCCCGGCGCCCGCGGCAGGCACTTCCACCGTCACCTTGTCGGTTTCGAGCTCGACCAGCGGCTCATCGGCGGCGATCGCGTCGCCGACTTTCTTGAACCACTTGCCGACGGTCGCCTCGGTGACGGATTCGCCGAGAGTGGGGACGCGGATTTCGGTAGCCATTGTGCCTGTCCGTTCTCTTCTCTTCTTGAGGTCTGTTTCGTTCGGGTCTGCTTATTCGCCCAAGATCTGCCTAATCACCAAGCGCGTCGTCGAGCAAGGCAGCGAGCTGGCTGAGATGCTTCGACATCAGTCCGGTCGCCGGCGAGGCCGAGGCCGGCCGGCCGGTATAGCGCACCCGCTGATGCTTGGCGTCGATATGCGCCAGCACCCATTCGAGATAGGGGTCGATGAACGACCAGGCGCCCATGTTCTTGGGCTCTTCCTGGCACCACACCATCTCGGCGTTGCGGAAGCGCGACAGCTCGGTGATCAGCGCCTTGGCCGGGAACGGATAGAGCTGTTCGACGCGCAGCAGGTAGATGTCGTTGATGCCGCGCTTCTCGCGCTCCTCGTAGAGGTCGTAATAGACCTTGCCCGAGCACAGCACGACGCGGCGGATCTTGGAGTCCTTGACCAGCTTGATCGGCTGGTCGGCCAACAGCTGCGCGTCGTCCCACAACAGCCGGTGGAACGAGCTTTCGCCCGCCATCTCCGACAGCGTCGACACCGCCCGCTTGTGGCGCAGCAGCGACTTCGGCGTCATCAGGATCAGCGGCTTGCGGAAGTCGCGCTTCAATTGCCGGCGCAGGATATGGAAATAGTTAGCCGGCGTCGTGACGTTGGCGACCTGCATGTTGTCCTCGGCGCAGAGCTGCAGGAAGCGCTCGAGGCGTGCCGACGAATGCTCCGGCCCCTGGCCCTCGTAGCCGTGCGGCAGCAGGCAGACCAGGCCCGACATTCTCAGCCACTTCCGCTCGCCGGACGAGATGAACTGGTCGAACACCACCTGGGCGCCGTTGGC
The DNA here is from genome assembly GCA_004963905.1 of Mesorhizobium sp. Classification (GTDB taxonomy): domain Bacteria; phylum Pseudomonadota; class Alphaproteobacteria; order Rhizobiales; family Rhizobiaceae; genus Mesorhizobium. The sequence continues at coordinate 82,519 of SUGL01000012.1, forward strand.
GAAATCGCCGAACTGCGCTTCCCAGAGCGTCAGCGCCTTCGGCTCGGCCAGGCTGTAGCCATATTCGAAGCCGAGCACGGCCTCTTCCGACAGCATCGAGTTGATGACCTCGTAGCCGGCCTGCGCCGCCGACAGGTTGTTGAGCGGGATGTAGCGGGTCTCGTCGCGCTGGTCGTAGAGCACGGAATGGCGCTGCGAGAAGGTGCCGCGCTCCGAATCCTGGCCGGAGAGGCGGATCGGGTTGCCGTCGAGCAGGATGGCGCCGAAGGCCAGCGCCTCGGCCGTCGACCAGTCGATGCCTTCGCCGGATTCGATCGCCTGGCGTCGGTTCTCAAGGAAGCGCAGGATCGTCTTGTGCGCCTCGAAATCCTTCGGCACCTCGGTCAGCTTCTTGCCGATTTCCTTGAGCGTGCGGACCGGCACCGCGGTCTTGCCGCGGCGCTGTTCGTCCTGGTTGTCGGCCGTGCGGAGGCCCGACCACGCCCCGTCCAGCCAGTCGGCCTTGTTCGGCTTGTAGGACTGGCCGACTTCAAATTCGGACTCGAGATGCGCGCGCCAGTCGGCCCGCATCTTGTCGACCTCGGCCTGGGTGATGTGGCCTTCGGCGATCAGCCGGTCGGCATAGACCTGCACCGTCGTCTTATGGCTGCGGATGTTGCGGTACATGATCGGCTGCGTGAAGGACGGTTCGTCGCCTTCGTTGTGGCCGAAGCGGCGATAGCAGAACATGTCCACCACCACCGGCTTGTGGAACTTCATGCGGAATTCGGTCGCCACCTTCGCGGCGTGCACCACCGCTTCCGGATCGTCGCCATTGACGTGGAAGATCGGCGCCTCGATCATCTTGGCCACATCCGACGGATAGGGCGACGAGCGCGAGAAGCGCGGATTGGTGGTGAAGCCGATCTGGTTGTTGATGATGAAATGCAGCGTGCCGGCGACGCGATGGCCGCGCAGGCCGGAGAGCCCGAACATCTCGGCGATGACGCCCTGGCCGGCAAAGGCGGCATCACCGTGCAGCAGCAGCGGCATCACCTTGGCGCGCTCGGCGAGCGGCACGATCTCGCCGCGCTCGCGGCCGGCGAGCTGGTCCTGCTTGGCGCGCGCCTTGCCCATCACGACAGGGTCGACGATTTCCAGATGCGAGGGATTGGCGGTCAGCGACAAATGCACCTTGTTGCCGTCGAACTCGCGGTCCGACGAGGCGCCGAGATGGTACTTCACGTCACCCGAGCCCTCGACATCGTCGGGCGCGGCCGAGCCGCCCTTGAACTCGTGGAAGATGGCGCGGTGCGGCTTGGCCATCACCTGGGAAAGCACGTTGAGGCGGCCGCGATGCGCCATGCCGAGCACGACTTCCTTCAGGCCGAGCTGGCCGCCGCGCTTGATGATCTGCTCCAGCGCCGGGATCAGCGATTCGCCGCCGTCGAGGCCGAAGCGCTTGGTGCCCTTGTACTTGACGTCGATATACTGCTCGAAACCTTCGGCCTCGATCAGCTTCGACAGGATCGCCTTCTTGCCGGTGGCGGTGAAGGTGATCTCCTTGTCGGCGCCTTCGATGCGCGCCTGGATCCAGGCCTTCTCCTCGGGATCGGAGATGTGCATGAATTCGACGCCGAGCGTCGAGCAATAGGTGCGGGTGAGGATATCCAGCATCTGCCGGATGGTGCCGAACTCGAGGCCCAGCACGTTGTCGAGGAAGATCGGCCGGTCGTAGTCGGCTGTCGTGAAGCCGTAATTTTCCGGCGACAGCTCGTTATAGTCCTCGAGCGGATTGGCGATGCCCAGCGGATCGAGTTTGGCGTGCAGATGGCCGCGCATGCGGTAGGCGCGGATCATCATGATGGCGCGCACGGAATCGCGCGTCGCCTGGTGCACGTCGGCGTCGGAAAGGGCCGCGCCGTTGACGACCGCCTTTTCCTTCACCTTCTTTTCGATGTGCTTCTCGACAAGGCCCCAATTGCCGTCGAGCGCCGAGACCAGCTCGCCATTGGCCTGCAGCGGCCAGGAGGGCTTCGCCCAGGAGGCGCCGGTGGCGTTTTTGCGAACGTCGCCCGCGTCGTCCTTCAGCGCCGCGAAGAAATCCTGCCATTCCGGATCGACGGAGGCCGGATTGTCCTCATAGGCGGCGTAGAGCGCGTCGATATAATCGGCGTTGCCGCCGTAGAGGAACGAGGTGAGCGAGAATTGGTCGTTGGCCTGATCTTGTCTTGCCATTTTCGTCTGCGGAGCCAGGCTCCGTCTCCTTTTTGGAGGGGAGTAGGGGAACAGGGGAGTAAGGCAGTAGGGAAAGTGAGTGGCGTTTGTCGCTACACGTCCCGTTCTTCCTATTCCCTTACTCCCCTACTCCCTTACTGCCTTAACCCTTGATCGCCTCGACCAGCGTCGTGCCGAGCCTCGCCGGCGACGGCGAAACCTTGATGCCGGCCGATTCCATCGCCGCGATCTTGTCTTCCGCGCCGCCCTTGCCGCCGGAGATCACCGCGCCCGCGTGGCCCATGGTGCGGCCCGCCGGCGCCGTGCGCCCGGCAATGAAGCCCGCCATCGGCTTCTTGCGGCCGCGCTTGGCCTCGTCCTTGAGGAACTGCGCGGCGTCTTCCTCGGCCGAGCCGCCGATCTCGCCGATCATGATGATCGACTTGGTCTCGTCGTCGGCGAGGAACATTTCGAGCACGTCGATGAACTCGGTGCCCTTGACCGGGTCGCCGCCGATGCCGACCGCGGTGGTCTGGCCGAGACCGACATTGGTGGTCTGGAAGACTGCCTCATAGGTAAGCGTTCCCGAGCGGGAAACAACGCCGACCGAGCCCTTGCGGAAGATGTTGCCGGGCATGATGCCGATCTTGCATTCGTCCGGCGTCAGCACGCCCGGGCAGTTCGGACCGATCAGCCGCGACTTCGAGCGATCGAGCCGTGCCTTGACCTTGACCATGTCCATCACCGGGATGCCTTCGGTGATGCAGACGATGAGCGGGATCTCGGCCTCGATCGCCTCGATGATGGCCTCGGCCGCACCCGCCGGCGGCACATAGACGACGGAGGCGTTGGCGCCGGTCTTTTCCTTGCCCTCGGCGACGGAAGCGAAGATCGGCAGGGTCTCGCCCTTGGCGCCGGTCCAGGTCTCGCCGCCCTTCTTCGGGTGGATGCCGCCCACCATCTTGGTGCCGTGATAGGCCAGCGCCTGCTCGGTATGGAAGGTGCCGGTCTTGCCGGTCAGGCCTTGAACCAGCACCTTGGTGTTCTTGTCGACGAGAATGGACATGCGGGGAGCTATCCTTTGGATTTATGGAGGCCTACGTGCCTGCCTTATTCGGAACGGGATTGCAGTCGGTTGATTCCAAGTTCGTCCCGCCAGTTCGGCGAAGTTTGCTGACGGGCTTGTTCGTCGAGGGTAATCGGTCCATCCCGATAGATGCCTCGACGGGTGCGCCGGCCCTGTGATTCGGGAAAATCAATGTCGAGCCAGTCCTGGACATAAGCCTTGGCCAGTTCTTCGATAGGAACGCCGCGCCACTTCGCACACGCGGCCAGCATGTCCATCGTTTCCCGATCAAATGTCATTTGGACCGTTTGGTTGTCACTCATGACGCCCGATCCCCTATAGCCGCTTCAGCTCGCTGACGGTCAGTTCACTTTTCGCGTTGCCGGTGTTGAGCGTCGTCGCCGGCTCGAACATCAGCACCACCGGCTCCTTGGTCAGCGAGCGCGGCCGGTGCTCGACGCCGCGCGGCACGACGATGAAGTCGCCCTCGCCGAGCTCGACCGGACCGTCGCGGAAATCGATGGCGATGCGGCCGCGCAGCACCAGGAAGGCCTCGTCCTCATTGTCATGCGCATGCCAGTCGAAGGCCTCGCCGAACTTGGCCACCTTCGCCTGGGCGTCGTTGACGTCGCCGGCGATATGCGGATCGAAGACCTTGGCGATCTTTTGATCCGCCGCCTCGACCAGATTGATCTTGCGCGGAGGCATCCGCTTTAGCCCTTCACCGCCTTGACGATCTTCTTGGCCGCGTCGTCGAGGTCGTCGGCCGACACGACGTTGAGGCCGCTGTCGTTGATGATCTTCTTGCCGAGCTCGGCATTGGTGCCTTCCAGCCGCACGACCAGCGGCACCTTCAGCCCGACTTCCTTGACCGCCGCGATCACGCCTTCGGCGATGACATCGCATTTCATGATGCCGCCGAAGATGTTGATCAGTATGCCTTCGACCGCCGGGTCCTTGGTGATGATCTTGAAGGCGGCCGTGACTTTCTCCTTCGAAGCGCCGCCGCCGACGTCGAGGAAGTTAGCGGGCTCCGCGCCGTAGAGCTTGATGATGTCCATCGTCGCCATGGCGAGGCCGGCGCCGTTGACCATGCAGCCGATATTGCCGTCGAGCGCGACATAGGCGAGGTCGTATTTCGACGCCTCGATCTCCTTCTCGTCCTCTTCGGTGGTGTCGCGCAGCTCCATCACGTCCGGATGGCGGAACAGCGCGTTGTTGTCGAACGACACCTTTGCGTCGAGCACGCGCAAATGCCCGTCCTTCATGACGATCAGCGGATTGACCTCGAGCAGGCTCATGTCCTTCTCGACGAAGGCCTTATAGAGCGTCGGGAACAGGGCGGCGCCGTCCTTCGCCGCATCGCCATCGAGCTTCAGCGCGGCGTTGAGCTTCTTCACGTCTTCCGCCGTCACGCCCTTTTCCGGGTCGATGGCGACGGTAAGGATCTTTTCCGGCGTGTCATGCGCGACCGCCTCGATATCCATGCCGCCCTCGGTCGAGACGACGAAGGCGACGCGGCCGACCGAGCGGTCGACGAGGATCGACAGATAGAGCTCGCGGGCAATGTCGGCGCCGTCCTCGATATAGAGGCGGTTGACCTGCTTGCCGGAAGGTCCGGTCTGCTTGGTGACCAGCGTATGGCCGAGCATTTCCTTGGCGTTAGCGGCCACCTCGGCGGCCGACTTTGCCAGCCGCACGCCGCCCTTGGCGTCGGGGCCGAGTTCCTTGAACTTGCCCTTGCCGCGGCCGCCGGCGTGGATCTGGCTCTTCACCACATAGAGCGGGCCGGGCAGCGCCTTGGCGGCGGCTTCCGCCTCGCTGGCGTTGAACACCGGCGCGCCTTCGGCGACCGGAGCGCCAAAGCCCTTCAGCAGCGCCTTGGCCTGATATTCATGAATGTTCATGCGCTTGGTCTCCGCGGAGGGTTACTTGCCGGCGAGATGTGGGGCGATCTTGACACAGGCTTCGGTCAGGCCCTGCACGGCCGCCACCGAATTGTCGAACATCTTCTGCTCGGCCTTGGACAGGTCGATCTCGATGACGCGCTCGACGCCGCCGGCGCCGATCACCACCGGAACGCCGACATAGGTGTTCTTGACGCCATATTGGCCCGACAGGTGCGCCGCGCAGGGCAGCACGCGCTTCTTGTCCTTCAGGTAGGATTCGGCCATGGCGATGGCCGAGGCGGCCGGCGCGTAATAGGCCGAGCCGGTCTTCAACAGGCCGACGATCTCGGCGCCGCCGTCACGGGTGCGCTGCACGATCTGGTCGACCTTCTCCTTCGAGGTCCAGCCCATCTTGACGAGGTCGGGCAGCGGGATGCCCGACACCGTCGAATAGCGGATCATCGGCACCATCGAGTCGCCATGGCCGCCGAGCACGAAGGCGGTGACGTCCTCGACCGAAACCTTGAACTCTTCGGCCAGGAAGTAGCGGAAGCGAGCGCTGTCCAGCACGCCGGCCATGCCGACGACATGGCTGGTCGGCAGGCCGGAGAACTTCTGCAGCGCCCAGACCATGGCGTCGAGCGGGTTGGTGATGCAGACCACGAAGGCCTTCGGCGCGTATTTCTTCAGGCCGGCGCCGACCTGTTCCATGACCTTGAGGTTGATGCCGAGCAGGTCGTCACGGCTCATGCCCGGCTTGCGTGGCACACCGGCGGTGACGATGCACACATCCGCGCCCTCGATGCCGGCATAGTCGTTGACGCCGGTCAGCCTGGCGTCGAACCCGTCGACCGGCGAGGACTGCGCGATGTCGAGACCCTTGCCCTGCGGAATGCCCTCGGCGATATCGAACAGCACCACGTCGCCGAGATCCTTGAGGCCGATCATATGGGCGAGGGTGCCGCCGATCATGCCCGAGCCGATGAGCGCTATCTTGTTGCGTGCCATGTCAGGATGTTTTCCCTTGTCTGTGACGATGCCCAAATCTTGGCAGAATTGACGACGGGGCCGGGAAGGCCGGAAGGATGCGGAAACCCGCGAGATTTCGCCGCACCCAATAGCTCCGGTGCGGAAAAAATTCAAACGATTATTTCGAGCTCAGTGTTTTCAATCGGTTAGATGATTTTGGAATTACGTAAACGTCAAAATTCGTGAGCCGACTGAGGAGAATTTACACAATGAACGTCGAAATCAGAAGGCTCCATCCCGGCGATGACGCCCTTGTGATGCGAGTGGCAAACGATGTGTTCGACGAGCCGGTCCGACCCGACCGCCTCGCCGCCTATCTCGCCTCGCCCGGCCATTTCATGATCGTGGCGGTTGTCGAGGGAATGGTGGTCGGCCAGTGTGCCGCGGTCATCCACCGCCATCCCGACAAGGTGAGCGAGCTCTACATCGACGAAGTCGGCGTGGCGCCGCCTTTCCAGCGGCAGGGTATTGCCCGCAAAATGCTCGACGCCATGTTCGAGATAGGCCGGGAGTGTGGCTGCGAGGAAGCCTGGGTGGGGACCGAGCCGGACAATCTTCCCGCGCGGGCGCTTTATGAAACCCAGAAGGAGCCGCACGGGAAAGGAGAGGATTTCGTGATGTATGTATATCGGCTCCGAGATTAGCCGAAGACCCTCTCCGCTTCGTCATTCTAGGGCGGAGCAAGGAGCGAAGCGACGCGCGCAGACCCTAGAATCCATGCCGTGACATAGAAGCGATACCACGAGGCAGAACGATCGGACAGAGAGGCGTCGACAAGAGTCCCATTCTGAACCGCTGCATTCCATGTCCTGAGTCACGGAATGGATTCTAGGGTCTCCGCGACGCTTTGCGTCGCTTCGCCCTAGAATGACGAAGCCCTCTATCCCCGCGCCTGCCGCGCTTCCGCCGCCGGCGCCTCAACCTGCCGTCGCTCCGCCCAGCCTTCCAGCCAATCTCGGCTCTGCATTTCGATCAGTCGCGAGGCGGTGCGCTCGAATTCGAACACTTCCGTGCCTCGCTTGGCGGTGTAGAGCCCTTCGGGCGGCGCCTCGGCGCTCATCACCAGCCGCATGCGGTGATCGTAAAGCGTGTCGATCAGCAAGATGAAGCGCTTGGCCTCGTTGCGCTTGCCTTCGCCGAGCACCGGTACGTGGTCGATGAAGATCGTCGAGAAGCGGTTGGCGATCGCCAGATAGTCGCGCGCCCCGTGCGGCTTTTCGCAAAGCTCAGCGAAGGAAAAGCGCGCGGCATCGCCGGCGGCGCGCGGCACGACGATATGACGCCCTTTCAGCGCGATCGTCGTCTCCGCCGTCGGCCTGCCTTGCGTCATCGCCGTCCAGGCCTCGTCGAGCGCGCGGTCGGCCGCCTCGTCGGCAGGCGTGACATAGACCGGCAGGCGATTGAGCTTTTCCTGCCGGTAGTCCTTTTCGGCATCCAGCGTCAGCACTTCGGCATCGCGTTCGAGCAGGCCGATGAATGGCAGGAAGAGCTGCCGGTTGAGGCCATCACGATAGAGGTTCTCCGGCGCGACGTTGGAGGTGGCTACCAGCACGACGCCGTTGGCGAACAAGGCTGAGAACAGGCGCGACAGGATCATCGCGTCGGCGATGTCGGTGACTGAAAACTCGTCGAAGCACAGCACCCAGGCCTCGTCGGCCAGCGCCCGCGCCACCGGCGGGATCGGGTCGTCCTCCTTCACGTCGCCGTTCTTGCGCGCCGCGCGGTGCTTCTGGATGCGGTCCTGCACGTCGGCCATGAAGTCGTTGAAGTGGACGCGGCGCTTGCGCCTGACCGGCAGCAGCTCGAAGAACATGTCCATCAGCATGGTCTTGCCACGTCCGACGGCGCCGTGGACGTAGAGGCCCTTGACTGGCTCCCGCGGCTGCCTTTTGCGCGCGAACAGCCAGCCCAGCGCGCTGGATTTCTGCGCCAGCCTTTTTGCCGAGATCTCGTCGGTCAGCCGGTCGAGCGCGGCGACGACACGCTCCTGCGCCGGATCGCGCCCGACCGCGCCGGTTTCTACCAGGTGGTCATAGCGCTGCCTGACGGTCACATGGGTCTGGAGGCCGTCACGCAGATGCATAGGTCACGTCGTTTGCTCTGAGCAGAATGCTCCAGGAAGAGGTAGGGGGTGTACCCTTGCCCTACCTTGTAAGCGAGATCGGCTGCCCGTTGGAAGTCTGGCCGTCGAACTTTTCGCCGCCGGAGGAATAGAGCCTGGCCAGCGCGCCGCCGTTTTCGTCGTAGAGCGTGAGCTGCTTGCCGGAGACGTTCCACGATTTGATGCCGTCGATCGGGGCTGGGCAGTGCAGCGGCCCGGCCCGATAACCGGCGCCGAACTTGGTCTGCGGCGTCGCCACCTTGCAACCCTGGCCTCCGACGCTGACGTTCCAGACGCCGGCGACGCTGGCGGCGGTCAGGTCCGTGGCGCCTGCGGGCGCGGCGCCGTCCGGCGGCAGCGAGGCGACCTGCGTGTTCTTCGGCGCGGTCGGGAATTGCGAAGGGTCGGTGGTGCCCGGAGCGGCCGGCGGCGGCAGCTGGTTCTGCGTCACCGTGCCGGACGGCGCCGGCGTGAGTGGCGCCGGCGGCTGGTCATCCATCGACGAGAAGCGCGAGGTCGAGCAGCCGCTCGCGACGAGCGCGGCCAGCGATACGGCCAAAAGGCCCGTTTTCGAAAAAATGCGGGTCTTCGAAAAAGTCATTCCAACCTCCGTCGGATCCGGTGGGGGGCGCCGTCCGCGTAAACACTCGCTTCACCAAGATGGCGAAGGTGGCAGAATTTCAACCCGATATGGTTAAAATAGGGTTTTCGGAGCTCGTGTTGCAAATTTATCGCAAGGGTGTCTGCTGCCGGAGACACGCCCGACGTCTCGGCCGTAACTTATTGAAATTTCAGGCTTGCAGCCGTGCGCTAGGCACGAAGACATAGCCGTCGGGGCCGACGACATAGCATTCGCGCAAGCCATGCGGCTTGTCGATCGAGCCTGCCAGCACCACATGGCCGAGCGCCGCCGCCTTTTTCTCCACCGCATCCGGATCGGCGCCATAGAGGCGCAATTCGATGCCGGCGCCGCGCGTTTCGGCACCGGCGGTCACGCCGGTCATCGGATTGTCGAGATAAGAATGATCGGCATGCAGCAGGAGGATCGAGCCCAGCAGCGCGATCGCGGCGAAATCCTCGTCGGCATAGATGATTTCAGCGCCGAGCACGTCGCGGAAGAAGGCTTCCATCGCCGCCATGTCGGTGACCAGAAGGTTGACGCCCAGCCCGCGCGGCAGCGAGCGGCCGAAATCCTCGGCCTTCATCCATGGTGTCTTGGTCCGCTTCATCGCCATGGCGCTCGTCCTCCGGTCCCGATCGTAAACCAAGCAATGTTCCAGCCCTTGGCATTCGCCAGCAAAATGCTTGCGCCAGGCGGCGGCGCCCTTATTTCAGGAGAAAGCGACAGAGCGGACGGAGAATCGATGGCCGCGGGAAAGAAAGCAGCCAACCGCTACTACAGCGGCCCGCCCAGCGATCATTTCGACGGCGCGCTCTTTTTCAATCCCGACGGCAGGCCGCCCGCGCGCTTCAGCGATTTGCTGAAGTGGCAGTTGAGTGGTGGGCGCTCGAAATGGCCGGCGGCATTTCCGAGCCCTTACCGCCAGGCAAAGCCAGACAAAAGGATCGAGGGCGCGGGCCTTCGGCTCACCATGGTCGGCCACGCCTCGCTGCTTATCCAGACCGCCGGATTGAATATCCTGACCGACCCGGTCTGGTCCGAGCGCGCCTCGCCTTTCGCCCTCGCCGGGCCGAAGCGAGTCAACGCGCCGGGCGTCGCCTTTTCCGATCTGCCGCCGATCGATCTCGTGCTGGTCAGTCACAACCACTATGACCATCTCGACCTCGCCACGTTGCGACGGTTGAAGCAGAACCACGATCCGCTGGCGGTCATGCCACTCGGCAATGACGCGATCGTCGGCGCTGCCGTTCCCGACATGCGGCTTTCGACGCATGACTGGAGCGAACGGGTCGAATTCGGCAACGGCGCCGTCATCCATATCGAGCCGGTGCATCACTGGTCGGCGCGCGGCGCGCGCGACCGCCGTATGGCGCTGTGGGCGGGCTTCGTCATCGAAACGGCGGGAGGCAAAGTCTATTTCGCCGGCGACACCGGCTTTCATGACGGCATCAACTACCGGCTGATGGCAAAAAAGCACGGCTGCTTTCGGCTGGCCATCCTGCCGATCGGCGCCTACGAGCCGCGCTGGTTCATGGCGCCGCAGCACCAGAATCCGGAGGAGGCTGTCCAGGGCATGAGGCTGTGCAACGCCGCCCATGCCGCCGGCTGCCACTGGGGCACCTTCCAGCTCACCGACGAGCCGATCGAGGAGCCGGCGCAAAGGCTGGCCGAGGCATTGGCCGCCGAAGGCATCTCGCCGGAGCGTTTTCGCGCCATGCGCCCCGGTGAGACATGGGACGTGCCCGCCGCCTGACAGAGGAACCGGAGCCTTTGAGGCGCGTTGGTCCAGCGACGCAATTTCGCTCGGAGCCTCCCATGATCAGGTGGATCATCATTCTTCTCATCGTCGCCGCCGCGGCGAGCCTGCTCGGCATGCCGGCGCTGGCCGGTGCCGCCGCCATGGGCGCGCGCATCCTGATCGGCATCGTGCTGATTCTCTTCCTGCTGCTCGTGCTCGGCGTCTTCGCGGTAACCTGAGAACGTCTGGTCAGCACGCGCCGGACTGGTAATTCCTGCCCGTTTCCGCCATATAGCGCCAAACGGACACTGAAATGACGGGATCGATGGCAGGCACCGCCCCCTTCGCCAAGATGAACGGCATCGGCAACGAGATCATCGTTGCCGACATGCGCGGCCGTGACGATCGCGTGACGGCGTCGGCCGCAATCGCGCTCAATGCCGACGCCGCGACGACGTTCGACCAGATCATGGCGATCCATGACGCCAGGACGCCAGGTACCGCCTACTACATCGACATTCTGAATTCCGACGGCACCGGCGCGCAGGCCTGCGGCAACGGCACGCGCTGCGTGGTGCAGGCTTTAGCCGCCGAGACCGGCCTGAAGACATTCACCTTCGAGACCCGCGCCGGCATCCTCAACGCCGAGGAACATGCCGACGGCTCGATCTCGGTCGACATGGGCAAGCCGCGCTTCGGCTGGCAGGAGATCCCGCTAGCCGAGGAATTCCGCGACACCCGCATGATCGAATTGCAGATCGGCCCGATCGACGCGCCGGTGCTGCACTCGCCCTCTGTCGTCTCGATGGGCAATCCGCACGCCATCTTCTGGGTCGACCGCGACGTCTGGTCCTACGAACTCGACCGCTTCGGTCCGCTGCTCGAGAACCATCCGATCTTTCCCGAGCGCGCCAACATCACCATCGCTCAGGTCACCTCGCCGCAAACCATGGTCATCCGCACTTGGGAGCGCGGCGCGGGTCTCACCAAGGCCTGCGGTTCCGCCGCTTGCGCTGCCGTGGTGGCCGCCGCCCGCACCAAGCGCACCGGCCGCAGCGTGACGCTGATCACGCCTGGCGGCGGCGAACTGCATGTCGAGTGGCGCGACGACGATCACGTCATCCTGACTGGCGCCGCCGAGTGGGAGTTTTCCGGCAGCTTCGACCCCTCGACCGGCGCCTGGGCACGCGACACCGAAAGCGCCGCTTGATGTCCGCTCTTGCCAAAGGTGTCGACGTCGTCACGTTCGGCTGCCGGCTGAACACCTATGAATCCGAGGTGATGCGGCGCGAGGCCGAAAGCGCCGGCCTCGGCGCGCTCCAAGGCGGCGCCGTCATCTTCAACACCTGCGCCGTCACGGCGGAAGCGGTGCGCCAGGCCAAGCAGGCGATCCGCAAGGCCCGCCGCGAGAACCCGAAAGCGCGCATCATCGTCACCGGCTGCGCGGCGCAGACCGAGCCGCAGAATTTCGCCGCCATGGACGAGGTCGACCTCGTGCTCGGCAATGAGGAGAAGCTGAAGGCGAACTCCTACCGCGCTCTGCCCGATTTCGGCGTCAACGACACAGAGAAGGCGCGCGTCAACGACATCTTCTCGGTGCGCGAGACGGCAAGCCACATGGTCGACGCCATCGAGGGCCGGGCGCGTGCCTTCGTGCAGGTGCAGAATGGCTGCAATCATCGGTGCACCTTCTGCATCATCCCCTACGGCCGCGGCAATTCGCGCTCGGTGCCGATGGGCGCCGTGGTCGAGCAGGTCAAGCGCCTCGCCGGCAACGGCTATGCCGAGATCGTGCTGAGCGGCGTCGACATGACCAGTTTTGGCGCCGACCTGCCCGGCAGCCCGAAGCTCGGGAAGCTGGTGAAGACGATCCTGCGCCAGGTGCCCGATGTGAAACGACTGAGGCTCTCCTCGATCGATTCGATCGAGGCTGATGACGACCTGCTCGACGCCATTGCCACCGAGCCCAGGCTGATGCCGCATCTGCATCTGTCGCTGCAGTCGGGCGACGACATGATCCTGAAGCGCATGAAGCGCCGGCATTTGCGCGACCAGTCGATCCGCTTCTGCGAGGACGTGCGCAAGCTTCGCCCCGGCATCGTCTTCGGCGCCGACATCATCGCCGGCTTCCCGACAGAGACCGAGGCGATGTTCGAAAATTCGGAAAAGATAGTCGAGGAATGCGGCCTGACGCATCTGCACGTCTTCCCGTTTTCCCCGCGCGAAGGCACGCCCGCCGCGCGCATGCCGCAGGTTCGCCGCGAGCTGGTCAAGCAGCGCGCCGCAAGGCTGCGCGCCGCCGGCGAAGCCGCCTATCGCCGCCATCTGGCGGCCCTTGCCAGCACGCGCCAGTCGATCCTGGTCGAGCGCGACGGCCTCGGCCGCACCGAAGGTTTCACGCTTGCCGCGATCGCCGTTGGACAGCCGGGAGAGATCGTCGAGGCGGTTGTCACCGGCCATGACGGCGCCCGCCTGATCGCGGCTCCCTTTGCCGCCCAAGCCGCCTGAGACTGCGAGACGCATGGCTGGTTTCTTCAAGAAGATATTTTCGTTCGGCAGGAAAGAGGTCGTCGAGGAGCGCGTCGACGAAACCGCGCCGCTGCCACCGATCAAATGGGACGCGCTGAAGCCGGAAGCCGACCAGGAGCCTGCGCCCCAACCGGCACTCGAGCCCCAACCGGCGCCCGAGGAGCCGAAGCCCGAGCCCGCCCCGGCCATCCCGCCGGCACCGGAGCCCGTCGTTCCGGCCGAACCGGAACCGCTGCCTGGGCCCATGCCGGAGGAAGAACCGCAACCGGCGCCGGGGACACCCGAACCGCCGGCGCCGGAGGAAGTGCCGGTGCCGCCGGCTCAGCCCGAACCCACACCGGGCCCGGCGCCCGAGCCGAAGCCGCAGGAAGTGCCGCCGCCCGCGCCGAGCGAGCCGGACATCGTGCCGTCGCGTCCGGAACCGCAACCCGAGCCGGTGCCCGTCGAAGTGCCGACGCCGCCGAGCGAGGTTCCGACCGTGACGCCGGCGCCTGAAATCCCGCCTGCGAGTCCGTCTTCTGCGCAGCCATCTTCAGAGGCTGGCGCCGCCCCTCATCCGCCTGCCGGCACCTTCTCCCCGTATCGTGACGGGGAGAAGGAGGAAGCTCCGGCGCCGGCGACCCCCTCTCCCCGTTCTTCACGGGGAGAGGGTAAGGGTGAGGGGCAGCGCCAGCCCGTCGAGGACTTGGCGCCCGACGCTGCCGCTGAAATTCCGCCGCCCATTCGCCAGCCCGCGCCCATCGAACCGCTGCAGGTGCGCGCCGAGATAGCGCCGGAACTTGAAGCCGTCCCGGCGCCGCCAAAGTCTACGCCCTCCGCCGGCAAGGTGACGGTAGCGAAAAAGGTCGAGCAGAAGGCCGAGCCGCAAAAGGCGCCGGAGCCGGCGCCGCGACGCTCGTGGTTCCAGCGCATGCGGGACGGCCTTGCCCGCTCCTCGCGCGAGCTCACCGGCAACATTGCCGGCGTCTTCACCAAGCGCAAGCTGGACGAGGACACTCTGCAGGACCTGGAGGATGTGCTGATTCGCGCCGATCTCGGCGTCGAGACGGCGCTGCGCGTCACCGATTCGCTCGCTTCAAGCCGCTATGGCAAGGATGTTTCCGACTCGGAAGTCCGCGCCGTCATGGCGGCGGAGGTCGAGAAGGTTCTGACCCCGGTCGCCAAGCCTCTCGAGCTCGACCTCAGCCACAAGCCGCATGTCATCCTGGTCGTCGGCGTCAACGGCACCGGCAAGACGACGACCATCGGCAAGCTGGCGGCCAAGCTGACCGAGGGCGGGCTTTCGGTGATGCTGGCGGCGGGCGACACGTTCCGCGCCGCCGCGATCGAGCAGCTCAAGATCTGGGGCGAGCGCACGAAATCTCCGGTCGTCGCCACCAAGCTTGGCGCCGATGCCGCCGGCCTCGCCTACGACGCCTTCGAAAAGGCGAAGGAGGCCGGCTCCGACGTGCTGATCATCGACACAGCCGGACGCCTGCAGAACAAGACCGAGCTGATGGCGGAACTGGAGAAGATCGTGCGCGTGCTCGGCAAGCTCGATCCCGAAGCGCCGCACACCGTGCTCCAGACGGTCGACGCCACCACCGGCCAGAATGCGCTGAGCCAGGTCGAGATCTTCCGCAATGTCGCCGGCGTCAACGGCCTGGTGATGACCAAGCTGGACGGCACGGCGCGCGGCGGTATTCTGGTGGCGATCGCCGCCAAGCACAGATTGCCGGTCTACTTCATCGGCGTCGGCGAGCAGGTCGACGACCTCGAACCGTTTTCCGCAAGCGAATTCGCCAGGGCGATCGCCGGCGTGGCCTGAACATGGCGTGATCTGCCTGCTTTTCGGCCAGATCATGCGCAACAAGGACCTTTATGAACATCCTCGAACGCGACCCGTCTGACCCGCGCCGCAAGCCGCTCAATCCCGGCTTGAAGTTCCTGCTCGAACTGGGGCCAGGCCTGGTGTTCTTCTTCACCACCATCCGCGGCGAATGGCTGGCGCAAAAGTTCCCGATCCTCACCCATCTCGGCGAACCGATCCTGATCGCCACCGCATTCTTCATGGTCGCGACGGCCCTGTCGCTCAGCGCGTCCTGGGCGCTGACGCGCAGCCTGCCACTGATGCCGCTGGTCTCGGCGATCGTCGTCTTTGTGTTCGGCGCGCTCGCTTTGTACCTGCAGGACAAGACCTTCGCCTTCATGAAGCCGACGATCATCAACTCCCTGTTCGGCGTCGCCCTGCTCGGCGGCCTGGCCTTCGGCCGGTCGCTGCTCGGCTATGTCTTCGATTCCGCCTTCCAGCTCGATGCCGAAGGCTGGCGCAAGCTGACGTTCCGATGGGGGCTCTTCTTCCTGTTCCTGGCCGTGCTGAACGAGGTGGTGTGGCGGAATTTCTCCGAAGCGACCTGGCTGTATTTCAAGGTCTGGGGCACCATCCCCATCACCTTGCTCTTCACCTTCAGCCAGATGCCGCTGATCATGCGCCACTCGCTGGAGGAAAAAGCCAAGGACGAGGACAAGGAAAGCAATTCCAGGAAAAGTGTGTAACGGTCGGGCTCGGCGACTTCGCCGTAGCCTTCCGCCCGGAATTGCGTGAAGACAGAGGGAGCAATTCCAGGAAAGCGTGTAGCGGTTTCCGTCCGGGATTGCGTGAAGACAGGGGGTACGGGGATGGAATTCCTCACCACGCGCGACGAGCTGAGGACGATCTACAGGACGCCCCGACCGACCGACGGCTCGATCCGCAAGGAGCTCAAGGCGCTCGACGGCCACTGCCGCTCCTTCATCGGCAAGAGCCCCTTCGTGCTGATCGGTTCCTCCGACGGCGCCGGCAATGCCGACGTGACGCCGAAGGGCGACAAGCCCGGCTTCACCGCCATTCTCGACAACAACACCATCGCCATTCCCGACCGTCCGGGCAACAACCGGCTGGACACGCTGGAGAACATCATCCGCAATCCGTCGGTCGGGCTGCTTTTCCTCATTCCCGGCATGAACGAGACGCTGCGCGTCAACGGCGACGCCCGCATCACAATCGACGCCGTCCTGCGCGAGCGCCTGGCCGTCGACGGCAAGGAGCCGCAGAGCGTTATCGTGGTGACGGTCAAGGCCGCCTACATGCATTGCGCCAAGGCCTTCATGCGCTCCGAGCTGTGGAAGCCGGAGACCTGGTATGACCGCGCGAGCCTTCCGACGCTCGGTGAGATCATCCGCGACCAGCTGGCGCTGGCCGAGAGTGCAGGCGAGATCAACCGCGAGCTGGACGAGGATTACCGCAAGACCCTGTGGTAGCATTCGGAACGACTCACCCGTTCCGTTCGGCTCATCCCCTTGATCGAGATCCTCGCCATCTCCGGCAGCCTGCGCGCCGCCTCGACCAATTCGGCCCTGATCGCGGCTTTAGCCGCCAGCGCGCCCGCGGATTGCCGCGTCGTCGTCTATGGCGGACTTGGCCAGCTGCCGATCTTCAACCCGGACGACGAGGACGAGCGCACACCGCGCGAGGCAAGTGACCTGATCGGCGCCGTCACCCGCGCCGACGGCATCATCGTCTCCTGCCCGGAATATGCGCATGGCGTGCCGGGCGGCCTGAAGAACGCGCTCGACTGGCTGGTGTCGCGCGATGCGGCGGTCGGCAAGCCGGCGATGGTGGTGCATGCCTCGCCGCGCTCGCTCTATGCCCGCGCAGCGCTCGCCGAGATCATGCGCACCATGTCCTTCGCGATGTATGAAGAGGCTCCGCTCGAGATCGCGCTGCTCGGCAAGAAGCCGCCTGAGGTGGAGGCGGTCTTGGCGGAGGCCGAGAACCGGCTGGCGATGCGCGACGCGATGCGAGGTTTCGTGGAGTGTATACGCCGGCAAACATGAGGTCGTCATCCTAGGGCGGAGCAAGGAGCGAAGCGACGCGCGCAGACCCTAGGATCCATGCCGTTACACTAAGGCGTTGCAGCGGTTACAGAATTCTGCACCGCTGCACTCGACGTCGAAGGTCACGGCATGGATCCTCGGGTCAAGCCCGAGGATGACGAACGAAAGGACGCAACTGCAGCAGCCTCAATACGTCTTCGCTCCGTTCACCATCAGCCGGACCATGTAGAGCGAGGTGGTGCCGGCGATGTATAGGCAGTTGCGCTTGGCGCCGCCGAACACGCAATTGGCGGTCACCTCCGGCACCTTGACCTTGCCGATCAGCGTCCCGTCCGGATCGTAGCAGTGGACGCCGTCGGCCGCGCTCGTCCAGATGCGTCCGGCATCGTCGAGCCTGAAACCGTCGAACAGGCCGGCCGTGCAGTCGGCAAACACCTTGCCGCCCGAGACCTTCTTGCCGCCCTCGGCGACATTGAATACCCGCATATGCGCGGGGTTCTCGGCCCCATGCGTGCGGCCGGTGTCGGCGACATAGAGCAGGCTTTCATCGAGCGAGAAGGCGAGCCCGTTCGGCCTGACCATGTCGGTGATGACGGCCTCGACCTCGCCAGTGCCGGGATCGACGCGGTAGACATGGCAGGCGCCGATCTCGCTCTCGGCCTTGTCGCCCTCATAATCGGTGTCGATGCCGTAGCTGGGGTCGGTGAACCAGATCGAGCCGTCGGACTTCACCACCACGTCGTTGGGCGAGTTCAGCCGCTTGCCCTTCCACGTGTCGGCGATGGTGGTGACCGAGCCATCATGCTCGGTGCGGCTGACGCGGCGGCCAGAATGCTCGCAGGTCACCAGCCGCCCTTCCCGGTCGACGGTGTTGCCGTTGGAATTGCCCGAGGGCTGGCGGAAGATGCTGACGCTGCCGTCGGTCTCGTCATAGCGCAGCATGCGGTTGTTGGGGATGTCGGACCAGATCAGGTAGCGGCCGGCCGCGAACCAGGCCGGGCCTTCCGCCCACCGGCACCCGGTGAACAGCTTTTCAACCTGCGCGCCGCCATTGAACAGCCGCGCGAAGCGTGGATCGAGAATTTCGTAATAGTCGGCGGCCGCCATGCTTTCCTCCCGGCAATCATATGTCGCGCGATCAAGCCAGCACGCGGCGGAGAAGGCAAGATCGGTGATGGCTCTCACGGCATGTTGAGGGCAGCCTGGAGGATTAGGACGCCATTAACCGGCTATGCGCTGGTTGCAATGGTGCATTGCAACATCTTTATTTTGCAACGCACCATTCCTATGTCATGCTCACAATCGATCAGGGAGGAACAAACCCGCCGCGTGAATGCGGCAGCAAAGGAACCTCGTCATGGTCTTCGACAACATCGTCGCCCGCGCCCGCACCAACATCGCCAAGCGCCGCCAGTACAACCGTCTCGTCGCCGAAATCGAGAACCTGTCGAGCCGCGATCTCGCCGATCTGCGCGCCGACCGCTCCGAGATGCTCTACCAGATCCGCAAGCAGATCTACGGCTGAGTTTGAAGCCGATCGGACCTGCCACTTCGTCATCCTCGGGCTCGACCCGAGGATCCACGCCGTGACTTCTGAGCGCCGCAGCGGCGCAGAACATCCTGCGCTAACGATCGCGGTGGCCACACCATATTCTGGACCGTGGCGTTCCTCGATTAACGTCACGGAATGGATTCTAGGGTCTGCGCCGCGTCGCTTCGCTCCTTGCTTCGCCCTAGAATGATGACGTAAGGGGGCGCCTCAGCCCCCTGCCGCCAGCGCTTTCTCGATCTGCGGCAGCAGCAGATCCCTCGCCGATTCCGGCGTCAGCGGCCCGACATGCTTGTAGGCGATTTTGCCATCCTTGCCGATGACGAAGGTTTCCGGCACGCCGTAGACGCCCCAGTCGATCGCCGCGCGCCCGGCCGGATCGACGCCGATCGCCTGGTACGGGTTGCCGAGATCGCCGAGGAAGCGGCGGGCGTTTTCCGGCTCGTCCTTGTAGTTCAGCGCCGCAAGCGCAAAACGCTTGTCCTGCGACAATGCCAGGAGCACCGGATGTTCTTCCCGGCATGGCGCGCACCATGACGCGAAGACGTTGACCAGCGTCACCTTGCCGGCGAAGGCTTTTGAATTGAGACCCGGCAGGTTCGACCCTTCGAGCGGCGGCAGGTTCGTCTGCGGCGCCGGCAGGCCGATCAGCGCCGAGGGGATTTCCGACTCGTCGCGGCCGGACAGGAGCTGCGACAGGAACAGCCCGGCCAGCCCAAGGAAAACCAGCAGCGGCAAAATCACGAACAGGCGGCGACGAGGGGCCGGTGTTTGGGTTTCGCTGCTCACGGCTTCGTCGTCCCGGCCTTGTCCGAGCGGCGCCGTACGCCCGCGGCCTCGAGCGCGGCGAGCTCGCGCTTGCGCGCTCGCTGATCGAGCAGGATCCAGCCGATCAGCCCGACCAGCACGATCGCCGTGATGGCATAGGCCGCGGTGACATAGAGGGCGTGCGCGCTCATGTCCGCGTACCCGTGTGCGTGCGTTGCGCGCCTGCGACGCCAATCCGTTCGATCATGCTTTCCCTTAACCCTGCAGCGCAGGCCGCGCAATCAGCCGCCGCGCCGCAGTTGAAAACGTGCTTCCAGCCTCAATCCGTCCCGTGACGCAGCGCCAGCGCGGCCGCCAGCGGCCCAACCACGGCAAGAAACAGCGTCAGCGCGGCAACAATGAGGAAGGGTTGCAGGAACGGCGCCGGATCGGCCACCGCGCCGTAGCTCGCCGAGACGCCGAAGATCAGCACCGGGATGGTGAGCGGCAGCACAAGCACGGAGATCAAGAGCCCGCCGCGCGGCAGCGCCACTGCGACCGCGGCGCCCGCGGCGCCGATGAAGGTGATGGCCGGCGTGCCGACGAGCAGCGTGAGCGCGGTAGCGCCGATCCCGAGCGGCTCCATGTTCATGAAGAGGCCGAGCAAGGGCGCCGCGATCACCAGCGGCAGCACGCTGCCCATCCAGTGCGCCAGGCACTTGGTCAGCACCGTCAGCGCCAGCATGTGGCGGTCGTTGTTGAGCACGAGCAGATCGAGCGAGCCGTCCTCGCGGTCGGCCTGGAACAGCCGGTCGAGGCCGAGCAGGCAGGCGAGCAAGGCGGCGATCCACAGGATCGCCGGGCCGATGCGGGACAGAAGGTTGAGATCGGGCCCGACGCCGAACGGGATGGTGGCGATCACCGCCAGGAAGAAGATTACGCCGATCAGCGCCCCGCCGCCGGCGCGGATGGAGAGGCGGATATCGCGCAGGAAGAGGGACCACATTATGAGGGGTCCCCTTGTTGAAGTTCGCGTTCCTTCGCGCCCCCCTCTGTCCTGCCGGACATCTCCCCCACAAGGGGGGAGATTGGCTGTTTCGGCGCCCCACCGATTCTTCCGACGTTGGTAATTGGCGAAATCGCCGACGACGTCTGATCTCCCCCCCTGTGGGGGAGATGGCCGGCAGGCCAGAGGGGGGCGCCGTAGAGTGCCGACATCAACCGGTCACCTTCATTTGAAGCGCCTTCGCCCCCTCCAGCCCCAGCGGCAAATGCGTTGCCGCCACGATGATCCCTCCCTCCTGGCAGTGCTCCGTCATCAATCCCGCGAACCTTTCCTCCGACGCCTTGTCCAATCCGGCCGTCGGCTCGTCGAGGAGCCATAACGGCCGGCGGCTGACCAGAAGCTTCGCGATCGAAGCGCGGCGCCTTTGCCCGGTCGACAGATAACCGAACGGCAGATGCCCGAGCCCGCCCAGCCCGACCGTCTCCAAGGCCTCATCCACATCCAGCCCCGGCTCACCCTGGAAAGCGCGCCAGAAGCCCAGATTCTCTTCCACCGTGAGCGCCGTCTTCATCGCATTGAGATGGCCGAGATAGTGCGAGGCCGAAGCGACCGAGGGAAAATCCTCGCCGCCGCCCTCGATCTTCACCTTGCCTTCGGCTGTCGGCAGCAGACCGGCGACGACCCTCAGAAGCGTCGACTTGCCGGCGCCGTTCGGCCCGGTGACGATGAGCGCCTCGCCCTTTTCGAGCGCGAATCCGATGCCGGAAAAGACCGTCTCGCCGCCGCGCTCGCCGCCCAGATTTTCGGCGATCAGCCGCATTCTTGCCCGTCCCGAAAGCACCGTTTCGCGGCCGCCGCCGCATCGCACAAATTTGCCTTTCGACTGTCTAGAACTATTCCAGGAAATTCTCTATATGCGGTTCATCCGTGCCAGCGGTCGGCGCGGGAGAAGAATTAGCGCCGAACCAGCGCACGCGCCGCCTTGAACGGCTCGGGTTGCTCGGGAGCGGACAGCGGAAATGGCCGTACCCGCACCTTTGCGCGTGATTGCATGCCATCGGCGTCCGTTCCCTTTCAGGCTGAACAGACAAGGACGGATCGCACGTGTCAAAATCCCTCGACAGTTTCAAATGCCGCCGCACCCTGACCGTGGGTGGCGCGGACTATGTCTATTTCGACCTCGCCGAGGCCGAGAAGAACGGCCTCAAGGGTATCGCCCAGCTGCCCTATTCGATGAAGGTGCTGCTGGAGAACCTCTTACGCAACGAAGACGGCCGCTCCGTCACCAAGGAGAGCATTCAGGCGGTCGCCGCCTGGCTGAACGACAAGGGCACCGCCGGTGTCGAGATCGCCTACCGCCCGGCCCGCGTTCTGATGCAGGACTTCACCGGCGTTCCGGCCGTGGTCGACCTCGCGGCCATGCGCGACGGCATCAAGGCGCTCGGCGGCGATCCGGAGAAGATCAACCCGCTGGTGCCGGTCGACCTCGTCATCGACCACTCCGTCATCGTCGACGAGTTCGGCACGCCGATGGCCTTCGCCCGCAACGTCGAGCTCGAATATGAGCGCAACGAAGAGCGCTACAAGTTCCTGAAATGGGGCCAGCAGGCCTTCCGCAACTTCCGCGTCGTGCCGCCCGGCACCGGCATCTGCCACCAGGTCAACCTCGAATATCTGGGACAGGTGGTGTGGACCAACAGCGAGGACGGCGAGACCACCGCCTATCCCGACACCTGCGTCGGCACCGATTCGCACACCACCATGATCAACGGCCTCGGCGTGCTCGGCTGGGGCGTCGGCGGCATCGAGGCCGAGGCCGCGATGCTCGGCCAGCCGGTCTCCATGCTTTTGCCGGAAGTCATCGGCTTCCGCCTCACGGGCAAGCTCAAGGAAGGCGTCACCGCCACCGACCTCGTGCTCACCGTCACCCAGATGCTGCGCAAGAAGGGCGTCGTCGGCAAGTTCGTCGAGTTCTTCGGTCCCGGCCTTTCCAACATGACGCTGGCCGACCGCGCCACCATCGGCAACATGGCGCCGGAATATGGCGCCACCTGCGGCTTCTTCCCGGTCGACAGCGAGACCATCCGCTATCTGACGATGTCCGGCCGCGACGAGAACCGCATCGCGCTGGTCGAGGCCTATTCGAAGGCGCAAGGCATGTGGCGCGACGCCGGCTCGGCCGATCCGGTCTTCACCGACCTGCTCGAGCTCGACCTTGGCGACGTCGTGCCGTCGATGGCCGGTCCGAAGCGCCCCGAGGGCCGCGTCGCGCTGCAGGACATTCCCGCCGGCTTCGCCAAGGCGATGGAGACCGAGTACAAGAAGGCCGCCGAGATTTCGAAGCGCTATGCCGTTGAAGGCAGCTCCTATGACCTCGGCCATGGCGACGTCGTCATCGCCGCCATCACCTCCTGCACCAATACCTCGAACCCGAGCGTGCTGATCGGCGCCGGCCTGTTGGCTCGCAACGCCAACCGGCGCGGTCTCAAGCAGAAGCCTTGGGTTAAGACCTCGCTGGCGCCGGGAAGCCAGGTGGTGGCCGAATATCTCGAGAAATCCGGGCTGCAGAAGGAGCTCGACCAGATCGGCTTCAACCTGGTCGGCTTCGGCTGCACCACTTGCATCGGCAATTCCGGCCCGCTGCCGGGGCCGATCTCCAAGACCATCAACGACAAAGGTTTGATCGCTGCCGCGGTCTTGTCCGGCAACCGCAACTTCGAAGGCCGCGTCTCGCCCGATGTACAGGCCAACTACCTCGCCTCGCCGCCGCTGGTGGTGGCGCATGCGCTCGCCGGCACCGTCACCAGGGATCTCACCACCGAGCCGCTCGGCGAAGGCAGCGACGGCAAGCCGGTCTATCTCAAGGACATCTGGCCGACCTCGGCCGAGATCCAGGAGTTCATCGAGAAGAACGTCACGCGCGAGCTCTTCGCCCGCAAATATGCCGACGTCTTCAAGGGCGACGCGTACTGGCAGAAGGTCAAGGCGCCGGAAGGCCAGACCTACGCCTGGGACGACCATTCGACCTACGTGCAGAACCCGCCTTATTTCGCCGGCATGGGCCGCGCCTTCGGCAAGGTCGGCGACATCAAGGGCGCGCGCGTGCTCGGTCTCTTCGGCGACAAGATCACCACCGACCACATCTCGCCTGCGGGTTCGATCAAGGCGGCGTCGCCGGCCGGCAAATATCTCACCGAGCATGGCGTCGGCGTCGCCGACTTCAACCAGTACGGCACGCGGCGCGGCAACCATGAGGTGATGATGCGCGGCACCTTCGCCAACATCCGCATCCGCAACCACATGCTGGGCGAGAACGGCCGCGAGGGCGGCTACACGATCCACTACCCCTCCAAGGAGGAGATGTCGATCTACGACGCCGCGATGGAATACAGGAAGGAAGGCGTGCCGCTGGTGATCTTCGCCGGCGTCGAATACGGCAACGGCTCCTCGCGCGACTGGGCGGCCAAGGGAACGAATCTGCTTGGCGTCCGCGCGGTCATCGCCCAGTCCTTCGAGCGCATCCACCGCTCGAACCTGGTCGGCATGGGCGTCATCCCCTTCGTCTTCGAGGACGGCACCTCATGGGCTTCCCTCAACCTCAGGGGCGACGAGCTGGTCGAGATCGACGGGCTGGACGCGATCAAGCCGCGCCAGAAGATGGTGGCCAAGGTCACCTACGGCGACGGCACGGTGAAGAACGTGCCGATCGTCTGTCGCATCGATACGCTGGACGAGCTCGACTACTTCAAGAACGGCGGTATCCTGCAATACGTGCTGCGCGATCTGGCCGCGTAGCGGCCAGGCAGTAGGGCTTAGGCAATAGGCAGTAGGGAAACAGGACACCTACTGCCTACTGCCTACTGCCTACTGCCCATTCTCCAATTAAACCGCCGCCGGCCAAGCATTCGCCGGCCCGGCTCGAAGTCCTGATCCGGTTCGCACGCAATAGAGATCGGGCGGCATTGGAAAACTTTACCACATTGCGATGATGCGGCTCCGAAATCGAACCGCATCGAAAAATGCAGCCGCGCTCCTGGTGCCGCCTTATCTGCGGTTGCGATGCCAAAATTTCACCGCAACGTGACTTCCCGTTGACTGTCTGTTCTGCCACATATTTTAGCAATCACAACAAGGCCGGCGTCACCGGCGGGAATCGGAACAGTCATGGCATCTCGAGGACCATTGCGGCTTGCGGCATTTGCGCTGGCCCTTTCGACGTTTGCCGGTGCCGCCCTGGCAAGCGAGCCCGAGAAGCCCCAAGCCGACAAGCCCTTGGGCGTGGTCGAGCTCTTCACCAGCCAGGGCTGCAGTTCCTGCCCGCCGGCCGATGAATTCTTCGCCGAGCTGGCCGCCAAGGAAAACATCGTCGCGCTCGCCTACCACGTCAATTACTGGGACTATCTGGGCTGGCAGGACACGCTGAGCAACAAGAAGAACACCGACCGGCAGTATGACTACATGCGCTCCTTCGGCAGCCGCTCGGTCTATACGCCGCAGGCCGTCATCAACGGCCGCAGCCATGTCAACGGCGCCAGTCGCAAGGACGTCGACGGCGCGCTGGCCCGGATGGACAGGACCGGCGAGGGCATGCGGGTCGGCATCAAGGTGAGCCGCACCAGCGACCGCGTCACGATTGACGCGGGCGACGCCGGCAATGGCCCGGCCGACGCCCATGTGGTGATCGTCTATTTCGATCCGCCGCAGATGGTGAAGATCGGCCAGGGCGAGAACAGCGGCCGCAGCCTGACCTACTGGAACGCCGTCTCCGACATCCAGACCGCCGGCATGTGGCACGGCAAGGCGCAGCGCTACGAATTGCCGATGACCGAGATCTCCAAGAAAGGCGGCTGCGCGGTGCTGCTGCAGTCTGTCGGCAAGGACGGCATGCCCGGTCCGATCCTGGGCGCCGCATTCATTCGCAAGCCCTGATTGCCTGGCTCCCCCTGCCAATAAAAAACCGGCGTCAGCTTGCTTCTGACGCCGGTCATTCAGGTTTTGGGATCGTCGCACCTGATTTTTCCAAGGAAAAACCGAGGTTGGTTCGATCCGACGCTGACCCGTGGGCGGGGGGCTTGGGGTTTACGAGCCGGTGCCGGACCGAACCGTCTCAGGCAACGCGGGTAAACTCGTCGGACATTGGGGCATGAGCGCGGATAATTTGTGGCGAGAATGTGGCGGAGCATCACCAATGGCAACACACGTTTCGCAAACGTGACTGGACCTTTCGGAAACCGCGCGACGCCCGCTTGCTTCGCCGGCCCTTGCAATTCGGCTGCGAAAGCGCGAACCTTGGCTGGCGCAAGATCAATCGAAGGATCGAGGCATGACCGATCACAGCAGCGGGATGGAGGATGGGGAAGCATCCGGAATATTGATCCCGTTGCATGAGGCGCGCAGCGCACGCCTCGACCAGCCGGTGCGCTTCGACCGGCGCGAGCTCGACCAGATCCTGAGGCTTTACGGGCGCATGGTGGCGGCCAATGAATGGCGCGACTATGCGATCGACCATCTCTCCGATCGCGCCGTCTTTTCGGTCTTCCGCCGCGCCAGCGAGGTGCCGCTGTTCCAGATCGTCAAGGACCCGAAACTGGCGCGCCGCCAAGGCGCCTTCGCCGTCATCGCTGCCGGCGGACGCATCCTGAAGCGCGGCCAGGAACTCGGCCGCGTGCTTGGGGTGTTCGATGCCAAGCTGAGGGTGGTCGAAGCCTAGAGGGAACTGAAGAATTGAGGAAACTGAAGAACTGAAGAAAAAACGGCCGTTATATCAGGCGCTTAGCGCCCTTTTCCTCAATTCTTCAATTCTTCAATTCCTCAGTTCCTCAGTTCTTCAGTTCCCCACGAAATTTCCGCTCCGGCAGCGAATCAGGATCCGGCGGCAATGCTGCGCCGCCGTTGAGCGGCAGCTGCATGAACACCGTGTCCAGCCAGCGTCCGTGCTTGTAGCCCGACCCTTCCAGGCGTCCGGAATGGCGGAACCCGAGCTTCTCGTGCAGCCGCACCGAGACGCTGTCCGCGTGGCCGTCGCCGATCACCGCGATGATCTGGCGAAAGCCTGCCGCACGCGCCGCCTCGATCAGCGCCTTCATCAGCAGGAAGCCCACGCCTTGGCCCTTGGCCTCGGGCGCGACATAGACCGAATCCTCGACGACGAACCGATAGGCGGGGCGCGGCCGAAACGGTCCGGCATAGGCATAGCCGAGCACGGTGCCGTCCTTCTCCGCCACGAGATAGGGAAAGCCGCCTGCCGCCAAGCTCTCTAATCGATTGCCCATTTCGGCGCGGTTGGGCGGCTCCAGCTCGTAGCTCGCAGTGCCGTGCGTGACCGCGTCGGCGTAGATTTCCGTGATTCGGTCAAGGTCGGCCGCCGTCGCGGCTCTGATCGCTGTATTGCTCATAATTTGTGCAATTGGTTTTCCTGCCTTGATAACAGCAGAGGGCTGCACGAAAAGAAAGGGCGGCCGTTGGGCCGCCCTTCCGAAGTCTATGGTCCAGTGAGATCGGGTAACTGCCTTTAACGGCGGTCGCCCATGAACTGCAGCAGGAACATGAACAGGTTGATGAAGTCGAGATAGAGCTGCAGCGCGCCCATGATCGCCTTGCGGCCAGCGACATCCGCGACGTCACCCTCGAAATACATCTCCTTGATCCGCTGCGTGTCGTAGGCGGTCAGGCCCGCGAACACCAAGACGCCGATCGCCGAGATGGCGAAGGCCAGCGCCGACGACGCCAGGAAGATGTTGATGACCATGGCGATCAGCAGGCCGATCACGCCCATGATCAGGAACGAGCCGAAGGCGGTCAGGTCGCGCCTGGTCGTATAGCCATAGAGCGACAGTGCGCCGAAGGCCGCGGCCGTGGCGAAGAACGTCTGGGTGATGCTGGTGCCGGTATAGACGAGGAAGATCGTCGACAGCGACAGGCCGACAAGGCCGGCATAGACCCAGAACGTGGTCTGCGCCGCCGCCACGCTCATCGACTGGATCCTGAACGACAGGAACATCACCGCAGCCAGCGGCGCCAGGATGACGACCCAGCGGAACGCGCTTGCATAGATCAGCTGGCCGAAGGCGGTCAGCTGACCGTCGCCGGTGACGGCGAGTTGGAACGCGCCCCAGGCGGCGAGGCCGGTGATGAGCAGGCCAAGCCCCATCAGGTTGTAGACTTTGATCATATAGGCCCGCAGGCCCTGATCGATATCGACGCGCGCGCCGGGGGCGGCGGACGTCTGGTAGTTGCGAATGGGATCAGCCATTGGAAATCCTCTGTTGCTTCTGCCCCGTCCGGTGACAGGTCCCTGGGATGCCCTTTGGACCAGGCGCCGCTGGCGGGGCTCCAGCATGCCTGCGCAGAAATATGATGGTTCTTGACGTCAAGGACAAGACGGTAACGAGGCGTAACGCTTCGTGAGAAGGCAAAAGGCCGGGTTTTGGCCGTTTCGGCCCGGCATTCTTACAAAGATTTAACGAGGTCGAACCTGCTCCAGCGCGCGCCGGGTCAGAGGTTGCGCAGCACCGGCGCCGCCTTGTGGCCGAGCACCCGCCAGGTGCCGGCAAGGCCGATGCCGACGGTGACGCCGAGCGAGACGAGGATCGTCGCGACCGCGACTTCCGGCATGAAGTGCGATGGCAGCGTCATGATGTGCGCGACGACGAACCATGCCGCGACGCCGCCCGCGGCAAGTGCGAACAGCGCGGTCGCAAGGCCGATCAGCACATATTCCAGCGAGAAGGCCGCAATCAGTGTCCTGCGCGTCGCGCCGAGCGTCTTCAGCACCACGGCGTCGTGGATGCGCGCCCGGTTGCCGGCGGCCAGAGCGCCGGAGAGCACCAGCACCGAGGCGATCAGCGCCACGCCGGCGGCGGCGCGGATCGCCGTGCCCAATTGCGCGACCAGCCGGTTGACGATGTCGAGCGCGTCCTTGACGCGGACCGTCGTCACCGCCGGAAAGGCGCGCGTGACCGCGTTGAGCAGCCGCGCGTCGTCTGCCGTGGTGGCGCCCTTGTCGGTCAGCGTCGCCAGCCAGCCATGCGGCGCACCGGCAAAGGCGTTGGGCGAGAACACCATGACGAAATTGATGCCCATGGTTTCCCACTCGACCTGACGGAAATTGGCGATTTTCGCCGTCACGTTGCGGCCGAGCACGTTGACGGTGACGGTGTCGCCGAGCTTCAGCCCGATCGCCTTGCCCTCCTCGGCCGAGAACGACACCAGGGGCTCACCGGAATAATTCTGCGGCCACCACGCGCCTTCGGTCAGCGTGGCGTTCTCCGGCTGCTTGGCGTCATAGGTCAGGCCGCGATCGCCGCGCAGCACCCAGGCGCCGTCGGCGGGGATCTTCACCTTGTCGACGTCGACGCCGTTGAGCGCCATGATGCGGCCGCGCAGCATCGGCACCTTGACCAGCGTTCCCCGCGGCGCCTCCTTTTCGACTAGGCCGGCGAAAGCGTCGACATCGCTGCTCTGGATGTCGACGAAGAAGAAGTTCGGCGCCCGCTCCGGCAGGCTGCCGGAAATCTGCCGCCTGAGATTGCCGTCGATCAGCGCCAGCGTCACCAAGAGCGTCAGACCGAGCCCGAGCGACAGCACCACCGATGGCGTCAGCGCGCCGGGACGGTGGATGTTGCCGAGCGCCAGCCGAAGCGACACGAAACGCACGCGCGGGCTTCGCCGAGCCGTCCATTGCACCAGCGCCGCCACCAACCGCAGCACGAGGAAGGCAAAGACCGTGGCGCCGACGAAGATCGAGGCGATGCGCCGGTCGTCGGCGGAAAATATGGCCAAAGCCGCCAGCCCGAGCACGATCGCGAGAGCAGCGCCGACATAGGGCAGGCGCGGCAGGCCGCGGCTCTCAAAGCCCATCTCGCGAAACAGCGCCGTCGCCGGCACGTCGCGGGCACGCCCGAGCGGTAAGAGCGCGAAGGCCAGCGTCACCAAGAGGCCGAAGAGCGCGGCCATGGCGAGTGCGCTCGCGTAGAAGCCGCCCTCCGCCGGCACCGGGATGACCGACTGCAGAAGCGCGCTCGCCGCGAACGGCATGGCGGCCCCCAGGATCAGGCCGAGCACGATGCCGAGGCCGGCAATCAAAAGGATCTGCACGAGATAGACGGTGAAGACGAAGCCGCCGGAGGCGCCGAGGCTCTTGAAGGTGGCGATGACGCCGCGCTTGCCGTCGAGATAGGCGCGCACCGCGTTCGCCACGCCGACACCGCCGACCACCAGCGCCGTCAGCCCGACCAGCGTCAGGAACTGTGAGAAGCGTTGGATGTTGGAAGAAAGCGCCGGCGCAGCATTGCTGCGCGTGCGGATCGACCAGCCGGATTGTGGAAATTCCTTCGCCGCCAGGGCCTGGATTTCCTTGATCCGCGCCTCGCCGGTGCCGGCGGGCAGCCGCAGCTTATAGGCGTTCTCGACCAGGCTGCCGGGCTGCACCAGTCCGGATGCGGCAAGCCCATCGTTCGAGATCATCAGCCGCGGCGCGAATCCAAAACCGTCGGATATCGCGTCCGGCTCGCTGATCAGCCTGGCCCTCAGCTCGAAAGTGGCGTTGCCAAGCTTCAGCCGGTCGCCGATATGCAGATTGAGCCGGTCGAACAAAAGATCGGGCGCGGCGGCGCCGAAGATGCCGGATCTCTCGCCGAACAGCTCTTGTCTCGACAGCGGCGGATCGGTTTCCAGCGTGCCGTAGAGCGGATAGGCGTCGTCGACCGCCTTGGCTTCGACCAGCGCCTGGTCGGAGCCGTCCTCGAGCCGCGCCATCGAGCGCATGCCCGAATTCAGCGACACCGTGCCCAGGCTGCCGAGAAAGCCGAGCTCGGCAGCGGTAGCGCTGCGCTGGTTGACCTGGAAGCGCAGATCGCCGCCGAGCAGCGCCTGGCCCTGGTTGGCGACGCCGGCGGTGATCGCCTGCGCCACCGAATTGACGCCGCCGATCGCCGCGACGCCGAGCGCGATGCAGGCAAGGAAGATCATGAAGCCGGACAGGCCGCCGCGCATCTCGCGCAGCGAGAAGCGGATGGCGAGCTTCAATGTGCGCAGCCAGGCGACCCCCTCGTCCGGCCGCTTCGCGGCCACCTTCTCTCCGGCGGGGAGAAGAGGTTTGCGCCGGCGCTGGCGATCTCTTCTCCCTTCGGGGAGAAGGTGGCCCGAAGGGCCGGATGAGGGGGCTTCGTTCGCCATGGCGTTACGCGGTCACTTTAAGCAGCGGCGCATCCTCGATCCGCCCCGAGCGCATCGACACCTGGCGCGAGCAGCGGGCCGCAAGCGCCGGATCATGCGTGACCAGCACCAGCGTCATGCCGCGCTCGGCCGCCTTGGCGAACAAGAGGTCGGCGATCTGCTTTCCCGTCGCCTGGTCGAGATTGCCGGTCGGCTCGTCGGCAATCAGGATGCGCGGCGAAGGCGCCAGCGCCCTGGCGATCGCCACGCGCTGCTGCTCGCCGCCCGAGAGCTCTCCGGGATAGTGCGTCACACGGTCGCTCAGGCCGACCGCCGCGAGCTCCCGCGCCGCCACCCCGAACGGATCGGTATGGCCGGCCAGTTCCAGCGGCACCGCGACATTTTCGAGCGCCGTCATGTTCGGGATGAGGTGGAAGGACTGGAAGACGATGCCGATGTTTCGCCCCCGGAACGAAGCAATCTGATCCTCGCTTTTGCCGTTGAGCAATTCGCCGGCGATCTGCACTGTTCCCGCATCGACCCTTTCCAGCCCGGCCAGAACCATCAGCAAGGTGGACTTGCCGGAGCCCGACGGGCCGACGATGCCGGTGGCTTCGCCGCCGGCCACGTCGAGACTGACGCCCTTCAGCACATGGACGGAGGAAGCGCCCTCACCGAGCGTCAGCGAGACATCCCTCAATGCGATGACGGCTTCTGTCACGATGAAAGCGTCCTATATGGTGGAAAAAGGGGGCGAGAACGCCTCCTCCCAGGGATTGTTTCGGTCATATGGGGCTCGCCGCATGGCTTTCAAACATACTCTTGCCGCAGCCCTCGTCCTTTTCCTTGCGGTTTGCGGCGCCATTTCGTCGGCGCGCGCCGAGACGTTCAAGATCGTCGGCTTCGGCGACAGCCTGACGGCAGGCTTCGGCCTCGGCCCGGGCCAGGGATTCACCGACAGATTGCAGGCGGCGCTGAAGGCGAAAGGCCATGACGTTGCCGTCGCCAATGCCGGCGTTTCCGGCGACACCACCAGCGGAGGCCTAGCGCGGCTCGATTGGTCTGTGCCGGACGGTACCCGGCTCGTCATTCTAGAGCTCGGCGCCAACGACATGCTGCGCGGCGTCTCGCCCGACATCGCCGAAAAGAACCTCGACGCGATGCTGGCAAAGCTGAAGGAGCGCAAGATCGCCGTGCTTCTGGCCGGCATGCGCGCGGCGCCCAACCTCGGCGCCGGCTATCAGAAGGCCTTCGACGCGATCTATCCGAGGCTCGCCGCGAAATACGACGTTCCGCTCTATCCGTTCTTTCTCGAGGGCGTAGCCGGCCATCCCGACCTGCAGCTCGAGGACGGCCTGCACCCCAACCCCAAGGGCGTCGACGTGATCGTCGAACGCATCCTGCCCGCCGCCGAGAAGGCGATCGCGGCGGATGGCGGCGCATGAAGCATGTCTCCCGAAAGTGGGAACCGGTTTCGGGACAAAGACATGCGTAAATCAAGAACCAAAGCGCACTGAGCGAACCTGTAAGATCGCGATGCGCTTTGATGAGGCTGGAATGTCACGGTTTCCCTTGGGGAAACTTTGTGGACAACAAACTGCTTGCTCCGCGCGGATATCGATGATTCGCTAGGGATGAGAGTTTCGATTCGAGGACAGGAGGCTTCCCATGCCACGTCTTTTCACCGCCCTCGAAATTCCGCGTGACGCTGCTCTTTCGCTGTCCCTGCTCCGGGGCGGCCTTCCCGGAGCCCGCTGGATAGACGTCGAAAACTACCATCTGACACTGCGCTTCATCGGCGATGTCGAAGGCCATGTCGCCGACGAGATCGCCAACGCGCTGGATCGCGTGAACCGTCCCTCCTTCTCCTTGACGCTTTCAGGCGTAGGCGCTTTCGGCGGCAAGAAGCCGCACGCGGTGTGGGCCGGCGTTTCCGCCTCGCCGGACCTTACGGCGCTGCAGGGCGAGATCGACCGCATCTGCCAGAGGCTCGGCCTGCCGGCCGATCCGCGCAAGTTCTCACCGCATGTGACGCTCGCCCGCCTGCGCAATTCGAGCCCGGCGGACGTCGCGCAATATCTTTCGGCGCGCGGCAACTTTTCAGCGTTGCCCTTCCGCGTCGGCCGCTTCGTCCTGATGTCGTCGCGCGATTCGGTCGGCGGCGGCCCTTACATCGTCGAGGAAGCCTGGCCCTTGACCGGCGCCGACGCGCGCGCCTCCAGCCGCTTCGCCAGCGCCTCCGACGCTTCGCGGATCATGCGGTAGACCGAAGCGAAGGCCTGCTGGTCCTCATAGTAGGGATCCGGCACGTCCCGTTCCGTTCCGGTCGCAAATTTCAGATAGAGATGGATACGGTCGCGCCCGGCCTGAGGCGCCAGCGCCTTGAGATCGCGCACATTCGAGCGGTCCATGCCGAGGATCAGGTCGAAGCGCGAAAAATCCTCCGGCGCTATTCTGCGCGCCCTTTGTCCGGAAATGTCGATGCCATGGCTTGTGGCGACCGCGATCGAGCGCGGATCGGGAGCGGAGCCGACCTCCCAGCCGCTGGTCGCGGCCGAATCGAGCACGATATCGCGGCCTTCTCCTCGCTCGGCCAGCACGCTGCGGAGAACGCCCTCGGCCAAAGGCGAGCGGCAGATGTTGCCCAGGCAAACGAACAGAATGGATTTTATGGGCTTTGCGCTCATCGATCCGGCGTTATGGTTGTTTCAATTTCGAATAGCACAGGAACCCGACATGACCAGGGAAAAGCTCAGCAAGGAGGCGATCGCCACCGCGCTTACCGAACTCGAAGGCTGGTCGCTTGCCGCCGACGGCGCCTCCATCAAACGCAGCTTCGGCTTCAAGAACTTCTCCGAAGCCTTCGCCTTCATGACCCGCGTGGCGCTGGCCGCCGAGAAGATGGACCACCATCCCGATTGGTCGAACGTCTACAAGACCGTCGATGTGACGCTGAATACCCATGACGCGGGCGGCGTCACGGCGCTCGACATCGAGCTGGCCAAGCGGATGAACCGGTATTTTCACTGAGGCGGGCAGCCTCGCTTTTCAAGGGCGACAGTTTGACTTCGTCATTCCAGGGCGGAGCAAGGAGCGAAGCGACGCGCGCAGACCCTGGAATCCATTCCGTGACCTACCAGCGCCGCGGCGATGCAGATCGCGGCGAACGTTCGCGATTGGCCGAAGCTTGCGAACTTCGTCATCCACGGGCGGAGCGACGCGAAGCGGAGCGCAGACCCGAGGATCCATGCCGCGACGTTTGTCGAAGAGCGCAGCGGAGCAGAATTCTGCACCGTGGTAACGCTTCAACGTAACGGCATGGATTCTATGGTCTGCGCGCGTCGCTTCGCTCCTGCTCCGCCATAGAATGACGACGGGAGGGTCGCTCCGGCCAATCTCCAACGTTGCGATTGCCAACTCGGCTGCCGAGTTCGTTTCTCGATTTTCCTGGCCAAGCGACCGCCGAACTCTTGCAGCAATCCTGCGCTTTCACCACATCTCCCGCGGCAGGCCGGCACGCAAGGTCGCGCGGCCAAGGAGACATTGATGGCGCAAGGCACCGGTTTTGATTTCTTCGGCTTTGGCGACAAGCTCGCCGGCGAGGGCGAGGTGCGCGAGAAATTCTGGCGCACCGCCAAGAAGGCCGCCCGGCAGATCCCGTTCATGGACGAGGTGGTCGCCGCCTATTATTGCGCCATGGACAGGGACACGCCGCTGCGCGCCAAGGGCATCCTGCTGGCCGCGCTCGGCTATTTCGTGCTGCCGGTGGACTTCATCCCCGACTTCGTCCTCGGTCTCGGCTTCACCGACGACCTCGCCGTGCTGACCGCCGCGATCACCGCCGTCAGCGCCCACATCACGCCCGCGCACCGGCAGGCCGCCAGGGACGCCCTGGCCGACAAGGGCTAAAGCATGTCTCCCGAAAGTGGGAACCGGTTTCGGGACTTCGCGACAAAGACATGCGCAAAATCAAAAGCCTGAAGTGTACGGAGCGAGTCCGAAGGATCGCGACGCGCTTTGGCCCCGCAGCCGGGACCGGCTCCGCGCCGTTGCAACGAGACCGCGAAACCGCCCGCGCGAAAAGACAAACTCTTGCCGCTTTCGTGCCCTCCAAGTTCGCGCCGGGACATCGCGACCGCCGCTCCGAAGCGGCGGCGCGAACGGTGGCGGTTTCCTGGGGTGAGGCTCCTTTTCTTGAGGAAAATTCACCGTTTGGTAACCCTGATTAAATCAAAATGAAGCGACGGCAGGACGCTAGGCGGCCCGCCTCCGCACCATTTGGGAATACGGGAAGAACGATGCGCGGATTGATTGCTACAGTTTCCAGCCTGGTCTTGGTGGCCGCCTTCGCGGCGCCGGCGCTGGCACAGCAGGCGACCAAGATCGGCCAGCACAATGCCTGGGGTACCTACAGCTATCAGTCGGCAGGCGGCAAGGTCTGTTATGTGCTGACCGTGCCGACCGACAAGCAGCCGCCGTCGCTCGACCATGGCGACATGTTCTTCTTCGTCAGCCAGCGTCCGGGGCAGCAGGTCTCCTACGAGCCGCAGTTCATCGCCGGCTACAACTTCCAGGAAGGCTCCAAGGCCACCGTCACCATCGACAAGAAGACCTTCTCGATGTTCACCCGCGGCAAGTCGGCCTGGGTCGAGAACGCCGCCGAGGAGCCGGTGCTGATCGCCGCCATGAAGACCGGCACCGACATGAAGGTGTCGGCCAAGTCGGGGCGAGGCAACCCGACATCCTACGTCTTCTCGCTGAAGGGCATCTCGGCCGCGCTGGCCTCGATCGCCAAGTGCAAGTAGGCGAAAGCAAAACCCTGCCCTGAGGCAAAGCCGGACCGCAAGTCCGGCTTTTTTCAGCCTGGATGCTCGGCGGCCCTGCGCCGCCGGATCGCCTCGGCGACGAACACGCGCGACAGCGCGTGATAGAGCGGCTCGTTGGAGATGAGCCGCGCCGTGCCGTAGCCGAGCACCGCCGCGCACATCAGCGCGATGACATTGTCGTGATTGCCGGTCATTTCGAGGATGATGACGAAGGCCGTCATCGGCGCCTGCACGACGCCGGCGAAATAGCCGGCCATGCCGAGCAGCGCGGCGAGGCCGGTGCTGGCGCCGAAGACCAGGCCGAGCGTGCTGCCGAGACCAGCGCCCACCGCCAGCGACGGCGCGAAGATGCCGCCCGGAATGCCCGACACCATCGAAAGCACCCCGGCCGCGAATTTCTCCAGGAAGAAGAATGCCGGCAGCGGCGCGCCTTCGATGGCGCCACGGGCCTGCGCGTAGCCGGTGCCGAAGGTGAGGCCGCCCGAGACAAGGCCGATCGCGGCAACCGCCAGTCCGCAGATTCCTGCCACGAGCAGCGCGCGCCACAATGGCTGCAGCGCGTTCCAGCGCCGGATACGCCGTGTGATCTTCAGCGCCAACAGCGAGAAAAGCGCCCCGAAGCCGCCGCCGATGACCCCGCAGGCGACTACCAGCGGCCAGTCGGCGGCGAAAGCCACCGTATCCCTGGCGATGCCGAAATAGGTGTAGTTGCCGAGCAGGCCGAGCGAGGCAAGGCCGGCCAGGATCACCGCCGTCAGAACCAGCCCGTTGGTGCGCGACTCGTAAGCGCGGCCCATCTCCTCGATGGCGAAGACGATGCCGGCAAGCGGCGTGTTGAAGGCGGCGGCGACGCCGGCGGCGGAGCCGGCCAGGATCAGGCCGCGCGCCTGCGCCATGCCGCCCCAGCGCGCGGCCTGCAGCATCAGCGAGGCGCCGACCTGCACCGTCGGCCCCTCGCGGCCGATCGAAGCGCCGCAGAAAAGGCCCATCACGGTGAGCGCGATCTTGCCTGCCGCCAAGCGAAGCGAAAGCAGGTGCCCGCGGTCTTCGTCGTCGCGCAGGTGGCGGGCGGCGATCGCCTGCGGAATGCCGCTGCCTTGCGATCCCGGAAAGAAGGAATGGGCAAGCCAGGCGCAAAGCACGAAGCCCGCCGGAGTCAAGACAAGCGGCAGGTAGAAGCGCCAGCCGCCGTCGCCGGCTGTGACGACGTGGAACAGCGCCTGCGCCCGGTCGGCCAGCATTGCGAACAGCACGCTGATCAGCCCGATCGAGAGGGCGCCGGCCCAGAACACCAGGCGCGGCTGCCAGACGCGCCGCGACCCCCATATTGCCTGCGAGCGCCGCAGCATGGGGTGTCTTCGCGATATGCCGGCCATCTGCGCCCTCTTGGTGATGACCCGGCCTAGCACACCTATGCAGCCGATCAAGCCCGTGGGGTCAGGCTGGTTGCGCACGCGGCCAAGCCCTCACCGGTAATTCCCCAAGAGCGCTCGATCGGCGCGCCGGATCCCGCCTGCATCGCGCTGGCGGGATCCGGGCTGGCTCACATGGCCATTTTTTCACATTCGGCCTGTGCCTTCTTGGTCGACGTGTCGATCATGTAGGCTTTGCCCTTGGCGTCGGTCATCATCATCATGCAGTGCTTGATCGGCTTGGCCGACTTCATCATTTCGCTGCTCATTTTTGCGTCCGGCATCATGGTGCCCATGTGGCCGTCGGGCATGATCGCCGTCACCTGCCCTGCCTTCATCATCGTCATGGTTCCCATCGTGTCCTCGGCAAATGCCTGAGGGGCGGCGAGACAGATGAAACCGGCAGCGAGGGCGAGCTTTATCGCGTTCATTCCACATACTCCCATTCTATAGGGGCGAAGTTACCCCTTTCAGGTTTCGCAGCCGCGCCGTGAGCCGTTACGCCGACACGAATATGTGATCGGTTGACGCGCGACGAAATGTTGGCGACACGTTCCTGCCGTGGATCTTCCGGCGCGAAGACGACAGCCGCCTCCCCGGCATGACTGTGCCTGAAACCTGTGCTATGCGCTTTGGGCCGTGGCTCGAACCAGCGAATAGCGCGATGCCGAGCTACATTCCGCGAGAGCGCACCGGAAAGTCCCGGTATGAGCGCGCCCGACGCCGACGCATTGGTCCGACCCGCCGGGAATTGTCATGAGGCAACGCAAGGCTGATCGCCGCAAGGACTTTCACCCGCCCGTCGCTCGTCCAACTGTGAGCTCCACCGTCGCCAGGTGCCTCGCGATGGCAATGATGTTGTGGCCCAAGGATTCCCTTGCTGAACCAAGAGCGGCCATTCCGACTGCCGATTTTCTCAACAGCATCGGCGTCGTTACCTCATTTCCGGACAGGGGCCAGCCATTGGCCAAGACCATCGAGATGATCCGCTATTGCGGCTTTCGATGGGTGAGGGCGGGCATTGAGGGGCTGACTGACGACGGCCCCACAACCATGCGGACCTTTCTGGAACTGCATCGGCAAACCGGCGCCCGGCTGAGCTGGGGACTGGTGAGTGGTGGGACCGACGTAAAGAAGCTGGTAGAAACCGGTAAGACACTGGCGAACAGCGGCGCCCTGCTCGCCTTTGAAGGCAATAACGAGCCAAACAACTGGACCGTCGAGTATCAAGGCGAAAAGGGCGGTGGGCGAGAGTTCTCCTGGATGGCGGTCGCGAAACTGCAACGTGACCTATATCATGCGGTCAAAACGGACCCGGCGCTTGCGCAATATCCCGTCTGGTCGATCTCTGAGCCGGGCGCGCAGCGAGACAACGTCGGCCTTCAGTTTCTGGCAATTCCTTCGGGCGCCGGAACCTTGATGCCGGCCGGCACCAAATATGCGGATTATGCGAATGTGCACAATTATCTCTATCATCCGCATTCGCCCGATCCGGCGGACAATAAGGCGTGGGACGCTGCCGACCCCACCTACGCATCGCGGGTCGACGGCATATTCGGCAACTTCGGCCTGACATGGTTGAAATGGTTTCAGGGCTACACTCAAGAACAACTTGAAACACTGCCGCGCGTCACGACCGAAACCGGAACCAATATCTCGGGGCAGGTGACGGAGGACCTGCAGGGTCTGAACCTGTTGAATTTGTATTTAGCGCAGTTCAAGCGCGGTTATACGTACACGTCGGTCTATCTGTTGCGGGACCGCACCGACGAGGACGGCAACCAGTCGTTCGGTTTTTTCAAGCCCGATTATTCGCCTCGCAAGGCCGCGACCTACCTTCACAACATGACGACCATCCTGGCCGACAAGGGCACGGTCGCCGCGCCCGGTCAATTCGACTACGAGATCGTGGACCAACCGCCAACGGTTCACGATCTCCTCCTCCAGCACAGTGACGGAACATTCCGATTGGTCGTGTGGGACGAACGATTGAAAGGCCAGGATCAAGTGACTGTGGACCTTGGTGTCAAAAGCGCTTCTCTAAGCGTCTACGATCCGACCATTGGCGTCGATCCTATCCAGACACAGAAGAACGCGACTTCGCTCCAGCTCCAGCTCAGTGATCATCCAATTGTAATTGCGATTTCATCTGTCAGATAGCGTCAGTTTATCCGGTCTTCGCGGAATGAGAGCGTTCCGGTGTGGCGATGGTTTGCGCGCGCTTTGCGACCGCGCCCGGCATGGACGCATGACTCCGCCCGCAACCTGTGCTATGCGCCGCGCTTCATTTCGGGCACGATGCTGAAATCGGCCGCAAACCGCTTATATTGGCGCAACCATGACCCTTTCATTCGATCTGACCGCCGAAGGCGCGCGCGACGCCTTGCGCGCTCGTGCTGCAGCGGCGGAGAAGCCGTCGCTGATCGGCCTGACCCGCGCCGAGCTTGGCGCCGCCCTCGTCGAGGCCGGCGTCGTGCCGGAGCGCCAGGCCAAGATGCGCGCCCAGCAGCTCTGGCACTGGATGTATGTGCGCGGCGTCTCCGACTTCGCCCACATGTTCAACATCTCCAAGGAATTGCGCGCCGAGCTCGACAAGCATTTCACCGTCGCCCGGCCCGAAATCGTCGAGGAGCAGATCTCTTCCGACGGCACGCGCAAATGGCTGTTCCGCTTCCCGCCGCGCGGCGCCGGCCGGCCGGTCGAGATCGAGACCGTCTATATTCCCGAGGAAGGGCGAGGCACGCTCTGCATCTCCTCGCAGGTCGGCTGCACGCTGACCTGCTCCTTCTGCCACACCGGCACGCAGAAGCTGGTGCGCAACCTGACGACGGAAGAGATCCTGGCGCAGCTGCTCACCGCGCGCGACCGCCTCGGCGACTTCCCCGACCGCGACACGCCGGACGGCGCCATCGTGCCGGCCGAGGGCAGAAAAGTCTCCAACATCGTCATGATGGGCATGGGCGAGCCGCTCTACAATTTCGAGGCGGTGAAGAAGGCGCTGCTGATCGCTTCCGACGGCGACGGCCTGTCCTTGTCGAAGCGCCGCATCACGCTCTCGACCTCCGGCGTCGTTCCGGAAATCGCTCGCACCGGCGAGGAGATCGGCGTGATGCTCGCGATCTCGCTGCACGCCACCAACGACGATCTGCGCGACCTTCTGGTGCCGATCAACAAGAAGTTCCCGCTGAAGGAGCTGATCGCCGCCTGCCGCGCCTATCCGGGCCTGTCGAACGCCCGCCGCATCACCTTCGAATATGTGATGCTGAAGGACGTCAACGATTCCCTCGACGACGCCAAGGCGCTGGTGAAGCTCTTGAAGGGCATTCCGGCCAAGATCAACCTGATCCCGTTCAACCCCTGGCCCGGCACCAACTACCAGTGCTCGGACTGGGAGACGATCGAGAAGTTCGCCGATTACATCAACAATGCCGGCTATGCCTCGCCGATCCGTACGCCGCGCGGCCGCGATATCCTCGCCGCCTGCGGCCAGTTGAAGTCGGAATCGGAGCGGATGCGCAAGGTGGACCGCCTAGCGCTGGAAGCCATGATGATCGCGGGGCACGGCGAGGCGTGAGGCGTATCGTCGCCTATCTCGTCCGCTTCGCCGCCATCCTCATCGGCTATCTCGTCGCCTCGCTGGCGGCGAGCGCCTTCCTCAACGTGCTTTTCCTCGGCTATTTCGGCTATGCGCCGGAGCCAGGACACCCGACGATCGCGCCCGCGCTCTATTTTTCAGTGCCTTTCCTGGCGCTGTTCGTCGCCTATTTCGGCTTCATGCCGGCGGCGGTCGTCATCCTGATCGCCGAAGTGCTGGGACGGCGCGACTGGCTGTTTTACGCGCTGGGCGGCGCCGTCATC
The DNA here is from genome assembly GCA_004963905.1 of Mesorhizobium sp. Taxonomy (GTDB): domain Bacteria; phylum Pseudomonadota; class Alphaproteobacteria; order Rhizobiales; family Rhizobiaceae; genus Mesorhizobium. The sequence goes on from SUGL01000012.1 coordinate 123,097, forward strand.
GCCATCGTCTTCCTCGGCTTCGCGCACAATACCGGCGATGGCGAATTCGATGTCACCGACACCAATGTGAGGCTCGCGCTGGTCGGTGCCGGCATGGTCGGCGGCATCTTCTACTGGCTCTCGGCCGGCCGCCGGGCCGGCAGCTGGCGCCGCGAGCCGCTGCTCGATCCGGAACCCTGAGATCGGCGCAGGCTTACTTCGCCTGTGCGGTCAGGATCTTGAGCGCGAAGGCCGAGAACACGCCGCCGAACAGATAGTCGACCACGCGCGTCACGCGCGGGCTGGCCTTCATCGCCGCCGAAAACTTCTCCGCCGCCAGCACCATCGGCGCCGTCACCGGGATCGACAGCACGATGAACATGACGCCGAGGAAAAACAGCTTTCCGGGCGCGTTGGGATCATGCGCGGAGACGAATTGCGGCAGGAACGTCATGAAGAACAGGATGATCTTCGGATTGAGCAGGTTGACGCCGAGCCCGGCCGCCCAGCTGCGGAACAGCGAGATCCGCGGTCCGCTCTTCTTCTCCGGCGAGAAGGCCGAGCCTTTCGTCACCGCCTGCCAGGCCAGGAACACGAGATAGCCGGCGCCGAAGATCTTCAGCGCGAAGAAGGCCATCGGCGAGGCCACGATCAGTGCCGAGACGCCGACCACCACCAGCGTGGTGTGGATCAGCGTGCCGCACAGCGCCCCGGCCATCGAGGCAAAGCCGGTGGCGCGGCCCTGGCTCAACGTGCGCGACACGAACAGCGTCATGTCCGGCCCCGGCGTGATCGCCAGGATTATCGTGGCGATGGCGAACTGGATCAGCGTCGTGGTGTCGGGAATGAAGGACATAGGGGAGCCCGTGCCGGAAGACCGGCTTCTATAACGCAGCTGCCTTGCCGATGCCAGCGGCTGGCTGGCGCGGCCTCTGATCCAGCATCACAAAAGACAGGCGATCCGGCACAACTGCTTCAGGCAATCGTTGATGCCGGCGCTGCCCCTCATTGCCCTGCCGGGCATTTCTCCCCGTTAACGGGGAGAAAGAGACTGGCCGCAACCTTGGCGCCGTTCCAGCAACGCTGGCGGTTGGCGAAACCGGCGATGACAGCGCCCTTCTCCCCGTTCACGGGGAGAAGATGGCGGCAGCCAGATGAGGGGCGGCGCAAACGGTCGAGCTGAGCGCGTCACGCCGAGGGCGATCGCCCGTCCTGACGAAGATTCCCGGCAGCTACGACGTGAAGGCCAGCCAGGCCGTGCCGGCAAGAAGCGTCAGCAAGGTCAGCGGCAGGCCGACCTTGAAGAAGGACATGAAGGAGAGCTCCTTGCCCGCCGCCTTCGCCTGTTCGGCGACGATGAGGTTGGCGACGGAGCCGAACAGGGTGAAATTGCCGGCGAGCGTCGAGCTCATCGCCACGACCAGCCAGGCGCGCTCTGGATTTTCGAGGCCGGGGATGAAGGGCCTCAGCGCCAGCACCGCCGGCACATTGCTCATGATGTTGGAAAGCACGGCGGTGAAGCCGGAGAGCCGCCAGACATCGTCGAGGCCGATGGTCTTCGCCCAGGCGATCATGTCGGGGGTGAGCAGCGTGCGCTCGGCGCCCGCCACCACCACGAACAGGCCGGCGAACATGAAGAGCAGCGGCCCGTCGATCTCGCGATAGATGCGGTGCGGCTTGATCGCGCGGGTGACCAGCAGAAACGCTCCAGCGATCAGCGCCGCCTTGGCGACGGGCACGCCGGCGAAGAAGGCGACCGCCAGCGCCACGCAGACGATGGTCGCCTTCAGCACCTGCCCCGGCAGCATGCGGCCGCGATAGACCTCGGGGCTGAGCTCCGCGGGCCGCGCAAATTCGGCACTGTAGACGATGCGGATGATGACGATGACGGCGACAAGGCCGAACAGCGCCACCGGCGCGAGCGCTGCCGTGAAGGCCGGATAGGAAATGCCCGACAGCGCGCCGATCACCATGTTCTGCGGATTGCCGGTGATGGTGGCGACGCTGCCGCAGTTGGAGGCCGTGCAGGTGGCGATGAGATAGGGAACCGGGTTGCGCCGGATGACGCGGGTGACGTGGACGACGATCGGCGCCATCACCAGGCAGATCGCGTCATTGACCAGGAAAGCGGAGAGCACGCCGGTCAAAAGCGTCACCATGATCAAGAGCATGAACGGTGCGTGCGCGTGCTCGATGGCGAAACCGCCAAGCGCGCGGAAGGCGCCGGACACCTTCAGATGCGCCACCACGATCATCATGCCGAGCAAGAGCGTGATGGTGTCGAAATTGATGGCGCGGTAGGCATCCTCGATGCCGATCGCGCCGATGGCGATCATGGCGGCGCCGCCGAGCAGCGCGATGCCGGCACGGTCGAGCCTGAGGCCCGGAATGCGCCCGACCGCCACGCCGGCATAGGTGGCTGCCAGGATGAAAAGCGCGCCGGCGCCCGTCCATGTCATTGCCAGATGTTCCCGCTCATCCTGCCCGGCGGAATCTGCCCGGGGCTCTTGTGGCCCCACCTTTAGCAAGGGTGGCGCAAAGGGGAAGCGGTGGCTGTTGAAACTTTCGTCATCCGCCCCGCAACTTTACATTTGAGGTGGCTAATGTAATCTCTGCTGAAAAATCGGACCGGCAATCCAGTCGTTGGGGACTAAGCGGATGAACACGGTCGTTGAGGGCGAGCATCGCTTCTCGCCCGGGGGGAATCCGACGCCCTCGACGGAGTGCCTGCGCTGCCACGGCGCCAGGACAGTTTTCCTTTGCGCCCGCTGGATCAGTTCCAACGGCCATTGCTGCCCGGAAGGGACACACCGGCTGAGTTGTCCAGGCCACAGCGCCGTCTGCGTGGAATGCGCCGGACGTGACGGCCGGAACACCTGACCGGTCTCGTTTCAGGGAGTTTGCAGGCGGACCGGCCCGCAAGCGGCCGCCGCCATGTGGGCTGGACCCACTGCCCTATTCTTGCCGTCGCCTAGACGCGTCTTCCTGGGATCTGGAACCATTCCGGCATCCGCAACGTTGGAACCAGCCCATCTGGGACAACTGGAGGCAGGCAAATGGGTGTATCGATTCTCATCGGCATCCTGATCACCTTCCTTGTGGTGATCCTGGTGCTTTACCTCATCCAGCGCCTGCCGCTCGACGGCCGCACGAGGCAGATCGCCCAGGTCATCGTCATCATCATCGGCATTATCTCGCTGCTCAGATACCTTGCGGTGTTCTAGCGGCGAACCATATCTGTCACCGCAAAGCCATGACTGGAAGCGGTGTCTGTATGAAAAGCCTGTCGATCGCCCTTGTTGCCGGCACGATGTTGTGGACCGCCGGCGCCGCCGATGCGCGGCCCGACACGCGCGCCATGACCTGTGCCGAGACGCAGGCGCTGGTCCGGAGCCGGCACGCCGCGGTGCTGACGACCGGGCCCAGCACCTACGACCGTTTCGTGCGCCAATACGGCAACGAGTGCGACTGGCCGGAAATCCCGATGTCGGTCGCGGTTCCGACACGCGACGGTCCCTGCCGCGTCTACCGCTGCGAAGAGCCAGTCTTCAACTTCCCGAATTGAGAATCATATCGCCTTGGCAGGCATGTCGGGAACCGTCGCGGCTTCGCGCGAATTGTAGCGGGAACGGTCCGGGCGACGCCAAGGCGTTGAACTGGAATTTGGTCTGCGTCGCGGGATGAGGAGGAAGCGCCATGTCCGACGATATCATGCGCAGCGGCAGTTGCCTGTGCGGCGGCGTCCAGTTCCGCGTGACCGGCGCGCCGCTGAGGGTCGGCCTTTGCCATTGCAAGGACTGCCGCAAGACCAGCGGATCGGCCTACCAGACCTTTGCCGTGTGGCCGCGCCAGGCATTCGAAAGCACGGGAATTACCGGCACCTATGGCGGACGCAGCTTCTGTCCGACTTGTGGCAGCCGCCTGCCGTCGGTCGGCGAGGACGAGGTCGAGGTGATGATCGGCAGCCTGGACGTCGCGCCGACCGAAGGCTTGGAGCCCAGCTACGAACTGTGGATCGGCCGACGCGAGCACTGGTTGCATCCACTGCCCGAGACGCGCCAGTTCGAGCATGACAGGACCGCCGACGATTCGGCCGCCGATGACGGTGACCCGGAGCCAGGGCGCGAGCCGTATCGGAAGTCAGCCTAAGTTCTTGGCGGCGGCAGGGCTTAAGTCCTAGACCGGAGAACGCTTCGGTCCCAGTGAGCCGGCGACATGCCGCAAATGGTTGGCCGCGGCCGCGCTGCCCTGTCTTCTTCCTTAAGTTCGCGCATTTTCAACCACCGGTCGGTTTGCCGGTGCGGCAATGGCCGTTAGCATCCACGGCGCGGCGAAACCTTTTGGAGGCCGCTTTGGCCGGCGCGGCTCAGGCAACACACCAGCATTGCCGCGCCGGCCTTGCAAGACCGATAGAATGTCCAACCTTGGCTAGGCATCCAGGCGAATACAACCTTGAGGTTGTATTCGGATTCAGGCGCTTTTGCTTAAAGAGTGAAACATCGAGCTTCCGTCACGACAGCGAAGTGAAAATCGTTTCAACGAGAGAAAATCTTCACCAGTTGTATTTCCGATCACGGCAACTATGCCTTCAAGCTGCACAAGCAAGCAGCGGCGCCCATCATCTCCAGCCTTGTACAAAATTACACCTTTGTTTCTTAGGATTTTTGCGACATAGTGCTACCGAATCTTGAAACCGGACGGGGCGGTTTTCATGACCTGGGCGTCTGAACGCGGCCGCAACGTGCATATGCGGTATCCACCGATCGACGGGTTTTGGACCTGGGATATCAAGCGCGACCGTGTTTATGGGGACGCTAATCTGTCCGCCTATTTCGATCTCACGCTCGAGGAATTCTCGCACGGCGCGCCACTGGAACGCTGCATACAAAGCATAGAGCGGGAAGACCAACCGAGGGTACGGCTGGCGATCCGCAAGGCCATAGAACGCAGGTCGGGCTTCCGTGAGGTCTACAAGGTCCGCTCGGAGAAGATGGGGCTGCGCAAGATCCTGGCAGTTGGCCAATGCTATGTCGATGGCATGGGCGAGGCAGCTCTCTATCCCGGCTGGTTCGTCGACCTGACGCAGGATGCCGCGCGCGAGGAGTATTCGCTGCGCGAGATTCACAACCATGTCGAGCAGGCCAAGGAGATCGCGCAGTCGGCCGGGCACGACATGCTGTCCTACCTGCTGGACAACATCCAGGAAGAGATCCAGCAGAGACTTGGCGAGAAATCGAGGAGGCGCAAATCGTCGTGAAGCGGCCTTTGCCAGTCTCCGGGCTAGCTTCTGGGCGGCAACTTGCTGCGCCTGCCGACCTCCGCCGTCACCAGGCGCGCGAAATACGACTGAGGCGAGCGGCGCTCGATGAGCCTGGCTCGCTCGAGCGCGGCATCGCCATAGAATTCGATCAGCACATTGGCGGCTTTGATGGCGTCGGCCTGCAGCCTTCCGACATCGGCCTCCCCACTCGAAGGTTCGCTCCTGGCAATCACGTCAAGCATGGCTTGCAACTTGTCGGGAGTGCTGCCCTCGTCTTCGTGCATGGTCGCTGTCCGATTGGGGGTGCAAAATATCGACATTTCCCTGCGATGTCCAACAGCTTCGTTGATCGAGCGCGGGCGCAACCGGGTACAGCTTCGCCGTGAGTGAGGCGACAACTTTCGTACAAGTATAGTGAGCCAAACTTCCCATGCAGACATTGGGGGCACAGATGAACCAGCCAAGCAAAATGGAAAACCTGCAGTTTGCGCAGGGGATCTTGCGGGAGCTTCGCCAGAAGGCCGAGGCAGATGGCGAAAAGCTTCTGACCTACCTCATCGACATGGCCTATCTCGAAGTCAGCGACCGCATCCGCGCCCACTGGATCGGCAGCCACGAGAACGAGAACCGCCGGGCCAAGGGCTGAGGCCGCCAGTCGCATCTTGCCGGCACGCTCCGGCTGACGCATGTCGCCAAAGGCTTAAGGGCGCATCGTTTCGCCGCGACGCTTAAAGCAATTCCAGGAAAAGTGTGTAACGGTTTTCCGTCCAGAATTGCGTCAAAACAAAAGATAGAGCGGTTCGCCGTTTCCGTGAAACGGTGAAACGCTCTAGAACAGCGCCCAGAACGCAAAAAAACCGCCATGCCTTTCGGCACGGCGGTGTGATCGTGGACAGGAGGCTACTTGCGTAGCCTCTATTTCTATGATGCGGCGGCCTTTTCGCGGACGGGAAGCTTCCAGCCCGGCCGTACGAAATGGCAAGTGTAGCCGTTGGGGTAGCGCTCCAGATAATCCTGATGCTCGGGCTCGGCCTCCCAGAAGGGGCCGGCCGGAGCGAGCTCGGTGACGACCTTGCCGGGCCACAGACCCGAAGCGTCGACGTCGGCTATGGTGTCCTCGGCCACCCGCTTCTGCTCGTCGCTGGTGTAGAAGATCGCAGAGCGGTAGCTCATGCCGATATCGTTGCCCTGGCGGTTTCTTGTCGTCGGGTCGTGGATCTGGAAGAAGAACTCGAGCAGCGTGCGGAAGCTGGTCTTGGCTGGATCGAAAATGATCTCGATCGCCTCGGCATGGGTGCCGTGATTGCGGTAGGTTGCGTTCGGCACGTCGCCGCCGCTGTAGCCGACACGGGTGGAGATCACTCCGGGGAAGCGGCGGATCAGATCCTGCATGCCCCAGAAGCAGCCCCCGGCAAGGACCGCGCGTTCGGAAGAAGCCATGTCAAACCTCCTTTGGATTTCTACATAGGTGGGGATTGTGGCCTGCTTCTTCCAGCCGCTCAAGCAGTTGGAAAGGGCGGAGGGAAACGAACTCAACCGAACGCGGCGCAGGATTTCTGCCGATGCTCGCCGGTTGGGCAAACCAGCGAGCATCGGCAGCATGAGGTCAGCCTCACTTGGGCCCCTTGTCCTCACTTGGGTCCCTTGTCGCCCCTGCCGTTGTTGCCGGGATTGCCCCGGTCATGCCCCTTGCTTTCGCCGCCGAGGCAGTTGGCGTCGCCGACACCGCAGCAGCGGCCGGCCCAGAGCTTGTTGGTCGGCGTGTTGTCGCATTCGTAGATCTGTTGGCCGGCCATCGCGGAGCCAGCCAAGGCCGAGGCGGCCACGACGGCGAGAAGTGCATTGCGCAAGATTGCAGTCATCGGAAAATCTCCATGGTGCATGGTGTTCATTTGCACCCATGCGTCGCACCGCGAGGCGAATTGGTTCACGGAGTTTTCGGAGAAATTCCTGCTGGCGGTTTCTCGATCGCCGACGGCTGACACGGATCGGCCGTGCCGGGCCGCCCTCACTCTTCCGGCGCGGACCTGAACCGCCTCACCACCACCTCGAACACTATGTCCGAAAATTGACCGAGACTGTTCTGGTTGCCATCGAGACCCTGCGAGAATTCCTTGGGCAGCATCGTCAGCACGACCTTCAGATACTGGTCGGGCTTTTCCGCCCTGACCGCGGCGATGACGCCGGCGCCATGGGCGCGAAAATCGGCGCGCAGTGCCGCGGCGAAATCGTCGCCCAGCGTCTTTTTGGAGCGCTTTTGGCGGGTGACCGCGGCGGCGGCCGGCTTCGCCCTTGCGGGTTTCGCCCTTGCCGTGCTGGCACCGGCCATCTTGCGCCGCGTCTTGCTTGCCCCGTCAGCCATTGGCGGCCGCGTCGGCTGCCGACGCTCCAGCGGAACGAGCCGCGCGTGCCTTGGCGGCCCTGCGTGCCGGTTTCTTGCGCCACTTCGCGCGGGCTGGCTTTGGCGGCAAGGCCTGGTCCTCAGCAAGGGGGGAGATCGGCGGGTCCGACACCGGCGCCGTTGCCTTCAGCGTCGCCATGACGGCGGCGATTGCCGAATGGTCCAGGTCCTGGCGCGGAAAGCCGAAGCCGGCGACGGCGTCGACCGGGCCGCCGCGGACCATGCCGATGCGCACGCCCGGCGCGACTTCCTCGATGCGGCCGGCGCGGCGCGGCAGGTGTGCGCCCTCGAACTCGCCGATGGCGCTGATGGTCTCGGCGCCGTCGTCGGCGGTGATGATAGTGGCATAGCGTGGCATGGGTTTCTCGTTGCGAGCATTGCCTGAAAAGTCGCGTTCCTTCGCGCCCCCCTCTGGCCTGCCGGCCATCTCCCCCACTTGGGGGGAGATCAGATTTCGCGCCGGCTTTCGCCAGTCGCCGATGTCGAGAGAAGGGCGCCAGCACCGGAACTGCCAATCTCCCCCCTTGTGGGGGAGATGTCCGGCAGGCCAGAGGGGGGTGCTGTCCCGCCAGCGTTTCAGAGTTGTATGCCGGTGGCAAAAAACAAAACCCGCCGGCGGCGGGTCATCGGCGCAAATCAGCACCATGAAAAAAATCATAGCATGGCTGCCCTCACCGTGCAATGCGCTCTAGGTAAATTTTCCTATCCGCCTTCGAGCCCGCCACAAACATCCGGCCGTCAAGAACGCTGACCGGGACAGGTCGCCGCAGGTGGGCATTTTGTCGGAACCATGGATGGCCCGAGCAGTTGGACCCTGTCGCAACGCGACGACCTTTCGCAAAGAAAAGGAGAAAATCATGTTGAAAACCATCCTTGCGGCTTCGGCGCTCACGATCGGTCTTGCCACGGCGGCGATGGCCCAAAATGCCGGCCATATGGGCTCGGGCAGCGGCACAAATGACACGACCGGCGGCGGCAGCCAGACGGTCGTTCCCAATTCCGATTCCGTCGATCCGGGCACGACCGGCAGCATCACCGGTGGCCCGCTGTTGAACGGGGAGATGAACTCGAACGCAGACCGCAATTGCGCGGTGGGTCCGCAGGGCGCTCAGCCCGATGCCAGCAACCTGTCGCCCGGAACCTCCGCGCCGACCGTCAACGACAAGAACTGCGGCAAGTAGCGTTCAGGCTTCGCTGCATCGGAGGGCCGTGGAGTTCGCTCCGCGGCCCTTCTTTTGGCGACTTGTCTTTGGCGGTGGCGGCACGCGCGGGAACCATGAGACGCCTTGGGTCGTTGCAAGAAAAAAGGAGAAAACCGATGGCAGACAACGACATAGATACCGCCGGTCGGACAAGCGGCAATGGCAAGGGCACGACGAGCGCCGCGCGCAACAGAGCCGCTGCGCGCCGCAGCGCACGTGCTTCGGGCACTTCCGAGGCGGCGATGAAGAAGCAGATCGCGGAGCTGAAGCGCGAGGTGAGCAGGCTCAATCGGATGCTCTCCGATCAGGCCGAGGAGACGGCTCACGGCTGGTATCAAAGCGCTGCCGACCGTGCCTCGCACCTCTACAGCAACGCCTCCGGCCGCGCCTCGCGCGCAGCGAAGCAATTGCGCAGCCAGGCACATAGCGTGTCCGAAACGGTGCAGCAAAACCCAGGCACCATTTCCACCGCGGTCGCGATCGGCGGGCTGTTCGGCGTGCTGATCGGGCTGGCCATCGCCAGAAGCTCGCAGCCGGAGCCCCACTGGTTCCACCGCTAAAGCGCGAGACGGCCTTGCCGTCTCGTCGCTGCCTCGCCAACCTTTGCAGGAAGGCGCGAGACGGCTAGCCGTCTCGTCGCTGCTTCACAGACTTGGCAGCAAGGGCAAGGCGCGAGACGGCCTTGCCGTCTCGTCGCTGGCTCGCCAACCCCTTTGCAGGAAAGCGCGAGACGGCCTTGCCGTCTCGTCGCCACTCTCCTGCCAGGAAGGCCGGTCCACAGCGGCCTTTGCACAGGCTGGTCATTAGCCGAACCTTATGGAATCATTCCGCATTGGAATCGCGGAGAGCGGGCATGGACAAACCTGCCATGGCATCCGTCTTTCGGATGCGGCATGCGCCAGCAAGCATTTCGGGCGTTCGCAGCCTGGGCCGGGGCCAGGCGGATCCGATTTTCCATTCCAGGCCGCTCGGCGAAGCCATCCGCTTCATCGCCGAGGCCGACGGCCAGTACGACCTCAGCGCCGTCGCCATCTCCTACGGCGATCGCTCGACGCCGGCGCTCGGCTGCCGCGAGGCCAAGCAGCTCTGGAGCGAATATGGCGAGCGCCTGATGGAGGCTTGAAGCATGTCTCCCGAAAGTGGGAACCGGTTTCGGGATAAAGACATGCGTAAAATCAAAAACCTAAAGCGCATGGAGCGAATCTGAAAGATCGCGACGCGCTTTAGAGCGTTTCAGCGTTTCAAGGAAACGCCAAACCGCTCGATCTCGTCATCTAGACGAAATCAGCGCAAACGCCGGGGATTGGCTGAAGCCTCCCAACCTCGTCATCCTAGGGCGAAGCAGGAGCGAAGCTCCGTCGCGGAGACCCTGGGATCCATGCCGTGACATCGGCCATAGAGTGCGGCAGTGCAGAATTCCGCACCGTTTTCAACGCTTTAACGTCACGGCATGGATCCTCGGGTCAAGCCCGAGGATGACGAAGCGATGGAGCGTCTCGGCCAATCTCCAAGGCATGCGACCTGCCAAGGCGCCGGCTGCTCGTGGCACCTTCGCCCGCTGAGAAGTCGTCGCGGCGGCTATTTACTTGGAACTCATCCGCGCCACCTTGTTCGCGTCATGGAATTTTGCTCGGTTCGGGCGCGATTTGATTTCAGGAGGACAGATGCGTTTCGAAATGCGTTTTGGCGCGGTGCTGCTCGGCGCCTCGGTTCTGGCCGGCTGCACCAGCGCCAAAGAAAGCCGATGGAACAGTGCGCAAGCGGCGATGCAGGGCAGCCCTGCCCTCAAGCGAGGAATCATCGCCGATTGCACCAAGCAAATCAGATCGCGTCGTTTGGAGGACAGGCAGACCGTGGCGAAGTTGATGAATGTTAGCATCGCCCGTGTTCCGGCTGCCTTCTGCAATCGGTTCTTCAATGCGTGGGCGAGCGGCCGCCTTACCTATCGCGACATTCAGGGCATCCATTCCCAGACGGCAGACAACAGCCGCTTCGTGCGTATCCTGCAGGGCAGGCAATAGGGTGACCGCCCGGTCCTCGCTGTCACGCCGAAACGGCCCAGCCGGCTGCTCGGGACCGATCGCGCAGCGGCACCAGGCATCGTACCGGATCGGAAACGCGGCTCGCGCGTTTTTGAGGCGAGGTCAATGGGAGGAAGCGCCATGAACGTCGCCAATCTGCAACTCGAGGGCCTGCTGATGGCCGTAGCGGCAATCAATCATGTGCTGGTGCGCAAGGGTGTGCTGACGGTCGAGGAGATCGACATCGCACTGCGCAAGGCCGAGGCGGTCGAGACCGGCGAGGACCGGTCCGAAGGCATGTCCGCGTCGAGCCGCGACGCCGTCAACTTCCCCATCCGCCTGCTCGAGCTCGCCAACCAGTGCCAGCCGGAGGCGGACATGCCGTCCTTCTCCAAGCTGGCGCGCTTGGTCGGCCAGATGAAGGAGCCGTATAACGACCAGATGTGAGGTCGAGGGAAGCGGTTTCCAGGCGAAGTCGGCGCTGCCCCTCATCCGCCCTTCGGGCACCTTCTCCCCGTGAACGGGGAGAAGGGAAAGCCTCACGCCTTGCCCGGCCAGCCTTGACGGACCGCCAGCACATTACCCGGCCCATGCACGGCGGCGAAGAGCAGTCCGGCGGCGAAGGGGAAATGCGACATGAAGGCGCCGAACTCGGCCTGGTTGCCGGCCCAGTGCGAAGGGCCGTGGAAGGCAAAGCCGAGGAAGAGCACGTAAATCGCGGCGATCAGCGCCGCCGGGGTGAACAAGGCGCCGGTCAGAAAGGCGATCACCAGCAGCGTTTCGAGGATCGCGGCGCACCAGGCCAGGAACAGCGGGAACGGGAAGCCGGCAGCGGTGATGTAGCCGGCGGTGGCCCCCATATCTATGAACTTGAACGCCGCCCCCATCGCGAACATGGCGGCGAAGATCAGGCGGGCGATGAGTATGGCGGCGGTCTGCCAGGTCGATTGCGGTTCCACGTTTGTCCCTCCGGGGTTGAAGCGGTCTATGTGCTCCAAGGACGGACGAAGGGCGATGGTTCCGACAAGGGCGGGAAATTTTGTTTCGGAGCGTCTGGTTCCTCGCCCCCGCCGCAGGCGGGGGAGAGGTGGCCGCGCAGCGGCCGGAGAGGGGACAGCGCCGGCGATGGCAGGACGAAGTGCCCGACGGTAGCCCCACCGCCAAGCTCGGCGCTTTACGAGGCCCCTCTCCGTCGCGGCTTCGCCGCGCCACCTCTCCCCCCGCTTCGCGCGGGGCGAGGAACCAGGCTCAGCCCACCTTCGCCTGCGGCGGATGGCTGATCGAGTCCCGCACGGTGCCGTAGGCGGCGCCCCAGCGGTCGGTCATGTCGCAGCGTATGTCCCACAGCTCGGGGAAGAAGCGGTGGCGGGCGCCGCCTTCGAGGATTTCCACCGGACGGCCTTTCAACGACTTGGCGCCGAGGCCGATCGAGCGGTGGATCAGATAGAGGTGGTTGGCGCGGAATTTCTGGAACAGCTCGTCGAACTCGATCAGCGCCTCGGCCACGACGTAGGCGTCGCCATGGTCGTAATGGGCGTCATAGATGTCCTCGACCGAGAGCCCGTGGCTATCGAGATAGGCGTGTCTGAAGGCCCGCCAGAGATCCGGCGGCAGGCGCAGGATGAGCTTGAAGCCCGGCGACTCCTGGCCGCTGCCGTTGCCGAGCTCGAGGCGGATCTGCTGGTACTCCTTGGGCGACATCGTCTCCAGGAGGTCGAGCTGCGCCGTCATCATGCGCAGCAGCCGGTGCACGCGGCCCATGAGGGTGACGATGCGGTGGGTATCCTGCTTCTCCAGATAGTCGAGGACGTCGACCAGCGTGTAGGCGATGAGCTTCATCCACAGCTCCTCGACCTGGTGCACGATCTGGAACTGCAGCTCGTCGGCGTTGACCATGTCGGCGAGCGGCTTCTGGCAGGCGAGCAGTTGGTCGCATTTGAGATAGACGCCGTAGTCGCGCATTTCGGGCGCCTCGATGCGGGCGTGATAGTCCGACTTGTCCATGGCTGATCTCCTCGCACGGCATGGTCCGGCAGATAGCCAAGGATAGCGCTTTCGGCTTGAACATTGTTCCTTTCTGTTATCCAAATAGTGAAAAGCGGAGGACGATCGCCGTCAATTTTCGCGATATTGGAGAACGATATATGTTGGATGCGCTCGACCGCAGGATCGTGGCAGCCCTCGAGCGCGACGCGCGCGTCTCCTTCGGCGAACTGGCCGAGGAGGTGGGCTTGAGCAAGACGCCGTGCTGGAAACGGGTGAAGGCGCTGGAGGATGCCGGCGTCATCCGCGGCTATTCCACCCGCATCGATCCGGCGGCGATCGGCTTCGGCATCGAGGCCTTCATCCAGGTGTCGATCGACTTCGAGGTGTCGGACGCCTTCGAGGCGGCGGTGAAGAGACACCCGCTGATCCGCCGCTGCTACGCCACGACCGGCGAGGCCGACTATCTCTTGCAGATCGTCACCGTCGACATGAGGGCGCTGGACAGGATGCTGCGCGAGGAGCTCAGCCGGCTCCCCGGCGTGCGCCGCACCGTCACCTCGATGGCGATGCGCGAGATCAAGGGCGACATCTCGTTCGCCGACGCGGCGGGGCATGCGCTGAGGTAGGCGCTGTGCCGAATAATCGAGACGTCGGCGGGACAGCGCCCCCCTCTGTCCTGCCGGACATCTCCCCCACTTGGGGGGAGATTGGCGGTTCCGGCGCCTCGCCATTTCTGCGGCGTTGGAGATTGGCGAAAGCCGGCGTGACATCTGATCTCCCCCCAAGTGGGGGAGATGGCCGGCAGGCCAGAGGGGGGCGCGAAGGAATGAGGCGTTTGTTTTTCGCACCCCAAATTAACTCCTACGCCCTTCTCCGCTCCGGCCCTTCATCCAGCCACGCCAAATCCTCCGCCGCCAGCTCAATGTCCAGCGCCTTGAGGCTGTCCTCCAGCTCGTCCAGTGTGCGCGGACCGATCAGCGGCACCGAGGGGAAGGGCTGCGCGAGCACAAAAGCCAGCGCGACATGGATCGGGCTCTTGCCGAGTTTTCCGGCCAATTCGATCGCGCGGTCGCGGCGGCCGAAATTCTTCTCCGAATACCAGACCCGCACCAGCTCCTCATTGTCGGTCCGGTCTCGGCCGGCGCGGTCGGTGAAGAAGCCGCGGCCCTGGCTCGACCAGGCGAAGTTCGGCATTTGCCGCGCGGTCAGCCAGGCTTTCCAGGCATCGGTCGAGGAGGTGATGCAGCCCGCCCAGATCGGCTCCAGCATCTCGGCCAGCGAGAAATTGTTGGAGAGCGCGCCGGGCTTCTGCTTTCCGTTCTTTTCGGCATAGGCGATCGCCTCGTCCATGCGCTCCATCGTCCAGTTGGAGCCGCCGAACAGGCCGCGGATGCGGCCGGCCTTGGCCTCGCGGTCCATGGCATCGACAAATTCGCCGACCGGCACGTCCGGATTGTCGCGGTGCATGAAATAGATGTCGACGTGGTCGGTCTGCAGCCGGTCGAGCGACTGGGCGAGCTGCTTGCCGATCACATCGGGATAGCAGAGCGGCGAATGCGCGCCCTTGGCGATGATGACCGATTGCTCGCGCACGCCGCGATTCTTCAGCCATTGCCCGAGCAACGCCTCGGTATAGCCGGCGCCGTAGACAAAGCCGGTGTCGAACAGATTGCCGCCGGCCTCGAAGAAAGCGTCGAGCAGGATCGAGCCGGAGGAGAAGGTGCGAAAATCCTCGAAGCCGAGCGCCAGCCGCGACGCTGCGCGCGGCAGGCCCGGGATGGCGCGCTTGCCGATGGCGGTACCGCCGGTTCGCAGCGGCCGGCCGGAGATGGTGTTGACGCGCTTAGCCGGCTTCTCGATCTCGTATTCGAGCCCGACGGCCACGCGCCATTTGTCGAGCACACGCAAGGTGCCGAGGCTGTCGGCCCAAGCCATGCCCGGCCAGGCGAATTCCTGGCGTCCAGCCCGGATCGCCTCGCCGGCGGCGTCGACCTCGAAGGAATAGAGGTGGCGGGTCTCGTCGACGCTGAGGGTTTCACGCGTGCCGCCGGACCGGATCACGTCGATCCGACCCGGCCCGACATCGCGGTTGCCACCGGCGAACCAGAAGTCGGGCACCTCGATCCGGCCCTTGGTGCCGAAGATGCGCAGAACATTGTCCTGGTTCAGCGAAATGCTGCAGGAGACCTCGGCGACGATGCCGCCAGGGAAATGGAGCAGCGCCGAAGCCCATTCGTCGACGCCGGACTGACCGAGATGGGCGGCACCCACCACCTTGTCCGGCTCGAGGAAGGGCTGTCCCGCTCCGGCGCCGGCTATCAGCCGCGCCATCGACACCGGATAGCCGCCGACATCGAGGATGCCGCCGCCGGCAAGCTCGTTGGCGTAAAGCCGATGCTCGGGCATGAAGCCCGGCATGGCGAAGCCGAAGCTCGACTTGATCATGCGCACCTCGCCGATGACGCCTGATCTGATCAGCTCGACCAGCTGCAGCGTCTGCGGGTGCAGCCGGTACATGAAGGCTTCGCCCAGAAAGGTGCCGGCCTTGCGCGCCGCATGCATCATGGCGTCGGCCTCGAAGGCGGTCAGCGCCAGCGGCTTCTCGCACAGCACGTGCTTGCCGGCTTCGGCTGCCTTGATCGCCCATTCGGCATGGCCTGGATGCGGCGTCGAGATGTAGATGGCGTCGATTTCACCGTCGACCAGCAGCGCGTCATAGCCGTCGAGGATGCGGGCGCCCGGAAAGGCTTGCGCCAGTCCCGGCTTGCCGGGGTTGCGGGCGCCGAGCGCAACCAATTCGCCGGTGCGTGACTGCCCCACGCCGCCGGCAAAGGATTTCGCGATGCTGCCGGGCCCGAGGATGCCCCAGCGAATTTTTCCAGATGTCATGTCGAATTCTCCATGGGTCGCCGCCACGCCTGGCATGCCGGCAAGAAAAATCGGGTTCAGCGAATCCTCGCGCCTGTCTTGTCGAAGAGCAGCGCGCGCTCCGCTTTGATCGAGACGGTGAAATGGTCGCCGCTGGCGCGCTGCCGCGCCGCCTCGCGTTCGACGATCAGCTCCTCGGCTCCGGCGTTGGCGTAGACGTAGCTCACCGAGCCCAGATGCTCGGCGACATCGGCCTTGACCGGAATGTCGCAGCCGCCCTCGCCGGCTTCGAAGAAATGCTCCGGCCTCACTCCAAGCATGACCTCGGCGCCGACGGCCGGCAAAGCTTCGCAGAGCGGCTTCTTCAACCTGGCGCCGCCGTGATTGACGAGCTCGACGATCGCTGCGCTGTTCGACGTCTCGATGACTTTCGCCGCCAGGAAATTCATCTTCGGCGAGCCGATGAAGCCGGCTACGAAACGGTTGGCCGGGTCGTCGTAGAGGTCGAGCGGGGCGCCGATCTGCTCGACATTGCCACCTTTCAGCACCACGATGCGGTCGGCCAGCGTCATCGCCTCGGTCTGATCGTGCGTCACATAGATCATGGTGACGCCGAGCTCCTTGTGCAGGCGCGAGATCTCGACCCGCATCTGGACCCTCAGCTCGGCGTCGAGATTCGAGAGCGGCTCATCGAAGAGAAAAACCTGCGGCTCGCGCACGATGGCGCGGCCGATGGCGACGCGCTGGCGCTGGCCGCCGGACAATTGCTTCGGCCGGCGCTGCATCAGCTCGTCGATGCACAGGATCTCGGCGGCGCGCTTGACCCGCCGATCGGTATCGGCCTTCGGGTTGCCGTTCATGCGCAGCCCGAAGGAGAGGTTCTGCTCCACCGTCATGTGCGGGTAGAGGGCGTAGGATTGGAACACCATGGCGATGCCGCGGTCGGCCGGCTCGACATCGTTCATCACCTTGCCGCCGATGGCGATCTCGCCACCGCTGATGTCCTCCAGGCCGGCGATCATGCGCAAAAGTGTGGACTTGCCGCAGCCTGACGGGCCGACGAAGACGACGAACTCGCCGTCGGCGATGTCGATGTTGGCGCCATGGACGACCTCGAAGGTGCCGAAGCGCTTGACGACATTGGTGAGGGTGACGGCAGCCATCTCGCTCCTGACCTATTTGACCGCGCCGGCGGCGATGCCGGCGATGAAATGACGCTGCAACAGCACGAAGACGACGAGCATCGGCACCGTCAGCATCACGGCGCCGGCCATGATGCCGCCCCAGGAGACCTTGGTGAGGCCGATCAGCGTGCCGAGCGCCACCGGCGCCGTCATCGCGCCGGGCTGGCTGTTGATCAGCAGCGGCCAGAGGTAGTTGTTCCACGAGGCGAGGAAGAGGATGATGGCCAAGGCAGCCAGCATCGGCCGCGCCAAGGGCAGCGCGACGAACAGGAAGATGCGCCATTCCTTCACGCCCTCGACTCTAGCGGCGTCGAACAGTTCGGCCGGCATCATCGAGAAGGCCTGGCGCATGAAGAGCACGCCCAGCGAGTTGAACAGCGGCGGCACGATCAGCGCGATCCAGGTGTTGGCCAAAGCGAAGTCGCGCGCCACCATGATGAATTGCGGGATCAGCACGACCGCATAGGGAAGCGTGATGGTGCCGAAAATGATCGCCACCACCAGCCCCTTGCCGAGGAACTCGTAGCGCGCCAGCGCCCAGCCGGCCATCGAGGTGAGCAGCACCGACAGGAAGGTGTAGGTCACCGCAACCGAGACGGAGATGCCGATGGCGCCGACGAAATTGGTGTCGCGCTGCAGATTGTTGAAATTGTCGAGGAAGCCGTCATGCGGCAGAAGCTCGATGCCGGGGCTGAAGATGCCGTTGTCGGGCATGGTGGAGAACACCACCATCATCCACAGCGGGAACAGCCAGACGAGCGCCAGCGGCGTCAGGACGAGATGCAGCGCGATGCTGCGGCCGAGCCGTCTTTGAGAGCGCGAGGTCATTTCGGCTCCCCCGTCATTTTGGTTCTCTCGTCAGCCAGAGCTGCACAAGCGTGATGGCGATGGCGAGGCCCGCCATGGTGTAGGCGATGGCCGAGGCATAGCCGAAATTGAGCGAGCGGAAGCCCTGGCGGTAAAGCAGGAGACCCAGCGTCTCGGTGCCGCCGCCCGGCCCGCCGCGCTCGGTGATCAGGAACGGCTCGGTGAAGAGCTGCATGGTGCCGATGATCGACAGCACGGCGCAGAAGACGATGACCGGCTTCAAGAGCGGCAGAGTGATGTGGAAGAACTGCTTGACCTTGCTGACGCGGTCGAGCGTCGCCGCCTCGTAGACGTCCTCCGGGATCGACTGCAGGCCGGCGAGGATGATGATGGCGTTGTAGCCCGCCCAACGCCAGGTCACCGCGATCATGATCAGCGCCATGGCCGGCGTGACGTTGGAGAACCAGTCGATCTTGGGCAGGCCGACGCTGTTGAGCAGCTTGTTGACGATGCCGAAATCGAGGCTGAACATCAGCCGGAACACCGCCGAATAGGCCACCTCGCCGACCACGACCGGGGCGAAGAAGGCGAAGCGGTAGAGGCCGCGCGCCTTCAGCAGCGGCGAATTCAAAAGCACCGCCATCACGATCGCCAGCGAGATCATCACCGGCACCTGGATGACGAGGATCAGAAGCGTGTTCTTCAACGCGTTGAAGAAGGCGGGATCGCCGATCAGGCGGCCCCAGTTGAAGGCCGGCGCGAAGCGCCACGGGACGGTGCGGGTCGCCTGGAAGGAGATCAGGAACGAACTGACGATCGGCCAGATCCAGAAGATGGCGAAGATCAGCAGATAAGGCGTCAGGAAGCGATACGCGGTGGCGTTCCGGTAGCGCATCGTCCCTCCTCCTTTCCCGGTTGCGCCTTCTTCGCGGGCGCGGTTTGATCGGCTTTGAGTTTGCTGGAGCAGCGCCAATTGGCGATATTGGCGCCGTCCTATCTTGCCTTCTCCCCTTGTGGGAGAAGGTGGCCGCGAAGCGGCCGGATGAGGGGTGTTCCAGGGAACGCCAACGTCTCACTCCGCTGGAACACCCCTCATCCGTCTTGGCGCTGCGCGCCAATCCACCTTCTCCCGCAAGGGGAGAAGGGAAGGTGGCTCTACTTCACCGGCAGGCCTGTCGCCGAGGCGATCTGGCTGGCGGCGTCGTCGAGCGCGGCCTTGGCGTCCGGATAGCCGCCGGCCAGGTATTTGGTCTGCACGGCGCGGACGATGATCTCGGCGTCGCTCTGGAACTGGGTGCCGCGGCTCGGAACAACCTTCGGCAGCGTGGCGAGGATGTCCTTCCACACCGCCTGGTCGCCCCAATAGGGCTGGCCCTGCGCGACGTAAGGATCGTCGAGCGCCGAGATCAGCGAGGGCACCAGGCCGAAATCCTTCAGCATGGTGATCTGGCCTTCATTGGTTTCCAGCGTGTATTTCAGGTAGGCGTAGGCGGCTTCCTTGTTCTTCGAGGCCGAGGTGATGGCCAGCGAGGAGCCGCCGAGATTGGCGGCGCGCGGCCCGTCGGCGGTAAGGCTCGGCATCAGATAGACGCCCCATTTGCCGCTTTCCTTCGGCGATTCGGTCCGGATCGTGCCCTCATACCAGCCGCCATAGACTTGGGTGGCGACGGTGCCGGCCGTGTTGTTGGTGATCTTGGTCGACCAGTCGGCCGAGGAGACGATGCCGGCGTCCTTCATCTCCTTGACCTTGGTCATGGCGTCGACGCATTTCGGCTGGTTGACCGTGATCGACTGGCCGTCCTCGGCGAAATAGGCGCAGCCCTGCTCGTTGGAGATCATGCGGAAGAATTCGGTGTCGCCGTTGAAGTCGGCATTGGTCATGGAGACGCCGGGATTGGCGGCCTGGATCTTCTTGCCGGCGGCGATGAAATCGTCCCAGGTCTTGATCGAGGCCGGGTCGACGCCGGCCTTCTCGTAGAAGTCGCGGCGGTAGAAGACGGCGACCGGGCCGGAATCCCAGGGCATCGCATAGGCCTTGTCGCCGACTTCCAGCTCGGTGCGCTTGAAGTCGGGGAATTTCTTCTGATCCTCGGCGGTGTAGCCCAGCGTGTGCAGGTCGACGAAGCAGTCTGGGAACTGGCTCCAGTAGTTCTCGGCCTCGCCGTTCTCGATCGAGACGATGTCGGGCAGGCCGACGCCGCCGGCGGCGCAGCCGGCGATCGACTTGTCGTAGGTCGGCTGGTTGCCGAGGTCCTGAACCGTGACCTTCATGTCGGGGTATTTCTTGTTGAAGCCCTCGACGGTCGACTTCAGCGACGAAGCGGCGATGTTCCAGCTCCAGATCGTGAGTTCGCCGGATTGCGCGAGGGCCGGGCCGGAGCCCAGGGCAAGCAAAAGCGTGGCGCAGGTCAGTGTGGTGCGCATTGAAATCCTCCCATTTCGTTTGCTCTCTCACCGTGAGCATGGGTAGATTATGCGGCGCGGAAGGCTTGTCCCCGACAAAGGGAATAAGAAGTTGGCGGAAAGTAAGATGCCCGGGCGTCCGTTCTACCAGCCAGGCGCGAGCAGCGTCGAAGGCCTGCCGCTGGCTTTGCAGATGTTCCACAACCATCCGTTGGTGATGCTGAAGCCGCACTGGCACGCCCAGGTCGAGGTGAATTTCATCGTGCGCGGCAGCGTGCATTACCGCATGGCCGAGCACGAGATTTCGCTGTCGGCTGGCGAGATGTGCCTGTTCTGGGGCGGCCTGCCGCACCAGATGGACGATCTAACCGACGACGCCATCTATGCCGGCGCGCATCTGCCGCTGGTGCATTTCTTCCGGCTGCATCTGCCGGCCGATGTCCGGCACCGGCTGATGACCGGCGCGACACTGGTGACGAATGCCACCGACCAGTCCGACAACGACAATTTCAAGCGCTGGAACGACTATGCGCGCTCGGGCGATGCGGCCAAGGCCGAACATGCCGTCAACGAGCTGCTGCTTCGGCTCGAGCGGGTGCGCTTCGAGCCCTACCGGCTGGTGCCGGAGACCGCGTCGGGGCATGGGGCGGGCAGCCCCTTCGACCAGCAATCCTCGCGCAATGTCGGGCGCATGTGCGATTTCATCGCCGAGAATTTCCTCTACGACATCGACTGCGTGAACATTGCGGCGGCGGCCGACATTCATCCCAAATACGCCATGAGCCTGTTCAAGAAATCGACGGGCATGACGCTCAACGAATATGTCAATCTCTTGCGGCTGAGCTATGCGCAGGCGCTTTTGATGCATGAGGGCGCCAACGTGCTGAAGGTCGCAATGGACTCGGGCTTCGGATCGCTCAGCGCCTTCAACAAGTCGTTCCGCAAGCTTGCCGGCATGTCGCCCTCCGATTTCCGCAAGGCGGGCGTCAGGTAGCTGCAGCAGGCTTGCCGGTCAGGTCGTGGGCGACTTCGCTGCCGGAAAGCTCACCGACACGCCAAGTCCGGGATTGTTGTCCTCCAGCGCGATGGTGGCGCCATGCAGGTCGGCGACAGCCTTGACGAGGCTGAGGCCAAGGCCGCTGCCCGGCGTCGTGCGGCTGGTGTCCAGCCGGTAGAGCCGCTGGAAGACCTTTTCGCGCTCCCCGGCCGGAATGCCGGGGCCGTTGTCGCTTACGTGGACGAGGATGCGGTCGTCCTGCCGCGTCACCGACAGCTCGATCGCCGTGCCCGGCGGGCAATGCCTAAGCGCGTTCTCGACCAGATTGGCCAGCATCTGCATGAGCAGGTCGCGATCGCCCTGGATATACCATTTCGTATCCGGAACAATCTTCGTCGACAGCGACTTTCCGTCATCCTCGGCAACGTCGGCATAGACGTCGCCGATGGTGTCGACGACAGTGCCGACATCGAGATCGACGAAGCGCGCCTTGCGCGCGCCGGCCTCGATCTGGGCGATGCGCAGAAGCGCGTCGAAGGTCTCGTTGATCTGCGAGCTTTCGGCGCGCGCATCGGCGAGCTCGTCGGTGACGTCCTCGCCCGAAACGGTCTTGTCGGCGGCCTGCTCGAGGATCATTTGCAGGCGGTTGAGCGGCGTCTTCAGATCATGCGCGATGTTGGCGCTAACCTCCCGCATGCCGTCGACCAGCGCCGACAGGCGGTCGAGCGCGGCGTTCACCTGGGTGGATACGGCATCGATGTCGTCGCCGTTGCCGGTCAGCGGGATGCGCGTGTCGAGCCGTCCGTGCGAGACGTCGACCATGGTGGCGGCGATGCCGTCGAGCCGCCGCTGGACGCGCGAGGCAAGCAGGGCGCCGCCGGCGATCGCGAGGCCGGTGATGAACAGCGTCCCCCAGCCGAAGCTCATCAGCACGATGGTCTCCAGCTCGTCGGTCTCGGCGAGCGAGGCGGCGACCGTCAGGCTGTTGCCGCCAACCTCGCCGGTATAGGCGCGATACATCGTGTCGGGCGGCACGCCCGGCAGTCTGGCGGCGAACATCGAGAAACCGTCGGGCAGGCCGGACGCGGTGAAGTTTCCCGCCAGATGGTTGCCGTCGGGATCGGTCAGCGAGAAAAGTTGATCCTTGTCGGGGCTGAGGTCGGCGTTGTTGTTGACCGAGGCGATGAGATCTTCCTTCTCGTTCCCCGCATAGGTCAGGGCCACGACCGTGTAGGTCTCCTTGATGGATTGATCGAGTCGTCTCGCCAGGTCGGCGCTCATCAGCTGGTAGACGACCGCGCCGGACAGGATGAAGGCAAGCACGAACAGGAAGGCAAAGGTCAGCGCCAGCCGGAACGGCGTGCTGCGCAGCAGGCTGACGCGTGTTTCCTTCATCGCTCAACTATTTGTTCTTACGCAATTTCGAACGGAGGCTACGGCTAAGTCGCCGAGCCCAACCGTTACACACTTTCCTGGAATTGCTCTATCTCTTTGTTTTTACGCAATTCCGGCCGGAAAGCCGCTCACACCTTTCCTGGAATTGCTCTAGACGGACTTCGGCCATAACAGCCACAGCAGCGCCAGCGCCGCCGCTATCCAGACCGCGATCATGAAGATCAGGCCGGTCAGGCTGACCGGCTTGGTGCTGCGCGTGGCGGTGTCGCGGAATTCCCGCATGAGGCCGGGCGGAACCAGCTTGACCGCAAGCAGGATGCCGAGCGGAACGATAACAAGATCGTCCAGATAGCCGACGATCGGAATGAAATCCGGAATGAGGTCGACGGGGCTGAGCGCATAGGCCGCAACCGCGCCGGCCATGACCTTCGCGTACCAGGGAACGCGTGGATCGCGGGCAGCGAGCCACAGGGCCACGACGTCGCGCTTCATGCGAAGCGCCCATTGCCTTGCGGAGTCCAGCATCGACATGTCGCTTATATACGGAAGGCCGGCCGGAGGCGCGAGATGCGATCGGGCATGGATCTCAACAACTCTTGGGGTCAAACTTGGGCGTGCAGGCTGTAGCCGGTGTTGCGCACCGTGTGGATGAGCGCCACGTCGAACGGCCTGTCGACCTTGGCCCTGAGCCGGCTGATATGGGTCTCGACGACGCTGGTCTTGGGATCGAAATGGAAATCCCAGACGCGCTCCAGAAGCATGGTGCGGGTAATCACGCGGCCCTCGCCGCGCATCAGCACCTCGAGCAGGCTGAATTCCCGGGGCTGCAGGTCGATCGTCTGTCCCTGCCTGGTCACACGGCGCATGATCAGATCCATCTCGAGGTCGGCGACGCGCAGACAGGTTTTCTGTTCCTGCGCCGCCGGCCTGCGGCCGAGCGCATTGATGCGGGCCAGCAGTTCGGAAAAGGCGAAGGGCTTGACCAGATAATCGTCGCCGCCGGCCTCCAGTCCTTCGACCCGGTCGTCGACGCCGCCGATCGAGGTCAGGAATATGGCCGGCGTCTTGATGCCCGCGGCGCGCACCGCCTTGATCATCGACAGGCCGTCGAGACCCGGAACCATGCGGTCGGCAACGATGACGTCATAGGCATCGCGGGTCGCCGCGACGAGCGCGTCATGGCCGTTGCGCAGCAGGTCGCAGGCGTGCCCGGCCTCGCTCAGCCCCCTGACAATGTAGTCGGCGGTCCTTGGATCATCTTCAACGAGCAGAAGTCGCATCTCGCGTTTTGTCCGGGCTCCGTTGCGAACGCCATGCTAGCATCGGCGGTGCACCATTCCCACAAGTCGGGGCTTACCCAGGCCTGTCCCGGTCCTTACAAATTCGTAAGAATGACCGAAAATACTGATCAGGCCTCGCAATCCCACAGGAGAGAGGCTAGAGCGTAGCGTCCCTGACTGGGCCGGAGTGGCTGAACCCGAATGGCTTACACATCGCTCAAATCAGCGCCTAAAGCGTTCGACCAGCACAAGCGCCTGATCGTCGTCCAGGTCGCCGCGGTGGTGGCCATCGTCCTGCTGTTCTTTTCCAAGCCGTTTCTCAGCGAAGGCTCGAGCGGGCACGAGCTGGTGGAGACGGCCGGCTTCGGCTTCGTGCTCGTCTGCTTCCTTGGCCGACTGTGGAGCAGCCTCTATGTCGGCGGTAAGAAGAATGACGAGCTGATCGTTTCGGGTCCGTTCTCGATGACCCGCAACCCGCTCTATTTCTTCTCGACCATCGGCGCGGTCGGCATCGGGCTGATGTTCGGATCGGCGCTGGCGGCCGCGATACTGGGTCTGGCAAGCTTCCTCGTCTTCCGGTTCACGGCCAATCGAGAGGCCGAGTTCCTGTTCGGCAAGTTCGGCGCCGTCTACACGGCCTATGCCGGGCGGACGCCGCGTTTCTGGCCGAACCCGATGCTCTACCGCGACCAGGACCAGCTGGTCTTTTCCACCAGCGCGCTGAAAAGCACGTTCCGGGACGGGCTCTATTTCCTGGCCCTGTTTCCGCTCATCGAGACGGTGGAGTATTTCCGCGCGGCCGGCGTGCTGCCGACGCTTTTCACGGTTTACTAATTGCCCGGCACAGAATGACCGACGGCTATGTGGCAGGCGGCATAGGTTGGAGATTGGCCGAAACGCCCATCATCACGTCGTCATTCTATGGCGGAGCGAAGCGACGCTGCGCAGACCATAGAATCCATTCCGTGACGTTGAGGCGTTGCTACGGTGCAGAATTCTGCTCCGCTGCGCTCTTCGGCGAAGGTCACGGAATGGATCCTCGGGTCTGCGCTCCGCTTCGCGTCGCTCCGCCCGTGGATGACGAGGTTGAGAGGCTTCCACCAGTCTCCAACGTTTTGCGCTGGTTTCCCAGAAGATGAACGCTGATCAGCGCGCCTTTCAGCGCGCGGTGCGGGGCGCCAGGCAGCCGTCGGGATCCGTATCGATTGACGGTCTGTATCCGATAGCGTTCCGTTGAATAGCCGCGCGGCTTTGACTATTTGCCTTGCGCAATTCCGAAGCGGAAAGCCGTCGTATGCTCTTCCCGGCATTGCGTCGGAGCAACACGAGAGTTCGAGTGGTTCAGCGGGCCGCTCCGAACCGGAACGGAGCACATGAAGAAGATCGGGTTTCTGTCGTTCGGGCATTGGTCGCCCTCGCCGCAATCGGGCACGCGCTCGGGCGCCGACGCGTTGCTGCAGTCGATCGACCTCGCGGTCGCGGCCGAGGAGCTTGGCGCCGACGGCGCCTATTTCCGCGTCCACCATTTCGCTCGCCAGCTCGGCTCGCCCTTCCCGCTGCTTGCGGCGGCCGGAGCCAAAACCAAGCGCATCGAGCTCGGCACCGCCGTCATCGACATGCGCTACGAGAACCCGCTCTACATGGCCGAGGATGCCGGCGCCGCCGACCTCATCGCCGGCGGGCGGCTGCAGCTCGGCATCAGCCGCGGCTCACCCGAACAGGTGATCGACGGTTGGCGCTATTTCGGCTACGTGCCGGAAGAGAGCAAGACCGATGCCGACATGGCGCGCCGCCACGCCGAGATCTTCCTCGATCTCTTGCGCGGCGAAGGTTTCGCCCAGCCCAATCCGCGGCCGATGTTTCCCAACCCGCCCGGCCTGCTCAGGCTGGAGCCCTTCTCGGCGGGCTTGCGTGAGCGGATCTGGTGGGGCGCGGCCACTGACGCCACCGCGGTGTGGGCGGCCAAGCTCGGCATGAACCTGCAGAGCTCGACGCTCAAATTCGACGAGAGCGGCGAGCCGCTCCACATCCAGCAGGCCAAGCAGATAAGAGCGTACCGCGCCGCCTGGAAGGAAGCCGGCCACGCCAGGGAGCCGCGCGTCTCGGTCAGCCGCAGCATCTTCGCCCTGGTCAACGACATGGACCGCGCCTATTTCGGCGGCAGCGAGGGCGAGGATCACTTCGGCTATATCGAGCCGGAAAAGCGCGCCGTGTTCGGCCGCACCTATGCCGCCGAGCCGGACGTGCTCATCGAGCAGCTGAAGGAGGATCAGGCGATCGCCGAGGCCGACACGCTGCTGCTCACCGTGCCCAACCAGCTCGGCGTCGACTACAACGCCCATGTCATCGAGGCGATCCTGCAGCACGTCGCGCCGGCGCTGGGGTGGCGGTGATGTCGCGGCGGGGAATCATGCCGGTATGATCCGCTCCGAGCAATTTTTTGTGGGCTGCCGTCGCCAATAGCCGAATGCTGGCGCCGCCCCTCATCCGCCTGCCGGCACCTTCTCCCCGTATAGTGACGGGGAGAAGGAGGCTGGCCGCAGCCCTGGCGCTCGTTCCCGCAACGCCGGCGATTGGCGAAATCGCCGATGACGGCGTTTTTCTCCCCGTCACTATACGGGGAGAAATGCCCGGCAGGGCAATGAGGGGCGGCGCTGCCCTCTCAAGCAGGGAGCCGCAGGCAGCATCTCAAATGATGCACCCCCGGTAGCTCGCTTACGATATTGACAGCTGATAAAATGTCGCCCTACCTTGCGTAATCGGTTACGTAACCGATTACGGCTCATTAAAGTGGAGGAAAACATGAGCAAGGTTTCAAATTACCCCGTGCTCGAGCTGGGCTCGTTCTCGCGCCGCCAGTTCCTGAAGACCAGCGCGTTGGCGGCCGGCGCGCTGGCTCTGCCGTTCGGTCCGGCCTTCGCCGCCGACAAGCCGAAGGTCGGCCTGGTCATGAAGTCCCTGGCCAACGAGTTCTTCAAGCAGATGCAGGCCGGCGCCGAGGCGTATGCGGCCAAGAACAAGGACAAGTTCGATTTCGCCGCCGTCGGCATGAAGGACGAGCGCGACTTCGCCGCCCAGGTCGACGCCATCGAGAACTTCATCACCCAGAACTACAACATCATCGTCGTGGCGCCGGCCGATTCGAAGGCCATGGTGACGCCGATCGCCAAGGCGCTGAAGGCCGGCATCAAGGTCATCAACATCGACGTCGCGCTCGACGAGAAGGCCAAGAAGAAGGCCGGCATCGATCTCGCCTTCTTCGGGCCGGACAACCGGGCCGGCGCCAAGCTTGCCGGCGACGCGCTCGGCAAGGCGCTGGGCAAGGGCGGCAAGGTCGTCATCCTCGAGGGCAATCCGGAGGCCGACAACGCCAAGCAGCGCAAGCTCGGCTTTGATGACTCGGTGAAGGAATACAAGCTGAAGCTGCTCGACTCCAAGACGGCGCATTGGGAGACCGAGGAGGCCAACACGCTGATGACCAACTTCCTCACCCAGCACCCGGACATCCAGGGCGTGATGGCGGCCAACGACTCGATGGCGCTCGGCGTCGTCAAGGCGATCGACGCGGCCGGCAAGTCCGGCCAGATCAAGGTGGTCGGCTTCGACAACATCCCGGCCGTCGGACCGCTGCTGAAAGAGGGCAAGATGCTCGCCACCGTCGAGCAGTATGGCGCCCAGATGGCGGCGATGGGCATCGACTACGGCCTGCGCGAGCTGGCCGGCGAGAAGTTCTCCGGCTGGGTCAAGACCGACGTCAAGCTGATCACGGCGTGAGGCGAGCAAGGGCGCCGGCACTCCCTCTGGCGTCATCCTTTCGCTTGTCTCATCATCGCCGCCGGCAAACTGTCGGCGGCGATGACCGCGCGCTCGTGCCGCCCAGGCGGCGGAGCGTAATTCAGGATTTTGCTGCCCATGGACGATGTGATTCTTTCGCTTGAAGGGGTCGGAAAGATCTTTCCCGGCGTCGTCGCGCTGAGCGACGTCTCGCTGTCGATCGCGCGCGGCGAAACCCATATCGTGCTGGGCGAGAACGGCGCCGGCAAGTCGACGCTGATCAAGCTGCTGGCCGGCATCTACCAGCCGGACAGCGGCACGATCGCCTTCAACGGCCAGCCCTACCAGCCGAAGACGCCGCACGACGCGCAGCAGAGCGGCATCCGCATCGTGCACCAGGAGCTGAACCTTTTGCCCTATCTCAGCATCGCCGAGAATCTGATGCTGGAAAATCTGCCGCGCCGCGCCTTCGGCATCGTCGACCGCAAGGCGCTCAACCGGCGCGCCGTCGCGCTGCTGAAAGAGGTCGGCCTCGACGTCGATCCGAGGACGCGCGTCGAGGCGCTCGGCGTCGCCCAGATGCAGCTGGTCGAGATCGCCAAGGCGCTGAGCTACGACTCGAAGCTCCTCGTGCTCGACGAGCCGACGGCGACGCTGACGCCGCCCGAGATCACGCGGCTGTTCGCCATCATCAAGCGGCTCAAGGCCAAGGGCGTCACCATCATCTACATCTCGCACCGCCTGCACGAGGTGTTCGAGATCGGTGACCGGGTGACCGTCTTGCGCAACGGCAGGCTGGTCGCGACCCGCGATCTGCACGGCCTCAGCGTGCCGGACCTGGTGCGCATGATGATCGGGCGCGACATCGCCGACGAATACTCCTTCGACGCCTCTATCGTACCGGGCAAGGTCGCGCTCCGCGTCGCCAATCTGAAGCGCGATGCTGCGACCCCGGAAATCTCCTTCTCGGTCCGGCATGGGGAGATCCTGGGCGTCGCAGGCCTGGTGGGCAGCGGCCGCACGGAGGCCATGCGGGCGCTGTTCGGCGCCGATCCGAAACTCGACGGCGTAATCGAGATCGACGGCAAGCCGGTGGCGATCACCGCGCCCAAGGACGCGGTCCGGCATGGGCTCAGCCTGCTGACCGAGGACCGCAAGGGCCAGGGCCTGCTGCTCGACCTGGCCGTCGACAAGAACATCACCATCACCGATCTCGGCAAGGTCTCGCGCCACGGGCTGGTCAACCGCCGGACGGAAGCCGCGGCCGCCAACGACCTCGTCGGGCAGCTGCGCGTCAAGGCAAGCTCGATCGAGCAGGCGGTGCGCAATCTCTCGGGCGGCAACCAGCAGAAGGTGGTGCTGGCCAAATGGCTGTTCCGCGGCACCTCGACGCTGATCCTCGACGAGCCGACGCGCGGCGTCGACATCGGCGCGCGGCGCGAGATCTACCAGCTCTTGTGGATGCTGGCGGCGGCCGAGAAAGGCATCATCATGGTGTCGTCCGATCTGCCCGAGCTGATGGGCATGTGCCACCGCATCATCGTCTTTTCCAAGAACAAAATCGTCGGCGAGGTGCCGCGAGCCGAATTCGACCAGGAGCGCATCCTGTCGCTCGCCTATCAGGAGTATGTGCGACCATGACCGAGACGTCCGAACCGCTGGTGTCGGCGCCTGTTTCTCCGGGCAGGGCGAAATTCCTGCGCTTCCTGATCCGCGACGCCGGCGTGCTGTTGGCGCTGGTGCTGATCACGCTGTTCTTCTCGGCCACGGCGCCTTACTTCGCCACGCCCGGCAACGCGCTGAAAATCTTCGTGCAGATCGCCATCAACACGGTGCTTGCCGCCGGCATGACCTTCGTCATCCTCACCGGCGGCATCGACCTTTCCGTCGGATCGGTGCTGGCGCTCTGCACCGTGGTCGGCGCCACGGTCATGATCGACGAGAGCCTTTCGCCGGCGGCCGCGATCACGCTGGCGCTGCTCGCCTGCATGGCGACCGGCGCGGTTTGCGGCTTCCTCAACGGGTGGATCTCGACGCGCTGGAAGATCCCGTCCTTCATCGTCACGCTCGGCATGCTCAACATGGCGGCGGGCGCGGCCCGCGTCGTCAGCGACAATTCGACCATCACCGGCCTGCCGCAAAGCTTCGTCGATTTCGGCAATCTGATCATCGGCGGCTTCCTGCCCTCGATCTTCCTGGTCGCGGTGCTGGTGATCGCCGCCGGCTGGTTCGTGCTGCGCTTCACCGTCTTCGGCCGCATGATCTTCGCGGTCGGCACCAATGACGAGGCGGTGCGGCTCTCCGGCCACAATCCGGATTTCTACAAGGTCGCCGCCTTCACCATCAGCGGCCTCACCGCCGGCATCGCGGCCATGGTCTATCTGCTGCGCCTGAACATCGGCAGCCCGATCGCCGGCGTCGGCTACGAGCTCAACGCGATCGCCGCCGTCATCATCGGCGGCACCAGCCTCAGCGGCGGCAAGGGCTCGATCATCGGCACGCTGGTCGGCGCCTGCATCCTGCAGGTCTTGAGCACCGGGCTGCAGCTGCTCGGCGTCGGCGACAATTTCAAACCCATC
The DNA here is from genome assembly GCA_004963905.1 of Mesorhizobium sp. GTDB lineage: Bacteria > Pseudomonadota > Alphaproteobacteria > Rhizobiales > Rhizobiaceae > Mesorhizobium. The sequence goes on from SUGL01000012.1 coordinate 153,233, forward strand.
GTGATTGGCCTTGTCATCGTGCTCGCCGTCATCCTAGACGCGTATCGGGAGAGGTTGTTGCGGAAAATCCGCTAGAGCAATTCCAAGAAAAGTGCGTGACGGTTTTCCGTCCGGAATTGCGTAGGAAAATGCAGTAGTCAGGGGAACCAGGGACCATGACGACGATTGCCGATGTCGCGCGCTATGCGGGGGTATCCGTCGCAACGGTCTCGCATGTGATGAACCGCACGCGCCATGTCGAGCCGGAAACGGCCGAGCGCGTGCGCGCGGCGATCACCGCGCTGCGCTACAGCCCGAACTCGCTGGCGCGGAGCCTCAGGCGCGGCGAGACCAAGACCATCGGCCTGCTGCTCCCCGACAATTCGAACCCGTTCTTCGCCAGCGTCGCGCGCCAGATCGAGGATGCGGGCTTCGTCGCCGGCTATACGGTGATCCTGTGCAATTCCGACGGCAATGCCGAGAAGGAAGAGCGCTATCTGTCGGTGCTGTTGGCAAAGCAGATCGACGGGCTGATCTTCGCCGGCTCGTCCGACCATGCGCGGGTGTTCTCGCGCCTTTCCGCCGCCGTGCCGGCGGTGCTGCTCGACCGTGAGATCCACTCCGTCAACGTCGATACCGTGCTGGTCGACCACGATCATGGCGGCTATCTCGCCGGGCGCCACCTGGTCGGGCTCGGCCATTACAAGATCGGTGTCATCGGCGGCCCGCGCGATTCGAGCTCCAGCCCCGCCCGCCTGCGCGGCTTTGTCCGGGCGCTCGAGGAGATGGGCCTCGAGCTGCCAGCATCGTCGGTGGTCGATTCCGACTATCATTTCGCCGGCGGCCGCCTGGCGATGGAGCGGCTGATGGCGCAGGCGCCGGACATCACGGCGGTGTTCGCCTGCAACGACCTGATGGCGATGGGCGCCATCACCGCGCTGCGCTCGCGCGGCTTGCGCGTCCCCGACGACATGTCGCTGATCGGCTTCGACGACATTCCCTATGCGGTCACCACATGGCCGCCGCTGACGACGATCGCCCAGCCGGTCGAAAAGATCGGAACGCGGGCGGTGAACCTGCTGCTCGAGCGTGTCGGCGAGCCGGAGGCGCCCTCGCGCCGCGAGGTGCTGGCGCCGGTGCTGGTGGAGAGGGAAAGCTGCGCGGCTTTGCGCTAGTAGGTACCAATGTCCCCGTAAAGTCAGGGCAATCGCATAGGTCAGCGCCAGCCCCCGCTCCGTCTCGGCGCTGCGCGCCGATCCACCTCTCCCCCATTTCATGGGGGCGAGGAAACGCTAATCGCCGAAGGCGCGCCCCTCGCAAGCTTGGGTTCCTCGCCCCCGCCAGAGGCGGGGGAGAGGTGGCTCGGCGAAGCCGAGACGGAGAGGGGGAGCGCCCTATGCGATTGGCTCACGCCGCAGGCTGCATCGCGGCCCTGAGCAGCATGCCGAACAGGTCGCGCGGCTCGTCGGGGTCGGCGAGCAGGTCGAGCTCCTCGTAGAGGCCGGTGGCCTTGAGCTGGTCGCGGACATAGCGGAGCGCGGAGAAATCCTCGGTGGCGAAACCGACGGAATCGAACAGCGTGATCTGCTTGGCCGACTTGCGGCCTTCGGCCTGGCCGGTCATCACCTGCCACAGCTCGGTTACCGGATGGTCGGGGTCGAGCTGCTGGATCTCGCCCTCGATGCGCGTCTGCGGTGGGAACTCGACGAAGATGTCGGAGCGCAGCAGGATGTCGCGATGCAGCTCCGTCTTGCCCGGGCAGTCGCCGCCGACCGCGTTGATGTGGACGCCGGAGCCGACCATGTTGTCGGTGAGAATGGTGGCGTACTGCTTGTCGGCCGTCACCGTGGTGATGATGTCGACGCCTTCCACCGCGTCCTGCCCGGTCGAGCAGATGGTGATGTCGAAACCCTTGCCGGCGAGGTTGCGGGCGCATTTTTCCGAGGCCTGGCGGTCGATGTCGTAGAGCCGCAGCCGGTCGATGCCGATGAGCGCCTTGAAGGCGATGGCCTGGAACTCGGACTGGGCGCCGTTGCCGATGATGGCCATGGCGCGCGATCCCTTCGGCGCCAGATATTTGGCGGCGACGGCGGACGTCGCGGCGGTGCGCAGCGCCGTCAGGATCGTCATCTCGGTCAACAGCATCGGGTAGCCGGAGCCGACATCGGCAAGCACGCCGAAAGCGGTGACCGTCTGGCGGCCCTCGCGCATGTTCTTCGGGTGGCCGTTGACATATTTGAAGCCGTAGAGGCGCCCGTCGCTGGTCGGCATCAGCTCGATGACGCCGTCATGGCTGTGCGATGCGATGCGCGGCGTCTTGTCGAACAGCTCCCAGCGGCGGAAATCCTCCTCGATATAGCCGGCAAGCTCGGTGAGGAAGCGTTCGACGCCGATGGCGAGCACCAGCTTCATCATGCGGTCGACGCTGACGAAGGGGACGATGGCAAGGCGGGACGGCTGGGTCATGATCAGAGGCTTCCTGAATGGCTGCGGGTCGGGCGGTCCATGATGCGGCGGCCCATCAGGCTGGCGGCTAGGTCGACCATGAGCGTGGCCGTGCGGCCGCGCTCGTCGAGGAACGGGTTCAGCTCGACCAGGTCGAGGCTGGAGACCAGGCCTGAGTCGGACAGCATCTCCATCACCAGATGCGCCTCGCGGAAGGTGGCGCCGCCGGGCACGGTGGTGCCGACGGCCGGCGCGATCGACGGATCGAGGAAATCGACGTCGAGGCTGACATGCAGCAGCCCGTTTTCCGCTTCGACGCGACCCAAGAAAGCACGCAGCAGCGGGGCGATGCCATGCTCGTCGATCGAGCGCATGTCATGCACGGTCACGCCCGCCTCCTTCAGCGCCCGGCGCTCGGCCGGATCGACGCTGCGCAGGCCCATGGTGCAGATGCGGGCCGGCTCGACCGCGGCCGGCAGATCCGGGAAATAGCCGCTGAAGCCGGGGCGGCCGCTGGCATAGGCGAGCGGCACGCCGTGCAGATTGCCGCTGGTGGTGGTGTCGAGCGTGTGGAAATCCGGATGCGCGTCGAGCCAGAGCACGAAGAGCGGCCGGTCGCGTTCGGCCGCGCGGCGCGCCACGCCGGATACGGTGCCGGCGGAGATCGAGTGGTCGCCGCCGAGGAAGATCGGCATGGCGTCCTTCGAGGCCGTGTAGGCGGCTTCGGCGATCGCCGACGTCCAGGCGGAAATTTCAGGCAGTGCCTTGAGCGCGAGATTGCCATGGACGACGGCGCGTGCCTGAGCCGGCAGCACCGCGCCCCAGTCCTCGACCTCGTGGCCGAGTTCCGACAGCACCGAGACGAGTCCTGCGGTGCGCAGCGCGCTCGGCCCCATCTCGCATCCCATCCTGCCCGCGCCGTCCTGCACCGGCGCGCCAACGATCCTGCAGCGCATGATTCTTTTTGGCCCTTGCGATTGACTGCTTGGAGTGAACCATCGCCGCCTGGCGGTTTGAACAGGGAAAATTGGCATTTCGAAAAGGCTGATCTATCATATTGCGCATATCGTCTGATCGAAATGGACAAGCATGGACGCGCTCGACGAAAGACTGGTGACGCTGCTCAGGCACGACGCGCGGCGCAGCGTCTCCGATCTCGCGCTCGATCTCGGCGTCTCGCGCGCGACCGTTCGGGCGCGCATGGAGCGGCTGGAAAAATCCGGCGAGATCATCGGCTACACGGTGGTGCTGCGCGCCGATGCGGTCGATCAGAAGATGCGCGGCGTGATGATGATCGAGATCGAGGGCCATGCGGCCGACCGCGTGATCAGGGCGCTCGGCGGCTTTCCCGAGGTGTCGACCATCCACACCACCAACGGCCGCTGGGACCTGGTGGTCGAGCTCGGCACCGCCTCGCTGACCGATTTCGACGCCGTGCTGCGCCGGATACGGCTGATCCCGGGGATTACCGGGAGCGAGACGAGCCTGCTGCTGGCGACGCCGCGGACGACGCGGGCGAGGCTGGGGTAGGTTTTTCGTGGAAGCGTCAGCTCCAGAACGCGAAAAAGCCGCGGAGGTCCGCGGCTTTTCGTTTGCTTGATCCCTTGAGGGAAACTGGAGCGGGTGAGGCGATTCGAACGCCCGACCCCAACCTTGGCAAGGTTGTGCTCTACCCCTGAGCTACACCCGCTCGCGCGGCCTCGGGCCGCAAGCCGCGCCTATATGGCCGAAGAGCGCGGCGATTGCAACAGGGAAATGACGGTCTTTTTGGCCGCAGCCCGCAAGCGCCGATGAGATCGCCCGAAGCGCCGATTTCTTCACCGACCTCCGCCACCCTTGCCCCAAGGGCGCCATTGGCCGTAAACGGCATGACCGCGCCTGCCGGACGATGTGAGGACCGATGCCGAAGACCGAAGCCGAGCTCTACGCCTTTCTTGCCGATCTCGGCATTTCCGTCTCGACGGTGCGGCATCCGCCGCTGTTCACGGTCGCCGATTCGCAGGCGCTGCGCGGCGAGATCCCGGGCGGGCACACCAAGAACCTCTTCCTCAAGGACAAGAAGGACAATTATTTCCTCGTCACCGTCGGCGAGGAGGCGGTGGTCGATCTCAAGCAGATCCACCATCTGATCGGCGCCGCCGGCCGCGTGTCCTTCGGCAAGCCGGAAATGCTGATGGAACTGCTCGGCGTCATCCCCGGCGCGGTCACCGTCTTCGGCCTGATCAACGACACGGGTGGCCAAGTGAAGGTGATTCTCGACCAGGAGTTGATGAGCCACGAGGTCATCAACGGCCATCCGCTGACCAATGAGGCGACGACGACCATCGCGGCCGCCGATCTCATCAGATTCGTCGAGGCAACCGGCCACGATCCTGTTATCTTGAAAGTCTCATTATCTTGAAAGTCGGGGCTTGATCGCCACATGGAGGGCGAACCGAAATCCGACAATGACGCGCCGCGCCTTCATGCCGGCGGCGCGACCGAAAGGGCGACGACATGAGTGACAACAATCCGTTCAGCGGCTCATTTGGCGGCAATGCCGGCCAGTACGCCCAATCCGTCCAGTATGGCGGGGCCGACCGCGCCAAGGTCTCGCTCGGCGAGGCGCCGGCCGCCGCGGATCTGATCAAGGACACCACGACCGCGACATTCGCGGCCGACGTCATCCAGGAATCGCGCCGCCAGCCGGTCCTGGTCGACTTCTGGGCACCGTGGTGCGGTCCCTGCAAGCAGCTGACGCCGCAGCTCGAAAAGGCGGTCAAGGCCGCCGGCGGCAAGGTCAAGCTGGTCAAGATGAACATCGATGACCATCCCTCGGTCGCCGGCCAGCTCGGCATCCAGTCGATCCCCGCGGTCATCGCCTTCAAGGACGGCCAGCCGGTCGACGGCTTCATGGGCGCCATTCCCGAAAGCCAGATCACGCAATTCATCCAGAAGGTCGGCGGCAAGGGCGGCGGCGCGGCGTCGCAGATCACGGATGCGTTGGCGGCGGCCAGCGAGGCGCGCGAGGCCGGCGACGTCCAGACCGCGACCGACATCTATGACGCGATCCTCGAGCAGGCGCCCGAAACCATCGAGGCGATTGCCGGGCTCGGCGAGATCCTGTTCGAGGCCGGCGACAGCCAAGGCGTCGAGGCGGTGCTTGCGAAGGCGCCGGAGGACAAGAAGGACGCACCGGCGCTCGCGGCGCTGCGCGCCAAGATGACGCTGGCGGCGGAAGCGGCCACGCTCGGCAATCCGGCGGAGTTCGAGCGTCGGCTCGCCGCCAATCCGAACGATCATCAGGCGCGGTTCGACCTGGCGATGATCCAGAATGCGCATGGCGAGCGGACGCAGGCCGCCGACAATCTCCTGGCGATCGTCAAGGCCGACCGGACATGGAACGACGACGGCGCGCGGGCGCAGCTGTTGAAGTTCTTCGAGGCATGGGGAATGACCGACGAGGCGACGCTGGCGGCGCGGCGCAAACTGTCGTCGCTGCTGTTCTCGTGAGCGCTTTGCCGGCTTTGTTGCCGTTTGCCAGGTAAGGGGCTTGCGCAGGGCGGCAGCTGCGCCAGATAGGGGGCAGTGGCTCGCCCTGCCGATAAACGGGTGAAGAAGCCGGGCTGCGTCGATCGCAGATTTGACCGCTGCCGGGCGACGTGTGCGGAGGGTTGAAGTGCAGGTCGGAAACGCCCGCTATCGGCTCGCGAGGGATCTGCCGTCGACGATCCCGGTGTTCCCGCTCGCCGGAGCGCTGCTGCTGCCGGGCGGCCGCATGCCGCTCAACATTTTCGAGCCGCGCTATCTGCAGATGATCGACGAGGCGATGGCCGGATCGCGGCTGATCGGCATGATCCAGCCCAGCCTCGACGGCGCGCTGCGCGACGACGGCGAGCCCGAGCTTTGCAGCGTCGGCTGCGCCGGGCGCATCATCTCGCTCGCCGAGACCGGTGACGGCCGCTACCTGATCTCGCTGCAAGGCGTCTGCCGCTTCCGCGTCACGCAGGAACTGGCGGTGAAGACGCCGTTCCGGCAATGCCGGATCGCACCCTTCCTCGCCGATCTCGAAGAGGACCAGGCCGCCGCCGAGGTCGACCGGCCGGCGCTGCTCAAGGCGTTCCGCGCCTATCTGCAGGCCAATGACCTCGAAGCCGACTGGGAAAGCGTCAGCCGGGCCGAGAACGGAATGCTGGTCAATGCGCTGTCGATGATGGCGCCCTACGGGCCGGCCGAGAAGCAGGCGCTGCTCGAAGCGGCGGACTTGAAGACGCGTGCCGAGACGCTGATCGCCATCACCGAAATAACGCTCGCGCGCGAGGACGAGGATTTTGGCTCGAGCCTCCAGTAAGTGTATTGATATTCAGGTGAGGCCGGCCTGCAAATAGCGGCTTCCTGCGCTTCCGGCCTTCGCCGGCCGAAGCATTGATGAAATGAGGGTTGCGTGGCAGTTAAGGCTACGGTCGGCGTAGGCCGGTGCTCACGTACTTCAAGTACGCTCCGCTCCGGTTCTCGGAACCCACCATTTTGGTCGCTCCGCGCCCGTCTTCGACTCCGGCTCGGCCTGACCTGAATCTCAACACACTTACCCTGTGGCGTTTGGACAAGGAAAAGTGCGATGGCAGCAGACAGACGTGACGGACGGAAGGCCACGGTCGACCCGAAGCTGTTGGAACTGCTCGCCTGCCCGCTCACCAAGGGGCCGTTGACCTGGGATCCCGAGCGCAGCGAGCTGATCTCGCGCGTGGCCAAGCTCGCCTACCCGGTGCGCGACGGCATCCCGATCATGCTGCCCTCGGAAGCGCGCACGATCTCGGCCGATGACGTGTTGCCGCCGCAGCCACGGTTGAGCGGGCCGTCGTGAGCGCGGTGTCCTATAGGTGCAGCGAAGTAGGTTGGCGTTCCTTCGCGCCCCTCTCTGGCCTGCCGGCCATCTCCCCCACAAGGGGGGAGATCAGATGTCACGCCGGC
>SUGL01000130.1 GCA_004963905.1 Mesorhizobium sp.
CCGGCGAATAGCGCTCGACGAGGACCCGCTCCGCGACTTCCCGCAGGCTTGTCGCGGTCGTCCCCCGGCGCACGATCGGGGGCGCCTGCCTGGCCGCCGCCAGCGGGAATTCCGGCAGCCGCTGCATGGCGACCCCGCTTCGCTTCTGGAAGATGCGGCTCGCCTTGTCGACGGTCGAGAACAGACGTCCGTGGCGGGTGACGTTCTCCGAGGAACCGAGAAAGAGATAGCCGTTGTTGCGCAGCGCGTAGTGGAAGATCGGGACGATCTTCTCCTGCAGTTCCGGTCCCATGTAGATCAGCAGGTTGCGGCAGGCGATCAGGTCGAGCCTGGAAAAGGGCGGATCGCGCAACAGATTGTGCGCCGAGAACAGGCAGATCTCGCGCAAATCGGCGGAAACGCGATAGGTGCCGTCCTCGCGCGAGAAGAATTCCTTGAGGCGCTTGGGCGTCACATCGGTCGCGATCGTCGCCGGATAGCGGCCGGCGCGGGCCACTTCCAGGGCGCGCTCGTCGATGTCGGTGGCGAAGATCTGCAGGTTGGGCGAGGCGGCGCCCCGCGGCGCGCTCTCCTTCAAGAGCATGGCGATCGAATAGGCTTCCTCGCCGGTGGCGCATCCCGGCACCCAGACCCTGATCGTCTCGTCGGACTTGCGGCCCTCGAAAAGCTTGGGGATGACGAAGCGTTCCACCGCTTCGAAGGCGTGCGGGTCGCGGAAGAAGCTGGTCACGCCGATCAGAAGGTCCTGGAACAGAAGGTCGACCTGCTGCGGCTCGTCGCGCAGCCGCTCGTAGAAGGCGGTCGGATCGTCGATCTGCAGCACCTGCATGCGGCGCTGGATACGCCGCAGGATGGTGTTGTCCTTGTAGCCGCTGAAATCGTGGCCGGTGCGCACGCGAAGCAGCGCCGCGATGCGCGAAAGCTGTTCGGCCACCTCGCGCTTGCGGCGGTCGCGCTCGCTTTCCATGCGTTTGGCCTGGCTGAAATAGCCGACCAGCTTGGCGGCCATCTCTTCCGCGGGAAGCACCATGTCGATCATGCCGCTCTGGACGGCGCTTCGCATCATGCCGTCATATTCGGCGCTTTCCTGCGCCAGCGTCAGCCCGCCGCGCTCCTTGATTGCCCTCAACCCGATCGTGCCGTCGCTACCGGTTCCGGAAAGAATGATCCCGGCCGTATTCTCCGCCTGGTCGTGCGCCAGCG
>SUGL01000131.1 GCA_004963905.1 Mesorhizobium sp.
AGACCCTAGGTGTTTGATCCCGGGCTTTAATGGTGCATTCTTGTCATCCGAATCAAAGGATGCGCTATGGGACAGGTTCTGCACGGCCGCGCCACGACGACAGAGGCAATCCGTCGAGCAATACAGAATAGTCAAGAGAGCCTGAGGGCGCTGGCCAAGCGCTACGGGATCGATCAGAAGACGGTTCGAAAGTGGAAGAACCGAACCTCGACCGCCGATCTTCCGACAGGTCCCAAGGACCCGAAGTCGACGGTGTTGTCTGTGGAGGAAGAGGCGGCCATCGTCGCCTTTCGCAAGCACACGCTCTTGCCGCTGGATGATTGCCTCTATGCCCTTCAGCCGACGATCCCGCATCTGACGCGCTCGTCATTGCATCGCTGCCTCCAGCGTCATGGCATTTCAAAGCTGCCGCCGCCGGACGCCGGCAAGCCGGCCAAGAAGAAGTTCCAGGCCTATCCGATCGGCTATTTCCATATCGACATCGCCGATGTGCAGACCGCTGAAGGCAAGCTGCGCCTGTTCGTTGCCGTCGACCGGACGTCCAAGTTCGCTTATGCGCAGCTGCACGCGACGGCGGACAAGATGACGATGGTCCAGTTCCTGCGGGATCTGATCGCGGCCGTGCCCTACGCCATCCACACCATCCTGACCGACAACGGCATCCAGTTCACCAACCGAAGCTGCGACCGCCATGCTCCCCGGCATGTCTTCGACGACGTCTGCGCCGACCATGGCATCGAGCACCGGCTGACCAAGATCAGCCATCCCTGGACCAACGGTCAGGTCGAGCGGATGAACCGAACCATCAAGGACGCGACCGTCAAGCGCTTCCACTATGACGACCACGATCAGCTGCGCCGACACCTCGCCGACTTCCTCTCAGCCTACAATTTCGCGCGCCGGCTCAAGACCCTCAAAGGCCTCACGCCGTATGAGTTCATCTGCAAAACCTGGAAAAAAGAGCCCGAACGGTTCCGACTCGACCCGGTCCATCAAATGCCGGGACTAAACACCTAGG
>SUGL01000132.1 GCA_004963905.1 Mesorhizobium sp.
GCCGCAGCTGAGCCGAGAAGAAGGCTCTTGATGTTCATTTTCTGACCTCCAGTCAAAAGTTAAAAAACGGGTCTGGGTATTTTTTGCTGAAGGACAGCGTTCCCTGCCCCATCCCCACTTACCGAAAAAGATGCGCACCGCGCCGCTCCTTCGAACGTGACCTTTACCCAGGCGGCGGCGGCGTTCAACCACGATCGTATCGGCGAAAGCCCTATCCGGACGCTATCCCCGGACGTTGTTGCACAAATGACACGATTTGGCCTCAGTCCGAAAGTTCTCATTAACCAATAAGGCCTTGCGGCCGGTCGAATCCGGCGATGGGCGGCCGAAATTGCGGCGCCGGCTGCGAGTCGCCGGGCAGGGAATCGCCATGGAATCGCCGCATGGCTTCGCCCGCCCAGCTGCACCGTGCCGAATTTTCAGCGATTATGGCGCCGGCTTGTTGATTGTGCCGACGCTTTTCTTTATCCAGCGGCGCGACGGAGAGGTGGCCGAGTGGTCGAAGGCGCTCCCCTGCTAAGGGAGTAGAGGTCAAAAGCTTCTCGTGGGTTCGAATCCCATCCTCTCCGCCATCCTGCTTCGCGCTGCGCGCTTCGCAGGATTGGCCTTGGATACTTCCTGCGAATCCCTTGCAAAGCTTGGCTCCGAAGCCTCCGGACGTCGTCATCCCAGGGCGGAGCAGGAGCGGAGCTCCGTCGCGAAGACCCTGGGATCCTGCCGTGACATCGGCCGAGAAACGAAGCGGCGCGACGAATTGGCCGATCGCCTTGCGCTGAAGCAGAACCTGCACCGCCGCGATACGTGGACGTAACGGCATGGATCCTCGGGTCTGCGCCGCGTCGCTTCGCTCCTTGCTTCGCCCGAGGATGA
>SUGL01000133.1 GCA_004963905.1 Mesorhizobium sp.
GGCCTTGTCGCAATCTCCTGGCCGGCGCCGGCGACGCCGATGATGACCGACTTGCCCCAGCCGCGATGCGAGGCTTCCAGCGCCTGGCGCATCACCTTGGTGCTGCCGGTGCAGTCGAAGGTGTAGTCGGCGCCGCCGATCTGGTCGGCGCCGCGCTTGGTCATGTTGACCAGGTAGGGCACGACGTCGCCGTCGATCTCCTTCGGGTTGACGAAATGCGTCATGCCGAACTTCTCGCCCCAGGCCTTCTTGTCGTTGTTGAGATCGACGCCGATGATCATGTCGGCGCCGGCAAGCCGAAGACCCTGGATGACGTTGAGGCCAATGCCGCCGAGGCCGAAGACGACCGCGGTCGCGCCCTGCTCGACCTTGGCCGTGTTGATGACCGCGCCGATGCCGGTGGTCACCCCGCAGCCGATGTAGCAGATCTTGTCGAAGGGAGCGTCCGGATTGACCTTGGCCACCGCGATCTCCGGCAGCACGGTGAAGTTGGAGAAGGTCGAGCAGCCCATGTAGTGGAAGAGCTTTTCGCCATTGACCGAGAAGCGCGAGGTGCCGTCGGGCATCAACCCTTGCCCCTGCGTGGCGCGGATGGCGGTGCACAGGTTGGTCTTCCTCGACAGGCACGACGGGCACTGCCGGCATTCGGGCGTGTAGAGCGGGATGACATGGTCGCCCTTCCTGACCGAGGTCACGCCCTTGCCGACGTCGACGACGATGCCGGCCCCCTCATGGCCGAGGATGGCCGGAAAAATGCCTTCCGGATCGGCGCCCGACAGCGTGAACTCGTCGGTGTGGCAGATGCCGGTCGCCTTGACCTCGA
>SUGL01000134.1 GCA_004963905.1 Mesorhizobium sp.
TCACGTCGGTCACCCATTTGCGGTTGGCGCGGTCGGCGCTGAACTTGCGCTGCAACAGATCGGGAGCGGTCCGCCCAGCCTCGCCCCTGTAGGAACGATACTTCTTCGGCCTGACCAGCGACTTCAATCCCATCCCGGCCATCAGGCTCTGGACGGTCTTGTGGTTGACGCGTTGACCCAACTGGCGCAGTTGCGCGGTCACCCGGCGATAGCCGTAGCGACCCTTGTGGCTGTCGAAGATGGCCTTGATCGCCTCCTTCAGCGCCGCATGACGGTCCGGGCGCGAGGCCGCCTTTTGCCTGTAATAGAACGTGCTGCGCGGCAGCTTCGCCAGTTCGAGCAGACCTTCAAGTGGATGCAACGGCCTTAACGCCTGGACGGCTTGCGCTTTTTGGGCGCGTGTTCCTGCGTTAAGGCCTTCAGTTTTTTTAGGTAGGCGTTCTCCATCCGCAGCTGCTTCAGCTCGGCCAGCAATTCTTCGCGGCTTTTGGCCTCGTCACTGGCTGCAACAGGCACTGCGGGGGCCGGCAGTTTCGACATCGGTCGTCCTCTGGGGCGTGGGCCGAGCGCCTCTATCCCGCCCGCATGATAGCGCTTCTCCCAGCCCGCCAGACAACCGGCATTGCGGATGTTAAACAACGCCGCCGTCTGGCGATACGACAGACCTTCTCTCCACATCCGCTCGAGCACGGACAGCCTGAACGCCGCGTCGTAATGATCGTATTTGCCCGACAGCCCCGCATCGCCATGCGCCTGATACAAAGCAACCCACTTGCGAACAGTCGCCGCGTCAACTCCAC
>SUGL01000135.1 GCA_004963905.1 Mesorhizobium sp.
GAGATGAGGTAGACATCCGCGCCGAGCGGCTCATCGAACAGGCGCAACGGCCACAGTCGCCCCTGGGCTACGTCATCGTGGGCGGTCAGAACGGGCAAAAGGCCTATGCCCAGACCCGATATCAGCATGCGGCGCACCTCGTCGAGCTCGCGGCTCCATCCGCTAACCCGACGTCCGAGACCAAGGCCTTCTCGCAGAAAGATCATCGGCTCGAACCCGCTCCCATCATTGGTGCAATCGAAGGCGATGAAGGGCTCTTGTTGAAGCCTACGGACATCTACCTCCTGAACTCCGAATAGAGGGTGTTCGGCCCCACAAAATATACCAAAATCTTCGCGAAATAAGTGGCGGCATCGCAGCGTCGGCATTTTTTTTGTCAAAAGACAGATGCCGATCCCAGCCTTGTCCATTGAAATCTGTCGCACGATGTCGAGCGAGGTTTTGATGTCGATATGCCATGTGACCGACGGGTATCGCTGGTGGTATAGCCGTAGTGCTTCGTCTACGAGAGTGGACTGTAGCCGAGTAACCATGCTGAGTTTCAGCTCCCCGAATTCGTCATCGCTCCCGTCTCGAGAGAGGATGCCGATTCGGTCAACGCACCGGGACATCTCGGAACATTCCTGATAAATCTGTTCGCCACGCAATGTCAGCGCAAAATGGCGAGGGTCGCGGAAGACGAGCTTGCAGTCGAGTTGCTCTTCGAGTTTTTGCAGCGCAAGGCTCACGGA
>SUGL01000136.1 GCA_004963905.1 Mesorhizobium sp.
CTGCGGCTGGGCCAAGTCGAACGGCCGCATCCGCGGCATGAAGCTGCATGTCGTCTACGACCCCGACAGCGACCGCCCGCGCGTCCTCGACATCACCGACGCCAATGTCAACGACGCCGAGATCGGCCGCACGGTGGTCATCGAGACCGGCGCCACCTATGTGTTCGACAAGGGCTATTGCCATTACGGCTGGTGGACGGCGATCGCCGGCGCACAAGCCTTCTTCGTCACCCGGCCCAAATCCAACATGGGGCTCGAGGTGCTCAGCAGCCGCCCTATCGAGATCGCGCAGGGCGACGGCTTCACCGTTCTCCAAGACGCCGAGGTGCGCCTTGCCAGCAAGAGCCACCGCAAGCTGCCGATCCCATTGCGACGGCTCACCGTGCAGCGTCAGGAAGGCGACACCATCACGCTGCTGACCAACGATCTCAAACGCCCCGCCGTCGAGATCGCCGCCCTCTACAAGGGTCGCTGGCAGATCGAGCTCCTGTTCCGCTGGATCAAGCAGCACCTGAAGATCCGCAAGTTCCTCGGCACCAATGACAACGCCATCCGCCTGCAGCTCTTCGCCGCCATGATCGCCTATGCGCTGCTGCGCATCGCCGCCCGGGCCTGCCGTATCGCCATGCCCATCCTCAGGTTCACCGATTTGGTCGCCCGATGCCTCTTCGAGCGACGAAACATCGCCGCCATCGACAAACC
>SUGL01000137.1 GCA_004963905.1 Mesorhizobium sp.
AGCGGCATCTTGCGGCGCAACGGCGTCGAGCTGGGTGCGTTGGGCGGCGGCGCTCGGCCCTTCATCCGCTTCGAGCACGAAGCTCCCAACGATCTGTGGCAGATGGACTTCAAGGGTCATGTGCCACTGCGCCAGGGACGGCTGCATCCGCTCACCGTGCTCGACGACCATTCGCGCTTCTCGCTGGCCCTGGAGGCCTGCTCCGACGAGACGACCGAGACCGTCAAGGCGCGGCTGATCACGGCGTTCCGGCGCTATGGCCTGCCGTGGCGCATCGCCATCGACAACGGCCCGCCCTGGGGCGACGGCGGCCGCAACAACCTCACCGTGCTCGGCGTCTGGCTGATCGAGGTGGGCGTGGCCATCAGCCATTCCCGGCCCTACCATCCCCAGACGCTGGGCAAGGACGAGCGCTTCCACCGCTCCCTCAAGGCCGAGGCGCTGCAGGGGCCGCCCTTCGAGAGCCTCCAGCACGCCCAGAGCGCCTTCGACAGCTGGCGCCATCTCTACAACACCAAGCGCCCGCACGACGGCCTTGCCGGCGCTGTGCCGCTCGACCGCTACCGGCCCTCCAGCCGCGACTTCTGCGAGACCGTGCCGCCCTTCGACTACGCCGCCGGCGACCTCCTGCGCAAAATCCAGCAGAAGGGAGCGACCTCGCTGTTCGGGCGTGCCTTCAAGATCTGCAA
>SUGL01000138.1 GCA_004963905.1 Mesorhizobium sp.
CCGGTTCCGGAAAGAATGATCCCGGCCGTATTCTCCGCCTGGTCGTGCGCCAGCGAGGCGAAGAAATCGTCGATCGGCATTCGTCTGGCGCGCATGGTGGTCATCTTGGCCACGTGAAAACGCCGCCCCTCGACTGTCACCGAGACGCCCGGAGGGGTGACGTAGATGTGGTCGGGCTCGATCTCCAGCCCCTCGGCCGCGGTCTTCGTTTCGATCGCGGTGCAGCGCTGGATGATGCTTGCGAGCACGCTTTCGTGCTCCGCGTCGAGATGCTGGATCACCACATAGGCAAAGCCGCTGTCGGCTGGAACTTCCGGAAAGAATCTCTGCAGCGCCCCGATGCCACCAGCCCGACGCGCCGATGCCGACGACAGGGAAGGGCGTGGGCTGTTTCTCGGCTTCGCGTGAACTAGCCTTTGCCTTCCTCGTGTTTGCTTTCCTCGTCGACCGAGCCATTGCCTGTTACCTGAGCCCGTCTGCTTTCGAGGATGCGCTCGATCAGGGCGGCATCCGCTTCGTATTCCCTCGCCCGCCGGCCGAACTCGGCGGCGAGTTCTGAGCGATGCCGTGTCTTTTCACGCTCGGCCATGCGTCGGGCAAACCCTGCCCGCTGCTGATGCGATCGCAGCAGGCTCCACAATATCTCGTCCGCCTCGATCG
>SUGL01000139.1 GCA_004963905.1 Mesorhizobium sp.
GCCGACGATGCGGGCGCGCGGCCAGCCGCGCGCCTGGGGCGGCGGCCTGTCGACGGTAATGGCCTGGCTGACGCTCATCGTGCCTCCCTCCGCCCAAGCGAGCGCAGAATATAGCCGGTGGCGATCGACGACAGGATGGCCAGCACGAGGAAGACCAGCGCCGCCACACTATAGAAGAGGAACGAATGCTTGGTGACGCGCGCCGCGACGCCGGCATTGCGCAAGGTTTCGGCAAGGTTGACGACCGAGACCAGCGATGTGTCCTTGAGCAGGCTGAGCCAGCAGTTTTCCAGACCCGGGAAAGCGATGCGCAGCAATTGCGGCAGGATCACCAGGCGCATCGTCTGCCATTTCGCAAGGCCGATGGCGTAGCCGCCCTCATACTGGCCCTTGGGAATGGCGCGAAAAGCCGAAAGAAAAACCTCGCTGGCGTAGGACGAGAAGATCAGCGACAGCACGATCATGCCGGCGATGAAGCTGTTGACGTCGACCGTCGCATCTGGATTGAACAGCCGGACAAGGTACTGCAGCAGCAGCGGCATGCCGAAGAAGAACAGAAACAGCGTGACCAGTTCGGGCAGGCCGCGAAAAACCGTCGTGTAGATGTTGGCCGCAAGCCGCAGCGATGGTTCCTGGGACTGCTTGGCGA
>SUGL01000013.1 GCA_004963905.1 Mesorhizobium sp.
TACGCTCCGCTCCGGTTCTCAGAAACCGACATTTTCGGCTCGGCCTGACCTGAATATCAACACGCCTTAGTCGACGGATCAGTCGGCTTTCTTCTTCTGACCAGGCTCGACCGGCAGGCCGGCGGCCTTCCAGGCGGTGTAGCCGCCAAGGATGTGCTTGACCGGCGTAAGGCCCATGTCCTGCGCCGTCTTGGTAGCCAATGCCGAGCGCCAGCCGCCGGCACAGAAGAAGACGAATGTCTTTCCCGAGGCGAAGAACGGCTTGTGGTAAGGGCTTTCGGGGTCGATCCAGAATTCGAGCATGCCGCGCGTCACATGCTTGGCACCGGGGATCTTGCCGTCACGCTCGACCTCGCGGGGGTCACGCAGATCGACGAAGATCGTGCCGTCATCCTCCAGCAGCCCGGCCGCTTCCTTGGGCGACACGACCTCGATCTCGGCATTCGCCTCGTCGAGAAGTTCGCGATATCCCTTCCTCACTGCACATCCTCCAGGCCGTGGCTCGATGCCGCCGGAATTTCGATCACAAAGACCGTGGTTTGTCACGCCTTGGCCATTGGCGCGCAGGGCGGCCGTCGGATCCGCCGGTGATTCCCGCTTGACGACAGTCCTCTCGAAACGCCGCCGGCGTACCTATGTGACTTTTTCGCCTGTCGGCAACGCCACGCCTGATTGTCCCGGATGTCGGAACACTTGGAACGGCCTGCTCGTTTTATGTCTCACAAGGATGTGAAACTGTTCTGCAACACGGCCGTGGAAATTTATGGAAGCTTAACGAAATCAGTATGAATCGGTATAGTCGCGCCTTACATCCGCCATGCGGAGGGCGGGACCGTCTAGCGGCGCGGAACGGGAAACCGGTTCAACCGGTGCGGGTGAAGCATGAAAATCCTCGGGAACAAAAAGGCAGTCATGCCGATCGCGATCGCGGCGGCACTTGCCTTCGGGCAGCAGCCGGCGAGCGCGCAGGGCCTGTTCGACATGCTGTTCGGCGGCGGCATTCGGCATAGTCCCCAAGGAGAATTTCCGCCGCCGCCGAAGCCGCGCAAGATGCTGCCGGGCACCGGAGGCGGCGTCAGGATCAGCAGCCCGACCTACAACACCTACAGGGCCAACAAGCTCGTGCACGTCGACTTCAAGTCGCTGCTGCCGGTTCCGCAACCGGCGACCGCGCAGGACGCAGCCTTTGTGCCGTCCGTGAGCGGAAGCGTGTTTCGCGATGCGCTGGCAGGCCTGAGCGACTATGAACTCTTTGCCGAACCCGATATCGCCAAGGCGCTGATCGCCTACTATTCGGCCAATCCGGATTTCATCTGGGTGACGGGGGATGCACCCAACAGCAGAGCGCAGGATGCCGTGCGGGTGCTTGGCGAGGCTGCGAGCTACGGCCTGACGCCTGCCGACTACTCCGTCGATGTTCCGGCGACCACGGCTTCCGCGACGCCCGAAGAGCGAACCAAGGAACTGGTCCGCTTCGAGATGGCCTTGTCGGCGCGCGTGCTGCGCTATGCCCATGACGCCCAGAGCGGCCGCGTCGACCCGAACCGCATGACCGGCTACTACGATTTTCCGGCCAAATCGCTCGATCTCGAGGGCGTGCTGAAGACGCTGGCGCACACTCAAGAAGTGCGCACCTACCTCGAATCGCGGCATCCGCAGAACCCGGAATACCAGGCGCTGCGCGTCGAACTGGAATCGCTCCAGGCGAGCGAGGAAAACGAGATCGTCGTCGATCCGAAGCTGCTGCTCAAGCCCGGCGAAAGCAGCCCGGAACTGCCCAAGCTTATGACGCTCATTGCCCGCAATCTCGATGACGAGATGGGCGGCGACTATGGCGAGGTTCTTGCCAGGCTCGGCAAGAGCGAGGTTTACGATCCCGAACTGGTGCCGGTGATCAAGGCGGTGCAGCAGCGGTCAGGTATGAAGGGCGACGGCGTCATCGGCCCGCGCACCGTCGCTTCGCTTGCCGGAACATCCAAGGCCGACAAGATCGAGAAGGTCAGGGTTGCGCTCGAAGAGTTGCGCTGGCTCCCCTCCGACCTCGGCAGCCCGCGCGTCTTCATCAACCAGCCTGCATTCACGGCGAGCTATATCGACAATGGCGAGGAAAAGCTGAAGACTCGCGTGGTCATCGGCAAGGTCACCAACCAGACCGCCTTCTTCTACAACCAGATCAAGCAGGTCGATTTCCATCCTTATTGGGGCGTGCCGCAGTCGATCATCGTCAACGAGATGCTGCCGAGGCTGCGCGGCGACCCAGGTTATCTCGACCGTGCCGGCTATGAGGTGACGGATTCCACCGGCAGGCGAATTCCCTCGGCTGCGGTCGACTGGGGCGCCTACGGCGCCAAAGTCCCGTTCAGCGTGCGCCAGCAGCCGAGCGAGGCCAATGCGCTCGGTGAGTTGAAGATCCTGTTCCCCAACAAGCATGCCATCTATATGCATGACACACCGCAGAAGTCGTTCTTCGAACGCGACGTGCGTGCGTTGAGCCACGGCTGCATCCGCTTGCAGGACCCGCGCGGCATGGCGGCCGCGGTGCTCGGCACTTCCGTCGACGACATCGCCGAGAAACTGAAGCACGGCCATTCGACGGAGAATGTCACGCGCGTCATCCCGGTCTACGTCGCCTATTTCACCGCCTGGCCGGACATGTCCGGCAAGGTCGAGTATTTCGACGACGTCTACGATCGCGATTCGAAACTGATGCAGGCGCTGGACGCGACCGAAGCCGTGCGTACGCCGTCAAGCTGAGCGGCGTTTGTTTTCACGCAATTGCGGATGCTTTAGACGAGCGGGCGCAAGCCGAGGAAGAGGAGGCGCCTGCCCGGCATTGCGGCAGTGTCTTCAGGCGCCGCCGCACAGATGCTGCGAATCGGGCAGGGTCCATGTGCCCTTTCCGGCGAGGTCGACGCCGTAATAGATCCTGCCGCGCAGATCGCCTTGCGGACAATCGCGCGGGATCGAGATCAGACACATGACGACCGGATCGCCGACTTTGGCGCTCGCCAGCCCCGGCTCGCGGTCGTAGGACACGGCGGTTCCGCCATTCGTGAATGTCGCAGCGCTTCCTGCTTCCGGACCGGCGGTTGCCAGCGGATCGTCGCCCAGCCTTGTCGTCAGCGTCGCGATATGAGTGATGCCGCATCCGCCGATCGACGAGGGGAGGGACTGATCGGCCGGCTTGGGCGCCCGCGCCGCCAGGTCGAGCGCCTTTTTGCCGATCAGGGCAATGTTGTACTCCTCAACCCAGGAAGGCGCCGTGCCATAGGTCTGCAGCGCATTGTTCTGGGCGCTGACGATGCAGGCGGCCTCCGCCTTGCAGGCATTCCGGTCCGCGATCAACTGTCTGGCGATCTTGCGCTTGTCGCCGCCGAAGGCGGGTTCGAAACTGCTGAAAGCCCTGGTGACGAGCACATCGATGGCCGACAATTGCGGGTCCGCGCATATCGCCTTCTCGGCAGGCAATCCAGCCTTCCGGCAGTCGAAGGACGGCCCGTCTGCCCGCGCCGGCTCCGAGGTCGATAGGCCCAGGATCAACGTGCCCAGGACCGACGCCGGGGCGAGCCAGAAAACCACCCTGATCGGAAAACGCATATTCTCCTCCGCCGTGCCGGCTTTCGAAGCATCAATCTATGCAGGAAGCCGTCCGTACGGAATGGCTGACAGCAAGCACCACGCTTACTTCGGCTCGCCGGTCAGCGGATCATAGGTGATTTCGACCTTGGCCTTGTCGGTCGTGTAATAGGTCACGGTATAGCCGTCACTGCTCCAGTCGACCTCCTTCACATATTGGAAGTCGTTCCGCTTCTCGACCTTGGCGACGATTTCCGAGAGTTTCTTGGCATTTTGCGGCGGCAACGTCTGCTCAGCCGCGAAAGCCGACCCGCCGACAAGGAAGAACGCGATACCGCTTGCCAAAACAACAGCGCGCATGACTGCCCCTCAATCTCGTGTTGGCACAAGTGCGCTGGAAAACTCTGATCCCGGCCTGTTGGTTCCGCCACAGGGCAACAACGCCTTGCTCCACGCTCGTTTCGCCGCAACCAGCGGCGCCTTCATTCGCGAAAGCTGAAATAATCAAAGCCACGAGATTCCAATATGTAAGGAAGGTTCCGCGACCTGATGCTTCAGGTAATAAACGGCTAACCATGGATCGGGCTGAAGACGCGTTCCATTAGCTGTTCGTGGTAGAGCTTTTGGCAAGAGCCTGTTAGAGTTCGAGACTAACAGGGTGGCAACGGCGCGCCGAGCCTGCCGAGGATCTTCCGTTGGCAAACGGCGAAGTGTTTTTGAGAGCGGAAGTCGCCTGTTCTGGACCGAAAACAGGGACCGAGGGCTCAACCATGGCTGAACGGAACTATACCCGTCAGCTTGCGACAATCATTTCTATCGACGCCGTGGGCTTTTCTCGGCTGATGGGCATCGACGACGAACGCGCCGTCGCGGCCTTCGAGGAAAGGCGCGATATCATCACCGACAGCTGCGGCGCCTTTGGCGGCCGCACATTCGGCGTTGCCGGCGACAGCATCATGGCCGAATTCGGCAATCCGATCGAAGCCTTGCGCGCGGCCTTCGATTTCCAGGATCGGATCATGGCGCTCAATGCCTCGGTGGGCGAGGACATGCGCATGCCGTTTCGGGCCGGGATCAACACCGGCGACGTCATCGTCCGTGAGGGCCGTCTCTACGGCGACGACGTCAACATCGCCGCCCGGCTTCAGGAATTCGCCCCGCATGACGGTCTCGCCATTTCGGAGACGACCTGGCACCACGTGAAGGACAAGACGACGGCGGTCTTTACCGATCTCGGCGAGTTCATGCTGAAGAACATCGCCTTGCCGGTGCGCGTCCTTATCGCCGGGCGCGGCGGCAACGGCGCGGCGATGGCGGCTCCCCTGGCCGCAATCCCCGCCGCTCCCGGGCATTTCAGACCCGTCTCGAAGGGACCGCCGGCAATCGCGGTGCTGCCGTTCCAGGGCGACGGAAGCGAGCCTGATGTCGGCTACATGGCCGACGGCATTGCCGAGGATATCATCTACGGCCTTTCCAACACCCGCTGGCTTTCGGTGATCGCCAAAGGATCCAGTTTCCAGTTCCGCGACGACAGCCTCGGAACCAGGCTGATCGGCAATGCACTTGGCGCGCGCTACATCGTCGGCGGCACGCTGGCGCGCAATAGCGGTCAGATACGGCTCAATGCCTCGCTCACCGATACGTCGAATGGGCGCCTCGTCTGGTCGCAGCGCTTCGACCGCGACCTCATCGACATCTTCAGTCTGCGCGACCAGGTCGGCAGCGAGATCGTTTCGATCCTCGATAAGGAAGTCGACCGGGCCGAGCAGGTGCGCACCTTCCAGGTGCCGTGGGAGAGCCTCGAGACCTGGCAACTGGTGCGCCGCGGCCGCTGGCACATGAACAGGCGCACGCGCAAAGACACTGAGATCGCCCTCGAATTCTTCGACAAGGCCTATCAGGAGGATCCGAATTCCAGCGCCGTGCTGAACGAGTTGGCATGGTGGTATTTCTGGCGGGCCTGGCTCCGCTTCGGCGACAGCGACGACCTGGACAAGGTCGAGGCGTTCGCGCGCAAGGCGCTTCTGATGGACAGCCTCGACGCGCGGCCGCACGCCTATCTCGGCGCTGCCGACATCATGCGCGGCCGGCCGGCGTCGGCCGCCGAGCATCTCGCCGAAGCGATCCACATCAATCCGAGCTTTGCCTTCGCGCGCTCGGCGATGGGCAGCGCCCACCTGCTGCTCGGCGATGCCGCCGGCGCAATCCCGTACTTCCTCGATACCGAGCGGCTGAGTCCGTTCGACCTCTACCGCTTCCATAATCTGGGGGAACTGGCTGCTGCATACTGCTTCGTCGAAGACTGGCCGGCGGCAATTGCCGTTGCCGACCGCTCGCTCAATCTTTCGCCGGGCTATTTCTATGCCAGGTTCCTCAAAATCGGCGCCTTGATACGGAGCGGCCGCCGCGACGAGGCCGAACGGGAACTCGCCATTTTCGCGACCAGGCATCCGGATTTCTCCGAGCAGAGGATTCGCTGGATACCGTTCGTCGATCCCGCGAAGAACAACTTCCTGATCGCGAATTTCGATCGGGCCAAGTCCATTGCATGATCGCTGGGATCGAACACGGACGACTGTGAAAAAAATCACATACGCCGGACCGAAGCAAACCTAGGCCATGAGGTCGCCGGCATCTCAATGATGTGGACAGCCGGGGGGCTCGAACGCGCATGATCAAGTGGAAGTATTTCAAAGGCATACGCGAGGCCCAGAAAAAGCAAGGTCCCGTGTCGGCAATGCCGCCATTCGACATCGAACGGCTGCGCAAGAAGGGGCTGTCCGCGCGCATAGCCAAGTTCCTTATGGAGGATCATCCGCGTTGGTGGCTGGCCTTGCTGCGGCGCTTCCATCCGAACCTCGCCTTCGGCCGCAGGTTTCTACTCGTCACCAAAGGGGTAGACGTCCGCGACATACTGGAGCGCGGCGACGAGTTCGAAACGCCTTACGGGCCGGAAATGACCGAGCTGGCGAGGGGATCGAACTTCATCCTCGGCATGCAGGACAGTGGCGCCTACCGGCAGATGAAGTCCGCCGTGCTCAGCGCCTTTCCGCCGTCGGAAGTCGAAGCCACCGTCAGGCCGATCGCCGAGCGCCATTCGCGCGCTATCATGACCCGTGCCAGTCCCGGCTTCGATGCCGTCGCCGGATTGATGAAGATCGTGCCGGTGCGCATCTGCCGCGACTATTTCGGCCTCGATATCGACGACGAGACCGAATTCGCCGACTGGTCGATCGCGCTCAGCGCGCTTTTCTTCTCCGATCCGCTGGCCGACGCCACTACGCGCCAGCTCGCGGTCGTCGGCGGCGATCGCCTGATCAAGGTCATCGATCGTTCGATCGCCGCGATCAGGAACCGGCGGGAAAAAGACGACCGGCCGCTGGCGCGGCTTGTCGCCATGCTCGATCAGAAACGCCTGTCGCAGCCCGACATACATTCCATCATGCTCGGCATGATCGCCGGCTTCGTCCCGACCAACGTGCTCGCCGGAGGCAATTGCCTGGACGTGATCCTGTCGCGCGCCGATGCCCGGCAGGCCGTCGATGCGGCGCTTGCCGAAAACAGCATCGACAGGCTCGACCGGGCGATACTCGAAGCCATGCGCTTCAAGCCGATCTGGATCGGACCGTGGCGCTACACCAGGCGCGACGCGGTCATCGGTCAGGGCACGCGCCGCGAACGTCTGGTCAAGGCCGGAACGGTCGTGATGCCGGCGACACTGTCGGCCATGTTCGATCCGGAAATCGTACAGCGGCCAAACGAGTTCGACACCTCGCGGCCGCATCGCGACTACATGGTTTTCGGCCACGGCATCCACTTGTGCATCGGTGCCGAGATTGCCCGCATCCAGATCGGCGAATGCGTTCGCGCCCTGTTCAGCAAGCCGAAGCTCGATCGCGTCCGGGGCAGGGCCGGCAAATTGGGCTATATCGGCGCGTATCCGGCGAGCCTCAAGGTCGATTTCGAGCGCTCGCCGCTTTGCCGCACGGTCGCCCAGTCGATGGTGACGGTGGTCTGCCCGATCAACCGCGCCGTGCCGCTGGATGTCGTGCGCAGCAAGGTCGACGCCCTCGGCAATCCGGCCATCGACGAGATCAAAGAGGCGCTCAACGGGGTCGGCACGATTCATTTCACCAGCCTGGCCGTCGCCGCCACCGGCAAGGACGAGAAATCGGGCCTGGAGACCGGGGCACTTGTGTTCGAGATCTCCGGCGACGGCAGCACCGATGACGTGATCGGCGCCATCACGCAAGCCATGGGCCACCGGCTGCGGCCGATCTTCAGGGACGCGTGCGGCCTGCGGGACGGTGGCTCGCTGGAGGGTTTCCTGAAGAAGCGTCACATCGAAATATCGCCCTCTTTCGGCAGCGCGGCAGGGCTGGTCTTTTCCGGAACTCCGGGACACTCGGTCCAACGCATCAAGGCTGAGCAGTATCTGTTCGAAGCGGTGCGGGGCATTGTCGAGCGACCGCGCAGCGGCATAGGCGATGCTCCCGCAGTGCTCGCCGAGGCGCGCCAGCATTTGCGATTGCTGGAGACGTTTTCTTGGGCATTCGAACCGGCCGAAAGTTTGCTTGAGAAGCCGCCAGGCAGTTGGCGTCGAGCTTTTGGCTCGACGTTCCTTGCGCCGCCTGTGTTTGCGAGCGTTATCGCGCTCTGGCTCGGCTGCGCTTGGCTGACTTATGCGAAAGTGTTCGAAAATCCGGTCGGGGTCGACCTGCGCAGTATCTTCATCGCCGGCATCTCGCTGCTGCTGAGCGCGCTTGGAATACTGGCGTTCGCCGCAGCGCTGCTCGGGGCCTGCTTCTGGGCGCTGCGATACCTGGAGGACAAGGATCGACCGGAGACCGCATCGATCGACATATCCACCCTGAGCGAGATCCTCGCCAAGGAGGACCATGCAGCGCAAAACAATCTGACCGCGATTTCGACGATGAAGCCTGGCATCTTGAGACGCCTTGCGCTCAGGCTTGCCTTCTACCTGATCTCGATAGGGGCGCAGAAAGCTTTCAGGCCGGGCTTTCTCAACACCATCAACACCATCCATTTCGCCCGTTGGATATTGCTGCCCGGCACCGACAAGCTGATGTTCTTCTCCAACTACGGCGGCAGCTGGGAAAGTTATCTCGAGGACTTCATAGCCAAGGCGGCGCCTGGCTTGACCGGCGTTTGGAGCAACACCAAGGGCTATCCGCGCACGCGCTGGCTGTTTCTCGACGGCGCGCGCGACGGCGACCGCTTCAAGCGCTGGGCACGGCGCCAACAGGTGCCGACGCTGTTCTGGTACTCGGCCTATCCCGACCTCAACACCAGGCGGATCCGCATCAACTCCCGGATAAGGCGCGGCATTGCATCAGCTGTCGGCAATGAGGCTCGCGACTGGCTGAGCCTGTTCGGTTCGCTGCAGCGGCCGGCGGTCGAAAAAACCACGGTTGAAAAGACTACCTCGCTGCTGGCCAACATCAATTCCGCCTTCCCGACACCTCTCGAACAGCAACTGGAGACCGGAGAGATCCAGACCATCTTCTTCGGCCCGTTGGGTGCGCTTGCCAGAGGGCATATGCTGGCGATCCAGGTGCCGGACAATCTGCAGGCGGGGGCGCGCAAGGCGTGGCTGGATTTCGTGCTCAAGCGGACGACCTTCGGCGACGGCGTGCCGGCCGATCGGGCCATGATCGTGGCCTTCGGCCCTTGCGGATTGAGGCACCTGGGCCTGCAGGGCAATGTCGACGACGATCCGCTGGAAACCTTCCCGATCGCCTTCAGGCACGGCATGGGCAACCCCGAGCGCAGCCGCATCCTCGATGATACCGGTGGCGATGGCCCGGAAAAATGGGAATGGGGCTCGCTCGATAAGCGCATAGACGCAGTTCTGGTCTGCTACGCCAGGACGGAAGAAACACTGGAGGCGGACGTAGCCGCCGTGAAGCGAGAGACGACAGGCGCCGGAATGACGATCGTCTCCGAACTGCCGCTCATCGTGAATCGCGAGCCGAAGAAGGGTCCCGCGTCGTCACGTGCTGTAAAGAAGGACGGCGAGGCCGTTAGCGAGGCCACCAAACATGACGGCAAGCCGCAGCGCGAGCGCGCCTACGAGCATTTCGGCTTTGTCGATGGCGTTTCCCAACCGGTCATCCGGGGCACGTCGCGCGCCAACAAGGGTGTCGCACCGATGCATCTCGTTGCGCCGGGCGAGTTTCTGTTCGGCTACCGCGACGAGCACGGCTTTTATCCGGCCTCTCCTTCCGTCTCGGCATCACAGGACCAGACCGGCATCCTGTCGCAGGTGCGCCGCAGCCGCCAGATTCCAGGTCTGCCTCCGCCACCGCGCGACTTCGGCCGCAACGGCTCCTTCCTCGTCGTGCGCCAGTTCGAGCAGCATGTCGATCGCTTCACCGATTATTGCGCCAAGGCTGCCGCGAGCGCTGCGGGCGAGACGGAAAACTCGGCCATTACGCAAGACTGGGTTGCCGCCAAGATGCTCGGCCGCTGGCAGAACGGCAGTTCGCTGGTGCGCAACCCTGACCGCCCGGGTCGTGCCATAGACAATGATTTCGCGCTCGGTGCCGAGGATCCGCAAGGACATCACTGTCCTCTGGGTTCCCATGTACGCCGCTCCAACCCGCGCGATTCGCTGGGGGAGGATCGCGAGACCCAGATCCAGATCGGCAAGCGCCACCGCATCCTGCGCGTCGGCCGCACCTACGAGAAAAAGAAGAGGGGTGGAAAGGTCGAAAGAGGTCTGCTCTTCATGTGCCTCAACGCCGACATCGAGCGCCAATACGAGTTCATTCAGCAGACCTGGGTTTCGTCCACCTCTTTCCAGGGGTTGGTTGCCGAGAAGGACCCGATGATCGGGACGCAGGAAGGCAGCCATGGCCGGTTCTCGATCCCGTCATGGGAAAAGGTCACGGTCCTTAAGAACATGCCGCAATTCGTTACCACGAAGGGCGGCGGCTACTTCTTCATGCCGAGCCGGTCCGCGCTGCGCTACCTGATTTCGCGACTCTGATTCGGGGGCAGAAGCCGCTCAGTCGTCGTCCTGCGATTCGGCGATCTGGTTCAGCGCCGCGGCATTGGTGATGCGCAGCCCACCACGCTTGATGGCGATCATATGCCGGCTGCGCCAATCGTTGAGCGTCTTGTTGACCGATTCTCGCGTCGCGCCCAGGAACTCGCCAAGTTCCGATTGCGAGATCGGGATCCAGCCGGCGGAGTCGGCCATGACGCCGCTGAGGAACACCAGCCGCTTCGCCAGCCGGGCCTCGATGCCGAAGAAGGCCTGGTCGCCGAGCTCGCCGCTGACCCAGCGCAGCCGTGTGCACAGGAGTTCGATCATGGCGCGCGCCAGTGGCGGGTTTTTTTCAATGCGATCAAATAGTTGCGTTCGGCTCAGCGAAACCATCTCGCATGCGGTGAGGCAGATCGCGGTTGCCGTGCGCGGACGTCCGTCCAAGGCGCCGATCTCGCCGACAAGGCTGCGCGAGAGCTCGATATTGGCTACCAGCTTCTGCCCGCCCGGCGAATAGAGCGAGATCTCGACGGTGCCATTCATCACGCCGTAGATGCGGTCGGATGAATCCTCCTGCACGAACAGGTGTTGGCCGGCGGCGTAACGTTCGACCTTGCAGCCGCTGAACAGAAGATCGAAGTGGCGCGGATCGATCCGCGCCAGACGCGGCAGGGCGCTCCTGTCGTCTGCGCTGGCTTGGGACATGATGCGATTCCGCCTCTCGTTGAGCGGAAATTGTATGACAAGTGCATGCTCGATCAAGGCCTGGTCTCCTTTCGTTGCTGCTCCAGCGGCACGACGGCCATTTGCCAAGTTCGAGCGCCAGACGTGTGCTGCCGGCGGTAAATAGCCGGCAAGCTTTTCCTGCGATGAGGAGACCGGAGCGCGCTGGCGGACACGAACCGATCTTCGAAACGCCGTCCGCGCGCACGGCGGGAGGTAACCGACGCGCGCGGACAGCAAATCTGAAAATGGCTAGGTGATCGAAATTCCCTGCCGAGGACCGACCCACTTTCAGGCCCGGAAGCCCATTCGAGGCCGTGCGTTGAAGCAGAAGCCAGTGCCACCCGGTGCAATATTTGTGCGCGAAGTTCGCCCGGCGTATGTGAAGGCAATCACAGAGGCGCCTGCCGGCCGGCGCGATTGTCATTTGCCGAATGTATATTTCGGGCGCCAAGCATGTTGGCGCGGAAAGACAATCGGCCGGTTTCCTAGTTGGCAAACAGAACGATCGAAGCATGGTTTGGACCTGGCCTGACTGCAGCTGACGGCCAACACCATGCTTCCATTTCTGGGGGAGGGGTGTGCCATGGCGGCGAGGAGGCTTCTGATCAAGGTCAGCGGCGACGGCGCTGGGTTTGCGGCGCAAGGCAGGTCACTTGGCATGGGCGGCATCGACGTCGAACCGATCCTGACCCTGCCGCCAGATGCGTCGGGCGCAAACCTTGGCGCTGCCGCCGGTCGCGGCGCGACCTGGCTGCGGGTTTCCTCCACGGCGGCAGGTTCGGACAATCCTTGGGACGATGCCCACAAGCTCGTGGCCCGCGGCGGGGGTTTCGCGGCAGCCGGCGACGGTGTCCTGGCGGTCGAACCCGACATCGTTCAGCATTGGGCCTACAAGAACAACAGCGGCGATCGTGGCATGGCGGCCAGCGCCAGCCCCGCCTGCACGTTCGACGACCAGGATCCGAGCGGCGGGCAGGCGACAAAACCAGGCGTGGTCGCCTGGAATGCCGGTCCGGCCTTCAGCCAATTCACCGATGCCCGCAACAAGGTCGGCGCCAAGCAGGCCAACATCACCATCGCCCATCTCGATACCGGCTTCGACCCTGGCCATCGCACCTTGCCGGCCGGACTTCTCGCGGCCAAGCAGCGTAATTTCGTCGACGACGGCACCGGGCCGGACAACGCGACCGATCATGCGCCGGCCGGCACGCTCACCAGCAATCGCGGCCATGGCACCGGCACGCTCAGCCTGCTCGCCGGCAACAGGCTCGATGGTACATCGCCGAATTGGCCAGGCTTCACGGATTTCGTCGGCGGTGCCCCGCTGGCAAAGATCCTCCCGGTGCGCATCGCCGACTGGGTGGTGCGGCTGACGACGGGCACGATGGTGCAGGGCATCGACTATGCGCGCCGGCAAGGCGCGCAGGTGCTGTCCATGAGCATGGGCGGGTTGACCTCGCAGGCATTGGTCGACGCCGTCAACCTTGCCTATGACGACGGCGTGGTGATGGTTACCGCGGCCGGCAACAACTTCACCCTCACACCGCGAAGCATCGTCTTTCCCGCCCGCTACAATCGCGTGCTTGCGGCGTGCGGAGTCATGGCCGACGGCCGCGCCTATTCCGGCCTGAGCTTGGGGACCATGCAGGGCAATTATGGGCCGGCCTCGAAAATGGCGACGGCGCTTGGCGCCTATACGCCGAACGTGCCCTGGGCCGAGATCGATTGCGCCAAGGTCGTCGACATGGACGGCAACGGCACTTCGGCGGCGACGCCGCAAATCGCCGCCGCTGCGGCGCTTTGGCTGGCCGAGCACTGGGACGTCGTGAAGAACTACTCGCAGCCCTGGATGCGCGTCGAAGCCGTCCGTCACGCGCTGTTCGCAGCAGCGGCGAAGTCAACGCCCAGGATGAGCGCCGCCGAAACTCTGCAGAAGGCGGGGCAAGGGGTGTTGCGCGCGGATGCCGCGCTGCTGATCATGCCGCTGGCCGAAAACCTGCTGAAAGACAAGAAACTGCCGCCGGCCAAATATTCCTGGGGCTGGCTCGATCTCATAGTCGGCGGCGACAACGCCTTGGCGCCCTTGTCGCCTGCGGAGCTTCGGCAACGGAAGATGCTGGCGCTGGAACTGACCCAGATGGCGCAGAGCGTTGCTTCGGTCGATCAGGCGATCGCCGAGCCGGAAGGCGATCCGGACACAATCTCGTCCGCGGCGCGCAACCGCTACCTGGAAGCGGCGTTGGACGAGGGCAATCCCTCAAAGCCGCTGCGGGCTTTCCTGGAAGATGGGCTGGGACGGTCGGCCCGACCCGTTGCCGCCGCGGCGCAGGCCAATGCGCCGCCGATCAAGCGCAAACCGCGCCCGGCGACGCCGCCGAAGCGGCGGCTGCGCATCTACGCGCTCGATCCGTCGGTGGCAAAGCAGCTCGATTCAGTATCGGTTTATCAGGCGACGCTTTCCGTCCCCTGGGACGACAAGCCCGCCACCGCCGACGCCTTGGAGGCTGGTCCGGTCGGCGAATACCTCGAGGTCGTCGACGTCGATCCGGCGTCCAACTGTGTCTATGATCCGGTCGACCTCAACGAAAAGACCCTGCTCGCCCAGGACGGCCTGACACCGTCGGAAGGCAATCCACAGTTCCACCAGCAGATGGTCTATGCCGTCGCCATGACCACGATCGGGCATTTCGAGCGCGCGTTGGGACGCCGCGCGCTGTGGGCTCCGCACTATCCCGAAAGCACCGGCCCTGGCGGCGACATGACCATGAGGGCTTGCGAAGTGCCGCGGCTGCGCATCTACCCGCACGCCCTGCGCGCGCAGAATGCCTATTACAGTCCCGAAAAGAAGGCCCTGCTGTTCGGCTATTTTCCGGCCGAGAGCAAACAGGACGATGTCACCACGCCGGGCACGACGGTGTTTTCCTGCCTGTCGAGCGACATCATCGCCCACGAGATGTCGCATGCGCTGCTCGACGGGCTGCACCGTCGCTTCCAGGAGGCCTCCAACCCCGACGTTCCGGCCTTCCACGAAGCGTTTGCCGACATCGTCGCCCTGTTTCAGCATTTCAGCCTCAAGGAGCTGGTCAGCTTCGAGATGGCGAAGGTGCGCAGCGACGTCTCGGCGGCCTCGCTGCTGTCGGGCATCGCCAAGCAGTTCGGCGAAGGCAGCGGCCGCGCCGGACCGTTGCGCGACTACAGCGCGAGCGACCTCGACTATGACAAGACATTCGAGCCGCACAAGCGAGGCTCGATCCTGGTCTTCGCCGTCTACCAGGCGTTTCTGGCCATCATCGACCGGCGCATCCAGGATATCGTGCGCCTGGCCACGGGCGGAAGCGGCGTGCTGCCCGCCGGCGCGCTTCACCCAGGCCTGGTCGATCGCCTCACCGAGGAGACCGCCAAGGTCGCACAGCAGATGCTGACGATGTGCATCCGTGCGCTCGACTACTGTCCGTCCGTCGACATCACCTTCGGCGAGTATCTGCGCGCGGTGATCACCGCCGATATCGACGCCTTTCCAGACGATCCGTTCCACTACCGCCTGGCCTTCATGGAGTCCTTCCGCAAGCTGAAGCTCTTGCCGCGCGACGTGCGCACGATTTCGGAAGAGACGCTGGCCTGGAGCCAGCCCGACGATCCTTCGCCGCCCTGGCTCAAGGGGTTGTTGAACGGCATCGACATGGGCTGGAACCAGAAGCTCGACCGTTCCGGGATATTCAACCTCAACGAGAAGAACCGTTACAAGCTGTGGACGGCCATGCGCGAGCGCTTTGCTTCCGATCCCGAGCTCTACGAGCAGTTCGGCCTGCTGCGTGATCTGCC
Source organism: Mesorhizobium sp. (assembly GCA_004963905.1). GTDB lineage: Bacteria > Pseudomonadota > Alphaproteobacteria > Rhizobiales > Rhizobiaceae > Mesorhizobium. The sequence goes on from SUGL01000013.1 coordinate 15,137, forward strand.
GCGCTACAAGCAGGACGGCAGCCTGCTGCACGAAGCGAAGAAGGGCGAGACCACCTTCGAGGTGTTCAACGTACGACCGACCCGCCGCGTCGAACCGGACGGCTCGTTCCGCACCGAGGTGATCGCCGTCATTCAGCAGCGGGTCCCCGTTGGTTTCGACGGCAAGCCGGTGTTGGAGGGCGTGAAGCCCGGCGATGGTTTCTTCTGGTTCCGCGGCGGCGCGACGATCATCATCGATCCGCGCGAGCATCGGGAGGAAATTCGCTATTCGATCATCAAGAACACCGGCAGCGCCGAGCGGCGGGAGCGCCAGGCCAAGACCGTGACGGCGAACTACCTGTCGCCGCTCAGGGCGCTCTACTTCGGCAGCGAGGTCTCGGAGCCCTTCGCCCTGCTGCACGCCAGCCATGGGGAGGACGACGGCAATGCCTAGAAAGCCGGCGACAAGAAAGAAGCGGCAAGCGGGAGCGGCCGCCACGCCCCAACATGCGCCGGCCGTCACGATCCGCCACTATTGCCAAGGCATCGGCGACTGCCATCTGCTGAGCTTCAAGAAACCGAACGGCCCACCCTTCCGCATGCTGATCGACTGCGGCGTCCATGTGTCGATCAAGGGCGGTGCGGCGCTCGTCGGCAACATCGTTGCCGACCTCAAGAAGGAGACAGGCGGCAAGATCGACGTCCTCGTCGTCACTCATGAGCACTGGGATCATGTCTCCGGCTTTCTGACCTCGAACGCTCTGTTCAAGGACTTCTCCGTCGGCGAAGTGTGGATGGCATGGACCGAGAATGCCGACGATCCGCAGGCCGCCGAGCTCGACAAATTCAAGGCTCAGGCCCTGTCCGCGCTGCAGGGCGTCAGCCAGAAGCTCGAGGCAGCGAGCGCCTTGACCCAGTATATGGCGGGCCTGCATGACGGATTGCAGGCTGTCCTCGGCTTCCAGTTCGGCGCCGCGGGAGAAAGGGTTCGGGCGGCGCGAGACGCGGCGGCGAAACTGTCGTCGAAACCTGTGCTCTATTTCGAACCAGGCGGGCCTCTGCCTTCGATCGGCGACATGCCGAACCTGCGCATCTATGTCCTGGGTCCGCCGCGCGACAAGGCGGCGCTGCAACTCGAGGAAAAGGCGAGCGAGATGTATCCGCTCGCCACCGGCGGCGCATTCGCGCGAGCCCTCAAGGCGGGTCTGGCCGTCAACGAAACCGACGACGGGAGCTATCTCGACGAGCTCAGCCCGTTCAAGAGCGGCATCGGCACGCCGCTGTCGGTGGCGCTGGACGGCGCCGACGGGGAGAAGGCGAAACGCGGCGTCGAGACCTTCATCCGCAAGCACTATTCCGGCCCGGTCTTCGGCCCGTCGAGCAACGAGGATCCCGACCAGTCCTGGCGCCGCATCGATGCGGACTGGATGGGAATTGCCGCGGATCTCGCCCTGCAGCTCGACCGCGGCGTCAACAACACCAGCCTGGTGCTCGCCTTCGAACTCGTCGACAGCGGCCGGGTGTTCCTGTTTCCCGGCGATGCCCAGATCGGCAACTGGCTGAGCTGGAAGGACCTGAAATGGCCGGTGGGGCAGGCGACCGTCACCGCGGCCGACCTGCTGGCGCGCACCGTCTACCTGAAGGTCGCCCACCACGGCAGCCAGAACGCCACGCCGAACAAGCAGGGCCTCGACCTGATGATCAGCCCGGATCTTTCGGCCTTCATTCCCACCAACAAGCTGGATGCCCTCAACGTGCACTGGGGCGAGATGCCTTACGACGCCATCCTGACCGCGCTCGAAGCCAAGACCAAAGGCCGGGTCATCCGCGCCGACGATGCCTGGTTGGCCGATGCGAACGGGAAGCCGGCCTTTACCGCGCCGTCCGGTTCGATCCAGGCGGTGCGCAGCGCGCCGCGCGATGCAGCTCGCGGGGCGGGCGGACTGTGGGTGGAGGTGGATGTTTCGTAACGGTAGAGACGGGATCGCCGAGAAACCGCCTGTTTGAGCGGCAGAAAAGGCATGCCACTCGGCTACAGGTGTCCAATGTTCTTAGGGATATCTCCCGCCTGAAGGCTGGCGACAGTCGAGAAGAGCGGCGCCACCTGCAAGACAGCAGGAAGCGCCCAAAACCTATGTGCGCACCGGCCGTAACCGGACGGATATTCCCTTAGGTTTAGCTCGCTAGCTTTGGGGTGTCGTCGTCCGGGGCGGAAGAATGTTTCGGAAATCGAGCGAGTGTCCGAGAGGGTTGCAGTGCGGCCGCCGTGGGCATCGGCCGGGATCCAGACGAGCCACGGTTCGAGCGAACGGGCTGACTTTGTCAACGTCATGATCAACAAAGAAGGATTTCAAGTCGTTAGCCGAGCTAGCGGTAGTGGTAAATATTATATTTCTATCATCCAATAATTGCAAAAACTCTGGAAGCTTATCGTGACCATAGGCCTCAATGAGCATATTTGAAAAGGTTCGCGCATGTAAGTCCACCCACTTGCGAGATTCAGGGAACAGCTTGAGCCTTTGCCCACCATTCTCGTCATTGTCTTGATCGTCCACCATATCGGTACCCTCCGTTAAAATTGCGAGCCGCTAATGTTCACAATGGGACGCCCAACCTCATTTCTACTTATAAACCTATCAATTTCGGCCAAGGCGGCGCGTTCGGTGGGATTTCCTCGAATGTCCACAAATACCCCGGCATTTGGCGGAATTGGTTCTTCGAATTGAGGTTGAACCTTTAGCGAGAAGCCGACAATAACCTTGTGCTTATCCTCGCGGCTATTGTTGAAAGCAAATGTCGCATCCTGTACCGTCGGAGGATTGAGAACTACCTTTGGCGTTAGATTGCCATAGATTTTTGTGGTGAATTCGAGCGCATGAGCCATCGTCGGCGCTGCAGAAGTCTTCTCACCTTTTAGGCCATGGAAAAGGCTCATGGTAACAAATTCGTCAACCATCTTCTCAATTCCAATTTTTCCGGAAATCGGGTAAATGTAATTTGGATTCGAATTGAAAAAACCAGCTCTCTCGCTCCTAGGGTTGCAGTAATTTGGCTGTATTTTATCTATATCAGTTATCAGATATCTGAATGTGTCTGCGTTAGAGAAGGTTTCTACATTATTTCGAGTTCTGTCTGCGCCGGTTTTAACGTTAAGCGATATCGTGCCTCTGGTAATAGGGCTAAATAGATTTAGATCAACGCTTCCATTGTTGGCTTCGGTCATATTAAGTGTAAAATCATATGCAATTGCGGTATCCATAAAAAAATCGATGTACTCTTTGTCCTTCGGCAGCAGCTTACTCCAATCGACATTCGATATATAGTTGTAATCTTCTATCAACTTTGGCCCAATGTCATGACCGTATTTATCGTCAATTAGCTCAGGTTGTGACAGCCAATATCCTATCTCGTGAGCGATAGCCTCGCGAGTCTCACACCTAATTTTGTGAGCAATGTCGTCAGCTGTGAAATAGGTCACGTCATCAATGACCGGATGGCTCGCGCAGCTGACTAGAAAGAATGGTAAAGCTGCAAGAACTGTGACGTCCTGTCTGCCCATATCAATATCCCCCGCGAGGCTATCTTTGCTCTAGCCATGCAGGGTATTGCGGCCCGAATTGATTCCAATTTCAATCCATCGAAGGATCACTGCGGAAAATAAATCTGTGTATAAATGCCGGCAAAAACCCTAGAGGGACCTGCACTTTGAACGGAAATCAAGCGGTCTAGATTTAGCTATTGTTGATTGTGGACTCTTCCCAGTTCCGGCATCGCGATGCGCAGCATGCGGTGCGTCGTCAGGTTGCAGGCCGGGCCGATTGCGGAAAATCGAAAACCGATCTATGGAACGCTCGGCTGATTGAGGGCGGCCATCTATCTTCATCTCCATAGGTCGCCCCATGCCCGATGAATTCTCGCGCATAATTGCCTTTCTTGCGGTGGTCATGGCCCTGCTATTCGCGGGGATTCATTTCCATCACGGCAATATCCTGGCCACGCTCTACTTCATGACCGGCGCCATTCTGGTGACGGCGGTGACGCATTTGAACGTACGCCGAGGGCTGATCTGAGCGGCCGCTTTGGCGCCAGCTACGTCCAGTACGAATTCACGGAGTTCGTTGCGGCCAGATCATCCAACTCCATCAGAGGGTTGGATGGTGGGCGATGCAGGGATTGAACCTGCGACCCCACCCGTGTGAAGGGTGTGCTCTCCCGCTGAGCTAATCGCCCGCTCGTGGCCCGAAGGCCGAAGCGAGCCGCGATATAAGGGAGGCGGGTGCGCGAAGTCAAGGCAATGTGGCGACGATCTGCGATGATCGAATTTGCCGGGTCTCGGCGGGCTGGAAAAGCCGAAACTCAGCGCGCCGCCGCCATCAGCCTTTCCGCCAGCTCCGGCGTCAGCGTGTCGAAATGCGAGATCACCAGCGTCGGCTCGAACTCGCGCACATGGCGGTCCGTATAGCCGAAGTCGACCGCCACCACCGGAATGCCTGCCGCCTTGGCGGTGTCGATGTCGGTTTGCGAATCGCCGACCATCACGGCGTTTTGAGGATCGCCGCCGGCCAGCTTGATCGTCTCGGTGAGGTGGCGGGGGTCGGGCTTGCGGAAGGCAAAGGTGTCCTGGCCGCAGATCGCCGCAAAGTAGTCGGCTATGCCGAGCGCGCCGATCAGCGCCACCGAATTCGCCTCGTATTTGTTGGTGCAGACCGCCATCAGGTAGCCGGCCGCCCGGAAGCGGTCGAGCGCCGCGATGACGCCGGGGTAGGGGCGCGACTTGCCCGGAATGTTGAGCGTGTAGTGGTCCAGGAACAGGTTCAGCAATCGGTCGTGCTCTTCCGCCATCAGCGCCTTGTTCTGCGCCGCGTGCGCTCGCTCGATCATGACGCGGCCGCCATGGCCGACGAAACGCTTGAAGCCGGCCTCGTCGACCGCGGCAAGCTCCGCCGCCGCCAGGCTGTGGTTGAGGCTGTCGAGCAGGTCCGGCGCGGTGTCGATGAGCGTCCCGTCGAGGTCGAAGACGATGATCGGTCGGGTCATGGCCAGTCCTGCAACAATTGAAGTGCCGCAGCCGATACAAGCTGCGCGGCGGTCAAGCAAGCAGCCTCTATCGGTCCACAGGCAGAGCCTTTGACGCGACAGGCAAAAATGCTAGGAGGCGCGCGAAACCAGCGAAATCGGGACAGAGGCGGCATGGACGCAAGGCAGTTGAAGGTCGAGGCCGCACGCGCGGCCCTTGCCCATGTCGGCAGCGGCATGCGGCTCGGCATCGGCACCGGCACGACCGCCGACGAGTTCGTCCGCCTGCTTGCGGAGAAAGTCGCAACCGGCCTCACCGTCATCGGCGTGCCCACCTCCGAGCGCACTGCGGCACTCTGCCGCGAACTCGGTGTGCCGCTGTCGACGCTCGAGGAAACGCCCGAGCTCGATCTCACGATCGACGGCGCCGACGAGATCGACCCCACGCTGACGCTGATCAAGGGCGGCGGCGGGGCGCTTTTGCGCGAAAAAATCGTTGCGGCGGCGTCCGGGCGCATGATCGTCATCGCCGACCAGTCCAAGATGGTCGAAACCCTCGGCCGGTTTCCGTTGCCGATCGAGGTCAACAAGTTCGGCCTGCGCGCCACCGAGATCGCGGTCGGCGCCGCGGCGGCAAGCCTCGGCCTTGCCGGCCCGATTACATTGAGGATGACGGGGGGGCAGCCATTTGTTACAGACGGCGGCCACTTTATCCTCGATGCATCTTTTGGCCGCATTCCGGATACAAGAGCGCTTTCGAATGCTCTCTTCGCCATTCCAGGCGTTGTCGAGCACGGTCTATTCATCGGGCTGGCGTCAACGGCCATCATCGCCGGCGGCGACGGCATCCAAACCGTCCATGCCGCCCGAAAACCAGGGAGTTCTACCGACCATGATGTTGCATAAACGGGTTCGCCGTCTTTCGACGGTTCTGGCAGCCTCTGCCGTCCTTGCGCTGTCCTCGCCGGCGTTTTCGCAGGATGTGAGCGAATCGCATCTCAAGGCCGCCCGCGCGGCGGTGGCCGCGATCCACGCCACCGACCCGTTCGACAACATCCTGCCGCAGGCAGCGGCGGCGCTCGAGAACCAGCTGATCCAGAAGAATCCCGACATGCAGGAACTGATCGGCAAGACCGTCACCGAGAAGGCCATGGGACTGGCGGCTCGCCGCGCCGACCTCGAGAAGGAGGCGGCCCTCGCCTATGCCAAGGTGTTCTCCGAGAAGGAACTCAACGACATCGCCACCTTCTACAGTTCCGATTCCGGCAAGAAGCTGCTCGACAGCGGCCCGGCGGTCACGCGCGACCTCGTGAAGGCGGCCGACATCTGGCAGAACGGCGTCGCCCGCGATCTCGCCCAGCAGGTCGGTGAAACGCTCGCCGCAGCCGCCAAGGCCGCGGCTCCGGCCAAGCCCGCGCAGGATGCGACCGCTCCCGCCGATGGTTCGGCCCCGGCCGACGGCCAGGCGCCCGCCGACAACTCCGCTCCGGCCGACAATTCGCAGAACTGACCTGCTTCAAATCGGCTACGGCCAACTGGACCAGACGAGCCCGGGTTTCCCGGGCTTTTCTTTTGCCTACCGGCAGCCTACCTCTGACGCGATCGTTATCGCTCGGAGCGGTTCGGCTTTGTTGAACCGCGGAACCGCTCCAAATATTTGTTCTCACGCAATTCCGGGCGGAAACCGCTGCGCGCTTTCCTGGAATTGCCCTAGCAGGAGCCCTCCGATGGCCGGTTACGACTATGATCTCTTCGTCATCGGCGGCGGCTCAGGCGGCGTGAGGGCGGCCCGTGTGGCGGCATCCCTCGGCAAGCGCGTCGCCATCGCTGAGGAGTATCGCTACGGCGGTACCTGCGTCATCCGCGGCTGCGTGCCGAAGAAGCTCTATGTCTACGCCTCGCAATTTCCCGAACATTTCGCCGATGCGGCCGGCTATGGCTGGACCGTGCCAGAGGCAAGCTTCGACTGGCCGACGCTTGTCGCGAACAAGGACAAGGAAATCGCCAGGCTGGAGGCGATCTACAAGAAGAATGTCGTGGGCGCGGGCGGCGAGGCCTTCCACTCGCGCGCCGTGCTGGTCGATCCGCATTCCATATATCTCGTCGCCGAGGACCGCACCGTCAGCGCCGACCAGATCCTGATCGCCACGGGCGGCAGGCCGGCGCCGCATCCGGCGCTTTCCGGCCACGAGTATTGCATCTTCTCCAACGAGGCCTTCGACCTAAAGGAGCTACCGAAAGCGATCATGATCGAGGGTGGCGGCTACATCGCCGTCGAATTCGCCAATATCTTCCATGGCCTGGGGGTGGAGACCACGCTTGTCTACCGCGGCCAGGAGATCCTGTCGCGCTTCGACATGGACCTTCGCCGCGCGCTGCACGAGACGATGGAAAAGAAGGGGATAAGGATCATTTGCCACGCGGTTTCCGAATGGGTGCGCAAGACCCCGGCGGGCAGGCTGGATGTGCTGCTTTCCGGCGGTCAGACGCTGACGGTCGACCAGGTCATGCTGGCGATCGGTCGCATTCCGAACACGGAAAATATGGGGCTCGAAGGCGTCGGCGTGGAACTCGGCAAGACGGGCGCTATCGTCGTCGACGAATATTCCCGCACCAACATCGACAACATCTGGGCGATCGGCGACGTCACCCACCGCGTGCAGCTGACGCCGGTGGCCATCCACGAAGCGATGTGCTTCATCGAGACCGCCTTCAAGGGCAATCCGACGGCGCCGGACCACGACACCATTCCGACGGCCGTATTCTCGCAACCCGAGATCGGCACGGTCGGCCTGTCCGAGGATGAGGCGATCAAGCGCTTCCCGGACATCGATATCTATCGCGCTTCCTTCCGTCCGATGCGGCACACGCTGTCCGGCCGCGACGAGAAGATGCTGATGAAGCTGGTGGTCGACGGCGCCTCGCGGAAAGTGATCGGCGCTCATATCCTCGGCCCCGACGCCGGCGAGATGGCGCAGCTTCTCGGCATTCCGCTGAAGGCCGGTCTCACCAAGGACGATTTCGACCGCACCATGGCCGTACACCCGACAGCGGCGGAGGAATTGGTCACCATGTACAAGCCGACCTACCGCGTGAAGAACGGCGAGCGTGTCTAAGGCCTTGTTTCCGGAGTAGATCATGCCTGCCGCCGGTGCCTCGCTCGATCGCGATTTCGGCCAGCGCATCGACCGCGTAGTCGATGCGGCGATCGGAGAGCAACGCATCATCGGCGGCGTGATCCTGGTCGCTCAGCGCGGCGACATGCTCTATCGCCGCGCTTTCGGCCTTGCTGACCGCGAACGGGGCAAGCCGATGGCCGAGGACGCCATCTTCCGGCTGTCCTCCGTCACCAAGCCGATTGTCGCCGCCGCGGCGATGGCATTGGTCGAGGCTGGGCGCATCGCGCTTCACGACCCGGTGACCAGATTCGTCCCCGAATTTCGCCCGAGGCTGCCGGATGGAAAAGAGCCGCTCATAACCGTGAGGCAGTTGCTGACGCATACGGCGGGCCTCGCTTACGGCTTCGCCCAGCCCGCCGGCAATGCCTATGAGCGCTTTCGCGTATCGGACGGGCTCGACCAGCCGGGGCTGTCGATGGCCGACAACCTCGCGCGCATCGCGTCGGTGCCGCTCTCCTATGCGCCGGGGACGCGCTGGGGCTATTCGGTGGCGATGGACGTGCTTGGCGAGGTCATGGCCAGGGCGGCCGGCGCTCCGCTGCCCGATCTGGTCGACCGCCTGATCGCCCAGCCGCTCGGCATGAGCGACAGTGCCTTTGTCGTGCGGGATGAAAGGCGTCTGGTGACCCCTTACGCGGACGGGCTGTCCGGGCCAGTCAGAATGGGCGAGCATCATCTCGTGCCGTTTGGTGACGGCCTGATCTCCTTCGCACCGGCACGAGCGTTCGATCCAGCGTCCTTCCCTTCAGGCGGCACCGGCATGAACGGCACTGCCGGCGACGTGCTGAAACTCCTCGAAGCAGTGCGAACGGGGGGAGGGCCTGTCCTTCGCCCTGAAACCACTCGCGCGATGACTGCCGATGCCATCATGGGCATCGACACGACAAGGCCTGGCTGGGGCTGGGGATTGGGATTTGCCGTTCTCCGCGACCCTGCCGTCGCGCAGACACCGCAGGCTGTCGGCACGTGGCGCTGGGGCGGCGTCTATGGCCACTCCTGGTTCGTGGATCCGTCGGCGGAACTCACGGTGGTGGCGTTGACCAACACCGCCATCGCAGGCATGGCCGGTGACTTCCCGGACGCGGTGCGCGACGCGATCTACGGTGCCTGAAGCAGGCGAGGGCCGCCGCCGGGTAGAGCGGTTCAGTTTTCCGTAGGATCGCTGACCCGCTCTAAATATTTGTTTTCACGCAATTCCGGACGGAAAACCGCTACGCACTTTTCCTGGAATTGCTCCAGCCGGTGACGGTGAAGAGCGGGGTCAAAGCAAGGTGCCGCGCAGGATCACCAGCGCCACCGAGAAGTAGATGACCAGCCCTGTGACGTCGACCAGCGTGGCGACGAACGGCGCCGAGGCGCTCGCCGGGTCGAAGCCGATACGCTTCAGCGCGAAAGGCAGCATCGATCCCGACAGCGAGCCGAAGGTGACGATGCCGATCAGCGCGGCACCCACCGTAGCCGCGATCAACACCCAGTGCTGACCGTAATCGTAGAGGCCGAGATACTGCCAGAGCGCGATGCGGCAGATGCCGACGATGCCAAGGATAGAGCCGAGCACCAGTCCGGTAGGCAGCTCGCGGAGCGCTACCCGCCACCAGTCGCGCAGGCCGATCTCGCGCAACGCCAGCGCGCGGATGACGAGCGAGGTCGCCTGCGAGCCGGAATTGCCGCCTGAACTCATGATCAGCGGGATGAAGAGGGTGAGCACGATCGCCTTCTCCAGCTCGCCTTCATAGCTCTGCATGGCGTTGGCCGTCAGCATCTCGCTGAGGAACAGCGCGCAGAGCCACCCCGCCCGCTTCTGGATCATGGCGAGGAAGCTCATCTTCATATAGGGCTCGTCCAGCGCCTCCATGCCGCCGAAACGATGCACGTCCTCGGTCGTTTCCTCGACCATCGTATCGATGATGTCGTCGATGGTGACGATGCCGAGGATCTTGCCGTGATCGACGACCGGCAGGGCAAGCAGGTCGTATTTGGAAATCGTCTGCGCCAGCGTTTCGCGATCGGTGAGCGGCGTCACCGTCACCGGCACGCGATCCGGCGCCACCGACAGGATTGTATCTTCCGGCTCCCCGGTGATCAGACGGCGCAGCCCGGTCGCGCGCAGCAGCAACTGCGTCTCTGGATCGACGATGTAGATCGCATAGACGGTCTCGCGCGTCCGCTCGACCTTGCGGATGTAGTCGAGCGTGCGGCCGACGGTCCAGTCCGAAGGCACGCTGACGAACTCCGTCGTCATGATCGAGGCGGCGCTGTCCTCCGGATAGCCGAGGATGGAAAGCAGCGTTGCGCGCAGCGGCGGGGCAAGCGCGCCAAGCAGCTCGGAACGAGCAGGCTCGTCCAGCTCGCGCAGGATGTCGGCAGCGCGGTCGACCGACATAGCGGTCAACAGCTTGCTCGCCTTGGCGCGCGGCAGGGCCTCGGCGAGCTCCGGCGCGCTTTCGAGTTCCGGCTGGTCGAAGATCTCGACCAGCCGCTCGAACGGCACCGCGCAGAGCAGCTCGATGGCCGTCTCACGGGATTCGTGGTTGAGGGCTTCGACGACGTCGGCCACGTGATCGTTGGCAAGAACACGGGCAACGGCGACGGCTTCGTCGTCCAATACGGGTGCGAATTCGTTCATGGCTCACTCCTTGCCGTCCGGCAGGACGTGAGCCGTCAGGTCACGTCAAGGCGGACGGCGGTTGCGTTCGACTGTGACTGTCGCCAGGCATGGCGGGTTGACCTTTCTGCTCGCGGGGCTAGCGCATGACCGCCGAAAATCGGTTTCGATTTTCGGAAAGGATCATGCGCAAATTCTAAGTTTCTACAGCGTCCTTTGCGCGTCCGAAGTGACGCGCGGCGCTGTAGGTTGGAAATCTGCGAGCCGGCGCAACATAGGAGCGCGTCTTGGCGAGTCAATCGCGAGGAGGGCGGAAAATGAGCGAAGGCGTGTCGGATCGCGAGACTGTGATCGATCACGGCTGTCGCCGCGCCGAGCTACCGAACAAAGGCTTGGTATGACTGCTATTTCTGCTTCAGCCGCCGGAAGCGCAGCCATTTGTCCTCGGCCGGCCTAGGCTGCACGAGGATGGTCGTGAGTTCGCGCGGCAGGGTTGGCGCGAGCGGCTTCTTGGTCGCGACGCCGTCGTTGATCGCGACGATGCTGTGGTAGAATTCCTCTCCGGACAGCGACCGCGGCGGTATGGCTTCGTGCATCACGCTGATCACCGTGACATCAGGGCAGTTGGCCTTGATCGCCTCGTGGAAGGCGGTCTTGCCTTCGGGATCGAGCGCGCCTGTCGCTTCGTCGAGGAACAATAGGCCCGGCTGCTGCAGGATGATGCGGGCGACCACCAGCTTCTGCTTCTGGCCGCCCGACAGAACCTGATCCCAGATCTTGCCCTCGCGGCTCTCATCGGCAAGGTGCCCGATGAATTCGCCTAGGCCTGCCTTGTGGAGCGCAGCAGCCACCTGCGTGTCGCTGTGATCGTTTTCCGAGCCCGGCAGGCAGACGAGCTGCTTCAGCGAGACCTGCTGCAGCTTGACCTCCTGGGCGGCGTAGAACTTCGTCACCCCTTCAGGGAACACAATGGTGCCGCGGCCATAGGGCCACAGGCCGTTGATCGCCTTGATCAGCGAGGTCTTGCCGCAACCGGACTCGCCCTTGAGGAAGGTCCATTCGCCACGGCGGAAGCGCAGGTTGGCGGCGCTGAGGAAGGGCGTTGCATCCTCGCCCTGGTGCGCCAGCTCGAGCTTCTGAATGGTCAGGCCGAACACCGGGTTCTGGGTGGCAAAGCTGAAATCCGAACGGCCGGTCTGGCGATAGAACTCTTGCGGTTGCTGGACGTTCTCGATGGCACTGGCGAGCTCGGTCACGCGCTGGCTGTTGGCTCGCAGCGTCGCAATCGCCGGCATGACATGGATGAACCACGAACATTGGCTGATCAGCTGGGCGACCATTTCGGAACCGGTTATGTAGCCCTTCAGGTCGAAACCATTGTGGATGAACGGCACCAGACCAGGTCCGTAGGAGACGATGCGGGCGCCGATGAAATTGTAGATCAGCTCGAACGACATGTAGCTGGTGTTGACGACGTTCAGCCGCCCCCAGGTCTTGTCGATGTCGACATAGAGCTTTTCGTGCATCGTCTTCTGCACATCCTCGCCATGCGAGGCGGCGACATGGAAGCTGCGGCGCAGGAAGGTCGTCAATTCGCCGCGGTAGCTGCCCTCGGCCTGCTGCATGCGGATGTTGAGGCGCTCGAGCATGCCGCCGAGCTTCACTGCAATCCAGGTGTTGAGCGGCACGTAGGTGGCGACCGCGAGGAAGGCGAGCACGGCGCTGCCATAGCTGCCGAGGAACTCCAGCCCTTTGACCTCAACGGAAGCCCCGATCAAATTCTCGCCGACGAAATAAAGCGAGGTCGCTACGCCCAGCACGCCCATGGCGAGGCCGATAGCGCCGCCCGTCATGTCCTTGATCGATTCCTGGATGCGCTGGTCGATGTTGTCGGGAGCGACGATACCGCCGGCGACCGAGCCATGCTGGGCATGGAAATGGGTATGGTTGCCGTCGAGCAGCGCCTGGTTGAACTGGTTGTTGAGCCAGCCGCGCCATTTGCGGTGCAGCGTGGCGGAGACGAGATTGCGCACGCCGGTGAAGCCGGCGTCCTTGAGCACCACCAGCAGCATCAATATGCCGGCATTGGTCAGAAGCGTCTGGAGCGGATTGGTGTTGGCGGCGTCGTGGAAGAAGGCGATCGAATTCACCAGCTCGCCCGATGCCATGGCAAACCACACGCCGGCCTTGCTGGAGAGCGCCGTAAGCAACGCGATGACGAGAGTGAGGGTCCAGGCTTCCTTCCAGCGGTCGGAGAACCAGTAGGCTCGCATCAGCCCCCAGAATGTACGCATCGACGATACCGGCGTCAGGCGCGAGGGCTTTGCCGCCTCGCTGGATGTTTGCTCCGGTACTGTACGTCGCGGTCTGCCGACCCGAATCACGATCCCGCCCAAACCTTTTCTAGTTTTGTTACGGATAGTAACACCAATTGATCATTTTCCATTAATTTTCTGCCCCCGAATGTGAAGGGGGTTACCCGCCGTGGCATGCGGGCAACAGAAAGGCGTCGCCGGCCGGGCGCTCCCGGCGCGGATTTTATATTTTATTCCAGTCGTTTGAGGGCGGTGGGCTGGGAAGGCTTCCGGTTTCCCTTAGGGAAGGCAAAAACACGGTTTTGTGAACGAAATGACTACCGAAAGGCGGCATGCATGAGCAGCAGCGGCCACGGATTCTTCGTCAGTGAGGCGAAAGCGACAGTGAGTAAGAGCGCTCAGTTCGCCGTTTCCAACTCGCCACGCGCCTTGGCTTGGGCGACCTGGCGAATGGCGTCGGCAAGCGTGTCGGCGTCCTGCGCACCCATCACGGCATATTTGCCTTCGAGCAGGAAGCAGGGCACGCCGGTGATGCCCATGCGCGAGGCGGTGGCGATCTCGTTGCGCACGGCCTCGATATCGGCGTCCGTCGGCAGCAGCGTCTCGACCACGGAAGCGTCCATGCCGGCCTCGCGGGCGGCTTCGGCCAGCACGGCATGGTCGCCGAGATTGACGCCTTCCTCGAAATTCAGCTGGAAGAGGCGGCGCACCAGCCGGTTCTGGACGTCCTCGCCGGCAGCGCCCGCCCAACGGATGACGCGGTGCGCGTCCAGCGTGTTGGGCGCGACCTTGATGGCGGCGAAGGCGAAATGGATGCCTTCCGCTTCGCCGAGCGGCTCTATGCGCGCATGGATCTGACGAATACGCTCGTCGCTGCCGAATTTGCCCAGCAGGTATTCGCGGCGATCCACGCCTGCTTGCGGAATGGTCGGATCGAGCTGGAACGGCCGCCAGCGGACGTGCACCCCGACATCGCCGACAGCGGCAATCGCCTTGTCCAGCCGCTTCTGACCGATGAAGCACCAGGGGCAGACGACATCGGACACCACATCGACGGTGATCGAGTTCTCGGCGCTCATGCTCGTCTCCTGATTGGTCGGGAGGTCAATTGGGCTTTCGCCACCACGTCGGCAGCTGATAGCCGAATATGGGAGTCTTTTGCGGATGTTCCAGGTAGTTCCAGTAAGCAAGCCACTGCTGCGTGTTGTATTGCATCGGCACGATGTAGTTGCCGGAGATCAGCAGCCGGTCGAGGACGCGCACCGCGGCGACATAGTCTTCCTTGGTGCGTGCGTTCAGCATCGCGTTGATCGCCGCGTCGACCGCAGGGTCGGCGACGCCCGCCAGATTGAACGAGCCCTCCTGCTTGGCCGCGATAGATCCCCAGCGCCCGACCTGCTCGCTGCCGGGCGACAGCGAATTGTTGAAGCCGCTGGTGCCGATCAGAACCTCGAAGTCGAAGCGTTGCTTGCGCGACTGGATCTGGTCGCCGTCGAGGCTGCGGATGGTGACGTCGATGCCGATCTTCTCCAGCGTGCGCTGATAAAGGGCCGCAAGCCGCTCCTCATCCTGCGATGAGGTCATGATCTCGAAGCCGAAAGGATTTCCCTGGGGATCGAGCATCCGGCCGTCCTCCACATGATAGCCGGCGCCTTTCAGCAGTTCGAAGGCCGCTCGCAGCACCTTGCGGTCCTGGCCGGAGCCGTCGGTGACCGGCGGCCGCCAGGTGCCGTCCATCACCTCGGCGGGTACCTTGCCGGGATAAGGAGCAAGCAGCGCCTTCTCCCGGTCGTCGGCCGGATGGCCGAGCGCTGACAGCTCGGAGTTCTGCCAAAAGCTCATGGTGCGGTTGAACTTGCCGGCGAACAGGTTCTTGTTCGCCCACTCGAAATCATAGAGCATGCCGAGAGCGCGCCGCACGACCGGATTGGAAAACTTCGGCAGCCTGGTGTTGAACAGGAAGCCGGTAACCACCGGCGGTATGCCGGTGTCGAAATATTCCTGCTTCACATCGCCCTTGCGAAAGGCCGGGAAGTCGACATCGCGGTCGCGCTTGACCGGATCGGTCTCGTCATCGAGGGCGCAGATGCCCTTTTTGAACGCTTCCGTCTTGGCATTGGCGTTGAGGAAATACTCGATGGTGATCTGGTCGTAATTGTCGAAGCCGCGCTTCGAGGGGATATCCTTGCCCCAATAATCGGGATTGCGCTTGAAGACGATGCGCTGTCCGGGCTGCACCTTGTCCACGGTATAGGGACCGCTGCCGATCAGCGGCTTCAGCGTCGTCTTGTCGAAGGTGTCCTTGTCGAAGGCGTGCTTGGGAATGATCGGCGTCAGCGCCACGATCAGCGGAAATTCGCGGTTGGCCTTGTCGTTGAAGATGAACTTCACGCTGTGGTCGCCGGTCTTCTCCAGCTTGGCGATCATGCTCATGCGATCGCTGTAGGGCGGGCGGCCTTTGTCGGTGAAGACATCGTAGGTGAAGAGCACATCCTCCGGCGTCACCGGCTGGCCGTCAGACCATTTGGCATTGGGATTGAGATGGAACTCGATGCTCTTGCGTTCCGGGTCCATGTCGGCGCTGTCGGCGAGCAGGCCGTAGAGACTGAACGGCTCGTTGTAGTTGCGCTGCATCAGCGGCTCGAAGACGAGGTTGCCGTAGACCGTGTCGATCATGCCGCGCGCGGTGGTGCGCAAGCTCTTCAGGATGAAGGGGTTGAGATTGTCGAAACTTCCGACGACGCAATAGGTGACACTGCCGCCCTTCGGCGCATCGGGATTGACGTAGTCGAAATGCGTGTAGTCGGAAGGCAGCGCCGGCTCGCCCTGCATGGCGATGCCGTGCTTCGGCTCCGACAAGGCCGGAAGAAGCGAGAGGGCCAGAAACGAGGTCGCGGCGATCAGCCGAACGAGAACGCGGTCCATGACCGTCTCCTTGCCGGGCGGCTTTGTGATTCGACACGCACCCTAGAGCATTTCGCCTCCCGATTGAATCGACGCACCAACCGAGAATTGGGTTCAGTCGGCCCATCGCCGATCGCTGGTTCGTCAGGCGACACGAAAGCTGGAGGAAATCGCGGAAACCGGGCTGGATTCAGCGCCGCTGGCAGTGTAACACGCGCTCCGAAGTCATGCTGTTGCCTCATTTGGGCAACAGGTAGCGGGACCGCACGGCACGAAGAAGCCGGTTCCCCGGGATCATTTGAGAGGAAGTGCACCATATGACGAGCAACGCGTATCGCCTTTCGGTGCTGGCCGCAGGCGTGGTCGGTGTCCTGGGCGCCGGGCTTTTCACCGCTTCGGCCCAGCAGCAGCCGCAGATTCCGCAGGGTTGGTTCAAGGCCTGCACCAAGCAGGAAGACGTCGACATCTGCAACGTGCAAAACATCGTCACTGCCGGCAATGGCCAGCTCGTCACTGGCATCAGCCTGATCGAGCTCAAGGGCAAGGTGAACCGCAAAGTGTTCCAGGTCACGGTGCCGACCGGGCGCCTCATTCCCCCAGGCATCGGCCTACAGATCGACGGCGGCAAGGCGCAGAAGCTCGACTACGTGATCTGCTTCCCCGACCGCTGCGTGGCCGAAGTGCCGCTGAGCGACCAGCTCGTCGCGTCCTTCAAGAAGGGCCAGGCGATCAGCCTCACTTCGATCAACTTCCAGAACCAGCCGAACCCGATCAAGGTCGCGCTGACCGGCTTCAGCGGTGCCTATGACGGCCCGCCGCTGCAGCAGTCGGATATCGAGGACCGCCAGAAGAAGCTGCAGGACTTCGTCGCCAAGAACAACCAGGACTTCGCCAAGAAGCTCAAGGAAGAGCAGGACAAGGCGAAGACCGCCAACTGACCCCGGAGCGTTTTCCGGAGGCAAAAAAGCGGGGCGTTTGCCTCGCTTTTTTGTTGCCCTCGGCTGAGCCTTCAGTGCTTCGAGTGGCGTTTCGGCTCGTAGCGTCCGTCGGGCAGCTTGTCGAACATCTCGCCGATCTGCGGATGCCGCACCGGCTCGCCCGATTGATCCTCCAGCAGGTTCTGCTCCGACACGTAGGCGATGTACTCGGTCTCGGAATTCTCGGCGAGAAGGTGATAGAAAGGCTGGTCCTTGCGCGGACGCATGTCCGCTGGAATGGCTTCATACCATTCCTCCGTGTTGGCGAATTGCGGATCGACGTCGAAGATCACGCCGCGGAACGGAAACAGCCGGTGGCGAACCACTTGTCCGATCGCGAATTTGGCCGTTTTCATCGCACTCACCACTTAGGACCCGAGGCGCCGCCAGCGGCTTGCGCGCAAGGCGCCTAAGGTCTTGAATCTACACGTCGCACGACCAAAAATCGACCCCGACTTTCGGCTTGGGCCTATTTGGCGCAGATGTCGGCCCGTCCCAAAGTCGCAGAGCCGTCTCGCCGCCAAGCTACGGATCGGCGCACGCAGTGCTTTCGGGCCGGAAAGTGGAAGGTTGGGATGGGTCACCTTAGCGCGCAGCGTGCTTCCTTAAGCCGCCGGCGATCGCGCGAAAGCCGCTGCCGGGCCGCAGGCCTTCGCGCATGAAGAAGGCGCGCAGCGGCGCGAAGCTGCCCAGCATGTTGAGACCGGCGCTGCGTGCAAGCTGCGCCGGCAGCATGTCGGAGAGCAGCGACAGGTTGAGCAGGTTCACCGCGCTGCTGCGCGCCAGGACGTCGGGACGGCGCCGTGTGTCATAAGCGGCGAGGCACAGCCTCGATCCTGGATCATCGCGGTTTTCGCTCGCGATTCCGATTAGATCGTCGATATCCCTGATGCCGAGGTTGAGGCCCTGCGCGCCGATTGGCGGGAAAACATGCGCCGCTTCTCCGACCAGCGCCACACGGTTTTGCGCGAAGCGGCCGGGCGAGGCGGCCGACAGCGGATAGACTTGGCGGCCGGGCTCGACCGAGACGCGGCCGAGCATCGACTGCATCTGCTCCTCGACCCGGGCAGACAGCGTGGCGTCGTCGAGCGCTGCGAGTTCCTCAGCCGTTTCCGGCTTCACAACCCACACGAGGCTGGAGCGCTTGCCCGGCAGCGGAACCTGCGTGAACGGTCCGGTCTCGGTGTGGAACTCGGTCGAGATGAAGCCGTGCTCACTGCGATGGCTGAAATTGAGAACGAGCGCCGACTGAGGATAGGGCCGCGCGGATGCCTTGATGCCGGCGGCTTCGCGCGCCGGCGACAGGCGCCCGTCGGCGGCAACCGCCAGAGACGCGGAGGCTTCGCTGCCGTCGGCCAAGCTCGCATGTGCCCGGTCGGCATCGAGCCGCCACGTCTCGACCATCGACTTTCGCCACTCGATGCCGGGGTGAGCGGCAACCGCCTTGGCGAGCACCGGGATCAGGACATTGTTCGGCATATTGAGCCCGAACTGCTCCTCGCCGATCTCGCTTGCGCGAAAGGTCACAGTCGGGCTGCGGATGAGCCGACGCGTCGCATCGACAATGCGCATCGCTTTCAACGGCGCGGCCTGCGGCGTGAGTTCGTCCAGCACGCCCAGCCGGTCGAGGACCTTGAGAGCAGGGTTCATAAGGGCGGTGGTGCGGCCATCGCTGCTCGTGACCTCGGGGCCAACGAGCGTCACGGCAAAGCCTGCCTCGGCGAAGCCGAGTGCCGCGATCAGGCCGGCCGGACCACTGCCGGCGACCAATATGCGGGCTTTGTCGTTGTGCTCCACGCCAGGCTTCCATGAATAATGATGGGCGGTCTGCCGACCTATATGCGGATATAGGGCAGGTGGGCGGGCTTGATCAACGCGGCGATTCGGCCCATTCGATTGCCATGACCGGCCAGGAGCACGATTTCAGCCATCTCGACCGCGCCGGCCGCGCTGCGGCGGGATTGGCGCGCAGCCCGCGCCTTGCCGTGACGCTCACCGTTGGCGCGAGCATCGTGCTTGCCTGGTTCATCCTCGCGGCCATGGCAATCCGCGGCGCCGAAGGCCGCCTTGCCGGCGGCGCTCCGGGCGATGCCCTGCTCCAAGACCTGCCGCGATTGCCGCTGCCGGATTTCCTCGATCGCTTTTTCGCCCTGTGCCTTGCGCCGGCGCCGCTCGCCGGTGCCGCGGGTGTGCAGGCATTGGCGCTCGTCCTGATGTGGTTCCTGATGGCTGCGGCGGCGATGCTGCCTTCGGCGGCGCCGATGATCCGCACCTATTGCGAGATTGCGGACACCGCTCGGCTCAAGGGCGAGCCCGTCGTCCATCCGCTGGTTCTGGTGGCGGGATACCTCGCGACCTGGCTTGCCGCCTCGGTTGCTTTCGCCGCGCTGACGCTCGCGGTCTACGGCTTCGCCGCCTCGGGGCAGGTGATCGATCCTGTCGTCGGCCTTGCCGGGACCGCTGCCCTGGCGATCGCCGGCCTCTATCAGTTCAGCGGCTCGAAGCAGGCATGCCTGAAGAAATGCCGCAACCCATTCTCGATCCTGTTCGCCAACTGGAGCGCGAAACCGAGTCGTATCTTTCGCCTGGGGATGGAGCAGGGCGCCTGGTGCCTTGGCTGCTGCTGGGCGCTGATGCTGGTGATGTTCGCCGTTGGTGCGATGAACATCTTCTGGATGGCGCTGATCGGCCTGTTCACTGTGATCGAAAAACAGACCACCGGCAGGGTGGCAAGCCAGGTGGCCGGTGCGATACTGCTTGTGTGGGCTGCCGCCCTGCTATTAGTTTCGGCGTGAGGGGAGAATTCGATGACGGATCAAAGCTGGGCGATGAAGGGAGAGCTGGTACTCTCCTGCAATTGCACGGTTTTTTGCCCTTGCGTGCTGTCTCTTGGCAGCCATCCGCCGACCGAGGGCTATTGCCAGACCTGGGCTGGCTTCCGCATCGATGCCGGCCATTTCGGCGAGGTCGACCTCTCCGGTCTCAATCTCGGCCTGGTCATGGAAATCCCCGGCTATATGAGCCGCGGCAACTGGACCGCCGGCCTGTTCATCGACAAGCGCGCCTCGGTCTACGCGGTGAAGGCGCTGACCAAGATCTTCACCGGCAAGGCCGGCGGGACGACGTCGCTGCTGTCGATCCTGGTCGGCAAATTCCTCGGCGTCGAGCAGGTGCCGATCACCTACGAGACGCGTGACAAGACGCGCGTCTTCCAGATACCGAAGATCATCGACGGCGCGGTGACGCCAATACCCGGCAAGGACCGCGAGAAGGATACGGTGATCACCAATTCCGAATACTGGATCGCGCCGGAAATCATCGTGGCGAAGTCCGACAAGAGCAAGATGCGCGCCTTCGGCCGCAACTGGAATTTCGCCGGCCGTTCGGCCGAGATCTGCAAGCTGGATTGGCGAGGCCCGTGAGCAAGAACACAGCAGCCAGGAAAGCGGCCAAGAAAATCGCGGAGCGGATTCCGCGACCGAAGAAGAAAGTGACGTGGCCGCAGGCGCGTGCTTTTTCGGTGCACCTGCTCACCGCGTCCGGCTCGTTCCTCGCCTTCCTGTCGCTGGTCGCCGCAAGCGAGGAGCGCTGGACGGCGATGTTCTGGTGGCTGGGGCTGGCCCTCTTCGTCGACGGCATCGACGGCCCGATCGCCAGGAAGCTCGAAGTCAAGGAAATCCTGCCGACATGGTCGGGGGAAATGCTCGACAATATCATCGACTACGTGACCTACGTGCTCATCCCGGCCTTCGCGCTCTATCAGCGCGGCTTCATGGGCGAGAACCTCTCATTCCTGTCGGCGGCCATCATCGTGGTGTCGAGCGCGATCTATTATGCCGACACCGGCATGAAGACGAAGGAGAACTTCTTCAAGGGATTTCCTGTCGTCTGGAACATGGTGGTGTTCACCCTCTTCGTCATCGAACCGGGACCGTGGGTCTCTTTCGCCGTCGTCGTGGTGGCCGGCATCCTCACTTTCCTGCCGATCAACTTCATCCATCCGGTGCGGGTGGTCCGGCTCAGGTCGCTCAATCTCGGCATGATCCTTTTGTGGTGCGCTTTCGGCGCGCTTGCGCTGGCACAGGCCGCACTCGCCAGCTTCTACAATCAGATCGGCGTCCTGGGTGAACAGGTCAGCGACTTCACCAAGATCGGCATCACCATCACCGGCCTCTATCTCGCCTGCATCGGGGGCGTGATGCAGATGTTCCCCAATCTTGGCGCCAAGAAATCCTGACCCTAAATCTAGCTTCCATCCTTTCCCGAGAAAGTCGAGCGATGTCCAAAGCGATCCGCATTCACGCCCATGGCGGCCCCGAGGTTCTGGTCTATGAAGATGCCGATCCCGGCCAGCCGGGCGCCGGTCAGATCCTGATCAGGCACACGGCGATCGGCCTCAACTTCATCGACGTCTATCACCGTTCGGGCCTTTATCCGCCGCCGGGCGGCTTTCCGCTGATCCCGGGCGGCGAGGCAGCCGGCGTGGTGCTCGCCGTCGGCGCCGGCGTCGACTGGCTGCAGCCCGGCGACCGCGTCGCCTACGCGGTCAATGTCGGCGCCTATTGCGAGCAGCGGGTGATCGCCGCCGAGCGCGTGGTCAAGGTGCCGGACGGCATCAGCGACGAGCAGGCGGCCGCCATGATGCTGAAGGGCATGACGGCGGAATATCTGCTGCGCCGTACCTATAAAGTGAAGGCCGGCGACACGATCCTCTACCATGCCGCTGCCGGCGGTGTCGGCCTCATCCTGGGCCAGTGGGCAAAGCATCTCGGCGCGACCGTGATCGGCACGGCAAGCTCCGCCGACAAGATCGAGCTCGCCAAGGCGCATGGCTTCGACCATGTCATCAATTACAAGGAGCAGGATTTCGTCGCCGGCGTCGCCGCCATCACCGGCGGCCGGAAATGCGACGTCGTCTACGATTCCGTCGGCGCCGATACTTTTCCCGCCTCGCTCGATTGCCTGAGACCGCTCGGCATGTTCGTCAGCTTCGGCTCGTCGTCGGGACCGGTCCCGCCTTTCTCGATATCACTTCTCGCCCAGAAAGGCTCGCTTTACGCAACCCGCCCGACGCTCTTCGTCTACAACGCCAAACGCGAGGACCTGGTGGCGTCGGCCGAGGCGCTCTTCGATGTGGTCAAGAGCGGCGCCGTCGAGATCAAGATCAACCAGCACTACGCGCTGAAGGATGCGGCACGAGCGCAATCGGATCTCGAGGGCCGCAAGACGACCGGCACAACCGTCCTCATTCCCTAAAGCGCATCGCGATCTTTTCAGATTCGCTCCATGCGCTTTAGTTTTTGATCTCAAGCATGTCTTATCCGAAACCGGTCCCCACTTTCGGGAGACATGCTTTGAGCCGGCTGCCTTGTTTTTCGGCGCCTTGCCAGGCGTGAAGGCACGCTTTGCCCGAAAAGCCAGCCAGCCTTTCCTGCACCCTCAATAGGTATATCTTACCCCCTTGAGTTTCCGCTGGAATTCTTGAAGCTCTTTCAAGTTGGGTGGCGCTTTCCGACAGAAGCCGGCCGCGCATACCATACCAGCGGGAACACAGAACATATCCGGGTAACTGGATGGGAGGCACTGTGAGTGCAAATCATGACAGGGCGAACCTGCTCGAGGTTCGTGGCCTTACGAAGGTTTTCGGCACGCTGACGGCGTGCGATCACATCGACCTCAACATCGCGAAGGGCGAGATCCACGCGTTGCTCGGCGAGAACGGCGCCGGCAAGTCGACGCTGGTCAAGATGCTGTTCGGATCGCTCGAGCCGAATTCGGGCGAGATATTCTGGGACGGCAAGCCCGTCAGGATCACCAGCCCTGGCGTCGCCAAGAAGCTCGGCATCGGCATGGTCTTCCAGCATTTCTCGCTGTTCGAGGCCCTGACGGCGGCCGAAAACATCGCGCTTTCGCTCAACGACGGCTCGCCGATCAGCACCATCGCCGCGAAGGCGAGGGCGCTCTCCTACAGCTACGGTCTGCCGCTCGATCCGGAATCGCTGGTCGGCGACCTCTCGGTCGGCGAGCGCCAGCGCATCGAGATCATCCGCTGCCTCTTGCAGACGCCGCAGCTCATCATCCTCGACGAGCCGACCTCCGTGCTGACGCCTCAGGAGGCAGACAAGCTATTCGAGACGCTGGAGCGGCTGCGCTCGGAGGGCAAGTCGATCCTCTACATTTCGCATCGGCTCGAAGAGGTCAAACGCATCTGCGACCGCGCCACGGTGCTGCGCCACGGCAAGGTCGTCGGCCATTGCAATCCGCGCCAGGAGACGGCCGCATCGCTTGCCCGCATGATGGTCGGCAACGAGGTCAAGGCGGTGGTACGCGCACCGGCGGAAGGCATCGAGACCGCGCCGGCGCTGCTGGAGATCCGCGGGCTCACCCGCAAGCCGGCGACGCCTTTCGCCATCCCGCTCAAAAACATCAATCTTTCCGTGCGTGCCGGCGAGGTGATCGGCATCGCCGGTGTCGCGGGCAACGGCCAGGGCGAGTTCTTCGAATCCGTTTCCGGCGAGGTGCTGCAGCAGGATGTCGGTTCGGTGCGCATCCGCGGTAAGGACGCCGGCGGGCTCTCGATCACCGGCAGGCGCCTGATGGGTGCCGCCTTCGTGCCGGAAGAGCGCCTCGGCCACGGCGCGGCGCCCAGGATGAAGCTTTCGGAGAACCTTTTGCTCTCTCGCCATGCCACCGACGGCAAGTCCTTCGTCGGCTCCGGCGGCATGGTCAAGAACGCTTCCGTCTACAGCGCCGCCCAGCGCATCATCACCGCGATGGACGTGCGCAAGAGCGCGCCCGATCCGGAGGCCGCGGCGCTATCCGGCGGCAATCTGCAGAAATTCATCGTCGGCCGCGAACTCGACCGCAAGCCGAGCGTGCTCGTCGTCAACCAGCCGACCTGGGGCGTTGATGCCGGTGCCGCCGCCCATATCCGCCAGGCGCTCATCGAGCTTGCCCGCAGCGGCTCGGCGGTTCTCGTCATCAGCCAGGACCTCGACGAATTGTTCGAACTGTCGGATGCCATCGCGGTCATGCACAATGGCCAGCTGTCCGCGCCGCTGCCGATTGCCGAGGCCACATTCGAAAAGATCGGCCTGCTGATGGGCGGGGCCGAGCCCGGCCACGCCGAACACACGCTGGAGACGGCATGATGCGCCTTGAACTCGTCAAACGTCCGCAACGCTCGGCGCTGTTTTCGGTGCTGTCGCCCTTCATCGCCTTCGCGCTGACGATGGTCGCCGGCGCCATCATGTTCGCGTTGCTCGGCGTCAATCCGTTCAACGCCTTCAATGTCTACTTTATTCAGCCGATCAGCGAGGTCTGGCAGTTGCACGAGCTGGCCATCAAGGCGGCGCCGCTGATCCTGATCGCCGTCGGCCTGTCGGTCTGCTACAAGGCCAACATCTGGAACATCGGCGCCGAAGGCCAGTTCATCCTGGGCGGCATCTTCGGCTCGATCATCCCGGTGCTGTTCCCCGAATTCGAAGGTCCGCTGGTGCTGCCGCTGATGCTCTTGCTCGGCATGGTGGGCGGCGCGCTCTACGCGGCTATCCCGGCGCTGCTCAAGACCCGCTTCAGCACCAACGAGATCCTGACCAGCCTGATGCTCGTCTATGTGGCGCAGCTCTTCCTCGACTGGCTGGTGCGCGGGCCCTGGCGCGATCCGCAGGGCCATGGCTTTCCGCAGACCATCCAGTTCGGCGACTCGGCCGTCCTGCCGGAGCTGATGCCGGATGCCGGCCGCGCCAATTGGGGCTTCGTCTTCGCGCTGGTCGCGGCGATAGCGATCTGGTTGATGATGAGCCGCATGCTGAAGGGTTTCGAGGTCCGCGTGCTGGGCTCCAGCCCGAGGGCAGGGCGCTTCGCCGGCTTCGGCTTCAACAAGATGGTGTTCTTCACCTTCCTGCTGTCCGGCGCGCTGGCGGGGCTGGCGGGCATCTCCGAAGTGTCCGGCGCCATCGGCCAGCTGCAGCCGGTGATCTCGCCCGGCTACGGTTTCACCGCCATCATCGTCGCCTTCCTCGGCCGTCTCAATCCGCTGGGCATCGTCGCCGCGGGCCTGGTGCTGGCGCTGACCTATCTCGGCGGCGAGGCGGTGCAGACCGCGCTCGGCATCTCCGACAAGGTGGCGCGGGTGTTCCAGGGCATGCTTCTGTTCTTCGTGCTCGGCTGCGACACGCTCATTCATTACCGCATTCGTCTGATCGGCTTTGCCGCGCCGAAACTCGAGGCCGCGCCCAAGCTGGAGGAGGCACGCTGATGGACATCACCGTCAACATCCTTTTGACCATCGCGACCGCCGCGACGCCGCTCCTGATCGCTGCCATCGGCGAGCTGGTGGTGGAGCGCTCCGGCGTGCTCAACCTCGGCGTCGAAGGCATGATGATCATGGGCGCGGTCGGCGGCTTCGGCGCAGGCTATCTCACCGGATCGCCCTGGATCGGGCTGCTTGCCGCGATCATCGTCGGCGCGCTGTTTTCGCTGCTCTTCGCTGTCATGACGCTGTCCTTGGCCACCAACCAGGTGGCGACCGGCCTGTCGCTGACGCTGCTCGGCCTCGGTCTCTCCGGCATGATCGGCACCAGCTTCGTCGGTCAGCCCGGCGTCAGGCTGCCGAACCTCGACATCCCCGGCCTGAGCTCGATCCCGGTCGTCGGCAAGCTGATCTTCGGCCAGGATCCGCTGTTCTACCTATCGATCGCGCTCACTGCCGCCGTGATGTGGTTCCTGTTCAAGACGCGCACCGGCCTTACGCTCCGCTCGATCGGCGACAGCCACTCTTCGGCGCATGCGCTCGGCATCAAGGTCATCCGCTACCGCTATCTCGCCGTGATCTTCGGCGGCGCCTGCGCCGGTCTCGCCGGCGGTCATCTGTCGCTGGTCTACACGCCGCAATGGGTCGAGAACATGAGCGCGGGCCGCGGCTGGATCGCGCTGGCGCTGGTCGTGTTTGCGTCCTGGCGTCCGTGGCGGGTGCTGGCGGGCGCCTATATCTTCGGCGCCGTGTGGATCGGCCAGCTTCATGCACAGGCTTTTGGCATTCCCGTGCCTTCGCAGTTTCTTTCTTCGCTGCCCTATCTGGCAACCATCGTGGTTCTCGTTCTAATCTCGCGCAACAAGCGGCTAACGATGATGAACACGCCGGCTTCGTTGGGGCAGCCATTCGTTCCGGATCGTTGACGACAACAAAAAGACGGGAAGCTCCAAGGCTTAACTCAGAGAGGTAACACGATGAAAAAACTGCTTATTGCGTTGATGACCACGACCGCGGCCCTGTCGCTGGCGGCGACCGCCGAGGCGGCCGACAAGCTGAAGGCTTGCTGGGTCTATACCGGTCCGATCGGCGACTTCGGCTATTCCTATCAACACGACCAGGGCCGCCTCGAGGTGGAGAAGGCGCTCGGCGACAAGGTCGAGACCGCCTATCTCGAAAACGTCTCGGAAGGGCCCGACGCCGATCGCGCCTTCGAGCGTCTGGCGCGCCAGAAGTGCAAGATCATCTTCGGCACCTCGTTCGGCTTCATGGACGCCGAGGTGAAGGTCGCCAAGAAGTTTCCGAAGGTGATGTTCGAGCATGCGACCGGCTACAAGACCGGCGACAATCTCGGCATCTACAACGCGCGTTTCTATGAAGGCCGCTACGTGCTCGGCCAGATCGCGGCCAAGGAATCGAAGAAGGGCCTCGCCGGCTACATAGTTTCCTTCCCGATCCCGGAAGTGGTGATGGGCATCAACTCCTTCATGCTCGGCGCGCAGTCGATCAATCCTGACTTCAAGGTCAAGATCGTATGGGTCAACTCCTGGTTCGATCCGGGCAAGGAAGCAGACGCCGCCAAGGCGCTGTTCGACCAGGGCGCCGACATCATCGTCCAGCACACCGACTCGACCGCCGCCCTGCAGGTCGCCGAGGAGCGCAAGCTGCACGGCTTCGGCCAGTCTTCCGACATGATCAAGTTCGCGCCGAACGCGGCCTTGACCTCGCTCACCGACGAGTGGGGCCCGTATTACATCAGCCGCGTTCAGGCCGCGCTCGACGGCACCTGGAAGCCGGACAATGTCTGGCTCGGCATCAAGGACGGCGCCGTCAAGCTCGCGCCCTTCACCAACATGCCCGACGACGTCAAGGCGATGGCGGAGGCGACCACCAAGAAGATCGCCGGCGGCTGGAACCCCTTCACCGGCCCGGTGTCCAAGCAGGACGGTTCGCCCTGGCTGAAGGAAGGCGAGGTCGCCGACGACGGCACGCTGCTCGGCATGAATTTCTATGTCAAAGGCATCGACGACAAGCTGCCGCAGTAGCGCGGCCGGATATCCGAAACGGAAAGGGCGCCTCACCGGCGCCCTTTTTCATTTTTCGGCATATACGTTGTCAGACGGCCGAGCCGTAGAGGTCGTAGGCGTCGGCGCGGTCGATCTTGACGGTGACGATGTCACCGGCGCGCAGCGGCCGGCGAGACTGGACGTGCACGGAGCCGTCGATCTCGGGCGCGTCATATTTGGTGCGGCCCTTGGCCGAGGTGCCGTGCGCCTCGTCGATCAGCACCGGCAGGCGCTTGCCGACCTTCTTGGCAAGCTGCGCCGCCGAGATCTTCTGCTGGCGCTGCATGAAGCGGTGCCAGCGCGCCTCCTTGATTTCCTGCGGCACCTGCTCGAGGCCGAGGTCGTTGGAGCGAGCGCCCTTGACCGGTTCGTATTTGAAGCAGCCGGCGCGGTCGATTTTCGCCTCGTCCAGCCAGTCGAGCAGCATCTGGAAATCGTCCTCGGTCTCGCCGGGGAAGCCGACGATGAAGGTCGAACGGATGGCAAGGTCCGGGCAGATCTCGCGCCAGCCACGGATGCGCTCCAGCGTCTTTTCGCCATGGGCGGGACGGCGCATGTTCTTGAGCACCTGCGGCGAGGCATGCTGGAAGGGGATGTCGAGATAGGGAAGGATTTTTCCTTCCGCCATCAGCGGAATGACGTCGGCGACATGGGGGTAGGGGTAGACATAGTGCATGCGTATCCAGATGCCTAGCTTGCCAAGCTCCTCGGCGAGATCGAGGAATTTCGCCCGCACCTCGCGATCGCCGAACAGGCTCGTCTGGTACTTGATGTCGATGCCATAGGCGCTGGTGTCCTGCGAGATGACGAGGATTTCCTTGACTCCGGCCTTGGCGAGCTTTTCGGCCTCGCGCAGCACGTCCGCCGCCGGGCGCGAGACGAGGTCGCCGCGCAGCGCCGGGATGATGCAGAAGGTGCAGCGGTTGTTGCAGCCCTCCGATATCTTCAGATAGGCGTAATGGCGCGGCGTGAGCTTCACGCCCTGCGGCGGCAGAAGATCGACATACGGGTCGTGGCTCGGCGGAGCGGCCTCGTGCACCGCCGCCATCACGCTCTCATAGGCCTGCGGGCCGGTGATCGCCAGCACGTTGGGGTGTTTCTCGCGGATGACCTCCGGCTCGGCGCCGAGGCAGCCGGTGACGATGACGCGGCCGTTTTCGGAAAGGGCGGAGCCGATGGCGTTGAGCGACTCGTCACGCGCCGAATCGAGGAAGCCGCACGTGTTGACGACGACGAGATCGGCGCCGTCATGCTTGCGCGCGATCTCGTAGCCCTCGGCGCGGAGCCGCGTGATGATGCGCTCGGAGTCGACGAGCGCCTTCGGGCAACCAAGACTGACGAAACTGACGCGAGGCGCGGACATGAGCAATTTTTCCAAGGGACAGGGCCAGATCGCTGATCCGGCCGAAGCCTCTTCATATCGATCTTTGGCGCTTGGCTGAGCCAATTCGCGCGGCGCAATAGCACGCTTCCTCGGCCAAGCAAACCGGCCAATTGGCCGCGCCGTGGTTTGCCGGCCCGAGCCGGCCTCGGCGGTTCAGTGGCCGTCCGGCCCGAACCAGGGCGCAAGGAAGGCGAAATGATCCGGAAATTGCTGCACGGCGCCTCCGAGAAGCATGTTCACGGCGACGTAGAAGATGATCAGAAGGCCGATATAGGCGATCCAGCGGTACTTGTGCAGGAGGCGCGCGACAAAGGAGGCGGCAAAGCCCATCAGGGCGATGGACAGTGCGAGGCCGATAATCAGCACCGTCGGGTGTTTCATGGCCGCGCCGGCGACGGCCAGAACGTTGTCGAGCGACATGGAGACGTCGGCGATGACGATCTGCCATGCGGCCTGCGAGAAAGTCTTGCGCGGTCCCTTGCCGGCGATCTTCCCATCCTTGTTGTAGTCGTCGTTCGACAGCGCTTCGGTTGCGTCGCGCTCGTCTTCGGGGCTGACGCGCAGCTCGCGCCACATTTTCCAGCACACCCACAAGAGCAGCAGACCGCCCGCGATGAGCAGCATCGGCCCGATGCTCAGCAGCCATTGCGTGATCAAAGCGAAGAGAATGCGAAGGACGGTGGCCGCCGCGATGCCGACGAGGATCGCACGCTTGCGTTGATCGGCCGGCAGGCCGGCGGCGGCAAGGCCGATCACGATCGCGTTGTCACCTGCGAGCGCGAGGTCGATCGCGACGACTTGGAGAAGGGCTGAAAGGCCTGCGGCAGTAAATATTTCCATAAACTAGAAATCCTTGCCTCAAACGAGCGTCGCTAGAGCTCATCGCGATCTTTAAAGATTCGCTCTGTGCGCTTTAGGTCCTTGATTTTACGCATGTCTTTGTCCCGAAACCGGTTCTCACTTCGGGAGACATGCCTTAGTTGTCCAGACGGGGCCTAAAGGCACGCCGTATCAGCGTCAAGACACTGATTCAGGACTGACGGGAAAACAACTTCGTCCACGGCCGGCGCAAAGAATTTTCAGCCGGGCGCGGCGGCGCTGAAAAAGCGGCCGACTAGTCGTAAAGATTGTATTTTGCCCAGTCGGTTTCCGGGATTTCGTCACCGATCTTGTAGCGGAACTGCAGCACCTGCATGTGATCGGGCGCGGTCTGGCACTTGAATTTCAGCCGGAACCATTGACCCTTGCTGCGAAAGGCGGCGCCGGGGCTCCTGATTGCATCGGCGCTCATCTGCGGCGTGGCGAAGGCATAGGCGACGACGCGGTCGGCTTTGTACTTGTGGTCGTCGTGGCTGATCCGGTCCAGCACCTCGGCGTCGCAACGCTGTTCGAGACGAGTCTCCGGATCGAGTTTCAGCAGGCCGGCTCGCAACGCGTTGTCCATCGCCTTGGCCGGCCAGGCCAGCGTCAGAGACGCCAGAACCATCAGGCAGAGCTTTTTCATGGGCGCGAGAAGCAGCATATTTTGTCTGAGAAATCAACCAAACGCACGCGCTTGTGAGATCGGTGCCGGATTGGGCTCACCGGCTCGTGATTCGACTTCACCGGGCAGCCAACGGATCTAAAAAATGCCCGCCGTGACGCAACTTAGGCCGACTGCCTTTGGTGTCGCGTCAGGCGATAGCGTTCTCTCCTGCATCCTGATCGGCCGCCCCCGCGTCGGACACTTGACTATCGCCGGAGCCGGCCGGGGCAAGCACCGTGACATCCATCCGAGCGATCCTCGATGCTGCCCGACCTTGAGCGCCCGGCTCGCTGTCGCCCGTCTCCAAAACGGAGGCTTTCGCGAGATGACCGACGCTTTCAGCGCTCTTGCCGGGAAAACTCGCCTCGGGTGATGCCGGAAGTCTGGTGGTACGCTGCACTGCGCCAGCGTTCTGCTGGCTTCCAATGGGGGAGGTCATGGCTGTGCTCCGGTGGATGACCACCGCCATTTAGCACGGCTGGCTGGCGCCAGCCTTGCGGGCTTTTGATTTGGCGGAGGGAGTGGGATTCGAACCCACGGTGAACTTGCGCCCACGCCGGTTTTCAAGACCGGTGCCTTAAACCGCTCGGCCATCCCTCCAATTAGTTGGTTCTGCTTGGGTTTTTCGTTCTAGCCGGTTTGCTAAAACAGCCCGCTGCTCGCAAACTGCAACTATTTGGCTTTTCGCTCGCTGCTTATAGCTGCCTGCAACGCCGCGTCAACTTGCTCGGCGGCGTTGGCCTGCGTCCCAGGCATGACGTGCGAACAGAGGCCGTCAGGTCCAGGCAGGTTGCGGACAAAACGTGGTTGACGTAACGTTAACTGGCGCAACCATTTCGGATTGTGCAGGGTGAGGGCGTTTTCCATGAAACTCGTTGTCTTTGGCGTAGCAATAGTATTGGCCGCCACCGGAGCAGCTGTTGCGAAAGAGAAGAAAAAGGTGGCCACCACTCAGGCTGCAACCTCGTGTTCTGCCGCGCATATGAAGGCTGGCAACAAGCCGACCCCGAAACTGGATTGCAAATCGACAGGCACCGTTGTTGCTAGACCGTCAAATGGGGCCGCAAATTTCCTGGACCATCCGCACTTGGGATACGACACCAATCCGTGGATCCGAACTGGCTATTGACGGCGGCGCCTGCTTCCGGGGCATATCCTGAGATCAATGCGCTGGCGCTTCTCGCGCCGGAATGATCCTGATTTGAAGCAAATACAATGAGTTACTAATATAGCGCCTCGGCTGCTCAAATCGGTCAGAGCCGTGAGACGAGGGAGACGCCGGTTCCTGCCATAATCTCGCCCTGTTGCGGCCATAATCGATTAACATCGTGATAAGCAATTCCTGTGCACAAAGGGATTGGGGATCAAGGTGTTGCTGGCATTGGCGGGCGCTTTGCTCCGACCGGTGGCGGCGAGACTAGGGGACAATCGAAAACATGCAGACTTCGGCGCGCCCGCGTCTTCGTCGCGCTCCTGCTTTCGCACTGTGCGCCCTGTCGGCGGTGCTGCTTGCAGGCTGCACGTCCACGCCGCAACCGAAAGGGATGGTCGACAAGCGGCCACGCTCCAAGGAATATTTCGCCGAATCCGAATATGGCGTGAAGGCGAGCCCGCGCGTTGCCTTCATGCGGCGTGGCGGCGGCCGCGACCAGCTCGGCAAGCCCTATCAGGTGCGCGGCAAGTGGTATTATCCGAAGGAAGACAGGCACTACGCCAAGGTCGGGTTGGCTTCCTGGTATGGCGATGCCTTCCATGGCCGGCTGACCGCCAATGGCGAAGTCTACGACACGGCGCAACTGACGGCGGCGCATCCGACGATGCCGCTGCCAAGCTATGCCCGCGTGACCAATCTCGACACCGGCAGCTCGGTCATCGTGCGCGTCAACGATCGCGGCCCGTATCATGAGGGCCGCATCATCGACGTCTCGCAGCGTGCCGCGCAAATGCTCGACTATGACAAGGTCGGCACGGCAAGGGTGAAGGTCGAATATGTCGGCCGGGCGCCGCTCGACGGCAATGACGACCAGTACCTGATGGCCTCCTACCGCCCGGGCAACAACAGACCCGATCCCTCCGACGGCCTGCCGACCGGCGTGATGGTCGCCATGAACGGCCCGTCGCCCAGCATGCAGACGGACGCGCCTCCGGCCGCCGTTCCGTTCCCCGGCCAGTTGACCAATTCGGGACAGGCTTTCGCCGCGCAGCCAGGACTGTCGGAACAGCCGACCGTGCAGCCGACGATGTCGGCGCAGGCGCCCGGCGCCAGCGATGTCGCCTTGCCGGATTTCGGGCCGATCGTGCCAGAGCGGCCGGGGTTGCGGCCAGAGTTCAGGCTGCCGCCGAACTCGCCCTTCGCCATGGCCTCGCTGTCCTACGCGGATGATGAGCGCGTCAATCGCGCCGACGTCTTTGCAGCCCTCGACGGCAGCGGGATGTCGCCGGCCGACATCCTGCAGTCGTGGAAGAAATCCAACCCGCAGGGGCAGGCGCCGGCCTCGGACTATGTCGCCGCCGGCTCCTTCGACGATGCCGCCGAGGCGAAGCGCGTGGCGGCGGCGCTCGAGCCGTTCGGCAGGACCGAAATTCAGCGCACCGAGCTCGACGGCAACGACTGGTATGCGGTCAACGTCTATCCGAATGGCCATGGCAGCATCGACGACCTGCTGCAGGCGGCCTGGTCGCACGGGGCGCCGGACGCGTTAGTTGTGCGAAACTGATCTGTTTCGCAGGCGCGGTTGATCCGCCGGAAAAAACCCTGCTAGCTTGGCCGGACGATTTTTTGCGCAATTCCGGACGGAAAACCGCTGCGCACTTTTCCTGGAATTGCTTGGGGGTCGAGACTTCATGCAATTGCGCTTCTTTTCGCCGTTCGCCGGTTCGTTGGGACTGGCCCTTTTGCTCATTTGCCTTGGCCAGGCGAGCGCACAGCTTTTCGAGACCAAGGCGGCCCAGGCCTTCATGATCGATGCCGACACCGGCACGGTTCTGTTTTCCAAGGATGCGGACAAGCCGATCCCGCCGGCATCCATGGCCAAGCTGATGACGATGGAAGTGGTCTTCAACGCCGTCAAATCGAAGCGGATCACGCTCGACGACACTTTCGTGGTCAGCGAAAACGCCTGGCGCACCGGCGGCGCGCCTTCTGGAACCTCGACCATGTTCGCCAAGCTCAAGTCCGCGGTCCGCGTCGAGGATCTGATCCAGGGCGTGACCGTGCAGGCAGCCAATGACGGTTGCATCGTGCTTGCCGAAGGCATGGCCGGCTCGGAAGCGAATTTCGCCGCGCAGATGACGGAGCGCGCCCGCGAGATCGGCCTGCAAAAGTCGACCTTCGTCAACTCGACCGGGCTGCCGGCAGACGGCCAGCAAACGACGGTGCGCGAACTGACGATGCTGGCGCTGCATATCTGGCGCGACTATCCGGAGTTCTTTCACTATTACGGGCAGCCCGACTTCACCTGGAACAAGATCTCCCAGAGGAACCGCAATCCGCTCCTGGCCATGGGCATCGATGCCGACGGCTTTGTCGCCGGGGCGAGCGAAACCGCCGGCTTTGGCATCGTCGGCACGGTCAGCCACAACGGCATTCGCGTGATCGCGGCGCTAAGCGGGCTGGCGAGCGACCGGGAACGCTCCGAAGAGGCGCGCAAGCTGCTCGACTGGGGTTCGCGTTCGTTCCAGAAGACGGAGATCTTCGCCAAGGACGAGGTTGTCGGCGAAGCCGAGGTTTTCGGGGGCGCCAAATCCGGCGTGGCCTTGAAAGCCAAGGGGCCGGTGGACATCTTCTTACCGATAACCAACCGCGACAAGCTCACGGCCAGGATCGTTTACAACGGTCCGGTGGCAGCGCCAGTGGAGGAGGGGCAACCGGTCGGGGAGTTGCGCGTTTGGATAGGCGACACGCTCAGCCAGCAGACGCCGCTTTTCGCCGCCGAGTCGGTGAAGGTGGGCACGCTGCCGCAGCGTGCACTCGACGCCGCGAAGGAACTGGCTGTCGGCTGGCTGCGTCAGAAACATTTGTGATCAGGCAGGCTCGTGGACCTTTTGTCGGACGGGAGCTATGACAGCGGCCAGCACGGGCGAAGGCATTCTCGATTGGCGAGCGGATTTTTCATCACCTTCGAAGGCGGCGAAGGAGCCGGCAAGTCGACGCAGATCGAGCGGCTGGCACGGCGCATGCGCGCCAAGAAGTACGAGGTTCTGGTGACGCGCGAGCCGGGCGGCTCGCCCGGCGCCGAGGCGGTGAGGCACGTGCTTCTGTCCGGCGCCGCCGAACCCTTCGGCCCGAAGATGGAGGCGATCCTCTTCGCCGCCGCGCGCTCCGACCATGTCGAGCAGGTGATCCGGCCGGCGGTCGAACGCGGCACGATCGTGCTTTGCGACCGCTTCATCGATTCCTCCCGCGTCTATCAGGGCGTCACCGGCGGGCTCGACCCGGATTTCATGGAAGCGCTGGAAGCAGTCGCCATCAACGGCATGGTTCCCGACATGACGCTGATCTTCGACATCGACCCGGCCGAAGGCCTGAAACGCGCCGCCGCACGTCGCAGCGCGGGCGACAGCGCCGACCGCTTCGAGAAGGAGACTTTAGCCATCCACCAGCGCCGGCGCGAGGCTTACCTGGCGATCGCCGAGGCGGAGCCGGATCGCTGCATCGTCATCGATGCGTCGGCCGATCCCGAAACGGTGGAAAACGTCATCACGGCGGCCGTGTTCGCGGTGCTGGAAAAGCGGATGCCGGTGCAAAGGAAGCAAACGGCGCCGGCATGATCTTCGAACGCATCGCCCCCGAACAGCATGACACGCTGGACGGCGTTCCCGAGCCGTCGGAGACGCCGCGCCTCGTCGGCCATGCGCAGGCAGCAGGCATGCTTGCGGCAGCCTACCGCGCCGGCAAGCTGCCGCATGCGTTGATCCTGGCCGGGCCGCACGGCATCGGCAAGGCAACGCTTGCCTTCCATCTGGCGCATCATCTTCTCAAGCATCCGGATTTTGCCGCGGCGCCAGAAGCGCTGGCGGTTCCCGATCCGGCGTCGTCGCTGTTTCGCCAGATCGCCACCGGTGCGCATCCTTCGGTTTTGCATCTGACGCGTCCAGCCAACGACAAGACCAAGAGCTTCAAGACGGTGCTCACCGTCGACGAGATCCGCAAGGTCAGCCGCTTCCTGTCGATGACCTCGCATGACGGCAGCTACCGCGTCGTCATCGTCGATCCGGCCGACGACATGAACACCAATGCTGCCAATGCCTTGCTCAAGAATCTCGAGGAGCCGCCGGCGCGCACTCTGTTCATCCTGATTGTGCATGCGCCGGGCAGCCTTTTGCCGACGATCCGGTCGCGCTGCCAGATGGTGCGGCTGACGCCGCTCGCGCCGGACGAATTGATGGCGGTGCTGGAAAATGTCGAGCCGCCACCGCCGGAAGACCCGGCGGCGCGCGCGGCGCTGGCCGAGCGGGCAGGGGGCAGCGCCCGCAACGCGATCCTGCTGACCCAATATGGCGGGCTGGAGATCGCCGGCGCGCTCGATGCCGTGGTGGCGGCGCAGAAGCCCGACATTGCCGGCGCCCACCGCCTCGCCGAGGCCGTGGCCGGGCGCGACCAGGCGATCCAGTTCGATATCTTCAACCGCCGCGCGCTCGACCTTCTGTCGGCGGCGGCCAGCGAAGCGGCTTTGGCCGGCGACCTCGCCAGGGCCAAAACGCTGTCCGAGGCTTGGCACGAAGCCCTGAACACGATATCTGAGGCCGAGACCTACAATCTCGACAAGAAGCAGCACGCCTTGATCATGATCGACCGCCTGAATTCTGTGATGCGAATGTGACGGTTTGTTTTGATGCATGCCGTTGCCCCAATGCCGGGGCCACTTTTGGGCGGCATGCATCGGCCTCGGGATGGCAATCGCCATGCCGATAGTTTATCCACCGCCACAACTCACATTCAGACATTCATGACGGTACATTCATGTCACGCGACACATTCTACATCACGACCGCGATCTCCTACCCGAACGGCAAGCCGCATATCGGCCATGCCTACGAACTGATCGCCACCGACGCGCTCGCCCGCTTCCAGCGGCTCGACGGCAGGCAAGTCTACTTCCTGACCGGCACTGACGAGCACGGTATCAAGATGTTGCAGACGGCGCGGAAGGAAGGCATTTCGCCGCGCGAGCTCGCCGACCGCAACGCGGCCGAGTTCAAGCGCATGGCGAGTGCGCTCAACGCCTCGAACGACGATTTCATCCGCACCACCGAAGAGCGGCACTACGCGTCCTCGCAGGCGATCTGGAAGGCGATGGCCGCCAATGGCGACATCTACAAGGGCGGTTATGCCGGCTGGTATTCGGTGCGCGACGAAGCCTATTACGGCGAGGAAGAGACCGAGGTCCGCGGCGACAACGTGCGCTACGGGCCGCAGGGAACGCCCGTCGAGTGGGTCGAGGAAGAGAGCTATTTCTTCCGGCTGTCGGCCTATCAGGACAAGCTGATCGCGCTTTACGAAAACCAGCCCGATTTCATCGGCCCGGCCGAGCGCCGCAACGAGGTGATGAGGTTCGTCAAGTCGGGCCTGAAAGACCTGTCGATCTCGCGCACCACCTTCGACTGGGGCGTGCCGGTGCCGGGCGACGAAAAGCATGTGATGTATGTCTGGGTCGACGCCTTGACCAACTACATCACCGGTGTCGGTTATCCTGATGAAAATGCTGAGAAATGGCGTTTTTGGCCAGCCGACGCCCATATCATCGGCAAGGACATCGTGCGCTTCCACGCCATCTACTGGCCGGCCTTCCTGATGTCGGCGGGAATCCCGCTGCCGAAGCGCGTCTTCGGTCACGGCTTCCTGTTCAACCGGGGCGAGAAGATGTCGAAGTCGGTCGGCAACGTCATCGACCCGTTCACCATGGCCGCGCATTACGGCGTCGACCAGGTGCGCTATTTCTTCTTGCGCGAGGTGCCGTTCGGCCAGGACGGCAACTACAGCCACGAAGCGATCGTCAACCGCACCAACGCCGATCTCGCCAACGGGCTCGGCAATCTGGCGCAGCGCTCGCTGTCGATGATCGCCAAGAACTGCGGCGGCGCGGTGCCGAGGCGCGGCGAGCTGGCCGAAGCCGACCGGGCGATCCTCGACCAGGCGGTCGAGGCACTTGTCGTCGCACGCAGGGCGATGGCGGAGCAGGGCATCCATCTGGCGCTGGCGGCGATCTTCGGCGTGGTGGCCGAAGCCGACCGCTATTTCGCATCCCAGGAGCCCTGGGCGCTGCGAAAGACGGATCCTGAGCGCATGGAAACGGTGCTGTGGACGACGGCCGAGGTCGTGCGGCGGGTGACGGTGCTCTGCCAGCCCTTCATTCCGGGGTCGGCGGCGAAACTGCTCGACCTCTTGGCCGTGCCGGCGGACAAACGCAATTTCGCGCATGTCCACGCCGAACATGCGCTGGTGCCAGGCACCGCCTTGCCGGCACCTGAGGGCGTGTTTCCGCGTTACGTCGAGCAGGACACCAAAGCGTGATGCTTGTCGACAGCCATTGCCATCTCGACTTTCCGGACTTCGCCGAGGAGCGGGCGGCCATCGTCGCCCGCGCGCTGGCGGCGGGGGTTGGCCGCATGGTGACGATCTCGACGCGAGTGAAGCGCTTTCAGCAAATTCTTGAAATCGCTGAAACTTTTAATGAAGTCTATTGCTCGGTCGGCACCCATCCACATCAGGCGGCGGAAGAGCTCGATGTGACCGCCGAGGAACTGGTGCGGCTTTCCGGCCATCCCAAGGTGGTGGCGATCGGCGAAGCCGGGCTCGACTATTTCTATGACCGCGCGCCGCGCGAGGCGCAGGCGCAAGGCTTCCGCACCCATATCGCCGCCGCGCGCCGGACCGGCCTGCCGCTGGTCATCCATTCGCGAGACGCCGACGACGACATGGCGGCGATCCTCGAAGAAGAGACAGGGAAGGGCGCTTTCCCCTTCATTCTGCATTGTTTTTCGTCCGGGCGCAGGCTGGCTGAGGTCGGCGTGGCGCTGGGCGGCTATGTCTCCTTCTCGGGCATCCTGACCTTCAAGAACTCGGCCGAGCTGCGCGCCATCGCCGCCGACGTGCCGCGCGATCGGCTGCTGGTCGAGACGGACGCGCCCTACCTTGCGCCAATCCCGCATCGCGGCAAACGCAACGAGCCCGCCTATGTGGCGAACACGGCTAAGGTGCTGGCCGAAACCATCGGCGTCAGCGAGGCGGAGATCGCCGACATCACCACCGAGAACGTCTTCAGGCTGTTCACCAAGATGCCGCGTCCGGACATGGCGGCCGGTTGAGACATGAGCGATCGGCTGCGCCTCACCATTCTCGGCTGCGGCTCGTCGCCCGGCACGCCACGCATCACCGGTGACTGGGGCAATTGCGACCCCAAGAATCCGAGGAACCGGCGCATGCGCACGGCGGCCCTGGTCGAGCGAATCGCTGCCAATGGCGGACGCACCACGGTCGTCATCGACACCGGACCGGATTTCCGCGAACAGATGCTGCTGGCCTCGGTCAGGCGCATCGACGCCGTTGTCTACACCCATCCGCATGCCGACCACATCCACGGCATCGACGACCTGCGCGGCTATGTGCACGAGCAGCGGCACCGCATCGACATTCATGCCGACGAGCCGACGATGGGACGGCTGCGGCAGGCGTTCGGCTATTGCTTCGAGACGCCGCCGGGCAGTTCCTACCCACCCATTGTCAAGCCGCATCTCATCGACCATGCCAGACCGGTGGTCATCGAAGGCGAGGGGGGTCCCCTCGCCCTCGAGCCGCTGTCGCAGATCCATGGCGATATCGTCTCGCTTGGTTTCCGCATCGGCGATCTCGCCTATTGCCCGGATATCAGCGACTTCCCGGCTACCACCGCGGAACGGCTGCAAGGCCTCGACGTGCTGGTGATCGACGCGCTGCAGTACAACACGCATCCCAGCCATCTGTCGCTTGGCCAAGCATTG
Source organism: Mesorhizobium sp. (assembly GCA_004963905.1). Lineage (GTDB taxonomy): Bacteria > Pseudomonadota > Alphaproteobacteria > Rhizobiales > Rhizobiaceae > Mesorhizobium. The sequence goes on from SUGL01000013.1 coordinate 54,320, forward strand.
GGCTGGATCGAGAAGCTGGCTCCGAAGAGCGCCGTCTTGACGCATATGCATGTTCCGCTGGATTACGCCACGGTGATGGCAGAGACGCCGGAACACGTGGTACCGGCCTATGACGGCATGGCGATCGAAATTCCTTACGAGTCAGAGCGATAGTGGCAGTCGCTCAGTCGGTGTCGCAGCCGGTCATTTGTGAGTTTGGCTGTGGGCCCGAATTCGCGAAGTGGCGCACGCAGCCAGTCTACAGAGTTTGTCGCCAATGGCGAAAGCCGCGGCGTTTCCCGGGTCGGCGCCTAACGCGCAAGTTCCATAATCTATCTTATGCGACTTATTCAGATGTGTTCGTAGAGGGCTGCTGTGAGCATCCGGCACCGGAACCACGATCAGGCTTGAATCAGGCCTTTTGCCGCCAAGGTTGTCCGCTTGGCCGCCAGCTCTCGCGGCCGGCCCATCCAAGTGGCTGCGGACTTGCTCAGCGATTTCGGGATGGCCGCGAACCGATGAAGCAACTAGCCTGCCCGAGCCGCTGTCGCGCTGGGAACCCCGATTCAGGACCATCGAAGAATGACCGCCTCATCCACCTTTCTCGGTCTTCCCGACCGCCTCGCCGATGGCCGCGTGCCCCGTGCGGTGATCTTCGGAGCCGGTCACGGCAGCACCTATCCCGGCAAGGATAGCAGCGGCTACGGCCTTGCCACCGAAGCCATCCGCGCCGCGAGCCAGGACGACGCCCCTCTCCTCGAACACTGGGATTTCGATCTCGGTGGTCCGCTGTTCGACGGCAAGCCGGTCTGCTGCGTCGACGCCGGCGACATCTTGACCACCATGCATGACAATGCCGGCAACCGTGCGCGGATCGAGGCGAAGACGCGCGAGATCCTGGCGTTGCGCGCCGTGCCGATCCTGCTTGGCGGCGACGATTCCGTGGTCATCCCGTTCCTTGGCGGTTTTGCCGATCACGGGCCGGTCTGGATCCTGCAGATCGACGCCCATATCGACTGGCGCGACGAGGTGCATGGCGAGCGCTACGGCTATTCGAGCCCGATGCGCCGGGCGAGCGAGATGCCGCATGTCGCAGGAATGGTCCAGGTCGGCCTGCGCAGCGTCGGCAGCGCACGCCTCGGCGAAATCGAAGCGGCGCGGCGCTATGGCAGCCGTTTCGTCACCGCCCGCGAGATACACGTTGAGGGCGTCGAAGCGGCTCTGCGCCATATACCGGAAGGCGCGCGGGTCGTCGTCACGTTCGACTGCGACAGCCTCGACCCCTCCATCATGCCGGGCGTGGCGGCGCGTACGCCCGGCGGCCTCACCTACACGCAGGCGATCGACCTGATCGCGGGCCTCGGCAAACGGGCCAGGATCGCCGGATTCGACCTTGTCGAGCTCTATCCTCCCAGCGACATTGACGGCCTGTCGGCGCTGACAGCCGCACGGCTTCTCGTCAACGTGATCGGCGCCATCGTTCGGCAGATTTGAAGCCCTGCCTGGCATGATGGCCAGAAGGGTTTTCCTGGGGCAACCTCCCTGCCCTGTAGCATTCGCCTTATCGTTGCCAGAAAGGCAGCTTGGCGATCTCTTCTTCCACCTGCCGCCGCGTCAAACCGATATCGTCGATCAGATGCGGATTGTCCCTCGATATGCGCTTGAGTTCCCAGCGAAAATGCGTCTGTTCGCGCCAACTCACTATGGCGCTTCGCAGGGCCGCGAGACTGTAGCGCCGAGGCGACGTGTCCGACCTCTCGGCCGTGCACACTGCCTGATGCGGCGCCGAGGCAAAAACATCGTTCATGGCAACCTCCCGATGGTTGAGTGCCCGGAGGCCTTCGACTTGAAAGAGGTTGAATTCTGCAGGATGCGAAACGCGCCGTAATTAAGCCTGTCCAAATAGTTCTCAAAACTTCCAAATCGGCTATAGATGCGGCGCATGCAGGGATCGCGCTTTGCCTTTGGTCCGTACGTACTTGATTCAGCAGCGGGAACGCTTCAGCGGAACGATGTTCCCGTCTCCGCGGGCTATCGCGGGATAAAACTGCTTGCCGCGTTCGTCGAACGCCCTGGCGAAATCCTGACCAAGACCGAGTTGATGGATGCAGCCTGGCAGGACACGGCCGTCGAGGAAGGCAACCTCACCGTCCAGATCGCGCAGCTCAGGAAACTGCTTGGTCCGGCCGCGGACGGCGGCGAATGGATCGCTACGGTTCCGCGCGTCGGCTACCGCTTCACGGGGGCCATCGAACAGCTCGGCGGCGCGGTGCGAAAGCCCTTGCCGCTGCCCGACAAGCCATCGATCGCCGTGCTGCCCTTCGCCAATCTCGGCAACGATCCCGAGCAGGATTCCTTCGCGGACGGGCTGGCGGAAGACCTCACCACCGACCTCTCCAGGATTTCCGGTCTTTTCGTCATCGCCCGCAATTCTGCCTTTGCCTACAAGGGGAAGGCGATGGACGTGCGCGATATCGCACGGGAACTTGGCGTGCGCTACCTGCTCGAAGGCAGCGCAAGACGGGCGGCCGGGCGCGTGCGCATCAATGCCCAGCTGGTCGATGCCGCCAGCGGCGAACATCTGTGGGCGGAACGCTTCGATCGCAGCCTGGAAGACATCTTCACCGTCCAGGACGAGGTCACGGCCAAGATCGTGGAGGCTCTGCTCGGCAGGCTGCGCGCGCCGCCGCCGCGCAACCGGCCCAAAAATCTCGAAGCCTATGATCTGTGCGTGCGGGCGCGAAAGCTGATCGACGATTCGCCGCAGACAGCGCGGGAAGCGCATCTGATGCTGACGCGCGCGGTTTCGCTCGATCCGGATTATGCCGAGGCCTATCGCTGGCTTGCCATGAACCACTGGATGGGATGGGTGCACTGGGGCCAGCCTATCGAGCCCGCCCGCAGCATCGCTCTGGAGCTGGCGCACAGAGCCGTGACGATCGATCCCAACGACGCCGGCTGCCGCTGGGTGCTCGCCAACCTGCTTGCCTATGAGCGCCGCTTCGACGAGGCGGATGCGGAGTTCGCCAGAGCGATCGAGCTGGACCCGAACGAAGCCGACACCTGGGCGACAATGTCCGACATCGAGGTGCTGGCCGGGCGGGTCGACGAAAGCCTCGAGCACATTCGCAAGGCGTTCCGGCTGAACCCGTTTCCGCCAAGCTGGTACTATCTGACGCTCGGCCAGGCGCAATATGCCGCCGGCGACTACGAAGCCGCCGTCGAGACGCTGCGCAGGGACGAAACTTACCGGACCAGCTCACGCCGTTTCCTGGCGGCAAGCCTAGCCCAGCTTGGCCGGCTCGACGAGGCGCGTACGGAGGTCGACCTGTTCCTCGTCAGCAATCCGCATTTCAGTACCGGCTACTGGGTCGCAACGGAACCGTTCCGCGACGACGCGACGCTCGCCCACTTTGTCGACGGCTTCCGCAAGGCCGGTCTTCCGGAGTGAAGGCCGGCCTTGCGGTGCGGCCTATTCCTCGAAGCGGCTTTTGGCTTCACGATCGCGCTCGTACCTTTTCGTAACCGGAAGTGGCGGGAGCCATGATTCGCGACGGATGGTCCAGCTTTCATAACTCGGCGTGAGCTGGTCAGGGGCGTCCAGGGAGCCGAGATGGACTTCGATCTCGTCCGCGGTGCGGGCGAAAACGGACGAGCCGCAGCGCGGACAGAAGAACCGTCCGGCATAGTCGCGTGTCTCGCCCTCGATCGTCACCGCGTCCTGAGGGAACACCGCTGCGGCATAGAAAAGCGCGCCATGGTGCTTGCGGCAGTCGAGACAGTGACAGATGCCGACCCGGTACGGCCGGCCCGACGCCACGATCCGGACGTTGCCGCACAGGCAGCCGCCCGTGAACCGATCCATGTTGCGTCTCCTCCAAATCAATCGGTCGGAACGTTTACAACGAACCGTGTCGAGCCGTCCACGAAAGCCGCGCCAGGCTCTTCCACGTCGAGAATTCGACTTCACCTGCCAAATTGCCCGAGCCCTGCCCTACGAGCATTTCGCTCGGCGCCATCTCGCTTGCGTGCAGCACGAACCGAATTGCATAACTTATGCCATGGCAGTCGGAATCTCCGAGCGTATCTCCGCTTTCGTCGAAGCCCTTCCGCTGAAACCGGGACTGCAGGTCCTGGAGATCGGATGCGGCCCCGGCGTTGCCGCGCGCGCTGTCGCTCGCCGTATCGGCGACGGCTTCATTCTGGCGATCGATCGTTCCGAAAAGGCAATACGATTGGCGCGCGCGGGATCGGCAGATGAGATCGCTTCTGGCCGCCTTGACTTCAGGCAGGCAGCGATCGAGGACTTCACATTGCTGCCAGGCGACACCCTCTTCGATATCGCCTTTGCCATGCGGGTCGGCGCCCTCGACGGGCGTCACCCCGAGACTGGACGGGCGGCGCTGATGCGTATCAAGGCCGCCCTGAAGCCGAGTGGCCGGCTCTTCATCGACGGCGGCGATCCATTGAAGGAGATCGATCTGTCCGTGGCGTAGCGCCCTAGAAAAACCCGTCGAGAAACGCCGCCGTCTCATCCGAGATGCCGACGATCTTGTTCGTCGCCTGGCGGTAGAATTTGAAGTTCAGCTCGGTCTCGGGCCGCCCGTCCTTCCAATCGCTGAACCCCTTCCAGTCCTTGAACCGCTTGAGCTCGTCTCGGCCCAATTGCCGCGCGGCCGATGCGGTGCGCCGGACCGAAATGCTGACGCGCGGCGTCTGGCGTTCGAGGTCGGGCCTTCGGGGGATGGCTTCGGATGACGTGACGATGCCGCGCGCGACAAGCCCCTGGCCGCCTTCGTTCTCGCTGGCGAATACGAAGATCGTGGCGCCTTCGGCGACATGCTTGCCGCCATACATGGTTTTCTGCGCGGCGAATGAGAACGTCTCAGCCCGCGGGTCCTTGACCTCGGCCTTGATCGCGAAGGCCACGCCTTACGGTTCCCGGCCGAGGACGATCTCGTAGCTCAGCGTGCGCTTCGCGCCCTGCTCGATCAGCATCACGCCCGGCTTGTCGGCGAATTCGCCGTCGAAATCGACCGGGCTTGCAATGCCATGCCAGGGCTCGATGCACAGGAACGGCGCGCCGCCGGGCTTGGACCAGATGCCCAGCTCGTTGAATCCCCGCCAGGACATTTCGATCGTCGGACCGCGGTCGGCGGCATAGCGGACGCTGGTGCTGGTCGGCCGGTCCAGAATTACGGCGTCGTCATCGAACAGCCGCTCGGAAAGCGCAAGCACCTTGCCTTCGATAGGCGTCGGCTGCGGTGTCGGGAGCAAAAGCCCGTCTTTCAGGCGGCGGATCGGCGCGGGCTCATTGTCGGCAAAGGTCAGCCGATAGGCTTCCTTGGGCAGTTCCGGCAGCAACGGCCAGTTGAAGGCCGGGTGAGCGCCGATCGAGGCTGGCAGTGGTTCCTCGCCTATGTTGGTAACCTCGAAAGTCACGCCAAGCCGCCGAGGAGCGAGGCTATAGGTTACCGTCAGAAAGAAGGCGAATGGGTAATGGACGCGCGTTTCGGCCCCGTCCATTAGGGCCAGGATGCAGGACGAAGGTGTCCGCTGCATCCAGCTGAAGCGCCTGTCGCGGGCGAAGCCGTGCTGCGTCATCGGATAGTTCTGGCCGCGATGGCGCAGTTGATCGCCCTTCAGCCGGCCGACGATCGGAAACAGGACCGGAGAATGGCGCCGCCAGGCAGGCCCTGCCTGCCACAGAAGCTCCGTGCCGTCGGCGTCGCGCAAGGACACCAGTTCGGCGCCCTGCCCGACGATGGTTGCCGAGATGCCGTCACCGTGAAGCGTCACCTGTTCCATGCGTCCTCGCGGCTGGCTGGTGTGCTCGGCAGGCTAGCAAAAGGCGTCGCGCGTACTCAAGGGCGGCGAGCCGTTCCGTGCCTCACGGAACGGCGATGAGCACCGCCGCAAAAAGAAGCCGTGGCCGAAGAGAACCCTTCGACCACGGCTTCGTTCAAGATGTTGGCTGCTACGGCCCGGACTACTCACGCTCGCCGGTGAAATTCAGCAGCAGCTGGAAGATGTTGATGAAGTTCAGATAGAGCGAGAAGGCGCCGAACACGGCGAGCTTCTGCTGCGATTCCGCGTCGAAATTCTCGGCATACTGCTCCTTGATCGTCTGCGTGTCCCAGGCGGTCAGGCCGATGAAGACGGCGATGCCGATCACCGAGATGGCGAATTGCAGCGCGGTCGAGCCAAGGAACAGGTTGACGAGGCTGGCGATCACCACGCCGATCAGGCCCATGATCAGGAAGGACGAGAACCGCGTCAGGTCGCGCCTGGTCGTGTAGCCATAGAGGCTGGTGGCGCCGAACATCGTCGCGGCGATGAAGAAGGTGCGCGCGATGCTGGTGCCGGTGAAGACCAGGAACACCGAGGCGAGCGACAGGCCCATCACGGCGCAGAAGGCCCAGAACATCGCCTGCGCGCCAGCCGCCGACATCGTCTGCATCTTGAACGAGAAGATCATGACGAAGGCGAGCGGCGCCAGCATCACCACCCATTTCAGCGGGCTGGAGAAGATCGGCACATAGAGCGCCGGCGTCGAGGCCACCGCGAAAGCGACGAGGCCGGTGACGACGAGGCCGAGGCCCATATAGCTGTAGACGCGCAGCATGTGCCGGCGCAGGCCCTCGTCATAGACAGCACCGGCCTGGATGCCGGCGCCCATTCGATAGCCGAGATTAGGGCTGTTCATTGGAGTTCTCCTTGATTGGATCCGTTGGCTGGGTGTTTCAATAAAGCGTCCGGGCCAGCCTTTCGGCGGCGCGATCGAGATCGCCTGCATCGCCTTGTCCGACGACGGCGTAAGCGACCTCGCCGATCTGGAAATAGGCCGACGAGATATCGCCCGAGGGCGCGACGGTCGGCTTCACCACGTCGAAGGTGCCGGGCCTGATCGCAAACAGCGACACCAGCCCGAGGTCCTTCGTTTCGACAGCCATCTCAACGCTCGGTCCGAACCGCGACGGATAGATTTGCACGTCGCGGATCCTCCAGTCGTCAGGCAATGACGGCATGACGATCGCGGTCGCTGCGCGGATTTCGCCGGCGTTGTAGCTTGGCGCTTCCGCCTGCGACGGCATCGTCTCGCGCACCAGAGTCGTCCGGTGCGCGCTCACCGCTTCTTCGACATAGGCGGGTGGTTGCGTCGAGGCGACGACCTTGGTGACGGCGATCGGCCCGAAGACGCCGTTTGCAAGCCACCCTGCCGCCACCAGCACAGCCGCGGCTGCGGCTCGCTGCAGCACGGAAAAGACACGACCCCTGGCAAGCGCCCTCTCCAGCCGCCGCGCCGCTTCGGTCGTCGCCGGGCGTGCGGTTGCGCCTGGCCCGGCCAGCGCCACGCGCAGCTCGTCGCGCGTTCTGAGATCCGACATCACCCGCGCAGCCACCTCGGGACGAGCGGACAGGAACGCCTCCACCTCGATGCGGCGGGCGACGTCGAGCTGATCGTCGACATAGGCGTCGAGATCGGCATCGGTTACGGGATCGACGACAGCGGTCATGATTCACCTCCCACGATCCTCAAGTGGTTTTTGCCTCGCGTCCAAGCGCCCTCCTCCATCTCGCGTAGCGCCGCACGGGCGCGGCCGATGCGCGACATCAAGGTTCCAAGCGGCACGCCGCTGACCTCGGCGGCCTCCGCGTAGCTCAGCCCTTCGATGGCTACGAGATGCAGGGCGGAGCGCTGCTCTTCCGGCAATGACAGGAAGGCTTCCCGCACTTGCGAAAGGCGCACCGAGTGGTCCTGGGATGCCGCCATGTTCTGATCGGCGAGACGGCCGGCCTGCTCGATGCGCGCTGCTTCCGACCGGCGTGCGCGCATGCGGTCGATGAAGATGTTGTGCACGATCGCGAGCAGCCAGGCGCGCAGGTTGCCGCCAGGACGGAAAGTGCCGCGCCGCTCATAGGCGCGCACCAGCGCGTCGTGGACCAGATCCTCGGCATCGGCGCTGTCGCGCGTCAGCGAGCGCGCATAGCGCCGCAGCGAGCCCAACTGCCCAACGATATCGAAGCGTGCCATCGACCGTTTCATGCCCTGTTTACGGAACAGGGCAAGGTTTTAATCCCGATGGGGTGTGATTTCTGTATTGGCCGATGGCGCGCCTTCAGCCTTCGCCCGGTGTTCGGCGTATAGGAAACCGCTGGCGCGATACGCTCGATTTGCGTATCACTCCGCCGCCATTGGAGCCTGATCGATGTTCGAAAGCCTGCAGCCCGCGCCCGCCGACAAGATCCTTGCCTTGATCGGCCTCTACCGCGCCGACACGCGCCCCGGCAAGGTCGACCTTGGTGTCGGCGTCTACAAGGACCGCGACGGCAAAACGCCCGTGATGCGTGCAGTGCGCGAGGCCGAGAAGCGGCTGCTCGCCAGCCAGGACACCAAAACCTATCTCGGCCTTGCCGGCGATACCGTCTTCAACGCCGCGATGATCAAGCTCGCCTTCGGCGACAAGGCCGACCTTTCGCGCGTCCGCGCGGCCCAGGCGCCTGGCGGCTCCGGCGCGCTGAGGCTCGTGGCCGAGCTTCTGCAGCGTACTCGTCCCGGTGCCACGGTGTGGCTCTCCGACCCGACCTGGCCGAACCACCTGCCGGTGATGCGCGCGGCCGGCCTCAAGGTGCGCGACTATCCCTATTTCGACGCCGCTTCCGGCGCCGTCCGCTTCGACGACATGCTGGCGGCGCTCAAGACCGCCAGCAGCGGCGACGTCGTGCTGCTGCATGGCTGCTGCCACAATCCAACCGGCGCCAATCTGGATACCGCACAGTGGGCAAAAGTCGCCGACGTGCTGGTTGAGCGCGGCCTGCTGCCCTTCGTCGACATCGCCTATCAGGGGTTTGGCGAAGGGCTCGACGCCGACGCCGCCGGCTTGCGCCTGCTCGCCGACAAGGTCCCGGAAATGGTCGTCGCCTCGAGCTGCTCGAAGAATTTTGCCGTCTATCGCGACCGCGTCGGTGCCGCGATGATCATGGCCAAGGACGGCGCGCAGGCGGACGTGGCGATGAGCCAGATGCTGGCGGCGGCGCGCGCGCTCTATTCGATGCCGCCGGACCATGGCGCGGCAGCGGTGCGCATGGTGCTCGAAGACGCCGCCCTGAGGAAGGACTGGGAGACGGAACTCGAGGAGATGCGGCTGCGCATGCTGAGACTTCGCGTCGCCTTCGCCGAGGCGCTGCGCCGGCAGTCCAATTCCGACCGCTTCGATTTCGTCGCCAGCCATCGCGGCATGTTTTCCCGCCTCGGACTGACGGAAGCCCAAGTCGAGCGCCTGCGCACCGAGCACGCCGTCTACATGGTGGGCGACAGCCGCATCAACGTGGCCGGCCTGCCGGAAGACGGCATGGACGACCTCGCCAAGGCGATCGTCTCGGTGCTCGACTGAGAGCAGCGCAGCTGTGGACAATAGGCTTTTGCCAGCCGGCGGGATTGGTCGCCCGCCGCTGCGCGCGCTAGGGTTTGTCGCATGAAACCCTCGAAAGACATTTCCCGGCTGATCGAGATCATGGCGGCGCTGAGAGCGCCAAAGACCGGCTGCCCGTGGGACATCGAGCAGAATTTCTCCACCATAGCGCCCTACACGATCGAGGAAGCCTATGAAGTTGCCGACGCGATCGCGCGGGGCGATTTGGACGATCTGCGCGAGGAACTGGGCGACCTTCTGCTGCAGGTCGTCTACCACGCGCAGATGGCGCAAGAGGCCGGCGAATTCGCCTTCGGCGACGTTGTCGAAGCCATCACCACCAAGATGATCCGCCGCCACCCGCATGTCTTCGGCGACGAGAAGGCGCGCAGCGCCGGCATGGCCAAGGGCATGTGGGAGAAGATCAAGGCGGCGGAGAAGGCCGACAAGCGCAACGCCCGCATCGCGCGCGGCCTCGACCCGGAAGATCACGGCAAGGGCTATCTCGACAGCGTGCCGGTGGCGCTCCCTGCCCTAACCCGCGCGCTGAAGCTGCAGGAGAAGGCCGCTCGCGTCGGCTTCGACTGGAGCGAGGCAGCCCCCATCCTCGACAAGATAGAGGAAGAGATCGGCGAATTGCGCGAGGCGCTTGCCAAGGGCGACGCTGCGCCGATCAAGGACGAATTCGGCGACATGCTGTTTGCCATCGTCAATCTCGGCCGTCATCTCAAGCTCGATCCCGAAGCCTCGCTCAGCGGCACCAATGAGAAATTCCGCTCGCGCTTCCATTATGTGGAGCAGGCTCTGGAGGCTTCCGGCCGTTCGCTGGAGAAAGCGACGCTGGACGAGATGGAAGCGCTCTGGCAGCAGGCCAAAAGCGAAAGATAAGTTTTACGCAATCCCGGACGGAAAACCGCTACAGACTTTTCCTGGGATTGCTCAGCGGCTTAGCCGCTGTTCTTGCGGTGCAACCTGCTGTCGATTTCCTGCCTGGCGCTGTGCGTCGCCGTCAGCGAGATGGTGACGCTGCCGTCCTCATTGTCGCTCCGTGAAACGACGTCGCCGTTGCGGTAGAGCCAGTCGACCTGGCCGAGCTCGGCGGGGCTCAACGTCACCGTCATGGTTTCCAACTCGCCCGACACCCTGGTCTCGATGAGCGCCTTCAGCGCGTCGATCCCCTCGCCGGTCGCTGCCGATATCGCGATCGGCGGCGCCTTGCCGCCGGCGCTCTCGGCCAGCAGACGCTCGCGATTGCCTTCGTCGAGCAGGTCGATCTTGCTCCACACCTCGATGACGCGATCTGTGTCGGCCGCATCGACGCCGAGATCACCAAGAATGCGCTCGACATCCTCGGCCTGGGCGGCGGTGTCCGGATCGAAAATGTCGCGCAGATGCAGCACGAGGTCGGCCTCGACGACCTCTTCCAGCGTCGCCCGGAAGGCCGCGACCAGATGCGTCGGCAGGTCCGAGATGAAGCCGACCGTATCCGACAGGATGATCGGCGTGCCGTGCGGCAGCCGTACGCGGCGCAATGTCGGATCGAGCGTGGCGAACAGCATGTCCTCGGCCAGCACCCCTGCCCCGGTCAGCCGGTTGAACAGCGTCGACTTTCCGGCATTGGTGTAGCCGACGATCGCCACAACCGGAAATGGCACCTTCTTGCGCTTGGCCCGATGCAGGTCGCGCGTGCGCCGAACCGTTTCCAGCTCGTGCTTCAGCTTGGTGATCTTGTCCTGCAGGATGCGCCGGTCCGACTCGATCTGCGTTTCGCCGGGACCGCCGAGGAAACCGGCGCCGCCGCGCTGCCGCTCGAGGTGGGTCCAGCTGCGCACCAGCCGGCCCTTCTGGTAGTTGAGATGCGCCAGCTCGACCTGGAGGGTGCCTTCCTTGGTCCTGGCACGCTCGCCGAAGATCTCGAGAATGAGCCCGGTGCGGTCGAGCACCTTGGCGTTCAGCTCCTTCTCGAGATTGCGCTGCTGCACCGGCGTCAGCGGATGGTCGACGATGACCAGCTCCGCCTTGCGCTCCTTCACGATGTCGGCAAACTCCGCCACCTTGCCGCTGCCGAGCAGCGTTGCCGGGCGCGGATCGGCGACCGTCACCACCGCCGTGTGCACCGGATCGAGGTCGATGGCGCTGACGAGCCCGACCGCCTCGTCGTGGCGGGCGTCCGCCGAGCGACTCAGGCGCGGGCGGCTCGAATCGTCGTCGCCGCGCGGCTGGCGCGTAAGCACCGGCACAATGACGACCGCCCGGGTCGGATCCTTGGCTTCCGGCCCGAGCTGGTGTCCTTGTTTCCCGCGAACGCTGCGGTCCGCGTCCTTCTCACGTGCCAATCAGGCGCCCTGGCTTTCCTCGCCATCGAACATCTGAACCGGCTGGCTCGGCATGATCGTGGAAATGGCGTGCTTGTAGACGAGCTGGGAATGCCCGTCGCGCCGCAACAACACACAGAAATTGTCGAACGAAGTGACGACGCCGGTCAGCTTCACACCGTTGATGAGGAAGATGGTAAGTGGATTTTTGCTCTTGCGAACTGAATTCAGGAACAGGTCCTGAAGGTTTTGCGATCGTTCCGCCATTGTTTTTGTCTTTCGCCGATCCCCTTCGGTCTGCGGGCCAATGCGCCAAATTACGCGGCACCTGTCAAGCGCGCAAACCCCCTCTTGCCGCCTAGACGACAAGCAGAACGAGATAGTTGAGGTTCATTCCACCTTTGCGGTTATCAGGCTGGACTTTTTTCCGCAACGTCAAAAAAAGCCTGCCGCAACGAAAGTGTCATAGAACCAGGGTGGCCGTTTGCAATCGGCGCGCCGTCGATTTCGACAACCGGCATGGCGATCGTGGTCGCGGAACTGATGAAAGCCTCGCGCGCGGCCTTGGCCTCGGCGACCGAAAACCCGCGTTCCTCAATCTTCAGACCCAGCTTGGCGGCGACGTCGAAGAGCGTGGTGCGCGTGATGCCGCGCAGAATGCCGTGTTCGGCCGGCCGCGTCACCAGAACGCCGTCCCAGGTGATGATCCATGCGTTGGACGAACCACCTTCCTTGACTGTGCCATCGGTGTCGACGAACCAAGCCTCCTGGGCGCCGGCCTCCTTGGCCTTCTGCTTGGCGAGCACGTTGGGCAAGAGGCCGGTGCTCTTGATATCGACGCGGTCCCAGCGATTCTCGGGCACGGTGATGACCTTGATGCCGGTTTCTACCCGCTTGGCCGCCGCAGCGGGATCGGCCTTTTTGGCGGTTATCACCAGCGACGACTTGGTGTCGGCCGATGGGAAAAAGAATTCGCGGCTGGCGACGCCGCGCGTCACCTGGACATAGACCAGGCCGGTGACGACGCGGTTGCGGCGCACGACCTCGCGCAGCAGCATCGGCAGCACGCCCTCCGAGACGGGCCAGGCGATCGACAATTCCTTCAGCGAGCGCTTGAGCCGGGCAAGATGGCGCGGCATGTCGACTATATAGCCGCGCGCCACCTCACAGACCTCGTAGACGCCGTCGGCGAACTGGTAGCCGCGATCCTCGATATGGACGCGGGCTTCAGCATGGGCGACGTAGCGCCCGTTGACATAGGCAATGCGCGGCATGAGCTACCTCAGGGAAATGTCCGGCTTTCTTAGGCGATTCCGCCGCTGCCGTAATGTACAATCGCGTGGGCCAAGCGACAGCTATACGCCCAGCGACTTCAGCTTGCGGTGCAAGGCCGAGCGCTCCATGCCGATGAACTCGGCTGTCTTCGAGATGTTGCCGCCGAAGCGGTTGATCTGGGCGATCAGATAGTCCTTCTCGAACTGCTCGCGTGCCTCGCGCAGCGGCAGCGCCATGATGTGCTGGTCCGACTGGTTCGGCGTGCGCGGCATGACGTCGCCGATCTCGGAGGGAAGAAGGTCGGCGGTGATCGGCGCATCGACGTCGCCGCCACGCGCCAGGATCATCAGCCGCTCGACATTGTTGCGGAGCTGGCGGACGTTGCCCGGCCAGTTGTGCGCCTGCAGCACGGCCAAAGCGTCGTCGCCGATGCGGCGCGGCCTGATGCCGGCCTGGCGCGCGATCTGCTTCATGAAATTGTCTACGAGGTACGGAATGTCCTCGCGCCGCTCGGCTAGACCCGGCACCATGACCGGAACGACCGCCAGGCGATGATAGAGGTCCTCGCGGAAGCGGCCGTCGGCGATCATCGCCTCCAGGTTTTGCGAGGTCGAGGAGATGATGCGGACATCGACCTTGACCCGCTTGGTGCCGCCTACCCGCTCGAACTGCTGCTCGACCAGCACACGCAGGATCTTGTTCTGCGTCTCGCGCGGCATGTCGGCCACCTCATCGATGTAGAGGATGCCGCGATGTGCCTCCTCCAGCGCGCCGACCTTGCGTTCGGTGCCGTTCGATTCGGTGCCGAACAGCTCGACCTCCATGCGTTCCGGCGTGATGGTGGCGGCGCTCAGCGTCACGAAGGGTCCCGTCTTGCGCGCCGACAGCGCGTGGATGGCGCGCGCCGTCAGTTCCTTGCCGGAGCCGGACGGGCCGATGATCATGATGCGGCTGTTGGTCGGCGCGACGCGCTCTATGGTCTGCCGCAACTGGCTCATCGCCGACGACATGCCGATCAGGTCGAAGGTTTCGCCGCTGCGCAGCTTGAGGTCGGAGACCTCGCGTCGCAACTTGGACGTTTCCAGCGCGCGTTCGGCAACCAGGATGAGACGGTCGGCCTTGAACGGCTTTTCGATGAAATCATAAGCGCCGCGACGGATGGCGGAAACCGCGGTTTCGATGTTGCCGTGGCCGGAGATCATCACCACCGGCATGTTCGGATGCATCGTCTTGATCTCGTCGAGCAGCGCCAGACCGTCGAGACGCGAGCCCTGCAGCCAGATATCGAGGAAAATCAGCCGCGGCGCGCGATCGGCAATTGCTGCAAGCGCGCTGTCGGCATCGTGTGCCGTGCGGGTTTCGTGACCTTCGTCGCTCAGGATACCGGCGACGAGCTCGCGGATGTCTTCCTCGTCATCGACGATGAGAATATCAGACGCCATTACCGACCTTTTCAGTTTCTCGTTCGTGTTGGTTGCGGCCTTCGCCGCGTGGCGGCGCGGCAACGACCGCTGCCGGCGGCAGGATGATCGAGATCATCGCGCCCCGGCCGCCGTGGAAATCCGGCGGCGCGTCGTGCAGCTCGAGCCGGCCGCCATGGTCCTCCACGATCTTCTTGACGATAGCGAGGCCAAGGCCGGTGCCTTTTTCGCGCGTCGTCATGTAGGGCTCGAGCAACCTCTGCCGATTCTCGCGCGGCAGCCCTCTGCCGTTGTCTATAACGTCGATTCTTATGGCGCCATCTTGGCGCCCGGCTTGAATCCGGATTGTGCCGTCGGAGCGATCTTCCGCATCAAGTCCGTCAATGGCCTCGGCGGCATTCTTGATGACGTTGCCGAAGGCCTGCGCCATCAGACGGCTGTCGAAGGTGCCCTTGAGCGGCTCGTTGCCGAAATCGCGCTGGAAAGCAATGTCGGAGCGGCTGACTTCCACCAGGAATGACGCCTCACGCAACGACTCGCGCAGATCGATGACCTTCATCTCCGGTTTCGGCATGCGGGCAAAGGCCGAGAATTCGTCGACCATGCGGCCGATGTCCTCGACCTGGCGGATGATGGTGTCGGTGCACTGATCGAAGACCTCGCGGTCCTCGGTGATGACCTTGCCGTAGCGGCGCCTGATGCGCTCGGCCGACAGCTGGATCGGCGTCAACGGATTCTTGATCTCATGTGCAATGCGCCGCGCGACGTCCGCCCAGGCCGACGAGCGCTGCGCCTGGACCAGATCGGTGATGTCGTCGACAGTGACCACATAGGATTTTTCTTCCGCGCCCTCGTCGTCCGCCTCGACTGTGATCTGGACATTGAAGGTCCGTTCCATGCCGGTGCGGAAGAAGGTCACCTGCTCGCGATAGACCGGCTTGCCGGACTGGCGCCCGATCTCGAAGACGCGGCCGACATGCGGCAGGATAGCCGAGAGGTTCTGTCCGAGCGCCGCGCTTGCAGAGATCGCCAGCATGGTCTCGGCGGAGCGGTTGACGATGGTGATGATGCCGTAAGAGTCGACACCGATAACGCCGGCGGTGACACCGGCAAGCACGGCTTCGGAGAAGCGCCGCCGCTCGTCGATCAGATCCTTGGCGGAAAGAAGCTCGTTTCGCTGCGATTTGAGCTCGAGGATCATGTTGTTGAAGGTTTCGCCGAGCGAGGCGACGTCGCCGTCGGATTGGCGCACGGGGACGGCGACGTCGAGATTGCCGGTCGCCACCTCGTCGGCCGCGCCGATCAACTGGCGGATCGGCCGCACTAGCCGGTCGGCGACCGCAATGCCGGTCCAGATCGCCGACAGGATGATGATCAGCGTCAGCGACAAATAGGGCAGCGCGAAGGCAACCTGGGAGGTCCGGCGGTTGTCCTCGAGGTTGCGGTATTCGTCGGTGTTGGATTTGACGATTTGGCGCGCGCGGATCACTTCGGGGTCGACCAAGCGGATCGTATAGAGGTAAAGGCCCTCGATCTCGCGCAGCTTGACGATGGCGCCCATGATGTTGCGGGTGCGCGGCTCGATCAGCACCGGTTTGCCGTCGACGGCGCTGCCGACGGCGCCCGGCGGCGGCTCGGGCATGGCGAAGTCGGCATCGGTCTTGGCGCTCATCACGAACGAGCCGTCGGGCTTGATCAGCGCTGCATGCGCCAGCCCGCGGCCGACTGCTTCCTTGTTCATGAGATCGAGGAAACCGGTGCGATCGAGACCATAGAGCGTGCGTGAGGCGTCGAGATCATAGGCCATCGACAGCGTCGTGCCCTGCAAGTTGCGCGCATTTTCCTGGACGTAGGCGTCCGCGATCGACAGCGACGAATTGACGATGGTCTTGGTGCGGATCTCGAACCAGCGGTCGAGGCCGATGTCGAGCGTGATCGAGGCGATGATCGCCACCATGATCGCCGGAATGGCGGCGACCAGCGCGAACATGGCAACGATGCGCACATGCAGCCGCGAAGCAGCCCTGCCATGCCGCCGTGCCATGACGATGCGACGCACCTCGCGGGCGACCAGCGCGATCAAGAACAGGACAAAGACGGCATTGAGCGCGATCAGCGCCCAGGTCGTGTTGGCGTTGGGTGCGATCGGCGTCGCACCGACCAGAATGGCGAACGAGATCGCTGCCGTGATCATAGCGCCTACGATCGCGACCACGCCAGGCAGCGCCAGCAGCCGGCGGCCGTCGCGAACGTCGGCCCGGCTGAAAACCGGTTGGTTCAGTGTTGGAGCCTCAGCAGCCATGTCGCCGTCTAGAGTCGGTCATTGCGTCGGATGTATGCAACGCATTGTGGCGATTATGCAACAAGTGTGGCCAGGACGGAAATCTTTCCCCGGCTCGCTCACGCAAAAAGGACGATGCCGGCGATCCAATGCCGCCGAACGAGGCGGCCCGGCGATGCGATGGCTCGCGTCACTGCTCCGGTCGCGCCCGTAATGATTGCGGACACTGTCAGAGACCGTCTCTGAACCAATTATATGAAATGGAAACAAAGTTTTCCACCCGCCGGCTGACGGGCGGAACAAAGAGGCGGCCGGCAAAGCGTCTGGCCGGCATCGAAGGCCTAAAGCGCGTCGCGATCCTCCGGATCCGCTCCATGCGCTTTAGGTTTTGATTTTACGCATGTCTTTGTCCCGAAACCGGTTCCCGGTTTCGGGAAGACATGCTCTAGATCTGTCTTGAGGCCTTGTAGACGTTGACGCCGAGCTCGCGGATCTTCTTGCGCAGCGTATTGCGGTTGAGGCCCAGAAGCTCGGCCGCCTTGATCTGGTTGCCGCGCGTCGCCGTCATCGAGGCCAGGACCAGCGGATATTCAACCTCGGCGAGGATGCGCTGGTAGAGCCCGGATGGCGGCAGATCGCCGGCAAAAGACGCGAAATAACGCTGCAGGAAATGCTCGACCGCCTGTCCGATCGACAGATCGTCGGGGATCAGCGCGCCGCCGTCCGGCACGACAGGCCGCTCGCCGGTCTTGAGCTCGGCCTCGATGATCTCGGCCGAAATCTCGTCCTGCGAATAGAGCGCGGCGAGCCTGCGCACCAGATTTTCCAGCTCGCGCACATTGCCGGGCCAGGGGTAGCGCTTCATCAGCTCGATGCCGCCCGCCGAGATGCGCTTGGTCTGCAGGCCTTCGCTGGCGCCCTGCTTGAAGAAGTGGCGCACCAGGTCCGGAATATCCTCGGAGCGCTCCCGCAGCGCCGGCAGCCTCAGCGGCACGACGTTCAGGCGGTAGAACAGGTCCTCGCGGAACAGCCCCTGGTTGATCAGCGTCCTCAGGTCCTTGTTGGTGGCAGCGACGATGCGCACGTCTGTCTTGATCGGCGTGCGGCCGCCGACGGTCGTATATTCGCCCTGCTGCAGCACGCGCAGCAGGCGCGTCTGGGCCTCCATCGGCATGTCGCCGATCTCGTCGAGGAACAGCGTGCCGCCTTCCGCCTGCTCGAAGCGGCCGGTGGAGCGGTTCTGGGCGCCGGTGAAGGCGCCTTTCTCATGGCCGAACAGCTCCGATTCGATCAGGTCGCGCGGGATCGCGGCCATGTTGATCGCCACGAACGGCCCGCCGCGGCGGCGGCCATATTCATGCAGCGCACGTGCCACCAGCTCCTTGCCGGTTCCGGACTCGCCCGAAATCATCACCGTCAGGTCGGTCTGCATCATGCGTGCCAGCATGCGGTAGATGTCCTGCATGGCGGCAGAGCGGCCGACCAGCGGCATCGTCTCCGGCTGCTCGTCGCCACGCGAGTCGAGCTTCGGCCGCTTCGGCTCGGCCAGCGCCCGGTTGACGATGTTTAGCAATTCGGTGAGGTCGAAGGGCTTCGGCAGATATTCGTAGGCGCCGGTCTCCGAAGCGCGGATGGCAGTCATGAAGGTGTTCTGCGCGCTCATCACGATGACGGGCAGTTCCGGCCGCGCCTTCTTGATGCGCGGCAGCATGTCGAAGGCGTTTTCGTCCGGCATCACCACATCGGTGATGACGAGATCGCCCTCGCCGGCCGCCACCCAGCGCCACAGCGTCGAGGCGTTCGAGGTCACGCGCACCTCGTGGCCGACGCGCGACAGCGCCTGGTTGAGCACGGTGCGGATGGCCGCATCGTCGTCGGCGACGAGAATATTGCCGCGAACGGTCATTTGCGGTCTCCTTCTGCTTCGTCGCCGGCGCCGGGGGTCGTCTCCTTCCAGGCCGGCATCAGGACGCGGAAGGTGGTTCCGCGCTGCGTCGAATCGCATTCGATGATGCCGCCGTGCTCGCCGACGATCTTTGCGACCAGCGCCAGGCCAAGACCCGAGCCGTTCGGCTTGGTGGTGATGAACGGATCGAAGAGGATCGGCAGGATGTCCTCGGAAACGCCGGGGCCGTTGTCATGCACGCAGAATTCCAGCGGCAGCGAGACGCGGTCCTGCGTTCCCGGGACGGAAACGCGGATGCCTGGCCGGAAGGCCGTCGACAGCACGATCTCGCCCTGCGGATCGGCGCCGATCGCTTCGGCTGCGTTTTTCACCAGGTTGAGGAACACCTGGATCAGCTGATCGCGGTTGGCATAGACCGGAGGAAGCGATGGATCATATTCCTCCAGAATCTTGATTCGCTTGGCAAAACCGTTCTTGGCGATCGCCTTCACATGATCGAGCACGACATGGATGTTGACGGGAAAGCGCTCGATCGGCCGCTCGTCGGAAAACACTTCCATGCGGTCCACCAGCGAGACGATGCGGTCGGTCTCGTCGGTGATCAGCCTCGTCAGCGCGCGGTCCTCGTCCGAGGCCGACAGTTCGAGCAGTTGCGCCGCGCCGCGGATGCCGGAAAGCGGGTTCTTGATCTCGTGCGCAAGCATGGCCGCCAGGCCGGTGACAGAGCGCGCGGCGCCGCGATGCGTCATCTGGCGGTCGATCTTGTCGGCCATCGACCGCTCCTGGAACATCACGACGACCGAGCCTGGGAATTCCGGCACCGGCGCGACGTAGAGGTCGACCATCTTCTCGATGCCGAGGCGCGGCGAAGAGACGTCGACGCGATACTCGTTGACCGGCGCGTGGCGCTCGCGCACCTGGTCGACCAGCGTCAGCAACGGGCTGCCGAACGGCACCAGCTTGGACAAGGTGTTGCGCGCGAGCATGGTCGCGCTGGAGCGGAAGAAATCCTCGGCATCCGCGTTGGCGAAAGTAATGAAGCCGTCGGAGTCCACCATGATCACCGGGCGGCGGATGGTGTTCAGCACGATGTTTGCGGCGTCCTCCATGCCGGCCGCCTGTGGGACACTCGCCTTCATGCCGCGCTCCGCATCTCAGTCGACATGCCAATGTCGGCAAGGGCCTGGCGCAATCCACGGATGACTTCGGCCGGTTCGAAAGAGGTCAGAACACGCTTCCGCTGCTCCGCCGAAACGCCGATGGCGTGGCGATCCAGATACCAGCCGAGATGCTTGCGCGCCTGACGCAGCCCGCTTTCGACGCCGTAGAGCGAGAGCATGTCTTCGTAGTGCGCAACGACGTAGTCGGCGAGCGCGTCCGGCGTTGCGGGAGTGCCTGGCGCAGACATACCAGCGGCGGCCGCAGCTATGCTGCCGGCGATCCACGGCGCGCCGTAATGGCCGCGGCCGATCATCACCGCATCGGCGCCGGACTGTTCGAGGATCGCCGCCGCTTCCTCCGGTGAGCCGACATCGCCATTGGCCACCACAGGGATCGAGACCGCTTGCTTGACGCGGGCGATGGCGCGCCAGTCAGCCTTGCCCTGATAGAACTGGCAGCGCGTGCGGCCATGCACGGTCACCATGCGCACCCCGGCTTGTTCGGCGCGGCGCGCCAGCATCGGCGCATTGAGCGCGCTTTCGTCCCAGCCGAGCCGCATCTTGACCGTCACCGGCACGGAAACGGCCCCGACCACTGCCTCGATCAGCGACAGCGCGTGGTCGAGGTCGCGCATCAGCGCCGAACCGGCATAACCGCCCGTCACCTTCTTCGCCGGACAGCCCATGTTGATGTCGATGATGTCGGCGCCCTCGCCCGCCGCTATACGCGCGCCTTCGGCCATGTGCGCGACCTCGCGGCCGGCAAGCTGCACCATATGGACGGGCAGCCCTGAATGGCGGATGCGCAGGTCGCAGCCCGCCCTTCCCTTGGCCAACTCGCCGCTCGCCACCATTTCCGACACGACCAGGCCTGCACCATGCGCGTGGGCGCGCTGGCGGAACGGCTCGTCGGTGATGCCCGACATCGGCGCGAGGAACACGCGGTTGCGGATCTTCACGCCGCCAATGTCGAGCGGCGAAGCCAATGTGGTCAATTCAGGCATGCACAAAAACCAAGCATATTCGATTGCTGCACATTCTCTAGCCAGATGCAAGCCGTTGTGCAACGCGCAATGACGTCACATTAAGGCGCATTTTGGAAAATGCTGGCTTTCAGCCTTCGCCGCGACTAGGAGCGGTTGGCATGACCGACGCAAGTGAAATTCCGGCAACAGAAGCGAACGAGAAGGTCGGCGTGGTCATCGTCGCCGCCGGGCGAGGCGCGCGCGCCGGGCAGGCTGATGGGCCGAAGCAGTACCAGCGCATCGGCGGTCGCGCCGTCATCGCGCACACGCTGGAAGGATTCCTGTCGCATCCCGATGTCGGGCCGGTGGTCGTGGCGATCCATGCCGACGACCGCGAACTGTTCGAGCGCGCGGCCGGAGCCAATGCCGGGCGCGTCGTCGCGGTCACTGGCGGTCCATCCCGCCAGGCTTCCGTCAGGCTCGGGCTACTGGCGCTCAGGGATCAGGCGCCATCGAAGGTGCTGGTGCACGATGCGGTGCGTCCGTTCGTCGATGCCGGGCTCATCGACCGCACCATCGCGGCGATCGGCGAGCGCCAGGGTGCGCTGCCCGCGCTGCCCGTCGCCGACACGCTCAAGCGGGAATCCGCCGCGGGCATGATCGAGGAGACCGTGCCGAGGGCGGGCCTTCACGCCGCCCAGACGCCGCAAGGCTTTCCGTTCTGGCCACTGCTGGCCGCGCATGAGAAGGCGCATCGCCTCGGCGAGACCGAGTTCACCGACGACGCGGCCATCGCCGAGTGGGCGCATATTCCGGTCAAGATCGTCACCGGCTCGCCGGACAACGTCAAACTCACCTGGGCAAGGGATATCGCGATGGCCGACCAGCGGCTCTCAAATGCGCTGCAGCGCTTTCCGGATATCCGCACCGGCAATGGGTACGACGTGCACGCTTTCGAAGCCGGCGACCACGTCACGCTGTGCGGCGTCGCCATTCCCTACGATCGAAAACTCTCCGGCCATTCGGACGCCGATGTCGGGCTTCACGCGCTCACCGATGCGTTGCTCGCCACCTGCGGCGCCGGTGACATCGGCACGCACTTCCCGCCGTCGGACCCTCGATGGAAGGGTGTCGCCTCGAAGATCTTCGTCGAGCATGCGGCGAAGCTGGTGCGCGAGCGCGGCGGGCGGATCGCCAATGCCGACGTCACGCTAATCTGCGAGGCGCCGCGCGTCGGGCCGCACCGCGCGGCGATGACGGCGGCGCTCGCGGCGATGCTCGGCATTGCGCCGGAGAGGATTTCGATCAAAGCGACGACGAACGAAAAGCTCGGCTTTGTCGGACGAGGCGAAGGCATTGCGGCCATTGCCACCGCCAGCGTCGTCTATCCGGGAGATGTGCCGGCATGAGCAATGCCGAACTCGCCAACGCCCTCCTCCAGGCCTGCCAGCAACGCGGCATCATGCTGGCGACGGCCGAAAGCTGCACCGGCGGCATGATCATTGCGGCGCTCACCGACATTGCCGGCTCCTCAGCCGTGGTCGACCGCGGCTTCATCACCTATTCCAATGAAGCCAAGATGGAGATGCTGGACGTCTCCGCTGCCACACTCGACGCCCATGGCGCCGTTTCGCGCGAAACGGTACTCGAAATGGCCGCGGGGGCGCTGACGCATTCGCGCGCGAGCCTGTCCCTTGCCGTCACCGGTATTGCCGGCCCGAGCGGCGGCTCGGCGGAAAAGCCGGTGGGTCTCGTCTGGTTCGGGGTAGCGCTTGCCGGCCAGCCGGTCATCGCCGAGCAGCAGCTCTTCGGCCGTAAGGGCCGCGAATTCATCCGCCACGAGACGGTGCGGCACGCGCTGCAGCTTGGGCTGCGGGCGCTCGGTGAAACCTAGGCAGGCTTTGCGCCGTAGATCACGTCCGCCCGCTTTTCGAAGGCTTCGGAGAACATGCGGAAGGCACGGTCGAACATCGTGCCCATCAGCGCGCCGAGGATGCGGCTCTTGAATTCGTAGTCGATGAAAAAATGCACTTCGCAACCACCGTCGGCCGGGTCGAAGCGCCAGATATTGCTCAGATATTTGAACGGACCGTCGATGTATTTGACGTCGATGGCGTTCTCGTCGGGCTTGAGCAGGACCTGGGTGGTAAAAGTCTCGCGGATCGCCTTATAGCCGATGCTCATGTCGGCGACGAGGATGGTGCGGCCATCGCGCTCCTTGCGAGAGCGTACGGTCAGCGCTTCGCAGAGCGGCAGGAATTGCGGATAAGCCTCGATATCCGCCACCAGCGCGAACATCTGTTCCGGCGTGTAGGCGACGCGGCGGGTGGCTTCGAATTTCGGCATCTAACCGGTCAGCTGGCTTTTTCGAGCTGGGCCTCGCGCGCCGCGCGCAACCTTGCGAAATCCTCGCCGGCGTGATGCGAGGAGCGCGTCAGCGGGCTCGACGCAACCAGCAGGAAGCCCTTGGTCTTGCCGATCGTCTCGTAGGACTTGAACTCGTCCGGCGTTATGAAGCGGATCACCGGATGGTGCTTCTTCGAAGGCTGCAGATACTGGCCGATGGTCATGAAGTCGACATTGGCCGAACGCAGGTCGTCCATAAGCTGCAGCACTTCGTTCCGTTCCTCGCCCAGGCCGACCATGATGCCGGACTTGGTGAAGATCGACGGATCGAGTTCTTTCACGCGCTGCAGCAGGCGGATCGAATGGAAGTAGCGAGCGCCCGGGCGGACCGTCAGGTAGTTCGACGGAACGGTTTCCAGATTGTGGTTGAAGACGTCGGGCTTGGCCGCAACGACGATCTCCAGCGCGCCATCCTTGCGCAGGAAATCGGGCGTCAGGATCTCGATCGTCGTCGAAGGGGCGGCCACGCGGATGGCATGGATGACGTCGGCAAAATGCTGCGCTCCGCCGTCGTCAAGATCGTCGCGGTCGACCGAGGTGATGACGACATGGCTGAGGCCCATCTGCTTGACCGCGTGAGCGACACGCGCCGGCTCATCCGGATCGAGCGCGGTCGGGATGCCCGTGGCGACGTTGCAGAAGGCGCAGGCGCGCGTGCAGATCTCGCCCATGATCATGAAGGTGGCGTGCTTCTTGTCCCAGCATTCGCCGATGTTCGGGCAGCCGGCCTCCTCGCACACCGTCACCAGCTTGTTCGATTTCACGATCTCGCGCGTTTCGGCATAACCCTTGGAAACCGGCGCCTTGACGCGAATCCAGTCCGGCTTGCGCAGCACTTCCTGGTCCGGCCTGTGCGCCTTTTCGGGATGCCGCGGGCGCGGCGCGTTGGCGATCGTGTCGAGAACAGTGACCATCTCAAACCCTTCGCGGCCGCTGGCATCGCGGCCGCCCGTCTGCGTCATCTAGGACTTTTCGGAGCAAAGAAAAAGGCCGCGCCGGCGCATGCCGCCACGGCCATTTTCGCATAGCGGTTTATTCACGCGGCTCAGCGGCGCACCAGCCGCCCAACAAAGATCAGCAGGCAGGCGCCGATGAAGCCGGTGATCAGGTAGGCAACCCAGCCGACGCCGAATGACTGGATGTTGAGAGCCTGCAGGATCGCGTTCAACACCACCGCGCCGACGATGCCCATGATGATGTTCATGAAGATGCCGGTGTTGCTCTTCATGACCATCTCGGCGAGCCAGCCCGCCAGACCTCCGATAATGATGGCTGCGATCCAGCCGACGCCATTCAAATGCATATGCCAACTCCTCCTGTGCCAGGTGGACGTGCATCCGGATATGAGCGGCCTTGCCCTCCGGCTGCCGAATATGAGTCTCGCGCAGCCAATCTATCATCGATTTGCGATTTATCATGCGTTCAAAGCGCGGCCATAGGCGTCGAGCACGCTTTCCTTCATCATCTCCGACAGTGTCGGATGCGGGAAGATCGTGTGCATCAGCTCTTCCTCGGTGGTCTCCAGATTCATCGCTACGACGAAGCCCTGGATGAGCTCGGTCACCTCGGCGCCGATCATATGCGCGCCGAGGAGCTGGCCGGTCTTCTTGTCGAAGATGGTCTTGATGAAGCCCTGGTCCTCGCCAAGGGCGATGGCCTTGCCGTTGGCGCCAAACTGGAAGCGGCCGACGCGGATGTCCTTGCCTTCGGCCTTGGCCTTGGCTTCGGTGAGGCCGACCGATGCGACCTGCGGGCTGCAATAGGTGCAGCCCGGGATCTTCAGCTTGTCGATGGCGTGCACGCCGGGGAAATTGGCGATCTTCTCGATACAGACCACGCCCTCGTGCTCGGCCTTGTGCGCGAGCATAGGCGGTCCGGCCACATCCCCGATCGCATAGATGCCGGGCACGTTCGTCTTGCCGTAACCATCGACAACGACGCAGCCGCGATCGGTCTTCACGCCGAGCGCCTCGAGGCCGAGACCCTCGATGTTGCCCTGCACGCCGACGGCCGAGATCATGCGGTCGGCGGTGATTTCTTCCACCTTGCCGTCCTTCATCTCGACATGCGCGGTGACCGAGTTGGCGCCCTTCTCGACCTTGGTCACCTTGGCTTCGAGCAGGATCTTCATGCCCTGCTTCTCGAATTGCTTCTGCGCGAATTTCGAGACCTCGGCATCCTCGACCGGCATCACCGCCGGCAGCAATTCGACCACCGTCACCTCGGCACCCATGGTGCGATAGAAGGACGCGAACTCGATGCCGATGGCGCCCGAGCCCATCACCAGCAGGGACTTCGGCATCTCCTTCGGCACCATCGCCTCGAAATAGGTCCAGATGAGCTTGCCGTCCGGCTCGATGCCGGGCAGCGCGCGCGGCCTGGCGCCGGTCGCCAGGATGATGTGCTTGGCGGTGTAGGTGCCCTCGCCCTTGACGCCTTTCGGCACCGGCGGCTGCGGCTCCATCGGCTTCTTGGCCGTCTTGGAGACCACGATCTCACCCGGCTTTGTGAGTTTCGCCTCGCCCCAGATGACGTCGACCTTGTTCTTCTTCATCAGGAAGGCGACGCCGCCATTCAGCCTGAGCGATACTTTGCGCGAACGGTCGACGACGGCGGTCGTATCGGGGCTGACCTTGCCGTCGAGCTTCAGGCCGTAATCCTTGAGGTGGTCCGAATAGTGCATGATCTCGGCCGAGCGCAGCAGCGCCTTGGTCGGGATGCAGCCCCAGTTGAGACAAATTCCGCCGAGATGCTCACGCTCGACGATCGCCGTCTTGAAGCCGAGCTGGGCGGAGCGCACCGCGGTGACATAGCCGCCGGGGCCTGAGCCGATGATGATGACGTCGTAGTTCTCAGCCACGGGTTTTTCTCCCTGATCTTTCTCGGGGTTAGAGTGAGAGCATCACACGCACGAGCGGCGCCAGCGCCTGGCCTATCTGGCGCGTGTTTTCCGCATCGAGATGGACGCCGTCGAGCGGCGTGGTCGTCGCCACGCTGCCGGCATCGAAGAAGCCGCAGCCAGCCTCGTCGGCAAGTGCCGAATATTGCGGCGCCAGCCGCTTCGAGGCATCGTCGCCGCCGGCGAACATTTCCTTGAACTCGGCATTGTCGGTGCGGGTGACGGCCGGCGGCGCGACAATCAGGATTTGCGGCGCCGGCCAGTCGAACGGATAATCGTGACCGCGCACGATATCGACCAGGCGCTGCATGCCCTGCTTGGCTGCGACGGGATTGCCGTGGATCCAGGGCTTCATGTCGTTGGCGCCGAGCATGAAGACGATCAGGTCGAGCGGCGCGTGGCTGGCCAGGATCGTCGGCAGCGTCCTCGCCCCATTCCGGTCGGCTCCGGCGAGGTGATCGTCGAAGGCGGTCGTGCGGCCGTTCAATCCCTCGGCAATGACCTCAATGCCGTCGCCCAGCGCCGCCTTGAGCGCGCTCGGCCAGCGATCTTCCAGCGCGTGGCGGCCGAGGCTGGCGGCGTCATAGCCCCAAGTCAGCGAGTCGCCATAGCAGAGGATTGTCTTCATGCGGTTGCCCCAACCCTGCC
Organism: Mesorhizobium sp.; assembly: GCA_004963905.1. Taxonomy (GTDB): domain Bacteria; phylum Pseudomonadota; class Alphaproteobacteria; order Rhizobiales; family Rhizobiaceae; genus Mesorhizobium. The sequence continues at coordinate 80,988 of SUGL01000013.1, forward strand.
AAACCCTGCCGCCGAGCACCCGATGCGCCGGCGTGCGACCAGCTCGCCAGCGGGATCGGAAACGATGAAGGCGAAAAGGTCGGTGAAGATTTTTCGCACCGCCTTTTCCCTTCCTAGACCAGCATGCCCATCGGGTTTTCGATCATGCGCTTGAAGGCGCCGAGCAGCTCCGCCCCAAGCGCGCCGTCGACGGCGCGGTGATCGGTGGATAGCGTGACCGACATCACGGTAGCGATCTTGATCTCGCCTTTCTTCACCACCGCGCGTTCTTCACCGGCGCCGACCGCCAGGATTGTCGCATGCGGCGGGTTGATGACGGCGGCGAAGTCCTTGACGCCGAACATGCCGAGATTGGACACGGCCGTCGTGCCGCCTTGATACTCTTCGGGCTTCAGCTTGCGGCTGCGGGCGCGGCTGGCGAGATCCTTCATCTCGTTGGAGATGACCGACAGCGTCTTTTCGTCGGCATGGCGGATGATCGGCGTGATCAGGCCGCCGGGGATCGACACGGCGACGCCGACATCGGCGTGCTTGTGCTTGACCATGGCGTTGTCGGTCCAGGAGGCGTTGGCGTCCGGCACCGCCATCAGCGCCATGGCCATCGCCTTGATCACCATGTCGTTGACCGAGAGCTTATAGGTGGGAACCTCGCCCTTCTCGGTCTTCTTCATCGGCGCCGCCGCGTTGAGCTGCGTGCGCAGCGCCAAGAGCGCATCGAGCTCGCAGTCGAGCGTCAGATAGAAATGCGGGATGGTGCTCTTGGCCTCGACCAAGCGGCGCGCGATGGTCTTGCGCATATTGTCGTGCGGCACGAGCTCGTAGGAGCCCTCGGCGAACAGCTTCAGCACCTGATCGTCCGACATCGGCTTTGGCGCGGGGGCCGGAGCGGCAGGCGCACCCGCGGGAGCCTTGGCGGCAGGCGCCGCCTTGGCGCCGCCCGAAGCGATCGCCGCCTCGACGTCGGCCTTCACCACGCGGCCGTGCGGACCGGAACCGCTGAGCGCCGCGACGTCGACGCCGGCATCCTTGGCGATGCGGCGGGCAAGCGGCGAGGCGAACACGCGCTCGCCGCCGGCATGGCCGTTGGCGACCGGAGCTGGCTCGGTCTTCGCCGGCGCGGGCGCCGCGGCTGCCGGCTTCGGCGTTTCCTTGGGAGCCTCGGTCTTCGGGGCTTCCGCTTTCGGCGCTTCCGCCTTGGGCGTAGCAGCACCATCGCTCTTCGCGGCAGCGCCGGCATCCTCGCCTTCACCTGCCAGGATAGCGATCACGGCGTTGACCTTGACGCCTTCGGTTCCGGCCGGAACGACGAGCTTGGCGACAGTGCCTTCATCGACGGCCTCGACCTCCATCGTCGCCTTGTCGGTCTCGATCTCCGCGATCACGTCGCCGGGCGAAACCTTGTCACCTTCCTTGACCAGCCACTTGGCGAGATTGCCCTCTTCCATCGTGGGCGACAGGGCCGGCATGGTGATGTTGATTGGCATCGCTCACTCCTGAATGAATTTGAACAGGCCGCGCATGACCGTCAGCGTGGCGACGATGAAGACCGGCGGCAGGACGCCGAAGTGGAAACTGCTTTTGGTCATTTCCAGGCTCATCATGCCGCCCGTCTGGTCGACTTGGGCAGAGCTGGTCGCGACGGTTGCGAGAACAAGCGAAGCGACGCCGCTGAGCATCAGCAGGATCGCATCGAACTTGCCCGTCATGGAGCGCACCAGAAAAGCAATCCCGACGGTGGGCGCGACGACAGCAGCCAAGACCCAGAAGGACGGCATTGGCGTCGCTCCCTATCGATAGGTGACGGCTTTGACTGCCTCGACGACCTCGCCGACATTGGGCAGGGCGAGCTTCTCGAGGTTCGCCGCATAGGGCATCGGCACATCCTTGCCGGCGATGGTGATCACCGGCGCATCGAGGAAGTCGAAGGCGCGCTGCGAGACCTGGCTGGCGATGTGGTCGCCGACCGAGCTCTGCGGGAAGCCTTCCTCCACCACCACCAGCCGGTTGGTCTTCTTGACCGAAGCGATGACGGTGTCGAAGTCGAGCGGACGGACGGTCCTGAGATCGATGATCTCGGCATCGATGCCCATGCCGCGCAGCTCGGCTTCTGCCTTGACCGCGTAGGTCATGCCGATGCCGAAGGAGACGATGGTGACGTCCTTGCCCTGCTTGTGCACGCGCGCCTTGCCGATCGGCAGCACGAAATCGTCGAGCTTCGGCACGTCGAAGGACTGGCCGTAGAGGATTTCGTTCTCGAGGAAGATGACCGGGTTCGGATCGCGGATCGCCGCCTTGAGCAGACCCTTGGCGTCGGCCGCCGTGTAAGGCATCACCACCTTCAGGCCGGGGATATGGCTGTACCAGGCGGCATAACACTGCGAGTGCTGGGCGGCGACGCGCGCGGCCGCGCCATTCGGGCCGCGGAACACGATCGGCGCGCCCATCTGGCCGCCGGACATATAGAGCGTCTTGGCGGCCGAGTTGATGATCTGGTCGATCGCCTGCATGGCGAAGTTGAAGGTCATGAACTCGACGATCGGCTTCAGGCCGGCCATCGCTGCCCCGACGCCGACGCCGGCAAAGCCGTGTTCGGTGATCGGCGTGTCGACCACGCGCCGCGGCCCGAATTCCTGCAGCAGGCCTTGGGTGATCTTGTAGGCGCCCTGGTACTCGGCGACTTCCTCGCCCATGACGAACACGTCGCCGTCGCGGCGCATCTCTTCGGCCATCGCGTCGCGGAGCGCCTCGCGCACCGTGGTCGACACCATCTCGGTGCCGGCGGGAATGTCCGGGTCGGCGGCAATCTCGGCCTTCGGCGCGGCGGCGACGGGCTGCGGCTTGGCGGGAGCCTCTTCCTTCGCAGCAGGCGCCGGCGCTGCGGCGGTCTCAGTCTTGGCAGACTCTTCGCCGATGCCTTCGCCAGCCTTGTCGACGTCTTCACCGTCGACCGCAAGCACGGCGATCACCGCATTGACCTTGACGCCTTCGGTGCCGGCAGGAACCAAGATCTTGGCGAGCGTGCCTTCATCCACGGCCTCGACTTCCATCGTCGCCTTGTCAGTCTCGATCTCGGCGATCACGTCACCGGCGACGACCTTGTCGCCTTCGTTCTTCAACCACTTGGAAAGATTGCCCTCTTCCATCGTCGGCGAGAGCGCGGGCATGAGAATTTCGATCGGCATGTCCTTGCCCTCCCCTTAAAGCAGCACGTCGGTCCAGAGCTCGGACGGATCCGGCTCGGCGTCGTTCTGAGCGAATTCGGCGGCATCGGCGACGACGTCGCGAACCTCCTTGTCGATGGCCTTGAGCTCGTCCTCGCTCGCCCACTTCTTGTCGAGCAGCCGCACCCTCACCTGCTCGATCGGGTCGTGCTCGGAGCGCATCTTCTGCACTTCCTCCTTGGAGCGGTATTTCGCAGGGTCGGACATCGAGTGGCCGCGATAGCGATAGGTCTGCATTTCGAGGATCAGCGGGCCGTTGCCGGCGCGGCACCATTCAGCGGCGACGTCGCCGGCCGCCTTGACGGCGCGGACGTCCATGCCGTCGACCTGGATGCCGGGGATCTTGAACGAGGCGCCGCGATTGGAGAAATCGGTCTCGGCCGATGAGCGCGAGACGGACGTACCCATGGCGTAGCGGTTGTTCTCGATGATGTAGATCACCGGCAGCTTCCACAGCGAGGCCATGTTGAAGCTTTCGTAGACCTGGCCCTGGTTGGCGGCGCCGTCGCCGAAATAGGTCAGCGAGACATTCTTGTTGTCACGGTAGCGGTTGGCAAAGGCGAGACCGGTGCCCAGCGACACCTGCGCGCCGACAATGCCGTGGCCGCCGTAGAAATGCTTCTCCTTGGAGAACATGTGCATGGAGCCGCCCTTGCCTTTCGACAGGCCGCCGCGGCGTCCCGTAAGCTCGGCCATGACGCCGCGCGGCGACAGTTCCATCGCCAGCATGTGGCCGTGGTCGCGATAGGCGGTGATCATCTGGTCGCCCTCGACCAGCGCCATCTTCATGCCGGTGACGACGGCCTCCTGGCCGATATAGAGGTGGCAGAAGCCGCCAATGAAGCCCATGCCGTAGAGCTGGCCGGCCTTCTCCTCGAAGCGGCGGATGAGCAGCATGTGCCTATAGGCGGAAAGCTCTTCTTCCTTGGTGAATTCGACTGGCTTGGGGGTGGAAAGGACCGACGATTTGCCGTCGGATCTGGATTTGGACTTGGCAGGCGCTTTTCTGGCGGCGGTGGCCATGCATCACTCCCTGTTGGCGTCTCTTTGCGGACATTCAGGGAGAGCGACCGTCTCCCCACCGAGTTGAGGGAGGCTAACACGCAAGGATGCATTGCGCCATGCCGAAAAACGCATGGCTGGCATGCATCTAAGCGATTAGAATCGTTGCAAATAAATACGATTAACCGAAATTCGGTTATTTCGCAGGCGCGGGCAGCATTATGGTGATTTCGTCGGGCTGGGACAGATTGAGCGCCTTTCGGGCCTGCTCGTCAAGCATGTCCTTTTCCAGCGTGCCTTCATGCATGAGCTGGACACGACGTTCCAAGTCGACTCTGCGCGCCTTGACGCTGTCGAGCTGGGCCTGCAGTTCGGCGGCCTGGGCCTGCAGCCGATATTTGGAATAGATGCCGAACTCGCCGTGATAGGCATGGAAGCCGAAATAGGCCAGGAACAGCACGCAGAGCGACGGAATGATCAGCCTGCCGGTGTTTCTCTGCTTGTGCTGACGTGTCCACATGACCCGAAACCCTCGCTGCCGCGAACGCAGGCGGCTATCCGAATCTTTTCGCCCAATTGTGCTTAATGGACGGTTACGACCAGTCGGACGCGAGGTCTGAAAAAGTGAAAAGGGCGGGAATGACCCGCCCTTTTGATGGTTCGAAAAAGAACCCGGTTCAGCCCTTGACCACCGACTTGCCGGCATAGCGCGCCTGTTTGCCGAGCTCCTCCTCGATGCGGATGAGCTGGTTGTACTTGGCCATGCGGTCCGAGCGCGACAGCGAGCCGGTCTTGATCTGCCCGCAATTGGTCGCGACCGCGAGGTCGGCAATGGTCGAATCCTCGGTCTCGCCCGAGCGGTGCGACATGACGGCGGTGTAGCCCGCCTTGTGCGCGGTTTCGACGGCGTCGAGCGTTTCGGTCAGCGAGCCGATCTGGTTGACCTTGACCAGGATCGAGTTGGCGACGCCCATGCGGATGCCGTCGCGCAGCCGCGCCGTGTTGGTGACGAAAAGATCGTCGCCGACGAGCTGAACCTTCTTGCCGATCAGGTCAGTCAGGATCTTCCAGCCCTCCCAATCGTCCTCGGCAAGGCCGTCCTCGATGGTGATGATCGGATAGTCGGAAGCGAGCTTGGCGAGGTATTTGGCCTGCGCCTTCGGATCGCGGGTCTTCTTCTCGCCTTCATAGACGTAGTTGCCGTCCTTGAAGAACTCGGTCGCGGCGCAGTCAAGGCCGAGCGCCACATCCTCGCCCGGCTTGAAGCCGGCCTTCTCGATCGATTCCATGATGAAATCGAGCGCCAAGGGCGCGCTCTTCAGGTTGGGGGCGAAGCCGCCCTCGTCGCCGACATTGGTGTTGTGGCCGGCGTCCTTCAGCTTCTTGCGCAGCGTGTGGAAGATCTCCGAGCCCCAGCGCACGCCGTCGCGCAGCGTCGGCGCGCCGACCGGCAGGATCATGAATTCCTGAAAGTCGATCGGATTGTCGGCATGGGCGCCGCCATTGATGATGTTCATCATCGGCACCGGCAGGATGTGCGCCTTGGTGCCGCCGACATAGCGGTAGAGCGGCAGGCCGGCGGCCTCCGCGGCGGCCTTGGCGACCGCCAGCGACACGCCGAGGATGGCGTTGGCGCCGAGACGGCTCTTGTTCGGTGTGCCGTCGAGCTCGATCATCGTCTGATCGATGTGGATCTGGTTCTCGGCCTCCATGCCGCCGATCGCCTCGAACAGCTCGCCGTTCACCGCCTCGACCGCCCGCTCGACGCCCTTGCCGAGATAGCGCGGCCCGCCGTCGCGCAGCTCGACCGCCTCGTGCGCGCCGGTCGAGGCACCCGACGGCACCGCGGCGCGGCCCATCGAGCCGTCTTCCAGCACCACATCGACCTCGACGGTCGGATTTCCACGGCTGTCCAGGATTTCACGCCCGACAATGTCGATGATGGCGGTCATTGCGATGTCCCCGATTGATCGATTGAAGCGTCGCGCCCCTCTTAGCCAAAGCACCGCAAAAGGCAATCGGGCCGCCTGCAAATATTGCCGGCGTCATGATTCACGAAGCGCAAATTTCTGTCATCATAAGTCATGCGCATGACCGGCCCTTCTGAACTATGATCGGGTTCGCGCGGGGCGAAACAGGAGGAGTTTCGCCATGTCCCAGTTGAGCGGTATCGTGAGTTTGTTCCTGATCGCGGCGGCGTTCCTGACTTCATGCGACAGTCAGAAACCCCAGCAAAGCTCGATGGAGCTTTCTACCCTCCGCGCGGCCGAGTAGAGGTCCAGAAACGCGAAGGCCCTCGGATTTTTCCGGGGGCCTTTCGATTCCTGCCTGCTGACTTGCCGATCAATGCCAGTAGGGCTTTACGTGGTAGTACTGGAAGGACGCTTCGCGTGCCGCCTCGCCATCGGCGCCGGTCAGCTCGTCGATCGAATAGGCCGGGGCGGCCTTGAGCTGTTCCTTGGTGAAAGGCACGACGTAGCCGCCCTTGTCCACGTCATAGTCGAGGGTAGCCCACGGGATGGCGTGATATTTCTCGCCCATGCCGAGGAAACCGCCGAAACCAATGACAGCGAACATGATGCCGTTCGACATCTTGTCGAGCATGATATCCTCGACGCTGCCGATGCTGTCGCCTGCGGTATTGTAGACCGACGTGCCGATGACGCGCGAGGCGGCAATGGCTTCGGTATGCCCAGACGGGGTGGTCATTGTGGTGCTCCTCTCAAGTTGAAATGCCTGTTTTGACAATGAGGGGAGCGAACGAAGGTTCCAGACTTTCCGCTGGCGCCTGATCCTAAGGCGCGTCGCGATCTTTCAGATTCGCTCCGTGCGCTTCAGGTTTTTGATTTTGCGCATGTCTTTGTCCCGAAACCGGTTCCCGCTTTCGGGAGACATGCTTCAATCGGTGAGGATGAAGGTCACCTTCATGTTGACCCGATAGGCGGAGATCTTGCCGTTCTCGACCACGATCTTCTGGTCCTGGATCCAGGCGCCTTCGACGTTCTTCAGGGTCTTTGCGGCGCGCGCAATGCCATTCTCGATCGCGTCCTGAAAGCTTTTGTTGGACGACGACGTGATCTCGGTGACCCGGGCGACAGACATGGCTTCCTCCTGCCAAAGCACTCAGTTGCGGAGAAGAGCGTACAGCCGGCGGTTGCCAGCGACAAGCCAGACGAGGTTGCGGGCATGTCGCCATTGCCAGCCGGCCGCACTGCATGGCAATGTCGTGTCGGGGGAGCTGGGGATGAGCGGACAGCGCGGTCGGCGGCGGGCAACGGTGCAAGCACCGGCACCAATGGTCGACGCCAACTCTGCCAATGCCTTCAGCGGCTATTTCTTTGCCGGTACCATGTGCCTGATCGGCATTTTGATCGTCTGGTATTTCGAGCTTCCGCTCAATTTCGACGTCACCGATCGCGAATTCAATCCGCTGATCTTCGTCCCGATCCTGTTCATGCTCATCGCGCTCTACTCGCTGCTGAAGGCGATCCGCGACACGTTGCGGGTTCGCAAGTTCGGCACGACGACATTGGTCTGCGGGACTGCAATCGCCGGCAGGCGCTTCGAAGGGTCGCTGCGATCAAGCCGCGATCTGGCCCCGGGCGGCGATTACAGGGTGCAGCTGCGATGCATCCGCACCTATCGGGTCGGCGGGCCGGTCGTAGTCACCACACAAAAATCGACCTACAAGGACGAGCTCAGGTGGCAGGAAACGGTGGTCGTGCCGAGCGCGTCGATCCGGTCGAGCGCAGGCATTTCCTTCGCCTTCGAGATACCGCCCGACGCGCTCGCCTCCAAAGGGCCGCCGATATACGAGCAGGTGCACGGCAATGTGCGATGGATCCTGACCGTCAGTGCTCCCATGCGAGGGCTGGACTACTACGCCGCTTTCGCCATCGACATGCATAGCGCCGGCCGCAGCGAATGACGGTCGGACTTGGCTAGCGCCCCTTGGCGACGCGGTCGAACGCCATCAGCTTTTCCAGCAAGGCCGGCATGTCCTTGAGCGGCACCATGTTGGGGCCGTCGGAAGAGGTCGAGTTGTCCGGATCATGGTGGGTCTCGATGAAGACCCCGGCAACGCCGACGGCGACGGCAGCGCAAGCCAGCGTCGCGACGAAGCGCCGTTCGCCGCCGGAGGAGCCGCCCTGCCCGCCCGGCTGCTGCACGGAATGGGTGGCGTCGAAAATCACCGGCGCGCCGATCTCCGCCATGATCGGCAGAGCGCGCATGTCCGACACCAGCGTGTTGTAGCCGAAAGAGGCGCCGCGTTCGGTGACCAGCACGTTGGCGTTGCCGGAACCGGTGATCTTGGCGACGACGTTCTTCATGTCCCACGGGGCCAGGAACTGGCCCTTCTTCACGTTGACGATCTTGCCCGTCCGCGCCGCGGCGACAAGCATGTCGGTCTGGCGCGAAAGGAAAGCCGGTATCTGCAGGACGTCGACATGCGGCGCAACGATCGCGCATTGCTCCTCGGTGTGGACGTCGGTCAACACCGGGATGGAGAACGCCTTGCGCAGATCGTCGAAGATGGGCATCGCCGCATCGAGGCCGGCGCCGCGCGTCGCCGAGAGCGAGGTGCGGTTCGCCTTGTCGTAGCTCGTCTTGTAGACGAGCCCTATGCCCAGCCGCTCAGTCAGTTCCTTTAGCGCACCGGCCATGTCGAAGGCGTGCTGGCGCGATTCGAGCTGGCAGGGACCGGCGATCAGCGACAAGGGCGCATTGTTGGCGAAGACGACCTTGCCGACGGTTACCGATGCATTGGGCGCCAGGGGCTCGCTCATGGGATCTCCCGAAAGATGAAGGCTGCGCCCTGACCGGGCGTCGGCGGCACGACGATCTCGTCGCCGCTCATGTCGTGTTCGATCGCGTTGGCCGCAAGTAGCTGGGTGGCGGCGGCAATGCTGCGAACCGCAAAGATGATGGCCGCAAATCGCAGATCCGAGGGGCTCCCTGCCGATACGCCAAAGCGCGAGGCAAAAGCGTCGGGCGTCAGAACGGTCAAAGTCGCGTTGGGCAATCGAATCTTGTCACCGTCGTTCGCGTCCTGACCGGCGGCGGTCGACAGCAGCCTGGCCTGGCTCGAAGGCCTGTCGCTGACCGCGACGATCTCGATGATGCCGGTCACCCCATTGGCATGCGCCTGCAGAGCCGTACGGTCGATCTTCGGCGCATTGATGCGCTGGCAGGCGAACAGGAACGAGTCCGTTGCCTTGCTGTCGGCCACGAACGCCAGTTTGAACGATGCCGTGTCGCTTTTGCCCGTGGTGTCGGTGAAGGCGCGCGAAAAGCCCAGCATGTTGCCGGCCGACAGCCCTGCTTTGACATAGCGCGCATGGTCGGCATCGGCATCGGCGGTTCCGAACACGACTGCGGAGAAGCCCTCGTCGCCAAGCCTGCTGCGGTAAAGGCGGTCGCGCGCGACGAAGACGTTGCCCTCACTTATCGCCCGATCGGCCGTTTTTTCATCGCCGACGGCCAGCGGCTCCAGATAGGTGCCGTCAGCGAAAAAGACGCAGGCGTTTTCGGTTCCGAACGGATGGATGCCGGTCGGCGCGGCGACAAAGCCGAGCGACGAAAGGCGCCGCCTTGCGATATCGAGGCTTCGCGTGGGCAGAACGAGATGGTCGAGCGGATGTGTCGAAGTTTTGATCATACCGGCGCGGTGTGCCCCATTCCGGAAATCGGTTCAAGGCCCGACGTTCAAGGCATCGATGCAGCGGGTCGCCTTTGGCTCAAGCGGCGGCAACGACGTCGGCCGAATAGCGCAGCTCACGCAACGGCTTCACCTTGCTGGTCGTCTCCGCATAGATCGGATGCGCCTTATAGGCGGCGAGCGCTGCCTCGTCCTCGAACTCGGCATAGACGACAACGTCGATCGCGTTGGAAAACAGGTCGACCTTGGTGTTGAGCGTCACCTCGAAATGCTTCGAATGAGGGATATTGCCCAGCGCCTGCAGGCCTGACCGCACGGCCTCCACATCCTCCCTGCGCCGTACGCTGAAGAAAACGATGTGCCGGATCAATCCAGCCTCCTTGATCGACGGATGAGCGCGTTTTGTGGGAGCAAGGCCGTCGCGTCAACCGGCAACGATGTCGCGCCCTGCCGTCGAGGCGGCAGCGTCGGGTCTCAGGCCGCGCCGGTGACGTAGCGTACGATGCGCGACATCTCCCTGACGGTCGCATCGAGATAGTAGCCGTGGTTGTAGAGGCCGTCCCAGATGAGGAAGAAAGTAATGGCGACGATGACGATCACATAACGCATGGCCGAAGCTAGCGCATGTCGCCGGCCGGAACCAGAGCGCCTTGGCTGCAATTGTCCGAGGTCACTGTTTTTGCGCTTTCAGGTTACTCCTCCGCGGTTTGATGCGAATTCGATGGGTTGTTAGGCTGGGGATACATAGGAGATTGGACACATGGCGCTCAAACGGATGGACAACGTAGGGATCGTCGTCGATGACCTCGAAGGAACGATTGATTTCTTTCGCGAGCTCGGCCTCGAGCTCGAAGGGCGGGCCACGATCGAAGGAGAATGGGCTGGACGGGTCACTGGACTGGGCGATCAGCGCGTCGAGATCGCCATGATGCGCACGCCGGACGGCCACGGCCGGCTCGAGCTCTCCCGTTTCCTTGCACCGCCTACCGTCGCGGATCACCGCAACGCCCCGGTGAACGCCCTGGGCTACCTCCGTGTCATGTTCGCCGTGGACGACGTCGACGAGACGCTCGAAAGGCTCCGCAAGCGCGGCGCGCAGCTCGTCGGCGATGTAGTCCAGTATAAAGACGTGTATCGGCTCTGCTATATCCGCGGACCTGAAGGGCTTCTCATCGGGCTCGCCCAGGAACTCACCTGAACACAATGCCGAAGAGCGCCCCCCATGTTAGCGCGCGCGTCTTACAACGGGCCCTGCCGCAACTTCAAAGCGTGATGCGGTATTTGGCAAATCCCGCCTCGCCCTCGCCCGCGGGTTCGATCTTCAGCGACTTGACCTGATCGATGAAATCCTTCGCCCTGGGGCCGGTCTCGAAGACGACGCTGGTTCCGGCCAGCGACGCGAACGACCAGTTGCCGTCAGCCGACGGGTTGATCGTGCCCTCGCTGACGACGTAGCGCACGATCACGTCGCGATTGGTGTCGGGAGCCTCGTAGATGATCTTCGAGGCGTTGATTTCGGGGAAATTACCGCCGCCGCCCGCCCGATAGTTGTTGGTGGCGACGACGAATTTCGCCGCCGGATCAATCGGTTTTCCGTCGAACTTCAGATCGACGATGCGGCTGGAGCCGGCGTTGGCGATGCCGCCCTTCGAATCGTATTTAGGCGGCTGCGACAGGTCGATCCTGTAGGTGACGCCGTCGATGACGTCGAAATTGTAGGATGGGAAATCGGTGTTGATCAACGGCTGGTCGGCCTTGCCGGGCTCGATCCTGTTGAAGATGCCGGCCGACATCTCCAGCCATTCCTTCACCTGCGCGCCGGTAATTTCCACCGCCCGCACCGTGTTCGGATAGAGATAGAGGTCGGCGACATTCTTGATGGCGATGTCGCCCACCGGGACGTCGGTATAGTAGTCGGCGCCGTTGCGGCCGCCTGCCTTGAACGGTGCCGCCGCCGACAAGAGCGGCACGTCCTTCCATTGCGTGCTCTTCAATATGTCCTTGAGGTACCAGCTCTGCGCCTGATTGACGATCTGCACAGACGGGTCGTCGGCGACCAAGGCGAAATAGGAATAGAGCGGCGCGGACGTCTTGCCGACGGGGCGGCGGACATAGGCGAGCGTCGCCTCGTGATCCTGCGCGAGCGCCGCGATGATGCGCTTATCGTCGCCGACCTTGGCCTTGTTCTTGTTGTCGACGCGCTCATAGATCGGCCGTGCCTCGGAGGTGGCCGAGACGATCCGCCATTTCGAGCCGTCGCGCTCCAGAAGCAGGTCGATCAGGCCCATATGCGAGCCCCAGAAGCCGCCCATCACCGCGGGCTTGCCCTGCAGCGTGCCCTTCTCGGTGTCGACGCCATCCAGCGCCTGGAAATCCTTCTTGCCGGGGAAGACGAGATGCTGGTGGCCGGTGAAGACAGCGTCGATGCCGTCGACGCCGGCGACGAAGAAGGAGGCGTTCTCCATCATGTCGCCCTGTTTGGTGTCGATGCCCGAATGCGAGAGCGCGATGACGATGTCGGCGCCCTCCTCCCTGATCTGCGGCACCCAGGCCTTGGCCGCCTCGACGATGTCGCGCGTTTTCACATTGCCTTCGAGGTTCTTCAGGTCCCAAACCATGATCTGCGGCGGCACGAAGCCGATGACGCCGATCCGGATCGGCTGCTCGGCGTCCGAGCCGTCCTTGATCTTCCTGTCGAGGATCACATACGGCTTGAGGTAGAGCTTGTCGTCGCGCGGGTTGGTGGCAAGCGTGGTGCCGCGGATCAGGTTCGCGCAGACGAAGGGGAAATTGGCGCCGGCCAGCACCTTGTCCATGAAAGACAGGCCGTAGTTGAACTCATGATTGCCGAGCGTCGAGCACTCATAGCCGAGCAGGTTCATGCCCTTCATGACCGGATGCAGGTCGCCGTCCTTCATGCCCTTCTCGTAGGCGACGTAGTCGCCCATCGGATTGCCTTGCAGCAGGTCGCCATTGTCGATCAGCATGGCGTTGGTGGCTTCCTTGCGCACGGCGTCGATCAATGAGGCCGTGCGCGACAGGCCCATCGTGTCGTTCGCTTTGTCGGCGTAGTAGTCGTAGGGCAGCAGGTTCACATGGATGTCGGTCGTTTCCATGATCCTGAGATGCGCCTGGTTGGCCTGGGCGCGGGCGGAGAACGGGTGCAGCATGATCAGCGCCCCGCTGGCGGCGGCGCTGGCCAGGAACGAGCGACGACTGACGAACGGTTGTGACATTGTTTCCTCCTATTCGACAACGCAACAACCCCTGCCCCGAGCGCCGAACATGGCGTCGAAGGCGTTCCGAGTCCACGCCTGTCGGAAGCCTGTTGATCACGACAAGGTGACGCGTCGATGAAAGCGGCCTGGCGGCCAATCAGCTCTTGTCGTCGTCGCCCTGAGTGATCAGCCGCGCGCTGCGCTGCCCGGTAAAATATATCCATAGCCAGCTAAGCGAAACCGCGAGCCTGTTGCGAAAATCGATCAGGAAGTAGATGTGGGCGATGCCCCAAAGCCACCAGGCGAGCCGGCCCGTGAGCTTGATCCAGCCGAAATCGATGGCCGCGGCCCGCTTGCCGATCGTTGCGAGATCGCCGTCATGCCGATAGCGGAACGGGCGCGGCGCCGTATCGCCGGCGAGCCGCGCCTTGATGGTTGCCGCAACATGCCTGCCCTCCTGCTTGGCGGAAGGCGCCACGCCCGGCACCGGCTTTCCATCCGGCCGCAACAGATGTGCCGTGTCGCCGATGACGAAGATCTCATGGCTGCCCGGCACGGTGAGATCGGGCTCGACCATCACCCTGCCCGCCCGGTCGGCCGGCGCTCCCAGCCATTCCGCCGCCGGCGAAGCGGCGACGCCCGCAGCCCACAGGATGGTCCTTGCCGGCAGATGCGTGCCGCCGAAGACGACGCCATCGGCGTCCAGATGCGTGACGGCGCGGCCGAGCTCGACTTCTACGCCAAGCCGTTCCAGCGCTTTCTGCGCATAGGTCGAGAGCTCAGGCGCGAAATTGGCCAGGATGCGGTCGCCGGCCTCGATCAGCACCACGCGCACCTGCCGCGTGTCGATGTTGCGGAATTCGCCGCGCAGCGTGTCATGCGCAAGCTCGACAATGGTGCCGGCAAGCTCCACGCCGGTCGGCCCGCCGCCGACGATGACCAGCGTCAGCAGCGCCTGACGTTTGGCGGGATCGGTCTCGCGCTCGGCCTGCTCGAAGGCAAGCAGGATGCGGCGCCGGATTTTCGTGGCATCCTCGAGCGTCTTCAGCCCGGGCGCGAAAGGCTCCCATTCGTCGTGACCGAAATAGGCGTGGCGCGCGCCGGTGGCGAGCACCAGCGTGTCGTAGGCGACGGCGCTGCCATCCTCGAGCAGCACGCGTTTGCCGGTGCGGTCGACGCCGGTGACCGTACCCAGCAGCGTCGTCACGTCCTTGCGCCTGCGCAAGAGATGGCGAATCGGCCAGGCGATCTCGGACGTCGCCAGCGAGGTGGTCGCCACCTGGTAAAGCAGCGGTTGGAAAAGATGATGATTGCGCTTGTCGATCATGGTGATGCGCACCGGTGCGCCGGCAAGAGCGCGGGTGAGTTCGAGGCCGCCGAACCCGGCGCCGACGACCACGACACGATGGCTGGCTTCACTCATTTCATTCCACCTCGCCAAGCGGATTCACCGCCCGTCATGTAAGCATTTTTGTGCACCGCAACAATGCCGCCGCAGACAGCTCCATTGCCTGGGAGTCGTCGCCGGGTGTCGTGAATGCACATGCCGCTCTTCAGGCGGGAGGTATAGCCTGAACCGAAAATGACGGGAGCAAAGCATGATCGACGATCGCGATGACGACGGCCCGGCCCAATACGCCTCGCCGCCTTGTTTCATGCACGAGCTCGATCCGGCCTATCAGGTGCCGCTGTCCGATTGGACGGATGTCAGGCGCTGGCGCAAGGCGGAGCGCGAACGACTGATCGGCGCGCGGCTTGCCGTCTCCGCCGATGCGCGCGCGGCTATGTCGGCACGCATTGCCGAGGGCCTCGACGCCCTGGTCGGCGACGTTGCCGGCCGCATGGTCAGCCTCTACTGGCCGTTCCGCGGCGAGCCGGACCTGCGCGGCTGGATGGCGTCGATCAATGCGCGCGGCGGCCGCACGGCGCTGCCCGTCGTCATCGAAAAGGGCCAGCCCCTGGTCTTCCGCGCCTACGCGCCTGGAGACCGGCTGGAGAAAGGCGTCTGGAACATCCCGATCCCGGCCAAGGGCGATCCGGTGCTGCCCGACATCGTGATCTCGCCCGTCGTCGGCATTGATCCCGACAACTTCCGGCTGGGCTATGGCGGCGGCTTCTACGACCGTACGCTTGCCGCCATGCCGTTCAGGCCGCTGGTCATCGGTGTCGGCTATGAATTGCAGCGCATCCCCACGATCTACCCGCAGCCGCACGATATTCCGATGACGACGGTGGTGACGGAGGCGGTTAGAGGTAAATGACGATTACGCCATTTCCGGCCGCAACCCCACCGCCGTCCTGTCGACGATCTCGCGCAGGGCGAAGGACGAGTTGATCTTCGTCACATGCGGCATGGCCGACAGCCATTCCTTGTGGATGCGCTCATAGTCGGCGAGGTCCTTTGCGGCGATGCGCAGGATATAGTCGTATTCGCCCGACATCAGATGGCAGGAAAGCACGTTCGGACAGCGCTTGATCGCCGCCTCGAAGTCCGACAGCGTCTTCTCGAATTGCCCCGACAGCGATATATGGACGATCGCCGTCATCTGGTGGCCGAGCGCGGCGTTGGACAGCCGCGCGTGGTAGCCTCGGATGGTTCCGGATTTCTCCAGATTGTCGAGCCGGCGTGAGCAGGCCGACTGCGATAGCCCGACCTTCTCGGCAAGCGCCGCGTTGGGGATCCGGCCATCCTTCTGCAAAGTCTCCAGAATGGCGATATCAATCCTATCGAGCGGCATTTTTCGTGATTCCTACGAAGATGCTGGCATTTTGCGCAACGATTATCGAAGACCTGGCGTTACCGCAAGTGCATTCGCAAACACATACGGAACGATTCATGCTTCACTGCGTCTCATGCATGTCGCCCTGAACCGCACGGCGGTTTTGAGGCTTGCGGCATGCCCGGAAATGTCAGGGAGAGCGCCCGTTCAAGGGCCGGACAGGAGAAGAAAATGCGCGTCGGCTGCCCCAAGGAAATCAAGAATCATGAATACCGCGTCGGCCTGACGCCCGGCTCGGTCCGCGAATATGTCGCGCACGGCCACGAAGTGCTGGTCGAGACCGGCGCCGGTGCCGGGATCGGCGCCGACGACAATGCCTATCGCGCCGCCGGCGCGACCATCGCCAAGACGGCCGCCGATGTGTTCGCCAAGTCGGACATGATCGTCAAAGTCAAGGAGCCGCAGCCCAACGAGTGGGTCCAGCTGCGCGACGGCCAGATCCTCTATACCTACCTGCACCTCGCTCCCGATCCGGAGCAGACCAAGGGTCTGCTCGCTTCCGGCGTCACCGCCGTTGCCTATGAGACGGTGACCGACGACCGCGGCGGCCTGCCGCTGCTCGCCCCGATGTCGGAAGTCGCCGGCCGTCTGTCGATCCAGGCCGGAGCGACCGCGCTGCAGAAGGCCAACGGCGGCCGCGGCGTGCTGCTCGGCGGCGTTCCAGGCGTGCTGCCCGGCAAGGTGACGGTGCTCGGCGGCGGTGTCGTCGGCCTGCATGCGGCCAAGATGGCCGCCGGCCTCGGCGCCGACGTCACCATCATCGACCGCTCGATCCCGCGCCTGCGTCAGCTCGACGACATCTTTGGCGGCCGCGTCCATACCCGTTACTCGACCGTCGAGGCGCTGGAAGATGAGTGCTTCTCGGCCGACATCGTCGTCGGCGCCGTGCTGATCCCGGGCGCCGCGGCACCCAAGCTCGTCACCCGCGAAATGCTCTCCGGCATGAAGAAGGGCTCGGTGCTGGTCGACGTGGCCATCGACCAGGGCGGCTGCTTCGAGACCTCGCATGCCACGACGCATGCCGATCCGACCTACGAGGTCGACGGCGTCATCCACTACTGCGTCGCCAACATGCCGGGTGCGGTTCCGGTCACCTCGGCGCATGCGCTCAACAACGCCACCTTGCACCACGGCCTGCAGCTTGCCGACAAGGGCCTGAAGGCGCTGGTCGACGACCACCACCTGCGCAACGGCCTCAATGTCCACAAGGGCAAGATCACCAATCGCGCCGTCGCCGAAGCGCTCGGCTACGAAATGGTCGAGCCGAAGGCGGTGCTCGCCGCCTGATTTAGAAGAAACAGCTTCCTCCTGTCGCGCCCGCCGGTCCTTCCGGCGGGCTTTTTATTTTCTGGTTCCCGCGCGAGAAATCCGGGCAACAAAAAAGCGGAGCCAAAGCCCCGCTTCCTCGGTGTTGCGATGTGCCGCCGGTCCATCCGCGGTCGGCGATCGATCAACGACTGCCTTTTAGCGCGGTTGTACGACGGGAATACGACAACGTTACCGTCTCGCTCGCCGCTTCGAAAATGCCGGCCGCCGCCAATAAGCGTTGTGTGAAGCGTTTCACATTCGGCACTGGGGAAAAATGCCTAGACACGATCCGCCTGCTCGATGGCTTCTGTCGCAGGCTTTTTCCCAACTGCCCGCCAGACCATCGGCGGGCATTTTTTTCATGCCCGTTCGATGCGGCACTGGTAGCAATTGTTGCGCGCCGAGCGGACGTGGATATAGGCGATGTCGTCGCGTTCGAACAAAGTCTCGGCGCGAGCCGCGATATCGCTAGTCGGGGTGACGGCGCCGCTGCCGTAGACGATGCGGTCGTCCTTGCCGTAGCCGCGAACGATATAGTCGCTGCTTGCGAGCATCTCTGGCAGCGCTTCCGCGTCCGCGGCGGGTTCGCATTCCTCCGCATGCAGGAAGATCGGTCCGGTCTCGGCGTAAGGCTGAAGTTCGGGGAACGGCCGGTAGGCGAGGATGAGATAGCGCTCGCCTACCGCAACATTCTTCATGCAATGCCGGCACGGCACGCCGTCGCCGTCGGAAACCCTTCGTTCGGGCGTGAGGCCGTAGGCGTCTGGCCCTCCCCGCTGCAAGGCTCTCACGGCTTCGGTCGGCAGGGCTTTGAACTGGATGCTCATGGCTAAATCTCCGGCGTCGTTGCCCGGAAATTATGCCAGCGCGACCGTATCTCCCACCCGATTCCTGCCAAGCGGTCCGCGCGTCGCTCGGAGCGCAAGATCGAAATATCAGGAACCCGAAATCACGACACCGGAGTTATCGGACTCGCCAGACAGGACGCTCCGCGCCATGATGATCGCGTGGTGCGCTGGCGGCTGGAGTCTGGCGATGGTCCGAGCATGATCACCGGGGGATGCCTGTGCGGCGCGGTCCGCTACGAGAGCCGCGCGGAGCCGATCACCGCGCGGCTGTGCTGGTGCCGCTTCTGCCAGTATATTGCGGCCGGCAATGCGGCGGTGAGCGTCTGCTTCTTGACGGCGCACTTCAGGGTCGCGGGCGAGACGCGCGATTACGAAAGCATGGCTGACAGCGGCAGCAGGATGCACCGACGCTTCTGCCCAGCGTGCGGAGTGCATCTTTTCAGCGAGGCGGAGTCGCGCCCGCATCTGATCTTCGTGCGCGCTGGCACGCTCGACGATCCGAACATGATACGGCCCGCAGCGACGATCTGGACGATCAAGGCGCCGCCCTGGGCATGCATCGACACCTCGCCGCCGACTTTCGAGGGCCAGCCGCCGCCGGTGGCGTAGGCGCTTCGACGCAGTCGACCGGATCGGCTCCCCGGCGCCACTCTTTGCCCCTGACTACGGCCTCATCACACTCGCCGAGCGCTCGGCGAAGGTCATCGGATGAACGACCTCCCTCTTCTGCGCCACCGGCGTGAAGCCGAGTTTCTGGTAAAGCGGCAGCGCCGCCGGATGGTCGAGCGTGCAGGTCTGCACCGTGACGCGCTTCGGTCCATACGACCATGCGGCGGAGATAGCCGCGCCCAGGAACCAGCGGCCGATGCCCTGGCCGTGCGCGTGTTCCATCATGCCGAAATAGGCGAGTTCCACTTCGTCCGGCAAATGCGGCTTGAGATCGAAGAAGCCGGCGGGGGAGCCGTCGAGGTAGAGCACCCTGATGTCGCGGTCCTCGCGATGCAGGCCGGCGGCCAGTTCCTCGTCGCTCAGTCTGAGCACGTTGACCCAGTGCCATTTGCGCCCGACCCGATCCATCAGGTAGCGGTAGAAATGCAGCGGGATGTCCTTGGTCTTCAGCAGCGCGATCTGACGGTTGTAAGGCAGCGGCGGCGACGAGGCCGGCGGCGCGTGCATCTCGAGGAATGTCACCGTGACCTCGATATCCTTCGGCACACCGTTTTCCATCGCCGTCATTCCTTGCCCGTCACGATGGGTGTGTCGCTGAGGCCGCCCCATTCGGTCCATGAGCCGTCGTAAAGCCTGTTGTCGGTATGGCCAACCGTCTCCAGCGCCAGCGAGATCGCCGCCGCGGTGATGCCCGATCCGCACGAGGTGACGACCGGCTTTGAAAGGTCGATGCCGGCATCCTCGATCACCTTGCGCAAGCGGTCCTTGGGCAGCAGCTCGCCATTCTCGGAGAGCGCGGCGACCGGGACGTTGTGGGCGCCCGGCATATGGCCTGAACGAACGCCAGGACGCGGTTCCGGATCGGTTCCGACGAAACGCCCGGGAGAACGCGCATCGGCGATCTGGCTTCCTCTGTTTCCAACGATCCGGCGCATCTCGTCGAGGCTGACGACCCTGCCTGCATCGAAATCGGCGTAAAAGACGCAAGGCGCAGTTTTGGTCGGCTCCGCCGTCACCGGCCGCCCTTCCGCCCTCCAGCGGTCGAAGCCGCCGTTCAGGATGTAGACCTGGAAGACGCCCATGACCCGGAACATCCACCAGGCGCGCGGCGCCGAAAACAGCCCCGGGCCGTCATAGACGACGATAGTGTCGTCGGCCGAAACGCCCATGGAGCCGACATATTGCGCGAAGTACTGGGGCGAGGCCAATGTATGCGGCAGCTTCGAATCCGGATCCGAAACGGCGTCCTGATCGAGGAAGCGGGCGCCGGGGATATGGGCGGCGACGTATTCCGCGTGGGCGTTGCGCTGCTGCGCCGGCAGGTACCAGGAGGCGTCGATGATGGTGAGCCCTGGCGTTCCCAATCGCTTCTCGAGCCAGTCCGCGTCGACGATGAAAGGGCTGTCTTCGGCCATTTTCCTGCTCTCCTGCCCGCCTCTCGCGACGCTCGTCTTGTCCGTCAATTCGCCGGCATCGGTCCGAAGCGGATGCGGAAGCGTCGGTTCTCGCGGCCCTTCTTCTCGATCTTGCCGACGTGGATCTCGCCGACCTCGCCGGTGCTCTTAACATGGGTGCCGCCGCAGGGCTGGCTGTCGACCAAGGCATTCTCGCCGATGCAGACCAACCGGATCTTGCCGGTGCCAAGGGGCGGCCGCACGTTCTTCGATTTCACAAGCCCGGGATTGGCCGAAAGTTCCTCGTCGGTGATCAGCCGCGTGAAGATCGGATGATCGGCCCGCACAAGCTCCATCAGCCTAGCCGTCACATCCTCCTTGGTGAAGCCGGCGTCGGGAATGTCGAAATCGACACGGCTGTCATCCTCGGCGACCGCAGCCCCGGTGATCGGAAACGGGCAGACGACGGTGAGCAGATGGCAGGCGGAATGCATGCGCATCAGAAGATGCCGTCGTTCCCAGTCGATGGCGAGCTTCAGCCTTTCGCCAACCGCCGGCAACGCCTGTTCAGGCGCCGGTACATGGATGATCTCGTCCTTGGTCTCGCCAGTGATGGTGGCGGCGATCGCTATGCGGCTGCCGTCGGCGCGTTCGAACATGCCGGTATCGCCGGGCTGTCCTCCCGACGTAGCGTAGAAGATGGTCCGATCAAGAAGAATGCCGCCGCGATCGTTGATGGCGACGACCTGCGCGTCCGCCGTCCTCAGATAGGCGTCGTCACGGAACAGCGCTTCGGTTCTCCGCGCCATCAGGCCACCTTTTCGAACGGCACCGAGATATCGGCCTTTTCTTCCATCCAGCCCGGCACCGGCAGGTTCTTGCCGCGCAGGAACGTGGGATTGAACAGCTTCGACTGGTAGCGCGTGCCGTAGTCGGCGAGGATCGTCACGATGGTATGGCCGGGGCCAAGCTCGCGCGCCAGCCGGATGGCGCCGGCGATGTTGATGCCCGTCGAGCCGCCGACGCAAAGCCCCTCTTCCTGGATCAGGTCGAAGATGATCGGCAACGCCTCCTCGTCCGGGATCTGGTAGGAGAAGTCCGGCGTGAACCCTTCGAGATTGGCGGTGATGCGGCCCTGGCCGATGCCTTCGGTGATCGAGCTGCCGTCGGATTTCAGCTCGCCGCTGGTGTAGAAGCTGTAAAGCGCGGCGCCGAGCGGGTCGGCAAGCGCGATCTTGACTTGCCTGCTCTTGGCCTTCAGCCCGATCGCGACGCCGGCCAGTGTGCCGCCGGATCCGACCGCCGACACGAAGCCGTCGACCTTGCCGCCGGTCTGGGTCCAGATCTCCTGTGCCGTCGTGCGGATATGGCCGTCGCGGTTGGCGACATTGTCGAACTGGTTGGCCCAGATCGCGCCGTTCGGCTCCGAACGCGCCAGTTGCTCGGCGAGCCGCCCGGACAGCTTCACATAGTTGTTGGGGTTCTTGTAGGGCACGGCCGGCACTTCGATCAGCTCGGCCCCCAGGATCTTGATCGTGTCCTTCTTTTCCTGGCTCTGCGTGTCCGGGATGACGATGACGGTTCGGTAGCCGAGCGCCTTGGCGACCAGCGTCAGGCCGATGCCGGTGTTGCCTGCGGTCCCTTCGACGATGACGCCGCCGGGTTTCAAGAGCCCGCGCTGCTCGGCGTCTCGGATGATGAACAGGCCCGCACGATCCTTGACCGATTGCCCCGGATTCATGAATTCGGCCTTGCCGAGGATTTCGCAGCCGGTCGCGTCCGAAGCCTTGTTGAGTCGGATCAAGGGTGTATTGCCGATCGCTTCGATCACATTACGGGGCATTCAGGATTCCTTTATGCGTGCGGTCGAGACCCTAGAAACCGGAAGCCGCGGTTTCAAGGCAAGATTTTGCCTGGTCCAGTCGCATTCCGGACGCTGCAATCCTCGCTATCATTTCGACGATGTGCCCAAAAGCGCTCTTTTCATCCGATTTCTTCGCCGTTAGAGCACTAATGCTTTGCGCGTCCGACCGGACGCGCAAAGCTGTAGGACTTTAATCTGGCGCATGATTCCTTTCCGAAAACCGGTGCCGGTTTTCGGGGTCATGCGCCGACCCAGACCATACGCGGGACTTTCAATGACACTCTACCGGGCCAACCCGAAAGACGGTGTCGCCTGGATCACGGGCGGCAGCAGCGGTCTTGGCCGCGCGCTGGCCAAGGACCTCGCAAGGCAGGGCTACACTATCGCGGTGACGGCGCTGCCGAGCGATCCGGTCGAGACACTGCTGGTCGAGACGGCGCAGATGGCCGGCCATGTGAGGTCCTTCCCCTGCGACGTGACCGATGAAGACGGGATGGCACGGACGGCCGCCGCCATCGAGACGGAGATGGGGCCGATCGTGCTCGCCGTCTTCAACGCCGGCAACTACATCGCCACTCCCGGCGAGCACCTCGTGGTGCGCGATTTTCACCGATCCTTCGCCGTCAATTATTTCGGCATCGTCAACGGTCTGGTGCCCGTGGTCGATTATATGCGCACGAGGGGGCGCGGGCATGTCGTCCTGGTCGGATCGGTGACGGCTTATTCCGGCTGGCCGACCACCGCCGCCTATGGCGGCACCAAGGCGGCGATCAACATCCTGGCGGAATCGCTGAAATACGACTTTGACAAGATGAACATCCGCATCCAGGTGATGAATCCGGGCTTCGTCGATACGCCGCTGACCGAAAAGAACATGCTGCCGATGCCGGGTCTGATGCCCGTGCACCGGGCGTCGCGGCGCATGGCGCGCGGCATCAGGAAGGGAGGATTCGAAGTCACCTTCCCCTATCACATCAGCTGGCCACTGAAGCTGCTTGGCCTGCTGCCGCGGCCCTTCGGCCGACTGGTGATCGGTCTGACCACCAGTTGGTGGGCGCGGCCGCTGTATTTCGACCGCAAGATGCCGGGCAAAAAAGCTCCGTCAGCGGACAAGGCAACCTAAAAGCGCGCCGCGCTGAAACGGATTCAGGCGACGCGCTTTTAACCCCTTGTTTCTATGCATGTCGTTTTCGCAAAACCGCTGCACAGTTTGCGTGACATGCGAAGAGCGATTGCCTCTCGGCAGGCACCGCCATAGGTTGAGAATTGTTGCTTGGAGTCGGCGATGGGGCGGCGGATCGTGCTTTCGATACTTGGTCTCGCCGTCATCCTTGTCGCAGGTTTCTTCCTCGGCCCACGCGTGGCGGCCGACACGACGATCCGCTTCGATCCTTCGGTGATCGGCGACGATCCGCAGGCCTATCTGGCGCGCGAGGAAGCCGCGGTGCCCAATATCCGTGACGGGTTGGACAAGGAGATCATCTGGGCGAACCCCTTGGTTCACGCCAAGACGAAGCTTGCGATCGTCTACATCCACGGGTTTTCGGCGTCGAAGGGCGAGGTCCGCCCGCTGCCGGACGACGTCGCCGACGCGCTCGACGCCAACCTGTTCTACACCCGCCTGACCGGCCACGGGCAGGACGGCGCGGCCATGGCCGAGGGCAGCGTCAACGCCTGGATCAACGACTATGAGGAAGCGCTGGCGATCGGCCGCGCGATCGGCGACAAGGTGATCGTCATCGCCACCTCGACCGGCGGCTCGCTGGCGACCTGGGCGGCAACACAGCCGGGCGCCTCCGACGGCGTGGCGGCGATCGCGTTCATCTCGCCGAATTTCGGCGTCAAGGCGTCCGGCGCCGAGATCCTGACCATGCCCTGGGGCAGAGCGATCGCCGAGCTCGTCGGCGGCAGGGAACGCAGCTTTCCCGCGCGCAACGCGCTGCACGAAAAATACTGGACGACAAAATATCCGATGGCGGCGACGCTGCCGATGGCGGCGCTCACCGATCTCGCCTATGGCGCGCCGGTCGAGAAGGCGACCATCCCTGCCCTGTTCATCTTCTCGGACGCCGACAAAGTGGTGCGGCCTGACCGCACGCGCGAGATCGCCGGCCGCTGGGGCGGTCCGCACGAACTGGTGCCGGTCGACGACACCGGCGATCCGGACAACCATGTCATTGCCGGCGATGCGCTGTCGCCGCAGACCACGGGCTTTCTCACCCAACGGATCGTGGTGTGGGTGAAGGCGCTGATGCCGTAGCAGTCGAACCAAGGAAACGAAAACGGCCGGAACGTTGCTCCGGCCGTTTTCCTATTTCGATCAAGCCTTGGCGAGGACTCAAGCTGCCCGGTTCGCCGGCCGCTTGCCGCCGAAGCGGCGCTTGTTGTTGCCCTTGAAGCGCTTGAAGCCGTCAGGCTGGCGCTCGCCATTCGGCTTGGCGGCCACCGGGCGTTCGCCCTGCGGCTTCGGAGCGAATTGGCGCTCACCATTGGGCTTGCCGCCGAAGCGCTTCTTGCCGTTGTTGCCGCTGCCGGGGCGGCGGCCGTCGCGGCGCCCGCCATGATGCTCGCGGTCGTTGGCCGGCTCGAAATGGCGCTCGGTCTTCTCCTTCGGATCGCGCTGCGGATCGGGACTACCGAGATGGTCGGCGATGACCGGAAGCTTCATGCGGATGATACGCTCCACCTGCCGCAGCTTGCCGTTCTCCGAAGGATCGCAAAGCGTGATCGCGATGCCGTCCCTGCCGTTGCGGCCGGTGCGGCCGATGCGGTGGACATAGCTTTCCGCCTCGTCCGGCAGGTCGAAATTCACGACGTGGCTGATGCCGGGCACGTCGATGCCGCGCGCCGCGATGTCGGTCGCCACCAGGATGCGCACCGAGCCGTCGCGGAAATCGTTGAGCGCCTTCTGGCGCGCGTTCTGCGACTTGTTGCCGTGGATGACGGCGGCGTTGAAGCCGTCGCGGGCAAGGTCCTTGGTGACGCGGTCGGCGCCGTGCTTGGTGCGCGAGAACACGATCACCGAGCGCATCGCCTCGTCGGCCAGCATCTTGGACAGCACCTGGCGCTTCTGCTTGGTGCGGGCAAGCACCACGCTCTGCACGATCTCGGCCGCCGTCGTGCTCTGAGGCGCGACTTCGATACGGACCGGGTCCTTCAGCAGGCCCTTGGCGAGCTCGGCGATCTCGTTCGGCAACGTCGCGGAGAACAGCGCCGTTTGGCGGTCGGGCGCGGTTGCCTTGGCGATGCGCTTGACGTCGTTGATGAAGCCCATGTCGAGCATGCGGTCGCCCTCGTCCAGCACCAGCCATTTGGTGTCGGCAAGGATGAGGTCGCCCTCGCGCACGAGGTCGGTCAGCCGGCCGGGCGTAGCGATCAGGACATCGACGCCGGGCGCGATCTTCTTCACCTGGCTGTAGCGGGAGACGCCGCCGAGCACGAGCGCGGTCGAGATATGGGCGCCCTTGGCGAGCAGCTTGATGGTGTCTTCGATCTGCACGGCAAGCTCGCGCGTCGGCGCCAGGATCAGCGCGCGCGCAGTCTTCGGCCGGCGCTTGGTGCCGAGCCCGATGATCTTCGACAGGATCGGCAGCGCGAAGGCGGCCGTCTTGCCCGACCCGGTCTGGGCGATGCCGAATATGTCGCGGCCTTCGAGCTGCGGCGGGATCGCCTGCACCTGGATCGGCTTCGGATCGGTGAAGCCCGCAGCATTGGCGGCTTTGAGCAGCGCGCCGGTGATTCCTAGGGCTGCGAAACCCGAGAGGTCCGCAGCGTTGCCGGTCGAAACGGTGTTGCCGGCAAAGTTGTTTTCGTTGGTCAAAATAATCTTCTTTCATGCGGCTCGATGCCACAAACAGCGATGGCGGCAGGGCGCAACCTGCCGTCGAAAATTGTCAGGAAACGACAAGGCGGCGGACGGAAGCGTCCGCGCGGCTGCGCTGTCGTGCCCGCAAGCTTCATGCTCCGGGGCTCTTTCGCCAGCTTGCCGATCGACGGGGGCCGACTACCGGAAAGAGGGAAAACAGACGCAACCAGTCTCGTGCATGGAGAAAGCCGGACGGTTCCGGCCCAAGCGCCTATGCCGCCGCATATGGCCGAGTCTGCTCCGAAATGCAAGAGGCTATGCTGCAATGCAGCAAAACGACCATCGAAAAAGCGGCGCTTGCGCTACGCTGCCCGCGCGATTACCACAAAACACCTTTCCTTTTTGGGGGCAGCGATGAAGGACGTGCTGAAGGAACTCGAGCGCCGCCGCGAGATCGCCCGCATGGGCGGCGGCAAGGAGCGGATCGAGGCCCAGCACAAGAAGGGCAAGCTGACCGCGCGCGAGCGTATCGAGGTGTTCCTCGACGAGGGCTCGTTCGAGGAGTTCGACATGTATGTCGAGCACCGTTCCACCGACTTCGGCATGGAGAAGACCAAGATCGCCGGCGACGGCGTGGTGACCGGCTGGGGCACGGTCAACGGCAGGCCGGTCTATCTTTTTGCCAAGGATTTCACCGTCTTCGGCGGCTCGCTGTCGGAAGCGCACGCCGAGAAAGTGGTGAAGGTCCAGGAGATGGCGCTGCGCAACCGCGCGCCGATCATCGGCCTTTACGATGCCGGCGGCGCCCGCATCCAGGAAGGCGTGGCTGCGCTCGGCGGCTATGCCGAGATTTTTCAGCGCAACGTGCTCGCCTCAGGCGTCATCCCGCAGATCTCACTGATCATGGGTCCCTGTGCCGGCGGCGATGTCTACTCGCCCGCCATGACCGACTTCATCTTCATGGTGCGCGACACCTCCTACATGTTCGTCACCGGGCCGGATGTGGTGAAGACGGTGACCAACGAGACGGTGACGGCCGAGAGCCTCGGCGGCGCCACTGTGCATACGACAAGGTCCTCGATCGCCGACGGCGCCTATGGCAACGATGTCGAGGCGCTTCTGCAGATGCGCCGCCTGGTCGATCTTTTGCCCGCGTCCAACACGGCCGAGATTCCCGAGATCGAATGCTATCAGCCGGTGACCGATCACGATCTTTCGCTCGACCGGCTGATCCCGGACAACGCCAACAAGCCCTACGACATCAAGGAACTGATCCTGAAGGTCGCCGACGAGGGCGACTTCTTCGAGATCCAGGCGAGCTTCGCCAAGAACATCGTCACCGGCTTCGGCCGTGTCGACGGTCGCACCGTCGGCTTCGTCGCCAACCAACCGATGGTGCTGGCGGGCGTGCTCGATTCCGACGCCAGCCGCAAGGCGGCGCGCTTCGTGCGTTTCTGCGACTGTTTTTCGATCCCGATCGTCACTTTCGTCGACGTTCCGGGTTTCCTGCCCGGCACCGCGCAGGAATATGGCGGGCTGATCAAGCATGGCGCGAAGCTGCTGTTCGCCTATGCCGAGGCCACCGTGCCGAAGATCACCGTGATCACCCGCAAGGCCTATGGCGGCGCCTATGACGTCATGGCGTCAAAGCATCTGCGCGGCGACATGAACTATGCCTGGCCGACGGCGCAGATCGCGGTGATGGGTGCGAGGGGCGCGGTCGAGATCATCTACCGCAAGGATATCGGCAACGCGGAAAAGATCGCGGCCCACACCAAGGCTTACGAGGATCGCTTCCTGTCGCCCTTCGTCGCGGCCGAGCGCGGCTATGTCGACGAGGTGATCATGCCGCACTCGACCCGCCGCCGTGTTGCAAGGGCGCTGCGCATGCTGCGCAACAAGGACATGCAGAACCCCTGGAAGAAGCACGACAACATCCCGCTGTGAGGCGGCAATGTCGCGACTGGTCCTCATAGCCGGCGAACGCTTCGGCAGGTTTGCGGTCCTTATTTTTGCCTTGCCGCTCTTTCTCCCGCTTGTCGTCGGACTCTATTTTCTCGACAAATATCCGCTAGTCGTCATCGCTGCGGGAACCGTTGCCATTCCGGCGGCGATGTTGGCCCTCGTCCTGCTGATTGGAATGACATTTGCGGGCTTTCGGCGAAGCAAGGTGGAGGGCATTTCGAGAGACGCTGCCCCACGGCTCTGGCAGATCTGGGAGGATCTTGCCGGCACGCGCCGCGCTGTTCGGACGACGATCGTCCTTACTCAGGACCTCAATGCCAGCATCCGGGAAGAACGGCCGTTCCTGGGTCTCTTCGGCCGCTGGTCAATCTTGGCGGTCGGCATCCCAATGCTTGCGGTCACAGACGAACCCGCCCTTGCGGCCATCCTTGCCCATGAGGACGCACATCTTCGAAACCGAGACACGAACGGCAGCCTAAATCTGGCTGAACTGGAAAAGTGTTTCGAGTTGATCTTCGACTATGCGCCGCCGGGCAAGACCGTGTCCGGCACCTTGTTTTACTGGATGCTCAGTCCGCTTTCCAAAACGCTCGAGCGGGAAGAAATAAGGCTCTCGCGGCGCGCCGAGATAGAAGCGGATCGGCATGCGGCCAGGGCCGGCGACGCATACGATATCGTGCGAGCGCTGCTTTTGGCCGGGGCGGCCAGCATACTATTCGATGAGCGTGTCCACGCCCCGCTTCGTCGTGAACTGCTCGGGTCGATGACGCCGCCTGAGCCGCCTCTGGCCAGAATGCTGAAGGCCGCTTCCGAGCTCTTTGATGCTGCCACGCTGAAAGAACATGTCCAGAAGGCTTGGGATGCGCCGGATGATCAAACGTCCGACCATCCACCGTGGTCGGAGAGGCTCCTTGCACTCGGATACGGTTCGCCGCCGGCAATCGCGCCGGTGAAATACACCGCTCTATCAACCCTGTTGCGCAGCGAGATGGTTGCCGAGCGAGTCCGCCGCTTCGATGGCGAATGGACGTCGAGGGTTGCCGACCACCTGGATCGGTAGAACGGGCTGGCGGAAGCATTCGCACGCTGCTCTATTCAATGTCACTAACTCTGCATCCTTGATGGCGAAGCGCTTCCGTGACAAGGAACCGGCGTGCTTGCCGTCCGCGGCGGCTGTGTCGGATCGAAAAGGTATCGCGGGTTGCGCCCCATTCTCGTCTTCTGCTTGCCGGCAATCGGCGACTTCATCCGTTGCCATTCGGCGATCCAGATTCTCGCCGAGAGGTTTCCGGAACATCCGATCGACGTCGTCACCTCGCCGCTGGCCGCGCCGCTGGCGCGATTGATGCCCCACATCCGCAAGACCTGGATCGTCGAAAGGCATTGGAATCCCGGCCTCAGGGAGCGGGCGCGCCTGGCGCGCGAACTTCGCCGGGAGAATTATCAGGCGGCCTATATGCTCACCAGCAGCACCAAGGCGGCCCTGGTGCCGTGGCTGGCGGGTATCCCCGAGCGCATCGGCTATCCGCGCGAACTCCAATTCGGCATCGTCAACCGGCTGCCGGCCAGATGGCTGAAATCCTTCGTGGCTTTCGGGCCGCGCAAGACAAGACTGTTCGAGCAGGTCTGCGCGATTGCCATGCTGGGCGAACGGCCTATCGATGATGCGCGGCTGCCGCAGCCGAAAATGATGGTTCCATCCGAGGAGGTTTCGGCCTGGCGCATGCGGCATGGGATCGATGCGACAAGACCGGCACTGGCGCTCTATACGTCGGAATTCGTCAACTTCCGCTCGTGGCCGGCGGAGCGTTTCATTTCCGTCGCGAAAGATCACATCAGGCGCGGCTGGTCGGTGTGGCTCGTCGGCGGTCCGCGCGAACGCGAAGCCGCCGCCCAGATCCGGGCAGCGCTCCCGGAGGCGGTCGATTTCACCTCGACCCCCGATATCACCGACGCCATGTGCCAGATCGCCGCCTCGACCGTCTTTCTCGGGGTCGATGGCGGCATCTGCCACGCGGCCGCGGCTCTGGGGGGACCTTGCGTGCTCATCTTCGGATCGAACCGCGCCTATGAAACCGGACCGGTGAACGACCACGTGCGGTTTCTGGAGCCCCCGATTTCGACGCCGAGCTGGATAAAGGACACGAACGGGGTCAGCGAGGAAAGAGTGCTTGCGGCGCTGGCGGAAGCCGTGGCGCTGGCGTGCCGCCCGCAAGGCGCCCGAACTGCCTAAGGCGTGTTGATATTCAAGTAATGCCGGCCTGCAAACGCCGGTTTCCTGCGCTTCCGGTGCTCACGTACTTCAAGTACGCTCCGCTCCGGTTCTCAGAAACCGACATTTTCGGCTCGGCCTGACCTGAATCTCAACACGCCTTAGAGCGGTTCAGCGTTTCACGGAATCGCTTTCCGTCAGTTCGCGCAGCACCGGCACCATCGCCAGCGGAAGATCCTCGGCGATCAGGCCGGGTCCGAAGCGCCTGCCGGCTTCGGCATGAATCCAGACGCCAGCGCAGGCGGCTTCGAAGGCCGGCATGCCTTGGGCAAGCAATCCGGCGATGATCCCTGCCAGCACATCGCCGGAACCGGCGGTGGCAAGCCAGGGCGCGCCGTTGCTGTTGATTGCCGCGCGGCCATCCGGCGCGGCGATGACCGTGTCGGCGCCCTTGTAGACGATCATTGCACTTGCCCGCGTCGCCGCCGCGCGCGCCTTGGCCAGCTTGGAAAGCGCCTCGTCGTCCGCAATGTCAGGAAACAGCCTGCCGAACTCGCCCTCATGCGGTGTCATCACCAGCGCCGGCGCGCCGGACTTTCGGGCAGCCTGGAAAAGCGTCTCAGGCTCGTCGCGAAACGAAGTGATGCCGTCGGCATCGAGCACCAATCCCTCAATGCCCGCGTCCTGCCCCTGCCCGGCGCCGAGCAGCGCGAGGACAAAATCGCGCGCCTTTTCACCGACGCCGAATCCAGGACCAAGCACGAAGGACGACGGGCGGCGATCGGTAAGGAACGCGCCGAGATCGGCAACCGCATCCACCTTGCGCAGCATGATCGAGGTCAGATGCGCGGCGTTCGCCTGCATGGCGTTCGCATGCGAAAGCACGGTCACCGCCCCCGCCCCGCTTCTTGCGGCGGCAAGCGCCGACAGGCGCGCGGCACCTGTCGCCGAAGGTCCGCCGGAAAAGACGCTGCTGTGGCCACGCCGGTATTTATGCGCGTCGACAGCCGGGACCGGAAAGGCAGGCAGCCAAAGCGCCGGTCCGTTTTCGAAGGTTTGCGGCGCGATCCGGGCGATGATCCCGTCGCCGATGCCGATGTCGGCCAGCACGATCTCGCCGCACATCTCACGCCCCGGCAAAAGCAGATGCCCCGGCTTCTTTCGCGCGAAGGTCACGGTTATCGCCGCGCGAAATGCGCAGCCGAGAATGGCTCCGCTTTCGCCGGAAACGCCCGAAGGCAGGTCTATGGCGATGACCGGCAAGCCGAGATCCGTCACGATCCGGACCGATCTGGCGGCGTCGCCCGACAGCGGCTTGGAAAGCCCTGCCCCGAAAAGTGCGACGACTACAAGCGACCCGACCTCGGCGGCGAAGGCAGACAGCGGCCGGCGCTCGAGCGGGCAGTCGGCCGCGGCGAACGCGGCATCGCTGCCTGCACGCGGCTCGCCCAACACCCACAACGCAACCTCGACGCCGCTCTCCTGGAGCAGGCGCGCAACGACATAACCGTCGCCACCATTGTTGCCGGGACCACACAGCACGTGCACCCGCTTGGCTGCCGGATAGCGCGCCAGCACCACGGCCGCGACAGCCGCGCCGGCGCGGCGCATCAGGCCGTAGCCGTCGAGCGGACCTTCCGCAATCGTCAGCCGGTCTGCCTCGGCCATCTCGGCCGGTGAAAGAAGTTCATTGCGCATGGGATTGCCGATCTCCATCCGATCAAGCATTGTCCGATTTGCGGTTCGAAGCAAACGGCGACCGCCGAACGCCACCCAAAAGCGGCGGGACCTGGAGGGGAATCTGCCTGCAAATTGCGCTATCTGCCCAATTTTTGCGCAGACGGATGGAGGAGCGATGTATAGGCTTTGGGCGTCGATGACGCATCCAATGCAACGGATGACGCGAATTTGCATCCGGGTGCGACATGGCATCTGAATCGCCCGATACCGTCTCCAACCTCCGGGAATTGGCACGCTTCGTGCTTGATGGAGGCGCAAGCGGGGCACACAACCCGTCTCTTTGGCAGTGGAGGCCACTTTCTACATGAAAAAGATCGAAGCGATCATCAAGCCATTCAAGTTGGACGAAGTGAAGGAGGCGCTTCAGGAGGCCGGACTGCAGGGCATCACCGTCACCGAGGCCAAGGGTTTCGGTCGGCAGAAAGGCCACACCGAACTCTATCGCGGCGCCGAATATGTCGTCGATTTCCTGCCCAAGGTGAAGATCGAGGTCGTGCTCGGCGACGATGCCGTCGAAGGCGCCATCGAAGCCATCCGCAAAGCGGCCCAGACCGGTCGCATCGGCGACGGCAAGATCTTCGTTTCCAACATCGAGGAAGTCGTCCGCATCCGCACCGGCGAGACCGGCATGGACGCCGTCTGAGCCCCACATCTTTCTGAACCGTCATCATCAAAAAACGTCATCACACAGGGATACATGACATGACGACAGCCAAAGACATCATGAAGCAGATCAAGGACAACGACGTGAAGTTCGTCGACCTGCGCTTCACCGATCCGAGGGGCAAGCTGCAGCATGTGACGATGGATGTCGTCGAGGTCGAGGAAGACATGTTCGCCGACGGCGTCATGTTCGACGGCTCCTCGATCGCCGGCTGGAAGGCGATCAACGAGTCCGACATGGTGCTGATGCCGGACACGGATACCGTCCACATGGATCCGTTCTTCGCCCAGTCGACCATGGTCATCCTGTGCGACATCCTCGATCCGATCTCGGGAGAGGCTTACAACCGCGACCCGCGCGGCACCGCCAAGAAGGCCGAGGCCTACATGAAGTCGGAAGGCATCGGCGACACGGTCTATGTCGGCCCGGAAGCCGAGTTCTTCGTGTTCGACGACGTCAAGTACAAGGCCGACCCTTATAACACCGGCTTCCGGCTCGACTCGACCGAGTTGCCGTCCAACGACGACACCGACTACGAGACGGGCAACCTCGGCCATCGTCCTCGCACCAAGGGTGGCTATTTCCCTGTGCCGCCGATCGATTCCTGCCAGGACATGCGCTCCGAGATGCTGACCGTGCTCGCCGAGATGGGCGTGCGCGTCGAGAAGCATCACCATGAGGTCGCCGCCGCCCAGCACGAGCTCGGCATCAAGTTCGACACGCTGGTGCGCAACGCCGACAAGATGCTGATCTACAAGTATGTCGTGCACCAGGTCGCCAATGCCTATGGCAAGACGGCCACCTTCATGCCGAAGCCGGTGTTCGGCGACAACGGCTCGGGCATGCACGTCCACCAGTCGATCTGGAAGGGCGGCAAGCCGACCTTCGCCGGCAACGAATATGCCGGCCTGTCGGAGACCTGCCTGTTCTATATCGGCGGCATCATCAAGCACGCCAAGGCGATCAACGCCTTCACCAACCCGCTCACCAACTCCTACAAGCGCCTGGTGCCTGGCTACGAAGCGCCGGTGCTGCTCGCCTACTCGGCGCGCAACCGTTCGGCGTCCTGCCGCATTCCGTTCGGCTCGTCGCCGAAGTCGAAGCGTGTCGAGGTCCGCTTCCCCGATCCGGGCGCGAACCCCTATCTCGGCTTCTCCGCCATGTTGATGGCCGGCCTCGACGGCATCAAGAACAAGATCCATCCCGGACAGCCGATGGACAAGGACCTCTACGACCTGCCGCCGAAGGAGCTGAAGAAGATCCCGACCGTCTGCGGCTCGCTGCGCGAAGCGCTGCAGAGCCTCGACAAGGACCGCGGCTTCCTGAAGGCCGGCGGCGTCTTCGACGACGACCAGATCGACAGCTATATCGAGCTGAAGATGGCCGAGGTCATGCGCTTCGAGATGACGCCGCACCCGGTCGAGTACGACATGTACTATTCGGTCTAAGCGGCTGCATTTCCAGACAAAAAGGACCCCGGCGAAAGCCGGGGTTCTCAGGCTTGACAGCTAGCGAAAGCCTGCTCGCGGCATTCGACTGACATAGGCCCTTAATGGGCGCCATGATGCCGCGCTTCAATTCATTGGTGCGGGGCACCTTCAATGTCGTGCATCCTTGCGAATCGACGTATGTGAAAGAAGGTGTCCGGTCCAGAAAGGGCTTCTTTCATTGTGGTAACGGCAAAGTCATTCTTGTGTATATCGCGGATGACCTCTTTGAGATATAAGCCGTACACATCGCGAGTGACGCCGTGAAGAGCGCCCTTATTGTAAAAATGGCAAGCGCTTTCAATCAAATTCAGAATCTCGGCAAACTCATATCTCTTCCAATCATCATCGCTTGTCTGGCGGAACCTGCGCCATGCAGTAGAGAACCTGTCAGATAGCGATAAGAAACTGGCGAAGTCTTGAGCCTTTGATTGGAGACGTAAGCTCCTTGCGGTCCAGAGCAACGTCAAGATACCGACTAGCAGAAGGCAAGCATTGACCCAATCGCCGGGGGTCATTCCCGCTAGGAACCAGCCCAGCCAAGAGTCCTTCGCGACGGCCTCCGACATGGCGAGCTGCGGCCTACTTCTTACCGCTGCCAGAGCTCCCGCTTCCGCCCGAACTGCCGCCAGAGTTTCCGCCATTGGAGCCGCCGCCAGTATTACCGGTAGACGCAGTCGGGTTGGGACCGAGAGTTCCCGTATGATGGGCAGTCGTCATCGAATTGATGCTTATCTGCGTTTCACTTACAACGGTGACGTGAGTGTCGCCAAGGCCTGGCCGAGAGACAGTTGGCCTACTTCCTGCATTCTCTTTAGACATCCGATCATCTCCGGAATCATCACTGCCATTTTGAGTGCGCTCGGAATATAGGCGAGCGCAACCCATCTAGCCAGCGCATCGCACAGAACAGCCTAAAGCTTTGCCGAATAGAGCATGCGTAGAGGTGCCACCTTCTTATATTTGCGTCTGAGTAGACTCAAACTCGATTGGGTACGAAAATGGACGACCACGGAGAGGCACGGAAATCATATGGCTCTGATCGCGCGCAACTTGTCTACGGGCGGCGTGACGATGACACCTTGGCCCATATTTCCGAAGTTCAGCGCGGTCTGGCTTGCGGTTGCAAATGTCCGGCGTGCGGCGGCCGTCTAATTGCGCGATTGA
The DNA here is from genome assembly GCA_004963905.1 of Mesorhizobium sp. Classification (GTDB taxonomy): domain Bacteria; phylum Pseudomonadota; class Alphaproteobacteria; order Rhizobiales; family Rhizobiaceae; genus Mesorhizobium. Next base: position 115,991 of record SUGL01000013.1, read on the forward strand.
AGGATGATCATGTGGTGCCGCACTTCGCTCACAATGACGGCGAAGCTTGCGGTGGTGGTCCTGAAACGGTCCTGCACCTGCTTGCCAAGGAAGCGTTTCGCACCAATCCGAAGATGCACCTGCCGGAGCGGCTTGGCCTCGATAAGGGGAAGGTCGTGATGAAGCCGGGGCAGGAAGTCGAGACGGAACTCCTGCGGCTTGAATATTCCGACCCGAAGAAGATCATTCCGGACCTCTATCTTAGGGCTCTCAGCTATGACCTCTTCGTGGAGGTCGCGGTTACGCATGCCAGCGACGACACCAAGATTCAGCGGCTCCGCGAGCACGGAACGATGGCCGTCGAAATTGACCTTTCAAAGCTGCCGCGAGACGCGACACGCGAGCAAATCGCAGATGCTGTCCAGCAATCTGCGCCGCGCCGCTGGCTGTATCACCCAGGTATCGAGGCGGCGAAGGCGAAGAGCCGCGCCGACGAAGAGAAATGGCACGCGGCACAAGCGAAGCGGTACGCCGATTATCAAGCAAAGCACCATCGACGGGTTGAAGAATTGGCGCGCGCCTATGCGGAAGCGCTGACACAACTGGCCGGTAAGAATGCCACCGTTCCCCGTTACGCTGAACTTCAAGCTATCGGGCTCGCTGAACATGTTGGTATCAAAGTCGCAGGTTACGGCTGCTTTACGGTGCCGCCCGCAGACTGGCAGGCCGTCATCATGGTGGAGGTCTTTCACGACAAGTGTTTAGGAGGCGGCATTTGCAAGGCTGTCCCGATCGCCAAGCACCTGGAAAAGCGCCGTCTGATACGGCCACAGTTCCAGCGTGTTTCACGCGAGATCGCACAGGATGTTGCGGTGGCCGAATCGCGTTTTGCGCCGGCATGGAAGGCAATCGACAGCTATTTGCAGCATCTGCTCGGCAAGGCTGTGCTGGTTGAGCAAGGCTACGGCGTGATTCTGGAGAAGGCCCTTTCAGACAAGTGGACTGCCCACACGCTGGCAAAGACACGTAGAACAGCAGTCATGCATGCTGCCGTGCAGGCAGTGGATTGGATACTTGATCAACTCCCCGAGAAGGAGCGAGGGAACATGACCGGCGAATCGTGGCTGAACTCCATACACACGGAGTCGGGCATGACATACCGTGCTGCGATTCAGTCGGAGATCGAAGCAGCGACGATCACTGCTGAGATTAGCGCCCTTGTCGCGATGTTTGAAAATGGTGGCCGGCTTGCATACGCGACCCTAGGACTGCCTGTTGAAGGCGCAATCGAGCGCCACAGGGTGCAGTTAGGAAAACAGGTCGAAAAGGTCCGTGAGAAGCAGATTCAGGAAGCGAACCGGCTTCGACAGTCACGGCGGGATCGGCTTTGCATTGACGCTGAAACGGAACTGAGCGGTCCCGGTCTCGGGGCATTTCTGAACACGAAGCGCGACGATCTGAGTGGAATGACGCCGTTGGAAGCGGCAGAGGACAGCGAGTCGGGACTGGCCCGAGCGCGCAGTATGCTATCCGATTTGGTGCGGCAGCGGGCAAGCGTAGCTGACGCCGATGCCGAGCGAAAACGGTATCAGCAGATGATAACCGCCGACGCAATGCGGTCTTTGCCGCCTGAACACATCGATGCCTTCCTGAACGGCCGGGATGACGATCTAGGACGGACGACGCCACTCCTGTTCGCAAGGGACGAAGACACATATCGCAAGGCACTTAAAAAATTATCGGAATGGCAGCGTGAGTTTGGTGGCCCAGTATGAAGCGGCGAATACGTTGGGATAATTGCGGCCTATGCGGTGAACTTCGGATCACGACTCGCGAGCATGTTGTGCCGCGCTCCCTCTATCCGGCATCGAAGTCGAACAGCAGATTCCAGCGCATCACGATCGCAGCATGTGCCACATGCAACAATGGCACGGCCGACGACGACGCGCATTTCCGAAACGTCGTCCTTGTGGCCGGCGAGGCAATCGATGCCGTCAAAGAGTTATGGTCCGGTCCGGTGCGTCGGGGCTTCGCTCAGGTAGACGGGCATCGCCGCGCTCGCGACATCTTCGATCTTATGCGACCCGCACCGGACGTTGGACCGAACCGATATCGCATTTTCCCGGCCGAAGACCCGCGTATTCTCCAAACCGTGCGCAAGATCATTCGCGGCCTGTCGCGGCACCACGGACTCGCCTACCCGCTCAGTGACGGTCAGGTGTTTGCTGACGTAATGCGGCAAACGATACCGGAGGAAATTCTTGCCGCTATGGAACACAACGCTGCGGAACCCGATGTCCTTGAATACGGATATCTAAGCCTAGACGAGCCCCACGGCCTTTCGTCAGCGTGGTTTCTCCGGTTCTTTCAGCGGACAACCTTCATCGGCTTTGTGTTTGCCAGCGAAGCAGCCCGACAGCAGCACATGGGACACTAGGACCAGACAGGCATTTGGGGAGGATCACTACATGACAATTGAGTTGGACCACGAGAACGCGAGAAAAATCCTTCGCTCCGACAGCGCGCAACTCGTCTAACCTTTTCGCCCGACGAGGAGCCCTATGACAGCACCCATCGAAAGCTCGCCGATGGAAAGCAACGCCGAAGAGGACTACGCGGAGGATCGCGAATACGTCGTCGTGCCCGAAGAGGCGATTCAGTTCCTGCCTCCCGAATGGCGCGATGCGTTCCAGTCGAAGGTGGAAGATAGCCGAGCTATTTTGGAAGCCGTCGATAGCGACATCAAGAATCTAATTCGACTTGTCGGTGCCTTTCAGGGGATGGCGAGTCTTAGCTACATTCACCATCGCCTCTCGAAGGCAGATTTCAACTCGACCACTGAGGCGATATTGGAGCACGACATGCTCACGTCCGCTTTTGTGATCGCCTATGTTCGGCTGATTGATGGCGGCATCGGAAGTGGTGTTTCCCGGAAAACTCTTCCACCTCACCTTCGCAAAGCGCATGACGAAATCATCGAACTGCGAAATAAGCGATTCGCCCACAACGCCGGGCACCGGTCGGTCGATGGAAAGCTCGACATCCTTTTCGGCGACGGCCGTTTTGACGTGAGCGTGACCATGCAGGTGGGCTACTACGTCCGGGGCGCCAACGAATGGGGAGAGTTGGTGACTTTTCTCAATGGGTTGATGTTCGATCGGCTGACCAAGCTGCTTGAACGGCTAAAGGACAAAACCGGATGCGAATGGACATTCCCGAGCGGGCCACCACCGGCTTGGAGCGATTCCCGATAGCGACGATGGAAAACACTCTCATTGGATAAGTTGTTTGCCTTCTGCCACCGATCGACAAATAGTATTCAGTCTAAGCCTCTGGCCCGATTGCATTTAAGCCCTTGGAAGGCATTCCTCTTCCGAGGGCTTTTTGTTGCGGACGTCACCGCCGCAGCGCATCGGTCAAGCTGGCGGCAAGAATCGGCGCGAATCGGCCCTGCAACAGACAGAAAAAAGCCCCGGCGTTTTCCGCCGGGGCTTTCTTGCTTGAGACAGCGCGCGGGCTTTCACCCGCGCCGGAGAAATCAGGCCGCCGCCGAAACCTTGGCGTCGGTCGGGACCTGCGAGATCGTCTTCAGGACCTGCGAGGCGATCTGGTAGGGGTCGCCCTGCGAGTTCGGGCGGCGATCTTCCAGATAACCCTTGTAGTCGTTCTTGACGAAGGAGTGCGGCACGCGGATCGAAGCGCCGCGGTCGGCGACGCCGTAGGAGAACTTGTTCCACGGCGCAGTCTCGTGCTTGCCGGTCAGGCGCTTGTCGTTGTCCGGGCCGTAGACGGCGATGTGGTCCATCAGGTTCTTGTCGAACTGCGCCATCAGCGCCTCGAAATAAGCCTTGCCGCCCACCTCGCGCATGTAGGCGGTCGAGAAGTTGCAGTGCATGCCCGAACCGTTCCAGTCGGTGTCGCCGAGCGGCTTGCAGTGGAATTCGATGTCGATGCCGTATTTCTCGGTCAGGCGCTGCAGCAGGTAGCGCGCCATCCACATCTGGTCAGCGGCCTTCTTGGAGCCCTTGCCGAAGATCTGGAACTCCCACTGGCCCTTGGCCACTTCGGCGTTGATGCCTTCGTGATTGATGCCGGCGGCCAGGCACTGGTCGAGATGCTCCTCGACGATCTGGCGCGCGACCGAGCCGACGTTCTTGTAGCCGACACCGGTATAGTAAGGACCCTGCGGAGCCGGATAGCCAGTCTCGGGGAAGCCGAGCGGACGGCCATCCTTGTAGAAGAAGTATTCCTGTTCGAAGCCGAACCAGGCGCCCTCGTCATCCAGGATGGTGGCGCGCTTGTTGGAGACATGCGGCGTCACGCCATCCGGCATCATCACTTCGCAAAGCACTAGCACGCCGTTGGTGCGGGCCGGATCCGGGTACACGGCAACGGGCTTCAGCACGCAGTCGGAGCTGTGGCCCTCGGCCTGGTTCGTGGAGGAGCCGTCGAAGCCCCACAGCGGCAGCTGCTCGAGCGTCGGGAACTCGGCAAATTCCTTGATCTGGGTCTTGCCGCGCAGGCTAGGGGTCGGGACGTATCCGTCGAGCCAGATGTACTCGAGCTTGTATTTGGTCATTCTAGAGCCTCTCGTTGCTTGGACGCCGCGCATGGCGGTATCGATGCATGGCCGGACCGAGCCGGCCTGCCGATCGTTAAAAAGCAATTCGTGTGCCACTCTCCCCGTCCGGGGTGCGGCAAAATGGTCGTGGCAAAGCGTTGATTTTGCTGAGCCGCCTCAGCAATGCGCGGCAATCGTTCATCTGCAAAATCTGCATAAATCTTATGCAAGTACTGATCTTTTTGTGTGCATATTGCCTAAATGAATCGCAGGACCTATTTTGAGAAAGGATTGAATCGACTGGCTCCCGAAAAAGAAAGGCGGCCATCAATGGAAGTCACCACGTCCCGTCCGTCGGCAAAGATTCTGATGTTCCCGCTTGCAGGCCGGACATCTGCCTCAAATTTGGGCGCAAAGGCCAAATTCGCGGCAGAGATTGCCTCGCTGCGCAATACGCACGCCGATTTCGACGGCTGGTACCACGAGGCGGCGATCGAGGAAGAGAACCAGCAGCGCAAGAGCTGACCGCTCCTTTCCGGTCCAACTACGCACGTCTCATGACGGCGTCGATCGGTATCGTTTCCTCGAAAATTGGTCCCCTCGTCTAAATCTCATTGTTCCATGAAAGCTCTGGCCATGCTGTCGGCGATCGGCTTCGTCAGATAGGCGAAAAATGTTCGCGGGTGCTCTTGCACCATGATCTCGGCCGGCATGCCCGGCGTTGGCGAAAAGCCACGCACTTTCGCCAACTCGCTCATCGGCAGGCGCACGCGGGCGAGATAGACTTCCTTTGGAACGGGGCCTTGCATCTCCGGCAGGGCGTCGGCCGACACATAGTAGACCTCGCCTTCCAAAACCGGCGTGGTACGCCGATTCAGCGCGGTCAGCCTGACAGAGGCCTGCTGCCCGACCTTGACGTTGTCGATATCGGTGCGCGGGATTTGCGCCTCGATGACCAAAGGCACATCCGAAGGCAGGATCTCGAGGATGGCTTTGCCGCTCTCGATGACGCCGCCGGCGGTGTGGTAATACATGCGAATGATCGTGCCTGGCACGGGAGCGTTGATGGTCACCCGGCGAAGCACGTTCTCCGCCTCCCGCGACTGCTCCCGCACTCCATCCAGCTCCGCTTCCATGCTTTGCAAATCTTGGAGCGCCGCCTGACGATAGGCGTCTTTTGTCTGCGTGATCTGCTGCTCGAACCTTACGATCTCCTCCCGGTTTTCGGCGATCTCGGCCACCATCTTGCCGATCTGGCCCTCTGCATCCGCCATCGCCCGCTGGATCGCCTTCACCTCCGTTCCGCGGATCAGGCCCTGATCGAGAAGCTTCTGCTTGCCCAGATATTCCTCCTTCAGGAACTGCAGCTGACGCCGCATCGACGCGACCTGTTCGTCGATGCCTTCGTTGCGGAATTCCATCGCCTTTTTGTTTTGATCGAAGAGCGCGATATCGCTGTTGCGCTTGTTCTCGGCCGCGCTGAAATTGAGCGCCTGGCTTTCCATGATCGGCAGGACTTCCGGGTCGAAGCGATTGTCGAGGATGATCGCCGGGAACTGGATGCTGCCGCTGCCTTGCACCTCGGCGGTCAATCGAGCCGATATGGCCTCGAGCCTCGCCATCTTCAGGAACAATTGCCGCGCGTTAGTCTGGGCGGCGGTTTCGTCGAGCTTGATCAGGGGCTGGTCGAGGCTGACATGGTCACCTTCGTTGACCAGGATTTCCTTGATGATGCCGCCTTCGAGATGCTGGACGATCTTGTTCTGCCCGGTGGCGACGAAACTCCCCTGAGCGATGATTGCCGATGCCAGAGGCGCGGTCGAAGCCCAGGTGCCGAAGCCGCCGAAGGTCACCGCAATCAGCAGCAGGCCAAATGCGGTCTGCTTCCAAATCGAGCGCGGCACTTCGGAATACCACTCGATGTCGTGAACCTTGGCGATGTCGGCCGTCATCTTCAATGCACCCGCTACTGGATGTGATGGCCGAACGAGCCACCTTCTATGCTGAGCCCCCGGTTCGCCAGCGCCTGCAGCACGTCCTGACGCATGCCGAACAGAGCAACGGTGCCGTTTACCAACAGGAGTATCTTGTCGACGCTCTTCAGCAGGGATGGTCGCTGGGTAATCGTAATCACCGTGATCTTGTTGTCCTTGGCGTGCTGAAGCGCACGCTCGAGCGCGGTGTCGCCCGCCATATCAAGATTCGAATTCGGCTCGTCGAGCACGACGAGGCGCGGATTGCCGAAGAACGCGCGCGCAAGGGCGACGCGCTGCTTCTGTCCGCCGGAAAGCGGTGCTCCGTCGGCGGAAACGAACGTCTCATAGCCGTGCGGCAAGGTGGAGATCATTTCATGGACATCCGCGAGTGCCGCCGCCTGATAGATCTCGGCATCGGTCACGTCGTCGCGCATGCGGGCGATGTTGGCCTTGATCGATGCGGGGAACAGCTGAACGTCCTGCGGCAGGTAGCCGATGTTCTCGCCGAATTGGCGTGGATCCCAATTGCGCAGGTCCATCAGGTCCAGCCGAACGTTGCCTGACGTCGGGAGGATCGAGCCGACCAGCATCTTGCCGAGCGTGGTCTTGCCGGCGCCCGAATTGCCGATGATCGCCAGCGAGTCGCCCGGCGAGAGCGCGAACGAAATGCCGTTCAGCACGACGCGCTTGGTTCCCTGCGGCACGAACAGAAGGCGCTCGACGTCGAGGCGCCCTTCGGGACGGGGCAGGTTCAGCCGTTCGAAATTGAGCGGCGAGGTCTGCAGCAGCGATACAATGCGGCCATAGGCGGCCCGGACATGCACGACGTGGTTCCAGCCTTCGATGGCGCCTTCGATCGGACCCAGCGCCCGGCCCGCGATGATCGACGCGGCGATGACCATGCCGCCGGTCAGCTCTCCGTCGATCGACAGATGCGCGCCCCAGCCAAGCATCGTCACCTGGGTCAGGAGCCGCACGCCCTTCGACAGCGAAGCAAAGATGATGTTGCGATCCTGCGCGATCACCTGAGCGCGAAGGGAGTTCGCGGTGTCCTTACCCCAGATCTTCACCGCCTCGGGAATCATGGCGAGCGCGTTGATGATCTGGGAATTGCGCGCCATCGAATCGAGATGGATGTTGGCCTTGCTCTGGTGCGCATTTGCCTCGCTGAAAGCACCGGCTGTCGCACGCTGATTGATGAGCGTAATCACGAGCAGCAGCAGGGCCGAGGTCACGACGATGAAGCCCTGATGCGGGTGGATGAGAAACACCGCCAGCATCATTATCGGAGCCATCGGCGCGTCGAGGAAGGAGAGCAGCGTGCCGGATGTCAGGAATGTCCTCAGTTGCTGCAGGTCGCCCAGAACCTGATATTCCCTTCCGTTGCTGTTGAGGGAAGCCCTGGCCGCGGCACTCAGGATCGGCGCGCCCAACTGCGCGGCAACCTCGACCGCCGTACGCATCAGGATGAAGCGGCGAAGCGCGTCGAACATCGACTGCAGCACCACCGCGCCGACGATCACCACCGTCAGCATTATCAGCGTGTCGGCGGACCGGCTGGTTAGAACGCGGTCTGAAATCTGGAACAGGTAGATCGGGATCGCGAGCACCAGCACGTTGCACGCCACCGTGAACAACATCACGACGAGCAGGTTCTTCCTGACGGCTCCCATTCCGGCCTTGAGGGCAGCGCCGAAGTCGACCGGGCCGAGCCGCTTGTGGAAGGCGCCGCCCCCACCGCCGCCGCCGCGCCGGCCTTTGTCGTCGACGCCACCGGGAGGAGACCCGTCCTGATGCGGCTCCTTGGCCTTAATGGGACCGGTGTCGCCATCTATGGTGGTGATGCCCGGTGCCTTGGGGACTTCCTTCATCTCGGGCACGGATTGCTTGCCGGCCAGTGCTGTCTTGGCCTGCGGCTCGGCGAATTGGTGGGCCGCAGCCTGTGATCTTGCCGGTGCCTGATCGGCGGCGGCGTTTTGCTTCTCGATCGTTGGCGCCGCCTTGGGGGCGGGTTCGGCAGATTGTTGCGCCGGCTCGAGCCTTGCAACGGCGGCTGCGGGCGGGGCGCCGGGCTTGTCGATCGTCGAAGCTGTTTTGGGGTCCCAAGCCGACCTCGTCGTGTCGGCTTGGGGCCTCGGCATCGCGCATATCGGCTCCTGGGCGGCCATTGACTTGCCCCCCGTGTCATTTGCCGAAGTGCTTTGGCTTGGTTGCCGGCGGAGCTCCAGCCTGGCGGATAGGCCCTGAGCCGAGAGGTTCGTTTTCTCGGCTATGGATGTGGGTTTCGGGACTGACGCAGCAGCCGGTGCGTCCTGCGAGCCGGCGTGCGTCAGGTTGAAGAGGTTCGGCCGTACCTCCGCTCTCGGCGTCGTCTGCTGATCCGAATGCGCTTTTGCCTCAAGTCGCTCCGCTTGCATTGCGGAGGCGGCGTTGACCGGGTCGCTCTCGGACTTTTTCGCCGCCGCAAGCGGCGGGTTCACCGCTGGATTGGCCATTCCGGTTTGCGCGAGGTAACCGCCACTTTGCGCCGGTGCGGGCTGTGTTGGCGGGATGGTAGACGCCAGCGTTTCCACAGGTGACGCGACGCTGGTCCGGGAAGCAATGGCAGCGGATGCACCAATCTCTTTGGAGAGTGGAATTTGGGGAGAGGCCGTTTCAGCCGGCTGGCTGCGAACCGGGGGCACGGCCCTGTCCGGTTCGGCCTTTGCCTCCGGATGGTTTACGACGTCATGCCGTTGGTCGACGACGCTGCCGATTGCCCCGATAGTCCGGCCGATCGCCTGCTCGCGTTGCTGCAAGGCATTCGACAGCGTCTCGCGAGATGTGGCGGAACTGGGCTTCGGCGATCCCTGTCCATCCTCCTGCGGGCCTGCTTCCAAATCCTCGGCAAACGGGTCCCAGCACAGGTCGCGATCGTCGGTCATCATGTCCCCCCGCCTGGAATCAACCCAATAGCGTATGCACGCCGTCGGCCTGGACATGGTCCGGTGTCGGCGCGATGTGATGGTCTGGGTGCGCAGCTTCGGGTGAAGTGTCGTCGGTCAGGAAGGCGACCGCTTCGTTGGCCAGCGCGCTGGGGTCGTGTCCGCCAAGATCTGGTTCGCTCGAAACGAGGTTTGCCTGGATCAGGATCTCATCCGAATAGTGCTGACCGCCGACATAGGTCTTGCCGGTCCCGTGGACATCGACGATGCCGGCGAAATTGGCCAGCTGGTTACCGCCAGTGGTGATTGTCCACTGCGCCTCGGGATGGGCAACGAGCTGGTTCATCGCCAGGGCGACTTGGTCGCTGTCGCCCAGCACATTGGTCTGGGAGACGTATTGGATGTTGAGCAGATCGCCGGAGATGTAGAGGACCCGCAAGGCTCCGCTGCCGGCAAAGGCCGGATCGTGCAGTATATCGCCGGGGCCGGCGCCTTTGCCCGCCGCCAGGTCCTGGGCCGCCTTGAGATAGGAGTCCGGCAGCGGATCGAATTGGTTTCCGCCGACGTTGATGATGCCGGCACCGTTCCAGAGCAGGTTTTCCCCGGTGGAGCACGAACCCGGCCCGGATGTCTCGAAGCCGCTGACCGCGCCGATGACGTCGTTGTCGACCAGGACGTTCAACTGTTGGATGATGTTCGCGTCATAGATGTGACCACCGACAATGATCAAGTCGTAGTTGTAGCTCAATTCGCTGAGTGAAATATCGTTTACCGCCGTGTTCCCGCCGGTGGCGATCATCGTCTTGACGCCGGAGGAAGCCAGGATCGTGGTGTCGTTGTCCGTCATGAAACTGTACTGCTGGAGCCAGTTCATCATCACGAGGTCGCCGGTGACCTGCGTCACCACCCAGGCTGCCGGGAATCCATGCGGCGCGATTGGGGTCTGGTCGCCGGCCGACGGATCGATGTGCTTGAACATCGCGACATTGAAGCTCTCGTCAGGGGCGCTGCTCAGTGTCCACCCGTTCAGGCTCGAACCGACCGTTGCGCTGTCGCATCGCTCGTTGATCTGGACAATGGCATTGACGTCATAGACGTTGCCGACGACGGCGATGACCGGCGCTCCGGTCCAGTTGTTCGTCAAAACCGCGGAATTCAGCATCGTATTGCCACCGGTATCCAACTCGACGGACGGAGCCGACGTTCCGTTGCCCCAGCCCGACATGAACTTGGAGGAGTCCGGCGGCACGCTGTAATCATTGGCGCTGCCGGAGCTCGAGTCGCTCCCCTGTTCCTTCAGGAAGCTAAAATGGTCCTCGAGTTTTGGCGCGGCGTCCTCGCCGACGAGTTGCTCGTTGACATATGTTCCTTCGATGGAGCCCGAAGCGGCGTCAGGATGTAGAACGAAGACTTTCGCGTCGCCATTCGAGCCGGGATAGGCCTCGATCCGCTCGCCCGCCGTGACGACGGTGGCCGCCATGTCCACGTCGGAGCCGGGCATTGCCAGATCGTCGAGCGGAGACAGCTCTGCCGCATGGTTCGTCAGGACAGCCAGTTGACCACTGTCGTTGACGGTCGGCGTCAGCACCAAGCCGTGCCCTCCGGCGGCGACGTAGTCGTTGTCGGACAGGTGGTTCTCCTGATTGATGTAAATCGCGACCGAGCCCGGAGGTACGACGTGCGGCAGGATCATGCCGCCGCCGACACCTGGAAACTGGGGAAGGTAAAAATGGTAGTAGCCGGAATGTAAGTGCCCGTGATGATGGATTTCGGGCGGGGTGTAGCTGAAGGTCGAGCCGACCGGGTTCAGCACAAGGTTCGGCTTGCCTCCCATATACGAAACATGCGGGCTGAAATCGTCCAGCGCATAGGGCGCCTTGACGTTGACGTTCGTATTGCGAGGGTTGGACGTATCGTCCTTGACCGTCTCGGCGATCTTGAAATCGTCATAGGCCTGTAGCTGCCGCATCTCCTCGACCGAGATTTCGAACATTCCGATGAAATGAGCGATAACCTCGGTGATCTTGTCCAGTTGCATGGAGTACACGGGGTAGGCCTCCGTATCTCGAGATCATTTCGCGCGGTATTCGCGCTCGATCGGGGCGGCATGTCTCCCGGATTGGCAGGCTGAGCGGAACGGCCCGCGCAGCCCATTGTTGGTGATCTGCTCTGAGACCGGTCGATCAGTCATGCACCGGTATGATCAGTGGTGCCTTCGCCGGCGACCGTATGGTGATAGTCGCCGCCCACGACGGTCTGAGAGACCAGGTTTTCTTGCAGGTTGGCGCCCATCACGATCTGCTGGTTGAACATGCTGGGGGAGATCAAGGCGTCCGCCGAGGCATGGCTTTCGCCTGTCACATAGCCGTCGTGGCCATTGCTCGAGCCCCAGGTTCCACCGTCGCCGCCGGCTCCGCCGTCGCCATTATAGGCGGTTCCGCCTGCGCCGCCGTCACCAGCAGAACCCGCCAGGGTCAGCCCACCGTGGGCGTCGCCGCCGGTGCCATCAGCCCAGGCGCCGCTCAAGGCATGGCCGCCATCGCCGCCAAGCGCCGATGCCCAGCCGCCGGTGCTTGTGCCGCCGGTCGCGGCGCCGCTGGTTGCGCTTCCGCCGGTCCCGTCGCCACTCGTTCCGCTGCCGCCCGTCCCGTCGCCGCCCGTGCCTCCGGCACCGCCGGTGCCGGTGCCGGAGCCTGCGCCATAGCCCGCGCCATAGCCGGCCCCGAGAGCATTGCCGCCATCCGCCGTGGTGTCGCCACTGTTCGAATGGGCATTTGCGCCGTCCGCCTTGCCATTGCCGCCGTCAGCGTCGGCACCGCCGCCACCGCCACCGGTAGCGCCGTCACCGCCGGTGGCAGCGCCCCCGTCGCCGCTGGAGTCGCCGCCTTGCCCGTAGGTCAAGACCGGAATCGCGGCGTCGATGCCGTCGCCCGCATGGCTACCATTGCCGCCGTCCGCATTGCCGCCGTCGCCGCCGTCGCCGCCATTGCCGCCATCGGCCTTGGCGTTGCCGCCCTCGGCCTTGTTGTCGCCGCCGCTGGCCTTGGAGTCGCCGCCTTCCGACTTGGGGTCGCCGCCTTCGGCCGCGCCGACGCCCAGGCCGAGCCCAAGCCCGAGCCCTAAGCCGAGGCCATCGCCGCCGTTGGCGTTGCCGCCATCGCCGCTGCCGCCCCTGGCGTTGCCGCTTTCGCCCTCGCCGCCCCTGGCATTGCCGCTCTCGCCATTGGCCTTGGAGTCGCCTCCGTCGGCGTCGTTGTAGCTCTTGCTGTCGCCACCGACGGCAGCGCTGAGCGCAAATCCGCCCTTGCCGTCGCCGGCTTCGACGTCGCCGGACCTGGCGTCGCCGCCGTTGCCGCCATCGCCGCCGTTGGCCTTGGCATCATCACCGCCATGGCCGCCGCCGCCGCCGGTCGAAATGCCGTCGCCCGCCTTCGATTCGCCAGCCGTGGCGTTGAAGTTCAGGTTGAGGTTGCCGGTATTGCTGACGGTCGCGTTGTCCAGCTTGTCGTCGTCGATCAGCTTGTTGACCTGGTTGATGATGGAGGCGCTGTTGTTGCCCGCGCCCGTCATCGAACCGTTCAGAAGATCCTTGAAGGTGGTTTCATCGCCAGTGTGATAGCTGACGTCGCCGTCCTTGTTGTTGATGATCGTGTTGTCCTTGAACTCTCCGCCGTTGTTGACGACGTCGGCGAAATGATTGTCGGTATTGCCGAGCTGGCCGTCGAGATTGACGCCGACATGGACGTCGACCTTGGTGTCATTGACGTTCTTGTTCTCGTTCGAGTTCATGGTCTCGTTCGAGTTCTCGTTCTCGTTCGACGCCTTGTTTAGGTTGGCGTTTGCGTTCAAATCCTTGTTTTCGTTCTCGTTTTCGTTCGAAGCCGTGTTGTCGTTTCCGTTCGAGGACGTGTTTCCGTTGCTGTTCGAGTTGGCGCTGGTGTTGGTGGCGGTATTGGTGTTGGTGTTGCTGTTCTTGTTGTCGCCACCGCCGTTGCCAAATTCACTGTCGACGATTTGCAGGCCGAATGCGTTGATGTTGTTCTTGTCGAGGTCGAGAGACATGGTTCGTATCCTCAGTTGAGACCGCGACCGCCGAACCGCATTCTTCTCTTACGCGGTTTTGGGCTTGCGCGGACGTTGCGTTGAATGCGGTGAGTGGATCGTCGGACCGAGGGAATTGGAGCCCGAAAACCCGGTATTCCATCATGTTTTGCTTGAGTGCCTCCCTTGTTCGGGAGAGGTGACCGAGCCAAGGCACTAACCGTCGAGCGCCGGACCGCTACGGGTTCGGTCGTTCAAAAGGGAGAGCCCTGGATACACCCCAATCCCACCACGGAACCCGGGAAGTCTGTGACCAGCGGTTGCCGATGAAAAGCCGACAGTTCGGGCTAGCCCGTTCGGCCTGGCGCGGGACAGACGCACCTGCAACCATAGAGAGAGCAAACGGCCGGGTCGCGCCGGGATCGAAGCCCAAGCGACCTCTTCAGACATCCTAGATCGGATAGGAAATGGCGAACCGGCTATAGCTCGTCCGAACTATATCAGCGCGGCCTAATTTGGTGTATTAATCCTTAAGGCTAGCTGTTCGCAGGGGTGGAGCCCCCATAAAAATCGAAGAAACAAAGAACAAAAAACGTCGGGAGAAACATAAAGAACAAATCGACAGTCTTGGTCTAGGGTAGGGTGGCAACCATGTCCAGAGTAAGCATCCGCAGCACCGTTGGTAGCGGTGCGGGGGAAAGTGGAGCGCGCAAAAGCCTTCTGACTGTTTCCTCGGCAGACATTTTTCCGGAATGTCTCGTTTATGCAATCGAGAGGGAATTTCCTTCCATAGTGGTTGAGCAGGTCAGCAGCCTGGCAGCTGCCTGCGCCACGTTCGAGCAGCCAGTCTGCCTGATACTGATCGACTCCGAAGTCTTGCCGGAAATCGGTGCTCGCGCCGCCGATCTGATGCGGTGTCATCCAGCGGCTCCCATCGTGCTGGCGCAACGGGACAGCCGTACTCCGGTTTCCATCCAGGACATCCTCGATCTGAAGGTGGTGCGAAGTGTCCTGCCCATGGATTTGAAGCTCGACGTCTGGCTCTCGGTGATCAGGCTCATGCTTCGCGGCGGCGAATATTTCCCGCCGGCGATGTTCCAGTCACACTCGAGGAGCCTTCCCCAGAAGCTTTCGGATTACTCCGCACCGGTCGGTCAACCGACGGCGGAGCGGTCGGACTTCGACGAAATCGACGTACTGACGGATCGTGAGTTCCAGATCCTTGAGATGGTGGCGCGTGGATTGCAGAACAAGATTATCGCCGCTGCCCTTGAGCTCTCCGAGCACACAGTCAAGATTCATCTCCACAACATCATAACCAAGCTCGGAGCTCACAACAGGACGGAAGCCGCTGCGGTGTTTCACGCGCGCACGGCTTCCTTTTCTGCCAGCTTGGGACGCTCAAAAGCGGATCTCGTCCAATCCGCGCCATGAGCCGACGATGCCGCGCTTTCAGGAGATCCTGCTGCTTGTTGGCCAGTTGAACTATACATGGACCAACACTGAAAGCCTGCTGATCTATCTGATCGCCGGCCTGGCCAAGGTCGACAAGGAGACGGCGATCATCGTTTTCCTGACCTTGAACACGACCCGGGCGCGTATCGAGCTGGTCGAGCGGCTCGCTAAAATGCAAAAGACGCCGGCTGCGTGTCGTGAAGCGGTGCTGGCTGTCACCGGCAAGCTGACGCGCCAGGCGAAGCTGCGAAACAAATACAGCCACTGCATCTATTCCTTCGACGAAAGCGGAACGCACGGAAGCACGCAACTGATGCGTATCGTCGACGGCAAGGACGACGTGAAATACGGCAAGATCGAAGCGCTGGACGACAAGGAGATCGGCCGAATCCAGGCTTCGATCGACGACATCAAGGAAATCAACAAGGATGTCTGGTCGATCGTCATCGACAATTCCTTTCCCAGGTGATGCTGCTCGATTCCGCAATCGGCTATCACCATGGCGGATCGGTGAGAAAAGCCCGGCGCGATCGCTCGCGCCGGGCTTTTCATTTCCAGAGGCTTGATCGGTTAGTCCTTGGAGTGCAGGTCGGTGCCGAGCGTGTCCCTGACGAAGATCATGCCGATGATGAGCGACATCGCCGCGATCACCACCGGGTACCAGAGGCCGTAATAGATGTCGCCCTTATAGGCGCTGAGCGCGAACACCGTCGCCGGCAGCAGGCCGCCGAACCAGCCATTGCCGATATGATAGGGCAGCGACATGCCGGTGTAGCGGATGCGGGTCGGGAACATCTCGACCAGGATCGCCGCGATCGGCCCGTAGACCATGGTCACGAACACCACCAGGATAAACAGGATACCGATCGTCACCGGCCAATTGATGGCCGCCGGATCGGCTGTCATGGCGAAAGCACCGCCACCGGGAATGTTGTAGACGGTGATCTCCGACGCGCCGGCTGCCTCATCCTTGGTCAGCAACTTGTCGGTGACCGCCTTGTCGACCGGAACCGTCGTCTTCTCGCCGCCGCGGATCGCGGCCGCATCGAGCTTGAGTTCCGGATTGGCTGCGACGAAGGCGTCGAGCTTCTGGTCGGGCACCTTGGCGGCGGCGCGCTTCAGCGGATAGCCGCCGTCCTGCAGGGCTATGTTGACCGCTTTGGTGAAGGCGCCGTCCTTGGCCTTGGCCTGATCGCCGGCGGCGACGGCGTCATAGGATTGCACCGTGTCATTGCCGATCTTCACCGTGGCCGCGGTTCCGGGCGCCGCCGTGGTGACCACGTCATACGGCACCGAATTCTTGGTCAGGAACGAGGTCGCGATATCGCAGGATGTCGTGAACTTCGCCGTGCCGACCGGGTTGAACTGGAACCTGCAGTCGCCAGGTGCTGCCGTCACCGTCGCGCGCGTGTTCTGCTGCGCGGTGGCCAGGGCCGGATTGGCGGCCCAGGTCAGCGCCTTGAAAAGCGGGAAGGTGCAGACGATGCCGAGCGCAAGACCGGCCATGATGATCGGCTTGCGGCCGATCTTGTCGGACAACCAGCCGAAAACGACGAAGAAGATCGAGCCGACCGCAAGCGCGATCGCGATCATGATGTTGACCGACTGCGCGTCGACCTTCAGCACGTTCGTCAGGAAGAACAGCGCATAGAACTGGCCGTTGTACCAGATGACGGCCTGGCCGGCGGTCAGGCCGAGCAGCGCCAGAAGCGCGATCTTGGCGTTCTTCCACTGGCCAAAGGCTTCCGACAGCGGTGCCTTGGAGCCTTTGCCTTCTTCCTTCATGCGCTGGAAGGTCGGCGACTCCGAGAGCGACAGCCGGATCCAGATCGAGACGGCGAGCAGCAGGAATGAGACGATGAAGGGAATGCGCCAGCCCCAGGAAGCGTAGGTTTCCTTGCTGAGCGAACTCTGGACGATCAGGATTATGATCAGCGACAGGAACAAACCGAGCGTCGCCGTGGTCTGGATCCAGGACGTGTAGTAGCCGCGGCGGTCGTCCGGCGCGTGTTCGGCGACATAGGTCGCCGCACCGCCATATTCGCCGCCGAGCGCCAGGCCCTGGAGCATGCGCAAACCGATCAGGATCACGGGCGCCGCGATGCCCCAGCTGGCATAACCGGGCAGCAGACCGACCAGGAAGGTCGACAGACCCATGATCGTCATGGTGACGAGGAAAGTGTATTTGCGGCCGACAAGGTCGCCGAGGCGGCCGAACACCAGCGCGCCGAACGGGCGGACGAGGAAGCCGGCGGCGAAGGCCAGCAGCGCGAAGATGTTGCGCGTCGCCTCGGGGATGGTCGGGCTGAAGAAGGTCGCGCCGATGAAGGCGGCCAGCGAGCCGTAAAGATAGAAATCGTACCATTCGAAAACGGTGCCGAGCGAAGAGGCGAAGATGACCTTCTTTTCCTCTCGCGTCATGCCGCGGCTTGTTCCGCCGGCGGTCGAAGCCATTGCCATTTGATATATCCTCCCGTGGATCCCTTCTGTCCTCGATGGCTGAGCGCCACCGTCCGCAACTCCTCCGGACGAAGACTCGAGAACGCAGCCAACGAGGGAAAAAATGGCAGAAAGCGCCGCCAAAAGGCACCGCGACGATGGGATTATGACTTTCGTATTAGGTGCAATGCGAAAGCGGAGGGCAGCGCCTGGACTGGTTCAGCTCTGGTAGATCGCCGACCAGCTCCAGGTTTGTCTGCGCAATTCCGGACGGAAAACCGCTGCGCACTTTTCCTGGAATTGCTCTGTTTGCTTTACGCAATTCCGGACGGAAAACCGTTACTCACTTTTCCTGGAATTGCTTCTAGGCTTTCAGCGCTTCGAGAAGACTGACCGCCGCCATCATGTCGCGCTTGCGGGCCGCGCGACGCGCGACCGCCTCGGCGTCCTGGCCCCAATGCTCGATCTGCCAGTCCTCGTCGACATGGCCGGCCGCCCACGCCTCCTCGCCGGCGAGTTCACCGAAATCCACGGCGAGCGCCAGCAGCGCCGATCCGGTCAGCGAGGTCATGACATGGATGGCGGCCAGACGCAGCGGCTCGCTGCGCTGGGCAAGATGCGCGCCAAGGACGCCAATCGTTTCGCGCGGCTGCTCGACATGGATGACGCCTTCGGCAAGATTGAAGCGCGCGCCAAGGCTGCTCCTTGCCCAATCGAGCACCGGGTCCCAGAGCCTGTTCTGCCGATCGACCAGCCCTTGCGGACCATCGGCGCGGTAGCAGAGCAGGTCGGACGAAGCGAACCGCAGGACATCCTCCAGCACCGCCTGCGGATCGCTGGCGACGCCATCGATGGCCGTGTTGGCAAGGCGCATGACCGGCATCGTCACGGGGTCGATGACCTCGCTTTGCGCGGAAAACTCGACGGCCACCAGAGCCGCGGCTTTTTCGGTCGGCAGCACCAGCAGCGCCTTTCCCGGCGTGCGGACCGGCCTGCCGTCGAGATGGACGGCAAAACCGTTTTCGACCGGCACGACCGAAACCACCTTGTAGAAACGCTTCGGCAGCGGCGTCTTCATCTGGATCTGGGCGCGGCGCACCGGATCGGGATCGGAGAGCTGCTTTCCCGCTTCGAGGTCTTCGAGAATGTCGCGCATGTCCAACTCCTTACACTGTGGGCTGCCTGCGCGCCGGCCGGTTGACGATGATCAGCCCGGCGGCGATCAGCGCCAGCGCCACGAAAATCCTGATCGTCAACGGCTCGCCCAGCAGCACGGCGCCGCACAGCACGCCGAACACCGGCGACAGGAAGGCGAAGCTGGACAGGCCCGCCGCCGGATAGCGCGTGAGCAGCCAGAACCACAACACATAGGTGAAGGCGACGATATAGAAAGACTGGAACAGCAGCGCCAAGGTCGGCAATGCGGCGATTTCGCGGATCGGCGGGCCGGCGAACGGCATCACCAGCGCGCCGACGGCGGCAGCGCCCGCCAGTTGGTAGAGCAGGAGCTTCTCGGCGCTGGTCGCGACCAGCTTCGATCGCTTGATGACGATGCTGGTCAACGCCCAGAGGATGCCCGAGCCGAGACTGAGCAGATCACCCGTCAGTGTCGCGTCCTTGCCGCCAACGATGCCGTCGGCGAACACGGCCAGCAGGCCGCAAAAGGCAAGCACGAGGCCGCCGAGCTTGCGCGCGTTGATGCGCTCGCCGAGCAGGAAATGACCGCCGATCAAGACCCAGAACGGCATGGTGTTGACCAAAAGCGTGTTGCGGGCAACGGTCGTGTATTCCAGCCCGATGTAGAGGAACAGGAACTCGACGCCGAAGAGCACGCCGACGACGACGCCTGCGGTCAGCGTCCCGTCCGCCGCAAACAGCTTGATGCCGCGCAGCCGACACCAGCCGAGAACGCAGAGCCCGCCGAGGATCGAGCGCGCGACCGAGACGAAGACCGGATCGTAGCCGGCATAGGAGACCTTGGCGGCGACGTAGTTCAGCCCCCAGGACAATGTCAGCCCGACCATGATGACGGCCGCGGTCATGTCGACCGCATCGCGCCGCCCCATCGTATCGGTGGCGCCGCTCAATTGTCGTCCTCCGCGCTCTGCTCGTCGAAGCCGAGCAGGTTCCAGCTCTGACGCATATGCGGCGGCATCGGCGCGGTGACATCGATGACGCCCTGGTCGGGATGCGGGATGACGATGCGGCGCGCATGCAGATGCAGACGGTTCTGGATGCCGCCTGGAAATTCCCAATTGGTGTCGGCCTCGAAATATTTGGGATCGCCGATGATCGGGCAGCCGATATGGGCGGCATGCACGCGCAGCTGGTGGGTGCGGCCGGTATAGGGTTCCATCTCCAGCCAGGACAGCGACTGCGCCGCCTGTTCGACGACGCGGTAATAGGAAACGGCGTGGTCGGCGCCTTTCTCGCCATGCTTGGCGATGCGCACGCGGTCGCCGTCCGGCGTTGCCTCCTTGACCAGCCAGGTCGAGATCTTGTCCTCGCGCTTTGGCGGCACGCCCTTTACCAAGGCCCAATAGGTCTTCTTCGTCTCGCGCGCCCGGAACGCTTCCGACAGCTTCATCGCGGCAAGGCGGGTGCGGGCGACGACCAGCACGCCCGAGGTGTCGCGGTCGAGGCGGTGGACGAGGCGCGGCTTCTCGCCTTTCTGGTTGCGCCAGGCCTCCAGCATGTCGTCGACATTGCGCGTCACGCCGGAGCCGCCCTGCACGGCCAAGCCCGCCGGCTTGTTGAAGACGAAGACTTTCGGGTCCTCGTGCAGCAGCATCTTGGCCAGCACATCGGCATCGCCCTGATTGCGGATCGAATGACCGGTGAGCGGGGCATCGCCCTTCTTGTCGACCTCGAGCGGCGGGATGCGCACGGTCTGTCCGGGCTCGACGCGCGTGTCGGCCTTCACCCGGCCGCCGTCGATGCGGATCTGGCCGGAGCGCAAAAGCTTCTGGAGATGGCCGAAGCCGAGGCCCGGATAGTGGACCTTGAACCAGCGGTCGAGCCGCATGCCCGCCTCGCCGGCCTCCACCGTGATCTGTTCAACACCTGCCATGACTTCGCTTTTCCGTTCGAAAGCGGCGCCATAGCACTAAGGCAGGCATTGTGCGAGCCAAAGACCCAACAAACCGCGACGATTACCCCAATCGCCGCGCTATCCGATCAACTGTCCGAAGGCGTTGGCGCGGCGCAGACAGTCGAGCGCGTCAGGAAGCGCTTCTCGCGGCCGTTGTCGAGCGAGAACATGCCGCCCCTGCCCGCCACGACGTCGATGATGAGGTCGGTGTGCTTCCAGGCCTCGAATTGCGAGGCGCTGATATAGACCGGCGTGTCGCCGATCTCGCCCAGCCTGACGTCATTGTCGCCGAGGATGAAATCGCCGCGCGGATAGCACATCGGCGAGGACCCGTCGCAGCAGCCGCCGGACTGGTGGAACAGCACCGGGCCGTGATCGGCGATGATCTCGGCCAGCAACGCTTCGGCCGCGGGCGTGGCCGACACTTTGCCCAACGAGTCCTTGTCCATGCGATCCTCCCGTCATCACAGGAGGGTACGGCTTGCCGTACCCTCCCCTACGCGCCCTAGGAGGATCAGAAGAAGCCGAGCTTCTTCGGGCTGTAGCTGACCAGCATGTTCTTGGTCTGCTGATAGTGGTCGAGCATCATCTTGTGCGTCTCGCGGCCGATGCCGGACTGCTTGTAGCCGCCGAAGGCGGCATGCGCCGGATAGGCGTGGTAGCAGTTCGTCCAGACGCGACCGGCCTGGATGGCGCGGCCGAAGCGGTAGCAGCGGTTCGCGTCGCGGCTCCAGATGCCGGCGCCGAGACCGTAGAGCGTGTCGTTGGCGATCGACAGCGCCTCGTCGTCGTCCTTGAAGGTCGTCACCGACACCACCGGGCCGAAGATCTCCTCCTGGAAGATGCGCATCTTGTTGTTGCCCTTGAACACGGTCGGCTTGACGTAGTAGCCGCCGGCAAGGTCGCCCGGCAGGTGGTTCTGTTCGCCGCCGGTCAGCACTTCGGCCCCTTCCTGGCGGCCGATGTCGAAATAGGAGAGGATCTTCTCCAATTGCTCGCTCGAAGCCTGCGCGCCGATCATGGTCGCCGGGTCGAGCGGGTCGCCCTGGACGATCGCCTCGACGCGCTTCAGGGCGCGCTCGATGAACCTGTCGTAGATCTTCTCATGCACCAGCGCGCGGCTCGGGCACGTGCAGACCTCGCCCTGGTTGAGGGCGAACATGACGAAGCCCTCGATCGCCTTGTCGAAGAAGTCGTCGTCCTCGGCGGTCACGTCCTGGAAGAAGATGTTGGGCGACTTGCCGCCGAGCTCGAGGGTCACCGGGATGAGGTTCTGGCTGGCATATTGCGAGATCAGACGGCCGGTCGTCGTCTCGCCGGTGAAGGCGATCTTGGCGATACGGTTGGAGGATGCGAGCGGCTTGCCGGCCTCGAGGCCGAAGCCGTTGACGATGTTGAGCACGCCTTCCGGCAGCAGGTCGCCGATGAGGTCGGCCCACAGCATGATCGTTGCCGGGGTCTGCTCGGCCGGCTTCAGCACGACGCAATTGCCGGCGGCCAGAGCGGGCGCCAGCTTCCAGCAGGCCATCAGCAGCGGGAAATTCCACGGAATGATCTGGCCGACGACGCCGAGCGGCTCATGGAAGTGATAGGCGATGGTGTCGTGGTCGATCTCGGAGATCGAGCCTTCCTGGCTGCGGAGCACGCCGGCGAAATAGCGGAAATGGTCGACAGCCAGCGGCAGGTCGGCCGCGGTCGTCTCGCGGATCGGCTTGCCATTGTCCCAAGTCTCGGCGAGCGCCAGCAGGTCGAGGTTCTCTTCCATGCGATCGGCGATGCGATGGAGGATCAGCGCGCGCTCCGCTGGGCTGGTCTTGCCCCAGGCATCCTTGGCCTTGTGCGCGGCATCGAGCGCCGCCTCGATGTCGTTCGCATCCGAACGCGCGATCTCGCACAGCGGACGGCCGGTGACTGGCGAGATGTTATCGAAATATTTGCCGGAGTGCGGCGCCGTCCACTTGCCGCCGATGAAGTTGTCGTAGCGCTTGGCGAAAGGAACCTTGGCCGTACGCGAGAATTCTACCTTGTTCATCACTTTCCTCCCTAGAAGCACGCCGCGGGATGCGTCGTGTCAGGAAGAAAAGGTTGCCGATGGGCTTCGGTTTGTCAGCCGGGGGTCCATCGATCGTGGGTGCGGACTGTCGCAGATCTGCGACAGGTCGGATCGTGAAATCAGTGCGGACGGCGAATTTCGAGGCGGGCGAGCTTGCGATGCAGCGTCGCGCGCGAAATGCCGAGGTTCTGGGCGGCGGCCGAGACATTGCCGCCGGCGCGCGCCAACGCCCGCTGCAGCACGCCGCGCTCGGCATCGTCGAGAACGTCCGCGCCTTTTGCGGGGTCGCCGAGAACATCGGCAGCCAGCAAGCCCTTGGCCAGTGTTTCGCCGGTTATGCCGAGAGCGAGGCGAGCGGAGCGGGTCGCGCCGATCACCAGATCGTCCGCGTCGACCGCGATGAGCGCGCCGGCGCTGCGCTCGGTAACCGGCGCGAGCAGGATGCGGGCGCCTGAAAACACCATGCGGAAATTCTCGGCCTCGATGCGACGCGCGGCATCGCCCACGGCGACGGCTATGAGCTGAACGAAACCCTCCGTCAGATCCGCCCGGCAAGACGACACGTCGAGTGCCGCCGCCAGATTGCCTTCGTGATCATAGACCGGCGCCGTCGTGCAACTGAGCAGCGTGTTGCGGGAAAAGAAGTGCTGGTCGCGATGAATGGTGAGAGCCCGCTGGTCGGCAATGCACGTACCGATCCCGTTGGTGCCCTCGCTCTCCTCGCTCCAGACCGTGCCGGTCCACAGGCCCCATTCGTCGAAGGTCTCGTCGTCGGCAACGGCGCCCCTGCGCTCGAGGGGAATGCCGTCGCGGTCGGCCAGCATCACACAGCAGCCAACACCGCCGACGGCGAGGTAGAGGCGGTTGAGGCTTGTTTCGGCGGCGCGGATCATTTGCTCCATGCGCTGCCGGGCCCCTCTCAGCTCGCCTTCGGTCAACCGCCTGGGCGCCTTGCGCTCCGCGGGATCAAGGTGATGCAATTGCAGGGAGCGCCGCCATGATGCGACCAGCGCCGAATGGGCCGCGTCGCTTTTCGCGATCGAGGCCTGGACCAGATCCGCATGCACGGCTGATTGCCGTCCGATCACCCTAATCCTCCCGGCGAGCGGAACCTCCTTCCGCTCCGTCGTCATGCTCGCAAGAACATATCCGACACCAAAGCGGTTCAGCTATTCGATAACAGGGCTGGCCGCACAGGTCTTTGATTTTGCGCAATTCCGGACGGAAAACCCCTCCGAACTTTCGCAGAATTGCTCTGGAGTCCTAACGGCCCCGGCCTGCCGGCGCCATAAGACGTTGGTTTAAGACGAGCCAGATCGAGTGATGTCCCAACCTTCGGTTCCGCTTGCGATCAGTTGGCGGCAGCCTTCTTCGGCTTGGACGAACCGATCATCTTCCAGTTCTTGTAGAAGACGGAATTGATGCGCTCGACACTGACCGAAACGATCGCCAGAAGTCCAGCGATCAGCCCCGGGAACGGAGACGGCCGGATGATGTCGACGAAGACGCAGTAGCGGCGGCCGTCATATTCGTTGACCGAGCGATGGAACAGCGTGTCGTCGAAGATGAACAGCGGATTGTCGTACCAGTAGTTCTTCTTGCTGCCGCACTGGACGAAGATCTCAGCCTTCACCGGGATCAGATTGTAGAGAATGCGCAGGCTGAGCCGCAGCGGCCCGAAATGCCACGAGGTCGATTCACGGCCGCTGAAGACCGAGACGGCGATCGTCTTGATGTATTTGAAGTCCTTGTTGAATTCGGGGACGTTGTCGATCTTGTGCTTGCCGTACCACTGATAGACATACATGCCACGCCTGCCGGTGCCGAAATTGGCGTCGATGTCGGCGATGATCTCTTCCTTGCGCGCCTTGAAGACACCCAGCACCTCGTTGATCTCGCGCTGATAGTCTTCCGGGAACTGCTCGGGTTTCCAGACGCCCGGATTGCGGTAGCACAGAAGATCGACGATCAGGTTGAACGGCGAAAGCAGCCAGGTGAACAGGCCGTTGCCGAGGAAATAGCGATCGAACAGCTTCCAGTTCTTCTGATCGTTGCGCATGATGTCGATCAGGCCGCAGACGATGAAGATCGCCGTCAGGATCGGGATGAAGTAGAAGCCGAGCGCAAGCAGCACGACTGCGATCGCAGCCTTACGAATGGTCTTAACGGTTTGCTTTGTCATAGTCTTTCGCGCGGGAGCGCGATCCTGTTCGCATGAGCCAAATCACGGCGACCCCCGCCAGCCGTGCGTCTTCATAGGATTTTTCCCATTGCCGCACAATCTGGATCAGGTTTGCCCGCTCACGATTGCACCGGCATTTCGACCTTGATCGTCGAGCGGCGAAGTGCCAGGCCCGGCCGCTACTCCCGCTCTTTGCGCAGCTTCGCCCAGTATTCCAGCCGTTTTCGGATATCGCGTTCGAAGCCACGCTCGGTCGGATCGTAGAAGGTGCGGCGGCCCATCTTTTCCGGGAAATAATCCTGGCCGGAAAAGGCATCCGGCTCGTCATGGTCGTAGCGGTAGCCGGCGCCGTAATCCTCTTCCTTCATCAGCTTTGTCGGAGCGTTGAGGATATGTTTGGGCGGCAGCAGCGAGCCGAACTCCTTTGCCGCTTGTGTCGCTGCCTTGAACGCGGTGTAGACGGCGTTCGACTTGGGCGCGGTGGCGAGATAGACGGCGGCCTCGGCGAAGGCGAGTTCGCCCTCGGGCGAGCCCAGATAGTCATAGGCATCCTTGGCGGCGTTGGCGACGACCAGCGCCTGCGGATCGGCAAGGCCGATATCCTCCACCGCCATGCGCACCAGCCGGCGGCCGAGATAGAGCGGATCCTCACCCGCATCGAACATGCGGGCAAGGTAATAGAGCGCGGCGTCCGGGTCCGAGCCGCGCACCGATTTGTGCAACGCCGAGATCAGATTGTAATGGCCGTCCTGGCCCTTGTCGTAGATCGGCGCGCGGCGCTGGATGACGCGCTGCAGGCCCTCCGGAGCGAACACCTCGCCAGGCTTGGCGGCGCGCCAGACCTCCTCGGCCAGCGTCAGCGAGGCGCGGCCGTCGCCATCGCTCATGCGGATCAGCATGGCGCGCGCCTCGTCGTCGAGCGGCAGCGCCCTGCCCTCTGTCTCCTCGGCGCGCGCCAGGAGCTTGGCGATGCTCTCCTCGCCGAGGGACCGGAACACCAGCACCCGCGCGCGGGACAAAAGCGCGGCGTTCAGCTCGAAGGACGGGTTCTCGGTGGTCGCGCCGACCAGCACCACCGTGCCGTCCTCCATGACGGGCAGAAAACCGTCCTGCTGAGCGCGGTTGAAGCGATGGATCTCGTCGACGAAAAGCAGCGTCTGGCGGCCGTTGGCGCGGCGCAGTTTCGCCGCCTCGAACACCTTCTTCAGGTCGGCGACACCGGAAAACACCGCCGATATCTGCTCGAAGGCAAGATG
Organism: Mesorhizobium sp.; assembly: GCA_004963905.1. Classification (GTDB taxonomy): domain Bacteria; phylum Pseudomonadota; class Alphaproteobacteria; order Rhizobiales; family Rhizobiaceae; genus Mesorhizobium. Next base: position 141,948 of record SUGL01000013.1, read on the forward strand.
CGTTTCGCCGGCGAGCAGCCGCGCCACCGTCGTCTTGCCGGTGCCGGGCGGCCCCCAGAAGATCATCGAGCCGAGCGTGCCGGAATTGATCAGCCGCGTCAGCGCCCCGTCGGGACCGGTCAGATGCTCCTGGCCGACGACCTCGCCAAGGTTCTTCGGACGCAGCCGATCGGCCAGCGGCCGGCCGGGCGGCGCTTTCTCCGGTTCATCGGAACTGAACAGATCGGCCATGCTTGTCTTTTTGTTGGAGCGCGATCCCGCTCATTTTGGAGCATGATCTTATCCGAAAACCGGTTCCCACTTTTCGGGATCATGCTCTAGATGGGAAGATCGCCTCAATAACGCAACACCTGGCGCAGTGTCTGCCCGCCACGTTCGACGGTAAAGCGCCACCAGCGCGTATCCTGCTGAGCAATCTGTGCCAACGTCGCCGCCGTGTCGATGCTCGTGCCGTTCACCTCGCGCACGATATCGCCGGGCTGGAAGCCGAAATCGGCGGCCGGTGAATCGCGGTTGATGTCGATCACGGTGACGCCCTTCAAATCGGTGCGCAAGCCGAGCCGCTGCGCGAGCCGCGGCGACAGCTCCGCCACTTTGGCGCCGGCGAAGGGGCTGCGGCCATGCAGCGTCACCTCGGTCGGCTTGGCGCCTTCCGGCGCGCGCTCCAGCGGAATCTCCAGCGTCGCCTGCTTGCCCTTGCTCAGCACGGCGAAGGTAGCCTTGGTGCCGATCGACAGCGTCGCCATGCGGTAGTCCAGCGCCTCGATGCCTTCGACGGGCGTATTGTTGAGCGACAGCACGACGTCGCCGGGCTTGAGCCCGGCCTTGCCGGCGGGGCCCGCTGCGTCGACCGACGAAACCAGCGCGCCGGTCGGCTTCTCCATGCCGAGCGACTCGGCAATCTGCGGCGTCACCGCCTCGAATTCGGCGCCGATATAGGGCCGCTCGAAGAAATCGAGGCCGGCCTTGGCGGCATCGGCGAAGGCGCGAACCATGTTCGAGGGAATGGCGAAGCCGATGCCGATCGAGCCGCCGCTGCGGCTGTAGATCGCCGTGTTGATTCCGACCAGCTGGCCGCCCATGTTGATCAGCGCGCCGCCGGAATTGCCCGGGTTGATGGCGGCGTCGGTCTGGATGAAGTAGCCGGAATCCGAAACGCCGATATGGCTGCGGGCAAGCGCCGAGACAATGCCGCTGGTGGTGGTCTGGCCGACGCCGAACGGATTGCCGATCGCAAGCACCAGGTCGCCGACCTCGAGCGCATCGGAATCACCGATGGCGATCACCGGGAACGGCTTGTCGGCCGCGATCTTGAGCACGGCGAGGTCGAGCGTCTCGTCCTTCAGCATGACCTTCGAGGTGAACTCGCGCCCATCGGCGGTCGCGACCTTCACCTCGTCGGCGTCCTTGATGACATGGTAGTTGGTGACGATGACGCCGCTCGGATCGACCAGCACGCCGGAGCCCAGCGAGGACTGCGCGCGCGGCTGGGCGCGGCCGAAGAATTCCTCGAAGAAGGGATCGCCCTCGAAGGGAGAGGTCACCTTCGCGGTCTGCGAGGCATAGACATTGACCACGGCCGGCGCCGTCTGCTTGACCAGCGGCGCGAAGGAAAGCTGCACTTCCTCGCGGCCGAACGGCACGCGCTTGTCGGGGCCGGAGGTGGCATTCTCGCCTTCGACGCCATGCAACAGATCGGTCAGCACGTCGGAGAGGCCGGGATCGGCCGGCTTGGCGGCGTCCTCGGCCAATGCCTGTCTGACGCCAGGTGCCGCGGCGAAAGCGGCAAGCGCGCAAACTGCAATGAGAAACAGCCGTTTGAAGTGCATTCCGAATCCTCCAGATCAGGCGCCATTGTCCCGACGATTGTGCAGAATGAAAGGCTAATGCACGGAAATCAGGCACTTGTCGCGCAAAAGCATGAGCTTGCCCGCGAAAATCCGCTTGCGCCGAAGCTCTGCCCCCAAAATGCAAAAGGGGCCCGCAGGCCCCTCGCAGTCCCCTCCGAAAACCGTGGCCTCAGGCGGCCGCGGCTTCCTCGTTGCCGCCTTCGGCCTCGAGGCGGGCACGGTCGGCTGCGCCCTTGGCCGAGGTGTCGCGGTCGACGAATTCGATGACCGCCATGGCGGCGTTGTCGCCCTTGCGGAAGCCCGCCTTCATGATGCGCAGATAGCCGCCGTTGCGGTTGGCGTAGCGCGGGGCGATCGTCTCGAACAGGCGCTTGACGACGCCTTCATTGCCGATCTGCGCGATCACCTGGCGGCGGGCGTGCAGGTCGCCCCGCTTGCCGAGCGTGACGAGCTTCTCGACGATCGGACGCAGGTCCTTCGCCTTCGGCAGAGTGGTGACGATCTGCTCGTGCTCGATCAGAGACACGGCGAGGTTGGCGAACATCGACTTGCGGTGGCTTACGCTGCGGGCGAAGCGACGGCCTTTGAAACCGTGGCGCATGGCTCTTTTCCTTCTTCAGTTGTTCAAGAGGCCACGGCCTCTGATGGTTTTCCGCATGACCGTCGGATCGAGCGGCTCGCGCCGCCGATCCTTGGAATTCATGCTCAATATTGGTCTTCGTAACGTTTCGCGAGGTCTTCGATGTTTTCCGGCGGCCAGTCCGGCACTTCCATGCCGAGGTGCAGGCCCATCGCCGCCAGCACTTCCTTGATCTCGTTCAGCGACTTGCGGCCGAAGTTCGGGGTGCGCAGCATCTCGGCTTCGGTCTTCTGGATTAGGTCGCCGATATAGACAATGTTGTCGTTCTTCAGGCAGTTGGCCGAACGCACCGAAAGCTCGAGCTCGTCGACCTTCTTGAGCAGCGCCGGGTTGAAGGCGAGCTCGGTGACGGCCTCGGTGGCGACTTCCTTCTGCGGCTCGTCGAAGTTGACGAACAGGCTGAGCTGGTCCTGCAGGATGCGGGCGGCGAAAGCCACGGCGTCCTCGCCCGAGATCGAACCGTCGGTCTCGATGGTCATGGTCAGCTTGTCATAGTCGAGAACCTGGCCCTCGCGGGTGTTCTCGACCTTGTAGGAGACCTTCTTGACCGGCGAGTAGAGGCTGTCGACCGGGATCAGGCCGATCGGCGCATCCTCGGCGCGATTGCGCTCGGCCGGCACGTAGCCCTTGCCGGTGTCGACGGTGAACTCCATGCGGATCTCCGCGCCCTCGTCCAGCGTGCAGATGACGTGGTCGGGGTTGAGAATCTCGACGTCGCCGACGGTCTGGATGTCGCCAGCGAGCACGGCGCCCGGGCCCTGCTTGCGCACGACCATGCGCTTGGGACCATCGCCTTCCATGCGGATGGCGATTTCCTTGATATTGAGCACGATGTCGGTCACGTCCTCGCGCACGCCGGCGATGGACGAGAATTCATGCAGCACGCCGTCGATCTGCACGGCGGTGACGGCCGCGCCGCGCAGCGAAGACAAAAGCACGCGCCGCAGCGCGTTGCCGAGGGTGAGGCCGAAGCCGCGCTCGAGCGGCTCGGCCACCAACGTCGTCAGCGTCTTCTTCTTCGACGAGAACTCGATCTTGTTCGGCTTGATCAGTTCCTGCCAGTTTTTCTGGATCATTGTGTCTTCCTTCCTTTGACCCGCCACCATCCAATCGTGGCGGGCAGCCTGGAATTGCCGCGCGGCAGCGCCTGAGCGCTCGCGCGGCGTTCAAATATTAGACGCGGCGCTTCTTGCGCGGACGGCAGCCATTGTGCGGGATCGGCGTCACATCACGGATCGAGGTGATGGTGAAGCCGGCGGCCTGCAGGGCGCGCAGCGCCGATTCGCGGCCGGAGCCGGGTCCGCAGACCTCGACCTCGAGCATGCGCATGCCGTGTTCCTGGGCCTTCTTGGCAACGTCCTCGGCGGCCATCTGGGCGGCGAACGGGGTCGACTTGCGCGAACCCTTGAAGCCCTGGGCGCCGGCCGACGACCAGGCAATCGAATTGCCCTGCGCGTCGGTGATGGTGATCATCGTGTTGTTGAAGGTCGAATTGACGTGGGCAACGCCCGACGAGATGTTCTTGCGTTCGCGACGGCGAACACGAGCGGCTTCCTTGGCCATGGTAGTCCTTTCAGTTGATCTCTACACCGCCGTAATGCCAGCGGCTCCACCTTCGTAAGGGAGTAGGGGAATAGGGTAGTAAGGGAGTAGGGAAAATGAACGATCCGATTTCGGACTATTCCCTACTGCCTTACTCCCCTACTCCCTTATTCCCCTAAAAAATTACTTCTTCTTGCCGGCGATCGCCTTGGCCGGGCCCTTGCGGGTGCGGGCATTGGTATGCGTGCGCTGACCGCGGACCGGCAGCGATCGGCGATGACGCAGGCCGCGGTAGCAGCCGAGGTCCATGAGCCGCTTGATGTTCATCGAGACTTCGCGGCGCAGGTCGCCTTCGACCTGGTAGTCGCGGTCGATCGTCTCGCGGATCTGCAGCACTTCCGCGTCGGTCAGCTGGTTGACGCGACGGTCCGCCGGGATGCCGACCTTGTCGACGATCTCCTGGGCAAACTTCTTGCCGATGCCGTGAATGTACTGAAGCGCGATGACGACGCGCTTGTTGGTCGGAATGTTGACGCCGGCTATACGAGCCATTTCTTCTCATCTCCATATGGGCCGGACAAGCCGGCGCTATCTAAGTTGCCCCGCGTCCGGTGGAGGCCGGCCCTTGCGGGAGTTTCCTGGTTCAAAACGATCGCCCTGCCCTTGCGGGCAGGCAAAGTCCATGCCTGACAGGAAGACGGGCCGCCATACCCCAACGGTCCCCTCTCGTCAAGCGCAATCTTTACTTGTCGGAACGGCCTACTTCGCCGTCGCCGCGAGCACGCCCTCGATCTCCGCGGTCACAGCGTCGATGCTGGCCATGCCGTCGACGGTCTTCAGCCTGCCTTTGGCATAGTAGTAGCCGGTCAGCGGCGCCGTCTTCTTGTAATATTCGCGCAGGCGCTCCTCGAACACAGCCGGGTTATCGTCCTTGCGCACCGGCTGACCCGCGGCCTTGGCATCCTCGGCCCGCTTGACGACGCGCCCGACCAGCGCCTTGTCGTCGACGACGAGCTCGATGACGCTGTCCAGCGCGATGTTGCGTTCCGACAGCATGGCCTCCACGGCGTCGGCCTGCACCAGCGTGCGCGGATATCCGTCGAGGATGAAGCCTCTGGCGCAATCGGGCTGGTCGATCCGCTCGGCGACGATCGCATTCACGATCGCGTCCGACACCAGTTCGCCGGCATCCATCACCGCCTTGGCCCGCTTGCCGACCTCGGTTCCGGCCTGGACGGCGGCACGCAGCATGTCACCCGTCGAAAGCTGGGGTATGCCGTGTTTCTCTACCAGTCTCTGTGCTTGCGTCCCCTTGCCCGCCCCTGGCGGCCCAAGCAATATCAGCCTCATCTGCTCCTCTTCCCCCCGCGCAACTTCGACTTCTTGATCAGGCCCTCATACTGGTGCGCGATCAGGTGACCCTGGATCTGCGCCACCGTGTCGAGCGTGACACTGACCACGATCAGAAGCGATGTGCCACCGAGGTAGAAAGGTACGCCAGTCGCTGAAATCAGGAACTCAGGCAGCAGACACACCAGCACCAGGTAGATGGCGCCGATGACGGTGATACGCGTCAGAACATAGTCGATATATTCGGCGGTGCGCTCACCCGGCCGATAGCCGGGGATGAAACCGGAATGCTTCTTGAGCTGGTCGGCCGTGTCCTTCGGGTTGAAGACGATCGCCGTGTAGAAGAAGGCAAAGAAGATGATCATCGCGGCGTAGAACGCCATGTAGAGCGGCTGGCCGTGACCGAGAGAGGCCAGAACGGTGCTGGCCCAGGCCGGCAGGTTCGTCGTCTGCGAGAAGCCGGCGACCGTTGCCGGCAGAAGCAGCAGCGAGGACGCGAAGATCGGCGGGATGACGCCCGAGGTGTTGAGCTTCAGCGGCAGGTGCGAGGTGTCGCCCTGGAACATGCGGTTGCCGACCTGGCGCTTCGGATACTGGATGAGCAGACGACGCTGGGCGCGCTCGAAGAAGACGATCACACCGATGACGACGACGGCGAGTACGATGATCGCCAGAATGAGGCTGGTGGACAGCGCGCCGGTGCGGCCGAGTTCCAACGTGCCGGAGATGGCGCGCGGCAGGCCGGCGACGATGCCGGAGAAGATGATCAGCGAAATGCCGTTGCCGATGCCGCGCGCGGTGATCTGCTCGCCGAGCCACATCAGAAACATGGTGCCGCCGACCAGCGTGACGACGGTCGAGATGCGGAAGAACATGCCGGGATCGTTGACGATGCCGTTGCCGCCCTCGAGGCCGATCGAAATGCCGTAGGCCTGCACCAGGGCAAGCAGCACGGTGCCGTAGCGCGTGTACTGGTTGATGATCTTGCGGCCCTGCTCGCCTTCCTTCTTCAGCGATTCCAGCGACGGGATGACCGACGTCATCAGCTGCATGATGATGGAGGCGGAGATGTAGGGCATGATGCCGAGCGCGAAGATCGCCATGCGCTGCACGGCGCCGCCGGCAAACATGTTGAACATGCCCAGCACGCCCTTGCTCTGCGAGGAGAAGGCTTGCGCGAAAGCGTCGGGATTGATGCCGGGAAGCGGGATGTAGGTGCCGAGGCGGTAGACGAGCAGCGCGCCGATGGTGAACCAGATGCGCTTCTTCAGATCCTCGGCCTTGGCGAAGGCCGCAAAATTCAGATTGGAGGCTAGTTGTTCAGCAGCCGAAGCCATGCCTGATTCTCCGCTAGATCACGCTCGATGCCCGCAGCTCAGGCGGCGCGTGTCACCGAAGCTCACGAGATAAGCCCCGGACCGTCAACATGCAAGCGGCCGCGTTGACGCGGCCGCCCAATTGATCAGATCAGAGCGCGGGAGGGCGGCAAAAACGAAGTCATTCCCGCCGGCCGCGCTTCAAATCGCCGTTACTCGGCGGCGGCCGCTTCCGGCAGCTTCACCGAACCGCCGGCCTTCTCGATCTTCTCGATCGCCGCCTTGGAGGCGCCGGCGACGTCGAAGCTGAGCTTGGCCTTGAGCTCGCCGTCGGAGAGCACGCGCACGCCGTCCTTGGCGCGGCGAATGACGCCGGCGGCAATCAAGGCCTCGGCCGTGACGGTCTCCTTGGCGTCGAGCTTCTTGGCGTCGACGGCAGCCTGGATGCGGGCGAGCGACACGACGGTGAAGCTCTTGCCGAACAGGTTGTTGAAGCCGCGCTTCGGCAGGCGACGGTAGAGCGGCATCTGGCCACCCTCGAAGCCGTTGATGGCGACACCGGAGCGCGCCTTCTGGCCCTTGACGCCGCGACCGGCGGTCTTGCCCGAGCCGGAGCCGATGCCGCGACCGAGGCGCTTCCTGGAATGCGTGGCGCCGTCCTTGTCACGCAGATCGTTGAGTTTCATCTTATCTCTCCTGCGGTTCCGTTCAGGCCTCGTCCACGACGCGGACGAGATGCTGGACGGCGGCGATCATGCCGCGCACGGAAGAGGTGTCTTCCAGCGTGCGCCGCTTGTGCATCTTGTTGAGGCCGAGGCCGACCAGCGTCGCGCGCTGCTCCTTCGGCCGGCGGATCGGCGAACCGATCTGCTCGACGGTGATGGTCTTGGTAGCTTTCTTGGCCATGGTCGAAATCCCTGGTCAGCGTCGACTATTCTTCAGCCGCGACGGCGGTGCCGCGGCGGGCCTGAAGGGTCGAGTACTTGATGCCGCGCGCGGCAGCCACATCCTTCGGATGCATCTGGCTCTTCAGCGCGTCGAAGGTGGCGCGAACCATGTTGTAGGGGTTCGACGAACCCATCGATTTGGCGACCACGTCATGCATGCCGAGCGTCTCGAAGACGGCGCGCATCGGGCCACCCGCGATGATGCCGGTACCCTGCTTGGCGGCGCGCAGAAGAACGCGTCCGGCGCCCCAGCGGCCCTCGACGTCGTGATGCAGCGTGCGGCCAGAGCGCAGCGGCACGAAGATCATGTCGCGCTTGGCCGACTCGGTCGCCTTGCGGATCGCCTCCGGCACTTCGCGAGCCTTGCCGTGGCCGAAGCCGACGCGGCCCTTCTGGTCGCCGACGACGACGAGAGCAGCAAAGCCGAAACGACGGCCGCCCTTCACCACCTTGGCGACGCGGTTAATGTGGACGAGCTTGTCGACGAAGCCGTCGTCGCGCTCTTCGCGCTCACGCTCGCGGCCGCGGCCGCCTTCCCTACGTTCCTGTGCCATATCCTAGTCCTTGTTCTTTTCCGGAAGCACGGGTTGCTGAAATGCCGGTGCCACCTTGGGTCGCCGGCGGTGAAAAATCAGAAGCTCAGGCCACCCTCGCGAGCAGCCTCGGCCAGCGCCTTGACGCGGCCGTGATAAATATACGGGCCACGGTCGAAGACGACTTCCTTGACGCCGGCCTTCGAAGCGCGCTCGGCAATCAGCTTGCCGACGGCGGCGGCGGCAGCGGTGTCGGCGCCGGTCTTGAGCGAACCCCTGAGGTCCTTCTCCAGCGTCGAGGCGGCGGCCAGCGTGTGGCCCTTCGCATCGTCGATGACCTGGACGTAGATATGCTTCGAGGTGCGGTGCACCGAGAGGCGCGGGCGTTCGCCGGCGACCTTCTTCAGTTGGCGGCGCACGCGCTGCGCGCGGCGTTGAGTGGTCTCTTTCGGGCTTGCCATAATGTCAGTTCCTTGCCTTCAGAAAACGGGGGCAACCCTGTGCGGTAGGCCAATGCCTCCCGCGGTCGCGCCCCGCGGCGTTACACTTGTCTTGCTTGGTCCCTTCCGAAAAGTCTGCAACTTTTTGCTGCGCTGACCTTCGGTTCAGGGCCAAGCCTGTTACTTCTTCTTGCCTTCCTTGCGGACGATCCGCTCGTCGGCGTAGCGCACACCCTTGCCCTTGTAGGGCTCCGGACCGCGATATTCGCGGATCTCGGCGGCGACCTGGCCGACCTGCTGCTTGTCGATGCCGGAGACCGTGATTTCGGTCGGCTTCGGCACCGAGATCGTGATGCCCTGCGGCGTCTCATAGACCACGTCGTGGCTGAAGCCGAGCGCCAGCTGCAGGTTCTTGCCCTGCATGGCGGCACGATAGCCGACGCCGGTGATCTCGAGCTTCTTTTCGAAGCCGTCCTTCACGCCCTGCAGAATGTTGACGATCTGCGTGCGCGACATGCCCCACTTGGAGCGGGCAGTCTTCGACTGGTCGCGCGGCTCGACAGCGATCTCGCTGCCTTCCATCTTGACCAGCACTTCGTCGTTCACCACGAACTTCAGCTCGCCCTTGGGGCCCTTCGCCGTCACGGTCTGGCCGTTGACGGTCGCGGTCACGCCCTGCGGCAGCGAAACGGGTTTCTTTCCGATACGAGACATTTTGTTGTCCTCGTCACTTCTTTCGTTTCAGGTTCCAGTTCCCGGGCGCGATCCCGAGAACCGAAGCCCATTCATCAATCTCGTGCCGGATCAGAAGATCTGGCAGAGGATCTCGCCGCCGACATTCTGCTCACGCGCCTCGTGGTCAGCCATGACGCCCTTCGGCGTCGAAAGGATGGCGATGCCGAGGCCGTTGGCGACGTGCGGGATCGACTTGGCCGAGACATAGACGCGGCGGCCTGGCTTCGAGACGCGCTCGATCTCGCGCACGACCGGCGCGCCGTCGAAATACTTCAGCTCGATCTCGATTTCCGACTTGCCGTTGTCGAAGTCGGTCTGGCTGTAGTCGCGGATATAGCCTTCCGACTTCAGCACTTCGAGGACGCGGGCGCGCAGACGCGAGGCCGGGGTGGAGACGCTCGACTTCTTGCGGCCGTAAGCGTTGCGGATGCGGGTCAGCATATCGCCGAGAGGATCGCTCAATGACATCTCAGTGTCTCCTTACCAGCTCGACTTGACCAGGCCCGGGATCTGGCCGTTGTTGCCCAGATCGCGAAGCGCGATACGCGAAAGCTTGAGCTTGCGATAGTAGGCGCGCGGACGGCCGGTGACTTCGCAGCGGTTGCGGATACGGATCTTGGCCGAGTTGCGCGGCAGCGCCGAAAGCTTCAACTGGGCGCGGAAACGCTCTTCCATCGGCTTGGACTGATCCATGACGATTTCCTTGAGCGCCTTGCGCTTGGCGGCGTACTGGCCGGCGAGCTTGCGGCGCCGGTTGTTCTTCTCGACTGAGCTGGTCTTTGCCATTTCAGATTTTTCCTTTTTCGCTGCCGTTACTGGCGGAAGGGGAAGTTGAAGGCCTTGAGCAGCGCCCTGGCCTCGTCGTCCGTCTTCGCCGTCGTACAAACGATGACGTCCATGCCCCAGACCTGATCAACCTTGTCGTAGTTGATCTCCGGGAACACGATGTGCTCCTTGATGCCCATGGCGTAGTTGCCACGGCCGTCAAAGCTCTTCGGGTTCAGTCCGCGGAAGTCGCGGACGCGCGGCAGCGCGATGTTCACGAGGCGGTCGAGGAACTCGTACATGCGTTCCTTGCGCAGCGTGACCTTGGCGCCGATCGGCATGTTCTCGCGCACCTTGAAACCGGCAATCGAGTTGCGGGCGCGGGTGACGACGGCCTTCTGGCCGGCGATCAGCGCGAGGTCTTCGGCCGCGACCGAAGGCTTCTTCGAATCGCCGGTCGCCTCGCCGACGCCCATGTTCAGCACGATCTTGTCCAGGCGCGGAACCTGCATGTCGTTGTCGTAGCCGAACTGCTCCTGCAGCGCCTTGCGGATGGTCTCGTTGTAGACCTTCTTGAGGCGCGGCTCGTTCTTGGCAGCCGCCTGCTTGGTTTCGGCCTTAGCCATTGATGACTTCTCCCGAACGCTTGGCGACGCGCACCTTCTTGCCGTCCTTCTGGATGGTGAAGCCGACGCGGGTCGGCTTGCCGTCCTTGGGGTCGGCCAGCGCGATGTTCGACAGGTGGATCGGCGCTTCCTTGGTGATGATCCCGCCCTCTTGGGACTGGGTCTGCTTCTGGTGACGGCGGATGAGGTTCACGCCGCGAACGAGCGCGGTGTCTTCCTTCGGCTGCACCGACAGGACTTCGCCCGAACGGCCCTTGTCCTTGCCGGCAAGCACGACAACCTTGTCGCCTTTTCTGATCTTTTGCATTGGTCCGGCTCCTTACAGCACTTCAGGCGCGAGCGAGATGATCTTCATGTGGTTCTTGGCGCGAAGCTCGCGCGGAACCGGCCCGAAGATACGGGTGCCGATCGGCTCTTTCTTGTTGTCGACGAGAACGGCCGCGTTCTTGTCGAAACGGATCACGCTGCCGTCCGGGCGGCGGATGTCCTTGGCCGTGCGAACCACGACCGCCTTCATCACATCGCCCTTCTTAACGCGGCCGCGCGGGATGGCCTCCTTGATCGACACCACGATGATGTCGCCGACGGAGGCATACTTCCGCTTCGAGCCGCCCAGCACCTTGATGCACATGACACGACGGGCGCCGGAGTTGTCCGCGACGTCGAGGTTTGTTTGCATCTGAATCATGACTGGCCGCCTTCTTCTTTTCTAACGGGACGGGTTCGACACCCTTCCCCGGTCTGTCCAAAATTCGTTTCGTTCGCCCGGATCAAGCCTGATCAGAAGTGACGACGATCCAGCGCTTGTCCTTGGAGATCGGCTTCGATTCCTGGATGAACACCTGGTCGCCGACCTTGTGGGCGTTGTTCTCGTCATGCGCCTTGTACTTCTTGGTCAGGCGCACGGTCTTCTTCATCACGGGATGCGTGAAGCGCCGCTCGACCTTGACGACAACCGTCTTCTCGTTCTTGTCGCTGACGACAGTGCCCTGCAGGATGCGCTTTGGCATGGTTCTCGTCCTTAAGCCTTCTTGGCCGCGGCTTTTTCCGCGGCGATGGTCTTGATGCGCGCGATGTCCCTGCGGACCTGCTTCACGCGCGCGGTCTTCTCGAGCTGGCCGGTGGCCTTCTGGAAGCGCAGGTTGAACTGCTCCTTCTTGAGGGCGGCCAGGTCGTCGGTCAGCTGATCCTGGGTCTTGGTCCGGATATCTTCGGCTTTCATGATCGCCCGTCCTTATTCTGCGATGCGCTGTACGAAGCGCGTCTTGACCGAGAGCTTGGCGGCGCCGAGACGCAGCGCCTCGCGCGCGGTCTCCTCGCTGACGCCGTCGATCTCGAACATGATGCGGCCAGGCTTGACGCGCGCCGCCCAATAGTCGACGGCGCCCTTGCCCTTACCCATGCGCACTTCGGTCGGCTTCGAGGTGACCGGCAGATCCGGGAAGACCCGGATCCAGACGCGGCCGGCGCGCTTCATCTCGCGGGTGATCGCGCGGCGGGCCGCCTCGATCTCGCGCGCGGTGACGCGGTTCGGCTCAAGCGCCTTCAGCCCGAAACCGCCGAAATCCAGGTTGGTGCCGCCCTTGGCGGCACCGTGGATACGGCCCTTGAACTGCTTGCGGAACTTTGTGCGCTTTGGCTGCAGCATCGTTCTAACTCCAAATTCTCAAATGTCTCAGGCGTTCTCGCGACGGCGACCGCGCTCGCGCTCGCCAGCGGCACCTGCATGATCGCCTTCCGTGGCGCGACGCTCAGAGGCCATCGGGTCGTGCTCGAGGATCTCGCCCTTGAACACCCAAACCTTGACGCCGCAGATGCCGTAAGCCGTGTTCGCCTCGGCAACGCCGTAGTCGACGTCGGCGCGCAGCGTATGCAGCGGCACGCGGCCTTCGCGGTACCACTCCATGCGCGCGATTTCGGCGCCGCCGAGACGGCCGGAGCAGTTGATGCGGATGCCTTCGGCGCCGAGACGCATGGCCGACTGAACGGCGCGCTTCATGGCGCGGCGGAACGCGATGCGGCGCTCCAACTGCTGGGCGATCGACTGGGCGATCAGCGTGGCGTCGATTTCCGGCTTGCGCACTTCAACGATGTTGAGGTGCGTCTCGGACTTCGTCATCTCCATCAGCTTCTTGCGGAGCTTCTCGATGTCGGCGCCCTTCTTGCCGATGATCAGGCCCGGACGCGCGGCATGGATGGTGACGCGGCACTTCTTGTGCGGACGCTCGATCACGACCTTGGAGATCGCGGCCTGCTTGAGTTCCTTCTCAAGATACTTGCGGATCTTGATGTCCTCATGCAGCAGCTGGCCGTACTCGCCGGTGTTCGCGAACCAGCGCGAATCCCAGGTGCGGTTGATGCCGAGACGCAGCCCGATCGGATTGACTTTCTGGCCCATTATGCGGCCTCCCCTTTTTCCTCGACTTCACGAACGACGATCGTGAGGTGCGAGAACGGCTTTTCGATACGGCTGGCGCGACCACGGCCACGAGCGTGGAACCGCTTCATGACGATCGACTTGCCGACATAGGCTTCCGATACGATCAGCGAATCGACATCGAGGTCGTGGTTGTTTTCCGCGTTGGCGATCGCCGATTCCAGCGTCTTCTTGACCGTGCCGGAAATCCGCTTGGCCGAGAATTCGAGGTCGGAAAGCGCTGTCGCGACCTTCTTGCCGCGGATCAGCGCGGCAACCAGGTTCAGCTTCTGCGGGCTGATACGGATCGTGCGCAACACGGCGCGCGCTTCGTTGTCAGCAAGCCTACGCGGAGCTTTGGCCTTGCCCATGATTTACTTCCTCTTCGCCTTCTTATCCGCGCCGTGACCGTAATAGGTCCGGGTCGGAGCGAATTCACCGAACTTGTGACCGACCATGTCCTCGTTCACCGAGACCGGGACATGCTTCTGGCCGTTGTAGACACCGAAGGTGAAGCCGACGAACTGCGGCAGGATGGTGGAGCGACGGCTCCACATCTTGATCACCTCATTGCGACCGCCTTCACGAACCTTGTCCACCTTCTTGAGAAGGTAGCCGTCGATGAAGGGGCCTTTCCAAATCGAACGAGTCACTTGGCGTTACCTCTTCTTAGCTCTTGCGCTGATGGCGCGAGCGCACGATGAACTTGTCGGTCGCCTTGTTGGACCGCGTCTTCTTGCCCTTGGTCGGCTTGCCCCAGGGCGAAACCGGATGACGGCCACCCGAGGTGCGGCCTTCACCACCGCCGTGCGGATGATCGACCGGGTTCATGGCCACGCCGCGATTGTGCGGGCGCTTGCCGCGCCACACCGTGCGGCCGGCCTTGCCGTCGTTGATGTTGCCGTGGTCGGGGTTCGACACGGCGCCGACGGTGGCCATGCAGGAGCCGTGCACGACGCGCTGCTCGCCCGAGTTCAGGCGCAGGATCGCCATGCCCTGGTCGCGGCCGACGAGCTGGGCGTAGCCGCCCGCCGAACGGGCGACCTGGCCGCCCTTGCCCGGCTTCAGCTCGATGTTGTGGACGATCGTGCCGACCGGCATGGAGGCCAGCGGCATCGCGTTGCCCGGCTTCACGTCGACGGCTTCGCCGGCCACGATCTTGTCGCCGGCAGCCAGACGCTGCGGCGCCAGGATGTAGGACAGCTCGCCATCGTCATACTTGATCAGCGCGATGAAGGCGGTGCGGTTCGGATCGTATTCGATACGCTCGACCGTGCCGACGACGTCGTACTTCTTACGCTTGAAGTCGATGATGCGGTACGAACGCTTGTGACCGCCGCCGATGAAGCGGGCCGTGATGCGGCCGTAGTTGTTGCGGCCGCCCGACTTGGTCAGGCCTTCGGTCAGCCCCTTGACGGGCTTGCCCTTGTAGAGGCCCGAGCGGTCGACGATGACCAGCTGGCGGGTGCTCGGCGTTACCGGGTTGAATTTCTTGAGTGCCATTGTCCTGTCCTCGCGGCCTTGCTCAGAGACCCGTCGCGACGTCGATCGACTGACCGTCGGCCAGCGTCACAACCGCCTTCTTGACGTCGCCCTGGCGGCCAACCGTGCCGCGGAAGCGCTTGATCTTGCCCTTGCGGACGAGCGTGTTCACGGCCATCACCTTGACGCCGAAGAGAGCTTCGACGGCGGCCTTGATTTCCGGCTTCGACGCCTTCTTGGCGACGTTGAAGACGACCTGGTTCTGCTCGGAAGCCATGGTCGACTTTTCAGTGATCGCCGGCGAGACGATCACGTCGTAGTGACGAAGGTCGGTCATTTGAAGCGCTCCTCGAGAGCCTCGACGGCGGCCTTGGAAAGGACCAGCGTGCCGCGGCGCAGAATGTCGTAGACGTTGATGCCCTGGATCGGCAGCACGTCGATGTTGGGAATGTTGGTCGCCGCCAGCTTGAAGTTCTGGTCGAGCTCGGCGCCGCCGATCACCAGGGCATTGGTGAGCCCGAGCGTCTCGAGGCTAGCTGCCAGCGCCTTGGTCTTGGCTTCGGCCAGCTTCAGCTCGTCGACGATGATCAGCGAAGCGCTCTTGGCCTTGGCCGAGAGAGCATGCTTCAAGCCCAGCGCGCGCACCTTCTTCGGCAGCTCGTGCTCGTGGCTGCGCACGACCGGGCCGTGCGCCTTGCCGCCGCCGCGGAACTGCGGAGCGCGAGCCGAATGGTGACGGGCGCGGCCCGTACCCTTCTGCTTGTACATCTTGGCGCCGGTGCGCGCGATCTCGGCGCGGCCCTTGGCCTTGTGCGTGCCCTGCTGCTTCTTGGCGAGCTGCCAGCGCACGACGCGCTGCAGGATGTCCTCGCGCGGGTCAAGGCCGAAAATCTCCTCGGAGAGTTTCACCTTGCCGGCGTCCTTGCCGCCGAGCGTTGTAATCTTGAGGTCCATTATTCCGCTCCCTCGGTGGCCGGGGCTTCGTTCTTGGCGGCGGCAGCGCGGATCGCGGCAGGCTTCGGCGCATTGGCCGGCAGCGCAACCTTGGCCGCGTCACGGACCAGGATCCAGGCGCCCTTGACGCCCGGAACGGCGCCACGGATCAGGATCAGGCCGCGGTCGGCGTCGGTCGAGACGACCTCGACATTCTGCGTGGTGACGCGGACGTCGCCCATGTGGCCGGCCATCTTCTTGCCCTTGAACACCTTGCCGGGGTCCTGGCGCTGACCGGTTGAGCCGTGCGTGCGGTGCGAGACCGAGTTACCGTGCGTGGCGCGGCCACCACCCATGTTGTGCCGCTTGATCACGCCCTGGAAACCCTTGCCGGTCGAGGTGCCCGTCACGTCGACCTTCTGGCCGGCGACGAAGTGCTCGACGGTGAGCTCGGCGCCGACGTCGATCATGTTCTCGGCGGAGACGCGGAACTCGGCGAGCTTCGCCTTCGGCTCGACGGAGGCGGCAGCGAAATGGCCGCGCATCGCCTTCGACGTGTTCTTCACCTTGGCAAGGCCAACGCCGAGCTGGACGGCGGTGTAGCCGTTCTTCTCCTGCGTGCGCTGCGCCACGACCTGGCAGTTCTCCATCTGGAGAACGGTGACGGGAACGTGTTCCCCGGCATCGTTGTAGATGCGGGTCATTCCCACCTTCTTTGCAATCACACCTGAACGCATCGGTTCAATTCCTTTAGAGTTCCCTGTCGGGGCTAGCGCCCCTCCACGCCTCTTGTTCCTTCAGAGTTCCGGGTTGCCCCCGCCCTCTTGTTCCTTAGAGCTTGATCTCGACGTCGACACCGGCGGCCAGATCGAGCTTCATCAGAGCATCGACCGTCTGCGGGGTCGGATCGACGATGTCGAGCAGCCGCTTGTGGGTGCGCATCTCGAACTGCTCGCGGCTCTTCTTGTCGACGTGAGGCGACCGGTTGACCGTGAACTTTTCGATCCGCGTCGGCAGCGGAATGGGGCCGCGGACGTTGGCGCCGGTGCGCTTGGCGGTCGACACGATTTCGCGCGTCGAGGCGTCGAGCACCCGGTGGTCAAACGCCTTAAGGCGGATGCGGATATTCTGTCCGTTCATGCGTCAATTCCTTGTTCTGGCGCGGCGCGGGCAGCTCCCGCGCCCGCGACAGATCCGTTTCAGTCCAATTACTCTTTGATGGTGACGACGATGCCGGCACCGACGGTGCGGCCGCCTTCACGGATGGCGAAGCGCAGCTTCTCTTCCATCGCGATCGGCACGATCAGCTCGACGTCGACGGTGATGTTGTCGCCAGGCATCACCATCTCGGTGCCGGCCGGCAGCGTCACGATGCCCGTCACGTCGGTGGTGCGGAAGTAGAACTGCGGACGGTAGTTGGTGAAGAACGGCGTGTGACGGCCACCCTCGTCCTTGGTCAGGATGTAGGCTTCGGCCGTGAACTTCTTGTGCGGCTTCACCGAACCGGGCTTGGCCAGAACCTGGCCGCGCTCCACGCCCTCGCGGTCGATGCCGCGCAGCAGCGCGCCGATGTTGTCGCCGGCCTGGCCCTGGTCGAGCAGCTTGCGGAACATCTCGACACCCGTGCAGGTGGTCTTGGCCGTCGGACGGATGCCGACGATCTCCAATTCCTCGCCGACCTTGACCACGCCGCGCTCGACGCGGCCGGTCACGACCGTGCCGCGGCCCGAGATCGAGAACACGTCCTCGATCGGCATCAGGAACGGCTTGTCCAGCGGACGAACCGGCGTCGGGATGTAGGCGTCGACCTGGGCCATCAGCTCGCGGATGGCGTCCTCGCCGATGGTCTTGTTGGA
>SUGL01000140.1 GCA_004963905.1 Mesorhizobium sp.
CCGCCCACCAATTCGCCGCCGCCCGCCATCACGCCGCCGCCGGTCGCCTCGACAAGGCAAGGACGACTCGACCAGCTCTTTGTCGATCTCAAGCGCGAGCGCAACGAAAAGGCCGCCGAACGCATCGCTGGCCGCATCTGGAATGAGTGGAACCAGTCCGGCAGCGCCTCGATCGACCTGATGATGCAGTGGGCTCAGAAGGCGACGGAAGATCAGAAATTCGACGTTGCGCTCGACTTCCTCGACCAGGTGGTGACCTTGCAGCCCAGCTATGCCGAAGGCTGGAACCGCCGCGCCACAGTGCATTTCCTGATGAAGAATTACGGGAAGTCGATGTCGGACATCGACCACACGCTGCAGCTCGAACCCCGCCATTTCGGCGCCCTTTCGGGCTTGGCGCAAATCATGGCCGAAACCGGCCATAAGCAGTCCGCGCTGGAAGCCTGGCAGAAGGTGCTCGCCATCTATCCGATGATGCGCAGCGCCCAGGACCAGGTTTCGACGCTGTCGGAGGAACTGGCGGGTGAGGGAATTTAGGCAGTAGGGATTAGGCAGTAGGGAATAGGGCAAGGAAAGAAAGCCCTACTGCCTACTGCCTACTGCCTACTGCCTACTGCCTACTGCCTACTGCCTACT
>SUGL01000141.1 GCA_004963905.1 Mesorhizobium sp.
GACATGCATCAAAACAAAGACTTAAAGCGCGTCGCCTGAATCCGTTTCAGCGCGATGCGCTTTAACGACCCGCCGGCCGAAGCTCTACAGACAATGCGCCAGCCGATCCGAGGTTCAAGATGCCGACGAACCATCCTGCAGCCGCTGCCCGAAATCCGGTCGACGCCGAGGGAAAACGGTTGACATCCAGGTGCCGGCTTTCGAAGCGGCGAGCAGCCTCTTGCGGTCGGGCGCTTCTCTTGTTTCACTTGGGCTGCCCACAATCGGAGGAGCGAATCATGGCTAAGGGTGCGATGAAGGCGGGCAAGGAACCCCGCAAGCCGAAGAAGGACGCGAAGAAACCAGCCGCGGCCCCGGCTCCGAAGGCACCGCCGGTCAAGGCGATGCGCATCAAGGAGAAGTAAGCCGTTAGAGCGGTTCACCGTTTCACGGAAACGCCGAACCGCTCCAACTCTTCGTTTTTACGCTTTCCGGACGGAAGCTACGGCGAAGTCGCCGAGCCTGACCGCTCACACTTTTCCTGGAATTGCTCTAAAGCGCGTCGCGCAGAAACGGATTCAGGCGACGCGCTTTAAGTCTTTGTTTTGATGCATGTCGTTCTCC
>SUGL01000142.1 GCA_004963905.1 Mesorhizobium sp.
CTCGGGCGGCTGGTGCCGCCGCAAGACCAAGAGCAAGTGCAGCGCAGAAGTAACCCATATTTGATCTTACACGCATGGCCTCTAGTTCCTCTGATTATCGTTAACAGTCTTGGTGCCTTGTGCCTGGAGGCAGGTCCAAGGAAGCTTCAGGAAAGCACAGCCTCTTTTGAGTGTACAGAATATTTCAGTGTTTCGCAGATAGGCACCGTCAATTGCTGCGATAGTTGTGACCTATTTGTCTTCGTCGGTTAGCATGAGATAGGGCTAGGGACAGTATCGCGACCCATCCAACGGCGTCGAAGGCGCCAAAGAGAAGAACGAATTGACCCAGTGGGAAGCAATAACGGCGGCGATTGATCTGCGCTAAGTTCTCATCACAACAACGGCGCTGCAGGCGCGGCTAGACGCCTCATCACAGCAACGGTCTATTGTGAGTCTGCGCTGGCGCGTCCTTACCAGGCCCAAGGGAGACTTCTGCATGAAAGCAAAGAGACGGTTTTTCGAGGAGGCCCTAGTTCAGGCAGATCCCGAACTAGCACGTTTAATCTCAGCAGACGAGTCGAGGCAACGAAGCCAGGTAGAATTGATCGCCCCG
>SUGL01000143.1 GCA_004963905.1 Mesorhizobium sp.
AGCCGGTGAGGAAGACAAAAGGCACGTCGCGGGCCGCGAGATGCTCGGCGAGCGGGAAGCTGCGTTCGCCATGCAGGTTGACGTCGAGCACCGCCCCGTCCAGCTCGACGCCGTCGATCTGCTCGAGCGCCTCTTGGACGGAGGGCGCGGGTCCAACGACATCGCAGCCCGCATCGGTCAATTCGTCGGAAAGATCGAGCGCGACCAGGAAAGTATCCTCGACGACGAGGATCCTCAGGCCGGATAGTGGGGCGCTCTTGTTCATGCGTGGCTGGGTAACAGCTCGAAGGCTTCCGTCTGGGGCAGGGGAATCTCAAGCAGGCACTCCAGGCCGGTGGGCCTGAAGTTCAACGCGACGCTCCCTGCCAGCTCGTACTCTAAACTCTGCTGGATGAAAGTTGTTCCGAAATTCATGCGCGACGGCTCTTCCACGGCCGGGCCGCCGGTTTCCTTCCAACTGATCGACAACGTGCCGGGCTTCACCACGTCCCAGG
>SUGL01000144.1 GCA_004963905.1 Mesorhizobium sp.
AGGGCGGAGCAAGGAGCGAAGCGACGCGCGCAGACCCTAGGATCCATGCCGTGACCTGCGAGCGCCGCAACGGTGCAGAACGCTCACCAGCCGGTTCCACGAGAGAGTTCAAACCATTCCGGATTGTTCTTCTCGATCAGTTCCACCTTCCATCGGCGTGGCCAGCGCTTCAGCGACTTCTCGCGCTGGATGGCATCAGTGATGTCGAAGTGTTCCTCATACCAGACCAATCGCTGAACGCCGTAGCGGCTGGTGAAGCGCGAGCCCTGACCCGATCTGTGCTCAGGCATGCGACGGCCAAGGTCGCTAGTGACGCCGATGTAGATCGTGCCGCCTTTCTGGCTTGCGGTCATGTAGACATAGCCGGTCATGGATCGATGTTAGCTGGCCCTGTTGCAGGTGCCCATTCTGCACGGTTGCATTCTATGGCCAACGTCACGGCATGGATCCTAGGTGTTTAGTCCCGGCATTTGATGGACCGGGTCGAGTCGG
>SUGL01000145.1:0-206 GCA_004963905.1 Mesorhizobium sp.
GACAGGCCATGCGCATCGATGAGGATGTCGACATCGGGGCCCGCCGTTTCGCGGATCAGGGCCGTGAGCTCGGCCGCTTCGCGCTCGTCCTTGCGGGTCATGCCGCCATCGAGATAGCCGTCCCGCCTTTCGCGGGCCTCGCCGTCGACGCTGGGACCCTGGTGGGGGAACGGATCGAACTTGAGCCCGGTATGGCCGGACTCGAC
>SUGL01000145.1:216-452 GCA_004963905.1 Mesorhizobium sp.
GTCCCGAATTTCGCGGACCACGGCCTCCTTGCTGGTGAACTTGGCCTGGTTGGGGTGGGTGTAGAGGGCGATCTCATCGCGCACTGGTCCGCCCAGCAACTCATAGATCGGCTTGCCGAGGACTTTGCCGCGGATGTCCCAGAGCGCTATGTCGATGGCGCTGACGCATTCGACCGCGGCGCCGCGGCTGCCCATGTAGGTGAAGCTGCGGAAGATCTTGTGCCAGAGATGCTCAA
>SUGL01000146.1 GCA_004963905.1 Mesorhizobium sp.
GGCTCACCGCGCTTGATCTTGTCGACATTGTCCATGCCCTCGATGACTTGCCCCCAGACCGTGTACTGGCGGTTGAGGAAGGAGGCATCGTCGAAGCAGATGAAGAACTGCGAATTCGCCGAATTCGGGTTCTGCGCGCGCGCCATCGAGCAGGTGCCGCGGCCATGGTTGGCGTTGGAGAATTCGGCCTTCAGGTCCGGCTTGTCGGAACCGCCCATGCCCGCGCGGGTAGGCGCGAAAGAGGGCTTCGAGGAATTGCCGAACTTGACGTCGCCGGTCTGCGCCATAAAGCCGTCGATGACGCGATGGAACACCACGCCATCATAGGCGCCTTCACGGGCCAGTTCCTTGATGCGGGCGACATGGCCGGGCGCCAGGTCAGGGTACATTTCGATGACGACCTGACCCTTGGTCGTTTCCATGATGAGCGCGTTCTCGCGGTCCTTGAT
>SUGL01000147.1 GCA_004963905.1 Mesorhizobium sp.
CAGACTCCGGCAACGACATCGGCCTGCTCGTCAAGTTCGACGATGACGGGCCGACAATCACGGCCGTGACGAGCGGCACGGCGTCGGTGCGCCACGACGAAACGCCTGGGGTGCAGGCCGACACCGATGTCGACGGCTCGGCGTTCGCCTTCGGTTCGACGACGATCGCGTCGCTGTTCACCAACGTGCCGTCGCCTGGCGACGATCCGGACGTGGCGGGCACCGGCGCAATCGGCTTCGCCCGCAGCACCGCTTCGCTGCTGACCGTGACCGGCGGCAGCGCCGGAGCCGATGGGCCGGCGGCGCAGGAACTCAGCTATGCGCTAAGCGTCACCAACGGCACCGACTCGGGGGTCGAGACCACCGCGGGCACTAAAATCTTCTTGTACAACGGCACCGGCAGCGCCGCAGGCCTGATTCTCGGCAGGGTCGGCACCGA
>SUGL01000148.1 GCA_004963905.1 Mesorhizobium sp.
GGGGTAGATGTTGCGATGAGCATGTTCGATAGAACTCTGGAATACATAGACCAACTGCAGCATGCCAACACGGCGGCGGCGGTATGCGAGCGGTTGCTCGGTGTCACCTCGGGTTTCGGGCTGGCGGCGCTGATGGCCGGCACCGTGCCGCAACCCGGCACGCCGCGCAGCCAGCAGAAGGACCACGTGCTGCTCTGCGACTGGCCGGGCGAGTGGCTGGAGCGCTACGTGGCGCGCAACTATGTCGACCATGATCCGGTCGTCAGCCATATGAAGCAATTGCAGGCCCCGTTCCAGTGGCGGGAGGCCTCGCAGGCCATCGTCATCGACAAGAGCAGCGACGAGGTCATGGGCGATGCCCGCGAATTCAAGCTTCGCGACGGCCTCGCCTTTCCGCTGGTCACGCTCGACGGCCAGATCGTCATGGTCTCGCTGGG
>SUGL01000149.1 GCA_004963905.1 Mesorhizobium sp.
GTGATGTCGAGGTCGCAAGCGGGATCTGGCTCGCGATAGTTGGCGGTCGGCGGCACGACGTCCTCTTGGATTGCCATCACGCAGGCGATCATTTCAAGCGCGCTCGCTGCGCCGAGGCAATGCGCGTGCGTGGACTTGGTGGAAGAGATGGACATCGAATAAGCGTGGTTTCCAAACACACGCTTGATCGCCGCCGTTTCAGTCTGATCATTGCTCTTGGTACCGGTGCCGTGCGCGTTGAGGTAGTCGACGTCCTCGGCATTCAGCCCGGCATCGGCAAGGCAGGCGCGCATCGCCGACGCTGGCCCCTCGACAGATGGCGCGGCGATGTGGAAGGCATCGGCGGAAAGGCCGACGCCGGCGATCTCGGCAAGGATTGTGGCACCACGCGCCCTGGCATGCTCGTAGCTTTCCAGCACGGCCATGCC
>SUGL01000014.1 GCA_004963905.1 Mesorhizobium sp.
CGCGCCCCCCTCTGCCCTGCCGGGCATCTCCCCCACAAGGGGGGAGATTAGCTGTCCCCACGCCTTGCCCCATCCCGCCCAAGCCCCATTTCCATCCGCCTAGCGTCCAGCAATTGGAGCCCGACGCCTCATGACCAGCCAGACCATCATCGATCCTCCCGAAGACGGCCATTTCAGGAATGGCGATGCCACTAACGGTTCAACCGCACAGCCCAGCCCGACCACGCTTTCCATCCATCTCACCATCAACGGCGAGACCCGTACGCTCGACATCGAGCCGCGCGTCACGCTGCTCGACGCGTTGCGCGACCGGCTGTCCCTCACCGGCACCAAGAAAGGCTGCGACCAGGGCCAGTGCGGCGCCTGCACCGTCCATGTCGACGGCCAAAGGGTGTTGGCCTGCCTGACCTTGGCAGCACAAGTCGAGGGGCGCTCGATCACCACGATCGAAGGGCTGGCCGACGCTGACGGCACGCTCAACGCCGTGCAGGCCGCCTTCCTCGAGCAGGATGCCTTCCAGTGCGGCTATTGCACGCCGGGACAGATCATGTCGGCGGTGGCCTGCATCCGCGAGGGCCATGCCGGCTCCGACGAGGAAATCCGCGAATATATGGCCGGCAATCTGTGCCGCTGCGGCGCCTATCCGCACATCGTCGCCGCCGTTCGCCAGGCAGCCAGGGAGCTCCGCTCATGAGAGATTTCTCCTACCTTCGCGCCGACAGCGTCGAGGCCGCGCGCAACGCCGCCGCCCTCCCCGGCGCCATGCTGCTTGCCGGCGGCACGACGCTGGTCGACCTCGCCAAATGCGGCGTCGCCGAACCCTCGACCGTCATCGACATCAGCCACATCGAGGGGCTGAACGCCATCGACGTCAGCGCCGAACGCGCGGTGATCGGCGCGCTGGCGAAGATGAGCCATGTCGCCGACAATGCGCAAGTGAAGAGCCACTTTCCGGCCGTGTCGGAAGCGCTCTGGCAGGCGGCCTCCGCGCAGCTTCGCAACATGGCGACCATCGGCGGCAACCTGATGCAGCGCACGCGCTGCCCCTATTTCCGCGATCCGCAGAACTTCCCGGCCTGCAACAAGCGCGCGCCGGGCAGCGGCTGCTCGGCGATCGGCGGCGTGACGCGCGGCCATGCGGTGCTCGGCGTGAGCGAATCCTGCATCGCCACCTATCCGGGCGACCTTGCCATCGCGCTCGTCGCCTTCGACGCCGAGGTCGATCTCGGCGAGCGGAAGCTGAAGGTCGAGGACTTCTTCCTTGCGCCGGGCGCCACTGCCGAGCAAGAGCACGACATCCGTCCCGGCGAGGTGATCACGGCAATAGAGATCCCCGGCTCGGCCGCAGCCAGGCGCTCGACCTACATCAAGGTGCGCGATCGCCAGTCCTATGAATTCGCGGCGGCAAGCGCTGCCGTCGGGCTGGAACTCGAAGCCGACGGCCGCACCATCCGCGACATCCGCGTCGCGCTCGGCGGCGTCGCGACGAAGCCGTGGCGGGCGCGCGCCGTCGAAGAGGCGCTGAAGGGCAAGCCGCTCGACGAAGCGACCGTGCGCAAGGCCAGCGAACTGGCCATGGAAGGCGCCGTCGACCATGGCGCCAACCACTACAAGATAGCGCTCGCGCCGCGCGTGATCGCTAGAGCCATCCTCAAATTGGGAGAGACGGCATGACCGTTCACGACATGAAACACGCGGCGTCGGACAGCGCGCGGCTCGAAGCGGTCGGCGGACGCCTGTCGCGCGTCGACGGCCCGGCCAAGATCACCGGCGCCGCCCACTACGCCGTCGAGCAGCAGCTCGAAGGGCTGACGCATGCGGTGCTGGTCGGCGCGACGATTGCCGCCGGCAAGGTCACCGCGATCGACACGCGCGCCGCGGAGACGGCGCCGGGCGTGCTCGCCGTGCTGACGCCCGACACCATCATGGAGCTGAAGGGCGCTTCCGACTGGTTCGGCAACCCGCCATCGCAACCGACCTATTGTCCCCTCGCCCGCGAGGTCACCTTTTCCGGCCAGCATATCGCGGCCGTGGTGGCCGAGACATTCGAGCAGGCGGTGGCGGCGGCCGCGCTGGTCAAGGTCTGGTATGACGAGATTCCGGCCATCGTCGACTTGAGCGACGGCAAGGCCGGCGACGGCATCCCGATCGATGCCATGACCAAGGAATGGGGCGACGCCGAAGCCGCCTTCGCCGAAGCGCCGGTGCGCGTCTGCGCCGCCTACAACACGCCGCGCGAGTTCCAGGCGGCGATGGAGCCGCACGGGCTGATCGCGCGCTGGGAAGGCGACGAGCTCACCATCTGGGAGCCGAGCCAGTGGCTGGACGGCATGGCGCGCACCTATGCCGAATGGTTCGGCGTGCCGTTCGAGAATGTGCGGCTGGTCTCGCCCTATATCGGCGGCGGCTTCGGCTCGAAGGCCCTGGCGCTCGCGCACAGCGCGGTGGCCGCCGCGGCGGCCCGGATGCTCGACCGGCCGGTGAAGCTGGTGCTCAACCGCCCGCAGAATTTCACCTCCTATGGCGGCCGCGCCGCGACGCGGCAGACCGTGGCGATCGGCGCCGACAAGCAAGGCAAGATCCAGTCGATCGTGCATCGCGGCGTCAACGAGACGGCCGTCGACGGCATGTGGGTCGAGCCGCTCGGCTCGGTCACCTCGATCATGTACGCCACACCCAACTTCTCCTCGAAGCAGAATGTGGTGCGGGTGAACACGGTGGTGCCGGGGGCAAAGCGCGCACCAGGCGAGAACCCGAGCGCCTTCGGCATCGAATGCGCCATCGACGAGCTTGCATACGAGCTTGGGCTGGATCCGCTGGAGATGCGGCTGATCAACTACGCCGAACAGGATCCGCACGCGAAGAAGGCGTGGTCGACAAGGCAATTGCGCGAGGCCTTCGCAGCCGGCGCGGAAGCCTTCGGCTGGGCGAAGCGTTCGCCAGCGCCGCGCTCGATGCGCGACGGCCACCAGCTCATCGGCTGGGGCGTGGCGGCCGGCACCTATCCGGTGCGGCGCGCCCATGGCGAGGCGGTGGTGAAGATACTCGCCGACGGTTCGGTCGAGGTCGAAAGCTCCTCCATCGACATGGGCCAGGGCACCTACACCATTCTGGCGCAGACCGCCGCCGAGACGCTCGGCGTGCCGGTGGAGCAGGTTTCGGTGAAGCTCGGCGACTCGCGCCTTGCTCGGGCGGGCGTCACCGGCGGCTCACGGCTTGCCGGCGTCATGACCGGCGCCGTCTACAAGGCGGCGGGCCAGGCGCTGGACGAGCTGATCGGACTGGCGCTCTCCGATCCGCGTTCGCCCTTCCATGGGCTGCAGGCGAACACGCTGGCGGTGCGGGATGGCCGCATCGCCTCGCCGCGCGGCGATGGGCCGGAGCTGTCGATCGCCGAATTCCTGTCGGCCGTCGGCCGCGAGCGGATCGAGGCCAAGGGCGACACCGTTCCGGCCGGCTTCACGCCGGAGCAGCGCTACAACAACTACACAACCATCGCCATGGCGCTGCCGCACACCGAAGGCGACTATTCGCGCCATTCCTGGTGCGCGCATTTCGTCGAGGTGCGCGTCGACGAGGATTTCGGCACGGTGCGCGTGTCGCGCGTGGTGTCGGCGCTGGATTCCGGCCGGCTCTACAACCCGAAGCTGGCGGAGAGCCAGTGGAAGGGCGGCATCATCATGGGCATCGGCCAGGCGTTGCTCGAAGAAGGCATCGTCGACCGCCGCCACGGCCGCATCGTCAACGGCAACCTCGCCGACTACATGCTGCCGACCAATGCCGACATTCCGGATATCCAGACGATCTCGGTCGGCATCCCCGACCCGCACTCCTCCGCCCTCGGCGGCAAGGGCGTGGGGGAACTCGGCATCGTCGGCGTGGCGCCCGCGATCGCCAACGCGGTGTTCCACGCGACGGGGAAGCGGATAAGGGATCTGCCGATCACGCTGGAGAAGTTGATCTGAGGGCGGCCTAATTTCCCCCCTTGAGGGCCTTGAGGGGGAGATGTCGCCGAAGGCGACAGAGGGGGTCGCCGCGCGTGAAGCGCCGACGCCCCGCTCGGCGAGAGGCAGCGCTGGCGCTCTATGTGAGACGCCCCCCTCTGCCCTGCCGGGCATCTCCCCCTCAAGGGGGGAGATCATTCGCTCGCCCGCTTTCGCCAATCTCCGACGAGTGTCCTTCCCTACCAATCCAGCCCGAACACCAATTTCCCGAAATGCAGGCCGCCGGCGGCCATGTGGGTGTAGGCTTCGGTGGCCTCTTCTTGCGAAAACACCTTGTCGACGACCGGCTCGATTCCGGCGGCGCCGACGGCGCGGACGGCGTCGCGGAGGTCGGAGACCGATCCGGTGTTGTTGCCCACCACCTTCAGCGCCTTGATGATGATCGGCAGCAGATTGACCGTCGCCTCGGCGCCGGTGACGAAGCCGATGGTGAACAGCATGCCGCCGGGCGCGGTGGCATTGACGGCGCGCGCGAAGGTCGCGGTGCCGCCGGTCTCGACGACGAGGTCGGCGCCGAGGCCATCGGTCAACTCCAGCACCTTGCCGTCCCAGTCGGGCGTCGCGCGGTAGTTGATGAGATGATCGGCGCCGAGCGCCTTGGCCCGCTCCAGCTTCTCGTCCGACGACGAGGTGATGACGACGGTGGCGCCGGCCGCCTTGGCAAGCTGAAGCGTGAAGATCGAGACGCCACCGGTGCCGAGCAGCACGACGACCGAGCCCGGCCCGACATCGGCGGCGCGGATGGCGTTCCAGGCGGTGGTACTGGCGATGGGGAGCGTCGAGGCCGCCTCGAAGGAGAGATGCGCCGGAACCGGCACGACCGAATTGGCCGGCAGGGCGACAAATTCGGCCAGCGACCCGGGCAACGAAATGCCGCGCATCTGCGTCGTCTCGTAAGGCCGCGGCCGGCCGCCGATCCAGCGTGGCTTGGCGTGGGCCACGACGCGGTCGCCGACGGCGAATCTCGTAACGCCCTCGCCGAGCGCCACGATCTCGCCGGCGCCGTCGGCGACCGGAATGAGCGGGAAGACCGGCCCGGGATAATTGCCGCTCGCCACAGCGACATCGACGAAATTCAGGCTCGCGGCGCGCTGGCGGATCAGCACCTCGCCGCGTTGCGGTTCGGGCGTGGCGACGGTGACGGCGCGGAAGGCGTCCAGCCTGGGCTGGCTGAGTTCGATGGCTTTCATGGATTCACTCCGTGGGTGTCGATTGACAGTTGAGTGAACCTATCTGCTGCGCTATTCCTCGATAATTGCCGGGCCTTGCATTTGAGTATTGCAAATCATGCAGCAATCCCATGAGCCCTCGGCTCTTGCCGAAATGGCGGCTTTCGCCGCCGTCGCCGAGGCGCGCTCCTTCACCAGGGCAGCGGCGCGGGTCGGACGCGACGCCACCATCCTGTCGCGCCGCCTGCAGTCGCTGGAGGAGCGGCTAGGGGTGCGGCTGCTCCACCGCACGACGCGCAGCGTCTCGCTGACCGAGGCGGGCGCGGAATTCCTGGTGCGCGTGCGCGCCATCCTCGCCTCGGTCGACGAGGCGGAAGCCGCCGCCTCCGCCCATGCCGGCGGCCGGCCGCGCGGGTTGCTGCGGCTGGCGCTGCCCGGCACCTTCGGGCGCATGTGGGTCGGGCCGTTCCTGCCACAGTTCCTCGCCGAGTTCCCGGATGTGCGGATCGAAGCCGAATTCTCCAACCGTTTCGCCGATCTCGTCGCCGAGAATTTCGACGTCGCCGTCCGGCTGGGCAGCCTCGAGGATTCGCGCCTGGTGGCGCGCAAGGTGGCGACGCGGCGCCGGCTGCTTTGCGCCGCGCCCTCCTACCTTGCGCGAAGAGGCCGGCCGGAAACGCCGCAGGCGCTGCTCGAACATTCCTGCCTCGGCTTCACCGGCTTCCAGACCTTTCCGGCCTGGGAGATGACCGACCGCGAGGGCCGGCGCGTGCGGGTCGAGGTTTCGGGACCGCTCACCAGCGACGACGCCGAGGTGCTGGTCGAGGCCGCCGTGCAAGGCGTCGGCCTGATGATGAGCACCGACTGGCTGGTCGGACGCGAGCTCGCCGACGGTCGGTTGGTGCCGATCCTGGAGGACTGGACGCTGGCCGACGAGGGCGCCGTCTATGTCGTCATGCCCTCAGCCAAGGGCCAAGCCGCCAAGACCCGCGCCTTCGCCGACTGGATCGGCAAGCGATTTTCGCCGGAACCGCCCTGGAGGCGGTGAGGGACCGCGGCAAACCCGCGACACCACCCTACCCGGCCAACAAATTCGCATCCCTCGTCAGTCGCCAGCGCTCGTCGCCTTCCTTGCGCAGCAAAGTCAGCGTATAGCCGATGCGCCGCACCGGCTCTCCGCCCGACGGCGCCGCCGTCATGTCGATGCGGTTACGGATATAAGCCCAGTCGCCGAGAAGCTTGAGCTCGACGATCTCGCTCTTGCCGTCGACCTTCGTTTCGCCCATGCCTTTGAAAGCAGCGGCGAAGGCTTCCTTGCCGAACGGCTCCTTGCCGGGAACCATGAAGACGACGTCGTCCGTCATCAGGCCGAGCACGGTCTCCAGATCGCCCTCGCGGCTCGCCGCCATCCAGGTCTCGACCACCTGCCGGATCGCGGCCTCGTCGTCGGTCATTGGCTTACTTCCTTATGTACGGCGGTCGGATTTGCTCAATAGGTGGTGCAACCGACGCCTCCGGCAATGCCGGGTGACGGAACCCCCCTCTATCGCCCGCGTTTGCAATCGAGCACTCCACGAATGGAGATGGACAATGGCAAGCGCAGCCGACCGCGATCCGCGGCATCACACGCAGAAAATGCAGAAAGCATTCCAGGAGATTCAAGATCACCTCCGGGAAGATATCACAAAGGTCGATGAGCCCCAGCTCAAGGCAATGTTCGAAACGTCGGCGGAGGTTCTGGGCGGCCTGATCAAGGCGTTCCGGGACTATGAGCAGAAGAACGAGGCGGCCTGGCAATGAGCCGGGCAGAGCGTTTCCGTTTTCAAGGAAACGGCGAACCGCTCTATCTGATGCAACCCTTGACGGAAAACCGCTAAGCAGTTGTCCTGGCACTGCTGTAAGCCGTGAATGAGGTCAGCGAGGCAAGACGATGTCCACGACTGTAAATGTCCGATACATGGTCAACAATGTCGACGAGGCCGTGGCTTGGTACACGGAGCATCTGGGCTTCAAGCAGCTTTCGAACCATGCGCCGGCCTTCGCGGACGTCACGAGGGGAGCACTTCGGCTGCTCCTCAGCGGTCCGACCAGTTCAGCAGGCAGGCCGATGCCCGACGGCGAGCAGCCAGGCCCAGGTGGCTGGAACCGCATTCACCTGATCGTGGAGGACATTGCTGCGGAGGTTGCCCGGTTGCGGGCGGCGGGCCTCAGCTTCCGCAATGAAATCGTGACGGGTCCGGGAGGCTCACAGATCCTGCTGGTCGATCCTTCCGGCAATCTGGTGGAACTGTTCCAGCCGGCCCAGTGAGCGCAATTCCGCGCGGCCGCAGGCAAGAATGATTGGCGAAACGAGCCTGTAGCTTTCGCCCCGCCACAAAAGCTGTCGCCAGGCCTTTTGTTTTGTATGATCCGGCGACACGACGTGGAGCAAGATCATGCGGCGCATCCCGGCAGAACTCATCCTTGCACTTTTCCTCCCCGCCGCATTGCTCGTAGCCTTCCCGACCCATGCCGCGTCCTGCGCCTGGTCAGCCAGGATGGAGGAGGACGAAGGCGGCAGTGTGCTGATGGCCTCTGTCTGCGGCGGGTCGAAGGGCGATGCGCATCTGATGCTCGCCTGCTTCGGCAAGCCGGTGCTGAGCTATGATCTCGGCGCCGCCGGCGGGCAGCTCGAGCCCGGCATCAGCGCGGATTTCACGTTCAAGGCCGGCGGCAAGAGCCTGACCAAGAAGCTCGATCTCGAGGCGATGTACAATTATTTCACGGCGGAGCTCTCCGGTCCTTCCGATCCGCTGCTCGCCCTTTTGCGCGGCAAGGGCGAGGTGACGGTCGCCGCCGGCAAATACGGCATGGCGAGCTTTCCGCTGAAAGGCTCCGGCGCCGCGATCGGCAAGGTGCTGGCGGAGTGCGGGAAGGGTTCGGGCGGCGAGGCGGATTGAGGTTAGCCAATCTCCCCCCTTGTGGGGGAGATGGCCGCCACTACCGCTTTCGCCAATCTGCTACGTTCGGAAACTCACCCGCCTTCACCCCCGGGCTGCTTCAGGAACTGCCGCAGCAAATCCACCGGCAGCGGGAAGACCACCGTGGAGGAGCGTTCGCCGGCGATGTCGTGCAGGGCCTCGAAGTAGCGCAGCTGCATGGCCTGCGGCTCCTCGGCCAGCATCTTGCCGGCCTCGACCAGCTTTGCCGCGGCCTGCTGCTCGCCGTCGGCGTTGATGACCTTGGCGCGCCGCAGCCGCTCCGCCTCGGCCTGCTTGGCGATGGCGCGGATCATGCTCTCGTTCAGGTCGACATGCTTGATCTCGACATTGGAAACCTTGATGCCCCAGGCGTCGGTGCGCTGGTCGAGGATCTCCTGGATGTCGCTGTTGAGCCTGTCGCGCTCGGCCAGCATCTCGTCGAGCTCGTGCTTGCCGAGCACCGAGCGCAGCGTGGTCTGCGCAAGCTGATTGGTGGCGGTCATGAAATCCTCGACCTGGATGATCGCCCGCTCGGCGTCGACGATGCGGAAATAGAGCACCGCGTTGACCTTCACCGAGACGTTGTCGCGCGAGATGACGTCCTGCGGCGGCACGTCCTGCACGACCACGCGCAGGTCGACCCTGACCATCTGCTGGATGAAGGGAACGAGGATGATGAGGCCCGGTCCCTTGACGCCGGTGAAGCGGCCAAGCGTGAAGACCACGCCACGCTCATATTCCCTGAGGATGCGGATGGCCGCCGACAGGAACATGATCACCAGCAGCGCGAGGATCAGATAGGCGACATAACCGACTGTCATTGTCTTGCTCCGTCGTTTCCCGGCCCGTTGCTTCCTCCACCACGCCGCCGCACCGTCAGCACGAGATCGCTGACGCCGGTCACCTCCGCGCGATCTCCCGGCGCGATCGGCTCGTCGGCTTTCGCCCGCCAGCGTTCGCCGAGCGCCAGCACATGGCCCTCGCCGCCTTCCCAGTCGAGAATCTGCACGGGCAGTCCGCGCATCGCCTCGCCGCCGATGCGCGGCGGATTGCGCCGCGCCGCCCAGAGGTAACTGCCGGCAAGCAACGCGAGCCCGAGCGTCAGCGCGGCGGCCGGACCGATGATCGCCCAGGATATGGCGAAGCCCGGCCCCTCGACCTTGAGCAGCATGGCCGCGCCGAGCAGGAAGGCGGCCGCGCCTCCGACCCCGAGCACCACCGTCGGATTGAAAGCCTCGACGATGAGGAAGCCGACGCCGAGCAGCATCAGGGCGAGCCCGGCATAGTTGATCGGCAAGAGATCGAGCGCGTAGAGGGCGAGCACGAGGCAGGTGGCGCCGATGACGCCGGGCGCCACCGCGCCGGGGCTCGTCACCTCGAAGACGAGGCCGTAGAAGCCGAGCAGCATCAGGATGACGGCGACGTTCGGATCGGTGATGACCGCGAGAAGCCGGATGAACCAGCCGGGATCGAGCGTCTCGACGGCCAGCCCCTTCGTCGCCAGCACCTGCTTCTTGCCGGCCACCTCGACGGTGCGGCCGTCGGCGAGCTGCAAGAGCTCGGTCGTGTCGCTGGCGACGAAATCGATGACATGTTCCTGCAGCGCGGCGCTCGCCGAAAGGCTCGCCGCCTGGCGCACGGCCTTCTCGCCCCAGTCGCCGTTGCGGTTGCGCAGCTCGGCGAGCGAGCGGATCAGCGCCACCGCGTCATTGGTCACCTTGGCCATCATCGGGTCGCCGGATGGCTGCCCGGTGCTCTTGTCGTCCTTCTCGCCGCCGGGAAGCGAGGGCAGCCCGCCGATCTCGACCGGCGTCGCCGCCCCCAGATTGGTGCCGGGCGCCATCGCCGCGACATGGGTGGCGTAGAGGATGTAGGTTCCGGCGCTCGCCGCGTGGCCGCCGGCCGGCGCGACGTAACCGATGACGGGAACGGGAGAGGCCAGGATATCGGCGATCATCTCGCGCATCGAGGTGACCAGGCCGCCCGGCGTGTCGAGCTGAAGGATGAGAACCGCGGCGTTGCGCTCGGCCGCGGCCTTGAGCGCCTCCTTCAACTGGCGGGCGCTCGCCGGACCGATTGCGCCGTCGATCGCGATGCTGAGAGCAACCCTCTCCGCCGCCATTCCGGCCGAGGAGAAGGGGAAAAGAACCGCGGCAGCCAAGAAGGCCACTGCCAAAAGGGCCACCCGCGCGAGTCTCACGCTCAAAGCTCCTTGGATTCAATATGGGGTTGTAGCGGGCCAAGTCCAATGAGCTGCTGATCTCCCCCCTCGAGGGGGAGATGTCGCCGAAGGCGACAGAGGGGGTCGCTGCGCGTGAAGTGCCAACCTCAATCTGCCGCACAAGGCCGAGCCCAGTCGAACCGACCCCCTCTGGCCTGCCGGCCATCTCCCCCTCGAGGGGGGAGATTGCGCATCCCCCCGATTCCACGGCGATTTCGACGCCGGCTCCAACGCTGGCTCCCTCGCCCATCCTGCATTGTCCCCGTCGACCGCGCGAACGAACGCGCCCGCAACCAATGGAGACGACAATGACGGCTTTGGATCGAGCCACCATCGAAACCGGCCGGGCGGGCTTCAGCCTGTCCGGCCTTGCCCGGCGCACACTCAGCCTGGCCTATCGCGCCATCAAGATGCGCAATGAACGTGCCGCGCTGCAGGCCATGCCGGACTTCCTGCTGAAGGACATTGGCATCAGCCGCTCGCAGATCGAGTATTATACCTGCGTGCGCCTTGCGCCCTCCGATACGGATGGGATGGACCGCTGAAGCATCGCCGCTTCGACGGCCGGAATGCTTGAAGGCCCTTCGAAACCCCGGCGCCGCCGGGGTTTTCGCGTTTGGCCATGCCGCGGCGGCCGGCATCTCCGGCGTTGGATCGTGCGGCGGGCGTGCGTCCCAAATGAAACGCCCAATGCAATTTCCACGGTGGGCGTATCAAAAATTCCACGCTCGCACCCACTCTCGCTCAAACGCTCGACCGTCAAAGGAAAGCGTCACGGCAACCAAGCCGCAAAGCAACCTTCGGAGTAGTCACATGCAACCCAACACCAAACCTGCACGCGTTCCGCTCAACGGCGTCGACACGCCGAACCTGATCGCGACGATCAATTTCGTGGCCGGCCAGCCGGAGCTGGCGAAGTTCCAGTTCCGCGCCCATAACGAATGGATCGAGGGCACGCACAGCAAGAGCGTCATGCACGGCTTCTACGGCGCCGGCCAGGAGCAGAAGCACGACAAGCCTTACTATGCCGACAGCGACCATCCGGCGATCCTGTGCGGCGCCGACAATGCGCCGACCCCGGTCGAATGGCTGCTGCACGGTCTGGCGAGCTGCCTGATGGCGGGCGTCGCCAACATCGCGGCGGCGCGCGGCATCAAGCTCAGCCGGGTCAAGTGCTCGGTCGACGGCGACATCGACCTGCGCGGCATCCTCGGCATTTCCGACGAGGTGCGCAACGGCTTCCAGAACATCCAGGTGTCGTTCGAGGTCGAGGGCGACGCGCCGGCCGAGAAGCTCAACCAGCTCGTCGAACAGGCCCGCGCGCGCTCGGCCGTCTTCGACGTGCTGACCAAGGGCGTGCCGGTGACGGTCGGGATCAAGACCATTCAGTGACACTCCAATGACCCGCTGGGGGGAGACGGTTTGCACACGGCCGTCTCCCTCAACGCCATCGGACAGGAACCATGAAACGGGCTGACGTCGTCATCGTCGGCGCGGGCCAGGCCGGCCTTGCGCTCAGCTATTGCCTCGGCCAGATCGGCATCGAGCATGCCGTGCTGGAGCGCGGCCGCATCGGCGAACGCTGGCGCTCGCAGAGCTGGCGCACGCTCAGGCTCTTGACGCCCAACTGGCTGAACGCGCTGCCCGGCTCGCCCTATGAAGGCGGCGATCCCGACGGCTTCATGGACAAAAGCGCCTTCGTGGCGAGCCTGGAGGCCTATGCGGGACGCTGGCAGGCGCCGGTCGAATGCTGCGTCGAGGTTCTTTCGTCAAGGCGGACAGGCAGCGGCTTCGTGCTCGACACCAGCGCCGGCGCCTGGTCGGCCAAGGCCGTCGTGGTGGCCACCGGCCATTGCGACCGGCCGATGATACCTTTTGCGTCCGAGACCCGGGGCGAGCCGCTCTCGCTCCACGCTTCTCAGTACCGTTCCCCGAGCGAACTGCCGCCCGGCGGGGTGCTGATCGTCGGCGCGTCATCCTCCGGCGTGCAGATCGCCGACGAGCTGGCGCGGGCCGGCCGGCGCGTGACGCTGTCCGCCGGCAAGCACACGCGCCTGCCGCGGCGCTGGCGCGGCAAGGACATCTTCTTCTGGCTCTGCCGGATGGGTTTCATGGCGCAGCCGCTCGACGCGCTCGCCAACCCCGAAAGCGCCAGGCGCCAGCCTTCGCTGCAGCTCGCCGGCAGGCCGGACAAGGCCGATGTCGATCTCGCCACGCTGCAGGCGCTGGGCGTCGAGCTGACCGGGCGGGTGCGCGGCCTTGCCGATCGCGAGATCGCCTTCGCCGACGATCTCGCCGCGCAGATCGCGGCTGCGGAGGCGAAGCAGGCGCGTTTGCTTGCCGAGATCGACCGCTTCGCCGGCGGCGAGCGACCATGCCGGCGCGAGCCGGTGCCGCTGCCTTCGGCACGCCCTGAGCGGCTTTCGCTGACGGACGGATCGATCCGCACGATCATCTGGGCGACCGGCTATGCCCGCTCCTTCGGCTGGCTGGAGCC
Source organism: Mesorhizobium sp. (assembly GCA_004963905.1). Taxonomy (GTDB): domain Bacteria; phylum Pseudomonadota; class Alphaproteobacteria; order Rhizobiales; family Rhizobiaceae; genus Mesorhizobium. Next base: position 12,852 of record SUGL01000014.1, read on the forward strand.
GCTGGCGCTTGGCGCCGATGGCGAGCTTGCGCATCAGGGCGGCGTCACAAGCGTTCCCGGCCTCTACGCGCTCGGCTTCCGCTTCCTGCGCAAGCGCGATTCCAACTTCATCGGCGGCGTCGGCGCGGACGCGCAGGCGATCGCCGCCGAGATCTCCCTCTATCTCGGCCGCAACGGCCGCCAAGCCGCCTGAGGACATGACGATGCCGATAACCCCGATCCGTTCCCTTCCGCCCGTGCCCAGGCGCGGCCATTACGACGCCATCATCGTCGGCGCGCGCTGCGCCGGCGCCTCGACGGCCCTGCTGCTCGCCCGTGCCGGCCTGAAAGTGCTGGCGATCGAGCGCAGATCCTACGGCTCCGACACGCTGTCGACGCATGCGCTGATGCGGCCCGCCGTGCTGCAGCTGTCGCGCTGGGGCCTGCTCGAGCCGCTGCGCCAGGCCGGCACGCCGCTGATCGAGGCGACGACGTTCCACTATGGCGATGACGAGATCACCATCCCACTCAATGCCGGGCCCGACCTTGCCGGACTGATCGCGCCGCGGCGCACCGTGCTCGACCGCACCCTCGTCGACGCCGCGCGCAAGGCCGGCGCCGAGTTCCTGCACGACATGGCGGTCGGCGACCTTTTTGCCGACACACGCGGGCGCGTGCGCGGCGTCGAGATCCGCGGCGCCGGCCGCGCCGCCCTGCGGGTGAGCGCCGACATCGTCATCGGCGCCGACGGCATCGGCTCGCTGGTGGCCAAATGCTGCGACGCGCAGATGCTGAGAAGCGGCACGGTTTCGGCCGCCCATGTCTATGGCTACGCGACCGTCGAGCCAGGCGCCGGCTACCATTGGTATTTTCGCGACGGCATCGCCGGCTCGTTCATCCCCACCAATGACGGGCTGGCCTGCATCGTCGCCTCGGTGCCGACGCGTATGTTCGACCAGCGCTTCCGCGTGGGCCACGGCCGCGCCCGCATGGAGGTGCTGGAGGCGCTTTCGCCGGCGCTGGCCGAACAGGCGAGCCGGGCGCCCATGGACGCCCGCCTGCAGGCCTTCCGTGGCGTGCCCGGCTACATCCGCCAGGCCCATGGCCCAGGCTGGGCGCTGGTCGGCGACGCCGGCTTCTTCCGCGATCCAATCACCTCGCACGGCATTGCCGATGCGCTCCGCGATGCCGAGACGCTGGCGCGGGCGGTCCTCGAAGGATCGGAAGCAGCCTTCGCGGCCTGGCAGCAGGAGCGCGACCGCTTCGCCCACCAGATCCTCGACACCACCGACGCCATTGCCGGTTTCGACTGGTCGCTGGCCGATCTCGGCGAGCGGCACCGGCGCTTCAGCGCCGTGCTGAAGGCCGAGGTGCAGGCGCTGGCCGGGCAGCCGATGCCGGTTCACTGCGCCGCGCCGGGCGCAGGCCAGCCGACAACCTATCGGGCGCCGGCGAACCAGGACGAGCCGCGGGCCAACCCCGGCACCGCCAGCGCCTCGAACATCGGCGCCTCGAACCTCTTTCGCAACCGAACCGGAGCAAGACCATGACAGTGCATCTGATGAAGGACGGGTGGATCGGCGTCATCAAGGGGCGGCCGCAAGTGGGCGCCGTCGCCGAGCGTTCGCGGCGCACGCGGCCCGAGGATATCGACGCCTTCGCCGAGATGACCGGCGACCGCAACCCGCTGCATTACGACAGGCAGCTTGCCGAGGCTTCGGTGTTCGGCAAGCTGATCGTTCAGGGTGGCGTGACCTCCGGCATCCTCAACGCGGTGGTGGCGGAGGACCTTCCCGGCCCGGGTTCGGTGTTCCTCGAGGTCTCATGGAAATTCGTCAAGGCGGTCGGCGTCGGCGAATTGATCACCGGCCGCGTCGAGGTCAAGGACGTGCGCGCCGACAAGCCTATCACGAAGCTGGAGACATCGGTGCGCGACGAGGCCGGCGACGTCTGCCTGACCGGCACCGCGACGGTGTTCACCGTGCCGCTCGCCAAAGCTTGAGCCTTTGCAATGACGTTCTGGGCGATGACGCTCCGGCGCACAGAGCTCGCATCGGCCGACATTCCCGAGGATATGCGCCGCTGGAGGGTGCTCGGACTGCTTTGCCTGGCCGTCGTGCTGTCGCTGACAACCTGGTTCTCGGCGACGGCGATCACGGCCGAGCTCAAGGCGGCATGGCGCCTGTCCGGACCGATCGACATCTGGCTGACCAACGGCGTGCAGATCGGCTTCGTCGCCGGCGCGCTGGCCGCCAGCCTGGTCAACCTGCCCGACATCGTCAGGCTCAACCGGCTGATGGCGATCTCGGCGCTCGTGGCGGCGATGGCCAATGCCGTGCTCCTCTTGCAGCCGGCGCCGGGCGGCGTCGTTGCCACGCGCGTCTTGACCGGCGTCGCGCTGGCCGGCGTCTATCCGCCGGCCTTGAAGCTCGTGTCCACATGGTTCGTGCGCGGCCGAGGGCTGGCGCTCGGCGCGCTGATCGGCGCGCTGACGCTCGGATCCTCGCTGCCGCATCTGTTCCGGGTGCTCGCCGGCTCGCTCGACTGGCAGCTCGTGGTGCTGGGCGCGACCGTGGCCGCCCTGATCGGTTCGATGCTGTTCTGGTTCGCCGGTGAAGGGCCGTATCCTTTCGGCAAGGCCGTCTTCGAGCCGCGCCGGATCGGCGCGATCTGCCGCGACCGGGCGCTGATGCTGGTCAATATCGGCTATCTCGGCCACATGTGGGAGCTCTACGCCATGTGGGCCTGGCTTATCGCCTATGTGCGCGCCGCGCTGGAGGCGCAGCAGCGCCCCTCCCCGGCGCTCGCCTCGCTGCTGACATTCCTCGCCATAGCCGCCGGCGCCGGCGGCTGCCTGCTCGGCGGCGCGCTTTCCGATCGCATCGGGCGCGGCCTCACCACCGCCGGCATGATGATGGTGTCCGGCCTCTGTGCGCTGACGATCGGCTTCGTCTTCGACGGACCGCTCTGGCTGTTGGGGCTGGTGAGCGTCGTCTGGGGTATTTCGGTGATCGGCGATTCCGCGCAATTCTCGGCCGCGGTCACCGAGCTTGCCGATCGCCGTTTTGTCGGCACGGCGCTCTCGGTGCAACTTGGGCTGGGTTTCGGACTGACGGTGTTGGCGATCTGGCTGCTGCCGCATGCGGCGGATTTGCTCGGCTGGCGCTGGGCATTCCTCGTGCTGGCGCCTGGCCCACTCATCGGCGCGATCTCGATGCTTTCGCTCCGGCGCCTGGCCGATGCGGCGAAGATGGCGGGCGGCAAGCGGTGAACATGACAGGTATCGCGCCTCAGTCCGGCTCACCGCTCATTGCGGGGAGCCGGGCTGGAGACCGTGCATGGCAGGCATCGCTTTCGGCAGCTTTGCCGAGAATGAGGCCGGCGCCGCAGTGGGTGGGGGGCGTTGGGGTAGCTGAGGCACCGGCCGAAGGCGGAATGGGCACCGCCAGCGTCAAAGATAGGCTTCGAGCGCCGGGAGGAAAATTGCGCGATCGCGGAAGGACAATGCTTGCCGCCAAGCTCTCCTGCCTGGACTAGACTACTCCAGCATAGGCGCGCAGATGGCCAACCGTTTTCGGCAGACCTTGCCTCTCCAATGTATCGAGGTATTCGGCAGCGCTTCTGGGAGGATTCCTCAGCCTTGCGCGACATCTTTGCACGGACACCAATACGGCAGCATTGTCGATGCCGAACTGATGGAAAATGAAATCGTCTGGATGGATGACGTCCAGTAGGTACTTGTCGAGAACCGGCTTGGGAAAATCCTTGACGTTGAAGGTGACGATCGCATCGGAAGCCGAGACGATGGCCGCCGCCAGGACATGGCGGTCATCTTCGTCGGGAAGCGCCAGGCTCGGCAGCAGATCCTGATAGCCGTCCACCAGACAGTCCGGGACCGCGCGGTTCATCAGATCGCGCGTTCTGTAAATCTGCTCCGGTTTGATATCCGGGCGGTCCTCCAACAAGTTGCGTATCCACTCATCATGGATCTGTTCCGTCCATTTGGCGCGATAGAGGCCGCCTCCCGCGGCAAGTTCCACCAGAAGATCCCTCAGCGGAGCTGGATAAAGAACGCAGGCGTCCAAAACGGCGGTGTAGGAAGAGGTCTTAATAGCCCATCCCCAATTCCTGGGCTTGGGCGGCCAGTTCCTCCATGACCTTCTTGCGCTCTTCCTCCTCGCTGTTTCGATATGCCGCCAGATCGGAGAACTTCACGCGCCGATGCGTTCCAACCATGGTGAAAGGCAGCCTGCCTTCCTCCAGCAGTCGGATGAGATACGGGCGCGATACATTGAGGTAGTCCGCGGCCTCCTGCGTTGTAAGCTCGGCATGGATTGGGATCACCGTCACCGCGTTTCCCTGGCCCATTTCGGTCAGAAGACGGTAAAGCAGGTCGCCCACGCTCTTTGGCAGGCGCAAAGTTTCCTTACCAACTTGAACCTTCAAGTCGGCACCGTCGCGCTTGGTGCGCGAAAGCACCCGGCTGGCCTGGGCAGCGAGTTCAGCATCGTCCACCGATGGCATGATCGGTCGTCCGAGCAGCTTGGTCATTGCTCCATGTCCCTGATCGACGTCGGATAGTTTCGTGCCATTATCCGCAATATCCGAAATAAACGCAATAAGTGAATGCCCGCTGATTGGTATGGTTCCATGAGCGGCGGCTGGACAACTACCCCAGAGGCCCTACGATCCCGCTGTCTCGGCGACAAAGGCCCGGACATGGGCGATGAACTCGTCGAAGGCTGGCTCGCCCTCGAGCAGGATGTGGTTCTGGCTTTCCAGCTCGAAGAAGCGCGCGCCGGGAATGCCCGCGGCCATGGTGCGCCCGGACTCGACCGGCGCGACATTGTCCTCCCGCGCATGCAGCACCAAGGTGGGCACTCGTACCCTTTCAAGCAGGTCGCCGACATCGATCACCGAGAAGGCGCTCTGCAGGCGCCAGGCGTCGTCCGGCGACACCGTGCGCAGCATCAGGTCGTCCATCCAGGCGAAATGCTCGTGCGTGGCGCCGGGGATGAACATCGAGCAGAAGGCCTGGCGGAACATCGGATTCGACTTGCCCCAGCTCTCGCGCATCAGCGTCGCCACGGCCTCGCGCGTGGCGATCTCGCCGGCGTCGCCGCGCGCCCGCCAGCCTTTGACATAGCCGCCATAGAGGATCATGCCCGAAATCTTCTCGGGATGGCGTATGGCATAGGCGATCGAAACCGCGCAGCTCTGCGAGAGGCCAAGAAGCGTGAAGCGACCCAGCCCCGCCGCCTCGACCACGCATTCGAGATCCGACACCATGGTGTCGAACGAGACGTCGACCACGTGGCGCTGCGACAGGCCGTTGCAGCGCTCGTCGTAGCGCACCAGCTGGTTCTCGCGCGACAGTTCCTTCATCCAGTGCCGCCAGATCGGGCTGTCCCAGTCGAAAGTCAGATGCGACATCCAATGCGCGGCGCGAAGGATGGGCGGTCCGCTGCCGGTCTTGGCAAAAGCAAGCCTCGTGCCGTCGACAGCGCGGCAGAAATGGACGGCGCGGCCGGGATCCTGCGCGGCTGCCGCGCTTTTTCCGGGCGAAGCCGATTGCGGCGGTGCGGCGGCATTCGCGCCGGGTTCGGCAGAGCGTGCCGTCGGCTGAGCGGCCGCCGCTCTCACCTTCTCCTCCAGCGCCTCGATCTCTTCCGCCAGGCCGATATCTTCCGGCAGCAGCCGCGCCAAGCGCCGGGCAAGCGGCAGCGCCCGCCTCGGCTCGCCGGCCAGGCGCCCGACCAGCTCGCGCAAAATACCGAGCTCGGCGATCTCGACCTCGCTGGCGACGCCGGCGCGCCAGGCCTCGTATTCGAAGCAGCGATCGAGCGAGAGATCGGCGAGGAAATCGCCACGGATCGAGCCGGCGACGGCCTCCAGCTCCTGCGTCGATGCCAGGGAGAGATCGCCCTTCACCAGCGGCAGCAGCCTGGCATAATCCGTCGCGACCTTCAGCGCGACGCTGTTGCGGTCGGCGACCAAAGCGCATTCGTCCTCGCCCAGCACCTGGCGGATCTTGGACAGGCTCCAGCGCAAGGCGCCGCGCGGATCGTCGGGAATATCCCAGAAGATTTCGCAAAGCCGCTCGCGCTGGTGCGCCCTGCCGGTAACGGCGAGATAGGCGAGCAGGGCTCTCGTCTTGCGCGACGGCGGCAGGTCGAGCAGCGCGCCCTCGCGGGCCACCTGGAAATCGCCGAGCACGCAAAGATCCAGCGGCCCGCTATGCGGACCGACAGTCATGCGGCCGGGCACCCTTCCACTGCCATTTACCCCCTGGCTTCCCGCGGCGGGAGAAGACCGCACGCAATATCAAAATCGGCTAATTTACGGAAGCGGATATGGCAAAACGGGCGCAGGGAATGTGGGATGGGTTACATTGGCGGGAGGAGAAAGGCGCGGCGCGGAAGCTGCTGATCTCCCCCCTTGTGGGGGAGATGTCCGGCAGGACAGAGGGGGGCGCGAAGGAACGCGGCTTGCGAAAATCGAGCCTTATTTCCCGCCAACCGCCTCCTCGTAAACCTCCGGCTTGAAGCCAACCAGAATGCGCTCGCCAACCTCGAGCACCGGGCGCTTGATCATGGTCGGCTTGGCCAGCATCAGCTTCTTGGCCTTCTTCTCGTCGAGCGCTTCCTTATCCTTCTCCGGCAGCTCGCGAAAGGACGTGCTTCCCTTGTTGAGCAGCTTTTCCCAGCCGACCTTGCCGACCCAGCCGTTCAGCTTCTCCGCCTCGATGCCTTCGGCCCGGTAGTCGTGGAAGCGATAAGGGACGTCATGGCTCTCCAGCCAGACGCGCGCCTTCTTGATCGTGTCGCAGGTGGTGATGCCGTACATGGTGATCGTCAAGACAGACCTCGGGCGGGTTGCGAATCTGACCGAACCCTAGGCCCGCCCTGCCCGCTTTGCCAGTGCGTTGCCTCCACCCGGATTTTGGCGCTTGCCAAAACTAAGGTTTTTTCCTAAGTATTATCCCGAAGCCCCAAGGAGCCAGAGGCCAATGATCAGCCAGCAGACCGCCAGCCCGAGCGTGCCGCCGATCGACGGTATTTTCCGTGCGCTTGCCGACCCGACACGCAGGCGCGTGGTGGAGCGGCTGAACAGAAGCTCCGCCTCGGTCAGCGAACTGGCGGAGCCCTTCGAGATGGCGCTGCCCTCCTTCGTCGAGCACCTGAAGGTGCTGGAAGGCTGCGGGCTGGTGCAGTCGGAAAAGTCCGGCCGCGTGCGGACCTACCGGCTCTCGCCCGAACCGCTGAAGCTGGCCGAAGACTGGCTCGCCGAACAGCGCACGCTGTGGGAGCGCCGGCTCGACCAGTTCGACGCCTATGTGATGAGCCTCAAGGAGACAGAAAAGTGAGCTACCCGTTCAAGCCCAATCCGAAGCTGGACCTGACGCTGGAGCGCTTCCTGGATGCGCCGCGCGAATTGCTGTGGCGCGCCTGGACGAGGCCGGAGCATGTCAAGCAGTGGTTCACGCCGAAGCCCTGGATCATCACCGACTGCGAGATCGATCTCAGGCCGGGCGGGCTGTTCCGCACGCGCATGCAGTCGCCCGACGGCAGGCAAGTCAACGACCGCCATTGCTGCTATCTCGAGATCGTGCCGAACGAGCGCCTGGTGTGGACCGACGCGCTATTGCCGGGCTACCGGCCGTCCGGCGAGGCTTTCATCACCGCGGTTATCGCTCTGATGCCCGAAGGCAAAGGCACGCGCTACACCGCCACCGCCATCCACCGCGACGAGGCGACGCGCGACAGCCATGAAGAGATGGGTTTCTTCGACGGCTGGGGCACGGTGGCCGACCAGCTTGCGGAGTATGCGAAGACGATTTGAGACGCAGACATAGCGGCCAGGGCATTGCCCAGCCGCCATGCCTGGTCTTTCAATTCAAGTCGCGAAAGCGGTGAGCGCCGGGGGCGGCAAGCCTCAATAGTAGAAGCGCTCTTCGCTGATCTTGCCGTTCTTGACCGTATAGAGGCCAACCTCGTCCATTTTGACGCGTTCGCCGGTAGACTTGGGCGTCACGTCAAGGCTGAAGCGCAAGGCGAACTGGTCGCCGTTGACATAAGGGCCCTCGACCGAGCCGCCATGAACCTCGTGGTTCGCTTCCCACCATTCGCCCTTCTGCTTAACGGCCTCCTTGCCGTTGCAGACGGCCATCGGGCCTTCCATCGCTTCGTAGCTGACGATGTCGTCGGCATTGTACTTCGCGGCTGCGGTGTGGCTGTCGCCTTTCTTGAGGAGTTCGGTAAAATCCTTGGCAATATCCGTGGTGGTCGCAGTGGTCATGACTTCCTCCCTGTTTAGACCAGACATCAAGTAGAGACCGATTGTCCGTCTGCCACTGGGGCGTCGCTCCGCAGGTGACAATTCATGTCAGGATGGCGATGCCAGCGCGCTGACAACAGGGACGAGTTGAGATGCTCACATGCGGCATGCGGTCGTCCTGACGCTTTTGAAGACGGTGCGGGATATCACCGGGAAAGAAGTCGAGTTCATCCGGTGAAGCGGAACCGGCCCTGTCCACCCGAGTTGACCAGATAGCCCGGCCTGCTTTCTTCTGATGACACAGGATCGCAGGCCAGGCTACCCAGCATGGCTAGTTGTTGCCGTCTAGCCTGCCCGCTCAAGCTCTGTAGCCAATTGGTCAGGATCGTCGACACCTCGGCCGAAAAGGCTCATTACCTTGATGGCGATCCGCTCGCGTTCTTGTTCGCAAATGATGCGATGTTTTGCGCAATAGTCGTTCAGCGCCTTTGTGAGAATGGCCAGTTGGGCGGGGTCCGCCACACCGTATGCCAACATGCCTGCCTCGCTTCCAAGAGTCCGCGTGCCTCTACCCGGTACGACCGACTTGAGGAGGATACACCCAAAAATGTTCAGCCACGACTCTATTCGGCAGGACTGAGGTCCGATGAAAAGCCCGCCGCCGGGAGGACGTTGCGACGGGCTATCTCAGGACATAGAAGCGGAACATGATGCTAGGCTAACAAGCGCCAGCATGGACCTTTGGTTCCATTGGGTTTGTCGGGATCAGACTAGAATAAAACAAGAACAACCTACAAGGAGGAATAGCACCCGCGCTCGATCGCCAGCCGCCGCACCAGCGCCAGCACGCTGTCGATGGTGGGTGTCGGCTGTCCGGTCAGGCGGCCGAGCTCCTGCACCGCCGTGACCAGCGCGTCGATCTCCATCGGCCGGCCGCGCTCCAGATCCTGCAGCATCGAAGTCTTGTGCTCGCCGACATCGCCGGCGCCCTTGATGCGGCGGTCAACCGAAACGGGAAAGCGCACGCCGAGGCTCTCGCCGATCGCTTGCGCCTCGACCATCATGGCGCGGGCGACGGCGCGCGTACCTTCGTCGGCGACGATTGCCGCAAGCGTGCTGCCGGTCAGCGCCGAGATCGGGTTGAAGGAGAGATTGCCCCAGAGTTTTACCCAGATCTCCGAGCGTATGTCCTCGCGGACCGGCGCCTGCAGCCCCGCCTTGACCATCTCGCGGGCGAGCGCTGTGACACGCTCGCTCTTCTCGCCCGAAGGCTCGCCGAGCGAGAAGCGCGTGCCCTCGACATGACGGATCAGGCCTGGCGCATCGACCTCGACGGCGGGATAGACGACGGAGCCGATGACGCGCTCCGGCCTAATCGCCTCCCAGATCGCTCCGCCGGGATCGACTGCGTTGAGCCGGGTACCTTCGAGCGCTCCGCCGGCCTTGTAGAAATACCACCAGGGCACACCGTTCTGCATGGTGACGACTGCGGTCCCCTCACCCAGCAGCGGCGCGATCTCGCCGAGCGCCGGAGCCAGCGAATGCGCCTTCAGCGCCAGCACGACATGGTCCTGAACGCCGAGCTCTTCGGCTCGCGCCGCGGCCCTTATGCGCGTGACCGTTTCCTTGCCGTCCTCGATCAGACGGAGGCCGCCGGCCTTGATCGCTTCGAGATGCGCACCGCGCGCCACGATCGACAGATCGACCTGGCCGGCGATCGCCAGCTTGGCGGCGAGGTAGCCGCCGATCGCGCCGGCGCCGAAGACAGTAACGCGCATCAGCCGAGACCGAGTTTCGCCGCGAGGCCGATGCGCTGCAACTTGCCAGTCGCGCCCTTCGGGATCTCGTCGAGGATCACCACCTTGCGCGGCACCTTGAAGTCGGCGAGCCGGGTCGACGCAAAGCTGCGGATATCGGCCTCGCTGGCGCTCTGGCCTTCGCGGAGCACTATCGCCGCCGCGACCTCCTCGCCCAGCTTGTCATGCGGCATGGCGAAGGTGACGACCTGCGCCACCGCCGGATGATCCATCAGCACGCCGTCGACCTCGAGCGGCGAGATTTTCTCGCCGCCGCGGTTGATGATCTCCTTCAGCCGGCCGGTGACGCGCAGATAGTTGTCCTCGTCGAGCACGCCCTGGTCGCCGGTGTGGAACCAGCCATGGGCGAAGGCGCTGGCATTGGCGTCCGGGTTCTTCTCGTAGCCGGCGGTGACGTTCGGACCGCGGATGACGATCTCGCCAATTTCGCCGGCCTGGAGCAGCCGCCCATCCGGCGCCATGACGGCGACTTCCGGTCCCGCCGCAGCGCCCACACTGCCCGGCTTGCGCTGGCCGGGCGGCAGGCGGTTGGACGCCATCTGATGCGCGGCCTCGGTCATGCCGTAGGACTCGATCACCGGGCAGCCGAATGTCGCTTCCAATTCGGCCATGACCTGCGCCGGCAGCGACGCCGATGAGGAGCGGATGAAGCGCAGCTTCGCCTCGGCCAATTGCTCGGGATTGCGCGCGGCGCGCGGCAGGATCGCCTGATGCATGGTGGGCACCGCCGTGTACCAGCTCGGCCTCGCTTCGGAGAGCCATTGGAAAAAGCGCAGCGCGTTGAAGCCCGGCGTGCAGAAGACGCTGCCGCCGGCGGCGAGCGAGGACAGCACCGCCGCGATCAGTCCGTGGATATGGAACAGCGGCATGATGTTGAGGCAGCGGTCGGCAGCAGTCAGGCCGAGCGTTGCGCCGATATGCGCCGCCGAAGCGGCAAGGTTGGCGTGGCTAAGCGGCACCAGTTTCGGCCGCGAGGTGGTGCCGGAGGTATGAAGAAGAAGTGCCGTGTCGCCATCCTCGGCCAGTCCGGACGCGACCGGTGGGCCGACCGGATCGCCCTCGATCGTGAAGACGCCAGCCGGCGCGCCGTCCGGCACGACCAGGCGCAGCACTGGGATGCCGAGGCGCTCGGCGACTTCGACCGAGGGACCTGCCTCATCCTTGCCGACGAGGATCGCCTTGACGCCGATATCGCTCAGATAGAAATCGAGCTCGTCGGCGCGATAGGCCGGGTTGAGCGGCGCGGTGGAAGCGCCCGCGGCCACCGCGATGAACGCCGTCGCCATCTCCGGGCCGTTGGGCAGCACGATGGCGACGCGGTCGCCGCGGCCGATGCCGAGCGCATTGAGCCGCGACACGGTCTCATGGATCAGCCGGCGCAGCTTGCCATGCGAGAGAGTGGCCCGTTCGGGCGCCGCAATGGCCGGCGCGTCTTCGGCTCCGGGAGCGAGGCGAAGGACAAGATCGATGGAATTTGCGCTGCTTGTCATGGTTCCAGACTATGTTTCGAACGGTCGGCCGCTGTCCAGCAATGAGCTGCTCAATATCCGAGCGCCAGGCCGTCCTTGCGCGGATCGGAAGCACCGGTCAGCGTGCCTCTTTCCCAATCGATCAGCACGGCCTGACCGCCGCCAAGCGGATGATCGGGCTCGACAACGCGATGGCCGCGGCGGCGCAGGCCCTCGATGGCATCGGCGCGCACGCCGCGCTCGGCCTCCACGACGTCGTGGTTATAGAAGACGCGCGCGGCATCCAGCGCTTGCTGCGGGTCCATGCCGAAGTCGATCATGTTGGTCAAAAGATGCACGTGGCCGAAGGGCTGGTAGCCACCGCCCATGACGCCGAACGGCATCACCGCGCGGCCGTCCCTCGTCATCATGCCCGGCATGATCGTGTGCATCGGCCGCTTGCCTGGGGCTATCGCGTTCGGATGTTTCGGATCGAGCCGGAAGCTGGTGCCGCGGTTCTGCAGCACGACGCCGGTCTTCGGGCCGACGACGCCGCTGCCGAAGGAATAGTAGGTCGAGTTGATGAAGCTCACCGCGTTGCGTTCGCTGTCGACGACGGTGATGTAGACCGTATCGCTGCCCGGCAGATCGACGCGCGGCAAATGCGTCATGGCGCGCTGACGATCGATCTCGGCACGCAGCCTGTCGGCATAGGCGCTGGAGAGGAGCTCCGTCACCGGCACCGCGACATGGTCCTGATCGGCGAGCAGGTTGTCGCGGTCGCGGTAGGCGAGCCGCCCGGCCTCGATCTCCAGATGCAGGCGCTCGGCGCCATCCGGGTCGAGCGCGCCAAGATCGAGGCTGGAGAGCACGTTCAGCATAAGAAGCGCGGTCAGGCCCTGGTTGTTGGGGGGCATCTGGTGGATATCGTAGCCGCGATAGGAGGTGCTGACGGCGGTTCTGTAGTCGCCCTTCGTCGCGGCGAAGTCGTCGAGCGTATGCAGGCCGCCCAGCGCGCGAAGCCGTCCGACGAGATCCTCCGCGACTTCCCCTTCATAGAAGCCGGCGCGGCCTTTTTTGGCGATGATGCGCAACGTCTCGGCGAGCTCCGGCTGGCGATGGATATCGCCAGGCTTGGGCGGCTTGCCGCCCGGCAGGAAGATGCGCGCCGCCGCCTCATCCGCCGATAGATCTGTTTCTGGATCTGCCCAGTCGAAGGCGACGCGGTCGTGCACGACATAGCCGTGTTCGGCGTAGTGGATGGCCGGAGCGAGGGCATCGGCTGTCCCCTTGCGGCCGTGGTCCTCCAGCAGCCGGCACCAGGCGTCGACGGCGCCGGGAATCGTCACCGCGTGGGCGCCCTGCTTCGGCAGCTCGCTGAAGCCGTGCTCCAGATACCAGTCGACCGTCGCGGCCCGGGGCGCGCGGCCTGAGCCGTTGAAGGCGATCACCTCACCCTGCCCTTTCGGGCAATAGAGGACAAAACAGTCGCCGCCGATGCCCGTCGATTGCGGCTCGACTACCGCCTGCACGGCAGCGGCGCAGACGGCCGCGTCCATGGCATTGCCGCCGGAGCGCAACATGTCGATCGCGGCAAGTGTGGAGAGTGGATGCGAGGTCGCGGCCATGGCCTCGGTGGCGCGGACCGGCGAGCGGCCTGGGAACTGGAAATCACGCATGCTGGTGTTGGTATCCCTCAACTTCAACGTCCGCGGCCGAAAAGCTGGGCGGCGGACAACAAGACGATCGATAGCACGATCAGGCAAGTCGAAATGGCGGCGATCGTCGGATCGATCTGGTCGCGCAGCGCATTGAACATGCGGCGCGTCAGCGTCGTGGTCTCGCCGCCCGAGATGAAAAGCGAGACCACCACCTCGTCGAAGGAGGTGATGAAGGCAAACAGCGCGCCCGAGACGATCGAGAAGCGCAGCTGCGGCATGGTCACCTGGAAGAAGGCCGCGAAGCGCCCCGCGCCGAGGCTGCGCGCCACCATCTCCTGGTTCATGTCGTAGGAGCGCAAACCGGAAAGGACGGTGAGCACGACCAGCGGCAACGCTTGCACCGTATGCGCGATGACGAGGCCGGTCAGCGTGTTGTTGAGGCCGATGCGCGCATAGAGGAAGAAGGTGCCAATGCCGATCAGGATGACCGGAATGATCAGCGATGCCGTGAGCAGCGCGTTGATGGCGCCGGTCAGCCGCAGCGTGCCGGCATTGATGGCGTAGGCCGCGGCAGTGCCGAGCGGCGTCGCCACGATCGCCGTCATCACCGCAACCTTGACCGAGACGATGGTGGCGTCGCGCCATTCGACGGAACCGAAATAGCTCTCATACCAGCGCAGCGACCATTGCTCGGGCGGGAACTGCAGCAGCGTCGATCCGGAGAAGGACATGATGACGATGATCATCGACGGCGCGATCAGGAACAGCATGACGAGACCGCCCAGCAGATACAGCCACAGGCGTTGCCAATGCGAGATGGGCAGGCTGTTTTCCGCGCTCATCGCCGGCTCCAGACTCCGGTGGCGCGCGCGCCGAGCAGCCACTGGAACAGGCCGAGCAGGGCCAGCGTGACGGCAAGCAGCACGACGCCGAGCGCGGCGCCCGCGCCCCAGTTGGAATAGAGGCTGGTGGCCTGCTCCATGCGCATCGCCCACATGATGACCTTGCCGCCGCCCATCAGTGCCGGCGTGACGAAGAAGCCGAGGCAGAGCACGAAGACGATGACCACGCCCGAGCCGAGGCCTGGCAGCGACAGGGGGAAGAAGACCTGCCGGAAGGTCGCTGCCGGGCTAGCGCCGAGATTCATGCCGGCGCGCAGGCAGTCGACGTCGATCGTCTTCATCGAGGCGTAGAGCGGCAGCACCAGGAAAGGCAGCATGATATGAGTCATGCCGATGACGACACCGGCGAAGTTGTTGGCGAGCGGCAGCGGCTGGCCGATGACGCCGAGGTCGATCAGCCAATTGTTGATCAGGCCCTTGCGCTGCAGGATGACCAGCCAGGCATAGGTGCGCACCAGCACCGAGGTCCAGAACGGCAGGATGACGAAGATCAGGCAGATCGAGGCGGCACGGCGCGGCAGCTGCGACAGCATGTAGGCCAGCGGATAGCCGAACAGCACGCAGGCGCCGGTGACGACGAAGGCAACCTTGAAGGTGGTGGCGAAGGTCTTGATGTAGGACGCCTGCTCGAAGAAGCGCGCGTAGTTGGCGAGGCTGAGCTCACCGGTCTCGTCGAAGAGCGAGAGCCAGAACAGCCAACCGATCGGCACGATGATGACGGCGAAGACCAGAAACAGCCCGGGCGACAGCAACACCAGCAGCCCCAGCGCCTGGCGCCGGGCATCGGCGCGCAGCGCATCGGCGTTCAGCACGCCATCCGGCTTGCTGGCATCGTCGAGAATGGCGGATCCGACGCTCATCGGTCCGCCACCAGCACGACGTCCTGCGCGTCGATGCCGAGCGTGATCGGCTCGCCCGGCGCCGGCAGCTTCGCCAGCACGTCGGAGCGGCAATAGTCGCGCAGCGTCACCTGGCGGCCGTCACGCAGCGTCGCGTAGCAGATGAAGCTGTCGCCCTGATAAATGACGTCACCGACGGTCGCCGGCAGCATGTTGAGGGCGCCTGCCTGCTCCGCGTCGGCAAGCAGCCGCAATTTCTCCGGCCGGACCACCATCAGATGCCGGCCCGTGGACGGCGCCGGATCGGTCATGCGCAGCTTCCTGTCCTCATACCAGACGCTGCCATTGCGGCTTTCGACCGGGATGAAGTTGGATTCGCCGATGAAGCCGGCGACGAACTTCGTCCTCGGTCTGGCGTAGAGGGCCTCGGGCTGGTCGATCTGCTCGATGCGCCCGGCATTCATGACGGCGATGCGGTCCGACATGGTGATCGCCTCGCGCTGGTCATGGGTGACGTAGACCGTCGTCATGCCGAGCCGCCGATGCAGGTTGCGCAATTCGATCTGCATGTGCTCGCGCAGGCCTTTGTCGAGCGCAGACAGCGGCTCGTCCATCAGCACGATGCGCGGCTCGAAGACGATGGCGCGAGCCAGCGCCACGCGCTGGCGCTGGCCGCCGGAAAGCTGGTCGACGCGGCGCTCGCCCAGACCTTTCAACTGCACAAGGTCCAGCGCCCTCTCTACCCGCTCGGCCGTTTCCGCCGCCGACACGCGTCGTTGCTTCAGCGGAAAGGCGATGTTGTGGAAGACATTCATGTGCGGGAACAGCGCATAGTTCTGGAACACCATGCCGATGTTGCGCTTGTGCGGCGGCATGGTGATGATCTCCTCGCCACCGACCTTGATTGAGCCGGCATTGGCGCGCACGAAACCCGCCAGGATCATCAGCAGCGTCGTCTTTCCCGACCCCGACGGGCCGAGCAGCGTCAGGAACTCGCCCGCTGCGACATCGAGGCTGAGATCACTGAGGATCGAGACAGCGCCGAAGCGCTTCTCGATGCCGTGAATGCCGATGGGAAGCGCGGACGGCGCAAGAGACAAGAGCATCTCCTTCAACTCCGGATCATGATCAGCGGAATGGAACGGAGCGACGCTTCAGAGCGCCGCTCCGACGCAGCCTCTACTCCTGGATCAGGTTGTTGAACTTCTCGGTCGCCTCGACAAGATTGTCGCGCCAGAACTCGGGATCCTGAAGCACCTGCTTCTTGACGTTCTCGGGCGAGGAGTTGATGTCTTTGATGCGCTCCTGCGGGATCTTGCCGGTCTCGAAGGCCTTCTCGTTGGCCGGGCCATTGTCGACATAGAGCGGCAAATTGGCCTGGAGGTCGGGGCTGACGAACTTGGCCAGCGCCTTCATGGCGAGGTCCTTGTTCTTAGATCCCTTCGGGATGACCAGGCAGTCGGCGGTGAGCACACCCTGGTCGAAGGAGAAGGCGACCGGCGCGCCTTCCTTCTTCAAAGTGCCGGCGCGGCCGTTCCAGATGCTCGCCATATCGACTTCGCCGTCCTTGACGAGCTGCATGGCCTGCGCGCCGGAAGTCCACCAGGCGTCGATATGGCCCTTGACCTTGTCGACGGATTGCAGCGCGCCGTCGATATCGACCGGATAGACCTTGTCGATCGGGGTGCCCTTGGCGAGCGCGGCAACGCTCAGCGTTTCGGTCGCCTGGCTGCCGGAGAGCGCGCGGCGGCCCGGGAATTTCTCGACGTCCCAGAAATCGGCCCAGGTCTTTGGTCCCTTGTCGCCGAAAACATCGGTCCGATAGATCAGCACGACGGACGTATAGGAGACGCCGACCCAGTCGTCATGGACGAGTTTCGGGTTGATGCCGCTCTTGTCGATGAGGCTGTAGTCGAGCTTCTCGAACAGGCCTTCCTTGGAACCGCGCGCGCATTCATCTGCGCCAAGCTCGGTGATGTCCCATTTGACCGCGTTGCCGGTTACCTGCAGGCGCACGTCGTCGAGGCCGTTGGTGGTGTCCTGCTTGATGGTGATGCCGAGCTCCTTGGCCGTCGGATCGAAGAAGGCCTTGGTCTGCGCTTCCTGGTAGGTGCCGCCCCATGAGGCGACGGTAATGGTGTCGGCGGCCGATGCCGGAACGGCAACCGAGGCCAGCAGCCCGGCTATCGCCAGGCCGTGAATGCAAAGTCTCTTCGTCATTTTCGCTTCTCCAACCGGTGTTCCCGTTATCATTGATTTGGTATGCGAATTTGTATACAATTTTGAGTGTAATTCGGCGGAAGCCGATGTCAACTCGGATGATCGCGTTTTTTGGCCATGGGAGAACCGGAGAGCATTTCGGTGCGACTGCTTCTCGAAACGGTCCTGTTTCAAGCAGGCGCTAAAAGGCACTAAACTGCGAATCCATTGCAGACCGTTGGAGCGGGAAGTTTGGGCAAGGAACGGAAAAACACGCTGCGCGACTCGGTGTTCGAGAAGCTGAAGGCGATGATCATCACCGGCCAGATCCCGCCGGGCGGCCGCGTGACGGAGGCCGACATGGCCGAACGCCTCAAGGTGAGCCGCACGCCGGTGCGCGAAGCCTTCAACCGGCTCGAGCGCGACGGGCTGGTGATCGGGCGTCCGCGCCAGGGCTACATCGTCGCCGAGTTCAACCTGACCATGTTCCGCGAGGCCTTCGACATCCGCGAGCTGCTCGACGGGCGCGCGACCGAGCTGGCGGCGGCCAACGCGACCGCCGCCGACAAGGCGAGGCTGCGTGAGATGCTTGCCGAATGCGAGCGGCTGGCGGCGATTCCCAACCGCAGCACCCGGGAGAAATTCGAGGAATTGCAGGTCGGCATCGACCTGCATCGGGTGATCGCCGAAATCAGCGGCAACGAGATGCTCTGCGGCATGCTCTGCGGCATCCTCGACAAGTGCCAGCAATATGTCTGGACCGAGCTTCTGTGGTTGGACGAATGGAAGCTCACCCGCGAGGAGCATACCGGCATCGTCGATGCGATCTGCGCCGGCGACGTCGCTTTGGCCGGCGAGCGCGCCCGCGCCCATGTGCGCGGCTCGCGCGAGAACATCCTGCGCCTGCTGCAGGCCAAGTCCGACTACCAGGGATTTTTCGCCAAGGCGTCGTGAGCGAAGCTCTCTATCGCATCAGCTCGCAAGCATCGGGCAGTTGGCGCCGCGGCGCAGGCTGACATGCGCCACGTCGCCGATGCTGAATTGAAAACCGTCGGCGCGGCGCGGAGCATCGATGACGATCGCAGTCCCCTGCCTCAGCTCGGCGTGCAGGCGCAGCGTGCGGCCGTGGAAGACGATGCCGCTGACCCTGGCCGGCGCGGTGCCTTCGGCGGCTTCGGTGGCCGCCAGCAGATCCTCCGGCCGCACGCCGATGGTGCGCGTATCGCCCGCGGCCGGCGTCTCGCCGGTGTCCGAGACCGCCTCCAGCGGCAGCTCGCCGGCAGCGAAGCGCAGGCGCTCGCCGTCGCGACCGACAAAGCGCGACTGAAGAAGATTCATCGTGCCGATGAAGGAGGCGACGAACTTCGTCGCGGGCCGGTCGTAAAGCGTTGCGGGCGGCGCGATCTGCTCGATACGGCCCTTGTTCATGACGACGATGCGGTCGGAGATCGACAGCGCCTCGGTCTGGTCGTGAGTGACCATGACGAAAGTGGTGCCGAGCCGCGACTGCAGCCGCTTCAGCTCGACCTGCATCTGCTCGCGCAGATGCGCGTCGAGCGCCGACAGCGGCTCGTCGAGCAAAAGCACGCGCGGCTCGCAGACGATGGCGCGGGCGAGCGCGACGCGCTGGCGCTGACCGCCGGAGAGTTCGGAGATGCGGGCGCCGAGCTTGTCGGCGAGCCCGACCATGTCGAGCGCCTGACCGACACGCTTGGCCTGCTCAGTGCCGGACAGTTTGCGCAGCGACAGGCCGAAGCCGACATTGGCGGCGACGTCCATATGCGGAAACAGGGCGTAGTCCTGAAAGACGGTGTTGACCGGACGGTCGAAGGGTCTCAGGCCGGTGATGTCACGGCCTTCGAGCAGGACGCTGCCGCTGGTCGGGTTCTCGAAGCCGGCGATGACGCGCAGGCTCGTGGTCTTGCCGCAGCCGGAGGGGCCGAGCAGGGTCAGAAACTCGCCCGCCGCAATGTCGAGATCGACGGCGTCGAGACCGACCACGCCGCCGGGAAAGACCTTCGAAACTTTCTGCAGTCGAACGAGCGCATCAGGCGCCATCGCGCACCTCGGACGGCTTGGTGGTGTTGACCCAGAGGATCTGGCAGCGCTCGGCGCCGGGATTGCGGAAGGCGTGCAGCAGCGTGCTCTTGAAGGCGAAGCTGTCGCCGGCTTTGAGCAGATAAGTCGTCGCGTCGACCACCAGCTCGACCTCGCCCGAGAGCACGAAGCCGAATTCATGGCCGGCATGAGCGTAGGCTTCCGCGGTGCCGCCGCCGGCCTCGACCGTCACCAGCATGCCGGTGAGCGTCGCGGCGGGCGGCGACAGAAGCGCCTTGGCGATGCCTTCGGATTTCACCGGGATCGAGCGCCGCTTGTCGGCCCGCACGCAGTAGAGGTCGTTGACCGCTTCGTTACCGTCGGCGATCAGCGCCGAAGGCTCGATGTCGAGCGCTGCGGCGAGCGGCCAGATCACCTTGACGCGCAGCGAGGACATGCCGCGCTCGATCTGGCTGAGCGCGCCGATTGAGATGCCGGCCTTGGCGGCAAGCTCGGCCAGCGACAGCTTGCGCTCGAGCCTCAGCGCCCGCACGCGCCGGCCGACGCGGACGTCGGCATCGTCTTTCGGCCTTTCGGCGGCTTCGTCAAATACATCCATGCAATGGTCCTCGTCATCTTTCCCCGGCGCGGCGCAGCGCCGCCAGGCTCCCCCTTCTCCCCTTGTGGGAGAAGGTGTCGCCGAAGGCGACGGATGAGGGGGTGTTCCAGCTTGGCAAGGACGGCGATCCGTCCAACACCCCTCATCCGTCTCGGCGCTGCGCGCCGATCCACCTTCTCCCACAAGGGGAGAAGGTAAGAGCGCTCAACCCCCAGCCTTCACCTTCTCGAACATCTTCGCCACATCGTCATTCTGCTTCATCGGTCCGGTGAAGATGGTGCTCTTCAGCATCACGTCCGGGTCTGCCGGCAGCTGCAGCTTGTCCAGCTCTTCCTTCGATACGCCGGCAAAAGCGGTCGAGAGCGAGCTGCCATAGCCATAGGACTGGATAAGATATTTGCCGGAGTCGGCGTCGAGCCGGCTGTTGATGAAGTCATAGGCGAGATCGACGTTCTTGGCGTCCTTCAGCATGACGAAGCCGCAGGCCCAGGTGAGCATGCCTTCCTTCGGCTTCATGAACTCGACCGGAACGCCCTGCTTCTTGAGCGATGTGGCCGACGCGTTCCAGGTCATGGCGGCGACCAGCTGGCCGCTGGCCAACGCCTGCTCGACCGAGGTCATGTCGGTGGTGTAGCTGGACAGCAGCGGCCGCTGCTCGCGCAGTTTTGCCGCAACCTTGTCCATCTGCTCCGGGGTCATGTCGAAGGGGTTCACGCCCGCCAGCAATGCGGCGACGATCGGCGTGTCGTGCACGGCGTCGATGGTCGCCATGCGGCCGGCATATTGCTTGTCCCACAGCAGGTTCCAGCTTGCCTCGGGGTTCTTCACCAGATCGGTGCGGTAGAGGATCGAGGTGTTGCCCCAGTCCCACGGCACCATCCAGACCTTGCCGTCGCCGGCCTGCAGGTCCGGCAGGTTCTTGAACACCGGGAAGATCGAATCCCAATTCTTGATGCGCTTAGTGTCGATCGGCTGCAGCAGGCCTTCTTTGTTCCAGCGCGCCACCTTGTCGTAGCAGGGATGCGCGATATCGGGACGGAAGCCGGCCTTGACCTTGGTGAAGGCGTCGTCGTCGTCGCCGAAGATCGTCGCCTCGACGCCGTCCGGATGCGCGGCGAGGAAGCTCTTGTTGAAGTCGGGCAGCTCGTAGCCCGACCAGGTGAAATATTGCAGCTTGTCGGCGGCCAGAGCGACCGTCGACGACAAGGCCAAGGCCAATGCGGCAAGGCCTGCCCGGGCCTTGTGTCCGGTGATCGATTTCAGCTGGAATGTCATTTTCGTTCTCCTCTTCTTTGTTGTGGTTCAGGCTGCATTAGCTGCGCGGCGGGCCGTCCCAAGGCCGCGATGGCGCAGGATTTCGGCGAGAGCGGCGATGACGAAGGACACGGCGAGGATCACTGTTCCTAGCGCCATCACGGTCGGCAGCGAGCGCGGGAAGCGCAGCTGGCTCCAGATGTAGAGCGGCAGCGTCGGCTCGGTGCCGGCGAGGAAGAAGACGACGATGAACTCGTCGAACGAAGTCAGGAAGGCGAGCATGAAGGCCGACAGCACCGCCGGCGCACTCAGCGGCAGCATGACGCGCCGGAACGTCGTCCAATCGGAAGCGCCAAGGTCGAGTGCCGCTTCGCGGATGGTTTTCGGGATGGCGGCGAAGCGGCTGCGCATCACCACCACCGTCGTCGGCAGCGCGACCAGGACATGGCCGAGCACGATCGCGACGCGCGAGGGGCCGAGGCCGATGAGGTTGACCAGGATCAACAGCGAAATGCCGACGATGACGCCGGGGATCAAGATCGGCAGCCGTGCGACGGCGCTGATCGTGGCGGCAAGCGGCGAACGGCCATAGAGGTCCATGTAGGACACGGTGATGCCGCAGAGCGTCGCGCCGGAAGCGGCGACGACGCCGATGACGAGGCTGTTGGCCAAAGCGCCGGAGAGCGCCGGATTGCCGTAGAGCGTCTCGTACCAGCCGAGCGTGAAGCCCTGCAACGGAAACGCGGCCTGGATGGAATCGTTGAAGGAAAATAGCGGGATCAAAAGGATCGGCAGATAGAGGAAGACCAGATAGGCGAGCACATAGAGGCCGAGCCAGCGGCCGCCTGCATTTGCCTCTTTGCGCGGCGCGTTCATGTGCGGCTGCCAAATCTGCGGTCGGCGCCGCGCGCGAGAAGAACCACGCACAGGATCACCAGCATGACGCAGACCGAGAGCGCGGCGCCGAACGGCCAGTCATTGGCCTTGCCGAATTGCGACTGGATCAGCGTACCGATCATGGTGCTGGCCGGGCCGCCGACCATGGCCGGCGTGACATAGTCGCCGACGGTCGGCACGAAGACGACAAGCGCTGCAGCCAGCACGCCCGGCATCGAATTGGGCAGCACGACGCGGCGGAACGATGTGAACGGCCTGGCGCCGAGATCGGAGGCGGCTTCGAGCAGCGATTTCGGGATGGTGTCCAGCGCCACATAGATCGGCAGGATGGCGAAGGGCGCGTAGGCGTGGGCGAGTGTGACGACCACCGCGGCCGGCGTGTTGAGGAAAGCGAGCGTCGGCTCCGACCAGAGGCCGCTTTCGATGAAAGCCGAATTCAGCACGCCGTTGTAGGCGAGCACGATCTTCCAGGCGAAAACGCGCAAGAGGTAGCTGGTCCAGAACGGCAGCGTCACCAGGAAGAGCAGCAGGTTGCGCCGCCGCCCGGCATGGAAGGCGAGATAGTAGGCGACCGGATATGCGGTGACGACGGTTGCCAGCGTCACCAGGCCGGCAATGACCAGCGAGCGCAGCGTCACCGTCCAGTAGAGCGGATCGGTGGCGACGGTAACGAAGTTTTCTGCCGTCAAGCCGGCGCCGAGCAGCGAGCCGTCATTGCCCCTGAAGGCGAGGAAGAGCACCAGGCCGAGCGCGAACAGGATGAGGAAGAAGGTGACAAGCCCGCCCGGCAGCAGCATGGCAAAGCGGAAGACCGGCGAGATGCGGGTTTCCGGCGATGACCGCGCTGCAACGATGGTCGACATCCGACTGCCTATTGGGGGCTGCCCATCGGTTTTTTGAAATCGACTAATGCTTTTTCATATTCATGAAACTGTCAAGCGGAATCGCTTGTGCACTGCACGCGTTCGGCGTCAGCGCTCGAATGCATCGAGCATCCGGTACCAGGCGATGGTGGCGGCAACGCCGACCTGGCGGAAGGCGTGGAACGGGATCGGCCGGATCGGCGACAGCGGGAAAGGCAATTGCCTGGCGTCGCCGCTCGCCAGATAACCCGCCATGCGTTTTCCCAGCGCGCTCATCAGGCCGACGCCCCTGCCCTGGCAGCCGACCACGGCGAGCAGGCCCTTTTCCGGTTCATGCAGATGCGGCAGGTGATCAGGCGTCATCGCCACGCGGCCGAACCAGCGTTTTTCGATCGCGATGCCGGCGAGCGCGGGATAGAGGCGAATGAGCGCGCGTTCGAGATGCACCCAGTCCGAGGCGCTGGAAGGCAGCGCCATGCGGCCGCGTCCGCCGAGCACCAGGCGACCATCCGCGGTCTTGCGGTAATAGACGAGGATGCGGCGGGAATCGGAAACGGCTTGCCCGCCCAGCAAGACGCTAGCCGCGAGCTCGGCCGGCAGCGGCGCCGTGGCGATCTGGAAGGAATGCAGCGGCACGATCGTCCGGGCGAGGCCGGGCAGCAGGCCATCCGTATAGGCGTTGGTGGCAAGCACGACCGACTTGGCGCGCAGCTCAGCTCCGCCTTGCGTTGAAGCTCGCCAGAAGCCTGCCTCCTTGCTGAGCCTCACCACTTTCTGCTGTTCGGCGATCTTCGCGCCGGAGCCTGCCGTCACGCGCGCCAGTTCCAGCGTGTAGGACAGCGGATCGATGATGCCGGCGCGGCGGTCGAGCCAGCCGCCGAGATAGCCCTTGGCGCCGGTCATCGCCGCGATCTCCGCTTGGTCAAGCAGTTTCACGTCGGCGCCGCGCGCTCGCCATTGCCGGTCGCGGTTAGCGGCCGCCTTCAACGCGGTCTCGGTATGCGCGGCCTGGATCCAGCCATTGCGGGTGAACGGCACCGCGAGCTTCTCGTCGCGGATCAGATCGAACACGGCATCGGCCGTCGAGGCGGCGAAGTCGACCAGGGCCTCGCCGCGCTCCCTGCCGAAATGCTCGATCAGCCATTCGGGATCGTATTTGAGGCCGGGGATGACCTGGCCGCCATTGAGGCCCGAAGCGCCCTCACCGATCACGCCGGCATCCAGCACCTGGACCGAGAGACCGGCGCGGGCCGCGTGCAAGGCGCTAGACAAGCCCATGATGCCGCCGCCGACGATGATCGCGTCGAGCGTGCCGCCGTCCGACAGCTCGGACTGAAATGCCGGAGCCGTCTCGGGCTTCTGCCAGATCGGATCGGAAAAAGCTGCGGGCACGTGGTTCACCTGAAGCGTTGAAGCGTCGTGAAAATCCTATTGCCGATTTCACAAACTTGAAAGAGCGGTCGATGGGCCAGTCCGGGCTTGGCTATGTGACAGCAGGCCGATGGCCCATAAGCTGGCCATCGACGGGATAGACCTTTGCGTTAAATCCGGGGAAAGTGCCGCGCGCCAATCGAGAGGATAAAACCATGACCGACCCGACCCGCCTTCCCGCCGACGGAATTTTCGTCGGCCGCGCCAGGACCAGCGAAGCCTCCCATCCGCTGGTGGTGACCGTGCGCAACGGCGAGGTCATCGACATCACGTCGAGCGCGGCACCGACCGTGCGCGACCTGTGCGAGCTGAAGGATCCGGCCGGGCACGTGCGCTCGGCCAAGGGCAAGGCGATCGGCGCGCTGGAAGACATCGCCGCAAACAGCTTCGAGGCGAAGCGCGATGCGGCGAAGCCGATCCTGCTTTCCCCCGTCGACCTGCAGGCGGTCAAGGCCTCGGGTGTCACTTTCGTCGTCAGCCTGCTCGAACGCGTCATCGAGGAACAGGCGCGCGGCTCGGCGGAAAAGGCCGACGCCATCCGCGCCGACATCGCTGGATTAATCGGCCATGATCTGTCGAAGCTGAAGCCCGGCTCGCCGGAAGCGATGGAGATCAAGGCCAAGCTGATTTCGCGCGGCGCCTGGTCGCAATATCTCGAAGTAGGCATCGGCCCCGATGCCGAGATCTTCACCAAATGCCAGCCGATGGCCTCCGTCGGCTTCGGCGCCGATGTCGGGCTGCACCCCGTCTCGACCTGGAACAATCCGGAGCCGGAGATCGCCATGATCGCCGACAGTTCGGGCCGCATCGTCGGCGCCACGCTCGGCAACGACGTCAACCTGCGCGACGTCGAGGGCCGCTCGGCGCTGCTGCTCGGCAAGGCCAAGGACAACAACGCCTCCGCCTCGCTCGGACCCTTCATCCGGCTGTTCGACGAGACGTTCGCAATCGCCGACGTGAAGCGCGCCACGGTGCGTCTCAGCGTCGAGGGCGAGGACGGGTTCTCGCTGGAGGGCGCAAGCTCGATGGCGGAAATCAGCCGCTCGCCGGAAGAGCTGGTCAAGGCCGCCATGGGCCCGCATCACCAGTATCCGGACGGGCTGGCGCTCTATCTCGGCACCATGTTCGTGCCGTCAAAGGATCGCGGCGAGAAGGGCAAGGGTTTTACGCACAAGATCGGCGACATCGTCACCATCTCGTCCGAAAAGCTGGGCGCGCTGGTCAACCGGGTGCGGCTGTCGCCGGATTGCCCGCATTGGACCTACGGCGCCAGCCATCTGATGCGCGATCTCGCCAAGGCCAACCTGATCTAGCACCCGCGCCAAGCGTGACATTGTCCAAAGCCCATCCGCGAAAGCCGATGGGCTGATGGCGTTGCTTGCCCAAAGAAAAATCACCGCAACTGATGCAATCTGATGGGTTCGCTGATGGCGCGAGCGCCTGCCCCAACATCCATTGGCGATGGAGGCTTGTCAGCAGCCGAAAAAGGGAATGCTCTAGACGTTCCGGTCGGCGCGGGCAGGAGATGCGGTTTCTTGGGCTGCATCGCGCCTGATGTGGAGGTGAATTCAACATGGGAGGAAATCGAATGCTTTCGAGGCTGAGACTGCTCGTGCTTGGCTTGATCGCGGCGCTCGCCATTCCGGCGATGGCCGAGGCCAAGACGTTCTACTGGATTTCGCATGGCGGCCCGGCCGATCCGGTCTGGACCTACTTCCTGGCCGGCGCCAAGCAATGGGCGACCGACACCGGCAACAAGGTGAACACCTCGTTCCACAATGGCGACGTCGCTTCGCAGCAGGAGGCCGTCCGCGCCGCCATCTCGGCCAAGGCCGACGGCATCGTCACCACCAGCCCCGATCCGGGCAGCCTTGTCGAGATCGTCAAGGAAGCGCGCGCGGCCAAAATCCCGATCATCAACTTCAACACGCCCGATCCGAAGGCGAACTTCAACGCCTATGTCGGCGGCGACAACGTCACCTTCGGCAAGCACTGGGCGCAGTATCTGGTCGACAAGGGCTTGGTGAAGAAGGGCGATTTCGTGTGGATGCCCGTCGAGGTGCCCGGCGCCACCTATGGCGTGCAGGAAGAGGAAGGCATCAAGAGCGTGTTCGGGCCGCTCGGCATCACCTATGAGGTGACCGAAGCCACGCTCGACCAGGCCGAAGTGATCAACCGCATGGTCGACTATCTTACCGCCCACAAGGGCAAGGTGAAGGCGATGATCGGCCTCGGCGACCTCGTCACCGGCTCGGTCAAGCGCGTGTTCGACCAGGTCGGCGTCAAGCCGGGCGAAATCCCGGTCGTCGGCTGGGGCAACTCGCTCGACACCACGCAGGAAGTGCTGAACGGCTATGTCAACGCCGCGCAGTGGCAGGACCCGCAGGCGACCAGCTATGTCGCGCTGTCGCTTGCCGCGATGGCGTCCGCCGGCATTCCTCCGGGCTTCAACGTCATCACCGGCGCGCTCTACGAGAAGGACACCGCCGGCGTCTACGACAAGATCCTGTCGGGCAAATAATCCGCGACAATGGCCGTCGCCGCTCCTGTCGGCCACGGCCATTCCTTTCGCCGAGCCTGCCGCCGCGCGGGCTTCAGCCAAGTTCATTCACGTCGCGGGCGCAATGGAAAACCGTTCCTTCATCCAAAGTTTCATCGCGCGGCCGGAATTCGGTCCGCTGGTGCTGCTGATCGTCGAACTCGTCGTCTTCTGGGTCATCAACCCGGATTTCCTGTCGCCGCAGAACATCTCCAACATCCTCGCCTTCACCGTCGAGCTCGGGCTGATCGCGCTGGCGATGACGCTCTTGATGACATCGGGCGAGTTCGACCTCTCGGTCGGCTCGCTGTTCGGCTTCTCGCCGGTGCTGATGTGGACGCTTTTCAACGGCGGCGTCACCTCGCTGGAGATGGGTTTCGTCATCGCGCTGGCGGTCGCGGCCTTGATCGGGCTGGTCAATGGCTGGTTCGTCACCCAGCTCAAGATCCCGTCCTTCCTGGTCACGCTCGGCATGCTTCTGGTGGTGCGCGGCACCGCGCTCTTCGTCACCGACGGCTTTCCGCAGCGCACCTGGAGCGCCGAGGGCAGCTGGCTGGCGGATATCCTGGTCGGCGATTTCTACATCGGGCCGTTCCGCATCTACGCGTCGCTGTTCTGGTTCATCGGCGCTGCGATCGTGCTGGGCTACGTATTGACGCAAAGCCGCACCGGCAACTGGATCCAGGCGGCCGGCGGCAACCCGAATGCGGCGCGTGCGCGCGGCGTCAACGTCAACCGCGTCAAAGTCGGCCT
Source organism: Mesorhizobium sp. (assembly GCA_004963905.1). Lineage (GTDB taxonomy): Bacteria > Pseudomonadota > Alphaproteobacteria > Rhizobiales > Rhizobiaceae > Mesorhizobium. Next base: position 40,367 of record SUGL01000014.1, read on the forward strand.
GTTCGTCCTGTCGGCGGTGATGGCTTCGCTCGCTGGCGTCATCTCCTCGCTGCGCACGTCCGCGGCTAACCCCAACAGCGGCACCGGCTACGAGCTCGAGGTCATCGCCATGGTGGTGATCGGCGGCACGGCGCTGACCGGCGGACGCGGCACCATCGTCGGCACGGTGCTCGGCATCCTGATCCTGCGGGTCATGCGCAACGGCATCGTGCTGATCGGCGTGCCGGGGCTCGCCTACAACATCTTCATCGGCGCGATCATCCTCGGCATGATGGCGCTGCATTCATGGCTCGAACGCCGGCACCAGGCAGGGACGTGAAGCATGGCCGAACCGCTCATCCGCATGACAAACATCCGCAAGTCCTACGGGCGCGTGCAAGCGCTGGTGGACGCCAACTTCCACGTCAACGAAAGGGAGATCGTCGGCCTCCTCGGCGACAACGGCGCCGGCAAGTCGACGCTGATCAAGGTGCTGTCGGGAGCGGTGCCGCTGACCAGCGGCGACATCTTCGTGCGCGGCAAGAAGGTGAACTTCCGCAGCACCAGCGACGCCATCGCCGAGGGCATCGAGACGATCTACCAGGACTCGGCACTCGTCACGCAGCTGTCGATCGCCCGCAACCTGTTCCTCGGTCGCGAGCCGATCAAGCCGCCGCGCTTTTTGAACCGCATGGACCAGGAGGCGATGAATTCGGTGGCGCGCGACCTGCTGAAACAGGTCGGCATCTCGAAGAACATCCCGCCGACGACGCCGATCGGCTCGCTCTCCGGCGGCGAGCGGCAGGCGGTGGCGATCGCGCGCGCCATGCATTTCGACAGCGACCTCATCATCCTCGACGAGCCGACCAACAATCTCGGCGTCGCCGAGACGCAAGGCGTCTTGAGCTTCGTGCGCAATGCGCGCGATTCCGGTCACTCCTGCATATTCATCGCCCACAACATCCATCACGTGTTCCAGGTGGTCGACCGCATCGTGGTGATGCGCCGCGGCAAGGTGGTGGCCGACGACATCGATCCGAAAAACACCACCGTGGCCGAGGTCGAGCGGATCATCACCGGCATGTCCGACAAGGAGATCCGCGACGCGATTTCCGACGGCCCACGGCCGCATGGCTGAATTGCCCTGGCGTTGATTTGGCCTGACGTTGATCAGGTCTAACAGGGGGCTCGCATCCCATCCTATGACTGGACCCATGAAAGCCACCGTAGCCGACATCGCCAGGAGTTGCGGCCTGTCGACCGCAACGGTCGACAGGGTGCTCAACAACCGGCCGGGTGCAAGCGCCGCCAACCGCCAGCGTGTCATGGAGGCGGCAAAGCAGCTCGGCTATCTGCCGACGCTCGACCAGGTGGTGCTGCCGTCGAAGCCGGCGCATCTCGAATTCTTCCTGCCGATCGGCAGCAACGCCTTCATGGCCGATCTTGCCCATCACATCGAGGACTATGCCGCGCGGCTGCCGCTGGTCGCCTCCTGCCGCATCCACAACCTCGCCGGCATCTCGCCGGGTGCGCTGCAGGGCGCGGTCGAGAACCTCTCGCTCAAGGCCAACGGCGTCGGCGTCATCGCCGTCGACCATCCGCGCACGCGCAACATTTTGCGCGAGCTGGTCGAGGCCGGCATCCGGCTGGTGACGCTGGTCTCGGACGTGCCGGCAGCACCTCGCTCGGCCTATGTCGGCATCGACAACCGGGTCGCCGGGCGCACGGCGGCGCTGTTGATGGGCCGCTTCCTCGGCGGCAGGACCGGACATCTGGCGATGGTGGTCGGCTCGCGCTCCTATCGCGGCCATGAGGAGCGCGAGATGGGTTTCCGTTCGGTGCTCGCCGAAGAGTTTCCCGATCTTACCGTCTCCAGCGCCGTCGAGATCAATGACGAGCCGGATGCAAGCTACCGCGCCACCATGAAGGCGCTGCACAACGAACCGGAGCTGCTCGGCATCTACTGCGTCGGCGCCGGACGCTCGGGCGTGGCAAAGGCATTGCTCGAAACCAAGCCGCGCAAGAAGCCGGTGTTCATCTGCCATGACCTGACGAAGGAAACGCGACGTTATCTCGTCGACGACCTAGCCGACGTCGTTATCGACCAGAATGCGCGATTGATCGCCGAGCAAGCGGTGATCCGGCTGCTCGGCTCGATCGCCTCATCGGCGCCTTACCTGACGAAGAAATTCATCGAGCCGCGGCTGATCTTCAAGGAAAACGTGCCGGTGCAGTAGTTTCTGGCCGGTCTTGCTCGAATTGTCAGACGATTGATCCCGCAAATCTGCACACCAGCTATGCACGTTTCGCAGTTGCCGAATCGTTGGGCACACCCTAATTGTGGGCATGTCGGATGTCTTCCTCCTCCCAGACACCGACGGTGAATGCGGTACACCTCCTCCCGTGCCGTATTCGAAATCGAAGCCCGCTGCCTCCTCCTCCCGGCAGCGGGCTTTTTCTTTGCCCCATTAGCCCCCTCACCCGGACCGCCAAGTCGAATTGCTCTGCAATTCGGGCAATCCGACCTCCTCCCGAGGGGAGAGGAGATGGTCAGCGAGGGCGCCAATCCTTTCTCCCCTCGAGGAGAAGGTGACCGCGAAGCGGCCGGATGAGGGTGAGTCCCGCTCAGCGCGCCCGGAACGACGCGATCAGGCTCTCGGCCATGCGCACGAACTGCGCGCTCGGGCCCTCGGCGCCGACGCTCTGCATCGAGACGCGCGCGCCTTCGAGCAGCAGCGACAGCGTGTCGGCGAGAAGCTCGGCCTGACCGATGCCGGCGTCGCGGCACAGTGCAACCAGCTTTTCGCGCTGGGCTTCCTTCAGCTCCTTGATGACGCGCCTGGCCGGGTGATCGCTCTCGCTGAGCTCGACGGCGGCATTGGCCATGTCGCAGCCGCGGCTGTCGGCGCTGAGCAGTTCCGAAGCCTTGTGAACCCAGGCATGCAGCTGGGCGAGCTTGTCGCCGGGGTGCTTGGCCTCGAACTCGTCCCATATCCTTGAAGCCTTCGCCGCGGTGGCGCGCAGGCATTCGATGATCAGCTCGTCCTTGGATTCGAAGTGACGATAGAGCGTCATCTTGTTGGTGCCGGCAGCCTCGGTGATGGCGTCGACGCCAACACCCTTGATGCCGTGCTTGTGGAACATGTCCTGCGCCGTCTCGAGAATCCGATCCCGTGGGCGAGAGCGCTCCACGACGCCGTCTGCCATCATGCTCTCCTTTCGTTTCCAAAAAACCTCGGCACACCTCTTGACTAGGGTGTTACCGATCTGTAACTTCCAGAATGTTACTTACTGGTAACACCTATATCGCTCCGCGTCAACGACAAGGGTTCCACCGATAGGCCCTGCCAGAGCGAGATGGGGACAGAACTCTGCCCGTCATGCGGCTTCGGCCGGTGAAAATCGAGAAAAACGGTTCGTGATCATACGATGCGGGCCGCAAGCAAGGAGCTACTCCTATGCAAAAGCGTAAAGACCTGACGATCGACGAAGCCATCCGGGATCCGATGATCCGGCTGGTGATGAAGGCTGATGGGATCGACCCCAGGGCCTTCGAGCGGATGCTGCGCTCGCGCGCGGCCGAACAGGCACCGGACGAGATCCTGCCATCCTTCCTGGAGGACTCCGGTTCCGGCCGCGCCCGGCGCATGCGCCACTTCGCAAAACCGTTCGGCGAGGCATCCGTGTCATGGTGAACTTCTTCATCCACCGCCCGATCTTCGCGTCGGCGATCGCCATCATCATGGTGCTCGCCGGCGGGATCGCCTATTTCCTGCTGCCCGTCTCGCAGTTCCCCGACATCACGCCCCCGCAAGTCGTGGTCAGCGCCCATTATCCCGGCGCCAGCACGCAAGTCGTGGCCGATACGGTCACCACGCCGCTCGAGCAGCAGATCAACGGCGTGCAGGGCATGACCTACATGTCGTCGACGAGCTCGAATGACGGCTCCTCGACCATCACCATCACCTTCGATGTCGGCTATCCGCTGAGCACCGCGGCGGTCGACGTGCAGAACCGCGTCTCGCAGGCTGCATCCTCCCTTCCCGCGATCGTCAACCAGGGCGGCGTGACGATCAAGAAACAGAACCCCAATTTCGTTTTGATCGTCGACCTCACCTCGCCGGACGGCTCCGTCGATCCGGTGGCGCTGAGCAACCTCGCCTATCTGCAGGTGGTCGATCCGCTGAAGCGGCTGCCCGGCGTCGGCGACGTGCAGATCTTCGGCGAACGCCGCTATTCGATGCGGGTCTGGCTCGACCCGGACAAATTGGCCAATCTTGGCATCACCGCGGTCGACGTGCAGAACGCCATTTCGGAGCAGAACGTGCAGGTGGCGGCCGGCAAGATCGGCCAGTCGCCGGCGCCGGCCGGCACCGCCTTCGAGATGCAGGTCAACGCGGTCGGCCGCTTGAGCGATCCGAAGGAATTCGGCGACATCGTCGTGCGCGCCAATTCGCAGAACGGCTCGCTGGTGCGGCTGCGCGACGTCGCCCGCATCGAGCTCGGCGCGTTGCAATATTCGTCGTCCGCCTTCTTCGGCAAGGACCCGACCGTGGTGCTCGCCGTCTACCAGATGCCCGGCTCCAACGCGCTCGACCTGCAGCAGCGGGTCAAGGACAAGATGCAGGAGCTTTCGCAGCGCTTCCCGAAGGGCGTCAGCTACGCCATGCACTACGACACGACGCGCTTCGTCTCGGCCTCGATGCATGACGTGTTGATCACGCTCGGCGAGGCGCTGGTGCTGGTCGTGGCGGTGGTCTTCATCTTCCTGCAGAGCTGGCGCACCACCATCATCCCGACCATCGCCATTCCCGTATCGCTGATCGCGACGCTGGCTATCATGTACATGCTGGGCTTCTCGCTCAACATGCTGTCGCTGCTCGGCATGGTGCTGGCGATCGGCCTCGTCGTCGACGACGCCATCGTCGTGGTCGAGAATGTCGAGCGACAGCTCGAAGCCGGCCTCGCGCCGCTCGCCGCGACGCGCGCGGCGATGGCCGAGGTGACCGGACCGATCATCGCCACCACCGCGGTGCTCGGGGCGGTGTTCATCCCGGTTGCCTTCATTCCCGGCGTTTCGGGGCGGCTCTACAACCAGTTCGCGCTCACCGTCGCGATCTCGGTCGGCATCTCCGCCTTCAACTCGCTGACGCTGAGCCCGGCGCTGAGCGCCGCGTTCCTGCGCCATCGCGGCGAGACGCAGTTCTTCCTGTTCCGCTGGTTCAATGCCGGCTTCGACTGGCTGTCGCATGCCTATGCGCGTGGCGTGCGCATCCTGATCAGGCTGCGCTGGGCCATGCTCGGCCTGTTCGCGGCCGGCTTGGTCGCCACCTATTTCGTCTGGCAGAAGCTGCCCTCGACCTTCCTCCCCGTCGAGGACCAGGGCTATTTCTTCGTCGTCATCCAGTTGCCGGACGGCGCCTCGCTGGAGCGCACCGACGCGGTGGCGCAGAAGGCGCGCGACATCCTGCAGAACACGCCCGGCGTCGACATCGTCGGCTCGATCAGCGGCCTCAACTTCCTGACCAGCGCCGCCCAGTCGAATTCGGCGGTGGAGTTCGCCATACTGAAGCCGTGGGACGAGCGCGGGCCCGACCAGAACGCCTCGAAACTGGTCGAGCAGGTGCGCGGCAAGCTGTTGCAGATGCCGGAAGCTTTCGCGCTGTCCTTCGATCCGCCCTCGATCCCGGGCCTCGGCACCACCGGCGGCTTCGAGTTCCAGGTGGAAGACCTCTCTGGCCGCGGCAGCGCGGCGCTCAACGAGGTCACGCAGGCGCTGATCGCCGAGGCGCGCAAGCAGCCGGAGCTCAACCCGCAGCAGCTGTTCTCGTCCTTCTCGACCTCGACGCCGCAGTTCAACTACGACCTCGACCGCAGCAAGGCGAAGCTGCTCGGCCTCAATCTGCCCGACGTGTTCAACACGCTGCAGATCTATCTCGGCTCGCTCTACGTCAACGACTTCAACCTGTTCGGCCGCACCTTCCGTGTGACCATCCAGGCCGACAAGGACGCGCGCGGAAATGCGAACGACATCTCGCGGCTCTATGTGCGCAACGCGTCGGGCGGCATGGTGCCGCTGAGCACGCTGGGCAAGCTGATGCCGATCGTCGGTCCCGAGACAGTGCCGCACTACAACAACAATGCCTCGGCTCTCATCAATGGCGGCGCCGCTCCGGGCTTCTCGTCCGGACAGGCGGTGGCGGCGATGGAGCGGGCGGCGGCAAACGTGCTGCCGAGGGACTTCGGCTACGAGTGGACCGGCATCACCTATCAGGAGCTCAAGGCGGGCTCGATCGCCTCGGTCGTGTTCGGGCTGGCGATCGTCTTCGTCTTCCTGATCCTGGCGGCGCAATATGAAAGCTTCGCGATGCCTTTCATGGTGCTGCTCGCCGTGCCGCTCGCTCTGTTCGGCGCCTTCGTCGTGTTGCTGCTGCGCGGCATGCAGATCGACGTCTACTCGCAGATCGGCTTCGTCATGCTGATCGGCCTGGCGGCGAAGAACGCCATCCTGATCGTCGAGTTCGCCAGGCGACGGCGCGAGGAAGGCCTGACCATCGTCGAGGCGGCGATGGAGGCCGCGCGGCTGAGGCTGCGGCCGATCCTGATGACCGCATTCGCCTTCATTCTCGGCGTGCTGCCGCTGATGTTCGCGACGGGCGCCGGTGCCGCCAGCCGGCAGTCGATCGGCACCACCGTCTTCGGCGGCATGGTGGCGGCGACCGTCCTGTCGCTGGTCTTCGTGCCGGTGTTCTACGCGGTCATCGAGAAGCTGCGCGAGCGCGGCGGCGAGAACGAACCTGCCGCGGGGCATCAGTATGCCCCGCACCAACAAGAGATTGAACCGACCGCCGAGCCAGTGCGGCTCGCCGATGCGGCCGAATAGGATTGGGAGACCAACATGCGTAAATGGAAAATCGCTTTAGGAACGGCCGTCGCGCTGGGCGCGATTTCGGTGGCCAGCGTCCACCTGCTCGACATGGGCAATCTCAGCCTGAACGCCAGCACGGCGGGTGCCGCACCCGCGCCCAAGGCCTTCGTCATGCCGGTGCCGGTGGTGAACGTCGTCAAGAAGACGCTGCCGATCTATCTCGACTACGCCGCGCGCGTCGAGCCGATCCGCAGCATCACGCTGCAGGCGCGCGTGCCGGGCTATCTGCAGGAGCAGACCGCGGCCGACGGCAGCGACGTCAAGCAGGGCGACCTGCTCTACAAGATTGCACCCGAGGACTATCAGGCAGCGCTTGACCAGGCCAAGGCGCAGGTCGAGCGCGACACGGCGACGCTCGACTATGCACGCTCCAACCTCGGCCGCGGCAGCGAGCTCGCCAAGAGCGGCTATCTCGCCAAGGACAGTTTCGACCAGCGCACCAGCACCTTGCGCGGAGCCGAAGCGGCGCTGCTGCTCGACAAGGCGGCGGTGCGGACGGCCGAGCTCAATCTTGGCTATGCCGAAATCAAGGCGCCGTTCCCAGGACGCATCGGCCGCAACCAGGCCTCGGTCGGTACGCTGGTGAGCGTTGCCGGCACGGTCCTCAACACGCTGGTGCAGCTCGACCCGATCTACGTCACCTTCAATCCGAGCGAGACCGACCTCGTCCAGATCGAGGAAGCGAAGGCGGCCGGTCCGATCGCGGTCGACGTGCTTCTGCCGGGCGAGACCGAGCCAAGCCAGAAGGGCCAGCTCACCTTCATCGACAACACGATCGATCATTCGACCGGCACGATCACCGCCCGCGCCACGATCGGCAACGCCAAGTTCAGGCTGCTGCCAGGCCAGTATGTGCGCGTGCGGCTGCATGTGAAGGAGCAGCCCAACACGCTGATGGTGCCGCAGGTGGCACTGGGCTCCAGCCAGCTCGGCAAATATCTCTATGTCCTCGGCAAGGGCAACACGGTTGACCAGAAGCTGGTTTCGCTCGGGCCGACCGATGGCGACCTGATCTCCGTGACCTCCGGCATCTCCGAGAGCGACCAGGTGATCACGGGCAATCTGCAGAAGATCGGACCCGGAATGCCGGTTTCTCCCTTGCCGCAACCGAAACCGGCCAGCTGATAACCCCCATCAGTTCCGGTCCGACGGCGCTCCTCGGCTCCCACGCCGAGGGCGCCGTTTTCCTTTGTGCGCCGCAATCAGCAAAAAATCGATCGCCGCCCCCTTGTTGGATTGTCGACAATCTGCTTGTCTTGCAGCCGGTTCATCCGGAGGGACACATGGCGAAGCTGGATTTCAGTCCGATCGCGGATACGACGCGCAGGGCGGAGATCGTCGCGCTGCTCAGGCGCGCCATCCTGACCGGACAGTTGGAACCCGGGCAGAAGCTCAACGAGCTCAGGATTTCCGAACAGATGCGGGTGAGCCGCGCGCCGCTGCGCGAGGCGATGCGCGAGCTGGTGCAGGAAGGCATCCTGACCAGCATCCCCTATGCGGGGACCTTCGTCATCGACGTCGCCGCCAAGGACATCATCGACGCCTATTCGCTCAACAAGGTGCTGGAAGAATTCGCCATCGAGCTCGCCTGGCCGCAGCGCGACCAGCGTTTCTCCGACGAGCTCGACCGCCGCCACGAAGCGGTCAAGCAGGCGACGCGGGCGCTCGACACCACGCGTCAGATCGAGACGGCGCTGCGGCTGCACGGGCTGATCTACGAGTGGGCCGACAATTCGGTGCTGCTGGAGACCTGGCAGCGGCTGACCAGCCGGCTGCAGATGTATTTCGCGCTGCATCAGCGCGCGCGCAACGAGCCGGTGCCGGCCGAGGACCTGCACGAAACCTATGTGGCGCTGCTCAAGGGCTCGGACATGCGCGCCGCCCAGCGGCATGCGCGCGAGCATATCGACGGCGATTTCGAAGAGCTTCTGGCCTATGCGCGCGGCCTCGAAAAGCGCGCTTCGAAGAACTGACCACTCGCGGACAACGGACAGCAACGTGAAGATCAAGAGCATCAAGGCCTATCATGTCGTGCAGCCCTTCGTGGACGGGCCCTACCGCATGTCCAAGGGGCGGGTCGCCGACTGTTTCGATGCCGTGATCGTCGCCATCACCTCCGACAGCGGCGTGACGGGCTGGGGCGAGATGGCGCCGCTCGGCAATTTCTATTCGGCCGCATTTCCGGCGGGAACGCGCGCGGGCGTGCCGGAGATCGCGCCGCATCTCATCGGCCACGATCCGCGCGGGCTGGCCGGCATCGTCAGGCTGATGGACACGGTGTTCAAAGGTCATCCCTACGTGAAGGCCGCGCTCGACATGGCCTGCTGGGATCTTACGGCGCGCGCGGCCGACGTGCCGCTGGTGACGATGCTCGGCGGCCGCGAGAGCGAGACGGCGGAGCTCTACCGGGTCGTCACGCATGGCACGGTCGAGCAGATGGCGACACTTGCCAAGCGGATCGTCGCCGAAGGCTACCACCGGCTGCAGGTCAAGGTTGGCGGCAATGTGCGTGACGACATCGAGCGGGTGACCGCGGTCGCCGCGGCCGTGCCGAAAGGCACCGTGATCTTCTGCGACGCCAATGCCGGCTGGGCGCCCTACCAGGCGCGCCAGTTCGCCGACGCCACACGCGGCATCGACTACACGTTCGAGCAGCCTTGCACGACGATCGATGAAAACATGTCGGTGCGCCGCATGCTCGACAAGCCGATGGTGCTCGACGAATCCGTCACTTCGCTCGAGGCGATGCTGGAAATCCATCGTCGCGGCGCGGCCGACGGGCTGACGCTGAAGATCTCGCGGCTGGGCGGCGTGACGCAGACCCGGCTGATCCGTGACGTCGCGGTCGATCTCGGTTTCATGATCACGGTCGAGGATACCGGCGGCGCCGAGATCGACACCGCCGCCATGGCGCATCTGTCGCTGTCGACGCCGGAGGAGCGCCGGCTGCATGCCATCGCCTTTCACGAATGGGTGACGGTGCGCACCGCTGCCAACAAGCCGCCGGTGACGGGCAGCCGCATGGGCATCCCCGATGGGCCCGGCCTCGGCATCGACGTCGACCCCGACCTGCTCGGCAAGCCCTTCTTCGAGATCGGCTGAGATAAAAGCCGGCCGCATTGCACCGGGCGGACGTGAAGAAAGGAGGCGACGGACCGGATAGATGAAGCGGCCCCGATTTCGATTGGGCCGCAAGACCGAACGAGGCATGCATCAAGAAGATCTGACCTTCCCGGTTCAAGGAGCGGATGGACCAGACCAAACTGCATGCTAGAGTTCGACCAACTGAAATTGTTGACGACGGCCGGGACAGGAGAACTCCACGGAATTCGTCAACCGGAATGCACTCGCCAACCACAAGAACTGGGGAAAGGGCTTAGACCCATGAGCAAGAACTATCGCATTCTCGATCTCATCCGGCGCAACCGCACGCCGCTCGAAAATCACCTCATCGACGGCCTGATCGACGGCCGCGTCAGCCGCCGCGATTTCGTCCGCCACGGCAGCCTGCTCGGCCTGTCGCTGCCGCTGCTCGGCCGCATCGGCATGGCCGCCGGCTTCGGCGCCGCTCCCTCGCTTGCCCGCGCGCAAGGGGCGCCCGGCGCCACCATCCGCGTCGGCAGCAACGTGCCGTCCGCCGCGATCGATCCGGTCACCATCGCCGACGCCGGCGGCCTTCTGGTGCTGCAGCAGGTCGCTGAATTCCTCTGCATCGACGGTCCCGACCTGGTGCTCAAGCCCGCTCTGGCGGAAAGCTGGAAGCCGAACGCCGACGGCACGGTTTGGACCTTCAAGCTGCGCAAGGCCGTCAAGTTCCACAGCGGCGGCGAGATGAAGGCCGACGACGTGGTGGCCAGCATCGACCGCCTCGCCGACCCCGCCAACTCGTCCAACGCGCTGTCGGTGTTCAACGGCATCCTGCAGAAGGGCAACACCAAGAAGGTCGACGATTATACCGTCGAGTTTCACCTCGACGCGCCGAACGGCAACTTCCCCTACATGGTGTCGTCCGACAACTACAACGCCGTCATCATCCCGGCGAGCTACAAGGGCGGCTACGAGCAGAGCTTCGACGGCACCGGGCCGTTCAAGCTCGAAAAATACACGGCCAAGGTCGGCGCCTCTTTCGTCCGCAACGAGGATTACTGGGGCGAGAAGGCCTTGCCGGAACGCACCGAGTTCACCTTCTTTTCCGACATGCAGGCCCAGATCCTTGCCTTGCAGGGCGGCCAGATCGACATCATCAACCAGATGCCGGTGCTGGCCGGCGTCGGCCTGCTCAACGATCCGAACGTCTCCATCATCAGCCTGAAGTCGGTGGCGCACCAGCAGCTGCACATGCAGTGCGATTCCGATCCGTTCAAGGATCCACGCGTGCGGCGGGCGATCGCGCTCAGCATCGACCGCAAGAAGCTCGTCGCCGGCCTGATGAAGGGCCGCGCCCAGGAAGGCAACGACAGCCCGTTCGCGGGCGTCTATCCGTCGACCGACGCCAGCGTGCCGCAGCGCGAGCAGGATATCGCGCAGGCCAAGCAGCTGATGGAAGCGGCGGGCGCCGGCAAGGGCTTCAAGGTGACGCTGACCACCGAGCGCTATCTCGAAATCCCCGAATACGCGCAGCTCATCCAGAACTGGGTCAAGGAGATCGGCATCGAGCTCGAGCTCAACATCCTCGGCCAAGGCGCCTATTACGGCGATGCCGTGTTCGGCAAGTCGAACTGGCTGGATTCGGTGATGGGCATCACCGACTACGGCCACCGCGGCGTGCCGAACGTCTATCTCGCGGCGCCGCTGAAGAGCGACGGCACCTGGAACGCGGCGCATTTCAAGAACAAGGACTATGACCAGCTGGCGACGAGCTACATCGCGGCCCTCGACCTCGAGGCGCAGAAGGCGACCGCCGGCAAGATCCAGAAGCTGCTGCTCGAGGAAACGCCGGTCATCTTCGGCTATTTCTACGACTATCTGACGGCGACGGCGAAAGGCGTGGCGGGCGTGCAGCCCACCGCCATGTCTCAGCTGTTCCTCGAAAAGGCCTCGAAAGCCTGACGAGAGCGGAAAAGCTTATCCCTGACGGCCGGCTCTCCACGGAGAGCCGGCTCCAATAGGAGTATTCGCCATCCTCGCTTTCCTCGTCCGGCGCCTCGCCCTGTCGCTCATCACGCTGTTCCTGCTCAGCGTCATGGTGTTCCTCGGCGGCCAGGTGCTGCCCGGCAATGTCGGGCGCGCCATCCTTGGGCCGTTCGCCGATCAGCGCGCCGTCGACGCGCTCAACCATTCGCTCGGCGTCGACCGGCCGCTGCTCGTGCAGTACGGCAGCTGGATCTGGAATTTCCTGCATGGCGACATGGGCACGTCCTATATTTTCCGCGCGCCGGTGGCGCCGTTCGTCATCGACGCCTTAGGCAATTCGATGAAGCTGGCGCTTGTCGCCTTCGTGCTGGTGGTGCCGATCGGCATCCTCGGCGGCGTCATCGCGGCGCTCAACCTCAACCGGCCGCTCGACCGCATCATCAGCCTCGGCGGCCTGTCGGTGACGGTGCTGCCCGAATTCGTCACCGGCATCATCCTGATCCTGATCTTCGGGGTCTGGCTGCGCTGGCTGCCGATCGCCGCCGCCTGGCCAAAAGGCGCCGGCTTCTTCACCCAGCTCTATTACCTGATCCTGCCGTCGCTGCCGCTGTTTCTGGTGCTGTTCGGCTATATCGCGCGCATGGCGCGGTCCGGCATGATCGAGGCGCTCGATTCCGACTATACGCGCACCGCCGTGCTCAAAGGCCTGCCGTGGCGCACGGTGATCTGGCGGCATGTGCTGCGCAACGCGCTTCTGCCGACCATCACCGTCATCGCCACGCAGACCGGCTATCTGATCGGCGGCCTCGTCGTCATCGAGACGCTGTTCCGCTATCAGGGCATCGGCTCGCTGATCTTCACCGCCGCGCGCGGCAAGGATTTCCCGATGCTCGAGGCCGGCATCCTCACCATCGGCATCGTCTATGCGGTGGCTACTTTGGTTGCCGACTTCCTCTATTCCGTGCTCAATCCGCGCATCCGGCTGGGAGCAGAACAATGAGCGCGACGGACACCCCCGCGAATGTGCCCGCACCCGACGCCGCGCCGCGGCGCGGTCCCTGGGGCGAGGTGCTGCATTCGCTCGCCCGGTCCGGCACCTTCCTGACCGGTCTCGGCATCGTCCTGTTCTGGATCGTCTGCGCGCTGTTCGGCGAGCATTTCGTGCCTTACGACCCGCTCGCCGACGACATCATCAACGCGCTGGCGCCGCCCTCGGCCGAGCACTGGTTCGGCACCGACCAGATCGGCCGCGACGTCTTCTCGCGCGTCATCGTCGGCTCGCGCGACATCCTGACGGTGGCGCCTTTGGCCACCTTGCTCGCAACCGTCGCCGGCACCGCGCTCGGCCTGTTGATCGGCTATTTCCGCGGCATCGTCGACGACATCGTCAGCCGCGTGCTCGAAGCCTTCATGGCGATCCCGGTCGTGATCATCGCGCTGCTCGCCATCGTCGCGCTCGGCACCTCGAAGATCACCGTCATCGTCGTCATCGGCCTGAGCTTCGCGCCGATCATTGCGCGTACGGTGCGCTCGGCGGTGCTCGCCGAACGCGAGCTCGACTATGTCGCGGCGGCAAAGCTGCGCCACGAAGGCGCGCTGCACACGATGTTCGTCGAGATCCTGCCCAACGTCATCCCGCCGATCCTGGTCGAGACGACGGTGCGGCTCGGCTACGCCATCTTCGCCGTCGCCACGCTCTCCTTCATGGGTTTCGGCATCCAGCCGCCCTCGCCCGACTGGGGGCTCTCGATCTCCAGCAATTACGGCATGATCGGCGGCGGCTTCTGGTGGACGGTGCTGTTCGACGCGCTGGCGATCGCCTCGCTGGTGATCGGCGTCAACCTGGTGGCGGACGGCGTCCATGGAGCGTTCAATGACTGACACGAACGCGCTCGAGCTCAACGATCTCTCGGTCGCCTATCGTGTCGGCGGCCGCAACCGGGCGGTGCTGCGCAATGTCAGCTTCACCATCGGCCGCGGCGAAGCCTACGGACTGGTCGGCGAATCCGGCTGCGGCAAATCCACCGCGGCGCTGTCGGTGGTGCGCTACCTGCCGCGCAATGGCTCGATCACCGGCGGCTCGATCGCGCTCGACGGCAAGGATGTGATGAAGCTTGACGCCGAGGCGCTCAGGCGCGCCCGCGCGGAAAGCGTGTCGATGGTCTATCAGGATCCCGGCAAGGCGCTGAACCCGTCGCTGCGTATCGGCCGCCAGCTGACCGAGATTTTCGAGCTTGCCGGCATCTCGGGACAGGCAGCGAGCGACAAGGCCATCGCGATGCTGAACCTTGTGCGCATCTCCGATCCGGTGAGCGTCATGCAGCGCTATCCGCACCAGCTTTCCGGCGGCATGCAGCAGCGTGTGGCGATAGCGATGGCGCTGGCCAACGATCCGTCGATGCTCATCCTCGACGAGCCGACGACCGGCCTCGACGCCACGGTCGAAGCTGAAGTGCTCGATCTGATCGCGCAATTGCGGCGCGAGCTGTCGGCCTCGATCCTGTTCATCAGCCACAACCTCGCCGTGGTCGCCAACATGTGCGACCGGGTCGGCGTGCTCTATGCGGGCATGCTGGTCGAGGAAGGCTCGACCAAGGACGTCTTCAACGATCCGCGCCACCCCTACACGGTGGCGCTGCTGCGCTGCCTGCCGCGCGGCGGTCAGCGCAAGGACCAGGGCCGGCTCGACACCATCCCCGGCTTCCTGCCCGGCATCGGCGCCAATATCGTCGGCTGCGCCTTCGCCGACCGCTGCGCGCTGGCAACGGAGCGCTGCCGCAGCGAGCCGCCGCCACTCTACGATCTGGGTGGGGGCCGGCTGTCGCGCTGCCACTACAACGACAAGGCGCAGTCGCTGCCGCGCGCGACGCCGGCAGAGATTCCCGCCGTCGCGCCGAAGCAAGCGCCACCGGTGCTGCAGGTCGAGGGGCTGAACAAGACCTATGCCAGCCACGGCCGTCCGCTCAGAGCAGTCAAGGATGTCTCGGTCAGCCTGAGGCCCGGCGAGACGCTAGGGCTGGTCGGCGAATCCGGCAGCGGCAAGACGACCTTCGCGCGGCTTTTGCTCGGCCTGGTCTCGCCGGATGAAGGCGGCAGCATCGAGCTCGAGGGCAGAGAGTTGGCGCCACGGCTTGCCAGCCGCTCGGAGGATCAGGTCAAGGCGGTGCAGATCGTCTTCCAGAACCCGGACTCGGCGCTCAACCGTTCGCATTCGATCCGGCACATCCTCAGCCGCGCCTTGAAGCGGCTGGGCGGGCTCGCCGGCAAGACGCTGGACACGCGGCTCGAAGAGCTCGTCCGCTCGGTGCGGCTCACAGACCGCCACCTCGCGGTCAAGCCGCGGCAGCTGTCGGGCGGGTTGAAGCAGCGCGTGGCGATTGCGCGCGCCTTTGCCGGCGATCCGCGCATCGTCGTCTGCGACGAGCCGACCTCGGCGCTCGACGTGTCGGTGCAGGCGGCAATCCTCAACCTACTCGCCGACCTGCAGTCGAAGCAGGATGTCAGCTACATCTTCATCTCGCACGACCTCGGCGTGGTGCGTTATCTGTCCGACAAGATCGCCGTGCTCTATCTCGGCCGCATCATGGAGTTCGGCCCGTCGGAAGCGGTCTTCTCCGGCCCGCATCACCCCTATACCGAGGCGCTGCTGTCGGCCGTGCCTAAACTCGACCGGACGGAGAGCGCGCGCATCCGCCTCGACGGCGAAATCCCGAGCGCGGCCAACCCGCCGACAGGCTGCGTCTTCCACACGCGCTGCCCGCGCAAGATCGGCGCGATCTGCGAGACGCAGGAGCCGGAGCTGGTTGAGGCCGAACTGGGGCACACGATCCGCTGCCACATTCCCTTTGCGGAATTGGCACGGCTGCAGAAGCCGAAGGCCGTGGAGCCGGCGTGATCGCGATCAAAATGCCGCCCCACCCGCCATGCTGAAGGCGCGGTCGCTCTCCGCGAAAGCCTGATCGCCGGACAGGTTCCTGGCGAGCGTGCGCAGGCCGGTCAGGGCTATATCGAGGGCATCCGAAGATGCCGGGTTCTCCGGATAGGCAAGGTAGATAGGACGCTGGAACACTGGCGTGTCCTCGACGCGCCGCAACTCGCCGCGCTCGATGTGAGCGCTGACGGCGCTCAGCGGCAGATAGGCGGCCGCCCGTTGCGACAGCACATGCTGCAGGCCGATGAACACCAGCCCGGCCGAGATCGCCGGCTTCACCATGCCGGCGAAGGCGCGGTCGTGCTCGACACGGAACTCCAGCCCCCAGTCCATCAGGATGTAATTCTGTGTCCACGGCCCGGCCTGCGCCGTATGCTGGACGAGCACCACCTGATCGACGGCCAATGTCTCATAGACGATGCCGGGATGAGGTTTGGGCAGATAGAGGATGCAGATGTCGAGCAGGCCCTCGGCCATCTGGTCGATCGCGAGATCCGGAAAGCTGCCTTCCAGCCTGAGCGCCACATTCGGCCGCTTCGCCCGCATCCAGTCGATCCGGGGCGAGGTGATGCTGTCCCAGAGATAGGCGGGAGCGGTGAGCCTCAACAGCGTCTCGTAGCCATCGGGAACCGCGATGTCCTGGCGCGACTGCTCCCAGGTGCGGGTGATCGTGGAGGCATGCGGCAGGAACTGCCGGCCGGCCGGCGTCAGCGTGACGCCGTCGCTGTCGCGGACGAACAGCTTGCGCCCCAACTGCTCTTCGAGGCCGCGAATGCGCGCGCTGACGGTGGACTGGGCAAGGTTCAGCCGGTGGGCGGCGACGGTGAAGCTGCCATGCTCCGCGACCTCCAGGAAACTGCGCAGATTCTCGATGTCCATGGCATTCGCTTTCGGCTCGGCGGCAATCGAAGATTCCGATGGCCTTCATCAAAAAATATCGCTTTTCGACCGTGGTCAACAATGAACTAGATGACAAAGCCCCCCACGCCAGCCAAGGAATGCAGCCATGCCAAAGCATTTCAGGACGATCGACGCCGCTCGCAGACATCTCAGCGCAATCGAAAATTCCGCTATCGACGAATTGCTCGCCGGCAGGATCGGGCGTCGCGAATTCCTGCGCCATGGCAGCGTGCTCGGCCTGTCGCTGCCCTTCCTCGGCGGCATCGCCTCGGCGGTCGGACTTGGCGCTCCTGAAGCGCGCGCCGAGGGCAAGCCGGGCGGCACGGTGCGCGCCGGCGTCGCCGTGCCCGGCGGCGCCATCGACCCGGTGACCTTCTATGACAGCGGCAGCTATCAGCTCGTCTTCCAGACGGCCGAATTCCTGTGCGTGACGCAGCCGGACCTCACGCTGAAGCCGGTGCTCGCGGAAAGCTGGTCGCCCAATGCCGACGGCAGCGTGTGGACCTTCAAGCTGCGCAAGGGCGTGAAGTTTCACAATGGCGAGGATTTCAAGGCCGACGACGTCGTGGCGACCTTCGACCGGCTCGCCGATCCGAACGGCGCATCCAATGCGCTGTCGGTATTCAAGGGCCTGCTGTCGAAGGGCGGCACGCGCAAGGTCGACGACCACACCGTCGAATTCCATCTCGACGCGCCGAACGGCAGCTTCCCCTATTCGGTATCGATCGACAACTACAACGCCGTCATCCTGCCGGCGAGCTACAAGGGCGACTACGAGAAGACCTTCGAGGGCACCGGGCCGTTCCGACTCGAAAGCTACACGCCGAAGGTCGGCGCGAGCTTCGTGCGCAATCCCGATTACTGGGGCGAGAAGGCACTGCCCGACCGGCTGGAGTTCAAATTCTACGCCGACGTGCAGCCGCGTATCCTGGCGCTGCAGGCGGGCGAGGTCGACGTGCTCGACGCCATCCCGCTCGACGTCAGCCAGGTGGTGCTCGGCAACCCCGACATCACGGTGCTGCGCGTCGCCTCGACCGCGCATCGCCAGCTCCACATGCGCTGCGACATGGCGCCCTTCACCGACAAGCGCGTGCGGCAGGCGCTGGCCTTGTGCATCGACCGCTCCAAGCTGGTCGACGGGCTCTGCCGCGGCATGGCGGCCACGGGCAATGACAGCCCGTTCGCGCCGGCCTTCCCCGCTACCGACAAGTCGGTGGCGCAGCGCACGCAGGACATCGCCAAGGCCAAGCAGCTGATGGAAGCAGCGGGCCTCGCGAACGGCTTCGACATGACGCTGACGACGCTGCGCTATTCCGACATTCCCGGATACGCGCAGCTCTTCCAGAACTTCGCCAAGGAGATCGGCGCGCGCATCTCCCTCAACATCGAGGACCAGGACAAATATTACGGCAAGGCGGTGTTCGGCCAGTCGGACTGGCTGGATAGCCCGCTCGGCATCACCGACTACGCGCATCGCAGCGTGCCGAATGTGTTCCTGAAAAGCCCGCTGGTCAGCGACGGCCCCTGGAACGCGGCGCATTTCAAGAACACCGCCTATGACGGGCTGGTCAGCGGTTATCTCAAGGCGCTCGACCTCGACGCCCAGCGCAAGGCCGCGTCCGATATCCAAAAGCTGCTGCTCGACGAGACACCGGTGATCTTCAGCTATTTCCCGGACCTGCTGGTCCCGGTGCGCAAGAATGTCAGCGGCCTGCCGCCGATCGCCGCCGGCCTGCTGCTCGACCGCGTATCGATAGGCTGATCATGATCGCGCGCAAGAGCTTGGCCGCGAACGACGAGGAAAGGACGACGACCATTCGCAAGCCTCATTTGCGCGGCCGCGGGCCGCATTTCCCGCTGCTCGACAGTATCGTGCAATATGAGTTCGAACCGGGCTATGTCGCCTTCACCATGCCCTCGCCCAAGCGGCTGCGCGTCCAGGTCGGGCCGATGATCGTCGCCGACACCACCAAGGCGCTGGTGTTCTATGAGAGCGATCATCTGCCGGTCTACTACTTCCCGATGAGCGACGTGCGCGAGGAGTTCCTGCTGCCGAGCAGGACGACGACGGAAGACCCGTTCAAAGGCACCGCGACGCATTATTCGCTGAACACCGGCATCACGCTGGTCGAGGATGGCGCCTGGCGTTATCTCGATCCGGTCAAGGGCTGCCCGCTGATCGCGGACTACATTTCCTTCTATTGGCCGAAGATGACACATTGGTGGGAGGAGGACGAGGAGATCTTCGTCCATGCCCGCGATCCGTTCCGGCGCGTCGACTGCCTGCCCTCGTCGCGGCGCGTGCAGGTAATCCTCGACGGCGAGCAGGTCGCCGATTCACGGCGCGGCGTGTTCCTGTTCGAGACGGGCCATCCGGTGCGCCACTATCTGCCGATCTCGGATACCCGGCTCGATATGTTCACGCCCAGCCGCTACATCTCGCGCTGCCCCTACAAGGGCATCTCCAACTACTACCATGTGACGACGCCCAAGAAGCGGCACGAGAACCTCGTCTGGTACTATCCCGAGCCGGTGCACGAGGCCGAGCGCATCAAGGGGCTGGTGTGTTTTCATCACGAGCTGGTCGACAAGATCCTCGTCGACGGGGTGGAGATCCCTAAGGAAGCGACGGCGGCGTCCGACGGGTATTTTTGAGCGGGTCTCTCAATGATCCAAGCAGTGTGAAATAACAGCCGTCTCGTTCCTTCGCGCCCCCTCTGTCCTGCCGGACATCTCCCCCACAAGGGGGGAGATTGGCAGCTTGTGCGCCCCACTCACTTTTCAACGTTGAAAAATTAGCGAAGGCCCCCATGACAGCCGATCTCCCCCCTTGTGGGGGAGATGTCCGGCAGGACAGAGGGGGGCGCTGTCCCGCCGACATCGAAAAATGATTTCTCCCAGATAGAACTCAAATGCCGGTTGAAATATTTTTCAAATAGAAATAGGAATGTTCAAACGATGATCGCGGCGCGGCGGCGCGCCAATGAGTGGAGGAAGCGACATGTCCCATCCGCAATTCGCAGCGGAACTCCTGCAGCGCGCTGAGAAACAGGGGCCGATCACCATCGGTCTCGCCGGCGCGGGACAGATGGGAACGGATATCGTCGTCCAGGTAGCACTCATGCCCGGCATGCGCATTGGCGCCATTTCGGAAGTCCGGCCGCAGGCGGCGATCGACGCCGCGCTTCTCGCAGGCCATGATCGCTCCGACATCGTGCAGGCAAGCAACGCGGCGGCCATCGACCGCGCCATCGAGGCCGGCAAGATCGCCGTCACCGAGGACCTGCATGCGCTCGCCGCCGCCGGCCGCATCGACGTCATCATCGACGCCACCGGCAATCCCAATATCGGCACGCTGTTCGCGCTCGAAGTGATGAAGAACGGCAAGCATATCGTCATGCTCAATGTCGAGGCCGATATCACAATAGGCCGCTTCCTGAAGGAGGAGGCGCGCAAGGCCGGCGTCGTCTACACCGGTGCTGCCGGCGACGAGCCGGCTTGCACGCTGGAGATCATCGGATTTGCCAAGAGCCTCGGCTTCAATATCGTTGCCGCCGGCAAGGGCAAGAACAATCCGCTGAACATCGACGCGGTGCCGGCCGACTACGAGAAGGAAGCGGCCGAGCGCAACATGAATGCGCGCATGCTGGTCGAGTTCGTCGACGGCTCGAAGACGGCGATCGAGATGGTGGCCATCGCCAACGCCACCGGCCTGGTGCCTGACGTGCCGGGCATGCATGGCCCGACGGCGACGCTGGAGGAACTGGCCAGCGTGCTCTGCCCGCGCGAGGACGGCGGCGTGCTGCACCGCAAGGGCGTGGTCGACTATTCGATCGGCAAGGGTGTCGCACCCGGCGTGTTCTGCATCATCGAGACGAAGCACCCTCGCGTGCTGGAGCGCATGATCGACCTCAAGGTCGGCAAGGGCCCCTATTTCACGATCTTCCGTCCCTATCATCTCACCAGCCTCGAGGTCCCGCTGTCGGCGGCGCGCGCCGTGGTCTACAAGCGCGCCGACATGGAGCCTCTCGACCATCCGGTGGCGGAGGCGGTGGCGGTCGCCAAGACCAATCTCGGCACCGGGCAGTCGCTCGGCATGATTGGCGAGAACGACTATCGCGGCTTCGCCATGACCTGGGAGGACGCGCGCGCCAAGGGCGTGTTGCCGATCGGACTTGCAGAACGCGCCAAGGTGGTGAAGCCGATCAAAGCCGGCGACTTCCTGACCTATGAAAATTGTGTACCCGACGATTCGATGGTGATAACCCAGATCCGCCGTCGTCTCGACCAATCGGACGGGCGGTTCGTAACCAACGCGGCCTGAAATTAACCTTCCGGATTCCCGCCTGATGGACGATGTCGTAATCGGGATCGACGCCTCGACGACGGCCGTGAAGGCGATCGCTTTCGCGCGCGATGGCGCGGAACTCTTCCAGGCACGCGAGACCTACCCGCTGTCCAATCCGGCGCCCGGCCATTTCGAGCAGGACGCCGAGCATTGGTGGACGGCGCTGCTGTCGGCGCTGAAGCAGGTCGCCGAGGCGATCGATGCCTCCCGCGTGAAAGCGATCGCGATCGCCCACCAGCGCGAGAGCTTCACGCTGATCGACGGCACCGGCAAGCCGCTCATCCCCGCCATATTGTGGCTCGACGAACGCGCCCGCCGCCAGGTGGCGCGGCTTTCGGCAGAACTCGGCCGCGAGGCGATCCGAGACTGGAGCGGTAAGCCGCCGGACCCGACGCCGGCGCTTTATGCTCTTGCCTGGCTGATGGAACACAAGCCGCAGGCACTCACCAATGCGGCAGCTCTTGTCGACGTACACGCCTTCTTCGTCCACCGGCTGACCGGGCGCCTCGTCACCAGCACGGCGAGCGCCGATCCGCTCGGCCTGCTCGACATCGCGCACGGCGCCTGGCATCCGCGGCTGGTCGAGGCGGCAGGCCTGCGGCCGGAGCAATTGCCGGAACTGACGGCGCCAGGCACGGTCTGCGGCACGCTTTCCGAAAGCATAGCATCGACGACCGGTCTGGAGGCCGGCACGCCGGTCGTGGCGGGTGCTGGCGACGGCCAGGCGATGGGCCTCGGCATGGGGGTCTACGGCCCCGGCAAAAGCTATCTCTCGCTCGGTTCCGGCGTCGTCAGCGGAAACTATTCCGGCACGGTGACGACATCGGACGCGTTCCGCACGCTGGTTTCGCCGACCGGCTCGGGCTTCATGCTGGAAACGGTGCTGCGCTCCGGCATGCAGTTGGTCGACTGGATCGTGCGCACCACCGGCTCGCCTTCGGCGGCCGTGCTCGAAAAGGCGGCGATGACCGTTGCCCCCGGCAGCGACGGCCTGCTCGTCATGCCCTATTGGGCCGGTGTCATGAGCCCCTATTGGGACGGTGCGGCGCGAGGCGCGATCGTCGGCCTGTCGCTCGATCATGAGCCAAAACATCTCTTCCGCGCGGTGCTGGAAGGCATCGCGCTGGAACAGGCCATCGCCACCGACGCGATGGAAGAGCAGACCGGCAAGGCCGGCGCGATGGTCGCGGCCGGCGGCGGCACCAATTCCACGCTCTTGATGCAGATCATGGCGAGCGTACTCGAGCGGCCGCTCTTCGTCTCGCCGGTCAACGAGGCGGCGGCGCTGGGTGCCGCCATGCTGGCGGCCTCGGCGATCGGCTGGTTCGCCTCGCCGGAAGACGCGGCAAAGGCGATGGCGGCACAACCGGCAAGACAGGTCGATCCGGTCGAGGCGCTGGTGCCGACCTACCGCGCCCGCAAGGCGATCTACCGCGACCTCTATCACGCGACGCGCGACATCCACGCGCGGCTAAGCTCGGCCTGAATGTGAGCAACGTCATTTGCGCGTGACCCGGCCGATGCTAGGTTGCCTGGCACGCCGGACGATCGCTCATGAAGACGGTTTTTCATCATGCTGCCTTGCCCTTGATCGCCACCCTTGCGGCGATGCCCGCTCCGGCGCTTGCCGGCGACAGACCGGCATTCGAGCTCACGCTCGACATCGACCAGGATGGCAGGATGGACCGTGCGGCGGTGATGCAGGACGATGGCGGTCCCGCCGACCTCTACATCTATCTGGCGCTGGCCGAGGAAAAGCTCGATCCCTCGCGAAAACCCGATTTCGTGCGGAAGGCGCTGACCGAGGACCGAATTCTCGATCTCGAAAGCAAAGGCAAGGGTTCGCTGGCAATCACCTCCTGCTTCGGCTGCGGCGCCAGCAAATCGACGGAAGACACGTTGACCGTCGTCTATCGCAAGGGAAAGTTCCTGGTCGGCGGCTACAGCCGCAACTGGGACTGGACCATCCAGAAATCGGACGGAACCGTCGAGACGACGATCGGTGATTGCGACGTCAACTACCTCGCCGGCAAGGCTACGGCTTCCAGGGATCTGGAAGACGGCAAGCCTGTCAAGGGCAGGTTCAAGCCGGTGCAGCTGAAGGACTGGTCCTACGGGCAGCGCCCCAAGATCTGCAGCTTCTGATCCAATGAATTTCAGCGGCTGAGCAGCCCCTTGGCCGCGTCCTCATCGGTGATCAGCATCGAGACCTTCGCATTGGCGAGCGCGGCGCGCATGACGGCGATCTTCTCCTGTCCGCCCGACACCAGGATGGTGGTCGGAATGTCGGAAAGGTCCTGCAGCGGATAGGCGCAGACGCGGCGGTTGACCTCGTGGTCGACGATGCGACCCTCGGCGTCGATGAAATGGCAGAGGATGTCGCCAACCGCGCCAGCCGCCTGCAATTCCTCGAGCTCGCTCGGCTTGATGAAGCCGTAATTGGCGATCGGGCTGTCGCTGGAGAAGGAACCGACGCTGAGCACGGCGATGTTGGCGCGACGCGCCCTAAAGACGACGTCCTGGACACTGCGCTGGCTCATGAAGGCATCGCGCTGCTCCGGCCTGTCGGCATAGACCGGCACCGGCAAAAGGTAGCATTCGGCGCCGATCTTTTCGGCGAATTCCCAGGCGCTCTCGGTCGGGTTGAGCGGCTGCGCGTGGGTGAGGCCGCCGAGCATAGAGACCACCGTGGTCCTGGCGATCGGCCGCCTGGGCAGTTCGTTAATGGCGAATTTCAGAGTGCGGCCCCAGCCAAGCGCAATGACGTCGCCGGGATTGACGTTGTCGGCCAGATAGGCGGCGGCGGCGTGGCCGATCATCAGTGGCGCATTGCTGCGATCGGCGGCCGACGGCACGACCACGGCCTGGCTGAGACCGAAGCGCTGCTTCAGGCTTTCCTCCAGTTGCACACATTCGACGACGCTGTCGCGGATGCGAAACTGGACCACGCCCTCCTCACGCGCGGCCGACAGGATGCGGTGCACCTTGATGCGGCCGATGCCGAGAATCTCCGAGATCCGCTCCTGCGTCAGGCCCTCGACATAATAGTGCCAGGCGGCGCGGGCCTTGAGCTCGGCATCCGGAAAGCGCGAAGCCTTCTCGTTCTCGATCACCGCCATCCTTATGCCTCCCGGGTGCGCTGGACTTCCCTATGACAAACCGTCGGTCCGCGCAAACCGCCGCCGAATGCGTCGCGGCACTTGACAATTTTCTGATGAACGTTTTAGCTGAACAAAATTGCATATCAAAGATAAATTGTTCACAAGGGAGGATGCCTGGTGAACAAGAGCGGACGGCGAGGCACGCCGGCCCGCTGACGGAGGAGACGAAGTGGCCGTGAGCAACGAGACGAGCGAGTTGAAAGCTGGCACCGGCGCCGCGCAGGTCGCGTCGGGTGCAAAGCTTTCGGCGCTGTTTGCCGGAACGATGGGACCGCTGATCGGGCTGGTGCTTTTGTGCCTGGCGCTGGCGCTGACCACCGACACCTTCCTCACCTTTCGCAACATCTTGAACGTGCTCGACCAGGTGACCGTGCTCGGCATCATGGCGATCGGCATGACGCTGGTCATCCTGATCGGTGGCATCGACCTTTCGGTCGGCTCGGTGCTGGCGCTGGCCTCCATGGTGATGGGCTATGTCGCCTACCCCGACTATCTCAATCTCGGCGTCCCGGTAGGCATCGCGGCCGCGCTCGTCGTCGCCGCCCTCTGCGGTCTCGTCTCGGGCCTGCTAGTGACGGTGACGAAGCTGCCGCCCTTCATCGCGACGCTCGCCATGATGTCGGTGGCGCGCGGCCTTGCCAACATGATCACCGACGGTTCGCAGATCGTCGGCTTTCCCGACTGGTTCACCAACCTGTCGATCGTGCGCCATTTCGGTTTCCTGTCGGTCACCGTCGGGCTGATGATCGTGCTGGCGATCGTCTTCGCCATCTTCCTCAACTATCGCGCCACAGGCCGCAACCTCTACGCCATCGGCGGCAGCGCCGAGGTCGCCCGCCTCTCCGGCATCCCGGTGAAGTCGCTGACCAACTGGGTCTACGCGATATGCGCTCTGCTGGCTGGACTGGCCGGCATCGTGCTCGCGGCCCGGCTCGATTCGGTGCAGCCGAGCTCGGGCGTGGGCTACGAGCTCGACACGATCGCAGCGGTGGTGATCGGCGGCGCCAGCCTGTCGGGCGGCATCGGCTCGATCGGCGGCACGGCGATCGGCGTCCTCATCATCGGCGTGCTGCGCAACGGGCTCAATCTGCTCGGCGTCTCGCCCTTCATCCAGCAGGTGGTGATCGGCGTGGTGATCGCGCTGGCGGTCGCCACCGATACCTGGCGGCGGCGCAGGCAATAGGAATTCGCCCGGATGTCCGGGCGAAACGGATCGGTCGATCCGAGACTGGGACTGTCCGGCCGGGGGCGCCGCGATGCGCAGGCGGACAGATTGAACACCAACGGAGGAAAAACATGCTGACCAAACGTTCACTGCTGCTTGCGGCCGCGGCCATCGTCCCGCTGCTCGGCCTGTCCGACGCCGCCTCGGCCAAGGACGCCAAGAAGCTCGGGCTGGCCGTCGCCAATCTGCAGGCGGACTTCTTCAACCAGATCAAGCAGTCGGTCGAAGCCTACGCCAAGGAGAAGGGCATCGAGGTCATCACCGTCGACGCCAAGGGCGACTCGGCAACGCAGGTCAGCCAGGTGCAGGACCTCGTCACGCAGAACATCGACGCGCTGATCTACATCCCGGCCGGCGCCACCGCAGCCACCGTGCCGACCAAGACCGCGAAGGCCGCCGGCATCCCGGTGGTCAATGTCGACCGCAACGCCGACGGCGCGCCCGGCGACACCTTCATCGCCACCGACAGCGTCAACTCCGCCAAGGGCGTGTGCGACTACATCGCCAAGCAGGCCGGCGGCAAGGGCGAGATGGTTATCATCCATGGCCAGAAGGGCACGACGCCGGAAGTCGACCGCTCCAAGGGCTGCGGCGAAGCGCTGAAGGCCTATCCGGACATCAAGGTGGTCGGCGAGCTCTGGAGCGACCAGTGGCATCAGGACGAAGGCTTCAAGCTGGCGCAGGACCTGCTGCAGGCTCACCCGAACGTCTCGATCATCTTCGGCCAGGCCGATGCGTTGGCGTTGGGCGCCGCGCAGGCTGTCAAGGTCGCCAATCCAGACCACAAGGTCTGGATCGCCGGCTTCGACGGCGACGTGGCGGCATTGAAGGCGCTGAAGGATGGCGTGTTCGACGTAACCGCGACGCAGCAGACGCAGGGCATGGGCCGGCTCGCCGTCGATTCGGCGGTCAAGCTCGTGGCCGGCGACAAGCTGCCCGCCGACCAGCTGCAGGACGCGACGCTGACCACCAAGGACAATGTCGCGCAGTTCATCGAGAAGCATCCCTGAGGGCTAGCTAGCCGAGACCTGAAGAGCGCCACGATGTCCCTCGATCCCCACAATGGCGAAAGCCCGCACAACGGGCTCTTCGTCAACGGACTCTGCAAAAGCTACGGACCGGTGCAGGTCCTGGCCGATGCGAGCTTCGAGGTGCGGCCGGGCGAAGTCGTGGCGCTGCTCGGCGAGAACGGCGCCGGCAAGTCGACGGTATCCAACATCATCGCCGGCTCGACCAAGCCCGATGCCGGCACCATCATCTGGCGGGGGAAGCCCTATTCCCCCGCCAATCCCGCCGCGGCCATCGAGGCCGGGGTCGGTATGATCCATCAGGAACTGAAGCTGCTGCCGGACCTGTCGGTAGCGGAGAACGTCTATGTCGGGCGCCTGCCGATGCGCGGCGGCCGCATCGACCGCGCGACCATGAACGCCAAGGCCTCCGCGCAGTTGAAGCGCCTCGGCCTCGACGTCTCGCCCGAGCGCAAGGTGCGCACGCTGCGCGTCGCCGCCCAGCAGCAGGTCGAGATCGCCAAGGCGCTGACGCTGAACGCGGAGCTTTTGATCCTCGACGAGCCGACCGCGGCCCTCGGCGGCGAGGAGACGGAGCTGCTGTTCAAGCAGATCCGCAAGCTCAAGGCCGAAGGCATGTCCTTCATCTATATCAGCCACCGCCTCGACGAGATCGCGCAGATCGCCGACCGCGTGGTGGTGATGCGCGACGGCCGCATCGTCGCCCGGCACGAGCGCGCCGATATCCCGGTGCGCACCGTGGTGGAACAGATGGTCGGGCGCAGCGTCGAGCGCATGTTCCCGAAGCTCTCGCCGCCCGGCGACAAGACATTGCTCGAGGTCGAGAACCTGTCGTCGCCGGAGCGCAGCTTCAACAACGTTTCCTTCGCGGTGAAATCAGGCGAGATTCTCGGCATTGCCGGGCTCATCGGCGCCGGACGCACGGAGCTGGTGCGGGCGATCGCCGGCGCCGATCCGATCTCGTCCGGCGCGGTGCGCGTCGCCGGCCAGCCGATCCATCTCAGCGGCCCGGCGGCCGCGATCAAGGCCGGCGTCGTACTGGTGCCGGAAGACCGCAAGGCGCAAGGCGTCGTGCTGGAACAGACGATCGGCGAGAACCTCGCGATCGGCAATTTCGACCATGTCGCGCCGCAGGGCTGGGTGTTTCCGAAGGCGGTGCAGAGGTTCGCCGAGGCCGGCATCTCCAGGCTTGGCGTCAAGGGAAGGCCGAACCAGGCAGTCGGCAAGCTTTCGGGTGGCAACCAGCAGAAGGTGATCATCGCCAAATGGGTGTCGCGACCGCCCAAGGTGTTCATCCTCGACGAGCCGACGCGCGGCATCGACGTCGGCGCGCGCGCCGCGATCTACGACGTCATCGCCGACCTGGCCCGCTCGGGCATGGCGGTGGTGGTGGTGAGCTCGGACCTCGAGGAAGTGCTGGGGCTCTCGCACCGGGTGCTGGTGCTGAGCCGCGGCCGCCAGCGCGGCATCCTCGATCGCGGCGAAGCAAGCAATGTCGCCGTCATGGAGCTCGCCACGAGCTGAGGCACGAGGAAAAGCAACCCGCGGAATCGGAACAAAGCGCAGCAGGTGATACCCTCCCAAGCACCGGACCGCGCGGGGCGCCAACAAAGAGTTGGCGCCCTTTGTTCCGGGAGAGCAGGGAGGAGAGGAACCAATGACCAAACTTTTCGATCTTCATGGCGACGTGGCGCTGGTGACCGGCGCCGGCAGCGGCATCGGCCAGGCGATCGCCATCGGGCTCGCGGAAGCCGGCGCCGACGTCGCCTGTTTCGGCCATAGCTCGAAGGGCGGACTGGAAGAGACGGCCGCCAAAATCGGGGCGCTCGGCCGCAAGGCACTGGTGCTGACCGGCACGGTGACGTCCGAAAGCGACCTGTCGGCCGCGATCGACCGCACGGAAAAGGAACTCGGCGCGTTGACGATCGCCGTCAACAATGCCGGCGTCGCGGGCGCCGACCCCGCCGAGACGCTGCCGATGGAAAAATGGCAGAAGATCTACGACGTCAATGTCAGCGGCGTCTTTCTCTCGTGCCAGGCCGAGGCGCGCGTCATGCTGCCGCGCCGCAAGGGCTCGATCATCAACATCGCCTCGATGTCCGGCTCGATCGTCAATCGCGGCCTGACGCAGGCGCATTACAATTCCTCCAAGGCGGCCGTGATCCACATGTCGAAGAGCCTCGCCATGGAGTGGGCCGATCGCGGTCTGCGCGTCAACGTGGTCAGTCCGGGCTACACGCTGACGCCGATGAACAGGCGGCCGGAGGTCGCCGAGCAGGTCAAGATCTTCGAGCGCGACACGCCGATGGGCCGCATGGCAACGCCGGAAGAGATGGTCGGTCCGACCGTCTTCCTGGCGAGCCGCGCCGCAAGTTTCGTCACCGGCATCGACCTGATCGTCGATGGCGGCTTCGTCTGCTGGTAGGAGAGAAAATGCAGAAGCGTTTTGAAGGAAAGACGGCGGTCGTCACAGGGGCCAGCGGCGGCATCGGTGCAGCCATGGCGAGACGCTTCGCGGCGGAAGGCGCGGCGGTCGTAGTCAGCGCCATCGATGCGCGCGTCGACGAGGTCGCGGCGAGCCTGAAGGCGTCGGGCGCCAAGGTCGCCTCGATGCGCATGGACGTCACCAAGAAGGACGAGGTCTCAGCACTCTACGATCTCGCCGAGAAGGAATTCGGCCGCGTCGACATTTCCGTGCAGAACGCCGGCGTCATCACGATCGCGAAAATCGAGGCGATGACGGAGGCCGAGTGGGACAAGGTGATGGCGGTGAACACCAAGGGCGTGTTCCTGTGCTGCCAGGAAGCGATCGCGCGCATGCGCAAGCACGGCCACGGCGGCCGGCTGGTCAACACGGCGTCCGGCCAGGCGCGGCAGGGTTTCATCTACACGCCGCATTACGCCGCCTCGAAGTTCGGCGTCGTTGGCATCACCCAGAGCCTCGCCAAGGAAGTGGCCAAGGAAAAGATCACGGTCAACGCCATCTGTCCCGGCATCATCGACACCGACATGTGGGCCTATAACGATACCGCCTGGGGCAAGCTGCTCGGCGACTACAAGCCGGGCGAGCTGATGGCGGAATGGGTGAAGAACATCCCGATGGGCCGCGCCGGCAGCGGCGAGGATGTTTCGAGCCTGGTGAGTTTTCTCGCCAGCGACGATGCCGCCTACATCACCGGACAGACCATCAATGTCGACGGCGGCCTGATCATGTCGTGAGACGGCTCATGCCTCGAGGCGACGGGCGGCGCCAGCCTCGCCCGCAGTCCGGCGCCAGGGTCGCGTCGGCAGATCCGGTCCTGCGACACAAGATGGCTTGCCGCAGTCGTTGCGCTCCTGTATCGCCACCGAATATGTTCACCGTGAGTGAAATAAATCGGCGGAAAGTTGAGGGCGCCATGGCGAAGAGGACTGTCAACACCAAGCCTTCCGATGCGGCCGCCCAAGCCAAGCCGTCGCCGAAGGGCGTATCGGCGGACGGGCGAACCATCCGAACCATCCGCGCGCCGCTGACGCAGAACCCGCATGCCATCCGCGACACGCGTGAGAAAGTGCTGGAGGTGGCGATCGGCCATGAGGTGCGCGCCTTCCGCAAGAAGCTCGGCATCACGGTCGCCGATCTCGCCGCCGCCACCGACATCTCGCTCGGCATGCTGTCGAAGATCGAGAACGGCATCACCTCGCCATCGCTGACCACGCTGCAAGCGCTGTCGCGGGCGCTCGGCGTGCCGGTCACCGCCTTCTTCCGCCGCTTCGAGGAGGAACGCGCCGCCGTCTTCGTCAAGGCCGGCGAAGGTGTCGACGTCGAGCGCCGCGGCACGCGCGCCGGTCACCAGTACAATCTGCTTGGCCACATCGGCGCGAACACCAGCGGCGTCGTCGTCGAGCCCTATCTGATCACGCTGACCGAGGATTCGGACGTGTTCCCGACCTTCCAGCATGCGGGCATGGAGTTCCTCTACATGCTCGAGGGCGAGGTCGTGTACCGGCATGGCAGCCATCTCTATCCGATGAAGCCGGGCGACAGCCTGTTCTTCGATGCCGACGCGCCGCATGGGCCGGAAGAACTGACGCAGCTGCCGATGCGCTATCTCTCGATCATCTGCTATCCGCAGAACAGCACGAGCTGACCTGCCGGCAAGCCAGGCGCCGGCTGCCACCGCTCGATCCGCATCTTGCCGCCCGCCATGGCGATGCATCTGCGTCGGCTTTTGCCGGCCGGTGCCAGCGCGCCGCCAGCTTGTGGTAATTTCCTGCAGGCAAACAGTTTTTATCCACAGGCAAAGCGGCGGACCGACGCCAAACGGTTCACCGAACGTAAAACCGGCTTGACAACTTCGCGGTTCGGGCGGAATTTATGAAAAAAATTTCACTCTGTTGAAAGAGTGGACGCCCGGCCGTTTCGGAGCCGGACGTCGAGAAAAGGGGAAAAAACCGATGTCCGACCTTAAGCAGCGCATCGAAGCGCTGTACCGTTCCGACGTGCGCGGATCCGTGCTCCTGATCGTCTGCCTATGGGCGACGATCCTCTTCGTCCTCCTGATGACCTGGGCCTACATCCCAGACAGCGGGATCAAGCTCGTTGTGGTGATCGCGGCCGCCGCGGTGCTGATCTTCAACACCGCCGCCATCCTGGCGATGCTCAACCACTACAAGGAAGACAAGGATTTCATCTACGGCCTCGACATCAAGAACGCCGACGAGTTCCGCAACCGCCAGTCCTGAAGGGAGAAACCATGTCCCGCTACATCCCGCCGGAGCAGAGCAAGGCCGGTCAGATCTTCGACATCGCCGTCGTCGTGGTCGCCATCTTCGTGGCGCTGTGGCTGCCGCTGAAACTCGGCCTCGCCGGCGCGGCCAAGTCGATCGATGCGCTCGACACCAAGACCTGGGACGCGCTCGGCCAGAACGCGACCATGGCCGCGGTCTGGGAAAAGCTCGGCTACACGCCGGAGACGGCGCATGACGTCATCCGCAACCATTTCCACTACATCATCGACTGGCCGACGCTGATCATCATGGCGATCGTGCTGATCGCCTATTTCGTCTTCCTGTTCCGCGCCTCCGATCGCGAATATCGCGAGGTGATCAACGAAAAATTCGACGACAAGTAAGCCTTCGACGACACGTAATTCGGGGACACGATCATGTGGATGACAGTCTCTTACCTGTGCTGGGGCATCTCGATCCTGCTTGCGCTGTGGATGCTCTACGACTGGTTCAAGGTCGATACGACCTATTCCGAGGATGTGCTGACCTCCTCGCGCGAAGGCGAGCTTGAAGCCGTCTCCGAAAAGCACCGGATCTGAGTGGAGCCTCACCAATGACAATCGCGGTTGAAACGAGAGAAACGGTAATCCACGGCGACCGGGTCTCGCTGCTTCGCGTGCTCGGCCCCGCCCATGTCTGGGCGCTCGGCGTCGGCATCGTGCTTGTCGGCGAGTTCACCGGCTGGAACTTCGCCGCCGACAAGGGCGGCGCGCTGGCCGCGCTGATCGTCTGCTGGATCGTCGGCCTGCTTTACACCTCGGTCGCCATGATAGACTCCGAGGTGACCTCCACCGTCGCCGCCGCCGGCGGCCAGTACGCGCAGGCCAAGCACATCGTCGGGCCGCTGATGGCCTTCAACGTCGCGCTGTTCCTGGTGTTTGCCTACACCATGCTCGAAGTGTCGGACGCCATCCTGCTCGGCGACACCATCGTCGCCAAGGCGGGCGTCGAGGGATTGACGCACAATTCCTTCATCGCCGCGACCATCGTGGTGCTGGCATGGCTCAATTATCGCGGCGTGCTGATGACGCTCAACGTCAACTTCATCATTACCGCGATCGCCTATATCTCGATCGTCGTCCTGTTCTTCTCGGTCAGCCCGTGGACGCAAGGTGCGGTGCTGAAGCTCAACGAGCTGGTCACGCCCGGCAACGCGCTGCCCTATGGCTGGATCGGCGTGATCGCCGCCTTCCAGTTCGGCATCTGGTATTATCTCGGCATCGAAGGCACCACGCAGGCGGCCGAGGAAGTACGCTCGCCGGCGCGCTCCCTGCCCTACGGCACGATGGCCGGCATGATCACGCTTCTGATCGCCGCGGCCATGACCTGGTATGTCTGCGCCTCGCTGATGCCGTGGGAATATCTCGGCATCACCTACTATCCGCTGTGGGACGCCGGCAAGTTGA
Source organism: Mesorhizobium sp. (assembly GCA_004963905.1). Taxonomy (GTDB): domain Bacteria; phylum Pseudomonadota; class Alphaproteobacteria; order Rhizobiales; family Rhizobiaceae; genus Mesorhizobium. The sequence continues at coordinate 73,116 of SUGL01000014.1, forward strand.
CAGGCAGCCCGCTGCTCGAGAACCTGCTGTTCATCGCGACGCTGCTTGCGGCACTTGCTTCCGCCAATGGCTGTATCAACGACGCGGCGCGCGCCTGGTTCTCGCTCGGCCGCGACCGCTATCTGCCGAGCTGGTTCTCGGCCGTGCATCCGAAATACCGCACGCCCTACCGCTCGATCCTGTTCCTGCTGCCGATCGCGCTGGCCTTCGCCTTCATCGCGGACCTCAACCAGGCGATCACCTTCTCGATCCTGTCGGGCGTGCTGCAGTACACCTTCATGAGCATCAACATCATGATGTTCCGCAAGAAGTGGCCGCTAGGCTCGATCCGCCGCGGCTACACGCATCCCTTCCATCCGCTGCCGGCGATCGTCTTGTTCTGCTTGTGCGTGGTGACCTTCTTCGCCATCTTCCTCGGCTTCGGCTCGCAGCTGATCGCGATGACCATCTTCTACTTCCTGATCTCGCTGTGGTTCCACTTCTACCGCTACAAGTTCGTGCGCCGCGGCGACCAGTTCACCATGCCGTGGCCGAAGCCGCAGGGCTATTGAACGGAAAAAACCCGCCGCCCCGGCGGCGGGTTTTTGGCGTGTCGAGATGTCCGAGTTGATGTCAGTCTTGCTTACCGGAGCGATCGCGGTCGCGGTCGTCCTCCACCTCGTCTGGCTTGCGCGCGCCAACCGCAACAAGGCCTGGGCCGCGCTCGCCGACGACGCGGCCGCCATCCGCGCGGTCATCCCCGATGCCATCGACGTCTCCGAGGGCACCGCCGGCGTCGCCACCTGGGCCGGTTCCTGGAACGGCGAGCGCGCGCAGGTGCGCACCATCGTCGACACGCTCGCCACCCGAAAGCTGCCGACGCGTTGGCTGAGCGTGACGATCACCGAACCGGTCGCGGTGCCGGGCGTTTTCGACATGATGATGCGGCCGGGGTCGCCGACGACCTTCTCCAATTTCGATCATCTCGAGCACACGCTGCCGAAGGTAACAGCGTTCCCCGCCGAAGCAGTGCTCAGGACCGATCGCCGCGGCGTCGCTTTCCCGCAGGACTTGATCGCCGCGCATGCCGGGATCTTCGCCGAAAGCCGCGCCAAGGAACTGCTGATCACGCCGAAGGGCGTGCGCATCGTCTGGTTGCTGGCCCAGGCCGACCGGGCGCGTTACGGCGTGTTCCGTCAAGCCGCATTCGGCGACGCGAGGCTCGATCCGGCATTGCTCGAAGAACTGCTTGCGACCGCATCCTCGCTTCGCCATGCGATCAACAAGCGCGAAAGGCAGGCCGCATGACCGACGCCACCAATCCCGCCACCCGGCCTTCGAATCCCTATCTGGTGCTGGCCTCGGCGATCGTCCTGCCGGGTAGCGGGCATGTCATGCTCGGCTTGCCGGCGCGCGGCCTGCAGTTCCTGTTCTTCATGGTGATCCTCGGCTGGGTAACGACCAAGGTGGCGCCTGCCGACGCCAGCTTCATCGGCCGCCATGCCGGCGGCTTCCTCATCTATGCGCTGTCGATCCTCGATGCCTACAGGATTGCGCGCATCCGCCACGCGATATGGGCCCACAGGAGCCATCCGGACGGCAACGGCACCACAAGCGGCGCGAAGGCGGATATATAATCAGAGGAAAATTTCTTTCATACCATTGAATTCCCCCATATCATTCGGTACATCATCAGGGGAGCTATAAACGTCGGAGGCTGACATGTGCGGAATCGTCGGACTTTTCCTGAAGGACAAGACGCTGGAGCCGAAGCTCGGCGCGATGCTGTCGGAGATGCTGATCTCGCTCAGCGACCGCGGTCCGGACAGCGCCGGCATCGCCATCTACGGCGCGGCAACCGGCAACGAGGCCAAGATCACCGTGCAGTCGCCGAAGCCCGATCGCGATTTCCGCGGCCTCGACGCCGAGCTCGCCAAGGCGATCGGCGCGCCGGTGAGCGTCGCGGTGAAGTCGACGCATGCGGTGATCAGGACCACGCCGGACAAGGTCGATGCGGCGCGCGAAGCGCTGCAGTCGCTCAGGCCAGATATCCGCATCATGGGTGCCGGTGAAGCGGTCGAGATCTACAAGGAAGTCGGCCTGCCGGAAGCCGTCGTCGATCGCTTCGACGTGCGCTCGATGACCGGCACGCACGGCATCGGCCATACCCGCATGGCGACGGAGTCGGCGGTGACGACGATGGGCGCGCATCCGTTCTCGACCGGCGCCGACCAGTGCCTGGTGCACAACGGCTCGCTGTCCAACCACAACAATGTCCGGCGCGAGCTGGTGCGCGAGGGCATGACGTTCGAGACCGAGAACGACACCGAGGTGGCGGCCGCCTATCTCTCCAACCGGATGGCGCATGGCAAGAATCTCGGCGAGGCGCTGGAGGGCACGCTTTCCGACCTCGATGGTTTCTTCACTTTCGTCGTCGGCACCAAGAACGGCTTCGGCGTGGTTCGCGATCCGATAGCCTGCAAGCCTGCCGTGATGGCCGAGACCGACCAGTATGTTGCCTTCGGCTCGGAATATCGAGCGCTCACCAAGCTGCCCGGCATAGACAATGCGAGGGTCTGGGAACCGGAGCCCGCAACCGTCTATTTCTGGGAGCATTGAGTTCATGCCTGCAACACCCATGCCGAAGGCGCAGCGCGAGCAAGGCCATGCGAGGGTCTTCGACCTCGGCCAGCAGTCGTTGCGCGAGCTGAATCAGGCTCTTCACAATCTCGCCCCCGGCTCGAACGAGACCGCCTGGGAAGTGCTCAATCCAAAAGGCAGCCATTCCGTCGCCGTCGGCGTCGACCAGCCGGTCAGCATCGATGTGCGCGGCAGCGTCGGCTACTATTGCGCCGGCATGAATGATGGTGCCGCCATCACCGTGCATGGCTCGGCCGGACCAGGCGTCGGCGAGAACATGATGTCGGGCTCGATCGTGGTCAAGGGCGACGCCAGCCAATATGCCGGCGCCACCGGCCGCGGCGGCCTGCTGGTCATCGAAGGCAATGCTTCGTCGCGTTGCGGCATCTCGATGAAGGGCATCGACATCGTCGTGCACGGCAATATCGGCCACATGTCGGCCTTCATGGCGCAGTCCGGCAATCTGGTGGTGCTGGGCGATGCCGGCGACGCCTTGGGCGACTCCATCTACGAGGCGCGGCTCTTCGTGCGCGGCAAGGTCGAGAGCCTTGGCGCCGACTGCATCGCCAAGGAGATGCGGCCCGAGCATATCGAACTCTTGCAGGGCCTGCTCGACCGGGCCGGCATCACCGGCGTGAAGCCATCGGAATTCAAGCGCTACGGCTCGGCGCGCAAGCTTTACAATTTCAACATCGACAACGCCGACGCGTATTGAGGACAGAAATGGCCTATCACAATCCTCCCACGACGCCGCGCAGATCCGCGACCTTCGACGACTACACGCTTTCCGAAATCCGCCGCGCGGCCGCCACCGGCATCTATGACATCCGCGGCGGCGGCGCCAAGCGCAAGGTTCCGCATTTCGACGACCTGTTGTTCCTCGGCGCCTCGATCTCGCGCTATCCGCTCGAAGGCTATCGCGAGCGTTGCGACACCAACGTGGTGCTCGGGTCGCGCCACGCCAAGAAGCCGATCGAGCTCAAGATCCCGATCACGATCGCCGGCATGAGTTTCGGCTCGCTCTCCGGCCCGGCCAAGGAAGCCTTGGGACGCGGTGCGACGCTTTCCGGCACCTCGACCACCACCGGCGACGGCGGCATGACCGAGGAAGAGCGCGGCCATTCGAAGACGCTGGTCTATCAGTACCTGCCGTCGCGCTACGGCATGAACCCGCGCGACCTGCGCCGCGCCGACGCGATCGAAGTCGTCGTCGGTCAAGGCGCCAAGCCAGGCGGCGGCGGCATGCTGCTCGGCCAGAAGATTTCCGATCGCGTCGCCGAGATGCGCACCCTGCCCAAGGGCATCGACCAGCGCTCGGCCTCGCGCCATCCCGACTGGACCGGGCCGGACGATCTCGAGATCAAGATCCTCGAGCTGCGTGAGATCACCGACTGGGAAAAGCCGATCTACGTCAAGGTCGGCGGGGCCCGCCCCTATTACGACACAGCGCTTGCGGTGAAGGCCGGCGCCGACGTGGTGGTGGTCGACGGCATGCAGGGCGGCACGGCTGCAACCCAGGAAGTCTTCATCGAGAATGTCGGCCAGCCGACGCTCGCCTGCATCAGGCCGGCGGTGCAGGCGCTGCAGGATCTCGGCATGCACCGCAAGGTGCAGTTGATCGTCTCGGGCGGCATCCGCAACGGCGCCGATGTCGCCAAGGCGCTGGCGCTTGGCGTCGATGCCGTCTCCATCGGCACGGCGGCACTCGTCGCGCTCGGCGACAACGATCCGCGCTGGGAGGCGGATTACAACGCGCTCGGCACCACCGCCGGCGCCTATGACGACTGGCACGAAGGCAAGGATCCCGCGGGCATCACCACGCAGGACCCCGAACTGATGAAGCGGGTCGACCCGATCGCCGCGGGGCGTCGGCTTGCGAATTATTTGAAGGTCATGACACTCGAAGCGCAGACGATCGCGCGCGCGTGCGGCAAGAACAGCCTGCACAATCTCGAACCGGAGGACCTCGTCTCGCTCACCATCGAAGCGGCCGCCATGGCGGGCGTGCCGCTTGCCGGCACCAACTGGATACCAGGAAAGAACGGCTTCTGATCAATGAAGGGCCAAGACCCATATGCCGTGGGCCATGGCCGACAAAAATGGGGAACTGGTGTGACTAAAGATCTTGCAGAATTCGCGAGGGCGAAAAACGTCAAATATTTCATGATCTCCTACACCGACCTGTTCGGCGGGCAGCGTGCCAAGCTGGTGCCGGCACAGGCGATCGCCGACATGCAGAAGGACGGCGCGGGATTCGCCGGCTTCGCCACGTGGCTCGATCTCACGCCGGCGCATCCCGACATGCTGGCGGTGCCGGATCCGGATTCGGTGATTCAGTTGCCGTGGAAGCCCGACGTCGCCTGGGTGGCGGCCACCTGCGTGATGGACGACAAACTTGTCGATCAGGCGCCGCGCAACACACTGAAACGGGTGATCGAAGAGGCCGCCCGTGACGGCATGCATGTCAAGACCGGCGTCGAGGCCGAATTCTTCCTGATCTCGCCGGACGGCAGCGCCATTTCCGACCAGTACGACACGGCATCCAAGCCCTGCTACGACCAGCAGGCGGTGATGCGCCGCTACGACGTCATCGCCGAGATCTGCGACCATATGCTGGCGCTGGGCTGGGGCCCGTATCAGAACGACCATGAGGACGCCAACGGCCAGTTCGAGATGAACTGGACCTTCGACCATGCGCTGGCGACCGCCGACAAGCATTCCTTCTTCAAGTTCATGGTCAAATCGATCGCCGAAAAGCACGGCCTGCGCGCGACCTTCATGCCCAAGCCCTTCCAGGGCCTGACCGGCAATGGCTGCCATGCCCATATCTCGGTGTGGGACGAGACGGGCCGGACCAATGTCTTCGCCGACAATTCGGCGGAACTCGGCCTGTCCGCCAAGGGCAGGAACTTCCTCGGCGGCATCATGAAGCATGCCTCGGCGCTTGCCGCGATCACCAACCCGACGGTCAATTCCTACAAGCGCATCAACGCGCCGCGCACCATTTCGGGCGCGACCTGGGCGCCGAACACGGTGACCTGGACCGGCAACAACCGCACCCACATGGTGCGCGTGCCGGGACCGGGACGCTTCGAGCTGCGCCTGCCCGACGGCGCGGCCAACCCCTACCTGCTGCAGGCGGTGATCATCGCGGCCGGTCTCGACGGCATCCGTTCGAAAGCCGATCCCGGCGAGCGCTACGACATCGACATGTACCAGTTCGGCCATACCGTGAAGGGCGCGCCAAAACTGCCGCTCAACCTGCTCGACGCGCTGCGCGAGTTCGACAATGATGAATCGCTGAAGACGGCGCTGGGTGAGGAATTTTCGTCGGCATATCTAAAGCTGAAGCAGCAGGAATGGAATTCCTATGCTTCGCACTTCACGCAGTGGGAGCGCGACCACACGCTGGACATCTAGAGCATCGGACCCTGATGAATCCGATGCGTACGGGAGGTTCCGGCTTGGGGCGAGCGGCCTCGGAATGATTTTATGAAATACTCGATCTTCTCGCTCGCCCGCGCCGCTCTCTCCGGCCACAAGAATTGGAAGCCAACCTGGCGGGACGCGCCGCCCAAGGATCGCTACGACGTGGTGATCATCGGCGGCGGCGGCCACGGGCTGGCGACGGCCTGGTTCCTCGCCAGCGAGTTCGGCATCCGCAACGTCGCGGTGCTGGAGAAGGGCTGGATCGGTTCCGGCAATGCCGGCCGCAACACCACCATCATCCGCTCCAATTACGGCCTGCCCGGCAACACCGGCTTCTACGAATTGTCGATGAAGCTGTGGGAGCGGATGGAGCAGGACTTGAACTACAACGCGATGGTCAGCCAACGCGGCGTGATCAACCTCTACCATTCCGACGCGCAGCGCGACGCCTTTGCCCGGCGCGGCAACACCATGCGCATCAACGGCATCGACGCGGAGCTGCTCGACCAGGCGGCGCTCAAGAAAATGATGCCGTTCCTCAACTTCGACAATGCGCGCTTCCCCGTTCAGGGCGGGCTGCTGCAGCGGCGCGGCGGCACGGCGCGGCACGACGCCGTGGTCTGGGGCTACGCGCATGCGGCGAGCGAACTCGGCGTCGATATCATCCAGAATTGCGAGGTGACCGGCTTCGTGCGCGACGCCAACGGCAAGATGACCGGCGTCGAGACCTCGCGCGGCCGCATCGGCGCCGGCAAGGTCGGCATGGCGGTGGCCGGCTCCTCGTCGCGCGTCGCGGCGATGGCGGGACTGCGGCTGCCGATCGAAAGCCATGTGCTGCAGGCCTTCGTCTCCGAAGCGATCAAGCCGCTCCTGCCCAACGTCATGACCTTTGGCGCCGGACATTTCTATGTCAGCCAGTCCGACAAGGGCGGGCTGGTCTTCGGCGGCGACATCGACGGCTACAATTCCTACGCCCAGCGCGGCAATCTGCCGGTCATGGAGGATGTCTGCGAAGGCGGCATGGCGCTGATCCCGATGATCGGCCGCGTGCGGCTGCTGCGCCAATGGGGCGGCATCATGGACATGTCGATGGATGGCTCGCCGATCATCGACAAGAGCCCGGTCGACGGCCTCTACATCAATGCCGGCTGGTGCTATGGCGGTTTCAAGGCGACGCCGGGCTCAGGCTTCGTCTTTGCCCATCTGATCGCCCGCGATCAATCGCATAAGGAAGCGGCGCTCTTCCGCCTCGACCGGTTCCAGCGCGGCGCCATGATCGACGAGAAGGGCCAGGGCGCCCAACCGAACCTGCACTGAAGGCCCTGCGATGCGCATAGTCTGTCCCTTCTGCGGCGAACGCGAACTCGGCGAATTCACCTATCTCGGCGACGCCAAGCCGCAACGTCCCTCCGCGGACGCCGGCGAGGACGCCGTCTACGACTACGTCTACCTGCGCGACAACATCGCCGGGGTGATGAGCGAGCACTGGTACCATGGCGGTGGCTGCCGGGCCTGGCTGAAGGTCACCCGCAACACGCTGACGCACGAGATTTCTTCCGTCGAGCAGGCAGCAGGCGCCGGCGCCGCCAAGGTTGGTGCGTGATGCGCGGCAATCAGGCAAACCGTCTGGCCGCCGGCGGCCTCATCGACCGCTCGACGCAGCTCAGCTTCCGCTTCGACGGCAAGACTTTTTCGGGCTTCAAGGGCGATACGCTCGCCTCCGCGCTGGTCGCCAACGGCGTCAAGCTCGTCGGGCGCTCGTTCAAATATCATCGTCCGCGCGGCATCCTGACGGCGGGCTCGGAAGAACCGAACGCGCTGGTCGAATTGCGCAGCGGCGCCAGGCGCGAGCCGAACACCAAGGCGACGACCGCAGAGCTTTATGACGGCCTCGAAGCCGCCAGCCAGAACCGCTGGCCGTCGCTCAGCTTCGACGTCATGTCGGTCAACCAGCTCTTCGCGCCGATCTTCGTCGCCGGCTTCTACTACAAGACCTTCATGTGGCCGGCGAAGTTCTGGGAAGCGATCTACGAGCCGGCGATCCGCCGCGCCGCCGGCCTCGGGCGCGCGGCGGGCGTTCCCGATCCCGATCATTATGACAAGGCCTGGGCGCATTGCGATGTGGTGATCGCCGGCTCCGGGCCTGCAGGCCTGGCCGCGGCCTTGGCTGCCGCGCGCTGCGGCGCGCGCGTGATCCTGTGCGAGGAGGATTTTGTCCTCGGCGGGCGGCTGCTTGCCGATGGCGGCACGATCGACGGGCTGCCGGCAGCCGAGTGGATTGCGCGCACGGTTGCAGAGCTTGCAGCGATGCCGGATGTCCGCATCATGACGCGCACGACGCTGTTCGGCGTCTATGACGGCGGCACCTATGGTGCGATCGAGCGCGTCAACGACCATCTGCCGGTGCCGCCGGAGCATCAGGTGCGGCAGCGGCTGTGGCGGATCGTGGCCAAGCGCTGCGTGGTCGCGGCTGGCGCGCTCGAACGCCCCATCGTCTTTGCCGGCAATGACACGCCGGGCGTGATGATGGCGTCCGCCATGCGCAGCTACATCAACCGCTATGCCGCGACGCCGGCACGGCGCATCGCGCTCTTCACCAACAATGAAGATGGCTGGCGCACGATCGAAACAGCGATCACCGCCGGGCTGCAGGTCGCGGCAGTGATCGACGCGCGAGCCGAGGTTTCGCCTGCGCATCGCTCGCTCGCTTCCAAGGGCGGCTTCCCGGTTCTGAACGGCTCCGTCAGCGGCGTCGACGGCGGCAAGGACGGCGTGCGCAAGATTTCCGTCTCGCTGACCGGCGGCGCCCGCGCCGAGGTCGAAGCCGATGGGCTTGCGATCTCCGGTGGCTGGAACCCGGCGGTCGGCCTCACCTCCTATCATCGCGGCCGGCCGAAATGGCGCGACGACATCGCCGCCTTCGTGCCGGATGGCGCCCCGCCCGGCATGGTCGCCGCAGGCGCCGCCAATGGAGCCTTCGGGCTTGGAGCATGTTTGCGCGAAGGGTTCGGGGCGGGTGCTGCCGCGGCGCGCGATACGGGGCACAGCGGAAATGTCGGCTCGATGCCGGCTGCCGACGACGAGGCCTTTTCGCTCACGCCGCTCTGGCATGTCGCCGGCAAAGGCAAGGCCTTCGTCGACCAGCAGCACGACGTGACGGCATCCGACGTCGAGCTGGCGCAGCGCGAAGGTTTCGAGTCGGTCGAGCATCTGAAGCGCTACACGACGCTCGGCATGGCGACCGACCAGGGCAAGACCTCCAACGTCGCCGGCCTCGCCATCATGGCGGCGGTCACCGGCAAGTCCATCCCCGAGACGGGCACGACGATCTACCGGCCGCCCTACGTGCCTGTCGCCATCGGCGCCTTCGCCGGCCATCACCGCGACGAGAATTTCCATGCGACGCGGCTGACGCCGTCGCACCACTGGGCGGCCGAACAGGGCGCCGTCTTCGTCGACACCGGCCTGTGGAAGCGCGCGCAATGGTACCCGCGCGCCGGCGAGAAGGACTGGCTGGAATCGGTGACCCGCGAGGTCAGGGCGGTGCGAAGCGGCGTCGGCTTCTGCGATGTCTCGACGCTCGGCAAGATCGACGTGCACGGCCCGGATGCCGGCGCCTTCCTCGACCGCGTCTACATCAACGCCTTCTCCAGCCTCGCCGTCGGCAAGGCGCGTTACGGGCTGATGCTGCGCGAAGACGGCATCGTCTATGACGACGGCACGACCTCGCGGCTGGCGGAGGACCATTATTTCCTCACCACCACGACGGCCAAGGCCGGGCCGGTGATGCAGCATCTCGAATTCTGCCGCCAGGTGCTGTTCCCCGAACTCGATGTGCAGCTGACCTCTGTCTCCGATCAGTGGGCGCAGTTTTCGATCACCGGACCGAAGACGCGGGACCTTTTGAGGGAAATCGTCGATCCGGCCGAGGACCTGTCGAACGAGGGTTTCCCATTCATGGGCGCGCGCGAGGTCAAGCTGAGCGGAGGCATCAAGGCCAGGCTGTTCCGCATCTCCTTCTCCGGCGAGATGGCGTTCGAGATCTCGGTGCCGGCGCGCTACGGCGAAGCGCTGGTGCGCAATCTGATGATCGCCGGCGAGCCTTTCGGCGTGACGCCTTACGGCACGGAGGCGCTTGGCGTGATGCGCATCGAGAAAGGTCATGTCGCCGGGCCTGAGCTCAACGGCACGACGACTGCCGCCGATCTCGGCCTCGCCAAGATGATGTCGACCAAGAAGGATTTCGTCGGCCGCGTCATGGCCGGCCGCGAGGCGCTGGTTTCGCCGAACCGGCAGGTGGTCGTCGGCATCAAGCCGACCGACAAGGCGCGTCGCCTGCGCTCCGGCGCGCATATCATTCCGAAGGGCGAGACCCCCGGCCCCGGCAACGACCAGGGCTATGTCACCTCGGTCTGCTTCTCGCCGGTGCTCGACCAGTGGATCGGGCTGGGGTTGGTCGAGCGCGGCCGCGAGCGCATCGGCGAGATCGTGCGCGCGCATGATCCGCTGCGCGGCGAGGAGTACGATGTCGAGCTCTGCAATTCCGTCTTCTACGACCCGGATGGGGGGCGCCAGCGTGGCTGAGTTTTCCTGGGATGTCCGCAGCCTGCTGGACCGCGCGCTTGTCGTGGGGCCGTATGGCGCGCAGGGCGAAGCCGGCGTGTCGCTGACCGAGATCCGCAATTTCGGCCTGATCCAAGTGATGGCGCGGCGCGGCAAGGCGGCCGAGACGGGCAAGGCCGCAAAAGCCCGCTTCGGCGTCACCGCGCCGGAAACACCGAAGGCGGTCGGTACAGCCGACGCGACGCTGATCTGGTCCGGGCCGGACCAGTTCCTCGTGCTGTCGAAAGGCGGCAAGGATACGATGGAAGCGCTTGCCCCGGTGTTTGCCGGTTCGGCCTCGCTTTCGGACCAGTCGCATGCGCGGGTGCTGATCGGCGTCTCCGCTGCCAAGGCGCGCGCGATGCTTGCCAAGCTGTCGTCGATCGACCTGCATCCCGATGTGTTCCCGGTCGGCGCGGCTGCCGCGACCTCCGTGGATCATACAAGCGTGACGCTCTGGCGCGGCAAGGACCGTCAAGACGGCCAGGCCGTGTTCAACCTGCTGGTGTTCGCGACCTTCGCCGAGAGCTTGTGGCACACCATGCTCGACGCGGCCGCCGAATACGGCGTGACGATCGCGCATTCCGAAGACCTCGGCTGACAGCCGGTCTCCTCGCTACCCCAAAAGCGCATCATCCGCCACTGGCGTTCGCCGATGGCGGATGATTTGAGGTTGCCACCTTTTTATTCCGCAGCGAGCGCCAGCTGCGGTCTTTCGATGCCTTCGATCTGTTCCGGCTCCGGCGCCTGCTCGTCGGTCTTGGCCTTCTTGGGCTCGCGGCCGAAGAACAGGGCATAGCCCGCCGGCAGCACCAGGATGGTGAGCACGGTGGCGACGAGGATGCCGCCCATCATGGCATAGGCCAGCGGCCCCCAGAAGACGGCGCGCGAGATCGGGATCAGCGCCAGCACGGCAGTCAGCGCCGTCAGCATGATGGGCCGGAAGCGGCGCACGGCGGCGCCGACGATCGCTTCCGATCGCTCCATGCCTGCCGCGATGTCCTGGTCGATCTGGTCGACGAGGATGATCGAGTTGCGCATGATGATGCCGAGCAGCGCGATGACGCCGAGGATGGCGACGAAGCCGAACGGCGCGCCGCTGATCAGAAGCGCCGCGGCAGCGCCGATGATGCCCAGCGGACCGGTGGCCAGCACCAGCATCGACTTGCCGAAATGCTGCAGCTGGACCATCAGCAAGATGACGATGATGGCGAGCATGATCGGCGCCTTGGCCGCGATCGAGGCCTGGCTTTCGGCCGAGTCCTCGGCGCCGCCCTGGATCTCGATCTTGTAGCCTGGTGCTAGGCCGGCACGCAGGTCCTTCATGTCGTTGTACATCTTGGTGACGACGTCGTTCGACTGCACGCCGTCCGGCAGCGTGCCGCGCACGCTGATCGTCGGCAGACGGTCACGCCGCCACTCTATGCCCTGCTCCATCACCGGAACCACCTTGGCCACCTGCGACAGCGGCACCGAACCGCCGAAGTCGGTCGGGATGTAGACCGAGTCGACCGAAGAGAGCAGATGACGGGTCGCTTCCGGCTCGCGGGCGACGATCGAGACCGTCTCCTCGCCATCGCGGAAATCGTCGAGCGGCGCGCCGGACATGGTGGCCTGCAGCATCTGGCGGATGCGCTGCGAGGTGACGCCGAGCGCACGGGCGCGGTCCTGGTCGATCACCAGCTTCATCGCCGGCACCGGCTCCAGCCAGTCGTCATGGACGGCGCCGAGCAGCGGGTTCGCCTGGAACCTCGCCTTCACCTCGTCGGCGATGCGGCGCACCTCCTTGCGGTCCGGACCCATGACACGCATCTGCACCGGCCAGCCCGTCGGCGGACCGAGGAAGAGACGATCGACCTTGGCGCGGATCGAGGGGAAGTCCTTGGCGAGGATGCCGCGCAGCTTGACGATCAGCCGCTCGCGCGCCGGCTCGTCCTTGGCCATCACCAGGAGCTGGGCGAAGTTCGGATTCCTGAGCTGCTGGTCGAGCGGCAGGAAGAAGCGCGGCGCGCCCTCGCCGATGTAAGTGGCGATGAAGCGCTTGTCCTGATCGTCCATCATCCTTGATTCCAGCGCCTTGGCCTGGGTCTCGACCTCCTTGATCGAGGTGCCTTCCGGCAGCCAGAGATCGACCAGGATTTCCGGACGCGAGGACTGCGGGAAGAAGTTCTGCGGAATGAACTGGAAGGCCCACAGGCTGGTGGCGAAGGTGACCAGCGTCATCACCAGCACGATGATGCGATGACGCACGGCCCAGGTGACCGTCGCGCGCAGGCGCCGATAGAATCGCGTGTCGAAGACGTCGTGATGGGTGCCGGCGTGCTTGCGCTGCTTCAGGATCATGTAGCCCAGCCACGGCGTGAAATAGACCGCGACGAACCATGACACGACGAGCGCGATGCCGACCACGTAGAACAGCGTACGCACATATTCGCCGGCGGTGGAGGCCGCGAAGCCGACCGGGATGAAGCCGGCGGTGGTGATCAGCGTGCCGGTGAGCATCGGGAAGGCGGTCGAGGTGTAGGCGAAGCTTGCCGCCTCGATCTTGACCAACCCCTCCTCCAGCTTTCGCTCCATCATCTCGACGACGATCATGGCGTCGTCGACCAAAAGACCAAGCGCGATGATCAGCGCGCCGAGCGAGATGCGCTGCAGGTCGATGCCGATCTCGTACATGATGGCGAAGGTGGCGGCCAGAACCAGCGGGATGGCGATCGCTATCACCAGGCCGGAGCGCCAGCCGATCGACAGGAACGACACGACGAGCACGATGAGCAACGCTTCGCCGAGCGCCTCCATGAACTCGTTGACGGCGTCCTTGACGACCTCGGGCTGGTCGGAAATCTGGTCGACCGCGACGCCGTAAGGCAGGCCTTCCTCGAAGCGCTTGTAGGTCGCCTCGACATCCTTGCCGACGTCCCTGACGTTGAAGCCCTTGGCCATGACGACGCCGACCTGGACGCTCTCGTGGCCGTTGAAGCGGTATTTGCGCTGGTAGGGATCCTCGAGGCCCGAGGTGACGGTGGCGATGTCGCCGAGACGCGTCACCTGGTTGCCGGCGCGCAACCTCAACTCACGGATGTCGGCCGCCCTGGTGACGTCGCCTTCGACCGAGATGCGGACCGAGCGCAGGCCGGTGTCGACCGAGCCCGCCGGATCGACGGCGTTCTGCCCTTTGACCGCGTTCTGCAGGTCGACGATGGTCAGGCCACGCTCGGCGAGCGCCTTGGAGGAGACGTCGATATAGATCTTCTCGGGTTGGTCGCCGATGATGACAGCCTTCTCGACGCCCGGCGTCGTCAGCAGCATGTCGCGCGCCTGGATGGCGAACTTTTTCAGCTCCGGATAGGTGAAGCCGTCGCCGCTGATCGAATGCAGCGTGATGAAGGTGTCGCCGAACTCGTCGTTGAAATAGGGGCCGAGCAGGCCTTGCGGCAGCTCATTGGCGATGTCGCCGACCTTCTTGCGCACCTGGTAGAAGGCGTCCTTGACCTGTTCAGGGTTGGTGTCGCCCTTGACCTGCAGGGTGATGATGGCGCTGCCGGCGCGCGTGTAGGAGCGGACGAAATCGAGATGCGGCGTTTCCTGCAGCTTGCGCTCGATCTTGTTGACGACCTGGTCCTCCATGTCCTGGATCGAGGCGCCCGGCCAGACCGCCTGCACCACCATGACGCGGAAGGTGAAATCCGGGTCTTCCTTCTGGCCCATGCGTATCAGCCCGAGCGCGCCGGCCAGGATAATCAGGCCGAACAGGAAGCGCGCGATGCTCGGATGTCCGATCGCCCAGCGCGAGAGGTTGAAAGGCCGCTTTTCGGTGCTGCTGTCGGTGGTCATGGCGCAAGTCCAGTCCAATTGGTCGGCAAAGCACGCTTGCCATCTATTGGTGAATTCTCGGTCGGGCTTCCGGGCGGCGAGCACCTCAAGCGGAGAGAGACTCGCAATCGCGCTGGACGCGGCCATGGTGCGGGGGATACCAAAGCCAGCGTCTCGTCGATCGGGCGCCTGCCGCCCGGAACCCATGCCCTCCCCGGCTCGCGGCTCGCGCAGCGAGTGCGGGAAAGGCGTTCGTGTGCCTCGCTTTAGCGAAGACTGCTGGTGGCAGCGACGTCGTCCTCCGCCGAGGCGGATTGCTGGGCGATGTCGCCGGAAAGCTTGACCTTCAGGTTCTCGGTCATGAATTGCGTGCCGGCGGCTACCACCACGTCGCCCTGCTTCAGGCCATCGGCCACGGCGACACCGTCGGCGGTGAAATTGGCAATCTTGATCGGCCGCGGATGGACCGTGTCCGAGGCGCGGTCGACCGTCCAGACGATATGCTTGCCGTCCTTCTCGGCCATCGCGGTCAGCGGGATCGACACCAATTGCGCCTTGCTGCCGACGGTCGCCTCGACATTGGCGGTCATGCCGAGCAGCACGCGCGGATCGTTGGGCAGCGAAACCCGCACCGCGAAGGTGCGCGACTGCGGATCGGCGCTTCCCGCTACCTCGCGGACCTTGCCGTCGAGGGTCAGGCCCTCGTCCGACCAGAAACTCGCCTTGACCTCCTTGCCCGGGCGGAAGCCGGCGATGTCCATTTCGGGCACGGCGATCAGCACTTCCTTCTCGCCATCGACGGCAACGGTCATCACCGGCGTGCCGGCGCCGACCACCTGGCCGATGTCGGCGGAGATGGCGGTGACGATGCCGTCCTCGCTTGCCTTGAGATCGGTGTAATGGACCTGGTTCTGCGCCTGGGCGAGCGTGGAGCGGGCGGCGTCGCGCGTCGCCACCGCCTGATCGTAGCTCAGCATCGCCTGATCGAGCTGCGACTTGGGCGCGAAGTTCTTGGCGTAGAGCTGCTCGGCGCGCTTCCTGGCGAGATCGACCGTCTCGACCTGCCGCTCGGCGGCGTCGAGGCTCGCCTGGGCGCTCTTCACCGACAGCTCGTAGTCGGAAGGGTCGACGCGGGCGAGCACGTCGCCGCTGTTCACATGCTGGCCGATGTCGACGAGGCGCTCGGTGACCTTGCCCGCGATGCGGAAGCCGAGGTTCATCTCGGTGCGGGCGCGCACCGAACCGGAATAATCGAGCCGGCGGGTGGATTGCGCCTCGCCGATCTCGACCACCTTCACCGGACGAATGACTTCCTGGACGACCGCTGCCTTTTCCTGGCTGCAGCCGGCGAGGCCGAGCGCCACGACGACGAGAGCTGCGGCTGGCAGCCTGCGGAGGATGGAATTGGACAAAGACACCTTAGCACTCCCGGACTGGAAATGAATTGTCGAGACCGGCACCCCGGTGGGCGGCGGCTATTTCAAGGCTCTGATTGCGTAGTCGATGAGATCGTCCGGCATCGCCCGGTTGGTCTTTGCCAGACACTGCGCGACCATCTGCGGATGGCAGAGGATGACGGTGGCGGCGCCGAAGCAACGCGAGGCGATGACCGGATCCTGCTTCCTGAACTCGCCGGCCTCGATGCCCTGGCGGATGACTTCGGCGAACAGGTCGTGGATACGGTCGACATGCTTGTCGATGACGCCCCAGTCGCGCTCGAGCGCGACGATGACCATCTCATGCACCTTCTGGTCGTCGAGCATGACTTCCAGCGTCATCTTGTACTGGGCGTGAACGTAGCGGCGCAGCCGCTCCTCGGCGCTCAGCGGCAGGCGCGAAATCTCATAGGCCATCGCGTAGCTGGCGCCGAGCATGCGGCCGCAGACGGCCTGGTGGATTTCCACTTTCGAGGCGAAGAAGCGATAGATGTTGGCCGGCGACATGCCGAGCTCGCGGGCGATGTCGGCGACGTTGGTCTTGCCGTAGCCGTAGTGCCGGAACAGGCGCTCGGCGCAGTCGAGAATGCGCGTCACATTCTCCTGTCTGGCGGGGTCGGCCACGATGTTGGCGGCTTCTGACATGGTTCTTTCGTTTGACGAGTGACGAATTTCAATTTTCGTCACTCGTAAATCGAAAGAGACGGAGAGTCAACGCTGAATCGACGTACGCGTACAAAATGGTGACAGATGGTGACAGCGGGGAGAGTGACGACCGACGTTCGCGATTGGCCATTGACGCCTGTGACGTCGTCATCCACGGGCGGAGCAAGGAGCGAAGCGACGCGCGCAGACCCGAGGATCCATTCCGTGACGTCGGCCGACGAACGAAAGCGGATCAACGGGTTCTCGGTCGGCTCCGCCCTTCCGTTGCAAGTCATTCGCAACCGCCGGAGCGCGGCCGCAAGGTAACGGCATGGATCCTAGGGTTTCCGCGACGTCGCTTCGCGACTGCTCCACCCTAGGATGACGAAGTCAGATACCCTTCGCCATTTCCCTCAGCCTGAACTTCTGGATCTTCCCCGTGGAAGTCTTCGGAATCTCGGCAAACACCACCGCCTTCGGCACCTTGAAGCGGGCGAGCAGGCCGCGGCAGTGTTCGATGATCTCCGCCTCGGTCGCGGTCTTGCCGGGCTTCAGCTCGACATAGGCGACCGGCACCTCGCCCCATTTCTCGTCGGCGCGGGCGACGACGCCGCAGGAGGCGACGGACGGGTGCTTGTAGAGCGCGTCCTCGACCTCGATGGACGAGATGTTCTCGCCGCCAGAGATGATGATGTCCTTGGAGCGATCCTTGAGCTGGATGTAGCCGTCCGCGTGCATGACGCCGAGATCGCCGGAATGGAACCAGCCGCCGGCAAAGGCCTCGTCCGTCGCCTTGCGGTTCTTCAGATAGCCCTTCATGACGATGTTGCCGCGGAACATGACCTCGCCGATGGTCTCGCCGTCGGCCGGCGTCTCCGTCATCGTCTCGGGGTTCATCACCGTCAGCCCCTCGAGCGCGGCATAGCGCACGCCCTGACGCGCCTTCTTCGCCGTCCTCGGCCCCTTCTCGAGTTCGTCCCACTCGTTGTGCCATTCGTTGACGACGGCCGGCCCGTACGTCTCGGTAAGGCCGTAGAGATGGGTGACGGCGAAGCCGGCGTCGGCCATGCCGGAGAGCACCGCTTCCGGCGGCGGCGCGGCCGCCGTGTTGAAGGTGACGGTCTGCGGGAACTGCCGCTTGTCCTCGTCCTTCGCGTTGATCAGCACCGACATGACGATCGGCGCGCCGCAGAGATGAGTGACGCCGTGGTCGGCGATCGCGTCGTATATCGGCTTTGCCCGCACCCAACGCAGGCAGACATGGGTGCCGGCCTGCACGGCCAAAGTCCAGGGAAAGCACCAGCCGTTGCAGTGGAACATCGGCAGGGTCCAGAGATAGACCGCATGCTTGGCCATGCCGGCATGGATGGTGTTGGTGTAGGCCATCAGAGCGGCGCCGCGATGATGGTAGACGACGCCCTTCGGATTGCCGGTGGTGCCGGAGGTGTAGTTGAGCGAGATGGCGTCCCACTCGTCATCGGGCATCGCCCAGGCGAAAGCCTCGTCGCCCGCGTCGACGAAATCCTCGTAGTCGAGCACGCCGATCCGCTCGCCCTTCGGATAGGGCGCATCGCTGGCATAGTCGGGGTCGTCATAGTCGATGACCAACGGCTTGGCCTTGGCCAATGCCAGCGCTTCCTTGACCACGCCCGAGAATTCGCGGTCGACGATCAGCACCTTGGAGCCCGCATGGTCGAACTGGAAGGCGATGACGGCGGCATCGAGGCGGGTGTTCAGCGAGTGCAGCACCGCCTTCACCATCGGCACGCCGAAATGCGCCACCAGCATCGGCGGCGTGTTGGACAGCATCACCGTCACCGTATCGCCCTTGCCGATGCCGTGCTTCGACAGCGCCGAGGCGAGCTTCAGCGAGCGGCGCCAGAAATCGCGGTAGGAGATGCGCTGGCTGCCATGGATGATGGCGACATGGTCGGGATAGGTCTTGGCCGCCCGCTCCAGATAGGTGAGCGGTGTCAGCGGCTGGTGGTTGGCGGCGTTCCGGTCGAGATCCTGTTCGTAGGGATTGGCCATCCCATCCTCCCCAAAAAGTCTTTTCGAGCTTTCTAACCACTGACCTGCGATCATGCCATCCCCCTGAACGATCGGGAAATGCTATGATATGAGCGTTCGGTAGAATGGCTGTCCCGATCCGGCCGCGCCGGTAGGCGATTGCACCCAAGCGCCCAGATTTGACTTTTGTCGAGAGCCGTGACTAATGTCAGCCGAGGAGGCGGCATGGCGATCCGACCGGCAGAACAGCTCATCCACAAGGCCGCCTGGCTTTACTATGCGCATGGCCTTCGCCAGGACGAAGTGGCGAACCAGCTCAAGATCTCGCGCGCATCGGTGGCCATGTATCTGCGCAAGGCGCGCGAGACGGGCATCGTCAACATCTCGACCTCGACGCAGCTCTTCACCGACGACGTCATGGCGCGAAAGATTGAGGATGCCTTCAGGCTCGACGCCGTCTGGATCGCACCGGAAAACGCCTATGTCGCCGACCCGTCGACCGACATCGCGGTGCTGGCGGCGAGCGTCTTCCTCGAACTGGTGAAGAAGGGCGACCGCATTGGCGTCGCCTGGGGCCGCACCGTCTACACCATCGCCGACATCATGTCCTTCGCCGATCTGCAGGACGTCACCGTGGTGCAGCTCTGCGGCAATCTCGGCGCGCCCTATTCCTACCGGCCGGACCAATGCACGATGGAGATCGCCAGGCGCCTCAACGCCAAGGGGCTGAACTTCTATGCGCCGCTGGTGTTGTCGACGGAAGAGCTGGCGAAAAGCCTGCGCGCCGAGCCGGTGATCCGCGACCAGCTTGCCGGCATCGGCGACTGCGATCTGGCACTCTATTCCGTCGGCGCGGTCGATGCCGACAGCCATCTGGTGAAGTGTGGCGCGCTGACGCCGGCCGAAATGACGGCGCTGCGCAAGCAAGGTGCCGCCGGCGTGATCGCCGGGCAGGTCATCGACGCCAAGGGCGAGGTGCTCGACTGCAGCTACAACCGGCGCGTCATCTCCGCCGAGCTGGCCTCGCTGCGCGCGATCGAGAAGCGATTGATGGTGGTGCAGGAGGATACGAAGTTCGAGCCGCTGCTGGCGGCAATCGCCGGCGGGCTCTGCACGCATCTGGTGATCGGCGCGCATATGGCCGGGCGTCTTCTGGAACACGCCGGGGCGGCAATCAAAAAAGCCCTCTAGAAACCACCCCTGCCGCGACTGTCATCAAAGCGTCGCGGCTTCTGTTCATGAGCAAACGAAAAGACGGATATCGGACGGAACGACATGAAGAACCTTTGGAATGACGCCGACGCGGAAAAGATGGTTGCCGACTACGCGAAGAAAGGTGTCGGCGGCGACCTCGCGCTGCGCGTCTACACGACCCGCCTGCTCGGCGGCGAGCCGCGGCTGGTGCTGCATGGCGGCGGCAACACCTCCTGCAAGACCAAGGCCACCGATCTCGTCGGCGACGAATGGGACGTGCTCTGCGTCAAGGGCAGCGGCTGGGACATGGCGGTGATCGAGCCGCAAGGCTTGCCGGCGGTGAAGATGGGCGCGCTGCTCAAGGCGCGCTCCCTTGCCGCGCTGTCCGATGAGGACATGGTGGCGCTGCAGCGCTCCAACCTCATCGATCCCGCCTCCCCCAACCCGTCGGTCGAAACACTTCTGCACGCCTTCCTGCCGCACAAATTCGTCGACCATACGCATTCGACCGCGATCCTCGCCATCGTCGACCAGGAAGACAGCAAGGCGCTGGTGGCCAAGGTGTTCGGCAGCAAAATGGGTTACGTGCCCTACATCAAGCCGGGCTTCGACCTCGCCAAGGTGGCCGCGGAAGTTTTCGACGCCGACCCGAGCGTCGAAGGCCTGATCCTCGACAAGCACGGCATCTTCACCTTCGGCGACGACGCCCGGCAGGCCTATGACCGGATGATCCACTATGTGAACGTCGCCGAGGAGTATGTCGCGAAAAACGGCAGACCGCAGGCTGCCAAGGCGGCGCTGCCGACGAAGCTCGCCAGGCCAGGCGACATTGCGCCGATGCTGCGCGGCGCGGTGGCGGTGGCGCGCGGCGAAGGCCGCTTCGACCGCATGATCAGCGATTTCCGCACGTCCGACGCGATCGTCGATTTCATCAATTCGGCAAAGATCGCCGACTATGCCGGGCGCGGCGTGTCGACGCCCGATCTTTCGATCCGCATCAAGACCGGCCCGATGGCGGTGCCGGCGCCCGATGCCGACAAGCTCGGCGACTACAAGGCCGTCATCCGCGGCCATGTCGAGGCCTTCGCCAAGGACTATCGCGCCTATTTCGAGACGAATGACGCGCTGGACGACGTCAAGCGCACCATGCTCGACCCAATGCCGCGGCTGACGCTGGTTCCCGGTCTCGGCATGTTCGGCCATGGCCGCACGCTGAAGGACGCCAAGATCGCCTCCGATGTCGGCGAGATGTGGATCGAGGCGGTGCGCGGCGCGGAAGCTATCGGCAATTTCCAGCCGCTCTCCAAGGCCGACCTCTTCCCGCTCGAATACTGGTCGCTGGAGCAGGCGAAGCTCGCCTCCAACAAGCCGAAGCCGCTGACCGGCCAGGTGGCGCTGATCACCGGCGGCGCCGGCGCGATCGGCGCCGCGACGGCGAAGCTCTTCGCCGCCAATGGAGCACATGCGGTCATCGTCGACCTCGATCCGGCCAAGGCCGCTGACGCGGCGAAAGCAGCCGGCAACAATTCGATCGGCGTCGGCGCCGACATCACCAACCCGGCCGAGATGCGCGCCGCCTTCGACCAGGCGGTCGCCGTCTATGGCGGCGTCGACATTCTGATCTCCAACGCAGGTGCGGCCTGGGAAGGCCGGATCGGCGAGCTCGACGATGCGCTTCTGCGCAAGAGCTTCGAGCTCAACTTCTTCGCCCACCAGTCGGCGGCGCAGAACGCGGTGCGCATCATGCTGGAACAGGGCACCGGCGGCGTGCTGCTCTTCAACACCTCCAAGCAGGCGGTCAATCCCGGGCCGAAATTCGGCGCCTATGGCCTGCCCAAGGCGGCCACGCTGTTTTTGTCCCGGCAATACGCGCTGGATTACGGCGCCCATGGCATCCGCTCCAACGCGGTCAACGCCGACCGCATCCGCTCGGGGCTTCTGACCGACGCCATGATCGCCAGCCGCTCCGGCGCACGCGGCGTCTCGGAGAAGGAATACATGTCCGGCAACCTGCTCGGCCAGGAAGTGACCGCCGACGACGTGGCGCAGGCCTTCCTGCACCAGACGCTGGCCGAACGCACCACCGCCGACGTGACGACGGTGGACGGCGGCAACATCGCGGCGGCGCTGCGCTGAAGAAGTGAAAGGCATCCCCGGACTGGTTCGTCGTTTTACGAGAACGACGAACCTCTCTCTCTTTGCCCTGACGGTTCTCGGACGGAAGCCCGTTTCGCACTTCTGCTGGAAAACTGCTCCAAGCGGTCAAAATCCGCTCAAATCCTTCGCTTATTGCTCGAACAGCTTTAAGGGGGTGCCTTGCGCCTCGTTTACGAGACACAAGAGCTGGAGCCCGTATGCAATCCAGGGAAGTGCCTTATTTCAGCCAGTGGGAATCGCCCGGCATGACTTTGCCGCTTCTGGCAGAGGGGCCATCGGCACTCTATCGCGATCCGCTGTGGCGCAATTCCGGCGCGCAAACGGTCGAGGACTATGCGCGCTGGGCCGTCAATGTCTGCGGCATGGCCTGCCTGAAGATGATCCTTGCCGCACGTGGCGAAATTCATCCGACGCTCGAGCTCGCCCGCGCCTGCACGGCTTATGGCGGCTATGTCGTCAATGGCGGGGACGGGTCGATCAAAGGGCTGATCTATGAGCCCTTCGTCAGGTTCGTCCGCGAGCGATTCGACCTGCTTGCGGAGACGATGACCAATGTCGACATGGCCGCGGTGCCCGGACTGTTTTCACGGTGGCGCTACTTCATCGCCTCGGTGCACCCCGGCATCCGCTGGCCCGAACACGAGCCGCCGTCCAAGGGCGGCCATCTGGTGCTGGTGACGGCGGCCTCTTCCGAAGCGATCCGTTTCCACAACCCGTCCGGCCATGACCGGCAGAGCCAGGCGGATGTCACGCTGCCGCTCGCCAGCTTCGACCGCTTTTTCGCCCGGCGCGGCATCGCAGTCGGGTTCTAATCCTGCAACTTGACCATTCCGGAGATATCAATGGCCGAGAAAAGACTGCGTATCGGTGTGCTCTTTGGCGGCCGCTCCGCCGAGCACGAGGTGTCGCTGCTTTCGGCGGCCAATGTCATGCATGCGCTGGATCCGGCGAAATACGATGCCGTTCCGATCTTCGTTACCCGCCAAGGGCAATGGCTGCTGAGCAGCTACCGGAACGGCGCGCTGGCGACACCGTCAAGCGGCACGGATATCTGCCTGGTGCCGGGCGGGCATGGACGGATGCTGGCCATTCCGGCCGGCGGGCCACCGCACGAACTGCCCGCCATCGATATCCTGTTCCCGGTCCTGCACGGTCTCCATGGCGAGGACGGCGCCGCCCAGGGGCTGGCCGAAGTGGCGCAAGTGCCGCTTGCCGGCTGCGGCATCCTGGGTTCGGCCACTGCCCTCGACAAGGATATCGCCAAGCGGCTGCTAAAGGCGGCCGGCGTGCCCGTCGCGCGCTCGGTGACGATCGAGGCGGGCGCAGCACCTTCCCTCGCCGTGCTGGAAGATCAGCTTGGCCTGCCGCTGTTCATCAAGCCGGCACGGCAAGGGTCGTCGGTCGGCGTCGCAAAGGTCAATGCCAGCCAGGAATTCGATCGTGCGCTCGAGGAAGCCTTCCAGCACGATCGCAAGCTGCTGGCGGAGGAATTCGTTCGCGGCCGCGAGATCGAGTACAGCGTGCTGGAAGATCCCGAAGGCGAACTCTTCGTCTCACGACCGGGCGAGATCGTGCCCGCCGAAAGTCACGGCTTCTACAACTACAATGCCAAGTATATCGACGAAAACGGCGCGGCATTGATCGTGCCTGCGGAACTGCCGCCGGAGATCGAGCAAGGTATGCGCGACATGGCCGCCAAGGCCTTTAGGGCCGTCGGTTGCGACGGCATGGCGCGTGTCGACTTTTTCCTGATGCCGGACATGAGGTTCCTGGTCAACGAGCTCAACACCATTCCCGGCTTCACCAACATCAGCATGTACGCCAAGGCGATGACAGCAAGCGGCATCAGCTACCCGGAGGTCATCGACCGCCTGGTGGCGCATGGGGTGGCGCGTGCCAGCCGGTCGGCCTGAAGGGCGGATGAAAAATGAGCGGCCCGAGAGCCGCTCATTTCTCTGATTATTAGCTTATTATCGCGTCGCGCTAAAACCGCCTCACGCCAGGCGCTCTGATAATATTTCGTCGGTCGGCGCTGCCCCTCATTGCCCTGCCGGGCATTTCTCCCCGTATAGTGACCGGGAGAAAGACGCCGTCACCGATGGTTTCGCCAATTGTCGCCGTTGCAGAATGCGGCGCCAGCGTTGAGGCCATCCCCTTCTCCCCGTCACTATACGGGGAGAAGGTGCCGGCAGGCGGATGAGGGGCAGCGCGGCGTTCCCAATGCTGCCAATAGCGCGCAAAGCGACGCGCTTCCCACCCGAACGCTACTTGGCGTTCGGGTTCGGCATCCAGGCGGGCATCGCGACGTCGGCATGGGCGAACTGCGGCAGCTTGGCCGACAGGTCCTCCATGTTCTTGATGTCCTTGTCGACGAGTTCCTTCTGCGTGATCAGCGTCGGCGGCACGATGACGTTGTGGCCGGGATCCTCGCCGGCGAGCAGCTGCGCCAGCGCGCGCACCGAAACCTGGCCGACGACGGCCGGGTTGGTGGCGGCCGTCGCTGCCCAGGCGCTGTCAGGCTCGCGCATGGCGGCGATATCCGAGGTCGAGATGTCGGCCGAGTAGATCTTGATGCCCTTGTTCAGCCCCGCCTCGTCGACGGCGATCTTCACGCCCTTGGCAAACTCGTCGTAGGGCGCGAACATCACCTTGATGTCGGGATGCGCCTGCAGCACCGAACGCGCCTGGTTGGCGACGGAGTTGGCGATCGGGTTGTCGAGCGTGCCGAACATGGCGACCTCGCTGATGCCCGAATATTTCTTCTTCACGTCGACCCAGGTTTCGTTGCGGCGGTCGAGCGGCGCAATGCCGGCGACATAGACATAGCCGGCCTTCCAGGCCTCGCCATTGTCCTTCACCGCCTGCTCGAGAGCGAGCTTCGCCAAATCGCGGTCGGACTGCTCGATCTGCGGGATCTTCGGATTCTCGACATTGACGTCGAAGGCGACGACCTTGATGCCGGCG
Organism: Mesorhizobium sp.; assembly: GCA_004963905.1. Taxonomy (GTDB): domain Bacteria; phylum Pseudomonadota; class Alphaproteobacteria; order Rhizobiales; family Rhizobiaceae; genus Mesorhizobium. Next base: position 97,985 of record SUGL01000014.1, read on the forward strand.
TCGACCGCGCGCTGGGCGGCGTCCTTCATCGATTCCGTCAGGCCGTGCTGGATGATGATGCCCTGCACGCCGAGCGCGATGGCCTGGTCGACCATGTCCGCCTGGAGGGCGGCATCCTGGCGGCTGTCCAGCACGCGCAGGTCGACGCCGAGCGCCTTGGCCTGCGCCTCGACGCCGGAGAGATAGGCCTGGAAGAAGTCGCCGGTCGAGAGATAGCGCACCAGCGCGATCTTGACGCCCGGCTTGTCGAACGGCGCCGGGCGATCCGCCGCCAATGCCGTGCCCTGCATCAGCAGCGCCGCGCCCGCGAGGCCAAGTGCGGCCTTCCCCAGAAGTCTTCTTGTGATGCTCACGTCGTTTTCCTCCGTTGTTCTGTTCAATGCCCCGGTCGAAACTATCTCTTGCCCCTGCCGGAAAGGGCGAAGGTGAAGACAAGGGCGACGACGAGCACCGCGCCCTTGACGAAATCCTGCGTGTAGTAAGGGGCGTTCATCATCGTCAGGCCCTGCAGCAGGACGCCGACGAACACCGCGCCGACGGCCGTGCCGAGGGCGTTGGGCTTGGCGGCGCCGAGCACCGCGTAGCCGATAAGCGCCGCCGCTACTGCGTCGAGCAAGAGATTATTACCCGAGGCGATGTCGCCGCGTCCAAGCCGGGCAGCGAGCAAAATCCCGCCGATCGAGGCAAAAACTCCCGAAATGACATAGGCCCAGATTTTGTATGCCTTGACAGGCGCGCCGGCGAGTTCGGCGGCGCGTTCGTTGCTGCCGACGGCGTACATCATGCGGCCGAAGCGAGTGTATTCGAGGAAGAACCAGATCAGCACCGCGAGCACGACGAGCACCACCACGGAAACCGGGATGAGGCTCGGGATGAAGAAATCGATGCGGTGGCGGCCGAGCGCCAGGAAGGCTTCCGAGAACTTGCCGTTGGCGACCGAGCCGTCGGGCATCGTCATGCCGGTGGCGATCGAGCGGCCCTCGGTCGGAATGCGCTGCAGGCCGAGCAGCAAGAACATCATGCCGAGCGTCGCCAAGAGATCGGGCACGCGCATATAGACGATCAGCCAGCCATTGATCAGGCCGACGACCACGCCGATCACCAGGCAGGCGATGACGGCGACGATGGCGTTCTGCTCCAGCACCACCATGGCGTAGGAGGCGGCCATCATGGCGCTGGTGGCGACCGATCCTATCGACAGATCGAAGCCGCCGACGACGAGTGTGGCGGTGACGCCGAGCGCCAAAACGCCGGTGATCGCCACCGACTGGAAGATGAAGACGGCGCTCTGCGGCGAGACGAACCCGTCGGCGGCGATCGCGAAATAGGCGATCAGTCCGAGCAGAAGGACGATGAAGCCATAGCGGATGGCATAGTCACGCAATGTCATCGAACGCTCCCGCTCTGCCGCCCTCTCCGCCAAACTGGAACTCATGCATGCACTCCAAGTATCGTCATCCGTGCGACCTCACGCCGCGCTGTGCAGCGGCCCGCCGGCCACTTCAGCCAGCAGCCGGTCGAGGTCGATATCGGCGTTCCTGTGCTCGCCGACGATCGTGTGTTCCGACATCACCAGGATGCGGTCGGCGGTCTCCAGAGCCTCGTCGATCTCGGTGACGAAAAGCAGCGTCGCGCGGCCGTCGGCGCTGGCCCTCAGCTTGGCCGCGATGTCGCGCCGGGCCGAGATGTCGACGCCCTGGAACGGCTCGTCGAGGATGAACAGGCGCGAGTCCTGCGACATCCAGCGCGCCACCATCACCTTCTGCTGGTTGCCGCCGGACAGCGCCGAGAGCTCGTCCTTTTCCGAACGACAGACGATGCCGAGCTCGCCGATCTGGCGGCGGGCGGCGGCGCGCTCGGCGCGGCGCTTCACGACACTGAGGCCCGACATGCGTTTGAGGAACGGCAGGCTGATGTTGCGCTCGATGTTGAAGCCGCCGACGATGCCACTGTCGGCGCGATCCTTGGCGACGAGGAAGACGCCGGCGGCGATCGCTTCGCGCGCCGAGTGAGGCGCATAGGGCCTGCCGTCCATATGCATGGTGCCGGAGAGCGGCCTGCGTACGCCGAACAGCGTTTCGGCCAGCGCCGTCTTGCCGACGCCGACGAGGCCGGTGATCGCCACCACCTCGCCGGCGCCGAGCGTCATCGAGATCGGCTTCGCGCCCTGCGAAAGCTGCAGGCCTTGGGCGGTGAAGACGGCGCGCGCCGAATTTCTGGCGACGACCCGATCGAGACGGATCTTGCGGCCGAGCATCGCGTTGACGGCGCCCTCATAGTCGAGCGGCTTTCGATCGAAGACGCCGGAGATGACGCCGTCGCGCATCGATACGATGCGGTCGGCAAGGCGCCGGATGTCGGACATGCGGTGCGAGATATAGAGGATCGCGACACCCTGCCCGCGCAGCCGGTCGATCAGCGAAAACAGCCGCTCGGCCTCGGCGCTCGACAGCGAAGAGGTCGGCTCGTCGAGGATCAGCACCTTGGGCTGGTGCGCCATTGCTCGCGCAATCGCCACCATCTGCCGGTCGGCGAGCGAAAGGTCGGCGACGCGCGCCCTGAGGTCGATGGCGAGGCCCATGCGGTCGGCGACGGCCTTTGCCTCGGCGCGAACGTTGGCGGGCCTGAACAGCAACGACGCGCCCTTGCCGCTCAGCCGGTCGAGCGTCAGGTTGGTGGCGACGTCGAGATCGGCCACCACGCCGTCGTTGATGTTCTGATGCATGGTGACGACGCCGGCGCGGATGGCTTCCGCCGGCGTGACGGGATCGAATGCCTGGCCGGCAAGCCGCATCGCGCCGCCGCCGCGCTCGTAGACGCCGCTGATGATCTTGACCAGCGTGGACTTGCCGGCGCCGTTGGCGCCCATCAGCACGGTAACCTCACCGGCATGCAATTCGACCGAGATGCCGCCAAGCACCTCGTTCTGGCCGAAGGATTTCCTCAGGCCCTCCACACGGAACACGGCATCTGCGCCCATTCGTTCCTCCCTGACCATGACGCTATGGGCTCACTCGTCAATTGTCAACACGATTGACAATTGCCAGAACGCTACCTAGCTTGGCCCCGCCGCCGTGGCTCCGCTATCGTTGGCGACCACGAGCAGGAGGGGAGAGGATGACCGGGAAGTTCGAAGCATTGTCGGTGGAGACGCTGCCGAAGCGCCTTGGCGGAACCGCGGCGCTGACCGAGCGCATCGGCAAGGACGCCAGCCGCTGGAAGGTACGCGAGGTCGGCGACGGCAATTTGAACCTCGTCTTCATCGTCGAGGGCGACAAGGGCGCGGCGGTGGTCAAGCAGGCGCTGCCCTATGTGCGGCTGGTCGGCGACAGCTGGCCGCTGCCCCTAAAACGCTCCTTCTTCGAATATCATGCGCTGACCAGGCAGGAGCGCCGAGCGCCAGGCTCGGTGCCGGCAATCTACCATTTCGACGAGACCCAAGCGCTGATCGTGATGGAGTATCTGGCGCCGCCGCATGTCATTCTCAGGCGCGCGCTGATCGACGGCCGCGAGCTGCCGAACATCGCGCGCGACATCGGCCTTTTCATGGCCCGCACGCTGTTCCGAGGTTCCGATCTGTCGATGGTGGCGCGCGAGCGCAAGGCCGATCTGGCGCTGTTCGCAGACAATGTCGAGCTCTGCGACATCACCGAGAACCTGGTGTTCTCCGACCCCTATTTCGACGCCGAGATGAACCGGCACACCAGCCCGCAGCTCGACGGCCTGGTGGCCGAGCTGCGCGCCGACCGCGACCTCAAGGTCGAGGCGCAGCGGCTGAAACATCTCTTCGCCGCCAATGCCGAGACGCTGCTGCATGGCGACCTGCATTCGGGCTCGATCATGGTCACCGACACCGAGACCCGGATGATCGATCCGGAGTTCGCCTTCTACGGCCCGATCGCCTTCGACGTCGGCATGCTGCTCGCCAATTTCTGGATGGCATACTTCTCGCAGCGCGGCCATGAGGAGAAGGGCAGCCGCGACTCGATGCGCGACTATCTGCTCAGGGTCACGGCCGAGACCTGGGCCCTGTTCCGCGCCGAGTTCTCGCATCTGTGGCGGACCGAACGCACCGGCATGCTCTACCAGAAGAGCCTGTTCGAGGATCAGGGCGACAGGCTCGGCGCCGAACAGGCGCTCGACCATATGCTTGGCGGCATCTGGACCGACCTGCTGGGCTTTGCCGGCATCGAGGTGCACCGGCGCATCCTCGGCCTCGCCCACAACGCCGATTTCGAGACCATTGCCGATCAAGACCTGCGCGCCACATGTGAGGCCAAGGCTTTGCGCTTCGGCCGCCACATCGCCGTCAACCGGCATCGGATCCACAGCATCGACGAGGTCAACACCCTGGCCGCGCTGATCGAACAGGAGAATGGAATTTGAACGTCGGCGAGCGCCACTACCGCACCATTTGGCTGAGCGACGACAAGCGTTCGGTCGAGATCATCGACCAGCGCTGGCTGCCGCATGAGTTCCGCGTCGAGAGGATCGGAACCGTCGCCGGCATCGCCACCGCGATCCGCGACATGTGGGTGCGCGGCGCGCCGCTGATCGGCGTCACCGCCGCCTATGGCGTCGCCATCCAGATGACCGACGATCCGTCGGACGAAGCGCTCGACGCGGTGTGGGAAACGCTGCATAGGACGCGCCCGACGGCGATCAACCTGCGCTGGGCGCTGGACGAGATGCGGCGATTTCTCAAGCCGCTGGCGCCGGGAGAGCGCGCCGAGGCCGCCTACCGGCGCGCCGCCGAGATCGCCGACGAGGATGTCGGGCTGAACCGCGCCATCGGCGAGAACGGGCTTGCCATCATCAAGGCGATCGCGGCGAAGAAGAAGCCGGGCGAGACCGTCAACATCCTCACACATTGCAATGCCGGCTGGCTGGCGACGGTCGACTACGGCACCGCCACCGCGCCGATCTATCTGGCGACGGAAGCCGGCATTCCGGTCCATGTCTATGTCGACGAGACCAGGCCGCGCAACCAGGGCGCCCAGCTGACCGCGTGGGAAATGGCCGGTCACGGCGTGCCGCATACGCTGATCGTCGACAATGCCGGTGGCCACCTGATGCAGCATGGCGATATCGACATGGTGATCGTCGGCACAGACCGCACGACCGCCAATGGCGACGTCTGCAACAAGATCGGCACCTATCTCAAGGCTTTGGCCGCCGCCGACAATGACGTGCCCTTCTATGTCGCGCTGCCCTCGCCCACCATCGACTGGACCGTGGCCGACGGGCTTGCGGAAATTCCGATCGAGGAGCGCTCCGGCGACGAGGTTTCGCTGGTCTGGGGCAAGACGGCCGACGGCAAGGTGGCGCAAGTGCGCGTTTCGCCCGACGCGACGCCGGCGGCCAATCCCGCCTTCGACGTGACGCCGGCAAGGCTGGTGACCGGGCTGATCACCGAGCGCGGCGTGGCGAAGGCTTCGCGCGAGGGGTTGAGGGCGATGTTTCCGGAACGTGGGTGACGGCTGATCTCCCCCGGCACTTCGTCATCCTCGGGCTTGACCCGAGGATCCAAGCCGTGACCTCCGTCATGGAGCGCAACGGCGCAGAATTCTGTAACCGTTGCAACGCCTTAGCGTCACGGCATGGATCCTAGGGTCTGCGCGCGTCGCTTCGCTCCTTGCTCCGCCCTAGGATGACGACCGATATGTCATCGCCAATTGACAGCGTCGCTGCGTCCCTCCATACAAACCGCGTCAATGTTCTCAGGGCGGGGTGAAAGTCCCCACCGGCGGTAAGGGTCTCGACCCAAGCCCGCGAGCGCCTCCCGGCAACGGGAGGGTCAGCAGATCCGGTGCGATTCCGGAGCCGACGGTTACAGTCCGGATGGAAGAGAACGTACGCAAGGACGACCCGCTCGCGCGGGCCGGTTTTTTGCGTCGTGCGTCCTGATTCTGGTTCGAAACGGAAGGAAGGACCCATGAATCAGCATTTCCCCAAAGACCAACAAATCCGCCATGTCGCCGTCATCCGTGCGCGCTGGCACGCCGATATCGTCGACCAGTGCGCGACGGCCTTCGAAGCGGAGCTTGCCGCCCTCGGCGGCTTTGCCGTCGATGTCTTCGACGTGCCGGGCGCCTACGAGATCCCCCTGCACGCCAAGACGCTCGCCGAGACCGGCCGCTACGTCGCGATCCTCGGCACCGCCTTCGTCGTCAATGGCGGCATCTATCGGCACGATTTCGTCGCGAGCGCCGTCATCGACGGCATGATGAACGTGCAGCTCGCGACCGGCGTGCCGGTGCTGTCGGCCGTGCTGACGCCGCACAACTACCATGAGAGCGCCGAGCACCACCGTTTCTTCCACGAGCATTTTCGGGTGAAGGGCAAGGAAGCGGCGAAAGCCTGCGTCGAAATCCTTGCCGCGCGCGCACGCATCGCCGCCTGAGCAACCGGTGCACCGGAACTAAACCGATTTGGATTTCAGGACCGCAACGAGAGTGGTTGCGGAGCGTCGGAAATCCGGCCAGAAGCAACGGGCCGCCCGCCCGGGCGGCCTTTCAAACACGGCTCGAACCAGATACGGGAGACTATTCGTTGGCTCGCATCACACTGAGACAATTGCTCGACCATGCCGCCGAACACGGCTATGGCGTGCCCGCCTTCAACATGAACAATATGGAACAGGGGCTCGCCATCATGGAGGCGGCCGAGGAGACCAAGTCGCCGGTCATCCTGCAGGCCAGCCGCGGCGCCCGCGCCTACGCCAATGACGTGGTGCTGGCCAAGCTGATCGACGCGCTGGTCGAGATCCATCCCGACATCCCGGTCTGCATGCATCTCGACCACGGCAACAACGAGGCGACCTGCGTCACCGCGATCCAATACGGCTTCACCTCGGTGATGATGGACGGCTCACTGAAGGAGGACGGCAAGTCGCCGGCCGACTACGCCTATAATTCCGGCATCACGCGGCGCGTCGTCGACATGGCGCATTGGGGCGGCGTCTCGGTGGAAGGCGAGATCGGCGTGCTCGGCTCGCTGGAGAGCGGCGGCGGCGAGCAGGAAGACGGCCACGGCGTAGAAGGCGCGATCAGCCACGACCAGCTCTTGACCGACCCCGTGCAGGCCGAGCAGTTCGTGCGCGACACGCATGTCGATGCGCTGGCGGTGGCCATGGGCACCAGCCACGGCGCCTACAAATTCTCGCGCAAGCCGGACGGCGCGGTGCTGGCGATGAACGTGATCGAGGAGATCCACCGCCGCCTGCCCAACATGCATCTCGTCATGCACGGTTCCTCGTCGGTGCCGGAGGAGCTGCAGGAGATCATCAACAAATATGGCGGCCAGATGAAGCCGACCTGGGGCGTGCCGGTGGAGGAGATCCAGCGCGGCATCAAGCACGGCGTGCGCAAGATCAACATCGACACCGACAACCGCATGGCGCTGACCGGCGCGATCCGCAAGGTGCTGACCGAGAACCCGTCGGAATTCGATCCGCGCAAATATCTGACACCCGCCATGGCGGCGATGAAGAAGCTCTGCAAGGAGCGCTTCGAGCAGTTCGGCACCGCCGGCAACGCGCCGAAGATCAAGCCGATCCCCTTGTCGGACATGGCCAAGCGCTACAAGTCGGGCAGCCTCGACCCGAAGTTCGGCTGAGTTCGGCCGATCTCGCGATCCCGGACGACACCGGGCAGGAGCCGACAAGGTTCCTGCCCGTCTTCGTCGTTCCGGCGCATGCTTACGCGCCGCGCAAAAACTCGATCACCATCGCCGCGGTCCAGGTGAAGCGGCCGCCGCCAAGCGGCGCGCCGCTCTTCGGATCATAGTATTCGGCAAAGCCGCTTTCCGTGATCAGGTCGAGGCTGGAGCGGGTGATGCGGCGGGCGACCTCACCGTGGCCGGCAGAGAGTAGTCCGTCGGCGATCATGTAGTTGACGACCAGCCAGACCGGACCGCGCCAGTAGCGCCCGGCGTCGAAGCGCGGGTCGGCGGGATCGTGCGACGGCACGATAAAGCGCGCCGTGCCGGCCAGGCGCTCGATGGTGCCGGCAATCGACGCGGCGCGATCCTCCGGGATGGCTGCGAAGGCAGGCAGGATGCCGCCTACGGAGGCGCTGTCGACGAGCTTGCCGGCGACGCGGTCGAGGCAGAGATACTGGCCGTGCGCCTCGCTCCACAGCCGCTCGATCGCCGCAAGGCCTTTTTGGGCGCGGGCGCGATTGGGATTGGCGATCTCCATTTCGCCGAGCACCTCTGCGAGATCGGCGAGGTCAACGCAGGCGCGGATCAGGATGGCGTTGAAACCGGGATCGACGATCTGGAACGGCGAGGCATCGTGCAGCCGGGCATTGTCCCAGCCCAGCCCGCGAAAATGCTGCACCAGCCAGAGATAGCGATCGTACTGCGCCTTGGTCGGCCGATGCGCCGGATCGGCATGCAAGGTATCGCGGCGGGTGTAGGGTTCGATACCTTCGGTCGGCACGCGCTCGAAGGCGTCATCCCAGTCGATGGAATTGTCGCGGCCGGATTCCCAAGGATGGATGATCGCGACCAGCCCCTCGCCTTTGGGGTCTCGGTTCTCATAGAACCAGCGGTGCCAGGCGTCGATCTTGGGCAGCAGCCTGCGGGCCCGCTCCGCGGCAAGCTTCTTGTCGCGCGCCCGGTCGAACAGCCGGCGCACGGCGAAGCCGGCGACGGCCGGCTGGGTGATGCCGGAGGTCGCCGTCGGGCGGCCGGTGCGCCAAACTTCCGGTCCAGGGAAATAGCCGTCGTTCGATACATGGAAGACGATGTGCGGCACCATGCCGTCGGACCATTGATGCGCGAACAAGGTCTCGATCTCGGTCCAGGCGCGCGCCTCGTCATGGTGGGCGAGGCCAAGCGCGGTGAGGCAGGAATCCCAGTTCCACTGGAACGGATAGAGGCCCTTCGTCGGGATGGTGTAGTCGCCGTGGTCGTTTTCCTTCAGCACTTCGACGGCGCGGGCAATGATGTCTTGGGCAGTGGAGGCTGTCATGGCAGATCGAGGTCTTTCAGAGGGCATTGGTGGTTTCAGGGTCGAACCAGCGGATGCGGTCAGGCTTGGGGGCGAGCCGCAGGCGGTCGCCAACGGCAACGGCGGCGTTGGAGTCGAGCACGGCGCGGAACAGGCCGCCCTCGACGTCGCAAGTGATCAGCGTGTGCGGGCCGAGGGGCTCGATGACGCGCACGGTGGCGGGCAGCCCCGCCTCGCCGGCATCGACGTCCTCGGGGCGGATGGCGAATTCGATCGCTTGCCTGTCCGACTTCGGACCGGGCAGCGTCAGTCCGGCGACGCTCCAGCCGCCATTCGCGGCCTTGGCGGCGGGCAGGAAATTCATCGGCGGGTTGCCGATGAAGGAGCCGACGAAGCGAGCGGCCGGATTGCGATAGACCTCGACCGGCGAGGCGGCCTGGACGATCCGGCCCTGATGCATGACGGCAATGCGGTCGGCGAGGCTCATCGCTTCGACCTGATCGTGAGTGACGTAGATGGTCGTGGTTTTCGAGGCCGCCAGCACGCCTTTGAGCTCGGCGCGCATTTCCAGACGCAGCAACGCATCGAGATTGGACAGCGGCTCGTCCATCAGGATGACGTCGGGTTCCATGGCGAGCGCGCGGGCAACCGCGACGCGCTGGCGCTGGCCGCCCGAGAGCTGACCCGAGTAGCGCTTCAAGAGCTGCTCGATATGCATCAACTCTGCGGTGCGGTTGACGCGCCGCTCGACGTCGGCCTGCGGCAGCTTCTTCATGCGCAGGCCGAAGGCGATGTTCTCGAACACGGTCAGATGCGGAAAGACGGCATAGTTCTGGAACACCATGGCGATGCCGCGGTCGCGTGGCGGCAGATGATCGACGCGGCGGCCGCCGATCCAGACCTCGCCTTGGCTCGGCGTCTCCAGCCCGGCGACGATCCTCAGCAGCGTGGTCTTGCCGCAGCCGGAGGCGCCGAGCAGCACCATGAATTCCTGGTCGGCGATGGCGAGGTCGACCTGATGCAGCGCGGTGAAGCCACCGAAGCGCTTGGCGACTCCCTTTATGGCGATTTCAGCCATGGGTGTTCTCCCTGCCCTGTGTCATCGGTTGGCGATCCCCCACATGGCGAACAGATATTTCCGGACGGCGAAGATGAAGATCAGCGCCGGCACGACCAGGGCCGCGCCGCCGGCGAATTTCAGATAGAGCGGCGACTCGCCGAGGCTCTGCAGCAGGAAGGCGGTCAGCGTGCGGTTCTCGATGGTGAGCACGGCGGCGGCGAAGACCTCGTTCCAGGAGATGGTGAAGGCGAATACGGCCGACGCGGCGATGCCGGGCAGCGCCAGCGGCAGGATCACCTTGCGAAAGGCCTGCCATCGCGTGCAACCGAGCGTCCAGGCCGCCTCCTCCAGCTCGACCGGAATGCCGGAAAACAGCGAGAAGGTGATGAGCACCGCGAAAGGCAGCGCCAGCGTGGTGTGCACCAGCGCCAGGCCGATCGCGGTGTCGTCGAGGCCGGTGCGGATGAACATCACCGCCAGCGGCAGCGCGAGCAGCGGCAGCGGGAAGGCGCGGGTCATCAGCACCAGGAAGCGGAATGTGCCCTTGCCTGGGAAATCGAAGCGCGACAGCGCGTAACCCGCCGGCGCGCCGAAGCCGATAGACAGGATCATCGTCAGCGTGGCGACGAGAACCGAGTTCCACAGCGCCCTGGCAACGCCGGCGAAATTGATGAAGAAAGTGAGGCTGCCGAGATCGAAGGATGGAAAGAAGCGCTTGGGGAAAGCGGTCACCTCTTGCGGCGACGACAGCGCGTTGACGATCAACAGATAGATCGGCAGCAGCACCCAGACGCAAAGCAGGATGGCGGTGGCGACGAGCAGCCAGCCGCCGGCCTTGCGCGCATCGGCGGTTGCAGCCGTTACAGGCGCTTCGGCGACGGCGCTCATATGCGCGCCTCCGTCATTTCCGTGCCTCCTTCATATCCGTGCCTCCTTGGGGACGCGCAGCACTCTCAGGAAGAACAGCGTGAAGCCGATCGAGATGGCGAGGATGAGCAGCGCCGAGGCGGCGGCGACGTTGCGGTCCTGCAGTGTGAATTGCCAGTTGTAGGTCTCGCCCATCAGCACCGGCAGATTGGTGCCGCCAAGTGCTGCAGCGACGGCAAAGACCTCGAAGGCGAGGATGACGCGCAGGATGATCGCCGTTTGCAGGCTGGGGCGCAGCAGCGGAAGCGTAATGCGCACGAAGCGTTTCCATGGGTCGGCGCCGAAGACTTCCGCCGCCTCGTAATATTCCTTGGGTATCAGCCCCATGCCGGCCACGAGGATGACCATCATGATCGCGGTGGCGCGCCAGATCTCGGCCAGCGCCACGGCGATGAAGATGGTGAGCTTGCTCTGGTAGCCGAGGAACATGATCGGCCGGTCGACGATGCCGAGGCCGGAAAGCAGCGTGTTGAGGAAGCCGGACTGGTCGAAGATGGCAAGCCAGATAAGGCCGGCGGCAAGGTCGGAAATGCCGAGTGGTATGGCGAAGATGTAAAGCGCGGCGCTGCGCCCGGTCTCCAGCCGCGACACGATGCTCGCCATCAGCAGCGCCATGGCGAGCTGGATCGGCACGACGATTGCGGCCAGCAGCAGCGTGTTGCGGATGGTGGCCGGAAACTTCCAGCTGCCGGCCATGGTGCGAAAATTGTCGAACGTGAAGGCGCCGTCGCGGGTTACCGCCTCGAAGGCGACCAGCACGAACGGGTAGAGGAAGAAGACGCACAGGAACAACGTCGCCGGCATCAGCAGCAGATAGGGCAGAGCCTTGCCGTTCATGATGTCTCCTTTGCGCTGCGGTCGAGGGCCGCGGTCCGGGCGCCCGGAGCACAACAAACTCCGGGCACCCCTTGGGAGGATTATCTTATTGTTTGACCATGATCTTTTCCGAAAACCGGCCTCCACTTTTCGCTGACGCGGTCCTTCGGTTCGGGATCATTGGTCCGATCGCCTAGTCGACCGGGCAAGCGCCCTCGGACGGCTTGTCGGGCGCCCAGCACGGTGCCTTGGCCTGATCGATGATCGCCTTGAGCGCGGCGCCCTGCTCCTCGAGCACGCCATGCACGTCCTCGCCGCCGAGCACGATGCGCTCGAAGGCATCGGTGTAGACCTGGTTGAACTTGCCGCCGAGATCGCCGAGCCCCATCGGCAACAGCGCCGGCAGCGCATCCGGGGCGCCGGTCATGGCGGCGATGGCCGGACCGAACGCCTTCACCGAGGCCGGCATGTCGTCAGGCAGCTTGACGTCGACGACAGGGAAGAAATTGGTCGCCTTCAGCGTCGCGATCTGCGTCTCCGGTTTCAGCATGTAGGCGACCAGCGCCTTGGCCTTGTCGATATCCGGTGAGGTCTTCGGGATAGCGACGCCGGCCACCACCGGCATGAAGCCTCGGCCGGCGGGACCGGCCGGCGCCGGGAAGGCGACGAAGTCGTCGGGCTTCTGATTGAAGGCGTCGGCGAGACGGGCGACGTGGTCGAATGCAATCCACACCTCGCCGCTCAGCAGCGGCTCCTGCATGAAGGCGTAGTTGGTCGAGTTCGGGTTGGTGTATTGCCACAGCTCCTTGAACTTGTTCCAGGCGGTCTCGGCTTCGGGCGAGCGGAACTTGGTCACCATCGAGCCGGTATAGGACGGATAGAGAAAACCCTCGAAGAAGCGGTGCCTCAGCCCCTTGGGCCCGGCCGGAAAGCCGAATTTCGGCGAGCCGGTCTTTTCGGCGATGGTCTTCGACCATTCGATCAGCTGGTCGTAGGTGATGGTGTTGAGATCGACGCCCGGCGGCAGATATTGCAGCGCCTGCTTGTTCGCCGCCATCAGATAGGTGGCCTGCATCCAGGGCATGTATTTCTGCTCGCCGGTGCCGAGCATGCCGAGCTTCTTGTAGGCCTCGTTGACCTTGACCCCTCCGACATCGACGGCGGACAGGTCGACCAGATTGGCGCCGACGGTGGAGAAGTCGCCATGCAGGCCGCCGAGCAGGCCGATGGCGCCGGTGCCGGCCTGCAGCTCGGCCTGCAGGCGGGTGAGCCAGGGGCCGTCCTCGGCGACCTGATAATCGACCGGACCGTCGAAGCCTTTCAACACCTCGTCGCGCATCTTCTGCGTCTCTTCAACCGGGCGCGCCTGGGTCGACCAGAACAGCACCTGCTGCGCCTGGGCGCCGCCAACGGCAAAGGACAGCGCCAGCGCGGCGCCCGCCAGTTTCCTCAACATGGTCTTCATGCTCTTCCTCCCTGGATTGGCGCCGTCATGCCGGCCTCAGCTTGTCTTCCTTGGTGCCGGCCCATGGCTCGCCCGTGGAACCAGCGTCGGCCGTATCAGCCGCGTCAGCGGCTCGGCCGGCCTGTCGACAATGACGGTGAGCAGCATGTCGGCGATCTCGCGCGCGCACTGGCGGATCGAAGCGTCGAATGTGGTCAGGCCGGGCGGCGCATAAGCCGAGGCAAGGACGTTGTCGAAGCCGATGACGGAGAGATCGCGCGGCACAGTGAGGCCGGCGCGCGCCGCCTCCTCCATCACCGTCAGCGCCAGCTCGTCGAACAGGGCGACGATCGCGGTCGGCCGGTCGGGACCCTGCAGCATGCGGTTGACGGCTTGGATGCGGGCGCCGCGGTCGAAGCGCGGCGCGGTCGCCACGTCGAGCCGCACCGAGGGATCGCCGCGACGGGCGATCGCGGCGGCGAGACCGTCCTGCCTGAGGTGCCTGAAGGTCATCGGCTCGGAAATGGTCACCAGGCCGAAATGGCGGTGGCCGAGATCGTAGAGCATGTCGAAGGCTTCGCCGAAGGCATGGGCGCCGTCGGTGTCGAGCCAATTGTAGGCAAAGTCGCTGTCGAGCAGCCGCCCATGCGCCACGAACGGAAAGCCGCGCCCACGCAGATAGGCGAGCCGCTCGTCGACCTCGGCGATGCGGGTGACGACGACGCCGTCGGCGCGCCCGGATTCGACGACATGGCGCAGCACGGCAAGCTCGGCCTGATCCTGCGCTGCAGTGGCGAGGATCAGGTCGGCGCCATGCGCCACCAAGCCTTCGCCGAGCCCGGTGACGAACTCGCCGAGGAAGGAATCGACCAGGTTCGGACCGCGGATCGGCAGCACCAGACCGATGAAGCCGCTGCGGCCGGAAACCAGCGTGCGCGCGGCGGTGTTGGGAACATAGCCGGCCTGGCGCGCCGCCTGGGCAACACGCTCGCGCGTCTTCAGGGCGATCTGCTGATGGCCGGCAAGCGCCCTCGATACCGTCGTGATCGACAAACCGAGGCTGGCCGCAAGCTCCTTCAGCGTGGCGACGCGAGGTGGCAATCATTCCTCCCGAATGTAGTGTTGAAACGTTTGTAATCGTCTTTTGTGGAATTGCAAACGTTTTAAATTTGCAATTGGCGCTGAAGATCAAGCCGATCCCTTGTCGGACATGGCCAAACGCTACAAGTCGGGACAGCCTCGATCCGGAGGTCGGTAAAACCGGCCTGCCCCGCGACCGCCTGAGAAGCCGGTCGCGGGAGCCTGCACGCTCTGCCGCCCGCGAATTCGGCGGAACTTCACGCCGGCGAATCGGTTTCCTGTGCTGACACCTTCCTCGCCCCATCCGCAGGCAAGGAGCAGATCATGAGCAAGGATCGCGACAAGGAAGGCCCGGTCTTTTCCGGACAGGACGCGCGCCAAGGCGAAATCATCCTGCGCACGCGCGCAAGGCGTGTCATCTTCATCGCCGGGCTCGTCGGCATCGTCGTGCTGGCACTGGTGCTGAGCATCGCCGTCCGGTGAAGGACCGTTCGCGCCTATGGAGTCGAGCTGCGCCGGCCACGGAACCATCGGCGGCCAAGCCCAGTTGAACGTTCAGACGCAACGGAGGGGTAACTTGGCTACCCTGACGGACGATGTTCGAGCCGCTTTGCTGCGACATGCCGCTTCATCCGACCTGGCCGGATCTCGCCGCGCGGCTGTTGGCGACACTGGTCGCGGGTTTTCTCATCGGTTTGAACCGCGAAGCGCGCGGCCACTCCGCCGGGCTGCGCACGACCAATACTGGTCGGCCTCGCGGCCTGCGTCGCCATGGTCCAGGCCAACATGCTGCTCGATGTGTCCGGCAAAGGGCCGGACTCCTTCGTGCGCATGGACGTGATGCGTTTTGCGCTCGGCGTGCTCACCGGCGTCGGCTTCATCGGCGGCGGTGCCATTCTGAGGCGCGGCGATCTCGTCACCGGTGTCACCACCGCCGCCACCATGTGGATCGTGACGATGATCGGGCTGGCCTTCGGCGGCGGTCAGTTCGGCCTCGCCGCAATCGCGACCGTTCTAACGCTGGTGACCCTGCAGGCCCTGAAATGGGTCGATTTGAAGATTTCTCGCGACCACAAGGCGATCCTGTCGGTCTCGTGGCCGAAGAGTTCGCCGCCCGATATTGGGGACATGGTGCGCCCGCTCGGCTACGACGCACGCTTCGTCGGCATGGAGCACGATACCGACCGCCACTGCTACGTGTTTTCCTTCAACGTTCAATGGAAGCAGCCCGACGCGGTCGAGCCTTCGACGGACGTGTTGGCGGTGATCGCCGAGCACTGCGCGGTCGAGCGCTTCGAGGTGATCGGGGAGAAGCCGTTTTGATCGTCGACCGGCAGGCTTACTCGGCGGCGTCTGGCGTCTCGGCGTCGGCGCGAACGAGCTTGATATCCGCTCCCGCCGCCCAGGCGCCAATGTCCTCGCGGCGCAGCGCGGCGGCCATCATGTCGGGGAAGTGATCGGGCGTGCAGGCAAAGACCGGGATACCCAGCGCCGCGACCGAACCGGCCATCGAGGGATCGTAGCCGGGCCGGCCCTGGTCGGTGAGCGCCAGAAGCACGATGACATTGACGCCCGACTGCACCAGCGCGGCCAGCCTTTGCAGAAGCTCCTTGCCGTTGCCGCCCTCGTAGAGGTCGGTGATCAAGATGAAATGTGCCTTGGTCGGCCGTTCGATGCGCCCAGCGCAATAGGCGACCGCCTGGTTGATGTCGGTGCCGCCGCCGAGCTGAACGCCGAACAGCACCTCGACCGGATCGCTGAGCTCTTCCGTCAGATCGACGATCGCGGTGTCGAAGCAGACGAGCTTGGTGCGCACGACCGGCAGTGATGCCATAACGGCGGCGAAGATCGAGGCGTAGATCACCGAGCTTGCCATCGAGCCGGACTGGTCGACGCATAAAGTCACCTCGTCGAGGTCGACAAGCCGGCGCTGGCGACGCATGAAGCCGACCAGCTTTTCCGGCACGACGGTCTTGTGATCCGGCTGATAGTGGCGAAGGTTGGCCGCGATGGTGCGCGGCCAGTCGATGTCGCGCTGCCGTGGCCGGTTGGTGCGCCGCGAGCGGTCGAGCGCGCCGCGGATCGCTTCGGCGGTCTTCTGTTCCAGGCGCTGCATCAGCTTGGCGACGATATCGGAAATGATCGAGCGCGCGATGTCCTTGGTCTTCTCCGGCATAGCCGAGCGCAGCGAGACTAGGTCGGCGACGAGATTGACGTCGGCCTCGATCGCCTTGAGGAACTCCGGCTCCATCAGCATCTGCTTCAGGTTCAGCCGCTCGAAGGCGTCCTTCTGCACGACCTGGACGACCTGCTCGGGAAAGAAGGAGCGGATATCGCCCATCCATTGCGCGACGCGCGGCGCCGAGCGGCCGAGCCCGCCGCGCCGCTTGCGCGGATCGCCGGCCTCCTCGCCATCGCCATAGAGCGCGTCGAGCGCCGCCGAAAGCCGCCGGTCCTCGGCCGACAGCGCCGAGGAAGACTCTTCGTCGGCGCCGATCGCCAGCCGCCAGCGGCGCTCTCGTTTGTCTTCCGTCGGATGGAGCTCTGGGCCGATCGTTTCATCGTCCATGGCCGGGCTCCCCCGCAAGCAGCTTGCCGATGATGCCGAAATGCCGGCGCCAGGCCTCGCCGCCGTCCGGCGCCGGCATCAGGCCGGCGGGCAGGCTCGCCCGGCGGCCAAGCACGGCCTCGATCAGGCGCCGGCGCTCCATGCTGTCGAGATTGGAGAAGACGCGGCGCAGCAAGGGCAGATGCGCCACGAACGCCTCTTCGTCGAGCGATGCCAGCCATGCATCGACGGCGCCGCGCAGGCCCTCGTCATAGATCAGCCTCTGGCCGGCGCCGCTGAAGAAGCCTTCGAAGAAAGCGGCGGCATCGATGACCGGCGTTCCCGGCGACAGGCGCTTCGCCAGAAGGTCGGCCGTGGCTCCGGCCGAGAGCCGCCCGACCTCGTAGAGCAGGTGCGCGGCACAGCCGGCAACGAGCGCCGTCGAGCGCGACGAATCGAGCACGGCGGACAGGCCGCCCCGCCACGCCTCCAGGACATGTTCGTCCGGCTCCACCAGCCTGATCGCCTCGTCGGCCTTGCGCAGTGCGGCCATCAGCGCCGCGGCAGCCTGCGCGTCGAGATCGCGCGCGGCGTAAGGCAGTGCGATCGCGCCTTCGATGATCAGCCGTTCCAAGAGGCCGGCAAGCCGCTCCGTCTCGGTCTTGCGCGCTTCGCCGTAGCGGATGATGTCGGCGAGCGGCGGCACCGAGGCGAGTATCTCCAGGCACTCGCTGCTCACCGCCGCCTTTTCCTCGAGCGCGGCGAGGCCGGCCGCGGACGCCTCGCTCAAGGCGGCCCTGATCGCGCTCTGGACCAGCGCAGCCAGAGCGTCGAGCGTTGCGGCGGCGCCGATCATCTGGACCAGGCGACCGTTGGCGGCCTTCTCGATGGTGGGCCCGTAGATCAGGTTTTCGACCAGGCGCACGGCATATTCCGGCTGCCAGGCCAGCATCCAGCGCTCACGGAACGTGCCGCGGCTGCGGCCGACATCCGTCAGCCTGCCCCAGTTTACGCCAAGCACGTTCAGCCGGTGCAGCAGCGTCGAGCGGAAGAGCCCACTCTCGCTGCGCAGGTCGATGGAGAGTTCCCGCTCCAGCGCCTCCGGCTTCAGCCGAGCCGCCTTCTGGTTGCGCTGCAGGTCGTCGATCAGCGGCGCAAGCGGCGTATCGGGCGGAATCTCGCCGACATCGGCGCCGAGCAGCAGCTCGGCCTCGACCATCTTCCACAGCAGGGCCTCGCCGTTGAAGAGCGCCGCGATCGAGGCGTCGCGCAATTCCTCGAAACCGGGCTTCGGCCGCTCGCGAATGGCGGCGAGCGCGCGCGCCAGACGCTCTGCTTCGATCAACGACGCCGTCGAGATCATGTGGCCCTTGGCGCGGAGTACCGTGGCGATCCGCGCGAGCCACAGAACCGAGGCGTCGTCCTGCCCCCGCGTCTGCCACAGATGCTTGCACCAGCCGGGCGCGACGACGCCGGCGCCGTAGCCATAGCCCAGCGCCAGGCGCGGTCCAGTCCACGGCGCATAAGTCATCGTGGTCTTGCGCCGGCCGATGTCCTTGAGCAGCGCCTGGTCGCTCTTTTGCGTATGCGCGGTCCGCAAGGCCGGCACATGCC
This sequence comes from Mesorhizobium sp., assembly GCA_004963905.1. Lineage (GTDB taxonomy): Bacteria > Pseudomonadota > Alphaproteobacteria > Rhizobiales > Rhizobiaceae > Mesorhizobium. The sequence continues at coordinate 116,430 of SUGL01000014.1, forward strand.
AGGCGCCGCAGACGACGGCCAGCGGTCCGTCGAACTCCTTGCGCGCGGCCGCGATCTCCAGCCGCATATGCGCCTCGCGCATGGCCTCCAACTTGCCGATCGCGCCCTCGCCGTCGCGCAGCGTCGTCATCGCGTCGGCGATGGCCGCGAAGATCGGGCCAGGATCAGGATTCTGCTCGATGATATCCGACCACCAGCTTTCGCCGTCCTCATAGCCGGCGGCGCGCGCCAAGGTGCCGATCGGATCCTGGATGCGCGCGGTCTCTTCGCCCTGCGCTTCCGTGACTTCGGCCTCGGCGGCATCGGCGCCGGTCGACCCTTCAGGCGCCTTCTCCGCAAGCCTCGCGGCCGACGGAAGATCGATGAAGCGCAGCGCCGCCTTGTTGGCGACGGCCCAGAGTGCTGCCTGATATTCGGGCGAGAATTCGGCGAAGGGCCAGAAGCTGGTCGCGGCTGGGTCGTCCTCCGGATAGCAGAGCAGCGCCACCGGCGGCTTCATGTCTGCGCTGGCAAGCAGCGGCAGCAGCGGCGACGCGTCCGCCGGCCCTTCGACCAGCACGGCGACCGGCTGCAATTCCTGCAACGCCTTGACCAGGCTCTCGGCAGAGCCCGGCCCGTGATGGCGTATGCCGAAATAGCTGATGCCGCCCTGCGTCATGGCTCAGATGGCCGCGTTCAACGCCGCGTAGTAGCCGGCATAGTCCGGACGCTTCTTCAGCACCGTCTCCAGATATTCCTCCAGCACGACCTTGTCCTGGACCGGATCCTTGACGATGGCGCCGACCAGGCTCGGCGCCAGGCCTTCGGCATGCAGTTGGCCGCCGTCGAACCATGCCGCCTGGCTGAGGCCGCTGATCATCGTGGCGATCGCCTCGGCGGTGGAGAGCGAGCCCGACGGCGTCTTCAGCGTCACCTTGCCGTCCGAGGTCGCGCCGGAGCGCAGCTCGCGGAAGATGGTGAGCACGCGGGCGATCTCCTCGCCGACATTTTTCGGGACCGGCAGGTCCAGCCCGCCGGCCATCTCGCCGACGCGCCTGGAGACGATGGAGACCTCTTCCGCCATATCCTCCGGCAGAGGCAGCACCACGACGTTGAAGCGCCGCTTCAGAGCCGAGGAGAGTTCGTTGACGCCCTTGTCGCGATTGTTGGCCGTGGCGATGATGTTGAAGCCGCGCTGCGCGTAAATCGAGGTGTTCAATTCCGGCACCGGCATCATCTTTTCGGACAGCACGGTGATCAGCGTGTCCTGCACGTCGGAACCCATGCGCGTCAGCTCTTCGAGGCGACAAAGCTTGCCTTCCTGCATGGCGCGGTAGAGCGGCGTCGGCACCAGCGCCTCCTGGCTCGGACCTTTTGCCAGAAGCTGGGCATAGTTCCAGCCATAGCGGATCTGGTTCTCGTCGGTGCCGGCCGTGCATTGCACGATCAGCGTCGAGTTTCCCATGATGGCGCCGGCGAGATGTTCCGAGACCCAGGACTTCGCCGTTCCCGGCACGCCGAGCAGAAGCAGCGCCCGGTCGGTCGCGAGCGTCGCGACCGCGGTTTCCATCAGTTGGCGGCGGCCGACATATTTCGGCGTGATGAGCGTGCCGTCGCTCGCCTTGCCGCCCATCAGGTAAGTGAGGACGGCCTTGGGCGACAGGCTCCAGCCGGCAGGCTTTTGCCGATCATCGTCGCGCGCGAGCGCCTGCAGTTCGGCGGCGTAGACCTGCTCGGCCGGAAGGCGGATGGCTGCGTTCATGCGATCTTCTCCGGGTTGATCATCTGGTTGGGTTTCCGGCCAGCGCCGCGTTGAGGCGCAGCAGGCCGAGCGATGGGGAAGCGGGCGGCAGGCCGGCGGCGACGACCTCGCCGATTAATTTTTCCGCCGTAACCGGATTGGCCAGAAAGCCTATGGCTTCGAGATACTGCTCGGCGCTTCGTTTCGTGACGTCGTTGTCACCCGAGACGGCGGAACGCAGCGCCGAAAGCGCCTTGCCGTTTGCAAGATCGCCCCATTCGAGCCAGCCTGCTTCCGCGCCTTCGATCAGGTTGAGCGCGGCCAGATTTTGCGCATCATTGAGGATCTGCCTGATCAGCACACGCTTCCTGCCGCCGTCCAAACGCAACATGAGCTGGAGGACGAGAAGCGCCAGCTTGCCGCCGGCGGCGACAAGCAAATCCGCCAAGCAGGCCACCGCCGCATCGCCGCCGGACACCGAGACCATCCGAACGAGAAAGAAATCGGCGCCGTCATCGATGCCGAACTGCCACGCGCCGATGAAATCGGACTCCGTCTTGCCGAAGCGAGCGACGAGATCGCCGAAGTAACAGGATGCGAACAAATCGGCGCGGCGTGCCTGTTGCGCAGGCGATTTGAGCTTTATCGGCGCGTAGGTGAAGCGGCGGCGGATGAAGCCGGCCTTGCCTTCCTCGATGAAAGCGGCGAGCTCAGCTGTCGAATCTTCCGACCCGCCATCCGTTGGATTGCCGCGTTCCCCCAATCTTGCCAGCAGCCGGCCGGCCATTTCGCGCACCTTGCCCGAGCGGTCGGCGGACAGGCTCTTCAGAAACGGAACGTCATCGGCATTGAGGCCGAAGCGCAAGAGTTCAATGAGCGCCAGCCTGACCTCCGCCGGCTCGCTTGCTCCCTTGGTCTCGATAAGAGTACGCGCCAAGGCAGGCATGGTGCGCCGTAAATCGACCAGCGCGGTAAGGCGCGCGGCGGGATAGAAATCATCCCAGGTCTCCGCCGTCAGATGCTCGCGTCGGGACTGTTTTTCGCTGTCCGCGCCCGCCTGCCAGTCGACCCACGGAGCATAGACGTCCGGACTTTCTTGATATGACGCGGCGGGCATCCAATCCATCGGATGCAGCACGAAGCCGCGGCTGGCGACCAGCGCGGCCACGCGGGTCTTGAGCCTCGCATCGGCCGCATATTTCAATGCGGCACGCAGCAACGGCCGCAGCCGTTCGGGAAGCATCGGCAGGGCCAGAACCGGCAGCGGCGGACGCCGCTTTAAGATTTTCGGCGCCGCCGGGCGAAGCGCGACATCGAGCGCTTGAGCGGCGATGACCAACAGCCGCCGCTCCTGCTCGTCGGGGCTGGCGGCAGCGGCAAGCTCCTTCCACTCGGGCGGCGCAAGCTCGAAACCGGCGCCGCCCGAAATCCAGCCGTCGCGCAATCGTGCCAGCCCTGCCTGCTCCAGCTCGTTCATGACAGGTCGAGCCTCCCGATGCTGCTTTGCGATGCCAGGAGCTCGAGCCTGGCACCGTTCCAGAGCGCTGCCGTCGCCGCGAGGTCGAAGCCGAGCAAAGTCTGGCTGACGGAACCCGCGACAGGCAAGGCGATGCCGTGCGGATCGCCGGCCGGCTGCCACCAGGCGCCGTCCTTCTCATCCAGCGCGATGGCACCCGCCGGCAGGATGATGGGGCAATCCGAGAGCCAGGGCGCGCCATCCTGGAACGCGGCGTAAGCGGCCAGCGGATCGCCGGTAGCGTCTTCAGCGAAAGTTGGCCACGCGCCCGGCGCCGCATCGCCCAGCCGTTCCGCGACCAGTGCGCGGAGCGGATTGCGGGACGGATAGAACACCAGCCTCGCCTTGAAGCGATCCCCCGGCGCGAAGGCGCCGGAGCGCCGCCCGGCCGATGCCGGAAAGAAGTCGAGCAGGACCGCAAAGCGAGGCGTGGGGCCTTTCAGATCGAGCAGCCACGTCGCGTGGCTGACCAAACCATCGCGGCGAGTCTCGATCTTCTCGCCAAGCACCTCCCAGTCGCTCTCGACCTGGACGGCGTTCGGATCGGCGAGGATCTGGTCGCGTGTTTCCGACGTCGAAATCAGACGTTTCAGCTCGGCGTCGTCGGGCGCGGCGCGCCAGGCCTTGGCGATGAGCACCAGCTTGCCGAGCTCGCGGATCGCAGCGTCCGGCCGCTCCTCGCCGCGCAGTGCCATCAGCCGCGCCGGCAGCTCGTCGATACGACCGGCCAAAGCGGTCGCCTTCAGGTCGACAAGCCTTGCGGCGATGCGGCGACAGCGCTCGCTGCTGGCGTCGACAAATCCGGCAAGGCCAAGCCGAAGCTGGTCGGCAATCCACTGGTCGAGCTCATCGAGCGCCGCCGAAACCGCGGTTCGCGTGTCCTCGACCCGCTTGCGCTGTGCCGCCTCGCGGCGCTCGGCGGCCGCGGCGTCTTCGACCGGGGCGCTTTCCTCAGGCCGCGCGGCCTCGTCGATGCTCTTGCCTTCGGCGCGTGCTGGCGCTGCCGTCGGCGGCTGACCCGGCTTGCGGCGGCGGCCAAGCCAGTCGTTCACCCATTCCGGCGTCTGATCGACTTGGGCGAAACTGTCTGGCGCGGTGGCGCCGATCCACATCAGCGCCAGAATGTGCTTGCACGGAAACTTGCGCGACGGACAGGTGCATTTATAGCCGTGATCCGACGTATCGAATGCGACCCGGTAGGGATTCGAGCCGGAGCCCTGGCATTCGCCCCAGATCAGCGGCAGCTGTTCATGCGCTTCAAGCCGGGGCCAGTTCGACCGCTTGGTCAGCTTGGCGGCGGCGCCAAGCGAGGCCTGATCGGGGGCTAAAGCCTCGATTGTTTTCAAATCCAGCTGCAAACCGCCCCCCATGACCCCGAAGCATCACGTCGCGACGATTGATAGCCGTTTGCGGCGCGCCGGTGTAGCTCCAGCCGCAGCAAAATTCAGGCCTTATCTAATGTCGCGTTGCCCTGCCTCAGGCGGGCATGGCGGTATCGGCTCCGCCGAGATAGAGCCGGTGCAGTTCGTCCGGCGATTGGCGAAGATTGCCGCAGTCGCCGTCGTAGACGACGCGGCCGCGGCGCATGACATAGGCGCGGTCGCCGATCGACAACGCGAGTGCTGCGAACTGCTCGACGAGAAGCACCGCCAGGCCATCGTCGGCGAGCCTGCGCACCGCCGTCATCAGCCGCGTGACGATGACCGGCGCCAGGCCGGCCGACATCTCGTCGATCAGCAGCACCTTCGGGCGGGTGAGAAGCGCCCGCGCGATGACCAGCATCTGCTGCTCGCCGCCGGAAAGCAGGCTCGCCTTCACCGCGCGGCGCTGCAGCAGCTCGGGAAAGAGCGCATAGGCCTCCTCGATGTCGGCGCCCGAATGCAGGCTGACGCGCAGGTTCTCTTCGGTCGTGAGCTGGCGGAAGACGGTGCGGCCCTGCTCGACATGAGCGAGGCCTTCGCGCGAGCGGGCGCCCGGCCGCGCCTTCTGCAGCTCATGGCCGTCGATGGCGATTACGCCGCCGGCGACAGGGATGATGCCCGACAGGCCCTCGAGCAGCGTCGTCTTGCCGGCGCCATTGGCACCGAGCACGACGCTGATCGCGCCGCTCTCGGCGACGAGGTCGACCGAGGTGACGACGGGAAGCTCGGCGCGATTGATCGACAGGTTGGAAACGACGAGCCTGCTCATGCCGCCACGCTCTCTTCCTCGATGCCGAGATAGGCCTTCTTCACCGCGCGCTCGCCCAGCACCTTGGCCGGCGCGCCGGAGGCGATCACCTGGCCGAAATCGAGCACCGTGACGTCCGAACAGACTGCCCGCACCAGGTCCATGTCGTGTTCGACCAAAAGCACCGCCGAGCCGAACAGTCTTGGAATCTCGGCTATGCGCCGGCCAAGCCGCAGCGTCTCCTGATGCGACTGGCCGGCGGCCGGCTCGTCGAGCAAGACGACCGCCGGGCGGGCCGCGACGACGCCGGCGACGTCGAGCAGCCGCCTTGTGCCGGCATCGACCGATGCGACCAGCGTGTCGGGATGCGGGCAGTCCAGCCAGTCGAGCACCGCCTTGGTCTCGCTCGCCGAAAGGCCCTTGGCGGCCAAAGCCAGATAACCGCCGACGGTGAGTTCCGGCGCGATGCGGTTGGTCTGCCAGCTGCGGCGCACGCCTTCGCGGGCGCGCAGATGCGCCGGAACGCCTTCGAGCGGCCTGTCGCCCAACCGAACGCTGCCCTGATAGGATGACAGGAAGCCGGCGACGGCATCGATGAAGGTCGACTTGCCGGCGCCGTTCGGGCCGATCAGTCCCGCCACCGTGCCGGCGGCAACCGTCAGGCTGACATTGTTCAGCGCGACGACACTGCCGTAGCGGACCGTCAAGCCCTCTATGGTGAGCGCAGGACCTGCAGAACGCTCGACCGCCTCCGGCAATTCCGACAGGGATACGGCGGCAGCCTTCGAAGCGCGGGCCGACAGCAGCTTGCGGAACTGGCGCCTGAAGGTTTCGCTCATCGTCTCGCCGGTCGACAGTGCCTGGGTGGCGCCGATGGCGAACAGCACGTTGCCGATGTCCTGCGGCCAATCCAGCCGGCGCAGGATTTCCGGGAACATGACGACCAGCAGGCCGCCGATGATCGCGCCCTCGGCAAAATGCGCGCCGGTCATCACCGACACCGCATAGAGCGAGAGCGACTGCATCATGCTGAAATTCTCGGAGACCAGCGTGCCGAGATAGCCGGCAAGCAGGCCGCCGGAGATGCCGGCGACGAAGGCGCTGATGGCGAAGGCCGAAAGCTTGGCGGTGGCGATGCTGACGCCATGCGCGGCGGCAGCGCGCTCCGAATGGCGCACCGCCAGCCAGGACGCGCCGAGCCGCGAACGGCTGACGAATTCGAGCGCCACGGCGATGGTCACGTAGAAGGCCAGCACGAAGACGAAATAGCCCTCGTCGCTGTCGAACAGCTCCGGCCGCGGCACCTGCAGGAAATCGGTCTGACCGGGATAGGTCATGGTGGCCAGGATGGTGTCGAAAGCGGTGGCGAAGGAGAGCGTGACGATGGCGAGGTTGATGCCGCGCAGCCTCAGTGCCGGCAGGCCGATGGCGATGCCGAGCGGCACCGACGCCAGGCCGCCGATCAGGATCCATGTGGCCAGTCCGCCGGGCGCCTCGGCGAGATTGAGATAGCCGACCGTCCAGGCGCCGACGCCGGCGAAAGACATCTGGCAGAGCGCGATCATGCCGGTGCGGCCGGCGACGAGACCAAGGCTCTGCAAGGCAACGCCGGTGATCAGCATCGAGGTGGCAAGAAACACCCAGTAGGACGGCAGCAGGCCGGCATAGGCAACGCCGCCGGCGACCAGCGCCACGACAATGGCGATCAACGAGGCCCGAAGACTAGCGCGCTTCATCCCAGCGGGCCTCCCGCTGCGACCAGAGAAGAACGGCAAGCACCACCAGGAACGGAATGGCGCTGCGATACTGGCTGATGCTGTCGACGGAGCTTGCCAGGCCTTCGACGATGCCCAGCGCGATACCGCCGGCCAGTGTCCGCCAGAAGCTGCGGAAGACGCCGACGAGCGCCGCCGCAAGGGCCGGCACGACCAGCAGGCTCAGCGTCATGAAGTTCGGCGAGCGCTGCGGCGCAATGATCATCAGCGCGAAGGTGGTGAAGGCGCCGGTCATGCCCCACACCAGCAACGACAGGAGCTGCACGCGCACGCCGAGCAGCTCGGCCGCCATCGGCCGGTCGGCTAGCGCGCGCAGATTGAGTCCTATCCTGGTCCTGTTGAGGAAGAGGTCCGAGAGGATGGTGAACAGCACCGCCAGCCCGATGGTGAGCACCGAGGCGATGGTCACCTCGACACCGGCGAGGCGAAAGGCGGAACCCGGGAACAGCTCCGGCATGTTGTGCGGATGCTGGCCGCCGGTAAGGCGAAGGCCGACAGCAATCAGGCCGACGAGCAACGCCACCGTCACCGCCGCCTTGGTCGAGGCGCTCGCCTCGCCGAACCACCGTGTCATGACGTAGCCGACGGCAACGCCGGTCAGCGTGCCGGCCACAATGCCCGCCAGCACCGAGGACCAGATCGGGAAGCCGGCTTCGAACAGCGCGATCAGCACGAAGGTGCCTGCAGCGCCAATCGCGGCCCCAGTGAAGTTCACCACCGAGACAAGCCTGTAGGTGAAGACGGCGCAGACGCCGAGCAAGGCATAGGTGCCCCCGGCCGTCAGTCCCGCCACGGCGGATGTAAGCAACGCGTTCATCTGTTGTCCCGTTCCGAAGGACGGCACGGCAGCCGCCGCGCCGTCCGATTCAGGCGACCATCACTTGGCTTGCGGCAGCACGACCCAGTCCGGCGTCTCGACCTTCCAGGCGCCGTTCTCGAGCTTCATCACCTTGGTGGCCTGCATCGGCGAATGCGCCTTGGCCTTGCCGAAGACGTAAGGAGAGCCGGCGAGCGGGTTGGTGAGCGGCTGCATGTCGTGCAGCGCCTTGGCGACGCTTTCGCGCGTGACCTCGCCGTCGATCGAAGCGACCACCTTGAGGAACAGCTCGGCGGCGAGATAGCCGCCCTGCGAGAAGGCGGTGAGCGGCCGGTTCGCCTTCTGCATGTCGGCGATCCACTCGGCGTTCGCGGCTGAGTTCTTCTCGGTATAGGGCTCCCACTCGGTGCCGACATAGATCGGCTGCTTGGTGTCGGAGAGCGCCTTGGCGACCTGCTCGGTATAGCCTGGCGCCAGGAACAGCCAGTCGATACCGGTGATCTTCTGCGCGTCGACGGTCTTGATCAGCTGCACCACCTGCGGCTCGACCTGATTGGTCAGCACCGCGTCGCAGCCGGCATCACGCGCCTTGATGACATAGGGTGTCAGATCGCCCTGGAAGGGCAGCGTCAGGTCGATCAGATGGATCTTCTGGCCGCTGATCTTCTCCCAGTTCTCGATCGCCTTCTTGTAGGCCTCCTGGGTGCCGCCGATGATGATGAAGAAAGCGCAGAGTTTTTTCGTCTTCAGCTCATTGGCGGCGTAGTAGGCCATTGCGGTCGAGAGCGTGTAGGGCCCGACATTGACCGGCGCGACATTGGGCGAGGAGAAGCAGGCGGCGTCGACGCCGAGACCCTGGACGGAGAGGATCTTCTTGCGGCTGTAGGTGGCGGAGTTGACGGCGCAGTCGAGCAGGCTTGCCGAGCCGACCAGCGCCACCGCCTCCTTGTTGTCGATCAGGTCGCGCGCGGCTTGTGCCGCGACCGCCGGGTCGGCCTTGTCGTCGGCGATCGTGTAGTCGATCTTGCAGCCATTGATGCCGCCGGCGGCATTCACCGCATCGAAGGCTGCCTGGGTGGCCTTCGGCACCTCGGAGAAATCGGCCGGACCGGTGACGGTCGATACGGCGCCGACCTTGATCGCGCCGTCCTTGCAGGTCGGGCCGGCGGCAGAAGCCGTGCCGGCCATGGCGGCAAGACCGATGCCGGCCAACGCTGCCGCGAGCAGTCTCGATTTCCAATGCATGTTTTCACTCTCCCATTTTTGTTTTCGGTTCAGGCGGCAGCCAGCGCCGGCGCGGCGATGCTGGCGGCGTCTATGGCGGCGAATTTCACCAGCGTGCGCGCGATTGCTTCGCGCTCGATGTTGCGGACGATGAAGACCAGCCGGGTGTGGCGGTCGTCGGACGGCCAACGCTCGAGCCGCGCCGGGGGATGAAAGACGTGCTGCACGCCATGCAGGACGAGCGGCTGTTCCGGCTGGTCCGTGACATGCACCAAGCCCTTGAAGCGCAGCAGGTCCTCGCCCTTCAGCGCCGCGACATAGTCGAGCCAGCGGGCGAAGGCGGCCCACTCGACCGGCTTGTCGATGACGAAGCTGAAGGACTGGATGCCGTGATGCGCGCCGTGGTGGTGATCGTGATGGTGGCAATCCGGCCCGCAGTCGTGATCGTGATGCGCAACGGTTTCGAGTCGAGCGGCGATGCGGGTCACGTCCGCGGCAGCGTCGGCGGGCAGGCCCGCCAGATCGACGTCCAGCTCACCGTTGCGGGCAACGATCTGCTCGACCGCCGGCGCCAGATGCTGCAGCCGGTGCCGCAACGCGCCAAGAGCCTGTTCCGATACAAGATCGGTCTTGGTGATCAGCAGCCGGTCGGCGACCGCGACCTGCTTGGCGGCTTCGGGATGGCGGTCGAGCGTCGCCGCGCCGTTGACCGCATCGACCGTTGTGACGACACCGCCGATACGAAAGCGAGCCGCGAGCTCAGCTTCAGCCATCAGCGTGTGCAGGATCGGCGCCGGATCGGCGAGCCCGGTGGTTTCGATGATCGCCCGCGTGAGCGGCGGCGTTTCGCCGGCCTGGCTCTTGCGATCGAGCTCCTTCAGCGTCGCGACCAGATCGCCGCGCACCGTGCAGCAGACGCAGCCATTGTCGAGCAGCGTGAATTGCTCCTCGCTGGCCTCGATCAGCAGATGGTCCAGCCCGACCGCACCGAACTCGTTGACGATGACGGCGGCCCCCGCCAGCGAGGGCTTGCGCAGCAGGCGGTTGAGCACCGTCGTCTTGCCGCTGCCGAGGAAGCCGGTGAGCACCGTCACGGGGATCCTGGCATCGCTTGAGGGATCAGGCGCGCTCATAGACCACCCTCCCCTCGAAATACGTCGTCAGCACTTTTGTGTCGGCGAGCTCGTCGGCCGGCGTTTCCAGCACGTTGCGGTCGAGCACGATGAGGTCGGCCGACTTGCCGATCTCGATCGAACCGACGGTGTCGGCCAGGCCGATGGCGCGAGCAGAATTGATGGTGAAGATCTCCAGCGCCGTGGCGACGTCGATCGCCTGCTCCGGCCAAAGCGACGCTCCCGGAAATTCGCCGCTCGGGTTGCGGCGCGTCACCAGCCCTTCGATGCCGTCCCATGGATCGGGGTTGGGCATGACCGGCCAGTCGGAGCCGCCGGCCAGCAGCGCGCCGGCGGCAAGCAGATCCTTGTTCGGCCAGAAGCGCAAAGCGCGCGCCTCGCCCATCGTCTGCTTGTGGCCTTCGAGGAAGCTCGTCGGATACCACAGGAAAGGCGAGAGATCGGCGACGACGCCGAGCTCGGCGAAGCGGGCGATGTCGTCGGGTGCGATGTAGCTCGCATGTGCGATGTGATGCCTCAGCTTGGTCGGACCGTTGAAGGAACGCACCACATCGATCGCGTCGAGCGCCTGGCTGACGGCGGCGTCGCCGGCACAATGGATCTTTACGCCGAGGCCGAGCTTCTCGCATTTGCCGACCCAGCGGATCAGCTCCGGCACGGTGACGATGGTCGAGCCGCGGAAGCAGCAGCCGAGCACCGGATCCTTGGTATAGGGTTCGTGGAAGGCGGCGGTGCGCGCGCCCGGCACGCCGTCGAGGAAGATCTTCACGAAATCCGGCCGCGCATGGGCGCCGCGATACTGCTCGCGCAAGGCGATCAGCTCGTCGCCGGCGATGCCGAACATGAAGGAGGGTTCGACCGCCGGCATGGCCGATACCGACCAGGCGGTGAGCTCACCGCGATCGTCGAGGCCTTTGAGGGCCGCCAGGATCGGCTGCATGGCGGCGGCATCGAGGAAAGCGGTGACGCCGTAGGAATTCAGCGTGGCGATCGAACGCGCCATCGCCGCGCGGTCCATCGCTTCGGTGTAATGGCCGGATTGCGCGATGGTGCGCTCGACGATGCCGGCGGCGGATTCGATCATCATGCCGGTCAGCGCGCCGGTCGCCGGATCGCGGCCGATGGAGCCCTTCTCCGGATCGGACGAGGAAGCGGACAGGTCGGCGAGAGCAAGAGCCTGCGAGTTGACCCAGCGGTTGTGATAGGTGTCGTCGCGCAGCATCACCGGCCTGCCCTGGCTGACCCGGTCGAGTTCTGCCAGCGCCTCCAGCCGGTTGAGCTTGGGCAACAGATCGCTGCCCCATTGGCCGCCGATGATCCAGGCCGTTTCGGGCGCCTTGGCCGCCGCCTCGCCGACGCGCGCGATCAGCGTCTCGAAGCTCGCCGTCGGCGGAAAGCGCAGCTCGAACAATTCCGCCTGGCCGCCCATCATCAGATGCGCATGCACGTCGACGATGCCCGGCATCGCCATCGCGCCCTTGAGGTCGACGACGCGCGTGGAGGATCCTGTCAGCGCATCAACGGCGCCCGCCTCGCCGACGGCGACGATGCGGCCGCCCTTGACGGCAACGGCCGAGGCCCAGGGCCGCTTGCGGTCGAGCGTGTAGATGCGGCCATTGGTGAAGACCAGGTCGGCATTTCTGTCGGGCATTCTCTTCTCCTCATCTCCTTCGACCAGCGCCCTCACGCCGGCCGAACGGACTAACCTCAAGTCACACCGCCCTGTTCTGCGTCGGCGCGCGGCCGCCGCCGTCCGCCACCAGCACAGCGCCGGTGACGAAGGACGCTTCGTCGGAGGCCAGGAACAGACAGCAGGAGGCGATCTCTTCAGGCTCGGCGACGCGGCGCAGCGCAATGCGGTTGGTGAGCGCGGCGAACTCGGCCTCCGGCGTCGAGCCGTTGGCGCTCGCGGCCATTTTCATTTCGTAGACGCTCATCGGCGTGCGCACCCAGCCCGGCGCCACCGCATTGGCACGGATGCCGTCCGGGCCGTGCGCGAAGGCGAGCGAGCGGGTGTACGAGACCAGCGCGGCCTTGCTCGCCGAATAGGCGGCGTTCTGGCCGCTGGCGTTGAAGGCGCCGACCGAGGCGATGTTGACGATCGCGCCGCCGCGCTCCTTCAGCAGCGGCAGCGCCGCGCGGCAGACCATCATCGAACCGGTGACGTTGACGGCGAAACTCTTCGCCCAGGTCTCGTCGCTCAGCGTCTCCGGCTCGTCGAGGATCATCACGCCGGCGGCGTTGACGACGATGTCGAGCCGGCCGTCGCAGGCATAGATGGCGCGGGCAATGTCGCCGGCATCCGTGATGTCGCCGCCCACGGCGATGCCGCCGCTGGCCTTCGCCGCATCCTCCAGCACCTCCCCGCCATGGCCGAAGACGATGACCTTGGCGCCGTGACGGCCGAACAGCTCGGCGGTGGCGCGGCCCATGCCGGTGGCGGCACCGGTGACCAAGGCGGTGCGGCCTTCGAGGCGCCGGCTCATGCGAGCCCCCAATGCCGCTCGACGGCGTAGCCGGTCTCCGGCAGGGTCGAGCCGCCGTCGACGACGATGGTCTGGCCGGTCAAGTATTTCGCCTGCTCGGAGGCGAGGTAGAGCATGGCGTAGGCGATGTCGTCGGCCTCGCCGAGACGACCGACGGGGATGAACCGGCCGAGCCTGCCCGCCACCTCCGGCGTGCTCATCGTGCCGCGGCCGGGCTTGGCGACGAAGCCAGGCTCGACGCCGTTGACGGTGATGCCGTCGCGTGCGAACTCGAAGGCGGCACCCCGGATGAAGGCGTTGACGCCGGCCTTGGCCGCCGAATAATGCGCGCCGCCGGCCATAGCCACGCGCGCCGAGACCGACGAGGTGACGAGGATGCGGCCGAAGCCGTTGGCGCGCATTGCTGGAGCTGCAGCCTGCGCCAGCCAGAAGCAGGCTTTCAAATTGACCGCCAGCGCCTGTTCCAGCTTGTCCTCGTCCAGCTCCTCGACCAAGGCCCAGGGGCAGCCGCCGGCATTGTGGACGACGATGTCGAGGCGGCCGGCCTTGCGCGCGACATCGCCGACGAGCCGATGCAGCGTAGCACGGTCGAGCCCGGCAAGCGGAACGGCACGGGCAGAGAGGCCGCGCCCCGACAGCTCGGCCGCGAGCGCTTCCGCGACATCCAGCGTGCGGTTGGCGATGACCACCGAAGCGCCGGCCTCGGCAAAGCGCGTGGCGATGGCGGCGCCGATGCCGCGCCCGCCGCCGGTCACCAGCGCCACCCTGCCTTCGAGGTCGAACGGGTTCGCCATCGTTCAGACGATGCCCGCGCCGCGGACCAGATCGACGAAGCGGCCGAAGACCTCCGTGTGGCGGTCGACATCGGCCGTCGACGTCGCTGGGCACATCAGGAACATGGTGTGGAACGGCGTCACGAGGATGCCTTCGTTCATGTAGAAGGCGTGCAGCAGCGTTTCGAGGTCGCCTCGACGCCCGGCGATGACGTCGGCGCCGTTGCGCGGCGGCTTCGGCATGAACATGATCTCGGCGCGGGCGCCGATCTGCGTCACATGCCAAGGCAGTTTGTTCTCACCGACGATGCGGCGCGCGGCTCCGGCCAGGCGCGTGGCGTTGGCGATCATGAGTTCGAAATTGGCCGGCGTCAGCACCTCTTCCAGCACCGCGCGCATGGTGGCGACGGTCAGCGCGTTGCCGGCCAGCGTGCCGCCGATGCCGAGATGCGCCGACTGGCGCACGCGCGGATTGACCATCGGCACGATCTTCCAGAGCCGTTCGGCGATCTCCTGAGAGACGCCGAAGATGCCGGCCGGAATGCCACCGGCGATCGCCTTGCCGGCGACCAGCATGTCGGGTTCCAGACCGTGCAGCGCGGTGTAGCCACCGGGCCCGCTGGAGATGGTGTGCGTCTCGTCGATGATCAGCACCGTGCCGGTGCGGCGGGTGATCTCGCGCAGCGCCGCGTGAAAGCCTTCGGCGACCGGGATCATGCCGAAATTGGTCATCAGCGGCTCGGTCAGCACGCAGGCGACATCGCCTTGCGAGAGCGCTTCCTCCAGCGCCGCGGCATCGTTGAACTCGACCACCCTGGAGACGGCGGAATGATCGACGCCGTTCGGATGGATCATGTTGCGCATGCCGACGCGGCCGTCGCGTATCTCGACATGCGCTTCCTCGACGCCGCCATGGTAGCAGCCGGAGAAGACCAGCACCTTGTCGCGGCCGGTGATCATGCGCGCGATGCGGATGGCGCCGCGATTGGCATCGGTGGCCGAAGTGGTCAGCGTCCAGTAGGGCAGGCCAAAGCGACGCGTGAGCTCGGCGCCGACCCAAAGGCTGTCCTCGGTGGGCAGCATCATGGTGGTGCCGTTCTGCAGCTGATGCAGCGCCGCGCGGGTTACCGCCTCGGGCGCGTGACCGCACATGCCGCCGGTGTCGCCGAGCGCGAAGTCGACATAGTCGTGGCCGTCGATGTCGCGGATATGGGCGCCACGCGCGGAAGCGGCATAGACCGGGAAGCCGCCGGCCCAGCGGCGCATCCAGTGTGACGGCCCGCCATAGAGGAAATGCTTCTTGCCCTCTTCCCAAGCCGCCGCCGACCGCGGATGCGTGTCGAGGAAGCGCGCCTGCTCGCGGTCGAGCAGGTCTTCGATCGTTGCCGATTGCAAGTCGTTTCTGCTGGCGGCCATCACGGCGCTGAACTCTCCCTGGCGCGCAAAACTTAGAGGCGCGCAGCCGTTCCCAAGTCGGTTCACTATTTGAACCAGTGTTTTGTATGTTATAGGCACACTGAAGGCAGGAATGGCGCCTGTCAAGTTAATTCACATGCGAAGTATCTCGGAGAACACTCGATGAGCACGGTGGGCAAGGCGGTGTCGCTGCTGGAGCTGTTCACGCTTCACGAGCCGGAGATCGGGCTCTCCGACCTCGCCCGCCGCGCCAGCCTCGACAAGGCCACCGCCAGGCGCCTTTTGATGGCGCTTGCCGCTCATCGATTGATCGAGCAGGAGCCGCATAGCCGCCGCTACCGGCTGGGCGCCGGCCTGTCGCGGCTGGCGCGCATCCGCGACGCGCATTTTCCGTTCGTGCGCCTCGCCGCGCCGGTGATCCGGGAGCTCGCGCTGGAAACCGGCGAGACCGTGCATCTGTCTGAATTCAGCACCGGGGCGCTGCTGACCGTCCATGTCGAACTGTCGGCCAAGGCCAACCGGGTCAATGTCGATGTCGGCCAGGTGCTGCCGCTGCACGGCACGGCCTCGGGCATCGCCTTCCTTGCCGCCTCGCGGCTGGAAGTGGTCAGCGCCTATCTCGAAAAGCCTTTGCAGGCCTTCACCGCGCATACCATGACAGGGCCGGAGACGCTGGCCAAAGCCATCGCGTTTGCAGCCGCAAGCGGCTATTCGCGCAGTTCGCAGGGCTATGAGGAGGGCGTGCACAGCATAGGCGCCGCGATCCTCGGCGCCGACGGCCAGCCGATCGGGACGCTGTCGATCGCCTCCCCAGTCTCGCGCGTCGACGACGCGGTCGCGGCCAGCCAGGGCGAGGCGGCGGTCAGGGCGGCGCGGCTGATCTCGGCACGGCTGACCGGCGAGGCATAGCCCTATTTCCGCAGTTGCGGCAGGGATGGTTAAGGTGCCGCCGACGCCAGACGTTCTCGTTCCTCGCCATCAAACACCGTCCTGGTAAAGTTCGATAGGGAGTCCATCGGGATCGGCGATGAAGGTAAACAATCGTCCCGTGTAGGGATCTGTTCGGATGGGTTCCACCTCAACGTCTTGCGAACGAAGCAGTTCGGCAGTTGCCTCGACCGAGGCGACCGCGAATGCAATATGTCTTAATCCGCAGGCCTCGGGCCTGCTGGGCCGGCTTGGCGGATCTGGGAAACTGAACAACTCGATCTGGATGGCGCCATGACGCAAATCGCATTTCCAAGACTGCCTTTCGGGGCGCCAGTTTTCGGCGAGAACGACGAAGCCGAGCTTGTTCGTGTAGAACTGCTTGGACCTTTCATAGTCACTGCAGATGATTGCGACATGATGGACAGCCAGGAGCATCAAATTGGCCTCACACGTAGGGGTCGTTAACGGCGACGCAGCAGGGTCGCATCGGCTATGCCTTTGGCGCAACCAGTGCATGTCTCCCGAAAGTGGGAACCGGTTTCGGGAGACATGCGTAAAATCAAAACCTAAAGCGCATGGAGCGAATCTGAAAGATTGCGACGCGCTTAGGTACCGACACCGGCCTCGAGCGGGCCGAGAAACGTACGGAGTCCCGGCCGCTTGCCAGGTCCTTCTCGCCTGCCCTGAGCGCTTCCTTCGTCAACGAGCACGAATGAATTTCTGCCGTTGCGGCAAAGATGATTAGCATGTTAACTTCTTTGCGGTTGCATCGGCACAGCCGTTGCGTCTCAATCCTGCGAAAAGACGGGACGAACCAAGGTGGAGGAGACTATGTTCGGCCAGCATGTGAGCGTCGCCGACGGCGAGGCCTTCCTGTCCGCATCGCGGATATTGTTCGGCCCGATCACCCAGCGCTTCGCGCGCGGCGAAGCGCCGTCGCTGCCGAAGCTGGTGTCGGTCAATCTGGGCTCCTGCCGGCTCTCCGAGATCAGGGCGAAATCGCATCTGGTCGTCAACGACCGCGCCTTCTGGCGCAGCTTCGATCCCGACGCGATCAAGATCCTGATGCAGCTCAAGGGCCGCAGCCGCTTCGAGCAGCAGCAGGTCGCCGTCGACCTCGGCCCGCGCGCGGCGATCATCTACGATCCGGTGCGCGCCTATTCGCTGCAGAACCTTTCGGACGTCGACCAGCTCATCCTGCAGGTGCCGCGCTCGACCTTCGGCGACGAGACGCTGGCACGCCTGTCGGCGCCCGTGCCGCTGCCCGGCGAGGACGACAGCCTTACCCATATCGTGTCCGGCCTGATGCAGATGGCGATCGGCGAGGCGCACAAGCTGGACGAGGCCGGCTGCCGCCGGGTCGGCGAAAGCCTGATCCAGCTCGTCAACGGGCTGATCCAGGCGAAGCCCATGGCGCCGGAATTCCGCCGCTCGCCGCTGGAAGCGCTGCGCGAGCGCATCGTCGCCTATATCGACGCCAACCTCGCCCGCAGCAGCCTGTCGGCCGAGGACATCGCCCGCCACATGGGCTGCTCGCGCCGCTACCTGCACCGCGCCTTCGAAGGCGAAGGCATGACGCTGGAACGCTTCGTCTGGGACAGGCGGCTGGAGCGCAGCAAGGAGGAACTTCTCTCCCCCGCGCGCGCCTCGGTATCGATCTCCGAAATCGCTTTTGCATGCGGCTTCAATTCCAGCGCGCATTTTTCGCGGGCGTTCAAGAGCAAGTATGATGTCGCGCCACGGGAGTTGAGGGAGCGGGTGAGGCTGGTGGTGCATTGAAGGGCAAAGCATCTTCTTCCGAACGATCGGATTTGACCCGAATGTCGATCGTCGATGCTCGTTTACAGTCGACGGGTCGTGACGTGCACGACTCAGGCGGAGGTCAGGGCGCGGGATCGGTGAGGAAGGGCATGATGTCCACGCCGTCTCCTGGAAAGACGGAGAAATGCGGGTGGTTCTCGAAGAGGCGGGCGGCCGCCTCGATGGTTTCGGCCTCAACGACGATGTAGCCGCAGAAGGGGTTCACGGCGCCGGCGATGCCGTCCTTGGTGACGCGCGTCGTCTTGCCGACCATGCCGCCACGATCGGGGAACGATGCGGCGTTCCTCTGCTCCCAATCCGCCCACCGCTTTAACCCGACGGCGTCGATCGCGTCCTGCTCGGGCTTGGGCAGGCAGCGAAAGCGGGCGAGGTCTTCGGGTTTCATGGTGTAGACGGCGAGAAAGCGGGGCATGCGGCGCGCTCTATGTGATGGCAGAAAGGCATTCAAGCTTAGAGCCGCTACCGGCCGAAGTCACTCCGATCAGGTGCCCGCCGCCTATCCGCATCAGATCGGGACATTCGCTTCCGGAGGACGGAGGGGTCGGCGGAATGACCGAGATTGCCGACGTCGCCACCGCATCGAGATAGCAGCCTCGTCACCCACCCGATGCCGCCGTGGCAACCGCCAGCTGCGCCTCGAACGCCCGCTTGAAGGCCGGCCTCGCTTCGCCGCGGGCGACATAGGCGGCGAGGTTCGGCATTTCGTCGAGCAGCCCCGACCTGTTCAATCTGCGCAGCACCCCGACCATGATCAGGTCGCCGGCGCTGAAGGCGCCGTCGAGCCAGTCGGCATCGCCGAGGTGACGGGAAAGTTCGCTGAGCCGCTTGCGTATACGATCCTCGACCAAGGGCAGGCGCTCAGCGTGCCACGGCGCGTCGCGTTCGAGGAGCACGGCGCTTTCGCGTTCCAGGACCGGCGGTTCCACCGTGCTCAGTGCGGCGAACATCCAGCTGATGGCGCGCGCCCGGACGTTCGCATCGTCCGGAAGCAGGCCGGCATGGCGCTCGGCGATATGGAGCACGATCGATCCAGACTCGAACAGGCAGAGATCGCCTTCCTCATAGGTCGGAATCTGGCCGAACGGATTGACCGCAAGATGCGCGGGTTGCTTCATCGCGCCGAACGAGAGGAGACGAACGTTATAAGGCTGGCCGACTTCCTCGAGCGCCCAGCGGACACGCATGTCGCGTGCCTGCCCCCTGCCGCCGTCGGGCGAGCGTTCAAAGGCGGTGATGGTGGGGATCATCGGCGGGCTCCGGGTGCATGACTGGCGAGCGTGAATGATTGCGAGCACCCAAAGGACGATCGACCGCCGCTGCTCCCGACAACTCGTTCGTTTTCTTTGTCGTGGGACTTCCCGTCCGAGCCTTTGGCGCGCGGGTGCCGTCGGCGACCCGAAACCTTTCGCACTCATCATCTGATGAGCAACCCGGAACAGCAGCGGGAACCATGGGCCGATGAGGCCATCGACGCCGGCTCCGGATCAAACGCCGGCAATCGCGAAGAGCCAGGCCAGGATGTCGAGCAACAGGAAGAACAGCGCGATCTGCAACGCCACCCGCAGCCGCTGGATGATTCGCCAGTTGCCGGCCATGTCCGCCTTGATGCGCAAGGCAAGCGCGCGGCGCATGGCCGACATCGTTGCCGGCCTGTCGCCATCGACATATTGTTCGAGCAGCTCTTCCGGGTCGAAGCGGAACGCGTATTGGTGGTAGGGCCAAAGCATGAAGACGATCAGCCCGCCGATGCCGAACAGCAGGGCCACCGCGATCCAGTCCCAAAGCCCAAGCCCATTGGAGAGGGCCGCGCTGCCGAGCAGCGAGTTTGCGAATGCGGTGGCGAAGATAAGGCTGCCGGCGCGGGTATTCATGTTCTCCACGACGCTCTGCTGATGAGTGAGACCTCTCACCGCCTCCTCGTAGATGAACGCAAGACGAGGATCGTCGTCGGCAATACCGTTTGCGACGGCTCCGATGCTTTCTCCTCGACCCGGACGTTCGGCCATGAAAGATGCCTCCAGCGCGGCGAAGCTTAGCTCAAATCCTTCGCAGGCTTCAAACCGTCACCACGATCTTGCCGAACTGCTCGCCCGATTCGAGGAAACGATGCGCCTCGACGATTTCGTCGAACGGGAAGGTCCTCGCGATCACCGGCTTCAGCGCGCCAGCCGCGAGGCCGTCGAGAATGAAGCGCTTGGCCGCTTCCAACCGGGCCGGATCGCCGGTGATTTCGTGGACGAGGTAGCCGCGCAGCGTCAGCGTCTTGGCCAGCACCTCGAACAGCGGGAACGGCGTCGGCTCCGGGCTCAAGCCGCCATATTCGATGAGCATGCCGCCGCGCGACATCGCCGCCGTCAGCGGCATGAAGATCGGGCCGCCGACCGCGTCGAGGACGACGCGCACGCCCTGCGGCGCGATCTCCTTCAGCCGTGCTTCGAGCTCTTCCTCATGCGAGGCCACAACATGAGCGGCACCGGCGTCAAGCAGCGCCGCTTTCTTGGCCGATGTCCGCGTGACGGCAATCGGCACCGCGCCGACCGCTTTGGCGATCTGGATTGCTGCGAGCCCGACACTGCTCGACGCCGCGGTGATGACGACAGGCTCACCGCGACCAAGATGAGCGATGTCGATCAGCGCGCCGTAGGCGGTGAGATATTGCATCCATGTCGCGGCGGCGGCTTCGAAGCCGAGCGATGGCGGGTGCTTCACCACGAGTTCGGCCGGAAAGGTGACGAGCTCACCATAGGCCGGCCAGCGCGCCATCGAGCGCGGCGGAATGATGCTGACCGCATCGCCCAGCGCCAAGCCATCGACGCCCTCGCCCACCGCCTCGACGATGCCCGCCGCTTCGAGGCCGAGGCCTGACGGCAGCGCCGGCGTCTCGATATAGGTGCCCTTGCGCATCGAGGCCTCGGCGCGGTTCAAGCCCAGCGCCTTGACGCGGATCCGCACTTCGCCTGAGCCAGGCGGCGGCACCGCGACATCCTCGATGCGCAGCACCTCCGGACCGCCATAAGCGTAAAAGCGAACAACCCTTGCCATCCAAGCAACTCCAAATCTAATCGATGGAATGGACTATGCAACTGCGCTGCAGAGGGATAAATCCGTCGGCAGGCAGAACAGTCGAAACAGCTGGTTTTGAATATGGATCGCCTCGAAAGCATGGAAGTGTTCGTCAAGGCGGTCGATCTCGGCTCGTTCGCGGCCGCCGCGGCGGCGCTCGACCTGTCGGGGCCGATGGTCGGCAAGCATGTCCGCTTCCTCGAGGAGCGCCTGGGCATGCGTCTCATCAACCGTACGACGCGCCGGCAGAGCCTGACCGATTTCGGCCGCGCCTATTACGAGCGCTGCCGCGTCGTGCTGGCGGAGGCGCAAGCCGCCGATGCGCTGGCGGCCGACCAGTTGTCGGAACCTCGCGGCAAACTGCGCGTGACGATGCCCGCGCATTTCGGCCGGCACTGCGTGACCCCGATCCTGCTCGAACTCGCGCGGCGCTATCCGACGCTGGAGCTCGACCTGTCGCTCAGCGACCGCTTCGCCGACCTCGTCGAGGACGGTTTCGATCTGGCGATCCGCACGGGAGCGCTGGACGACAGGGCCGGCATCATCGCGCGCCGCGTCGCCCGCCAGCGCATGATCGTCTGCGCCTCGCCCACCTACATTGAGAGGTTCGGCCAGCCGCTTGGCCTGGAGGACATCGCCGGCCAACAGACGCTCATCTATCGGCGGCTCGGCCATGTGCTGCAGCCCTGGCTGTTCCCGCGCGACGATGGCTCGGTCGCCGAGGTCGCCCCGGCTGGCCGGCTGCGGCTCGACGATCTCGACGCGATCGCCGACGCGGCGACCGAGGGCATGGGTCTCGCCTGGCTGCCCTACTGGCTGGTGCGGAAGCGCATCGAAGCCGGCGCGCTCGTCCGGCTGCTGCCGGACCAGGCGGACTATCTCTACGACTGCCACGCGCTCTGGCTGCAAACGCCGCATCTGCCGCTGAAAGTGCGGCTGGCCGTCGATGCGCTGGCGGCGGGGCTGCCGGGAATGATGAGCTAGTTTTACGCCGACTTCAGGCGTTGCATCACACCAAGCCGCGTCAGCCCCCTCGGCAGGAACAGCATCGCCAGGATGATCGTCAGCCCCGAGATCACCGGGTGGTAGTCGGGCACGACGATGCGGGCGAGATCGAACACGGCGTACATCACCAGCGCGCCCAGGATCGGCCCCAGCAGCGTGCCGGTACCACCGACCACGGTCATCATCAGCGGCAGGAGCATCCAGTCGAGGTCGAACACCGAGTCCGGCCCGACATGAAAGATGTAGAATGTGTAGAGGCTGCCGGCGACGCCGGCGATGAAGGCGCTGCCGGCGAAAGCGGCGACCTTGACCTTGAGCGTGTCGATGCCGTTGGCGGAGGCCGCCATCTCGTCGTCGCGCACCGCGATCAGCGCCAGGCCGTAGCGCGAGCGCATCAGCGCGCGGATGGCTAAAGCGGTGGCAACCATCAGGCCCAAGGCGACGAGATAGTGCGGGCGCAGCGTATCGAAGCTGCTCGCCGGCGCGACGATGCCGAAGGCGCCGCCGGTGAAGTCGCCGCCATTGACGAAGATCACCTTGACGATCTCGCCGAAGCCGAGCGTGCCGAGCGCGAAATAGTCGCCATGCAGCTTCGACAAGAGCGGCAGGCCGATGAGGACCGCCGCGAGCGCCGCGACAAGGCCGCCGAGCAGCATCGTCACCGGATCGAAATAATAGATGCCGGGATGGGCGTCATAGAGCGAGCCCCAGACATAGTTGCCGCTCCACAGGATCGCCGTGGTGTAGGCGCCGAGCCCGAAGAAGGCATGGCCGCCAAGGCTGATCTGGCCACCGTAGCCGGCCACGAGGTTCCAGCTCTGCGCCATGATGGCGTAGAGGAAGACGAAGAACAGGAACGAGAAATAGTAAGCGTCGACGGCGCCGGGCAGGAACGGCAGCAGCGCCAGTACCGCGACGACGACGATTGCGATCCATTGCAAGGCTCGGCTCATCGCTCTCATGCCTTCTTGTAGGGCCGGCTGAACAGGCCTTCCGGCTTGAACATCAGGACAGCCAAGAACACGCCGTAGGCGATGGCATTCGTCCAGCCGCCCGAGATGAAGAACTGGACATAGGCCTCGATCAGGCCGAGCAGGATGCCGCCGGCCAGCGCGCCGGTGACGTTGCCAATACCGCCGAGCGCCAGCGCCACCAGCGCCTTCAGGCTGAAGATGAAGCCGGCAAACGGATTGAACGGAAAGGTGGTCGCCACCGCGACACCCGCCGCGCCGGCGAGCGAAATGCCGATAGCGAACGCAACGGCGTTGACGCGGTGCGGGCTGATGCCCATCAGCGTCGCGGCATCCATGTCTTCGGAAGCGGCGCGCACCGCCTTGCCGACGATCGTCTTGCGCAGGAAGAGCATCACCAGACCGGTGCCAGCGAGCGCGATCAGGAAGCCCATCGAGCGGGTAAAGGAGGTGCGCACGCCGAGCAGCTCGATGCCGCTTGCCGTGTAGGACGTCACCACGCCCGCGGTGTTGCCGCCCCACACCACCGTCATCAGGTTCTGGATCAGGAACATCAGGCCGACGGCGATCAGCAGCGAGACGTTGCGGTCCGCTTCAGCAGCCGCCTTGCGGAACAGGCCCTGATAGATCAGCCAGCCGACGACGAGCCCGACCGGCACGACGATGAGGAGCGACAGGAACGGATCGATGCCGAGGCCGTAGAACAAGGCCCGCACGAAATAGGCGGCAAGGATGATCATCGCGCCCTGGGCAAGGAAGATCAGCCGCATGGTGCCGAAGATGAGGCTGAGGCCTACGGCGGCGACGCCATACATGGCGCCGCCGAGCGCACCGTTGATCGAGAGCTGGAGCAGGATGTCGGGTGGCGGGAGATTGAACATCTTCTACTCCAACACGCCCATATAGGCCTTCTGGATTTCGGGATCGGCGATGAGCTCGGCGCCGGTGCCCTGCATGGCGAGCGAGCCGGTCTGCAGCACGAAGGCGTAGTCGGCGACCTTCAGAGCCTGATGGATGTTCTGCTCGACGAGCAGGATGGTGACGCCCTGGCCGTGCAAGGTCTGGATGAGCGTAAACATCTGCTGCACGACCAGCGGGCTGAGACCCAGCGACGGCTCGTCCAGGATGAGCAGCGACGGCTCCGACATGGTGGCGCGCGCGATCGCCAGCATCTGCTGCTCGCCGCCGGAGAGCGAGCCTGCCTTCTGGTGCGCGCGCTCCTTCAGGCGCGGAAACAGCACGTAGGCCTTCTCCAGCAATTCCTTCGTGCGCGGCCGTGCCTTGGGCTGGAAGGCGCCGAGCTCGAGGTTCTCCAGCACCGTCATCTGGCGGAACAGGCCGCGCCCTTCCGGCACGTGGGCGATCCCCATGCGGGCGATCTCCTGCGGCGCCTTGCCGACCAGCGACTGGCCGGCCAGGCGGATGTCGCCCGCCTTCGGCTTGAGCAGGCCGGACACCGTCCGGAGCAGCGTCGTCTTGCCGGCGCCGTTGGCGCCTACCAGCGCGACGATCGTGCCCGGATCGACATGGAGCGACACGCCCCACAACGCGCCGACGTCGCCGTAGGCGACTTCGAGATCGTTCACTTCAAGCAGCCGGTTCGCCAAGATAGGCCTCGATGACTTTGCGGTTTTGCGCGACCTCGTGCGGCGTGCCGTCGGCGATCTTCTCGCCATGATCGAGCACGATCACCCGGCTGCACACTTTCATGATGGCGTCGACCTTGTGCTCGACCCACAGCATCGAGATGCCCTTCTCGCTGCGAACCCGCCGGATGACGTCGACCATGCGCTGGATCTCGGTCGGGTTGAGACCGGCCATCGGCTCGTCGAGGAGCAGCAGCGCCGGGTCGGAAGCGACGGCCCGCGCGATCTCCAGCATGCGGCGGTCGGACAGCGTCATATGCGCGGTGCGCATGTCGCGTCTCGCCGTCAGGCCGACCAGCTCGAGCGCGGCGTTTGCCGCTTCGGTCGCATGCTTGACGCGGCCGCCTGCCCCATAGACGGCGCCGACCATGACGTTCTCCAAGGCGGTCATCGTCAGGAAGGTGCGGACCAGCTGGAAGGTGCGGGCGATGCCCAGCCTCGATATGCGATACGGCGCGATGCCCGTGATGTCCTGACCACGAAACGACACCCGCCCTTCGGTCGGCGCGTAGATGGCGGTGATGACGTTGAAGAGCGTCGACTTGCCGGCGCCATTGGGGCCGATCAGCCCGATCAGCTCGTTGCCGCCGACCGCGATATCGATGTTGTTGAGGACGACAAGCCCGCCGAAGCGCTTCTTGACCGCCTCGAGGCGCAGCAAGGTTCCGTCAGGCTGCATCGTGTTTTCGTCTCTCCGGTCGAAGCTATCATATGCGGAAATTGTCGAGGTTGGCGCCGCCCCTCATTGCCCTGCCGGGCATTTCTCCCCGTATAGGGACGGGGAGAAAGTGGCTGGCCGCATCGTCGGTGCCGTTCTTGCGACGCTAGCGATTGGCGAAACCGGCGATGACGGCGCCCCTCTCCCCGTCACTATACGGGGAGAGGATGCCGGCAGGCAGGTGAGGGGCAGCGCCGGCGCTCGAATGGGGTACCTCTGTATGCGAACGACCCGCCTCACCTCGTTCAACGCTTGTCCCAGGCCGGCGCCGGCTTGTAGGTCCAGTTGCCGTCGGGATAGATCAGCTGGTGCTTGCCCTGCCACCACTGGGTGGCGACGCTCGGGATCAGCGCGAAGCCGGTGTCGTCGAATTTCAGATCGCCGACCACCGTGTCCTTGAACTCCTGGCCGAAGATCGCGTCATGGATTGCCGACGCATCGGTGCTGCCGGCCTTCTCGATTGCCTGCGCCAGCACCTGCGCGTTGGCGTAGAAGGCGCCGACGGTGACGGAGTCCTTCTTGAATTCGGCCTCGTAGCGGTCGCCGAGTTCCTTGGCTCCCTTGTAGGGATAGCTCGCCGACCAGAAACCGTCGGTCAGGATGTAGTCCGAGTCCGGTCCGAGCGCCTCGTGGAACTCGCCGGTCCAGGTGCCCTTCCAGCCATGCAGGTAAGGCACGGAGAAGCCGAGCTCCTTCATCTGCCTGAGCAGCGTGATGGTGTCGGCCGGCGAACCGAAGACCAGCATGGCGTCGACATCGGCGGCCTTGAGCTTGGTGATCAGCGCCGAATAGTCGGTGGCGCCGATCGCCCAGGGATCGTCGACGGCGAAGCTATAGCCGTATTTCTTCGCCGCCGCCTCGAAGGCGCCGCCGAAACCCTTGCCGTCGGGCGAGTCTTCCGAGACCAGCGCCGGATGCTTCGGTTTCTCGTCGGCCGGCAGCTTGTCCCAGATCTGGAACGGCACTTCGGCGCCAGGGCCCGGATGGAAGAAGAACAAGGCGGAGTATTTGAGCTTCAGCGGCTGCCACTCGAACGGGAAGGCAGTCGTGATCATGTAGAACTTCTTGTATTTTTCCGCGACGATGGCGCCGGCGATGTTCATCGGTCCGGAATGGGTCGACAGCAGCGCGTCGACCTTCTGCACCTTGATCAGGTTCTCAAGCGCCGAGGCAACCTTGCCTTCGGAGCTTTCGTCGTCGGCGACGACCAGCCTGACCGGCAGCTTCTTGCCGGCGGACTTCACCATGATGCCGCCGGCCTTGTTGATGTCGGCGACGGCCTGCTCATAGGCCCATTTCTGCTCCTTGCCGTCGCCGGCCAGCGGGCCGGTCAGCGAGATCGGCGCGCCGATGACGATCTCGTCACCGGCGGCATTGGCGACGAGCGTGCCGCCGAGCCCAAGCGCTGAGGACAGCAACAGGCCGGCCAGCATTCCCTTCAGACTGATTTCCATTGTCATCCTCCCAGGTTTTCCATCGGGCAGAAACCTGCCCGCATGCATGCTCCAGCGCCTAGCCCATCGCGGCCGCGACCAGCTTGGTGTCGGTGAACTGTTCGAAACTGACGGCCTTGCCGTCCTGCATTTCCCAGACATGGACGACGCGCGCGGACATCTTCTTGCCGGTCTTTTTGTAGGTGCCGGAATAGGTGCCGATGCCGACGATGGTGGTGCCGCCGTCGACCAGTTTCTCCAGCGTGAAGGTGTAGCCGTCCCAGTCTTCGCCGATGCGTTTGAACACGCCGGAGATGACGGCGTCAGGGCCGACATAGGTGCCGGCATAGGGAAAGCCCGCCATCTCCGTCCAGGCCGTGCGGCCGGTGACAGGCGCCATCATCGCGGCCAGGTCCTTGGCGTCGGAGCCGGCATAGTGCGTCTTGATCGCGTCGTAGTTCTCGTTGCTCATGCTTATGCTCCCAAGCGCTCAGACCGGCGCCTTGCCGGGGTCGTAGACGGTCCTGGATTTCTTCTCGATGAAAGCGCCGGCCGGCTTGTTCTCGACCTTGCCCTGGCTGGTCACGCCCAGGAATTTGCCGGTGGAGCGCATCGTGTCCCAGTTGTAGAAAAACAGCGAGGCGACCGGGATGATGAATTCGCGGAAGCCGAAGACATAAAGATTGTCGTCGAACTTCCAGGTGGTCGCGAGATCGACGTCGCCATGGCCGCGCTGCACGCCGACCAGATTCTGCCAGGCATAGCGCTCGGCGCTCAGATAGATGTGCTCGTAGACGTGGTTTGGGCTGTAGGTGTAGTGCGCGGTGAGCCCGATCAAGTCACGCGTCGGCGCTGGCTCGTTGCCCGCCGGCGGCACAGCCGGATCGCCAAGAACGCCCGCCGCATAGACCTGCGCGACACGCGGCTCGCCGGGCGCCTCGCCGGGTTCGCGCACCCGCTCGCGCACCGAGAGCACACGGCGCGTTCTGGTGTTGACGATGAAAGCCTCGTCCTCGGCCGGCCTGGCGGCGAAGGTCATGTTGATGAAGAAGACCTGCGGCGCGACCTCCAGCGCCTCGTACCAGTCGGCGCCGGCCTCGTTGCCTTCGCTCCAGGCCACCGTGTCGGCGGCGGTGAAGGCGAGATCGATGATGCGCCCGGTCTTCAGCGTGATCTTGAAGGTTTGGCCGCGCAGCGCATCCGTCGTCGGCAGCCGGTTGGTGGCGATGCCGGCGGCGAAGTCGTCGAAGTGCTTCCAGTCGGCGGGTCTGTTCTGGTCGTTCATGGCCATCTCCAAATCAATCGACGAAAGCAAGGGTCGGCAGGTCGACGACGGTGGCGCCGCCATCGACGGTCAGGATCGAGCCATTCATCATCGCCGCCTCGTCTGAAGCGACGAAGCAGATGACATTGGAAACTTCCTCCGATGTCGCCGGGCGGCCAAGCGGCACATCTTTCGTCACCAACCGATAGGCTTCGTCGATGGAGCCCAGTCCATGCTTCTCGACGATCACCCGCATTTGCTCGTCGGCCATGGCAGTCGCCACCCAGCCGGGGCAGATGATGTTGGTGCGCACACCCTGGCGGCCGTAGTCGCGCGCCAGCGATTTGCCGAAGCCGACGCAGGCATGCTTCATGGTGACGTAGCCGGCCGCCGCGGGTCCGGCGAAAAGCCCGGCGATGGAAGCGACGACGACGATGTTGCCCTTCCGCGCGATGAGATCCGGCAGGCATTCGCGGGCACAGACGAAAGCGGTATCGAGATTGGTGCGCGTCGCCAGCGCCCAGGTCTCGTCGCTCATCGTCACCGTCGGGCCGACGCCATGGCCGCCGGCATTGGCGACCAATATGTCGATCGGGCCGATCTTCTCGTGCACTTCGGCAAGGGCAGCGCGCACCGCTCTCGCGTCGGCGGCATCGCCCTGCACCACCAACCCGCCTATGTCCTTTGTCACGGCTTCGAGCGGCTCGCGACGCCTTCCCATCAGCACCACCTTGGCACCCTCGGCGGCCATGCGACGGGCGACGGCCGCGCCGATGCCGGTTCCGCCGCCGGTGATGAATGCCGTCTTGCCGGAAAATCTCATTGCTGCCGTCCTCGAGGGCGCAAGGCCCAATGTCGCTGATCCTTTGCCGCGAAGTGTGCGACGATCGCTTCTGGTCGTCTTGTCCGAGCGGGAACTTTGTTTTGACTGAGCGCGCACTTCGCGGCTCGTCTTGCGAGGCGCCGCGCGACCATACGGGCCGCGCGGCTGCCCGATCGTCGTCGACCTATTTCTTGATCGCTTCGAGATCGATGACGATGTCGACATCCGGGCCGAGGCCGAAGCCGGCGGCGGCCTTGGCCATCGGGAAGTCGGCGGTGCTGACCTTGCCGGTGGCGCTGAAGGCCGCCTTGGTCAGCGTCGCATCCCACGGCGCCGGCGCCTCGTTGAGCAGCTTGACGTCGAGCGTCACCTCCTTGCTGACGCCGCTGATGGTGAGATTGCCAGTGACCTTGCCGGTCTTGTCGTCGACCTTCTCCACCTTGGTGCTTTCGAAGCTGATGGTCGGGAACTCGGCCGCGTTGAAGAAATCGGGCCCTTTGAGGTCGCTGTCGCGCTGGTCGAAGGCGGTGTGGACCGAGCCGACGTCGAGCTCCGCCTTGACGCTGCTCTTCGTGACATCGGCCTTGTCCAACGCGATCGTGCCCTTGACGGCATCGAACTGGCCGTGGGCGATGCCATAGATGCCGTGCTTGACGGTGAAGGTGACCCAGGCGTGCTGGCCATCGATGTCGTAATTGTCGGCGTGAGCCGCGGCGATCAGCATGGATGCGCCGGCAAAAGCGAGCGCGGCAATCAGTTTCTTCGTCCTCACATATCTCTCCCTATTTTGGTTGTGGTTCTTGGACCGGCTCAGGAAAAGCCGAGGGCCGCCCCATGCGGCGCCCAGACGATCGCCGTCACGATGGCCAGCATCGCCGGGATGGCGATCAGGAGACCGGCAACGATCGGGCGCAGAGGCCGCGTGCCGGGAAGAAGGCCTTGCCGCCAGCCGCGCACCAGCACGGCCGCGATCGGCGGCAAGGATGACAGGACGAGCGCCACGGGATTGGCCTTGGGCGCCAGCAGCGCAACTTGAAGCAGCACCGTGGCAGCGGCGTAGAGCAGCAGGGACTCGACGCCCTTGCCCCACGAAGCGGCCGCGCCGCCGCGCAGCTCCGCGAGATATTGCACGAGGCACCAGCCGCCGATCAGCGCGGCGAGCGAGCCGAGCAATTGTCCGGTGACGATCGAGGCGCCGAGCACCGAAACGACGGCGCCGGAGAGCGACAAGGTGAGCACGGCGGCCGGCACGAGGAACGGCTCTTCGGCCAAGGCTGACGGAGATGGCTGCTGCGCAGCGAGCATCGCGGCGCCGACAATCGTCAGCAGTCCAACGACAATTGCCGCCATCATCTGCGGGTCGAGCGAGCCGGCGGCAAAGCGCCGCCAGCCGAGCCACAGGAACGCCAAGGCAAGAGCAACAACGGCAAGGAGGGCTGCTGCCCGGCCGCCCCTCACCCGCTCGGGCAGCAGGCCGATGACGATGCCGGCAAAGGCGAGATAGATCAGCTTCTGGCTGGCGGCGACCGGCGGCAGGACCGGGGGCCCAAACGTGTCCCGGTAGAAGAACAGAATCAGTGCCGACCAGAGCAGCGTCAGCACGAGCGACGCCTGCCCAACAAGACGGGCGAGCAGAGCAAGCGCGATGCCGAGCAGTAGCGGCAGCGCGGCCGTGGTGACCATCGGATTGCCGAGTAACGCGCTCAATCGCCGCCGCCCTCCCAAGGCCTATCGAGAACGTGCCGGCGTGGCCGATCTCAATGTTCAATTTTGATTGGTCCGACGGGGGCCGTCTTGTCCGAGCGGGAACTTTGTTTTGACTGAGAGCGCACTCGCGCTTCCGGCGGCTTGAAGCGCGCCGGCACGCTCCATAACCCTCCAGCAAATTGTTCATCGGCTTTTCGAGGAGGATGGCATGAACGAGAGAACCGTGCCGCCGATCAGCGCTGCCGCCGCCGCATTCCTGTCGCGGTCCCACCGGCCCTTCATCAACGGACGTTTCGTCGACGGTCTCGCCGGCGATGGCCTGGCGGTCGATGATTCCGCCTCCGGAGAGATCGTCGCGCATGTGCCGGAGAGCGGCCCCGAACTGGTCGACCAGGCGGTGCGGGCGGCACGCGCGGCGCTCGAAGGGCCGTGGGCGTCGATGCGGCCGGTGGACCGCCAGAACCTCATGCTGAAGCTTGCCGACGCGATCGAGGCCGACGCCGACCTGCTTGCCGAAATCGAGAGCATCGAGAACGGCAAGTCGCTGGGCGTCGCCCGCATGCTGAGCGCCGGCGGCACCGTCGACTGGCTGCGCTACTATGCGGGCTGGGCGACCAAGGTCGAGGGCTCGACCTTCCAGGTCTCGATCCCCGTGCCGCCCGGCGCCAAGCATCATGCCATGACGGTGATGGAGCCGGTCGGCGTGGTCGGCGCCATCGTGCCGTGGAATTTTCCGCTCCTGATCGGCATGTGGAAGATCGCGCCGGCGCTGGCCTGCGGCTGCACGATCGTCTTGAAGCCACCACAGGAAACGCCGCTCGGGCTGCTGAGGCTCGCCGAGCTGATCGAGGCGGCCGGCTTCCCGCCCGGCGTCATCAACATCGTCACCGGCAGCGGTGCGGTCACCGGCGAGGCGCTGATCCGCCATCCCGGCATCGACAAGCTGACCTTCACCGGCTCCACCGAAGTGGGGAAGCGTGTCGGCCATGCAGCGGTCGACCGCGTCGCGCGTTTCACGCTGGAGCTCGGCTCCAAGTCGCCGATGATCCTGCTTGCCGACATGGAAGACGGCATCGAGCCGCTGCTTGCCGGGCTTGGCATGTTCTTCAACCAGGGTCAGGTCTGCACCTCGGCGGCGAGGCTTCTGATCGAGAAGTCGATCTACGACCGCACGCTGGCCCGGCTCGCCGAGATCGCCGACGGCATGACCATGGGCGCCGGCCGCGATGCGGAAGCCCAGATCAACCCGCTGGTATCGGCCAAGCATCGCAGCAGCGTGCAGGGTTATGTCGAACGCAGCCTGGCGGCCGGTGTCGAACGGGTAAGCGGCGCGCGACCGGTGCCGGCCAGAGGCCACTACGTCGCGCCGACCATCCTGCATCACGTGAAGCCCGAGATGGAGATCGTGCGCGAGGAGGTGTTCGGCCCGGTGGTGGCGGCAATGCCGGTTGCCGATCTCGACGAGGCGATCCGCGTCGCCAACGACACGCGCTACGGCCTGTCGGCCTCGATCTGGACCCGCGACATGGGCAAGGCGATGACTGCGATCCACGGCCTGAAGGCCGGTACCGTCTGGGTCAACTCGCACAACACGCTCGATCCGGCAGCGCCCTTCGGTGGCTTCAAGCAGTCCGGCATCGGCCGCGAGCACGGCCGCGCGGCGATCGAGGGCTACCTCGAAACCAAGACCGCCATCATGCGCTACGCCTGACCGATGACAGAGGTCTACGACTACATCGTCGCCGGCGCGGGCTCGGCCGGCTGTACCGTAGCGAGCCGGCTGGTCGCGGCCGGCAAGCGCGTGCTCGTCGTCGAGGCAGGGCCGGCCGACAACACGCGCTTCATCGATATGCCTGCCACCTTCGCCAAGGTGATCGGCACGGCACGCAGCTGGATATACCAGTCTGAACCGGAACCCAGCGTCGGCGGCCGGTCGCTGCCGGTCCCGCAGGGCCGCACGCTGGGCGGCGGCTCGTCGATCAACGCCATGCTCTACATCAGAGGTCAGCCGCAGGACTATGACGGCTGGCGCGATCTCGGCTGCCTCGGCTGGGGCTGGGACGACGTGCTGCCGGTCTACAGGCGGCTGGAGCGCAACGAGCGACTGGCTGGGGAGCGGCATGGCACCGACGGTCCACTGCCGGTCTCCGATCCGCGCCACCGGCATCCGCTGTCGCTCGCCTATGTGCGGGCCGCGCAGCAGGCAGGCTACCGCTACAATGACGACTTCAACGGCGAGCGCCAGGAAGGCGTCGGCTTCTACCAGACAACGACGGCGGGCGGTGAAAGGCAGTCGGCGGCCAAGGTGTTTTTGCGGCCCCTCACCGGCAATGCCAACCTCAAGGTCGTCACCGACGCGCTGGTGACTGGGCTGACGCTGGAGAACGGCGCCGCGACAGGGCTGTCCTACACGACGGCGGATGGGCACAGCCATTCGGCCTCGGCGAAAGCGGAAGTGATCCTCGCCGCCGGCGCGCTGGCGACACCAAAGCTGATGATGCTCTCCGGCCTAGGTCCGGCTGCGCACCTCGCCGAGATGGGCATTCCCGTCATCCGCGACATGCCGGCGGTCGGCCAGGACCTGCAGGATCATGTCGCAGCGCCCCTCTACGCACTGACCCGCAAGCCTGTCTCGCTGCTCGGCGAGGATCGCGGGCTCAAGGCGCTGCGGCACGGCATCGAGTATCTCCTGTTCCGGCGCGGCCTGCTCACCTCCAACGTGGTCGAGAGCGGCGGCTTCTTCGACACCGATGGCGACGGCCGGCCCGACGTGCAGTTCCATGTTCTGCCGGTGATGATCGAAAGCGCCGAGCACGGCTCGATCGAGCGCCACGGCATGGAGCTGAACCCTTGCGTGCTACGACCGAAATCGCGGGGCTCCGTCAGGCTGCGCTCGCGCGACGCAAGCGACCCGATCCGCTTCACCACCGGCTTCCTGTCGCACGCCGATGATCTGGCGCTGCTGCTTGCCGGCATGAAGGTGGCGCGTGCCATCCTGCGCCAGCCGGCGCTGCGCGAGGTGGTCGCCGAGGAGCTTGCACCCGGCACGGCGGACGACCTTGGCGACGAGCGAATAGTCGACCACATCATCCGGCACGCCAAGACCGTCTACCACCCGTGCGGCACGTGCCGGATGGGAACGGACGAACACGCGGTGGTCGATCCTCAGCTTCGCGTGCGCGGCGTGCCACGCCTGCGCATCGCCGACGCCTCGGTCATGCCGCGGCTGACCAGCGGCAACACCAATGCGCCGGCGATCATGATCGGCGACCGCTGCGCCGATTTCATTCTGGGCAACCCCTGAATGGTTATCCGAGATTGATCCACGCCGTCTTCAGGTCCGTGTATTTCTCGATCGCGTGCAGCGACTTGTCGCGGCCGAAGCCGGACTGCTTGAAACCGCCGAGCGGCACCGTGATGTCGGCGCCGCCATAGGTGTTGACGTGGACGACGCCGGCATTGATTGCGCGCACCATGCGGTGCGCGGTCGACAGGTTCGAGGTCCATACGGCGGAAGCGAGGCCGTAGACGGTCGCGTTGGCGAGGCGCACCGCTTCTTCCTCGGTCTCGAAGCGCATGACGCCGAGCACTGGCCCGAATACTTCCTCGCGGGCAAGCTGCATTTCTTCGGTCACATCCTCGAAGATGGTCGGCGCCATGTAGCTGCCGCCGGTCTCGGTCAGGATGCTCGTTCCTCCCGTGACAAGGCGGGCGCCCTCTTCCGCGGCTTTCGCGACAAAGCCGAGATTCTTGGCCAGTTGCTCGGTGCTCGATACCGCGCCGATGTCGTTCGAGAGATCGAGCGGATCGCCGACTTTCAGCTTCGTGGTCGCCTTGAGAAGCTCGTCCATGAAGCGGTCGTAGATCGAGGCCTGGACGAGCAGGCGCGAACCGGCGACGCAGACCTGCCCGGAATTGCGGAAGATGCCGTTGGCCGAGACGACCGCCGCCTGTTTCAGGTCCGGCGCATCGGCAAAGACGATGTTGGGCGACTTGCCGCCGAGTTCGAGGAAGACCCGCTTCAAATTGGAGCGCGCGGAATATTCGAGCAGGCGGCGGCCAACAGGCCCAGAGCCGGTGAAGGCGATGGCGTCGACATCCATATGCAGGCCGAGCGCCTCGCCGGCGACCGAACCGCGGCCGGTGACGACATTGAAGACGCCCTCGGGCAGCCCGGCCTCGGCGGCCAGCTCCGCCAGACGCAGCAAGGTGAGCGAGGCGATCTCCGGCGGCTTGACGACGATCGAGTTGCCGGCGGCCAAAGCCGGCGCGATCTTCCAGGCGCCGATCATCAGCGGGAAGTTCCACGGCACGATGACGCCGACGACGCCGAGCGGCTCCCTGTGGATCAGGCCGAGCACATTGTCGGCCGTCGGCGCGATCTCGCCATAGACCTTGTCGATCGCCTCGGCGTAGTAGCGGATGGTGCCGGCGGCCGAGAGCGGTTCGGCCTTGTAGGCCATGCCGATTTCGGTGCCATTGTCGCGCACGCCGAGCACTGCCAGTTCCAGCGCGTGCTTCTCGACCAGCTCGGCGAATTTCGTCAGCACCTTCTTGCGGAAGGCGGGCGCTGCGCGCGACCAGGAGCCTTTGGCGAACGCCTTGCGCGCCGAGGCCACCGCGCGTTCGACGTCAGCGGCGCCGCCATCGGCGATGCTGGCAAAGGGGCGGCCGTCGATCGGCGAGATCACCTCAAGGCTTGCACTGCTCTGCGCATCCACCGGGGTTCCATCGATGAACAGACGCCGCGCGCCGACTTCCGTTTTGCGCAGCGCGTCGATGGTGTCCTGGTCGATCATTCTCAGCTTGCTCCAAATTCCACGTGAAGTGTCGCCGGCGCGCGGAATTCCCAGCCGCGGAAGACCGGCTCCCTGCCCGGCACCAGCCGCAGGTCCGGAAACCGCTCCAGCAGCAATCTTACCGCAAGGCACATCTGCTCGCGCGCGAAGAAGCGGCCCGAACAGAAATGATGGCCGAAGCCGAAGGCGGCGTGGTTGCCTTCGTCGCGGTGGATGTCGAAGCGGTCCGGATCGCTGAAGCGGCTTTCGTCGCGGCTGGCCGAGGAGACGAGCGCGGCGACCGGGGCACCGGCGGGGATGGTCGCTCCGCCGATCTCCACGGCGCGGGTCGTTTCGCGCGTCTGCGTGCCGATCGGCGCCACCCAGCGCAGGCCCTCGTCCACGGCCCTGGGCACGAAGGTTTCCGGATCGCCGAGCACCTGGCGCAGCTGTTTGGGATTGGTGAGCAGGCCGACGAGGATCGAGCCGGCGCCGTGTCCCGGCTCCTGCATGCCGCCAAGCAGGATGACCTTGATGGTCGGCATCAGGAAGTCGATCGCGCGGGTTTTGCCCTCCGGCATGCCGTCATGCAGCATGTGCGACAGCGCCGAGCCGTCGGGCTCGCGGACGAGCTTCTCCAAGGTCGGCAACACGGCATCACTGACCTCGGCGCCGATCGCGTCGGCGATCTCCTGCCGCTTCGGATCCTTTTCGAAGTTGATGGCGCCCTGGGCGAGACCATAGAACCAGCGGCGCAAGGTCGGCATGTCGATATCCATGAGGCCGAGCGAGCGCGCCAGGCTCAGCGTCGACACCGGCTCGAAATAGTCGGCCATCAGTTCGGCGGAACCCCGTCTGGCTATCTCGTCGAGATAGGGTTCGGCGATCGAGCGCACGAGATCGCCGGCATAGGAGGCGACGGTGCGCGGCCGGTATTTCGGGTCGACGCCCTGGCGCAGGTCTTTATGGATCTCGCCGTCGGTGGTGAGGATGGTGGGCTTGCCGAAGGAGCGCTCGACGGGCGAGACGCCCACTCTGACGATGGCGGAGAAGATGTCTGGCGACTTCGCCACCAGCTCGACGTCCTTCCAGCGGGTGACGAACCAGAGATTGACCGCCGGCACGAAGGCGACCGGGGCACTGCGCCTCAGCTCCGCATAGATCGGATAAGGATCGGCCTCCAGCGCCTCGACGGTGATGCTTTCAGCAAAGCTCATGCCGCTGCTCCCGTTGCGTCAAGAAGGGGCGGCGTGGGCCGCCCCTTCTGCCCATCAATCCTTCAGCGGCTGGCCGAGCCTTTCGAAGGCGGCCGGATCGCGGCTTCTCAAGGAGCTTGCCAGCAGCAGGCCTACCACCGCCGCGATCAGCACCAGTGCCGGCAGGAATACGCCGAGGAACCCGGCGGCTCCCGACAGGCTGCCGAAATTGATGACGATCAGGTAGATGATGACGACGAAAGCGATGAAGGTCAGCCCCGGCAGGATAGTGGTCTTCAGCGCGCTTTCCTGGCTCGACGGAATGGCGCGGAAGTACGTCACGACGGCGAGCGAGGCCACCGCCATCATCACGATCACGCCGAGGGTGGCGACATTGGTGAGCCACGAGAAAAGCGCCAGCACCGGATCGAGGCCGAGCACGGCGAAGAGTCCGACGACTAGCGCCGCGAGCACGGTTTGGATGACCGACGCGACATGCGGACTCTGATGCGCCGAATGCGTGACGCCGATCGTCTGCGGCAAGAGCTTCTCGCGGCCGGCGACGTAGATGTAGCGGGCGACCGCGTTGTGGAAAGCCAGCACGCCGGCGAACAGGCTGGAGACGAAGAGGATGCTCATGGCGTGGGTGAGCAGCGTCCCGGCATAGCGGTCGGACAGGCCGAACAGGAAGGTGGTCGGATCCTGCAGCGCCTGCAGCGACGGCAAGAGCTTGTCGACGCCGGCGCCGACCGCCATCAGCCAGGCCGTGATCATGTAGAAGAGGCCGATCAGGATGACAGAGAAATAGGTGGCGCGCGGAATGGTCACCTTCGGGTCGCGCGCTTCCTCGGCATAGATCGTCGTCGCCTCGAAGCCGATGAAGGCGGCAAAGCAGAACAGAATGGCGATGGCCGGCGCGCCGCTGGTGATCTGGCTCCAGCTGAAGGGCGCGGCCGACAGGCCGCTGTCGCCGCCAGTCTTGAGGATGGTGAGGTCGAGGATCAGCACGACGAGATATTCGGCGAGCACCAGCACGGTCAGGATCTTGGCCGACAGGTCGACCTGGCGGTAGCCAAGCACGGCGACGATGGCGATGGCGATGAAGCTCCACACCCACCAGGGCAGATTGATGCCCCAGCCGGCGAACAGGCCGGCGGTGGCCGCGCCCAGCAGGCCCATGACGCCGATCTGCATGGCGTTATAGGAGAGGATCGCGATCAGCGCGGTGGCGCCGCCGGCCAGACCGCCGAGGCCCCGCGCGGCATAGGCGTAGAAGGCGCCGGCATTGCCGATATGGCGCGACATGGCGACATAGCCGACCGCGAACAAGAGCAGCAGAAGCGTCACGATGAGATAGGTGCCGGCAAAGCCGGCGCCGTTGCCCATGAGCATGCCGAGCGGCGTGCCGCCGGCGACAGCGGTCAGTGGCGCGGCCGCCGAGATCACCATGAAGGTGATGGCGCCGACGCCAAGGCTGTTCTTCCTCAGCCGGTTCACTTCACCGGCTTCAACAGTGGTCATTTTTCCCTCCATTCCGCGCTGCGGAAACCAAGTGTCCCTGAGATGCCGAGAACCTTCTGACGGGGTCAATGTGCATTTCATTATTTGCAACGGCATTTCGATATTAGACTTGCAAAGGAATCGACTTGCTGTCAAGTTAATTCGCACGTTAAGTATCTGAAGGAGGGCAGACACGCGATGAGCACGGTGGCCAAAGCGATTTCGCTGCTGGAAATGCTGGGCGGCGGCGCGCCGGAGACGGCGCTTGCCGATCTCGCCAGGAGCGCCGGCTTCGACAAGGCGACGACGCGCCGGCTGCTGGTTTCCCTCATCGCGCAGGGGCTGGTCGAGCAGGACGAGACCACGCGCCTCTACCGGCTAGGCGCCGGCATCACACGGCTGGCATTGATGCGCGAGGCGCAATTTCCGTTCCTGCGCATGGCGGCACCGGTAATCGAGGCGCTGGCCGCCGAGACGGGCGAGACGGTGCATCTGTCGGAACACTCCGGGCGCGGCCTGATCTCCGTCCATGTCGTCGAATCGACCAAGGCCAATCGGGTCAGCGTGCCGCTCGGCGAGGTGCTGCCGATGCATGCGACGGCGTCGGGCATCGCCTTCCTGGCTTTCACCGAGGAGCGCATCCGCCACGCCATTCTGGCCGGGCCGATGCCCGCCTTCACACCCTTCACCATAGGCGATGCGACGACGCTGGCAGAGCATGTCGCCGCCGCCCGCGCGCGCGGCCATTCGACCGGCACGCAGGGCTTCGAGGAAGGCGTCATCAGCGTTGCCGCGCCGATCCTCGGCGCCGACGGTTTCGCCATAGGCGTCATCGCGATCGCGGCGCCGCATGTGCGTATCCGCAAAGGCGACGTCGAACGCTATGGCGCCAGCGTGATCGCCGCGGCGCGGGAGATCGGCGAGCGGCTGTTCGGCCGGCTGCCTGGCCAGAAGCGGGCATAACAACGATGACCACTGCAGGGAGACTGATCGTGGAGGAGAAACGCCGAATCCTGGTTATCGGCACCGGCGACACCAAGGCGGACGAGCTGCTGTTCATGCGCGAGCGCATCGAGGCGGTCGGCGGCGTTGCCATGATGATGGACGTCAGCGTACTGAGCGATCCACCCTACAGGCCGGAGCACGACCGGCACGCCGTGGCGCGCGCCGCCGACACGACGATCGAGGCGATCATCGCCAGCGGCGACGAGAATTCGGCGATGACGCTTATGGCGCTTGGCGCCTCGCGGCTTGCCCGCTCGCTGCACGACAAGGGCGAGATCGAAGGCGTCATCGCGCTTGGCGGCTCGATGGGCACCGACCTCGCGCTCGACGTCGCGCTGGCGCTGCCGCTCGGCGTGCCGAAATTCGTCGTCTCGACGATCGCCTATTCGCATCTCTTGCCGCCGGAGCGCATCGCCACCGATCTGATGATGATCCTCTGGGCCGGCGGGCTCTATGGGCTTAACAGCGCCTGCAAGGCGGTGCTGTCGCAGGCCTGCGGCGCCGTGGTGGGCGCCGCGCGCGCCGTCGTCAAGCCGGACCAGGCGAAGCCGCGCATCGGCATGAGCTCGCTGGGCAAAAGCTGCCTGCAATATATGGTGACGCTGAAGCCTGAGCTGGAAAAGCGCGGTTACGAGGTCATCGTCTTCCACACCACCGGCATGGGCGGACGGGCGCTGGAAGCGATCGCCGCGCAGAAGGGTTTCGTCGCGGTGCTCGATTTCAGCCTGCAGGAACTCGCCAACCAGCTCACCGGCTCGGTGGTGAATTCAGGCGCCGACCGGCTGGAGAATGCCGGGCGGCAGGGCATCCCGCAGATCGTCGCGCCCGGCGCCATCGACATGGTGGATTTTCCGACATGGCAGGCCGTGCCATCGCGCTTCACCGAGCGGCCCTACCACGCGCACAACCGGCTGCTTGCCTCGGTGACCTCCGACGGCGCGACGCGCCAGGAGATCGCACGCGCCATCGGCGAGAAGCTTGGCACGGCGACGGGCCCGACCGCCTTCATCCTGCCGGCCGGCGGCATCCAGCAATGGGATCAGGAGGGCGAGCCGCTTTACGAACCTGAGGCGCTGTCGGCTTTTGTCGAGGAGATGCGAGCGCGCGTGCCGCGGAATGCCGAGCTGCATGAGATCGCCGGCCACATCAACGACGCCGCTTTCTGCGCCAAGGCGCTGGAAATCTTCGACCGCTGGGTGGCCGAAGGCATCGTGCCGCCCGGCCGAAGAGAAGCCGCATGAGCGGGGTGAGGCCGCAAGCGCTGGTGCTCGACTTCGGCGGTGTCGTCACCCGCACGCTGTTCGAGACACATGCACTGACCGAGCAGGCGCTGGGGTTCGAGCCCGGCACGCTCGACTGGCGCGGGCCGTTCGACCCGGCCTCCGATGCGCTGTGGCGCTCGATGCAGGCCGACGAGATCAGCGAGCGCGACTATTGGAAGACACGCACACGCGAGGTCGGCCGACTGGTGGGCGAGGACTGGCGGGACATGTCGACCTTCGTGCAGCGGGCGCGCGGCGCCGACCCGCAGGCCGTGGTGCGACCCGAAGCCGAGCTGGCGATCCGCATCGCACGTGATGCCGGCGTTCGGCTCGCCATCCTCTCCAACGAACTCGACCTGTTCTACGGCAAGTCCTTCCGCGAGCGGCTGCCGCTGCTCTCGCTGTTCGAGGTAATCGTCGACGCCACCTATACCAAGGTCCTCAAGCCAGACGCCCAAGCCTACGCCTTGGTCGGCGAGGCGCTGAAACTGCCGCTCCGGGCCTGCGTCTTCGTCGACGACCAGAAGCGCAATGTCGACGGCGCGGTGGCCGCCGGCATGCGCACCGTGCATTTCGACGTCGCAGAGCCGGCGCGAAGCTATGCCGAGGCGCTCGGGCATTTCGGCCTGACGCTCTCCTAATTGGAAAAACCGGAGCCCCTCCCGATGCGTGACATCAACTTCCTCACCGAAAACAACGCCAAGCCGATCTGGCATCCGATGGCGCATCCGGCGGAAATGCGGGCGACGCCGCCGAAAATCATCATGAAGGGCGAAGGCGTCTCGGTCACCGATGCCGAAGGCCGCACCGTGCTCGACGCTGTCGGTGGCTTGTGGAACGTCAACCTCGGCTACAGCTGCGATCCGATCAAGAAGGCGATGGCAGCCCAACTCGACGCCCTGCCCTATTATTCCGGCTTTCGCGGCACCTCGACCGGACCATCGATCGAGCTCGCCTACGAGCTCACCGAATGGTTCGCGCCGGAAGGCATGGTGCGCGCCTTCTTCACCTCGGGCGGCTCGGATTCGGTCGAGACGGCGCTCAGGCTCGCACGGCAGTACTGGAAGATCCGCGGCCAGGGCGACCGCACGAAATTCCTGGCGCTGAAAAAGGGCTATCACGGCACGCATTTCGGCGGCGCCTCGGTCAACGGCAACGCCAATTTCCGCCGCAACTACGAGCCGCTGCTGCCCGGCGTCTTCCACACGCCGGCGCCATGGACGTATCGCAACCCGTTCGACGAGACTGATCCGGCGAAGCTCGCGAAACTCTGCGCGCGGGCGATCGAGGAAGAGATTGCCTTCCAGGGCGCCGACACCATCGCCGCTTTCATCATGGAGCCGGTGCTCGGCGCCGGCGGCGTCATCGTTCCGCATGAGAGCTTCATGCCGATGGTGCGCGCGATCTGCGACCGCCACGATATCCTGCTCATCGCTGACGAGGTGGTGACGGGCTTCGGCCGCAGCGGCGCCTGGGCCGGCTCGCGGCTTTCCGGCGTAAAACCCGATTTCATGACCATCGCCAAGGCGATCACCTCGGGCTATTTCCCGCTCGGCGCGACCTTGATCGGCGCCAAGGTCGCCGACGTCTTCGAGGCCGACAAGACCAGCTTCGGCTCGATCGGCCATGGCTACACCTATTCGGGCCACCCCGTGGGTTGCGCGGCGGGACTTGCGGCGCTTGCCGAAACCAGGCGGCTTGCCATCAACGAGAACGCGGCGGCGCGCGGCATCGAACTCGGCAAGGCGCTCGAAGCGCTGAAGGCGAGGCATCAGCTCGTCGGCGACGTCCGCTACCAAGGCCTGATGGCCGCGCTCGAACTCGTCTCCGACCGCGCCGCCAAGAGGCCGGCCGACAAGAAGACGATGGCCGCGGTTGCCGACGCCGCCTACGGCGCCGGCGTCATGCTGCGCGTCTCCGGCAACAACATCATCCTGTCGCCGCCGCTGATCGTCACCGGAGCCGACGTGGCGAAGATTGCGGAAGGGTTGGATGCGGGGTTGGCGGCCGCTACCGCGGCCTAGGGAGTAGGGATTAGGCAGTAGGCAATAGGGAAGACAGCACCTACTGCCTACTGCCTACTGCCTACTGCCTACTGCCTACTGCCTACTGCCTACT
>SUGL01000150.1 GCA_004963905.1 Mesorhizobium sp.
CCAGCGGCGGATGCCCATGAACGGGATCTTGGTGCCCGGCGGAATGAAGGTGACCGGCGCCCGCGGCAGTTCCTTCGGGCGGGCCCGGCGCAGCCAGATCGCCACCAGCATGCGCGTGAAGGTGAAGGCGGTGAAGACGGTGGTCAGGATGCCGATGGCGTAGGTGATGGCGAAGCCCTTCACCGGACCGGTGC
Source organism: Mesorhizobium sp. (assembly GCA_004963905.1). Classification (GTDB taxonomy): domain Bacteria; phylum Pseudomonadota; class Alphaproteobacteria; order Rhizobiales; family Rhizobiaceae; genus Mesorhizobium. The sequence continues at coordinate 195 of SUGL01000150.1, forward strand.
CCAGCCAGAACAGCACCACCGTCGCGATCAGCGAGGTGACGTTGGAATCGACGATCGTTGCCAGCGCCTTGGAGAAACCGGTGTCGATAGCCTGGATCACCGAGCGGCCGTTTCGGCGCTCCTCGCGGATGCGCTCATAGATCAGAACGTTGGAGTCGACCGCCATGCCGATGGTAAGCACGATACCGGCGATGCCCGGCAAAGTCAGTGTCGCGCCGAGCAGCGACAGCAGC
>SUGL01000151.1 GCA_004963905.1 Mesorhizobium sp.
CCGCCATTGGCGGTGATCGTCGAGCCGGTGATGAAGCCGGCCTCGTCCGACGCCAGGAAGACAACGCAGCGCGCGATCTCCTCCGGCTCGCCGAGACGGCCGACCGGAATCTGCGGGATGATGCGCTCGTTGAGCACCTTCTCATCGATCGCCTTGACCATATCGGTGGCGATGTAACCGGGGCAGATGACGTTGACGGTGATGCCGGCGCGGGCGCCTTCCTGGGCCAGCGCCTTCGAGAAGCCGATATCGCCGGCCTTGGCGGCGGAATAGTTGACCTGGCCGGCCTGGCCCTTCTGGCCGTTAATCGAGGAGATGGTGATGACGCGGCCGAACTTGCGATCGCGCATGCCGCCCCACAGCGGATGCGTCATGTTGAAGACGCCGGAGAGGTTGGTGTCGATCACTTCCTTCCAC
>SUGL01000152.1 GCA_004963905.1 Mesorhizobium sp.
TATCGACATAGTCGAGACCCATCCGCTTCAGGCTCTGGTCGAGGCTCGCCAGCACATATTTGCGGCTGCCCCACTCGCCGTAGGGGCCGCCCCACATCTCGTAGCCGGCCTTGGTCGAGATGATCAGCTCATCGCGATAGCCGGCGAAATCGGTGCGCATGATTTCCCCGAAGGCGGTCTCGGCCGAGCCGGGCGGGGGGCCGTAATTGTTGGCGAGGTCGAAATGCGTGATGCCGAGATCGAACGCCTTGCGCACGATGGCCTGCTTGGTCCGGTGCGGCGTGTCGTTGCCGAAATTGTGCCACAGGCCGAGCGAGATCGCCGGCAGCTTGAGGCCGGACCGTCCGCAGCGATTGTAGATCATCTTCTCGTAGCGGTTCTCTGCGGCGACATAGACCATGGGGAATCC
>SUGL01000153.1 GCA_004963905.1 Mesorhizobium sp.
ATGTAGGCGCTCGCCTCGTCGCGCGGGATCGACAACTGGTTGGCGAGGCCGAAGGCCGAGATGCCGTAGATGATGCCGAAATTGATCGCCTTGGCGCGCCGGCGCACTTCCGAGGGCATGCCTTCGACCGGCACGTTGAACATTTCGGACGCCGTGATGGCGTGGATGTCGGCGCCGTCGGCGAAGGCCTGCTTGAGCTGCGGGATCTCGGCGACGTGGGCGAGCACCCGCAATTCGATCTGGCTGTAGTCGGCCGAGACCAGCTTGTGGCCTTTCTCGGCGATGAAGGCGGTCCTGATCTTGCGGCCTTCGGCGGTGCGCACCGGTATGTTCTGCAGATTGGGATCGGAAGACGACAATCGCCCTGTCGTGGTGGCTGCCAGCGCGTAGGAGGTGTGGACG
>SUGL01000154.1 GCA_004963905.1 Mesorhizobium sp.
TAGCAATAGGTATGCGCCGCATTGCCGAGCAGCTCGTGCCCTTCCCAGCCGATCTCGCGCCAAAGCTCCGGCGACAGCGGCTCGGTGACGATCTGCGCGCTGTTGAGCGCCAGCCATGTCCGCTCTTCCCCTGGAATGCCGGCGGTGAACCCTTCCGTTGCGCGGATGATGGTTTCGGCCCGCACCGTGCCACGGTCAGTGGTCACGCCGCCCTTGGCGATCGATGTCACGGCGGTCTTTTCGTAGATCGGCACGCCGAGCCGCTCGACCGCTGCCGCCAGACCGCGCACCAGCTTGGCCGGCTGCACCCGCGCCTGGCCGTGGATGACGAAGCCTCCCATGATATTCTTGATGTTGATGCGCGCGCGTGTCGCGGCGGCGTCCAGCAG
>SUGL01000155.1 GCA_004963905.1 Mesorhizobium sp.
CTTCACACCCTGGCCAACGAAAAGGCAGTCGAGCTCTTGTCCCACCCGGCCCGCTCCAGCGTTGAAAAACGTCGGCCCGGAATGTTTTGGACTCTCGGAGCCGGGCTTGAGGGTTCGCGTCCGAAACAGTCGGCGGGAGGAAAGATGTCGCGCTGGTTTCAGGAAGCCTGGGTCCTGCTGAAGGAGAGCATCGCCGGCTATCTCGACGACGATGCGCTGAGCCATGGTGCGGCGATGGCCTTCTACGCCGCAACCTCGCTGGCGCCGATCCTTCTGATCGTCATGGCGATCGCGGGTATCGTCATCGGCAACGACGCCGCGCAGCTCGCGCTTTCGGCCGAGTTCGCGGGCGTGATGGGTCCGCAGAGCGCCGACCTTCTCAA
>SUGL01000156.1 GCA_004963905.1 Mesorhizobium sp.
GCGTTGACCGCGCATGAGGACCCCGGCTGCCTGCGCCAGGTGCTGGCCGCCGGGGGGCGCGGTTTCGTGGTCAAACGGTCGACCGCGACGGATTTGCTGCAGGCCATCCGCTGCGTGCTGGCCGGCGACAATTACGTCGACCCGGCGCTTGCCGCGCGCATCTTGAGCCCCCGCCACGGCACGCAAGGCGATCCGGGGAATCTCAGCGAGCGGGAGCGGTCGGTGATCCAGCTGGTCGCGCTCGGCTACAGCAACAAGGAGATATCCTCGCGGCTCAACCTGAGCATAAAGACCATCGAAACCTACAGGACCCGGGCCACCGACAAGCTGGAACTCCACTCCCGCGCGGCCATCGTGCGCTTCGCGCAATCGAATGG
>SUGL01000157.1 GCA_004963905.1 Mesorhizobium sp.
CTGCACCGGCAGGGCGACATTGTCGAAAGCCGTGAGGTTGGCGAAGACGCTGGTGATCTGGAAGGTATAGGCGACGCCAAGGCGGACCCTTCGGTAGGCCGGCATCGTCGTGATGTCGGCGCCGTCGAAGACGATCATGCCGGAGGACGGCCGGATGCGGCCGCTGAGCAGGCTGACAAAGGTGGTCTTGCCGGCGCCGTTGGGACCGATGATGGCGCGGATCTCGCCCGGCATAAGCGCGAAGTCGACGCCGTCAACGGCGCGCAGGCCGCCGAAATGCCGCGACAGGCCCTTGGTGGTGAGCAGCGGCATCACGACAGCCACCCCAGCCAGCGTTGACGGATCGAGCCCAGAATGCCCTTCGGGGCAAACAACAC
>SUGL01000158.1 GCA_004963905.1 Mesorhizobium sp.
TTGTAGTACTGGCGCAGGAGGTCGGGGTCGCCCTCGAACACGCCCTGGTACCAGAAAGTCAGCCGCCCCTTGTAGTCGAGCGGGGTGACCTTGGCGCAATCGCCCGCCGTATCAAAATCCTGCGTGCCCGCGATCGAGCGCACATATTCCGGCGACCACTTGCTCACGTCGACCGGCGGCGCGCCCAGCGCCGGCGCCGACATCAACGATGCCATTAAAGCAGTCGAAACAGTGCCGCGCAGGACGGCACCACCGAGTGTAATCCTCGTCATAGGTATCCTCCAGGTTCTCTCCCACGCCGCTTCGCTTCGAGGCAAGCGGTCCTTGCTCGTTTCGACCACGGAACATCGATCTGTGTATCCCTTCGGTCTATTTG
>SUGL01000159.1 GCA_004963905.1 Mesorhizobium sp.
GGTTGTAGGTGTAGTTGGGATCGAGCGCGATGCGCGACACGGTGTGGATGCCCGTAGGCGACGGCGTGTCGGCCGAGCCGATGGTGGCCGGATAGGACGCGACCAGCTTGCCGCCCGCGTCATAGGCGAAGACTTCCTTCTTGTCCTTGTCGGCAACGATGCGAGCGACCGGCGTCGACACCAGCATGCCGAAATTGGCGACCTTGACGATCGTGCCCGGCCGGTTGAAGTCGAGCCCCTTGTTGATCGACTTCAGATAGCCTTCGTCCATGTGGAAGCGCTCCGCCAGCGCCTCGGTGACCGAGGTGTAACCCATGCGATCGAGCTTGGCCTTCTGGCTGTAGTCTTCCGGGATCGAAGCGACATAG
>SUGL01000015.1 GCA_004963905.1 Mesorhizobium sp.
CCCGTCACTATACGGGGAGAAGGTGCCGGCAGGCGGATGAGGGGCAGCGCCGAGGCCGACAGTTATCGAAGATTTGTCCGAGGTGATCCTCGATTCGCCTTCAAACAATCCCACCGCCACCGCCGGCGACCGCCGGCCGTTCCGCTGCGACCTTCGCGCGATAGCCGGCCTCGCGATAGGCGGCGACCGGATCGATGGCGCCGCCGGTTCTGAGCCGCGCCATGGCAAGGATCGGCTCGACATCGGTGCGGTAGGCCGCCTTCAAGGTCTGCGTCGCCATCAGCGCGTCGTTGGCCTCCTGGAAGCTTTCGAGCGCCTTGCGGTCGACCAGCAGCGCCTGCGCATAGGCGCGCTGCACTTCGACCGCCGACAGCATCAGGCTTTCGATCGGATCGGTGACGTTGTGGCTCTGGTCGAGCATATGTGCGGGATCGAAACCCTTGGCGCCCGAAAGCTCCGCATCGACCAATTCGTTGAAGACCAGGAACAGCCGGTAGGGATCGATTGAGCCGGCATCGAGATCGTCGTCGCCATATTTGGAATCGTTGAAGTGGAAGCCGCCGAGCTTGCCGAACTGAATCAGCCGCGACACTATCATCTCGATGTTGACGTTGGGCGCGTGGTGGCCGAGGTCGACCAGGCAGAAGGCCTTGTCGCCGAGCTCCTTGGCGATGATGTAGTTGGTGCCCCAGTCCTGCACGACCGTCGAATAGAAGGCCGGCTCATACATCTTGTGCTCGGTGAACAGCCGCCAGTCGTCAGGCAGACCGGCATAGATCTCGCGCATGGCGTCGAGATAGCGCTCGAAGGCTTTCGCGAAATTGACCTGGCCGGGGAAGTTCGAGCCGTCGCCGATCCACACCGTCAGCGCCTTCGAGCCAAGCGTCCTGCCGATCTCGATGCATTCGAGGTTGTGCTCTACTGCCTGCCGGCGCGTGCCGGCATCGGCATGGGAGAGCGAGCCGAACTTGTAGGAGAGCTTCTGGTCCTTGGCGTCGGAGAAGGTGTTGGAGTTCATGGCGTCGAAGCCGAGGCCGAAGCGGGAGGCGGCCTGCTTCAACCGGTTGGGATCCGCCTTGTCCCATGGGATGTGCAGCGAGACCGTCGGCGTCGCCTGCGTCAGCTGGCGGATGACGGCGCAGTCCTCGATCTTGTCGAAGATGTCGCGCGGTTCGCCGGGACCGGGGAAACGGGCAAAGCGCGTGCCGCCGGTGCCCACGCCCCAGGACGGGATCGCGACGCCGAATTTTTCGATCTTGTTGCGGATAGCGTCGATCGCGATGCCGCGCCGGTCGAGGCGCTCGCCGAGCGAGGCGTAGTCGCGTTCGAGGTCGGATTTGAGCGCGGCGTTGTGGCTGGCGACGAGGTCGGCGGAGATAATGGTTTCGGACAAGGCTATTCCTCCCAAGAATGCGTTCGGCTGGCGCTGCCCCTCATCCGCCTGCCGGCACCTTCTCCCCGTGAACGGGGAGAAGGGAAGCGCTCCAATTTAGCGCGTAAAGCTCTGCGCGTTGCCGGCGTCGACATTGATGATGTTGCCGGTCGATTTGGCCGACATGTCGGAGGCGAAGAAATAGATCGCTTCGGCGATGTCTTCCGGGAAGACCGAGCGCTTGAGCATCGAGCGCGAGCGGTAATGCTCCTCGAGATCGTCGGTCGACATCTTGTAGGCGGCGGCGCGCTGTTCCTTCCATTCGCCGCTCCAGATCTTGGAGCCGCGCAGCACCGCATCCGGATTGACGACGTTGACCCTGATCTGCGCTTCCGCGCCCTCCAGCGCCAGACAGCGCGCGAGATGGATCTCGGCCGCCTTGGCTGTGCAATAAGCGGCGGCGTTGGGCGAGGCGGCCAAGCCGTTCTTGGAGGCGACGAAGACGACGTTGCCGCCGATCTTCTGGGCGCGGAACAGCCGGAAAGCCTCGCGCGAGACGAGGAAATAGCCGGTCGACAGGATGTCCATATTCCTGTTCCACAGCGAGAGTGTCGTCTCCTCGATCGGCGCCGACGAGGCGAGACCCGCATTGGAGACCAGGATGTCGACGCCGCCGAATTCGACCGAAGTTTCGGCGAAACCGGCCATCACCTGATCCTCGGACGTGACGTCGATCCGCACCGGACGGACGAAGTCTTTGCCGTAGGCCTTTGACAGCTCTTCGTGGGCGCCGGCGAGCGCGGCCTCATCGATATCGGCCAGCACCACGCAGGCGCCTTCGCGCAGCAGCCGATTGGCGGTGGCGCGGCCGATGCCGCCGGCGCCGCCGGTGACCAGCGCGATCTGTCCCGCCAGCGCCTTCGGCTTCGGCAGGCGCTGGAGCTTGGCTTCCTCCAGCTGCCAATATTCGATGTCGAAGGCTTCCTGTGCCGGCAGGCCGACATAGGACGAGACGGTCGAGGCGCCGCGCATGACATTGATGGCATTGACATAGAACTCGCCGGAGATACGCGCCGTCGCCTTGTCGCCGGCGAAGGTGAACATGCCGACGCCGGGCATGAGATAGACGACGGCATTGGGATCGCGAATGGCGGGCGAGTCCGCACGCTTGCAGCTGTCATAGTAAGCCTGGTAGCCGACGCGATAGGCAGCAATGTCGTCGGCGAGGCGCGCTATGACGGCATCGACATCCGGCTTTGCCGGATCGAACTCGATCACCAGCGGCCGGATCTTGGTGCGCAGAAAATGGTCCGGGCAGGAGGTGCCTAGTGCCGCCAGCGGCCGCAGATCCTTGGAATTGACGAATTCGAGCACCGCCGGCTGGTCGTCGAAATGGCCGAGCTTGTGGCTCTTTTCGGAGATCAGGCCGCGGATCCGCGGCATCAGCTTCGCGGCAATGGCGCGGCGCGCCGACGCGTCGAGCGACTTCACCGCCTCGCCGCCGAAGATGGCCACCCCTTCCGACCGACGCTCGAACCACTCGATCGCCTGGTTGATCACCGAGATCGTCGTCTCGTAGCATTCCTTCGGCGTGTCGCCCCAGGTGAACAGTCCATGGCTTTCCAGGACCACGCCCTTGGCATCCGGGTTTTCGAGACAGAATTTCTCCAGCCAGAGGCCGAGCTCGAAGCCCGGCCGCTTCCACGGCAGCCAGCCGATGGTATCGCCGAAGATTTCTTGCGTGATCGCTTTGGAATCCTTCGCCGCGGCAATGGCGATGATGGCGTCGGGATGCATGTGGTCGACATGAGGCTTTGGCACGTAAGCGTGCAGCGGCGTGTCGATGGAGGCCGCGCGCGGATTGAGGTTGAAGGTGCAGTGGGGCAGGTAGCCCACCATCTCGTCCTCGTGCTCGACGCCGCGGTAGAGCCCCTTAATGGCGCGCAGCTTGTCCATGTAGAGGGTGGCGAAACCGTCCAGCTTGATCGAGGCGCTGTCGCCGCCCGAGCCCTTGACCCACAGAACCTCGACGTCATCCCCGGTGAGCGGATCCTTCTGCCAGACCTTGGACGAGGTGTTGCCGCCGCCGTAATTGGTGACGCGCTTGTCTGAGCCCAGCGTGTTCGAGCGATAGACCAGAAGCTCGGGACCGCTCATCCCTTGCGCCTTCGCATCGTCCCACAGATTGGCGAGGCGCGAGCCGGAGCGCTTGTCGAGCATAGGAATCCTCCCTTTGGAGCACGAACGGCGCGCTCCTCTTTTCGTCGGGAATGTCTACGCAAGCGGGCTGCTTGTCAATCATAAACGATCAAGATCGATCATATTGCACTGCACAATGAAAATATGTGATCGGAAATGATTGACACTGCGCGTTTTCTGGTGCCTGATGGTCAGGCAGGGAGGAACCATGCACGAAAAAGAACGCCACAGGATCATTCTGTCCGCCGTCCAGGAAAAGCCTGTGGTGACGGTGCAGGAAATGGTCGAGCTGACGGACTCCTCCGAGGCGACGATCCGCCGCGACATCGCGGCTCTGCATGTGCAAAAGCGGCTGCGCCGGGTGCGCGGCGGCGCCGAGGCGATCTCGCCGCCGCAGTTCATCGGCCTTGCCGGCCGACCATTCTCGGTCAACGAGACGCTGAACGCCGCGCAGAAGCGGGCGATCGCGCGGGAAGCGGTGAACCTCTGCAAGGACGGCGAGCCGATCATAATCAACGGCGGCACCACCACCTTCCAGATGGTGCATTTCCTGACCGGACGCCGCATGCCGATCTTCACCAATTCCTTCCCGATCGCCGAGCATCTGCTCAAGCACTCCAAGAACACGGTGATGCTGTCGGGCGGCACGATCTATCGCGAGCAGAACATCATCCTGTCGCCCTTCGACAATGACGTGACGCGCAATTTCTATGCGCGGCGCATGTTCATGGGCGCGCAAGGCCTGGGTCCGCTCGGGCTGATGGAAGGCGACCCGCTCTTGATCCAGGCCGAGCAGAAATTGATCGACCAGGCCGACGAGCTGGTGGTGCTGGTCGATTCCTCGAAATTCCGCATGCGCTCCAGCCTGATCCTGTGCGGGCTGTCGCGCATCGCCACCGTGATCACCGACGACGGCATCGAGGACCGCGAAGCCAAGATGCTGGAGACCGCGGGCGTGGCGCTGATCGTCGCCCGCAAACAGTCAAGCGACAAGGAAGAATCTTCACTGCAGGCCTAGGAAAACTCGCGCCCGCAGCGGCGATGGAATGCAACGCTCAAGGGAGGATATTCGATGAGCTTTTTGAAGAAACTGCTGGTAACGGCGGCCTTTTCCGCCGCCATGTTCGTGAATGCCGCCTACGCCGAGAACGTCAAGATCGCGCTGGTGGTGAAGTCGCTCGGCAACGGCTTCTTCGACGCCGCCAACAAGGGCGCCGAGGAAGCGGCCAAGGAACTGGGCGATGTCGACGTCATCTACACCGGCCCGACCAAGGCGACGGCAGAAGCGCAGATCGAGGTGATCAACTCGCTGATCGCGCAGAAGGTCAACGCGATCGCCGTCTCGGCCAATGACGCCGACGCGCTGGTGCCGGTGCTGAAGAAGGCGATGGATCGCGGCATCACCGTGATCTCGTGGGACTCCGGCGTCGCCAAGGAAGGCCGCCAGCTCCACCTCAACCCGTCCGACACCAACCTGATCGGCGAAACCATCATCAAGCTCGCCGCCGACTATCTGCCGGAAGGCGGCGACGTCGCCATCCTGTCGGCCTCCTCGACCGCTACCAACCAGAACTCCTGGATCGAGGCGGCCAAGAAGGTGCTGCCGGAGAAGTTCCCGAAGATCAAGCTGGTCGCCACCGTCTATGGCGATGACGACTCGGCCAAGAGCACGGACGAAGCCAAGGGACTGCTGAAGTCTTATCCGAACCTCAAGGCGATCATCGCACCGACCACCGTCGGCGTCGTTGCCGCCGCGCAGGTCGTCACCGACGAAAACCTGATCGGCAAGGTCAACGTCACCGGTCTCGCCCTGCCGTCGGAGTTCAAGAAGTTCATCGACAACGGCGCATCCCAGGCGGTCGCGCTGTGGAACCCGATCGACCTCGGCTACTCGGCGATCTATCTCGCCCATGACCTGGCGGTGAAGAAGGAAGAGGCCAAGCCCGGCGCCACGCTGTCGATAGGCCGCGTCGGCAAGGTGACGCTCGACGACACCAACTCAGCTGCGATGGCCCCGCCCTTCCAGTTCGACAAGACCAACATCGAGAAGTTCTCCAAGATCTATTGATCTGGGGCGCTTGCACCCTCCCCCTTGTGGGGAGGGTCGGCGAGGCGGTTTTGCGAAGCAAAACCGGCGAGACGGGGTGGGGGTGGCGACACCTCCATGCACCAGGACCTTAACTTGATATGCTAGACAATCCCCACCCCGCTCACGTCGTTCGCGACCCTCCCCACAAGGGGGAGGGTAATGCCGCTCCGCGCCTGACGCTTTCAGGCATCTCCAAAAGCTTCCCCGGCGTGCGCGCGCTGCACGATGTCAGCCTGTCGCTCTATCCGGGCCAGGTGACGGCGCTGATCGGCGAGAACGGCGCCGGCAAGTCGACGCTGGTCAAGATCATGACCGGCATCTACCAGCCCGATACAGGCGAAATCAGCATCGACGGCCAAGCCACGACGCTGCCCAGCGCGCATGCCGCCTTCGGTCACGGCATCACCGCCATCCATCAGGAAACCGTGCTGTTCGACGACCTGTCGGTCGCCGAAAACATCTTCCTCGGCCATGCGCCGCGCACCCGCTTCGGCACCATCGACTGGCGCACCATGCGCAAAGATGCGCGCGAGGTGCTGGAGACGATGCGCGCCGGCCATATCGACGCCGACGCGCGGCTGAAGGATCTCGGCATCGCCAACAAGCACCTGGTTGCTGTTGCCCGCGCGATGTCGATCGACGCGCGCATCGTCATCATGGACGAGCCGACCGCGGCGCTTTCGATGAAGGAGATCGAGGAACTTTTCCTCCTGATCGAATTCCTGAAGAGCGAAGGCAAGGCCGTGCTCTTCATCAGTCACAAGTTCGACGAGATCTACCGCATCGCCGACCGCTACACCGTCTTCCGCGACGGCGAGATGGTCGGCGAAGGCCTGCTCAAGGACACCGGCCAGAACGAGATCGTGCGCATGATGGTCGGCCGCAACGTCGACCACATTTTCCCGCAGCGCGAGCCGAAGATCGGCGCACCGGTGCTAGCCGTCTCCGGCCTGTCGCATCCGACCGAGTTCGACGACATCAGCTTCGAATTGCGCAAGGGCGAGATCCTCGGCTTCTACGGCCTGGTCGGCGCCGGACGCAGCGAGGTGATGCAGGCGATTGCCGGCATTACCCGCACGAGCCGGGGCACCATTGCGCTCGACGGCAGCTCGATCGCGCCGAAATCGGCGGCGGATTCCATCGAGGCCGGCATCGTCTACGTGCCGGAAGAGCGCGGCAAGCAGGGCGTGGTGATCGGCCTGCCGATCTTCCAGAACGTGTCGCTGCCTTCGCTCAAGCGCACCTCCAAATCCGGCGTGCTCAGGCTCGCGGAAGAGTTCTCGCTTGCCCGTTCCTATACCGAGCGGCTGGATCTGCGCGCCTCCTCGCTCAGCCAGGATGTCGGCACGCTCTCCGGCGGCAACCAGCAGAAGGTGGTCATCGCCAAATGGCTGGCGACGACACCGAAGGTGATCATTCTCGACGAGCCGACCAAGGGCATCGACATCGGTTCCAAGGCCGCCGTCCACGGCTTCATGGCCGAGCTCGTCGCGCAAGGGCTTTCGGTGATCATGGTGTCGTCGGAGCTGCCCGAGATCCTCGGCATGTCGGACCGGGTGGTGGTGATGCGCGAGGGCCGCATCGCGGCGACCTACGACAATAAGGGGCTCGACGCCGAAACGCTGGTTCGGACGGCGGCGGGGATCGCGGCATGAAGAATTTCCTCAAATATCGCGAGATCTGGCTGCTCGCCGGCATCGTCCTGCTGATCGGCCTGATTTCCACGCGCTTCCCGGGTTTTGCCGATCCAGCCAATCTGCGCCAGGTGTTCAACGACACCTCGATCCTGATGATCCTGGCGCTCGGCCAGATGGTGGTGATCCTGACGCGCTCGATCGATCTGTCGATGGCGTCCAACCTCTGCTTCACCGGCATGGTGGTGGCGATGCTGAACGCCGCCCATCCGGCGATCCCGATCCCGGCGCTGATCGTCATTGCTTTGGCTGTCGGACTGGTGCTCGGGGCGATCAACGGCTTCCTGGTGTGGCGGCTGAACATCCCCTCGATCGTGGTGACGCTCGGCACGCTCACCATCTATCGCGGTGCCACCTTCGTCGTTTCCGGCGGCGCCTGGGTTAATGCAGACCAGATGAGCCCCGACTTCATCAATTTCCAACGCGCCGCCTTCCTCGGCCTGCCGGTGCTATCCTGGATCGCGCTTTTGGTGATCGCTTTGTTCTTCCTGGTGATGACGCGCACGCAGATCGGCCGCTCGATCCATGCTATAGGCGTCAACCCGACCGCATCGGTCTATGCCGGCATCGATGTCGGCCGCACCAAGTTCATCGTGTTCTGCATTTCCGGCATGATCGGCGGCCTCGCCGGATACTTGTGGATCTCGCGCTACGTCATCGCCTCGGTCGAGGTCGCCAACGGCTATGAGCTCAACATCATCGCCGCCTGCGTCATCGGCGGCATCTCGATCGCCGGCGGCATCGGCTCTGTCGGCGGCGCGGTGCTGGGCGCGCTGTTCCTCGGCATCATCTCCAACGCGCTGCCGGTCATCAACATCTCGCCTTTCTGGCAGATGGCGATCTCGGGCAGCGCCATCATCCTGGCCGTGGTGCTCAACGCGCGCGGCGAGCGCCGGCAGGGCCGCATCATCCTGAGAAAGGCGGAAGCGGCATGACCGACGCCCCTCACCCGCGCCATATTCCCGACCGGCTCGACAAGCCGCTCTCCTCGGCGATCTTTTCCTGGGAGGCGCTGCTCGTCGTCATCGCGGTTCTCATTTTTGCAATCAACAGCTTCGCTTCGCCCTATTTCCTCGACCCGTGGTCGCTGTCGGACCTGACCTTCAACTTCACCGAAAAGGGCCTGATCGCTTTAGCCATGGCGCTGCTGATCATCTCGGGCGAGATCGATCTGTCGGTCGCGGCGATCGTGGCGCTCGCCTCGACGATGATGGGCATGGCCGTGCAGGCCGGCGCCGGCACGCCGGTGCTGGTCGTGATCGGCGTCGTGGTCGGGCTCGGCTGTGGCTCCTTCAACGGGCTGCTCGTCACCCGGCTCGGCCTGCCCTCGATCGTCGTCACCATCGGCACGATGAGCCTGTTTCGCGGCATCGCCTTCATCATCCTCGGCGACCAGGCCTACAAAGGCTATCCTGCAAGCTTCGCCTTCTTCGGCCAGGGCTATGTCTGGTGGGTCTTCTCGTTCGAGCTGGTGCTGTTCCTCGTCGCGGCGCTGATCTACTGGTTCGTGCTGCATCGCACGAGTTTTGGGCGAAAGGTTTTCGCCATCGGCAACAATCCGGTCGCCTGCCAGTTCTCAGGCGTGCGCGTCGGCCGCATAAAATTCATCCTGTTCTGCCTGACCGGGCTGATGTCGGGCATCGCCGCGGTGCTGATCACCTCGCGGCTCGGCTCGACGCGGCCGTCGATCGCGCAGGGCTATGAGCTGGAAGCGATCACCATGGTGGTGCTGGGCGGAGTGTCGATCCTCGGCGGCGCCGGCAGCATTCTCGGCGTCGTGCTTGCCGCCTTCATCATGGGACTGGTGACGTTCGGACTCGGCCTGCTCAACGTTCCCGGCATCGTCATGTCGATCTTCATCGGCCTGCTGCTGATCATCGTCATTGCGCTGCCGATCGTCTGGCGGCGGCTGCGCGAAGGACGCTTCGCCTGATGGAGAAATATGCCTTCAAGATGAAGCTCAATCCCGGCATGAAGGCCGAGTACAAGCGCCACCACGACGAGATATGGCCGGAACTGGTGGCGCTGCTTAAGGACGCCGGCATTTCCGACTATTCGATCCATCTCGACGAGGAGACCAACATCCTGTTCGGGGTGCTGTGGCGCCGCGATGACCACGGCATGGCGGACTTGCCCAGGCATCCGGTGATGCAGCGCTGGTGGGCGCACATGGCCGACGTCATGGAGACCAAGGCCGACAACGAGCCGGTGGCGGTGCCGCTGGAAACGATGTTCCATATGGCATGATCCGCCACGTCGCCGTCATCGATATCGGCAAGACCAACGCCAAGGTGGCGCTGGTCGACCTCGAGCGCACGGCCGAGACGGCGCTGCGCCGCACGGCCAATGCCGTCATCGCGGACGGCCCCTACCCGCATCACGACGTCGAGCGGCTGTGGACCTTCATCCTGGACAGCCTGGCGGACATCAACCACGAGCAGCGCGTCGACGCCATCTCGATCACCACGCACGGCGCCACCGCGGCGCTGGTCGATGCCCAAGGCGGGCTTGCGCTGCCGGTGATCGACTATGAATTTGCCGGCATCGACGAACTGACGCAGGACTATGAGACGATCCGCCCGCTCTTCGCCGAGACGGGTACGCCGCGCCTGCCGGCCGGACTGAACATCGGCGCCCAGCTCTTCTTTCAGCAGAAGCGCTTTCCGGCCGAATTCGCCAAGGTGACCGCGATCCAGATGTATCCGCAATATTGGGCGCTGCGACTGACCGGCGTCGCGGCCAATGAAGTGACATCGCTCGGCTGCCATACCGACCTGTGGAATCCCTGGCGGGCCGACTACTCGTCGATGGTCGACAGAATGGACTGGCGCCGGCTGATGGCGCCGGTGCGGCCGGCGAAGGACCGGCTTGGGCCGATCCTGCCGCTGATCGCGCAACGGACCGGGCTCGACCCGCAAACGCCGGTGTTCTGCGGCCTGCACGATTCCAACGCCTCGCTATTGCCGCATCTATTGTCCGATCGGCCGCCCTTTTCCGTCGTCTCGACCGGCACCTGGGTGGTGTCGATGGCGGTCGCCGGCCGGACGGTCGAGCTCGACCCGGCGCGCGACACCCTGGTCAATGTCAATGCGCTGGGTGATCCCGTGCCTTCGGCGCGCTTCATGGGCGGACGCGAATTCTCGATGCTCACCGATGGCCAGCCGCAGGAATGGCTCGATGACGATGTCGCAGCCGTGCTGGCCCGAAAAGCCTTGCTGTTGCCTTCCACCCAGCAGGGTTCCGGACCGTTCCCGCATCGCGCCGCGCAATGGGTTAACGCCGAAGCTTTGCCTCCCGGCCAGCGCTTCGTCGCCATCTCGTTCTATCTGGCGCTGATGACCGCGACCTGCCTCGAGCTGATCGGCGGCAACGGCCCGACGACGGTCGAGGGGCCTTTCGCGCAGAACCGGCTCTTCATCCGGATGCTGGCGGCGGCGACAGGCAGGCCGGTCACTGCGTCGGAAACATCGACCGGGACCAGCATCGGCGCGGCGCTGCTGGCGTCGGATGGCACTGTCGGCATGAGCAAGGAGGAGCGGACCGAACCGCCGGCCGAGCGGGGTTGGGAGGGTTATGTGAGGGCTTGGCAGCAAGCCGTCAGGACGTGACGCGCCTTGATGCTCGCCGCTGCCTGAGAGGGCGGCGCTGCCCCTCACCTGCCTGCCGGCATCCTCTCCCCGTATAGTGACGGGGAGAGGGAAGCTGTTGCCGTCGATTTCGCCAATCGTCTACGTTGCAAATTGGGTGCCGGCATTGCGGCCAGCTCTCTTCTCCCCGTTCTACGGGGAGAAGGTGCCGGCAGGCGGATGAGGGGCAGCGCCGACCTCGGCAACTACTCGTTTCAGCCCGCTGTCTTGTAAAGCAACCCCTGCGGGTCGATCTCCGGCTTGCGACCGGCGACGAGGTCAGAGAGGAATTTTCCGGAGCCGCAGGCCATGGTCCAGCCGAGATGGCCGTGGCCGGTATCGAGATAGAGGTTGCGGTATTTCGCCTGGCCGAAGATAGGAACCGAATTCGGCATCATCGGCCTCAAGCCGGCCCACAACAAAGCCTTCTTCTCATCGAAGGCGCCCGGGAACAGGTCCTTGCCGGTGTCCAGGATGGTTCTGAAATCTCGCGGCTTGAACGAACGGTCGAAGCCGGTGAATTCCGCCGTCGAGGACATCCGCAAGCGATTGCCCAGCCTCGAATAGCCGATCAGCCGGTCCTCGTCCGCGCCGCCCATGGTCGGCCCTTTGCTCTCATCGTCCAACGGAATGGTCGCGGTATAGCCTTTCACCGGATAGACCGGCAGGTCGATACCGTAGCGGCGGCCCATGAGGCCGCTTTCCGGCCCCATGGAGATGACGACGGCGTCACCGGTGACCGGGCCGGCCGAGGTCATCACCGCCCGCACCCGGTCGCCCTCTATGTCGAGGCCTTCAATCGTCGTGCCGAACAGAAATTTAACGCCGAGCGCTTCGGCCGCATAGGCGGCGAGCTTGTCGACGAACTGCTTGGAATCGCCGGTCTGGTCGATCGGCGAATAGATACCGCCGGCGATCTTGTCCTTCACGCCGGCGAGACCAGGCTCCAGCTCGACCAGCCGGTCGCGGCCGACAATCTCGATTGGCAGGCCGTGCTCGCCGAGGTATCGGTAGTTGTCGGTGCCGGTGTCCAGGCTTTTCTGCGAACGAAAGAAGTAGAGGATGCCTTTCTTGCGCTCGTCGTAACGGATGCCGGTCGCGTCCGAGAGGGCATTGATGCACTGGCGCGAATAGAGCGCGAGCCGGAGCTTGACGTTGGTATTGGCGCGCAGCCGCGCAACCGTGCATTCGCGCAGGAAGCGCAGGCTCCAGGCATAGAAATAAGGATCGAGGCGCAGCCTGACCTTGATGCCGAGATCATGGTTCCAGAGTCCGCGCAGGAAGGTCTTCAGCGCCGCCGGCGAGGCCCAGGCGGTGGCGTCGCCAGGCGAGACCAGGCCGGCATTGGACTGGCTGGTGCCGCGCGCCGCCGCCTCATGGCGCTCGATCACCGTCACCTCATGACCGTCTTTAGCCAGATAGTAGGCAGCCGCCGTGCCCACGACGCCTGCTCCGAGCACCAGGACCTTCATACCGCCCCTCGATGATCATGCCAGCGGTGCATATCGGCGCACCGCCCTGAACGAGCCTCAATACCGCGTATGAACGCGCTATGCGAGCCGTTGGCCCAACAGCTTGCCGTGGCTAGAGCATTTCACCGTTTCGCGGAAGCGGCGAACCGCTCTATCTCTTTGTTTTGACGCAATTCCGGACGGAAAACTGCCACGCACTTTTCCTGGAATTGCTCTAGCTCCGCGCCGAGTTCTTGCCGGTCAAGATACGTTCCCAGGCCAGCGCATCCTTGACGATCTGGTCGAGATCGTCGCGCTGCGGCGTCCAGCCGAATTCCTTGCGGGCAAGGTCGGAATTGGCGACCACCGCGGCGGCGTCACCCGGGCGTCGATCACCCATGCGCACGTCGAAATCATGGCCGAAGGCGCGGCGCACGCTTTCGATCACTTCGAGAACCGAATAGCCGTGGCTGTAACCGCAATTGGCGACGAGACTCTCTCCGCCCTCGCGCAGCCGCTGCAACGCCAGCCGGTGCGCCGCCGCCAGATCGCTGACATGGATATAGTCGCGGATGCAGGTGCCGTCCGGCGTCGGGTAGTCCTTGCCGAAGACCTGCATGAAGGGCCGCTTGCCTAGCGCGGTTTCGCAGGCCACCTTGATCAGATGCGTGGCGCCGGGCGTCGACTGTCCGGTGCGGCCCTTGGGATCGGCGCCGGCGACGTTGAAATAGCGCAGCGCCGTGTAGCGGATGTCATGCGCGATCGCCGCATCGCGCAGCATCCATTCGCTCATCAGCTTGGAAAGGCCGTAGGGCGATTCCGGCGCCAGACGCGCATCCTCGCGCACTGGCTCCAGCCCGGCGCCGCCATAGACGGCGGCGGTGGAGGAAAAGATGAAGTGCGGCACGCCCTCACGCACTGCGGTTTCGATCAGCGTGCGGGTCTTGCAGGTGTTGTTCTCGTAATAGCCGAGCGGATCGGCGACCGATTCCGGCACCACGATCGAGCCGGCGAAGTGGATGATGGCGTCGACCATGTTCTCGCGGATGATCTGGCCGACCAGTTCGCGGTCGGCAACGTCGCCGACAACCAGCTTCGCCTCGGGCGCCACCGCCCATTCGAAGCCGGTGGAAAGCCGGTCGAGCACGACGACGCTTTCGCCGGCGTCGAGAAGCTCCCAGACCATGTGGCTGCCGATGTAGCCGGCACCGCCCGTCACCAAAACCGTCATCTGATACCTCGCTGATCAAGATTTATCGGAAACTGTCTCAACAGCCGCCGTGCTGGAAACCCCGCCGCAAGCCCATTAAAGCGCGTCGAAATGGATACAGTCGACGCGCTTTACGTTTTGTTTCGATGCATGTCGTTCCCCAAAGCCGCTGTGCACTTTTGGGCGATATGCATTAGCCTCCCTGAATGTTAAGTCCGTAACAGTTCCTCCCGTCCGAGGCATCGTACTGAAACAAAACCGCATCAAACAGTCGGGAATAGGCCACGATCCGACATCGTTAGGAACAGGCCCGGGGCGTGGCATTTTGACCGGTTGGGTCCGGTGGACGTGACATGGGGCAGTGACTATGATCCGCCGCAAAATTGGGAAGCCGACATGAATTACCAGCGGTTCTTCGAAGATGCGATCGAGCAGCTCCATGCGGAGCGGCGCTACCGCGTCTTCGCCGACCTCGAGCGCATGGTGGGCAAGTTTCCGCGCGCCATCTGGCGTTCAGGCGGCCGCGCCCAGGAAATCACCGTCTGGTGTTCCAACGACTATCTCGGCATGGGCCAGAACCCGGATGTGATCGCCGCCTTCCAGACCGCGGCGGGCAAGATGGGCTCGGGCGCCGGCGGCACCCGCAACATCTCCGGCACCTCCAACCCGCTGGTCGAGCTCGAGCATGAGCTGGCCGACCTGCACGACAAGGAGGCGGCGCTGGTCTTCACCTCCGGCTTCGTCTCCAACGAGGCCTCGATCTCGACCATCGCCAGGCTTTTGCCCAACTGCCTGATCATCTCCGACGAGTTGAACCACGCCTCTATGATCGAGGGCGTGCGGCGCTCCGGCGCAGAGAAGAAGATCTTTCGCCACAACGACGTGGCGCATCTGGAGAGCCTCTTGCAGGCGGCGGGCCGCGAGCGCGCCAAGCTGATCGTGTTCGAAAGCGTCTATTCGATGGACGGCGACATCGCTCCGATCCGGCAGATCGTCGAGCTCGCCGAGCGCTACAACGCCATGACCTATATCGACGAGGTGCATGCGGTGGGCATGTACGGGCCGCGCGGCGGCGGCATCACCGAGCGCGAGGGGCTTGCCGACCGCATCGACATCATCGAGGGCACCTTGGCCAAGGCCTTCGGCACGCTCGGCGGCTACATCACCGGCACGAGCGCGGTGATCGACGCGGTGCGCTCCTATGCGCCGGGCTTCATCTTCACTACCGCGCTGCCGCCGGCGATCGCGGCGGCGGCCACCACTTCGATCCGGCATCTGAAGCGCTCGCAGGCCGAGCGCGACGCGCAGCAGCGCCAGGCGGCCAGAACCAAGCAGGTGCTTGCGGCCGCGGGCCTGCCGGTGATGGAATCGGCCACCCACATCGTGCCGGTGCTGGTCGGCGACCCCGAGCTCTGCAAGATGGCGAGCGACCGGCTGCTCGGCGTGCACGGCATCTACATCCAGCCGATCAACTATCCGACGGTGCCGCGCGGCACCGAGCGGCTGCGCATCACGCCCACACCCTACCATTCGGACGCGCTGATCGCCGAATTGCAGGACGCCCTGGTCGAGACCTGGGACGCGCTCGGCATCCCCTATGCCGCCGCCGGCCGCCCTGCCGTCGCCGAGAGCGATCGGATCGTTCCCCTGCTGGTGCCGAAGTCAGGCGGCTGAAGCCGCCTGTCTCACACCGTCTTCATCCATTTCGCCAGGCGATGCGCCGCTTCCTCGAGCTGATCGAGGCGGCGGTGGAAGCATAGCCTGAGGAAGGCCTCGCCGCCCGGGCCGAAGGCGGTTCCGGGCGCCAGGCCGACATTGGCGTTGTCGACGATGTCGAAGGCGGCGGCGCGGGAATCGGTGATGCCGTCGACGGTAAAGAACAGGTAGAACGCGCCTTGCGGCACGGTGAAGCGCGCCTTGCCGGTGGCGCCCAATATATCGCA
Source organism: Mesorhizobium sp. (assembly GCA_004963905.1). GTDB lineage: Bacteria > Pseudomonadota > Alphaproteobacteria > Rhizobiales > Rhizobiaceae > Mesorhizobium. Next base: position 15,585 of record SUGL01000015.1, read on the forward strand.
GACGAGGTCGCGCGCGGCGCGTGCACGCTCGACCTGCTCGACGATAAATGCGTCGCCCTCGTCGAGGGCCGCCACCGCGCCGCGTTGCATGAACTGCGCGACCCCCGAGGTCGAATACTGGATCAGGTTCTCAAACACCTGTTGCAGCGCCGGATGGGTCTTGATCCAGCCGACGCGCCAGCCGGTCATCGCCCAGTTCTTGGAGAAGCTGTTGACGAACAGGATACGGTCTTCGCTCGTGGCGACGTCGAGGAAGGACGGCGCGCGGCCGTGGCCATAGTGGAACAGCGAATAGATCTCATCGGCGATGATCCACAAACCCTTTTGGCGGGCGAGATCGAGGATCGCTTGCAGCGTCTCCTTGTCGGCGGTCCAGCCGGTCGGGTTGGACGGCGTGTTGATGAACAGAGCCTTCGTCCGCGGCGTGATCGCCGACGCTATTCTGTCGACGTCGCAGGACCAGCCATTGCCGGACTGGTCGAGCGTGACCGCAACCGGGACGGCGCCGGCAACGCCGGCGGCGGCGGCGAAATTCGGCCAGGCCGGCGACAGGTAGACGACTTCGTCGCCGCTGCCGGCAATCGCGTCGATGGCGAGTTGGATGGCATGCATGCCGGAAGCGGTGACAATGAACTCTTCCTCGGCGAAGCGCTTGCCGAAATGCCTGGCGTAATAGCGGGCGAGCGCCTGCCTGAGCTCGGGAATGCCCTTCTGCCAGGTGTAGAAGGTCTCGCCATTGGCCAGCCCGCGGGCGGCGGCATCGCTGATGAAGGAAGGCGTCGGCAGGTCGCCCTCGCCGGCCCACAGCGGGATCAGGCCTTCGCGCAAGCGGCCGTGGTTGACGACGGCGACAATGCCGCTTTCGGGCGCGGCGCGGGCTTCGGCGCGCAAGGTCGGGATCAGGGTCATGCAAGAATCCGTCCGATTTTCCACGACTGCTAACGCCTTTTACGACAGCCGCAAACAGAAAACCCCGGCCGCGAGCGGGCGGGGTTTTGGTCCAGAGTGTTCTGTCTTGGGATTACTTCTTGGCGAGCAGGTCGCGGATTTCGGTCAGAAGCTGGACATCTGCCGGCGGGGCCGCGGCAGCCGCCGGTTTCTGGCCTTCAAGGCGCTTGCGCAGATTGTTCACCATCTTGACCATCAGGAAGATGATGAAGGCAAGGATCAGGAAGTTCAGCACCACGGTGATGAAGCTGCCATAGGCGAAAACGGCGCCCTCTTTCTTGGCATCGGCCAGCGTGGCCGAGTGGACGTTCGAGGACAGTCCAAAGAAATAGTTGTTGAAGTCCAGCCCGCCGAAGATCGCGCCGACGATCGGCATGATGATGTCGTTGACCAGCGAATCGACGATCTTGGAGAAGGCCGCGCCGATGATGACGCCGACGGCCAGGTCCATCACATTTCCCCTGGAGATGAATTCCTGGAATTCTTTCAGCATTCGACCCTCCTTGCCATGACCGGCCGTGCTGCCGCCCCGGCTCTCCGGCGCCGACCCAAATCACAATAACAAAAACTCCCAGTTGCAAAACCGGAAAAAGGGCGGAGCCACCGGTTTGTATTTATCCGGTTCGTGTTTCTGCGGGCGTCACCAACCACATATGCGTCGAAAGCCGCGATGGACTTGGGCTCCAAGCTGTGGTTGCGTCTAAAACGGGCGAGGAGCCCGTCAGGGAGGAAGTTCGAACCATGCAAGGCTGGTTCGTCGTCATCATCGCTATCGCCTATGTGACGCTGCTCTTTGCGATCGCCAGCATCGGCGACAGGCGCTCGGTGGCAGCCGGGCTCGGCCGGGCGCGACCCTTCATCTATGCGCTCAGCCTCGCCATCTACTGCACCTCCTGGACTTTCTTCGGCTCGGTCGGCCTCTCCTCCGAGCGCGGCCTCGAATTCCTCGGCATCTATACCGGCCCGGTGCTGGTCTTCGTATTCGGCTTCCCGCTGCTCAACCGCATCGTCCGGCTGGCGAAAAGCGAGAAGATCACCTCGATCGCCGACTTCCTCGGCGCCCGCTACGGCAAGAGTTTTGCCGTCGCGGCGATCGCGACGCTGATCGCCACGATCGGGGCGGTGCCCTATATCGCGCTGCAGCTGAAGGCGATCTCGGGCTCGGTCAGCCTGATGATCGAGCACTATACGGGATCGCCGCCTTCCTTCGATCCGTTCGTCAGCGACATCTCGCTGGTGGTGGCGATGCTGCTCGCGCTGTTTGCGGTGCTGTTCGGCACGCGCCACGCCGATGCCACCGAGCACCAGGACGGGCTGGTGCTGGCGGTGGCGGTCGAAACCGTGGTCAAGCTCGCCGCCTTCCTCGCCATCGGCCTGATGGTGACCTTCCTGATCTTCGGCGGCCCCGGCGACATGCTGGCGACGCTCGCCGCGAATGCCGCGGTGCGCCAGGCCATGGGCTACAACACCTCCCTGGCCACCTGGCTGGTGCTGACGACCTTGAGCGGCTTCGCCATCCTGATGCTGCCGCGCCAGTTCTACGTCACCATCGTCGAGAACCGCAGCGAGGCCGAGCTGCGCACCGCGACCTGGGTGTTCCCGCTCTATCTCGTGGCGATCAACCTGTTCGTGCTGCCGATCGCCTTTGCCGGCCTGTCGCTGGTCGGCACCAGGACCAGCAGCGACCTCTATGTGCTGTCATTGCCGCTGTTCAGCGGCCATGACGTGCTCGCCATGGCTGCCTTTATCGGCGGCCTGTCGGCGGCGACCGCCATGGTCATCGTCGAGAGCGTGGCGCTGTCGATCATGATCTCCAACGACCTCGTCATCCCGCTGTTCGTGCGCCGGCTGCTCAAGACCACGTCCTCGCAGAACGAGGACTGGTCGACGCTGATCCTGAACGTCAGGCGGGCGTCGATCTTCATAATGCTGTTCATCGCCTTCCTCTACTACCGCGAGAGCACCAACAGCGCGCGGCTGTCCTCGATCGGGCTGATGTCGTTTGCCGCGATCGCCCAATTCGCGCCGGCGCTGATCGGCGGGCTGATCTGGCGCCGCGCCAACGGCCGGGGCGCAGCGCTCGGCATGGTCGCCGGCATTCTGGCGTGGAGCTACACGCTGCTGCTCCCTTCGCTCGTCGGTCCCGGCTCCGAGATCGTCGTCCGTGGTCTGTTCGGCTTCGAGGCGCTCAGGCCGCAAGCGCTGTTCGGCACCGTTGGCGAGCCGCTGAACCACGGCGTGCTGTGGAGCCTGTCGATCAACACGCTGTTCTTCGTGCTCGGATCGCTGTCTCGAGCATCCGTGCCGCTGGAGCGCATCCAGGCGGCGATCTTCGTGCCGCGCGAGGCGGGCCCGATGCCAAGCCTGCGCCGCTTCCGCACCGCCGTCACCGTCAACGACCTCAAGGATACGATATCCCGCTATCTCGGCGTCGAGCGCACCGAGCGTTCCTTCCAGTCCTTCGAGAAGAACGCCAACGTCTCCCTGCACGGCAAGGAACAGGCCAGCATGGATGTCATCCGCTTCTCGGAGCAATTGCTGGCGAGCGCGGTCGGTTCGTCCTCGGCGCGGCTGATCCTGTCGCTGCTCTTCCGCCGCAACGACCGCGATTCCAAGGATGCCTTCCGGCTGCTCGACGACGCCACCGAGGCGCTGCAGCACAATCGCGACCTGCTGCAGATCGCGCTCGACCAGATGGAGCAAGGCATCACCGTCTTCGACCGCGATTTCCGGCTGATCTGCTGGAACCGGCAATACCGGGCGTTGTTCGACCTGCCGGACGAGATGGGCCAGGTCGGCGTGTCGCTCGACCAGATCCTGCGCCACCTCGCCGAGCGCGGCGACATCCCCGCCGACCAGCGGGTGACGATGCTCAACCGGTTGACCAGCTTCGTCAGCCCCTGGCAGATGGAGCTCAGGACCAGCGGCCGCATCCTGGAGCTGCGCTCGAACCCGATGCCCGACGGCGGCATCGTCGCCACCTATGCCGACATTTCCGGCCGCGTCGAACAGGACCTGGCGCTGAAGCGGGCAAACGAGTCGCTCGAGCAGCGGGTCAGGAGCCGTACCGCCGAGCTCACCCGCGTCAACGAGGAGCTGGCGCAGGCGCAAATGCTGGCCGAGGAAGCCAACCTCAGCAAGACGCGCTTCCTCGCCGCCGCCGGCCACGACATCCTGCAGCCGCTCAACGCCGCCAGGCTCTATTGCTCCTCGCTGATCGAGAAGGCCGGCAAGGGTCCGGCCGGCAAGGCCGCCATCAACATCGAATCCTCGCTGGAGTCGGTCGAGACCATCCTTGGTGCGGTGCTCGACATCTCGCGGCTCGACGCGGGGGCGTTGAAGCCCGAAGACACTGCCTTCAGCCTCGGCGGGCTGCTTGGCCAGATCGGCAATGATTTTCGCCCGCTCGCCGCCGAAAAGAAGCTCGGCCTGAAAATCATGCCGTCCTCCCTCGGTGTCATGACCGACCGCAACCTGCTTCGCCGGCTGATCCAGAACCTGGTCTCCAACGCCATCAAATACACACGAGACGGCCGCATCCTCGTCGGTGTCAGACGGCGCGGCGAGTTGGCCGAGATCCAGGTGATCGACACCGGCATCGGCATTGCCGGCGACAAGCTCAACACCGTCTTCCACGAATTCACCCGGCTGGACGAAGGCGCGCGCGAGGCCGAAGGCCTCGGCCTCGGCCTTTCCATCGTCGACCGCATCGCCAGGGTGCTGAGGCTCGAAATCCGTATCTTCTCCAATCCGGGCAAGGGCACGCGCTTCTCCGTCATCCTGCCGGTGGCAGCGGTCGCGACGCCGCCGCGCGAGATATCCAAGACGCCCGCGCGCGCGGCATCCTCGCTTGCCGGGCTCAACGTGCTGTGCATCGACAATGACGCGCGCATCCTCGACGGCATGCGGCTGCTGCTCGAAGGCTGGGGCTGCAGCGTCGATACGGCTTCGGGATCGGGAGACCTCGTACGGCCGGGCGCGCGAAGGCCCGATATCGTGCTTGCCGACTACCATCTCGACGGCAGCACCGGACTCGACGCCATCCACAGGCTGCGCGCCGCTTACGGCCAGGACCTGCCTTGCGTATTGGTCACCGCCGACCGTTCCAGCGAGGTGCGCACCGCCGCAGGCAAGCTCGACATTCCGGTGGTCAACAAGCCGCTGAAGCCGGCCGTGCTGCGCTCGATGATGGCGCGCGTCAGGGCGCTGGCGCCAGCGGCGGAGTGACGTCGCTGGTGGGACTTATCTCAGTCTTGATGGCCGAGGCTTTTGAGATAGGCGCAGAACATGTCGGCGAGTGCGTCCGAATACGCTTCGATCTCAGCTGACGTTCGCCGGCTCGCCGAGAAATCCGGTCCTACCGCCGCCAGTGTCGTGATGATGAGCTCGCCAGCCCTGGTGCGAACAGCGTCCGAGGCGGCGGGCAATGCCGCGCGCATGAAGTCCTCGACCGTGCGATCCGCCGAAGCTTTTGCCTCCTGCACTTCCGGCGCGTCCCGATAGAGCGGCGCGGCGTCGTTCAGCGCCACGCGCAGCGGAGCCTCCTCGCATTCCGAGCGGATGAAGGCGTGCACCAGAACGCGTATCCGTTCGAGCGGCGGCTTTTCGACATCCTCGAGAATGCCGCACAGAAGGTCGGTCGTCTGGCGCCATTCGTCGCTCTGCAGGCGGAACAGCAACGCCGCCTTGTTGGGGAAGTACTGGTAGAGCGAGCCGACGCTGACGCCTGCTTTCTCGGCGACGCGCGTGGTGGTGAAACGCTGCGCGCCCTCGCTCGCCAAAACCTGAGCAGCCGCCTGCAAAATCGCCGCGACGAGCTCCGTCGCCCGGGCCTGTTTGGGCTGTTTTCGAGTGGAAATTGAAGGGTTTGGGCGTTGGACCATGACCGTGCTCGGGAATGCGAATTGGAAATCTGAAGGATTATTCGTATTTTCGAGGCAACACAAGAACGCACTCGATTGGAGCCCGACCATGACCACCCTGACCGCAGCCCCGCTCGCGCCGCTGCTTGCCCGCCTGTTCAAGGAAGCCGCCTCGGCGACCAGCCCGGCCATGGGCCGGTACTCTGGCGAGGAACGGGCGCGCCTGCTCGGCAGCAAGACCGAATATCTCGATTTCTACGGCAGCCTGAAGGACCTCTGGCTCGCGGTTTCGCCGGAAACCGGCACGCTGCTCTACATGCTGGCGCGCAGCACCGGCGCGCGCATCATCGTCGAGTTCGGCGCCTCGTTCGGCATCTCGACGCTCTACCTTGCCGCGGCGCTGCGCGACAATGGCGGCGGCCGCCTGATCACCACGGAGTTCGAGCCCTCCAAGGTGGTGCGCGCCAAGGCCAATCTCGCCGACGGCGGCCTTCTCGACCTGGTCGAGATCCGCGAAGGCGACGCGCTGGAGACGCTGAGCAGGGACTTGCCTGACCGAATAGACCTTCTGCTGCTCGACGGTGCCAAGGCGCTCTATCCGGAGATCCTCAGCTTGGTCGAGAGCCGGCTCAGGCCCGGAGCGCTGGTCATCGCCGACAATGCCGACTTCTCGCCCGAATATCTGCAGCGGGTGCGCTCGCCGGCGGGCGGCTACATGTCGACCTCGTTCGGCGACGATGTCGAACTGTCGATGCGGCTCGGCTGAACCAGCTCCGCCACAAGCAGACCAACCACCTCACGCTGCTCGTTGAGCGGCCGTAGGCGTTCACGTCAGCCAACGCGCCATCCCGGCCTTCGGGCCCCCGTGCCCCGGGTCTTCTACGCGTAGGTGACATCATGACCACGTTTTCGTCCTCCTGGCGCGGGCTGCCGCGCCCGGCGCTGCTCGGCCTGTTCCTGTTCTTCTGCGCAGGCTTCGCCGACGGCGCGCTGGTGCCCTTCTTTCCGCTTTGGGCCAGCAGCGAAGCCGGCATCCCCGTCGGCGCGATCGGCCTGCTTTTCGGCTGCTATGCCGGCGGAGAGCTGATTGCAGCGCCGCTCATCGGCGGGATCGCCGACCGGGTCGGCCGTCGTCCGGTGCTGATTTTCTCATCGCTCGGCGTCGGATGCGGCTTCATCGCCCTATTCTTCGTCGATGGCGTTGTCGCCACGGCCGTCGTGCTCATCCTGACCGGCATATGCGAGTCGGTGCTGCATCCGACCATCCTCACCGCGATCGCCGATGTGACCGAGCCGTCAGCGCATCCGCGCTGGTTCGGCATGGCGCGTGTCAGCTCGAGCGCAGGGCAGATCCTCGGACCTGCCTGCGGCGCCCTGCTGGCGCTCATGTCGCTCAGCACCGTGTTCCTCGCGGCCGGCGGCATGCTCGTTCTGGGCGGGGTCGTGATGCTGGCGGCGCTTGGTGAGACGATCGGCAGTGGATCTTGTACAGCCGGCGATCAGGACGACGAGGAGGAAGAGGAAGGCCTATCGGCGCTGCTGCCGGCCTTCCGCGACGGTCGCCTGGCGAAGCTGCTCCTCTGGGTCGTGCTGTTCGAGATCTCCGGCAACTGGATCGAGGCCGTCATCCCGCTCTATGCGCAGGACGCCGGCACGTTGAGCCCATCGGGCGTCGGTGCGCTGTTTGCCTATGCGGCCGCGCTGACGGTCGGCTTGCAGATGTTGGTGAGCCGCTTCGCCGAGACGCGATCGGCGCTTTGGCTGACCGCCGGCGGGGGGCTCTCGACGATCGCCGCCTTTATCCTGCTCATTGCTTCGCCGGCGACGCTCTCGCTGATTGCCGCGGTGAGCCTCTGCTCGGTGGCGCAGATGCTGGTCGGGCCGCTCGTTCCGACCGCAGTCAACGCGCTTGCACCCGCATCAAGGCGCGCCTCCTACATGGCGGCTTCGTCGGTGGCGGTCGACCTCAAGGACTCGCTCGGGCCCTCGATCGGCACAGCACTCTATGCGCTTGCGCCCCGCCTGCCCTGGGTCGCCGGCATTCCGCTGGTCGTGATCGCGTCGCTCGGCCTCGGCGTCGCGATCGGACGGGCACGGCATGTCCCTGGCGGGGCGACGTCAGGGGCAGGTTTCGACGCAGAGGCCGTCAGGCCGGAGAAAGGCGCGGCCTGGTCGACGGGCCCAGCGATGGAGGAATATTCTTGAAGCAAGAGCGGAGGCTTTAGCCCACCGGCTGCAGCGGGTCGCCGCCGATCTTGGAAAGCTGGATCACCGCCTGGGTGCGGCTGTCGACGCCGAGCTTTTGCAATATGGCGGAGACATGCGCCTTGATGGTGGCTTCGGAGACACCGAGCTCATAGGCGATCTGCTTGTTGAGCAGGCCTTCCGCCAGCATGCCGAGCACGCGCGTCTGCTGCGGCGTCAGCGCCTGCAGCCGCTTGATCAGATCGGAAATCTCGGGATCGCGCTCGATGCCGAGTTCGACGCCTGCGGGCGCGGCGATGTCGCCGGCGAGCACGGCCTGCACGGCGGCGCGGATTTCCTCCATGCTCGCCGATTTGGAGATGAAGCCGGATGCGCCGAGATCGAGCGCGCGGCGGATAGTGACGGGATCATCATGCGCCGACACCACCACCAGCGGCACCGAGGAATGGATGCCGCGCAGCGAGATCAGGCCGGACAGGCCGCTGGCGCCAGGCATCGAGAGGTCGAGCAGCACCATGTCGATGTCTTCATTGGCAAGGACCAGCGCCTTGGCGCTTTCGAAATCGCCGGCCTCGTGGATGGCGGCTACGTCGCCTATGCCGGCAAGCGCCTCCTTCAGCGCGCCGCGAAACAACGGATGGTCGTCGGCAATGACGAAGGTGTGGCCCGACGGCAAATATTCCTCCCAAGATCCCATCGCTGATTATGTTTCTTGCGGGATCGGAACGATTATGCGGCGACGCGGCCGGTTTTCAAGCGGCAAAGGGCGGGAGACGGGTTTTCTCCAGAGCGATTCAGGTCTTTTGCGGAGCCGGCTTCGCGCCACCGTCGCCGTTTTCCCTGTCCATGTCCTTGACGATGTCCATGAAGCTGCGGAAGAAACGCTCCATGTAGCTCATCGTCTTGTTGAAGTCCTCTTCGCTGGGGAGGTTGGATTCGAGCCGGGCGGAGGGCGTATTCTCGAGCTTGGCGACGCGCTCGTCCAGCGCCTTGACCGAACTCTGCAGCCGGTCGATCTCCTCCTGGAAGGCGGCGCGCTCGTCGGCCGCCATCTTGCAGACGAGCTGGCCGGAGCGCTCCTCGCAGATCGACATGGCCCCGGTCTGGGTGTCCATGCGGACATAGCCGTTGGCCGACTTTTCGAGCCGATAGCGATCGGTCTCCTCGGAATAGGCCGACGCGGCAACCAGCGAGCAAAGCGCCGCCGGGATCAGGATGTGCTGCAGACGCATGTTGTTCGTCCTCCATGAGCCGTTGAGCAAAGAATATCACAGGTTTGCGCCTGAAATGGGGAAGAGTGCAGTTTGGCCCTGCTGCAGGTTTTTACCGGAAAAACCGCGCCGCACTTTTCCGGAACCTGCTTGCCCCCTTTCCCCCATGGTTGGTTCGGACTATAGCGCGACAATGTCTCAGATTATCTACAAGATCGCGCCTGAAGCCATGTGGCGCGAAGCCGAGAAAAACGGCCGCTTCGCCGGTGCTCCGATCGATATCGCCGACGGCTTCATCCACTTCTCGACGGCGGCGCAGGTGCGCGAGACGGCGGCCAAGCATTTCGCCGGCCAGACGGACTTGCTTCTGATCGCAGTCGATGGTGCGCGGCTGGGCGGGGCGCTGAAATACGAAGTCTCGCGCGGCGGCGCCTTGTTCCCGCATCTCTACGCTCCACTCGACCTCGATGCGGTCGTCTCGGTATGGCCGCTGCCGCTCGGCGCGGACGGCTCGCATCGGTTTCCGACGCTGGAGGACGAATGAGCGTGCTCGACCGGATCGGCCAGAAGCTGCTTTTCTCTTTCGATCCGGAAACCGCGCACGGCATGTCGATCGCAGCGCTGAGATGCGGCCTGCCGGTTGCCTCGCCTCCCAACCAAGACGCACGACTCAAGGCCAGGCTTTGCGGACTCGATTTCCCAAACCCGCTCGGCATGGCGGCCGGCTACGACAAGAATGCCGAGGTGCCGGATGCGCTGCTCAAGCTCGGCTTCGGCTTCGCCGAGGTCGGCACGATCACGCCGCTGCCGCAGCCGGGAAACCCGAAGCCGCGCATCTTCCGGCTGACGGCCGACGAGGCGGTGATCAACCGGCTGGGCTTCAACAACGAGGGCCATGATGCCGCCGAAAAGCGGCTCGCGGCGCGCAAGGGCCGCGGCGGCATCGTCGGCGTCAACATCGGCGCCAACAAGGACAGCGCCGACCGCATCGGCGACTATGAGCGCGGCGTGACCCGCTTCGCGCCCTACGCCTCCTATCTCACCGTCAACATCTCCTCGCCCAACACGCCCGGCCTGCGCAACATGCAGGCGCGCGAGCAGCTTGGCGAGCTGTTGTCGCGCGTGATGGCGGCACGCGCGAAAGCGTCGGCGCAGCCGCCGGTCTTCCTCAAGATCGCGCCGGACCTCGTCGAAGCGGAATTGGAAGACATCGCCGCCGAGGTCGTCGAGAAGAAGGTCGACGGGGTCATCGTTTCCAACACGACGCTGTCGCGGACAGGGTTGCGGAGCACAAGCCTCGCGAGCGAAGCCGGCGGGCTGTCGGGCAAGCCGCTTTTCGAGCGCTCGACCGCGGTGCTCGCCCGGATGCGCGAGCTGGTCGGTCCGGAGATGGCCATCATCGGCGTCGGCGGCGTCGACTCGGCGGAAACCGCGCTTGAGAAAATCCGCGCCGGCGCCGACCTGGTCCAGCTCTACACCGGCATGATCTATGCCGGCCCGGCGCTGCCAGGCCGCATCGTCGCCGGCATGGCGCGCTTCGCGGATCGCGAGCGCCTCAAATCCATCCGAGAGCTGCGCGATACAGGCTGCACGAACTGGTCCAGGCGACTCTGATGAACTCCCACGAACCAGGAGACAGATGATGGCCGAGGTTCTGAACTCCGTCGTAGACTCGATCGGTCGAACTCCATTGGTCCGGCTCGACAGGCTGACGGCGCAGGCGGGCGTCAAGGGCGGAATCCTCGCCAAGCTGGAATATCTCAATCCGGGCTTTTCGAAGAAGGATCGCGCGGCGCTTGGAATAATCGAGGAAGCCGAAAGATCCGGTGCCATCAAACCGGGACAAACGGTGGTCGAGTTGACCTCCGGAAACATGGGCACCGGCCTCGCCATCATCTGTGCGGTCAGGGGCTACCCCTTCGTCGCGGTGATGTCGAAGGGCAACTCCGAAGAGCGCGCACGGATGATGACGGCGCTCGGCGCGGAAGTGATTCTGGTGGACCAACTGCCAGGGTCGGTGCCGGGGCAGGTATCAGGTGGCGATCTGGCGCTCGTCGAGCAGACCGCCAGGGCGGTGACGGCTGAACGGGGCGCGTATCGCGCCGATCAGTTCCATCGCGACGGGAATTGGCTTGCGCACTATCACGGGACCGGGCCGGAAATCTGGGACGCCAGTCATGGCGCCGTCGATGCATTCGTCGACTTCGTCGGCTCGGGCGGAACATATGCGGGGGTAGCGAGGGCGCTCAAGGAACGCAATCCCCTGATCAAGTGCTTCATCGTCGAGCCTGAGGGCGCCGCGGCCGCCGCGGGAGAGAGGGTCACCCAACCCGAACACCCCATTCAAGGCGGCGGCTATGCCATGCCGGATCTGGCATTCCTGAACAACGCGCCGATCGACGGCTATCTTCAGGTTTCCGGTGACGAGGCACGTCAGGCCACGCGCTTGCTCGCGCGCAGCGAAGGCATTTTCGGCGGTTTCTCTTCCGGAGCGAATGTGGCCGCGGCGCTGCGTCTTCTGAACGGCGATCAATCGGGCAAGACGATAGCCATCGTCATTTGCGACTCCGGGCTGAAGTACCTTTCGACCGACCTCTGGAGCTAAGAGGCAACGCCTCTGTCCGCAACAAAGGCGCTAAAACGCCGTGCGTACCCTGAGCCGCAGCACCGCCAGCAGGCTCAATCCGCGCACCAGCAGGAAGACGTGAAGTGCCGCCCACAGGCCGCTGTTGCCGAAGGCCGGCGCCAGCGTGATGAGGGCGGCGCTGAAGGCGAGGAACGACAGCAGCATCATGTTGCGCATGTCGCGCGACCAAGTGGCGCCGATGAAGACGCCGTCCATCTGGAAGGCCAGCACGCCGCTCAGCGCGGTGAAGGCGGCCCAGGGCAGATAGGCGTCGGCTGCAACGCGCACATCCGCCGAGGTCGTCACCAGCGCCACCAGATTGGCGCCAGCCGTCAGCAGAACGAGACTGGCGACTGCCGCAAGGCCAAAACCCCAGATCAGCGTCAGCCGCACGGCCTGCCGGAACGGTGTGGCCGCCTGCGCGCCGATGGCGCGGCCGGCCAATTGCTCCGCGGCGGTGGCAAAACCGTCGAGGAAATAGCCGGCGACGAGGAAGAAGTTCATCAGTACGGCGTTGGCGGCGAGCGTCACCGTGCCGAACTGCGCGCCCTGCCTGGTGAACAGCGCGAAGGCGGCGAGCAGCGAGAAGGAGCGGATCATGATGTCGCGGTTGAGCGACAGCATGCGCCTGTAGGCCGGCAGGTCGAGGATGCGTCGGCGCGACGGCCGCTCCAGCCTGCGGAAGCGGCTGAGCACGATGGCTAGGCCAAGCAGCATCGCCAGGAACTCGCCGGTGACGGTCGCCCAGGCGACGCCGGCAACGCCCCAGCCGAGCTCGAGGCCGAGCAGGAAACAGAGCAGGATGTTGATGCCGTTGAGCACGGCCTGCAACATCAGGCCCAGCCCGCCTTCGCCACGCCCCAGCACGTAGCCCAATATGGCGTAGTTGACGAGCGAGAAGGGCGCGGCAAGCAGCCTGATGCGGATATAGACCGACATCGCCGCGCTGACGCGCGGCTCGGCATTCATGAACCACTGGCCGGCCACGGCAAGCAGCGGCGCAAGGGCGGCAAGAATGACGCCGGCGACGACCGCGATCAGCACGGCGCGCCAGAGAACGGCCTGTTCCTCCAATTGATCGCCGCGCCCGAAGGCCTGTGCGACGAGGCCGGTGGTGCCGGAGCGCAGGAAGTTGAAGGTGGTGAAGACGACGTCGAACACCAGCGAGCCCGCGGCCAGACCGCCGAGCAGTGCGGCATCGCCGAACTGGCCGACCACCGCGGTATCGACGATGCCGAGCAGCGGCGTCGTCAGATAGGCAAGCGTCATCGGCACCGCAATCGCCAGCACCGAGCGATTGGTGACGTCGAAGGATCTGGCGTTGATCTGGGTCGCACCCTTGTCCAAGGACTGCTGCCTTAATTGTTGCGGCTTGATCGAAGAGCCGATGTGCCCCAGTTTGCCGCTGCCGCGCAATCGCCATCCGGTGACGGCCAACCGAATTCCAGCTCTGGCGCAGGCCGCCCATATGGCTTTGCAGATCGTCCACCATCCCGACTACGACGCCGGCTTTGCCGTCAACCACCGCTTTCCGATGAGCAAGTATCCCTTGCTGATGGCGGCCTTGCTCGCCCGCGGCCTGGCAGCGCCGGAAGCGCTTTCGATGCCGGAACCGGCGCCGGCGGCGTGGCTGAAGCTCGCGCATGCGGCCGACTATGTCGACCAGGTGCTTGCTTGCGAGGTGCCGTCGAGGATCGAGCGCGAGATCGGCTTTCCGGTCGGCCAGCGGGTGTCGCTCAGGGCTCAGCTTGCCACCGCCGGCACGGTGCTCGCGGCAAGGCTGGCGCTGAAACACGGCATCGCCTGCAACGCCGCAGGCGGCAGCCATCATGCCAGGCGCGCGCAAGGCGCGGGCTTCTGCACTTTCAACGACGTGGCCGTCGCGTCGCTGGCACTGCTTCTCGAGCGCGCAGTCGAAAACATCCTGATCGTCGATCTCGACGTGCATCAGGGCGACGGCACGGCGGACATCCTGAAGGATGAACCCCGCGCCTTCACCTTCTCCATGCACGGCGAGCGCAACTATCCGCTGCGCAAGATCGCCTCCGATCTCGATGTCGCCTTGCCCGACGGCACCGGCGATGCCGCCTATCTCGACCGGCTCGGCGCCATCCTGCCGGACCTATCGGCAGGCAGGCGATGGGATATCGTCTTCTACAATGCCGGCGTCGATGTCCATGCAGAGGACCGGCTCGGCCGGCTGTCGTTGACGGATGACGGCCTGCGCGCCCGCGACAAGGCGGTGATCGGCCATTTCCGCGCTCGCGGCATCCCGCTGTGCGGCGTCATCGGCGGCGGCTATTCGACCGACGTGCCGGCGCTTGCCCAGCGCCATGCCATCCTGTTCGAGGTCGCGGCAGCCTATGGCTAGCTCACCAGGCTACTTCCTGTAGCTGGCGATCCTGAGCAGGATGAAGGCCGGCACGACGATCGCGGCACCAAGCAGGATATAGCCCAGGAAGCGGTCGATGGCGTGGAAGCCGAGATTCCACAAATCGACGAAGAACTGGCGGATGCCATAGAACACATCCATCGGGCTCCAGCCGAAGGCGTGCATGACGAGGCCGACGAGGAAGGAAACCACCAGCAGCTTCACGAGCACCCTGAGTGGCGTATCGCCGAGGAAGCGTGTCAGTGCGGACAAGGCCGTTCTCCGGTTCGAGCTGCTCCGATTCGGAAGCGCGACTTCAGAAATACGCACTTGGTGGTTTGGCATCAAGCTGGGCGGCGCCATTGTCGGCCCGCGTATGACCCTGGCGGGCGTCGAAAACATATCCAAGGTCTCGCGACGAGAGCCGATTGCTAGAGGCCCGGCCATCATGGTAACGAGGCTGCTGCGCGGGTATGATGTAATGGTAGCCTGTCAGCTTCCCAAGCTGAACGCGCGGGTTCGATTCCCGCTACCCGCTCCAAGCACTCGTCTATTCCCGCGATCCCTCGCGCTCGGGCTTCCTGCGAAGGGCCTCCACTTCCTTCCAGGCGTTGCCCACATGGATCGCGGCATCCTTGCCGCGATAGAGGAACGAAACCTCGTGCCGCTGGAAATCGCTGTCGCGATCCCGAAGGGCAGACAGCCAGTTGAAGGAGCCCTCGACGATCCAGCTTTCATCGACCGTCAAGGTCTTATTGTGAGCGCCGTACCAGGGCCCATACTTCGGCTCCGCTCGCGCGCAGGATGTCGATTGCCATGACGGTCCTGGGCAACAACAGACGGCGATCATCGCCGCAGTTGAGATAGTGGTCGTAGGCGACGACGATGCGGGGGCCGCCTCGACGCGACAGCAGCAGGGACGCCAGGTCGTCCGCCTCGATAGCCTTGTTCGACAGGTAGGGCGACACGATAAGGACTCGCTCGTTGGCTTCGCCGATGGCCCGGCGCAACACGTCGCGATGAGCTCCGAGATCGTTGAGACGTTCCAGCTCCGAGCGGCCTTCCTTCCGCACGATCGGGCTGATGGGCTCGATATCGGTGATCTCGTTCTCCGGCGCGGCGAGCAGATAGGCCCCGAGCAGGCCGGACGACAGCGCCCTCTGTTCCGGCCGGAACAGCCTGATGTCGCCGAAGACCAGGAAGCTTTCTTTCGCGCGGGATACCGCGACGTTGAGCATGGAAACACCGCGGTCGAAGAACATGCCGCCGGAATGGCCGGCGCTGTAGACCGGCGAGAACAGGACCACGTCTTTTTCCGCTCCCTGCAGCGCGTGGACGGTGCCTACGGTGATGTTCTCGTCGCCGAGACCTGCTTTCTTCAGCTCTTGGCGCAACACTGCGATCTGGGCGCGGAAGGGCGTGACGATGGCGACCACATCGCCCAGCCTTTTGGCTCGGTGATGGCCGACGAGTTCCGCCCTCCGGCGGCCCAGCCAGTCGGCGATGACGCTCGCCTCGTCGGCATTGGTCCAGCTCAGGCCTGCGCGCGTGGCGATGCCGGGCACATGGGCGTAGCCCAGCGGCGGCAAGGGGTAGTCGCCGTCGGGACGCATAGGCTTCAGGGCGCCACGATAGGCAAGCTCGTTGCAGTAGGCGATGACCGAGGCGCGGCACCGCCAATGCTCCTCCAGGAACAGCCCTCGGTGCGGCGGTGCGGCGAAGGCCGTGGCCGCCTGCGCCATCGCCATCATGGACCCTTCCGAGGCGAGCATGCCGTTGCGCTCCAGCAGAGGCTTCTCCCCGTCCAGGCTCCATTTGGCCAGATTGCCGAAATCGGTACCGGTATCGATGCCCCAGACGGGTTCTAGCTGCTGTGTGTCCCCGACCACCAACGCCCTGTGGGCAAAGGCGAACAGCGCGCCGCCGACCTGCGGCGACACCTGCCCCGCCTCGTCGACGATCAGCAGGTCGATGAAGCCGATCAGCGGCTGGCTGGCGCCGTCGAAGTAGTCGAACAGACGCGGCGCGGTGTAAGCGGTCGACACCAGGCAGGGCGTCAGCTTGGCGAACCGCCGCCAGCGCCGCTCGCACATGTCCCGACTGCGGCCGATGAAGGTCTTGTCGCTGCGGGCGAGCGCCTCCGCCGTTTCGATCAGCCAGCGGCCCTCCCAATAGCGGGCGGCGAGATGGAACAACTCGGGACGGACAATCGTATCGAGCCGGGCCTCGATGCGCTCCGGCACCTCGGCGATCTCGTCGATGGCGGTGGCCGGCAGAAGGGGCTTCAGCGACGCCATCCACCCTTCCCAGCCGGCAACGATGTTCTGCTTGGCGGCAATGGCAGCTTCACGCGCGCTGGCGGTGTCATCCAGCCAACGGCGCAAGGCCGGCGCGTTCAGAACCGTCTGCCAGTTCCAGGCAGAATCGGCCAATCCCTTGGAGTCGAGGAAGGAATATGCGTGCGCCCATAGCCGCCTCTTTACCGGCGGCAGCCAGGACAGGAGCGATTCGATGAGAGAACCCTGGATCAGCCGCAGAGCCTCATGGCCGTGACGTTTGAACTCGTCCAGCCATCCCCGCTCCCTTTCGGCTTCTGCCCGCAGCCGCTCGATGTCGCGCTGGGTCGGGAGCGCGCCGCCAGGCGAAAGGGCGAGCAGGTCGCGATGCCGGCCGCATGCGACCCTCAGAGTTTCGGCCTTGGCCGATAGGGCTTCTCGCAGGGTCTCGACCGCCTGCGCCATGTCGGCAGGCTGGCGCCCCGCCCAGAGGGCAAACCGGGTTTGCCAGTAAGACATGGCGCGGTTGACATAGGCTGCATTCTCCATGCGCCCCGGCAGCCCCTTCCAGGGCTGCCCATGCGTCTTGCACCAGGCGAAGGCAAGCTCGTCCTTGATGCCCTTCTCGGCCTCCGAGATCGAGGGCAGATAGAGCCCGTACTGGCTGAAGTCGGGCAGCCAGCGTTCGGCCAGCGGCAATCCAGCCAGTGGATGCGTCTTCGGCAGCGACGCGCGTGCGAACGTGTCGAGAATATTGGTGATGGCCTTGTTGTTGGTGGAGCTGGCCAGGATGACGGGCGGCTCGCCGTTGCGTTCCAGCGCGCGCTCCACCCACAAGGACGCGACGAGGCTCTGGATGAA
This sequence comes from Mesorhizobium sp., assembly GCA_004963905.1. Lineage (GTDB taxonomy): Bacteria > Pseudomonadota > Alphaproteobacteria > Rhizobiales > Rhizobiaceae > Mesorhizobium. The sequence goes on from SUGL01000015.1 coordinate 32,945, forward strand.
GGTGGTCTTTCCCGTGCCGGGTGGACCGTTGACCGCCACGATCTCGTCGTCGGCGGCGGCCAGCACGGCACCCAGCGACTGGCGCTGGCTGCGATTGAGGGGAAAGCCGCCGCCCATCTGTCCGAGATGGTGGCGCGCCGCGGCATTTTCGCCCACGACGGTGGCGGTCACGTCGCGCGCCGGCGGCGGCGCCGCGAAGCGAGCAAGCAATGGCGGGACGTCATCGTCCTCGCGATCGATCAGAAACTCGTAGATGTTCCGGATTGGCCCGCTCGTATCGGGAGGCCGGGAACCATGGGCGACGAACGGGCCCAGATCCGCATACCGCTCCGGAACCCAGCTGCCGGGATTGCCGCCAAAAAGGCGGGAGAACATCTTGGTGACATAGGTCCAGAATTCCGGCCAGCCGGCATCTCCCGGCGGAAGAGGATTGCGGGTGCGGTATTCGTCTTCCGCCGCGACCGAGGAGAATGTCTGCGTTCCGGACGCCAGCGGCGCGAGCACAGCCCGGTCCACGATGATCGGATCCGTCTGCTCGCCGGGAAGAGAGAGCACGCCGCCCCGGTCGACGCTGACGCACAGCCACAACGGCACCCGGGTCCGCTTCGCGGCGATGAAGGCGGCCGAATGCTCGCGCTCCGGCTCGAGCACCGTCACGGCGACGAGCAGTTCGATGGAGGTCAATTCCTCGCGCTCCCTGGCGGAAAGGCCGGCCTCCGCGTCCCGCCACACCGCCTCGAGCGTTTCCGGTCCAATCCAACCTGCGGCCAATTCGACGCGCGAGCAGGGATGGAGCGCAAGGGATTCGGGATCGACATGCCTGACGCCGTCAAGAAGGGCGGAGCGCCAGTATCGCAGCAGAGCGCGCAAGACCATAGCTATGGCGAATCCCCCAGATGGCGGGAACCGAACAGCTGGCACTCCTGATGGCCCGCGTCCGGCAGAAGTCTCAGGCAATGACCGGATAACCGAGGATTTCGACGTCCTCCTTCTCTGCGACCAGCCGCACGTGTCGATCGTCGAGCGCGAACGCATGACTTGTCGCCGCGCTATGCCGGCACAGGTTCAGGCCGCGGTCCGGTCTTCTACCTCCAGTCCTTCTGCACAAGAGAACTCGGACAGATTGTTGGTGGCAAGGGTCAGGTTGCGCGCTTTTAACTGACCTGCGATCGGCACGGCATCTTCCATATACGGTCCAGCAACCGGGTCTCGCCCATCCGGGCAAGACCCTAATCCAGCGAGCGCGGGTCGTCGACAGTTGTCGCCTCAGAGGTAGAAGCCGATCCAGACGCGGCGGCGCCAGCAGCGGACATGACGCCGGCCATAGCGCCAGTAGCGGCGGCAGACCCGTCTCCAAACGCGCCGCCGGCGGCGACGGTAATACCGATCGCGGTAGTATCGACGGCGGTAGTAGTACTGAGCCGGCTGCAGCAGATCCTGGTCATCCTCCTCGGAGATGGCCGGATCGGGCTTGTCCAATTCGTCGAGAATTCCGTTGCCTTCGGGAATGCCGGCAACCGCCCTGCTCGGCCCCGCCAGGCTTGCAAACGCTGCCGCCCCCGCAACGCCAAGCATTCCAGTCAGAAACAACCGACGTTCCATCGAAACCTCCCGAGCTGTTGAGCATCGGCAGCCCTTCCCTCACCGCATCAGGCTCAGCGAGCCGCCGATCGGTTTGAACGTGCAAGTAGCATTCTCGTTCCATTACCCCACTTCTCGCAAAATGAAGTCGTGCAGCATCTTGGCGGCGGGCGAGAGCACGCGGTTCTTGACCGTGATCAGGCTGTAGGGCCTGACCTCGATGTCGAATTCGGTCTGCACGACGTCGATCGCTCCCGACAGCCCGTCGGCGCTCTGGATGAACTTGGCCACCTGGACCGAAACGGGGGCGATGGCGTCGGATTGCGCCACCATCACCAGCGTCAAGAGCAGCGAAGAGGTGTTGAGGATGCGGTCGGGAAGCGGGATGTTGCGGTTCAGGAAATTGCTTTCCATCGCCTGGCGCAGCGGCGAGCCGCCGGACTGGAAGACCCAGTCATAGGCGGCCGTCTCCTCCAGACCGACCATCTTGCCGCTGGCGAGCGGATGGCCGCGGCGCACGATCAGGCAAGCCTTCTCGATGCCGATGACGCGCGATTCGAACAGCCGCGGGTTGAGGTCGTCGGGGATGCGGGCGATGATGAAATCGTGGCGCGACGCGATCAGCTCGCGGGCGAGCACGTTCGAGGTCTCGACCTGCATGGTGATCTCGATGCGCGGGTAGATGCGGCGGATCTCACGAATCGCCGGCACGGCCAATTCGATCGCCGGCGCGGTCACGGCGCCGAGGAACACCGAGCCGCCCTTGCCGGCCTTGAGTTCCGAAATCTCGCGATCGGCCTCGCGCATCTCGAGCAGAATCGAGCGGGCGCGCCTGGCGAGCGCCTGACCGTAAGGGGTCAGCGTCACGCCGCGCGGCAGGCGCTCGCACAACTTAACGTCGAGCACCGCCTCCATCTCGGCGATCATGCGCGAGGCGGCCGGTTGGGAGATGTTCATGACCTGGGCGGCGGCGCTCACCCGTCCGTGATCGTCGAGCGCGGCGATCATGCGCATATGGCGCAGGCTCAAGCCGCTGCGCAGAAGCGTCTCCCCGTCTCCCGGGAGCTTCTCGTAACTTACTGAAATCGCATCAGGATCGCGCAGCGCCGCCATGATTTCCCAGCCTCTCCGCCAGTTCTTACCGCATGCTAAATCATACCAGTTTCGGTATAGCAACCACCAAAGATCGCATTTGACAGTTATGTCAAAGGAACCCACCCTTCGCGCGTTCCGAGGCGCAACGATCGGCAACGAGCAAAATCGTATCGATTGAAACTGCGCCGCGGGGCCGATTGGGAGGATACCGGAGATCGATAAAGCCGACAGTGGCGCGCCAGCGCTCCTGTTCGACTGCGCGGCCCGCGAAGCCCCGAGGTGTCGCGTCCATCAACCAGGGAGAGTAATGTGAAGATCATCAAGACACTGGCCGCCGTCGCGGCCCTTGGCGTCGCTGCCATGACCTATTCGGCACACGCAGCCGACAAAGGTCTCGTCGGCGTGCTGATGCCGACCAAGACCTCGCAGCGCTGGATCAACGACGGCGACGCCGTCAAGTCCCAGCTCGAAGCGCTCGGCTACACGGTCGACCTGCAGTATGCGCAGGACGATATCCCGAACCAGCTCAGCCAGCTGGAAAACGAAATCACCAAAGGCCCGAAGGCGCTGATCATCGCTTCGATCGACGGCACCACCATGGCCGATGCGCTGCAGAAGGCCAACGACGCCGGCGTGGTCACCATCGCCTATGACCGCCTGATCAAGAAGACCCCGAATGTCGACTACTACACCACCTTCGACAATTTCGGCGTCGGCGTGATCCAGGCGAATTCCCTGGTCAAGGGCCTCAAGGAGCGCTTCCCGAACACCAAGCCGTGGAACGTCGAGCTGTTCGGCGGCTCGCCCGACGACAACAACGCCTTCTTCTTCTACAACGGCGCGATGTCGGTTCTGCAGCCGCTGATCGACGACGGCTCGATCAAGATCAAGTCCGGCCAGATGGGCATGGACAAGGTCGGTACGCTGCGCTGGCTCGCCGCCACCGCGCAGGCTCGCATGGACAACCTGCTCTCGGCCAACTACTCGGACGGCAGCCGCGTCGATGGCGTTCTGTCGCCCTATGACGGCCTGTCGCGCGGCATCACCGCCTCGTTGCGCGCCGTCGGTTACGGCACCGACGCGCAGCCCTGGCCGATCGTGACCGGCCAGGATGCCGAGACCGCCTCGGTCAAGCTGATCATCTCGGGCGAGCAGTATTCGACGGTGTTCAAGGACACCCGCGAGCTGGCCAAGTCGACCGTGGAGCTGGTCGACAAGGTGCTCTCGGGCGGCAAGCCCGAGGGCCTCGACACCAAGACTTACAACAACGACGTCAAGGTCGTGCCTTCGATCCTCCTGACGCCGGTCGAGGTCGACAAGTCGAACTACGAGAAGCTGGTCGTCGACTCCGGCTACATCAAGGCCGAAGAGCTGAAGTAATCCGGCTTGAAAACGAGGGGTCCTGCGCGACGCAGGGCCCCTTTTCGTTCAACGGCGAGCCCGGTATTGTTTTTGCCGGCTCTGCAGCGCCATGCGCCGTCGCGGCGCGGACCAGACTGCAGTATGTTGATTTCGCGCATGACCCGTTCCGGAAACGGAAAGCACGCGCCAGGGAGTGGAATTCCTGATGACCTCGACGATTTTGGAGATGCGCGACATCACCAAGACGTTCCCCGGCGTCAAGGCGCTGTCGAACGTCAACCTCAGCGTCGAGGAAGGAGAAATTCATGCCATCGTCGGCGAGAACGGCGCCGGCAAGTCGACGCTGATGAAGGTGCTTTCGGGCGTCTATCCGTCCGGCACCTATGAAGGCGAGATCGTCTTCCGCGGCCAGGAGTGCCACTTCAAGGGCATCCACGACAGCGAGCATATCGGCATCGTCATCATCCACCAGGAGCTTGCCCTGGTGCCGATGCTGTCGATCGCGGAAAACATCTTCCTCGGCAACGAGCACGCCACCTACGGCGTCATCGACTGGAACGCCAACGAGAAGCGCACCGGCGCGCTGCTCAAAAAGGTCGGCCTCAAGGAAGATCCCAAGACGCTGATCACCAATATCGGCGTCGGCAAGCAGCAGCTGGTCGAGATCGCCAAGGCGCTGAGCAAGGAAGTGAAGCTCCTGATCCTCGACGAGCCGACCGCCTCGCTCAGCGAGAAGGACAGCCAGGCGCTGCTCGATCTGCTGCTCGAGTTCAAGCGCCAGGGCATGACCTCGATCCTGATCTCGCATAAGCTCAACGAGGTGAACCGCGTCGCCGACAAGGTGACGGTGATCCGCGACGGACGCACGATCGAAACCCTGCCCAGGAAGGAGATCAGCGAGGACCGCATCATCACCTCGATGGTCGGCCGCTCGCTCGACGACCGCTATCCGCCGCGCGAGCCGCAGATCGGCGACGTCATTTTCGAAGTGAAAAACTGGTCGGTTTACCATCCGATCCACGCCGAACGGCAGGTCATCAAGAACATCAATCTCAACGTGCGCAAGGGCGAGGTGGTCGGCATCGCCGGGCTGATGGGCGCCGGCCGCACCGAATTCGCGATGAGCCTGTTCGGTCGCTCCTATGGCCGGCACATCACCGGGGAGGTGTCGCTCCACGGCAAGCCGATCGACCTCTCGTCGGTGAGCAAGGCGGTGGAGAACCGCATCGCCTATGTCACGGAGGACCGCAAGACCTACGGCCTCAACCTCATCGACCACATCAAGCACAATGTGACTTTGGCCAATCTGGGCGGCGTCTCCAGCCGCGGCGTCATCGACGACATGCGCGAGATGAGCGTCGCCAATGACTACCGCAAGAAGACCAACATCCGCGCCTCCAGCGTCTATCAGCTGACCGGCAACCTTTCGGGCGGCAACCAGCAGAAGGTGGTGCTGTCGAAATGGCTGTTCGCCGACCCGGAAGTGCTGATCCTCGACGAACCGACGCGCGGCATCGACGTCGGCGCCAAGTACGAAATCTATACCATCATCGCCCGTCTCGCCGCCGAGGGTAAGGCAATCATCGTCATCTCGTCGGAAATGCCGGAGCTGCTCGGCATCAGCGACCGTATCTATGTCATGAACGAAGGGCGTATCGTCGGCGAAATGGCGGCAAGCGACGCCAGCCAGGAAAAAATCATGCGCGCCATCGTTCGCGGAGAAGGAAAAGCATCATGAGCACAGACAGCGCTCCCGCGCCGCAGAGCGGCGTCGCCGAGGACGTCAAGCAGGGTCCGCGCATCGCCGTCTCGGCGCTGACGACGAATTTGCGCGAATACGGCCTGATCATCGCGCTGATCGTCATCATGCTGTTCTTCCAGTACACGACGTCGGGAACGCTGTTCAAACCGGTCAACCTCAGCAACCTGGTGCAGCAGAACTCGTTCATCATCGTGATGGCGCTTGGCATGCTGCTGGTCATCGTCGCCGGCTATATCGATCTCAGCGTGGGATCCGTCGCCGGCTTCATCGGCGCGCTCGCCGCGATGATGATGGTCATCTGGCCGCTCGGCATATTCAGCAATCCGCTGGTGGTCTCGATCGTCTGCCTGATCGTCGGCGCGCTTATCGGCGCGGCGCAAGGCTATTGGATCGCCTATCACCGGATCCCGAGCTTCATCGTGACGCTGGCGGGCATGCTGATCTTCCGCGGCATCTGCCAGGCGCTGCTCGGCGGCGGCTCCTCGGTCGGCCCGCTTCCCGACAGCTTCAAGGCGCTGAGCTCCGGCTTCATCCCGGACGTCATCGGCCCGCTGACGCTGATCCCGCCGACGGTGAATGCCGCCGGCAAGACCATCGTCGGCAGCGGCCTCACGCTGCATATGACGACGGTGGTGCTGGGCGTGGTCGCGGTGCTCGCCTACGCCTATTTCGGGCTGAGGGCCCGCCGCAAGCGCGAGCGCCACGGCTACGAGGCCGAGCCCTTCCCGCTGTTCGTCATCAAGACGCTGGTGGGCAGCGCGCTGGCGCTCTTCCTGGTCTTCCAGTTCGCCAGCTACAAGGGCCTGCCGGTCGTGCTTATGGTGATGGGCGTGCTGATCTCGCTGTTCGTCTTCGTCACCAAGCGCATGACCATCGGCCGCCGCATCTATGCCATGGGCGGCAACGCCAAGGCGGCGCAGCTATCAGGCATCAACACCGAAAGGCTGACGCTGCTCGTCTTCATCAACATGGGCGTGCTGTCGGCGCTCGGCGGCCTGATAATCGCGGCGCGCCTCGGCCAGGCCGTGCCGGCCGCCGGTCTGGGCAGCGAGCTCGACGTGATCGCTGCCGTCTTCATCGGCGGCGCCTCGGCGATGGGCGGCGTCGGACAGGTCATCGGCGCCGTGGTCGGCGGCTTCATCATGGGTGTGATGAACAACGGCATGTCGATCATGGGCGTCAATGTCGACTGGCAGCAGGTGGTCAAGGGCCTGGTGCTGCTCGGCGCCGTCATCTTCGACGTCTACAACAAGAACAAGGCCTGACAGGGCGAGGGCAATTCCGGAAAGTGCATGGCGGTTTTCCATCCGGAATTGCGCAAAAACAAATATTTGGAGCGGGCCAGCTACTAGGCTGAACCGCTCCGGCGAGGAAGCAGGAGGCATACGGGTCCAGATCGCGGAGCTGCCGGCAACCCGTCGGCGCCAAGAAGTCCCCTGAAGGACCGGGCTCGCGAGCGCAATCCGGACGAAGAGTTTCAACCGTGGCACGGATCGGTCCGGGCCGCGCTGGTCAGGGTTTTGCTATCGGCAGCCCGGCCAAGGCAAAAGAGAGAGGGTTCATCATGCTGATTTCCCAGATCCTCGACGACGCCGAGACGATCCGCGTCGTTGCCCGCAGCGGCGGCAAGACCCGGATCATCAACGGCGCGCGCAGCGTCTATTCGCTGGCGATGGAGGCGGCGCGCACCGGCACCGGTCTCGAAGGGCTGATCGAGCGCAAGGGCTACGGCGAGACGGTCGACCTCGACGCCGCCTACAAGAAGGGGCGGCTGGTGTCGCCGATCAACCATCCGGACCCCGCGCATCTCCACCTCACCGGCACGGGATTGACGCATCTCGGCTCCGCCGCGACGCGCGATTCCATGCACAAGAAGCTCAGCGACGGCGAAGAGCAGCTCACCGATTCCATGAAGATGTTCCGCATGGGACTGGAAGGCGGCAAGCCGGCCAAGGGCCAGATCGGCGTGCAGCCGGAGTGGTTCTACAAGGGCAACGGCACCATGGCGGTGGCGCCGGGCGCGGCGCTGATGTCGCCGGCCTTCGCGCAGGACGCCGGCGAGGAGCCGGAGATCGCCGGCATCTATGTCATCGGCGACGACGGCGCGCCGTTCCGGGTCGGCTTCACGCTGTCGAACGAATTCTCCGACCACGTGACCGAGCGGGTGAACTACCTGTTCCTCGCCCACTCCAAGCTGCGCAACGCCTCGTTCGGACCGGAAATCCTGATCGGCGACCTGCCCGCCGACATCAGAGGCTCATCGCGTATCTGGCGCGACGGCAAGGTGCTTTGGGAAAAGCCGTTCCTGTCGGGCGAAGCGAACATGTCGCACACCATCGCCAATCTCGAGCACCATCACTTCAAATATTCGGCCTTCCGCCAGCCGGGCGACGTGCATGTGCACATGTTCGGCACCGCGACGCTCTCCTTCGCCGACGGCGTCAGGACCGAGGAAGGCGACGTGTTCGAGATCGAGGCCAAGGATTTCGGCCTGCCGCTGCGCAATCCGCTGGAGATCGAAAAGCCGGTGAAGGTGGCGGTGAAGGCGCTGTGAGAGGGTAATCTCCCCCTCGTGGGGGAGATGGCCGGCAGGCCAGAGGGGGGGCGCTGTCCCTCCGGCGTCTCAATCCAAAAATGACTTTGTCTTCGGACTGTTTTCTGCTGCTAAGGAGAGAGGCCGTGATCCTTCGCGCCCCCCTCTGCCCTGCCGGGCATCTCCCCCACAAGGGGGGAGATTGGCAGCTTCAACCTCAATAAATATCGAAGTCGAAATATTTCGCCTGGATCTTCTTGTAGGTGCCGTCGGCGACGATGGCGTCGATGGCCGCGTTCAGCCTGTCGCGAAGCGCAGTGTCCTCCAGGCGCACGGCGATGCCGGCCTCGGTCTCGGTGCCCTTGACGTCGCCGACCAGCTTGCAGCAGCCGTCGCTCGCCTTCTTCATCCAGTCGACGAGCACGAACTTGTCCGAGATGACGGCATCGAGGCGCCCGTTGAGTAGATCGGTGACGGCCTCTTCCTGGGTCGGGTAGAGCTTCGCCTCGGCGCCGGCCTTGGCATAGACGTCCTGGGCGTAGTTGGCCTGGGTGGTCGAGGCCTGGGCGCCGACGGTCTTGCCGGCAAGCGCGGCAGGCTCGGTGGAAGCGATGTCGCTATCCTTCAAGGCGACCAGCGAAAGCGGCGTGGTGTAGTATTTGTGGGTGAAGGCGACCTGCTTCTTGCGTTCCTCGGTGATGCTCATCGAGGCGATGATGGCGTCGAATTTCTTGGCCTGCAGCGCCGGAATGATGCCGTCCCAGTCCTGTGTGACGATCTCGCATTCGACCTTCATCTGCGCGCAGAGCGCATTGGCGATGTCGATGTCGAAGCCCTCGACCTTGCCGTCCGGCGTGATGGTGTTGAAGGGCGGATAGGCGCCCTCGGTGCCGATCTTGATCTTTTCCGCTGCGCCTGCCGAACCGGCGCCAAGCGCCAGCATGGCTGCGGCCGCTGCCGATATGATCCATCTGGATATCCGCATTTTCGTCTCCCTCGATCAGGTTCAATGCCGGTTACGCGCAGCCAAGCATGGTGCGGTTGGCCAGGCAAGCACGGTCTTGCTGCTGCGGAGCTCAGCGCGCGGCGCGGAAATGCTTGGAGAGCTTGAGCCCCTGCGCCTGGTAGTTGGAGCCGAGATCGGTGCCGTAAAGCGCCCGTGGGCGCTTGAGCATATGCTCATAGACCAGGCGGCCGACGATCTGGCCGTGGTCGAGGATGAACGGCACCTCGTGGCTGCGCACTTCGAGCACGGCGCGGCTGCCGCTGCCGCCGGCGGCGGAATGGCCGAAGCCCGGGTCGAAGAAGCCGGCATAGTGGACGCGGAACTCGCCGACCAGCGGGTCGAAGGGCGTCATCTCGGCGGCATAGAGCGGCGGCACGTGCACGGCTTCGCGAGAAACCAGGATGTAGAACTCGTCCGGGTCGAGGACCAGCTCGCCGGCGCCGCTCTTGTAGAGCGGTTCCCAGAAGTCGACGACGTCCTGCGCGGCGCGCTTGTCGACGTCGACGAGGCCGGTGTGGTGCTTGCCGCGATAGCCGACGAGGCCATCCTTGTCGCCGTCGAGATCGATGGAGAGCGCGATGCCGCCGCCGGAGACGTTGGGCGGCTCGGTAGCGACCAGCATCTCGGCGCGGTGGAGGTCGCGCAATTCCTTCTCCGACAGCACCGCGTTGCCGACACGAAAGCGTATCTGCGACAGCCGCGAGCCGGCACGCACGACGATCGGGAAGGTGCGTGGGCTGACTTCGAGGTAGAGCGGGCCATGATAGCCGGCCGCGATCTTGTCGAACTCATGCCCGCGATCGGTCATGACACGCGTGAAGATGTCCAGCCGCCCGGTCGAGCTCTTCGGGTTGGCGGAAGCCGACACTTCCGCCGGCAGCGCCAGGCTCTCGAGCAGCGGCACGATGTAGACGCAGCCCGTCTCCAGCACCGCACCTTCGGCAAGGCTGATCTCGTGCAGCTTCAGCCGGTCGAGCTTGTCGGCCACCAGATGATCGGGACCGGGCAGGAAGGAGGCGCGCACACGAAAGGCCGTGTCACCGAGCCTGAGATCGAGGCTGGCCGGCTGGATCTGGTCGGTGTCGAGCGCGCGCGGCGACTTCAGCGCATTCGCCTCAAACAGCGCCGCAATGTCCTGATCCGGAAGAATGCCTGTCTGCCGCAAGGTCTGGCTCCGATCGAAGGCCGGGCAAGCGCGTGGTTCTTTTGCAGGCTCTTGCCGAAAACCGTAAACGGCTTGCGCTACCTGCCTGGTACAAACCTCTTAATCAAGCCGGCAATTGACGCAAGCGCGGCGCGGGTCTAAAGGGTCGTTATCCCGTGGTGATTTGGCCGGTCGGCTTGCAGCCACGTTAAACAAGTCGCTAAAGGACCGCTGGCCGCAAGGCCATATGGACCGGTTGCGACATCGCGGCCGGTTTTTTTGTGTTTGGAAGTAGGGCGATGACCAAGACGCGTAACTGGAAGCCTCAGACGGCACTCGTGCATGGCGGCACGCTGCGTTCCGGCTTCGGCGAGACCGCCGAGGCGATGTACCTCACCCAGGGCTATGTCTACGAAACGGCGCAAGCCGCGGAAGCCCGCTTCAAGGGCGAGGAGCCGGGCTTCATCTATTCGCGCTACGCCAACCCGACCGTCGACATGTTCGAGAAGCGCATGTGCGCCCTGGAAGGCGCGGAGGATGCCCGCGCCACCGCTTCCGGCATGGCCGCCGTGTCCGCCGCCCTGCTCTGCAGCGTGAAAGCGGGCGACCATATCGTCGCGGCGCGGGCGCTGTTCGGCTCCTGCCGCTGGGTGGTCGAGACGCTGGCGCCGCGCTACGGCATCGAGGCGACGCTGGTCGACGGCACCGACATCGCCAATTGGGAAAAAGCGGTCAGGCCGAACACCAAGCTGTTCTTCCTGGAAAGCCCGACCAACCCGACGCTGGAAGTGGTCGACATCGCCGCCGTCGCCGCTTTGGCCAATTCGATCGGCGCGAGGCTGATCGTCGACAACGTATTCGCCACGCCGCTGCAGCAGAAGCCGTTGCAGCTCGGCGCCCATGTCGTGGTCTATTCGGCGACCAAGCATATCGACGGACAAGGCCGCTGCCTCGGCGGCGTCATCCTGTCGGACAAAAAATGGATCGACGAGAACCTGCACGACTATTTCCGGCATACCGGCCCGAGCCTGTCGCCCTTCAACGCCTGGACGCTGCTGAAAGGCCTGGAGACGCTGCCGCTGCGCGTGCGCCAGCAGACGGAAAGCGCCGGCAAGATCGCGGACTTCCTGGCCGGCCGGCCGGAGATCGCCCGCGTCATCTATCCGGGGCGGGCCGACCATCCGCAGGCGGATATCGTGAGGAAGCAGATGTCTGGCGGCTCGACGCTGATCTGTATGGACGTCAAGGGCGGCAAGCAGGCGGCCTTCGCCCTCCAGAACGCGCTCGACATCGTGCTGATCTCCAACAATCTCGGCGACGCCAAGAGCCTGATCACCCATCCGGCCACGACGACGCACAAGAACCTGAGCGACGAGGCGCGCGCCGAACTCGGCATCGGGCCCGGCACGCTCAGGCTCTCCGTCGGCCTGGAGGATACGGACGATCTACTGGCCGATGTCGAACAGGCGCTGAGGGCAGCGCGGTAACGGCCACGGTGGCTGCAAAGAGATTGCTTGAGCCGCAGCCGGCTCAGGCAATCTCTTCGAGTTCGGTCATCTCCCCGGTGCGGATCGTCATGGCGTTGCCGCGCCATTCGACGACGCCGCCCAGCCAGCCGCGCGACCAGACGATGGGAAGCATGGCGTCGCGCACGATCATCGCGGTGACGCTGCGCGGCGACAGGTACCAGCCCTTGGACCATGCAAGCAGGCACTCCGGCACATAGGCGATCGCCAGCACGCAAAGCGCCGTGGTGGGGAGGCTGACGCCGGCGCTTGCCGCCGCAATCAGCGCGAAAATCAGCGGCACAACCACGCCGGTCAGGATCTCGGGCGCGAAGAACAGCGGGAAGGTGACGCGGCGCAGCCGCGCCCAGCGCGCCTGGCGCGACCAGACTTCGGCGAGCGTGCGCTGGCCGAGCGGCTGTTCGAAGGGGGAGGCCACGAGATTGACCCGGAGGCCCAGGCTGTTGACCAACTTGGTGGCCGCCGCATCCTCGGCGGCCTCGGCGGCCAGCGCCTGGATGCCGCCGTTTGCGTCGAGCATCGACTTGTTCCACAACATGCTCTTGCCCTGAGCGAAGCCAAGGCCGAGCGCCTCGGCGGCATATTGCCAGCGCGCCTGCAGCGTGTTGAGGAAGGCGCATTCGACCTCGGCCCAGAAGCCGTCCGGCCGCGAGCCGACCGGCGTCGAGCAGACGAGGCCGGTATCCCGTCGCCAGGCCGCCATCAGATGCTGGACATAGTCCTTGGGCATCAGCACGTTGGAATCGGCGAGAATCACCCAGTCGTGCCGGGCCGCCTGCCAGCCCTTGACGCAGTTGTTGAGCTTGGGATTGGCGCTGATCCTGTCCTCGCCGATCAAGAGCCGCGCCGGCACGTTCGGGAAGCGCGCGATCGCGGCATTGATCAACTTGACCACGGGGTCTTCCGGTTGGGTGACGCAGAAGATCAGCTCATAACGCGGCCAGTCGAGCGAGAAGGCGCGCTTGAGCGTCTCCTCGGCGAATGGCTCGACGCCGCGCGACGGCACGATGATGGAGACCGGCGGCTGCTTGCCGGCGAACGGGGGAATGAAGCGCCTGGGTTTCAATCGCGACGAGGCGAGCAGGATGCTGGCAAAATTGGAAAGAAGAAGGGCTGACGAAGCAAAGGCGGCTGCAAAGGTCAGTTCCATCGAGTTCTGGTCACTCCGGAAGGGCCGCCCGCGGCCGTTTCATCAGTCGACAGAGCACGCCCGAGTCGCCCGCAAGGTTTCTGCACACCAACATTGTCATGTGTCACTTAAATGACATTGTTTTTCGGCAACTGCGCTAGAATCTGGCAGGATGGGCGGCGCTTCGTGTAACAACCGCGAAGCGCGGTAAATGTTCCCTAGCCGGCAAACCGGAGTGGCCCATGTATCGCGCCGTGACGCGCAACATCGAAGTGCAGGTCAGGCCGTTCTATCTGGAGGATCGTTCCGATCCGTCGGAGGACCGCTATGTGTGGGGCTATCAGGTGACGATCGACAACCGGTCGGACGAGTTCGTGCAGCTTCTGTCGCGCTATTGGCACATCACCGACGGACGCGGCCGCGTCGAGGAGGTGCGTGGCGCCGGCGTCGTCGGCGACCAGCCGGAACTCAACCCGGGCGACAGCTACCAGTACACGTCGGGATGCCCGCTCTCGACGCCGTCCGGCATCATGGTCGGCCACTACACGATGCGCAACGGACGCGGCGAGACGTTCGATGTCGCCATCCCGGCCTTCTCCCTCGACATGCCGGGGACGAGGCGCACGGTGAATTAGCGAGTTTGGCTCTTTCTCCCCGTTCACGGGGAGAAATGCCCGGCAGGGCAATGAGGGGCAGCGCCGAGCTTGAGTGATTTTCCTTGAGGCAGACAACCGCGTCGCCAGTGTGGCGCTATGATCGCCAATGCCGGCGCTGCCCCCTCATCCGCCCTTCGGCACCTTCTCCCCGTGAAACGGGGAGAAGGAAGGGCATTTCACTCACCCGCGAAATCCGCAGGATCGAAGTCGTACTGCGTCGAGCAGAACTCGCAGGCGACATGGATGCCGCCGTCCTCGGTGCTGTCCTCGATCTCCTCGGCCGAAAAGCCTTCGAGGATGCCGCGGATCTTCTCACGCGAGCAGGAGCACTGATCGGCGACGGGAACGCTGCGGAAGACGCGCACTCCGTGCTCGTGGAACAGCCGGTAGAGCAGCCGCTCGGCGCCCACCGTGGGGTCGATCAGCTCGGTCGGCTCGATGGTGCCGAGCAGCGCCAGCAATTCCCGCCAGGAATTGTCTGCCGGTTCGTGCGCCACGTCTCGCGGATCGCCGTCACCACCCGAAATATCGGGCACGCGCATGCGCTCCGGCGCCTGCGGCAAGAACTGCGCCAGGATGCCGCCCGCGCGCCATTGCTCGCGGGCGCCGCCCGGACCCGGCGTCACCAGCTTGGCAACCGACATCCTCAGATCGGTCGGGATCTGCTCGGACTGGCGGAAGTAGGTGCGCGCGGCGTCCTCCAGCGACGTGCCGTCGAGTTGGACGATGCCCTGATAACGCTGCGTGTGGGCGCCCTGATCGATGGTCAGCGCCAGAACACCGGTGCCGAGCAGCTTCTCCTGCGAAGTCTCGCCCGAGGCCACCAGCGCCTGCAGCCGGTCGGCGTCGAAGCGCGCATAGGCGCGCAGCGCATGCGGCGTGGTGAAATCGGCCACCAGCATGTCGACCGGCCCGTCGGTGCGGGTCTGCAGGATGAACTTGCCCTCGAACTTCAGCGACGTGCCGAGCAGCACGGTGAGCACGCAGGCTTCCGCCAGCAGCCGCGCGACCGGTTCGGGATAGTCGTGACGGCTGAGAATGGCGTCGAGCATCGGCCCGAGCTGCACGGTGCGACCGCGCACGTCGAGGGGCGCCACTTCGTAAGGCACGACATGGTCGTCGCCGGCGAAGCCGAATTCACCGAGTTTGGGTTGATGATCAGCCAATGGACGGGTTTCCAACATGACAAAGCTCCGGGGCGCGTCCATCCCGCTTTGCAAGCGGCATGGGTCGAAGCGCGTTCGATTTGCGTGATGGCCCGCAAATAGGCATCACGCATCGCCAGATCAAGTTGGTCCGGATCAGGACAACCCGGTTCAAGTCGGGCCTTCTCAAGCGCCCAGGCACCAGGCCAGCACCGCTTTCTGGGCGTGCAGCCGGTTTTCGGCCTCGTCGAACACCACCGAATGCGGCCCGTCGATCACCTCGTCGGTGACCTCCTCGCCGCGGTGCGCCGGCAGGCAGTGCATGAAGAGCGCGTCGGACTTCGCCTTGGCCATCAGCGCGGCGTTGACCTGGTAAGGCAGGAAGACGTTGTGGCCGCGGGCGCGATGCTCCTGGCCCATCGACACCCAACTGTCGGTGACGACGCAATCCGCCTGGTCGACGGCCTCTTCGGCCGAGTGGGCAAATCTGACCTTGCCGCCATTGGCCTTCGCCCAGTCGACGTATTTCTCGAACGGTTCGCTGCCCTCCGGCACAGCGACGTTAAGGTTGAAGCGGAACCGCGCCGAGGCTTCGAGCAGCGAGTGCAGCACATTGTTGCCGTCGCCGGTCCAGGCGAAGGTCTTGCCGGCCACCGGACCGCGATGCTCCTCGTAGGTCATGATGTCGGCCATCAGCTGGCAGGGATGAGTGTCGTCGGTGAGCCCGTTGATGACCGGAACGGTGGCGTTTTCGGTGAGTTCCAGCAGCCGGTCATGCGAGGTGGTGCGGATCATGATGGCGTCGACGTAGCGCGACAGCACCTTGGCGGTGTCGGCGATGGTTTCGGAACGGCCGAGCTGCATTTCGGTGCCGGTCAGCATGATCGTCTCGCCGCCAAGCTGGCGCATGCCGACATCGAAGGAAACGCGCGTGCGCGTCGACGGCTTGTCGAAGATCATGGCCAACACCTTGCCTTCGAGCGGTTTCGAACGCTCGCCGGCCTTGAGCCTGGTCTTTCGCGCCACCGCATCGTCCAGCATCGAGCGCAGGTCGCCGGCGGAAACGGCTGACAGGTCGGTGAAGTGGCGAACACTCATCGGCAAATTCCAGAATTACTTCGCGGCTTCGGCCGCAATGGCGTCGGTCAAGCCCTTGACGCCGGCGCGGATGCGCTTCAGCGCCTCGCCGATCTCCTCGTCGGTGACGGTGAGCGGCGGCAAGAGACGAATGACGTTGTCGCCGGCCGGCACGGCGAGCAAGTGCTGGTCGCGCAGCGCCATGTTCACCCTGGTGTTGGGCATGGCGCATTTCAGCCCAAGCATCAGGCCGGTTCCCCTGATGCCTTCGATGACGTCGGGATATTCGTCGACGACCGCGGCAAGGCCTTGCTTGAGCAGCAGCGCCTTGCGCTGGACATCCTCGAGGAAGCCGTCGGCCAGCACGACGTCGAGCACGGCATTGCCCACCGCCATCGCCAGCGGGTTGCCGCCGAAGGTGGTGCCGTGCACACCGGCCGTCATGCCGGTCGCGGCCTCGTCGGTGGCGAGACAGGCGCCCATCGGGAAGCCGCCGCCGATACCCTTGGCAATCGCCATCAGGTCGGGGGTCACGCCGCTCCATTCATGCGCGAAAAGCTTGCCGGTGCGGCCGATACCGCACTGGACCTCGTCGAAAATCAGAAGCAGGCCGTGCTGGTCGCAGAGCTGGCGCAGGCGCTTCAGCGACTGCGTCGGCACCGGACGGATGCCGCCCTCGCCCTGCACCGGCTCGATCAGGATCGCCGCGGTCTCCGGCGTTATCGCCTTTTCGGCGGCGTCGATGTCGTCGAACGCTACCTGGTCGAAGCCCTCGACCTTCGGCCCGAAGCCTTCGAGATATTTGTACTGGCCGCCGGCGGCGATGGTCGCCAGGGTGCGGCCGTGGAAGGCGCCCTCGAAGGTGATGATGCGGAAACGCTCCGGATGGCCCTTGACGAAATGGTAACGCCGCGCCGTCTTGATGGCGCATTCCAGAGCCTCGGCGCCGGAATTGGTGAAGAACACCTTGTCCGCAAAGGTCGCTTCGACCAGCCGTTCGCCCAGCCGGCGCTGCTCCGGGATCTCGTAGAGGTTCGAGACGTGCCACAGCTTGGCGGCCTGCTCGGTGAGCGCCGCGACCAGGTGCGGATGGCTGTGGCCCAGCGAGTTCACGGCGATGCCGCCGGCGAAATCGAGGTATCGCTCGCCCTTGTCGGTGACCAGCCAGGTCCCCTCCCCGCGGTCGAAAGCCAGGGGTGCGCGAGCAAAAGTCTCGTAAAGCGCCGAACCGCTCATTATATGCGTCTCCGGAACCGGAAATCAAAAAAGCCGCCAAAGCGGCGGCCTTTGCGGCTTATCATGTTTTTCGGCCATGAAGTCAACGAAAACGTCGCGCAGAAGCGCGCGGCAAGCCCCCGACGGCACGCCGGCTCATGAGCGGTCAGGCAAGTTGGGGAAAACCGAAAAAACCGAATCGTGTTGCCCTGGGGACTCTTGTCACCGAGTCAGCGCATAAGGTAATTGTAGTTGAGAAATAGCTAGATTTCGTGCGGCGGATCTAATCACCCGGTATATGTGGTGTTGTTTGCCCGGCGGGAGCCGGGGCGGGAAGGGATTCTGACTGCCGTACGCCTCAGCAGGAGCGCGGTCTCATGAACTGGACTGACGAGCGGGTCGAACTTCTCAGGAAATTGTGGTCGGAGGGTCTGAGCGCCAGCCAGATCGCCGCACAGCTCGGCGGCGTGAGCCGCAACGCCGTCATCGGCAAGGTGCATCGCCTGAAACTGTCGGGCCGCGGCCGCGCGACCGCCGCGCCGGCGCGCCAGAAGAAGGCGACGCAAGGGGCCTCGATGCAGAAATCGGTGGCTCGAGCCGCAAGTGCTGCACGTCACGTGACGGCCTCCATCGGCGCGACTGCACTGCAGGTGCAGTTCGACGCGGAGCCGGTGGCGCGCCACTACATCCGCCCGGTTGAAAACGTCGTGGTGCCGATCTCGCGCAACCTGCAGCTCGTCGAGCTGACCGAGCGCACCTGCAAGTGGCCGAACGGCGATCCGCTGTCGGAAGACTTCAGCTTCTGCGGCAACGACGCCGCGGAAACCGGCCCGTACTGCAAATATCACGCCCGTGTGGCGTTCCAGCCGGCGGCGGAGCGGCGCAGAAGCCGCTGAGCGAATAGCGAATAGCGAATAGCGAATAGAACGGTGTCGGTATTCGAGTCCGGCACAAGCTTCGTTTGTCCCTATTGGCTACTCCCTATTCGCTGTTCGCTTTTTTCACAGCCACCCATTCTTCCTGAACCGCCAGTACAGAAACGCGCAGATCAGCGCGATCGCCACCAGCACGCTCGGGTAGCCATATTCCATCTTGAGTTCAGGCATGTCCGTAAAGTTCATGCCGTAGATGCCGGCGAAGGCCGTCGGCACCGCCAGGATGGCTGCCCATGAGGCAAGCTTCTTGGAGATCGCCGTTTCCTGGCTCTGTCCGACCAGAAGGCTGGCCTCGAAGGCGAAGGCCAGAACCTCTCGCAGGCTGTCTACCTTCTCCTGCACGGTACGGATGTGGTCGGTCACGTCGCGGAACAGCGGATGCATGGCGGCGTGGATCTGCGGCAGCTCGGCGCTGGTGAGCCGCCGGCAGACCTCGACCAGCGGCAGCGCCGCGTTGCGCAGCCTGAGCAGGTCGCGGCGCAACATGTAGAGCCGTTCGATATCGGTGCCGCTCATCGGCTTCAGCAGCACCTTGTCCTCGATTGCCTCGACCTCGTCCTCGATCTGCTCGAGCACCGGCATGTAGTTGTCGACGATGAAATCGAGGATGGCGTAGAGGACGAAATCCTCGCCCTTGGCCAGCGAAGACGGGCAGCTTTCCCAGTGCTGGCGCACCGGGGCGTAGGAGGTCGACGGACCGTGCCTGACGCTGACGATATAGCCGGTGCCGACGAAGAGATGGGTCTCGCCGAAGGTGACGCGGCCTTCGATCAGCTGGGCGGTGCGGGCAACGATGAACAAGGCGTCGCCATATTGCTCGAGCTTCGGCCGCTGATGTGGGTGCTCGGCGTCCTCGATCGCCAGATCGTGCAGGTGGAACTGCGCCTGCACCCTGAGCAACAGGTTGCGGTCCGGCTCGAGCAGGCCGATCCAGACGACATGGCCGGGCCTTGCCGCCCATACACCAGCCTCTTCGATCGGAATGTCGGCGATGCGCTTGCCGGCGGAATAGACGCTGGACGCAATGATGCCGGATGTCGGCTGGCGGGCCGGGGTCAGGTTTCGAACTTGTTCCATCGCAACCTCCCGAGACAGCGACTGACAAAATCACTGCGCCTAGAGCTTTTCACCGTTTCACGGAAACGGCGAACCGCTCTAACTCTTTGTTTTGACGCAATTCCGGACGGAAAACCGTTACACACTTTTCCTGGAATTGCTCCAAAGCGCGTCGCGCTGAAGCGGATTCAGGCGGCGCGCTTTAAGTCTTTGTTTTTATGCATGTCCGTTTTCGCAAAGCCGCTGCGCACTTTTGGGCGACATGCATTGGAGGAGGTTAGCCTAAATTAGAAAGCCGTTCGAGAGGCCGCTTGTTCACTTAGCCGATACCGTCCCCGGGGACACCACCTGGTCGGTCTTGTCGCCCTTCGGTCGATCGGCCGGCATCTGGTCGCCGGTGACGATGTAGTAGATGGTTTCGGCTATGTTGGTGGCGTGATCGCCGATGCGCTCGATGTTCTTGGCGCAGAAGAGCAAATGCGTGCAGGGCGTGATGTTGCGCGGATCCTCCATCATGTAGGTCAGGAGCTCGCGAAACAACGAGGTGTACATGGCGTCGATCTGGTCATCGCGGTCGCGCACGAAGCCGATCTTCTCGACCGAGCGCGAGGCATAGACGTCAAGCACTTCCTTGAGCTGCGTCAGGGCGAGGTTGGCCAGCGCTTCGAGTCCGCGGAACAGGCTGTTCGGCTGGCGGCCGTCGATGACCGCCGCGACGCGCTTGGCGACGTTCTTGCCGAGATCGCCGACGCGCTCGATGTCGGCCGAGATGCGGATGGCCCCGACGATCTCGCGCAGATCGGTCGCCATCGGCTGGCGCTTGGCGATGATGATGATCGCCTTGTCGTCGATCTCGCGCTGGCCCTCGTCGAGGACGAGATCGTCCTGAATGACCTTTTGGGCAAGGCCCGGATCGGCGTTGACCAGCGCCGCGATCGCCTGCTCGACCATGCGCTCGGCATGCCCGCCCATGGCGGCGATGCGCTTGGACAGGAATTTCAGCTCTTCGTCATAGGCACTGACAATGTGAACGGATTGCATGGATATGCCTTCCCGGTGTCTGCCGGCTGCGCTCCCTCAATCTGTCGCTGATACGCGAACCGGATGACAGAAAGACGAAATTGCCGGTTAGCAACCAATACACAATCAGCGAGCCGGCAAATGAACAGTGAACGCCGCGCCCTTGCCGACTTCCGACTTGATCGACAGTCTAGCATTATGACGTGTCAATATATGCTTGACGATGGAAAGGCCAAGGCCGGTGCCTTTCTGGGTCCGGCTGTTTTCGACATCGACGCGGTAGAAGCGCTCCGTGATGCGGGGAATATGTTCCTCGGCAATGCCGGGACCGTAGTCTCTTATGGTGACGTCGATGCCGGCATCCGGGTCGTCCTCGCTGGCAGCGATGGATACGGTAACGCGCCCGCCCGACTGGCCGTATTTACAGGCATTTTCCAGGAGGTTCTCGAAAACCTGGAAGAGCTCGTCGCGGTCGCCGGGCACGGAAATCGGGCCAGCGATGAAATCCCGTTCGATGACGAGACCGCTCTCGCTGGCCAGCGGCCCGAGGGAATCGATGACGCTGTCGATGGTCTGGCGCAGATCGACCTCGGTTCCCGGCCTCAGATAGGGTTTCATCTCCAGCCGCGACAGCGACAACAGGTCGTCGATCAGGCGCGCCATGCGGCCCGTCTGGTTCTGCATGATCTGCAGGAATTGGTCGCGCGCCGCCGGATCGCTGCGCGCCGGGCCGCGCAAGGTCTCGATGAAGCCGGCGATCGAGGCGAGCGGAGTGCGCAGTTCATGGCTGGCATTGGCGATGAAGTCGGCGCGCATCCGATCGATGCGGCGCGCCTCGCTCTGGTCCTTGAACACCAGCACGTAAAGATCGGTGGCATGGCCGACCGAGGACGCGCTCACCCGGTATGTCCGCTCGACCGGCAGCTTTTCGGTGTAGTCGACGACATCGGACGCCACGGCTCCCGAGACGATGCCGTCCAGCAACGCCTGCATTTCCGGGGCACGGAATTTGAGCGACAGCGACATGCCGGGCGCCAGCCCGCCGAAGGCGGCGAAGGCGGCCGCATTGGCGTGGACGATGGTGGCGGCCTGGTCGAAGATGATCAGCGGATCGGCGACGGCCGCCGCAAGATATTCGCCGGAGAGCCGCTGCAGGCCGCCGGCCTCGATCGCCGCCGCGTCGTCGGCGGCTTGCCGTTCCACGTTGGCGGGCAGCATTGCGGCTGCGACCAGCAGCGCCATGGCCAGCAGCGGCACATAGATCGAAACGCCGCCGAAACCGTAGACCACGAGAACAGCGACGACGGCCGCGGCCAACAACCAGCGGCTACGCCGCAGCCGGGCGACGATGGCTTGCGTCGCGCCTTTCCGCTCTGCGCCTGTATCGACCATGCGCTGCCCCGCATCCCTCCGCCGGTGAGACCTCACCGGGCCGGACCGGCGCATGACCCCGGAAAAATCGGAATCGATTTTCTGGAATGTTCATGCGCAAAATCAAAGTGCTACGAGGCGCTGCGCCCAGACTGACGCAACGCCGTAGAGGCTCCCATAGCATGAGTCCGCAAGCTGGAAAGGTTCATATCGATGAAAAAAGCCAAGGAAGAAGCTGAAGCGGCGCCTGCCGCGGGGCCGATCAAGATCACGATCGGCGGCAAGGAACGCGAGTTCGACATCGACAATCCCGTGCTTCCGGACTGGATCGAGGCCAACAAGCTCACCGCCGGCGGCTATCCCTACGACAAGAAGATGAACAGCGAGGACTACGAGAAGGAGCTCGAGCGCCTGCAGATCGAGCTGGTCAAGGCGCAGGCCTGGCTGCAGGCGACCGGCAAGCGAGTGATGGCGCTGTTCGAGGGACGCGACGCGGCCGGCAAGGGCGGCACGATCTTCGTGCTGCGGCAGTACATGAACCCGCGCACGGCGCGCAACGTGGCGCTGACCAAGCCGACGTCGCCGGAGCTTGGGCAATGGTATTATCAGCGCTATGTCGATCATTTCCCGACCTCGGGCGAGTTCGTCACCTTCGACCGCTCCTGGTACAACCGCGCCGGCGTCGAGCCGGTCATGGGATTCTGCACCCCGGAACAGCACGAGAAATTCCTCGACGAGACACCGCATTTCGAGCGCATGATCTCAAACGAGGGCATCCACTTCTTCAAATTCTGGCTGAATATCGGCCGGGAAACGCAGCTCGAACGGTTCCACGACCGGCGTTGGTCGCCGCTGAAGAACTGGAAGTTCTCGCCCATCGACATCGCCGGCATCAACAAATGGGACGACTACACCAAGGCGCGCGATCTCATGGTCGAGCGCACCCACAAGGAATTCGCGCCGTGGATCATCGTGCGCGCCAACGACAAGCGCCGCGCGCGGCTCGCCGTCATCCAGCGGATCCTGTTGTCGCTGCCCTATGCCGGGCGCGATCTCGACGCCCTCGGCAAGGAAGACAAGAAAATCATCGGCGAAGGGCCGTCGTTCCTGGAGAAATAGCTTTTCCAGGCGCCCGCCGACTTTCATCCAACTTACAGCGCCGCGCATCTTTCGGATGCGCGGCGCTGAGGTTTTACGAGAGTGCTCAGGCGGCCAGGCGGGCGATCCGTTGCAGCCGCTTCAGCGTGGCGTCGTCCTGCAGCGCCTGCTGGAACAGCGATATCTCATGGTCGATGCGGTCGCACAGAACGTCCGTATCGCCCTTGAGCAGACCGCGTGTCTGCAGGAGCGCTGCGACCGGCTTCTTGGCAAGCTGCCTTGCTCGCGCCAAGGCCGTCTCCTCGGCGCTGCCCTCCACGATCTCGCCGACCAGGCCGAGCGCCTTGGCGTCGTCGACGCCCAGCGTGTCGCCGAGGCAGAAGAAGCGGAAGGCGCCAGCATAGCCCAGCTTCTGGGGCGCCAGGATGCTGGTCGCCGCGTCCGGCACGAGGCCGAAATCGACGAAGGGCACCCTGAAAGTGCTCCCCTTGGAAGCAATCACCATGTCGCAGTGGAACAGGATGGTGCAGCCGACGCCGACGGCGTCGCCGTCGACACAGGCAAGGACCGGCTTGGGGAAGGTCGCCAGCATGCGGAACATGTCGGTGACCGCGGCGATCAGCTGCTGGTGCTTGGTGGCGTCGAGGAACTCCGAGAAGTCGCCACCGAGGCAGAAGCAGCCGGCAAGGCCGCGCAGCACGACCACGCGAACGTCGTCATTGACGGCGGCTTCGTGGAAGGTCCTGGCGAGGCTCGCATAAGCGTGCCGGTCCAGCACCGGCCGGCCGTCATGCGAGGACACCGTGACGACCAGCGTGTGGCCGCGCAGTTCAGGTTCGGGATGGAAGCTCATGACCGCCTCCATCACGAAGCCTGCCTCAGGCCGAGCTGGCCGGGATAGCCCCTGGTCAGCACCGGCAGGAAGTGGTTGCGGCGAGCACGGACCACCTCCAGCGTATGGTCGGTGAAGGTGAGCAGCGTCGCCACGACCTGCTGGTTGCCGTAAGTGCGCTGGTAGCCAAGCGGCGTCGCCAGGAAGTGCAGCTGCAGCGCCCGCAGCACCCACATCGGTTCGAACTCGATGATGACCTGATTGACGTTGCGCTTGAGGCCCCATTCGACGAAGCCGGCGATCAATTCGGTGCCGACCGTCGAGACGCCGCGCTTGCCGTCACGAAAGCCCGGCGCCACCGCGTAGCGGGTGAGCTCCCAGATATTCGGCCCCGAGGGGGACGTCCCCTCGCAGAGGTCCGACAGCACGTCCGTCAGGAGATGCGGCCGCGTAGTCGGCAGCATGCGCTGATAGCCGGCAAGCTCGCCGTTGCGGATGACGAGGTGATGTTCGGCCTCCTCATGGTCGAACTGATCGATCTCGAGCTGGTCCGGACGATCGAGATCGGTCCATCCCATCTCCTCGACGAAGATCCTGTAGCGCAGACGATGGACCGCTTCCCAGAGGTCGGGACGTTCCATCAATTCCTGGGTGGTAAGGGAAAATAGCATTAGCCGTCTCCTAGGCTTAAGAGGAAGATACGGCCGGGCTTTCCCGAAAATATTACGCGAACGCGTAGGCAAGAATTTCTAGGCCGGCACGGCCGACCTGGCTAATATAGCCGCGCCTAATCGCCTCGGCGACCGCCTCACACGATTGGCGGCGCCCAGCTTGCTCTTGGCGTTAAGAAAGCATTAGCCGTCTCCTGAGATCGAGAGGAAGACACGGCTGGGCTTTCGCGAAGATACTGGGCGAATGCGCAGGGTAAGAATTTCCAGGCCAGTACGGCCGACCTAGCTAGTCGACCTAGCTAATATAGCCGCGTCTAATCGCCTCGGCGACTGCCTGCACACGATTGGCGGCGCCCAGTTTGCTCTTGGCGTTGAGAAGGTGTTTCTCGGAGGTGTGCTCCGAGATGCCGAGAATCTGCGAAATCTCCCACTCGGACTTGCCGACGGCCGCCCATTGCAGGCATTCGCGCTCACGCGGCGTCAACTCAATGTGATCGATGACCTTGCCGGCCATCGTGTGAAGCTGCATGGCGCGGCCGATGGCGTAAGTGGACACCAGCGAGACCATTCCGAATTCGACGTCCGACAGTTCGACGGACTCGCCGCCCAGCGAGACCATGACGATCTGGCCGTCGAGCGTGACCAGCGGGAAGGCGAGGCCGTCGCGCAGCTTGAACTCACGGGCGTCGCCCATGACCTCGTCGCTGCTCTTGTCGATGACGATGGCCCGCGAGGCCTCGCGCCACTGGAACGGGGCCTGCAATTGCTTCATGTGGCTGACGACCGGATCGTGGTCGACATAATTGCGCGCCACATAGCGCTCCAGCCACTCGCCCGGCCAGTCGCAGAGCAGCACATGGTCCTTCTGCTGGCCGCGCGGCGTGCCAGGCTGCGGGACGGTTCCGGCCATCAGCGCCGTCAGTCCGAAATTCGAGGTGACGCCGAGCAGCCGCTCGCACACCGCCGCCGCAGTGTTGGCATGCTGCAATTGATCTATGTATTCCAGAGTTCTGTCGAACATGGTCATCGCAACATCTACCCCATGTTGCTTCTGCTTATCATTACCGATGGTGGATGCCCGAAATCGCCCTTCGCCATCAACCCCGGATCCCAAGGTCCTTCGTGCCGCCGGCAACCTCCCCCGCTCCCGACGCGCGCTGCCACTTGCAGACGTGCTAAACCATACGCCTAATTCACGACTTTGAAATCAAAAACAATTGTGCCTGCGTCGTTTTCGTACGAAAAGCCGGGGACATGACTGAGCGGAGCCTTATCGTGACATTCCGGTGGATATTTGCGGCGCTGATTTCGGCGCTGATCGGGGCGATGCCGCTCGCAGGCGCGACTCAGGCGGCGGAGCCGCAGGTGCCGGTGCTGTGGGACGCCAAGGAACGGCTGCCGAAACCCGATCTTTCGGCGCTGCCGAGACTGAGATTTCTCACCACCACGGATTTTCCGCCCTTCAACTTCCTCGACGGCTCAGGCCGGCTGTCGGGCTTCCACATCGACCTGGCGCGGGCGATCTGCGCGGAGCTCGGCATCGCCGAGAAATGCCAGATCCAGGCGCTGCCGTGGAACGAGCTCGACGACGCGCTGCAGAAGGGCGAAGGCGAGGCGATCATCGCAGGCATCGCCGCAACGCCGGAAAGCCGCGAGAAATACGCCTTCTCGCGTTCCTACCTGCAGTTCCCGGCGCGCTTCATAATGCCGAAGGCCAAGGCCTTCACCGAACCGATCCTCGACAAGCTGCGCAGCAAGCGGGTGGGCGTCATTGCCGGCTCTGCGCATGAGAAGATGCTGCGTGACTATTTCAGCACCGTGCAGGTCGTGCCTTTCGACAAGCCCGAGGACCTCTACGCCGATCTCAAGGCCGGCAAGATCGACGCCGCCTTCGGCGACGGCATGCGCTTTGCCTTCTGGCTCGGCGGCTCGGATGCCGCCGGCTGCTGCCGCTTTGCCGGCGGTCCGTATCTGGCGCCTGAGTATCTGGGCTCCGGCATGGCGATCGCGACCAGGGCGGGCGACCCGGCGCTGGCCGCCGCCTTCGACTACGCGCTGCAGGAAATCTCGATCAAAGGCACCTTCGCCGAGTTCTATCTGCGCTATTTTCCGGTGAGCTTTTTCTGAGGGCCGAAGTGGCCAAGGGTTTGTTGAGATTCAGGTCAGGCCGCGCCGAAAATGGCGGTTTCCGAGAACCGGCCTACGCCGGCCGTAGCCTTCATAGAGCGGAGACCCTTGTGAGGGCTTCGGCCAGCGAAGGCCGGAGCGGAGCGTACTTGAAGTACGTGAGCACCGGAAGCGCAGGAAGCCCCCATTTGCAGGCCGGCATCACCTGAATATCGGCAAAGCCTAGGTCAGCGTGCGCAGCCGCGCCTTCGCCGCACGGGCGATTGCCGCTACGGTGAGCGTATCGAGATCGAGCTCCCGACGGATGAGCTGCAGCACCCTCACCTCCTCCATGCGCATTTCGAGGTCGACGGCCGCGACCTCGAAGGCGGCTGCGTAAGCCGTATCACGCAGCCGCTCAGGCAGCGCCTCGGCGACGCGCGCAAGGACGCCTTCCAATCCGCCCTTTTCATGCAAGGCCTTCTGGCACTGCTGCGACACCGCCACCAGCCTGTCCTGGTTAAAATCGACGAACACCGGCCAGGAGCGAACGACGTCGCCGATCCGCGCCAGCTCGACATCGGTCATGTCGCGGTCGGAGGCCGAGGTGATGACCATCAGGTAGATCAGGGCTTCATGCGGCGTCAGCGAAGACATACAAAACTCCTTGAAGCGGGCATGTCGGCGCAGCAAGACCGCGGCCCACCTTCGGCGGCATGCTCCCGATTGGCGCTCCAACGTAGGAGCGCCATTGTGGCGCCGCAAGGAAAACCGCCGCAAATCGTTGACGCTCCGGCCAGTCGCGCCTAGAGACCGGTCGGAAAATCTTTGCATGCCGCCAAGCCGACGCATGACCTGGCCGCACAAGAGCTGGAAAGTGACATGACGGGATCAAACATCATCGATCTCAATCCCGAGATGCTTGCGGCGGCCGCCGAAAGCAAGGCATGGCCGTTCGAGGAAGCCAAGAAGATCATTGCCCGCTACAAGAACAAGGATTTTCCCGAGACCGTTCTGTTCGAGACCGGCTACGGTCCCTCCGGCCTGCCGCATATCGGCACCTTCGGCGAGGTGGCACGCACCACCATGGTGCGGCACGCCTTCCGGGTGCTGACCGGGGACAAGGTCAAGACCAAGCTCTTGTGCTTCTCCGATGACATGGACGGCATGCGCAAGATCCCCGACAACGTGCCGGACCGCGCAGCGCTCGAGCCCTATCTGCACAAGCCGCTGACGGCGGTGCCCAATCCCTTCGGCGGCGACTATGCGAGCTTCGCCGACCACAACAACGCGATGCTCTGCCGCTTCCTCGACACGTTCGGCTTCGACTACGAATTCGCCAGCGCGACCCAGTATTACAAGTCCGGCCGCTTCGACGGAGTGCTGCGGCGCGCAGCCGAGCGCTATGGCGAGATCATGGCGGTGATGCTGCCGACCCTCGGCGAGGAGCGCCAGGCGACCTACAGCCCGTTCCTGCCGATCTCGCCGAAGAGCGGCCGCGTGCTCTACGTGCCGATGATAAATGTCGACGCCAAGGCCGGCACCATCACCTTCGACGACGAAGGCACCGAGACCACGCTGCCGGTCACCGGCGGCAAGGTTAAGCTGCAGTGGAAGCCGGATTTCGGCATGCGCTGGGCAGCGCTCGGCGTCGATTTCGAGATGTTCGGCAAGGACCACCAGACCAACGCGGCAATCTACGACCGCATCTGCAACATCCTCGGCGGCCGCGCGCCGGAGCATTTCGTCTACGAATTGTTCCTCGACGAGAACGGCCAGAAGATCTCCAAGTCCAAGGGCAACGGCCTCACCATCGACGAGTGGCTGACCTATGCGCCGACCGAGAGCCTCGGCCTCTACATGTACCAGCGGCCGCGGCAGGCCAAGAAGCTCTATTTCGACGTCATCCCGAAGGCGGTCGACGAATATTATGCTTTCCTCTCCGCCTATCCCCGGCAGGACTGGAAGGAGCGGCTCGGCAACCCCGTCTGGCACATGCATGACGGCAATCCGCCGGCGATCGACCTGCCGGTGCCGTTCGCGCTGCTGCTCAATCTTGTCAGCGCCTCCAACGCGCATGACAAGGCGGTGCTATGGGGCTTCATCTCGCGGCACGCGCCCGGCGTGACGCCGAAGACGCATCCCGAGCTCGACCGGCTGACCGGCTATGCCATCCGCTATTTCGACGACTTCGTGAAGCCGACCAAGGTCTATCGCGCCGCCGACGAGGTGGAGCGCGAGGCGCTGGCGAAGCTTTCGGAAGCGCTCGGCGCCCTGCCGCAGGGCGCCGACGGCGAAGCGATACAGAACGCCGCGCTCAACGTCGCGCGGCGGATCGAGCGCTATCAGGACCACTCCAAGCAGAGCCCGGAAGGCGGGCCCGGGGTGTCGGTCGCGTTCTTCCAGATGATCTATCAGGTGCTGATCGGGCAGGAACGCGGGCCGCGCTTCGGCTCCTTCGCGGCGCTCTATGGCATCACGGAGACGCGCGCGCTCATTGGCCGGGCGCTGGCTGGTCAGCTGGCGGCGTAACGGTGCTGTCTTCCGCAGGCAGGATCGAAGCCGGCGCGGCAGGCGCCGGCGCGGTGGCGGCCGGCAATGCCGTCAAGCCGCCAAGGTTCGGCGCCGCGCCGAAGATGCCTTTCTTCGCCGCGCGCGCCTTGTCGCCCGCCTCGACATAAGGGCCGCCTTGCGCGGCGCGCGCCCAGCCATTCTCGACCAGCCACTCGCCGACATCCTTGTTGCCGACCCAGCACTCGGTGGAATTGGTGCCCCGCCCACTCTGCGGAGGCACCGCGCAGGCAACCGTCCGGCCGCGCAGGAAGGCACGAAACGCCGTCCGGGCCCGCGCACCGCAGGCCCAGGACTTCCCCTCGTCGCTACAGGTTTCATCGGCTCTCACGATGTCGATGCCCGAGACGGTGACAGAGTAGTCCTTAGCCTGGATCATACCTGCGGCGGACGCGACAGGCTGGAACAGTTTGGTGCCCTCCCGGCCATCCGGCATCTTCGATTTGTGCGGCTTGGGCGGACCTGCAAGCGCCAGATCGCTCAGCGGCGCACGCGGCTCGACCCGTTCCAGTTCCCCTGTAGGCAGCTCAGGCGGCGCCACGATATTCGGATCTATCGCCCTTGAATGCACAACCGGCTTCGGCGGCTGCGGCGCGGCCGGCGCCAGAATGGCGGAGGTCGCGGGCTCCCGCGGCGCCGCGCCCGTGTCTTGGTCCGGAACCGTATCGGCGATGGGATCGATCTGGTCGACCGTGACCTTGCTTTCGCTGCCTTTCAGCGCGCGGCCGCCGGCGACGACCAGCGCCGCCATTGCCGGAACCGCCGCCAGCGCGAGGGCAAGATGCAGGATCCGCACCAGCCCGGACCTATTGGCTGGCCCAGACGATCCGCGCCACCCATTCGACGTCGCGCATCGGGATGTCGCGGTCCGGGTGAACTGGATTGAGCGAGACCAGCACGATCGACGCCGCTGTCTGCCGGTCGAGCACCTTGGCCATGACCTCGCCGGCGGTGGTCTTGACGACGACGCGATCGCCCTTGCGCGTCGGCGCGCCCGGCTCGACGATCAGCACGTCGCCGTTGCGGTAGAGCGGCAGCATGGAATCGCCCTGGACCTTCAACGCGTAGGAGGTTTCCGCCGCGCGCGTCGGAAGCTCCACCAGGTCCCAGCCCTGCCCCGACGGATAGCCGGCATCGTCGAAGAAGCCGCCGGCGCCGGCCTGGGCAAAGCCAAGCAGCGGCACGGCCGTGCGCTGCGGCTCGACGGGGCCCCTGCGACCCTCGACCAGCACGGTGAATTCTTCGAGCGAAGCGCCGGTGGCCTCGATGATCTTGGCCAGGGATTCGGTCGAGGGCCAGCGCGGGCGGCCGTCGGAAGAGAGACGTTTCGATTTGTTGAAAGCGGTCGAATCGAGGCCCGCGCGCCTGGCGAGGCCGGAGGCCGAGAGCGAATAGCGCTCGGCGAGAGCATCGATTGCGGCCCAGACGCGATCGTGTGAGAGCAAGTCCGCTCTCCTTCGAAAAAAGGAAAAAATGCCTCTGCCTGTCTAGCGCGCGACCACGTCATTGTCCACCGGTGAAGCGGCGGATGGTCAACAAAACGATGTCCTCGCACCGGGGCCGTCCGGCCGATTGACCGCAGCAATGGAATGCCCCTATGGTCCCGCCTGCGGTGCAAGCCGCATCCGGGTCCGCGGGAAGGGTTGAACCCACTTGCCATCATGAGCCGACGACCGAACCTTTGTGCAGCCGAATTTGCGGACCTTCGGCGATCAACGCACGGAGGTTTCCATGAAACAACTCCCCAACCGTCCCAATCCTGACCTGCTGAAGAAGCAGGCGAAGGAACTGCTTGCGGCCTACAGGCGCGGCGACCCTGATGCGCTGGCGCGCTTTCGCGAGGCCCTGCCCTCGGCCATGGACAAGGACGACCAGGCGATCGCGACACTCGCCTTGCGCCTCCACGACGCGCAATCCTGCCTGGCGCGCGAATACGGTTTCCCCTCGTGGCGCGAAATGAGCAGCTTCGTCGCCGCGCAGCGCGGCTACGGCGCCGACCGCGCCAGATCGATCCGCAACTGGGCCGACCTCGTCTATCCCGGCGACATCACCGGCACCACCAACCGGGCGAGCCCGGCGGCCGCCGCCCGCATGATCGAAGAGCACCCCGACATGACGCAGGGCGACGCCTATCTTGCCTGCGCGGCCGGCGATCTGGCGGCGCTGCGCGAGATGACGAAGCGCGATGCCGCATGGCTCGACCGCCCGGGCGGACCGCTCAACCTGCCGCCGCTGGTGGCCGTGACCCATTCCAGCCTGGTGCGGTTGCCGCGCTTCCGCGACGCCCTCCGCGCCGCGGCCAGGCTCCTGCTGGAGGCCGGCGCCGATCCCGATCAGGCCATCGGCAGCCGGTGGCCGCCCGACAGCCTGGAAAGACCCTCGCAAAAGTTCCGGCTCTCCGCGCTCTACGGCGCGGCGGGGCAGAACCACGACCCGGCGATGACGAGGCTTCTGCTCGACGCCGGCGCCGATCCGAACGACGGCGAGTCGCTCTACCACTCGCTGGAGAACCCGGCCTGCACCAAGCTTCTGCTCGACGCCGGCGCCCGGATCACCGGCTCCAACGCGCTCTACCGGGTGCTCGATCTCGACAGCATCGAGGCCCTGCAGCTGCTGCTCGCGGCTGCCGACGCCGATCCGAACGAGCCGGCCGGAAGCCGGCCGACCTCCGATTGGGGGACGCCGCTCCTGTGGGCGATCCGGCGGCGCCGCTCGTCGGCCCATATCGAAGCGCTGCTTGCGGCCGGCGCCGATGCATCCGCGCGGACGCCCGAGGGGTTGAGCGCTCGTCAGGTGGCGCTGCGGTTCGGCTTGCCCGAGGTCGCCGCGCTGCTGCGGCAGCCGGAGGACGACGGCCCCACTCCCGACGACGAGCGGTTCATCGCTGCCTGCGCGGCGGGCGACGAGGCAACCGCCCGGGAGATCAAGGCCAGGCGCCCCGACCTGCCGGGCTCGCTGTCGGAGGCGCAGCTGCGTCTGCTGCCGGAGCTCGCCGCGCAGGGTTGCGGCGGCGCGGTGGAGGCGATGGTGAGGCTCGGCTGGCCGATCGCCTGCCGCGGCGGCGATTGGGACGCCTCGGCGCTGAACCACGCCGTGTTCCGCGGCGACGCCGATCTCACGCGCTTCCTGCTCGAACACGGCGCCGGCTGGAAGGAACGGCACGGCTTCGGCGGCGACGTGCGCGGAACGCTCGGATGGGCCTCGCTCAACGAGCCAGAGTCCGACGGCGACTGGCTGGGCTGCGCCGAAATGCTCGTCGCGCACGGGATGCCGAGGGGGCGCGCGGACGCCAACGGCACGCGCGATGTCGTCTTCGACGACGGCAGGATGACCTTCTCGGACGAAGTGACCGACTATCTGCTCGGCGCGACAGCGTAACCGAAGGAGGATCGACTTGCCCGATCAGGCCTTCTTGGCCTGCTCGCGCAGGTTCCTGTGCGAAATCATGAACGCCCGTTCGGCTTCGGTCGGCGGGCGCGGCATGCCGGAGTGGCCGAGCGCCGCGACGACCTCGCCGATCCCGAGAAAACGGCGGCCGCGGCGGTCATAGACGCCGCCCGTGGTCAAGATCAGCGCGGCCGTCTCGCCATTGTCGAGGACGAAGCGGTGCTTGCCGATCACGGAAGTGCCCTCCCAGGTTTCGATCGACGACACCACCTCGAAGCGGCGCCAGAGCCTGATCTCGCGCACATAGGCCGATTGCAGCCCGCCGATCATCGGCGCCCAGCCATTCTTGCGCGCCAGCGCGACGAGACCAACCCGCAGGAAGATATCGATGCGGCCGAGATCGGCCAGCATCATGTAGCGCGCATTGTTGAGATGGCTGTTGAAATCGATGTCGGTCGGCAGGCAGCGGAAGGCCAGCCGACTCTGATCGCCGACCATATAAGGGCCACGGCTTCCCGCCGTGGCCATCATGCGCGCGAGGCGCCCCCAGACATACATGATCGAGCGTCAGGCGGCCTTCTTGACTTCGCCCTTCTGGTAGGGGTCGAAGCGCTGGTAGAAGGTCTCGCCCTTTTCGGCCATGTCGAGCAAAAGCTTCGGCACCTTGAATTCGGCCCCGTATTTCTTTTGCAGGGCCTTGGCGATCTTGACGAAACGCTTGGCGCCGATGCCGTCGATGTAGGAGAGCGCGCCGCCGGTGAAGGGGGCGAAGCCGAAGGCCAGGATCGAGCCGACATCCGCCTCGCGCGGGTCGGTGACGATGCCCTCCTCCATCACGCGCACGGCTTCGAGCGCGATGGTGACCAGCAGGCGCTCTTTCAGCTCCTCGTAGTCGACCTTCTCCGGCTTCAGCTGCGGATAGAGATCCTTGAGGCCCGGCCACAGCTTCTTCTTCGCGGGCTTCGCCGGATAGTCGTAAAAACCCTTGCCGTTCTTGCGGCCGAAACGGCCGTGCGTGTCGACCATGGTGTTGATCAGCGCCATCTGCTTCGGATCGACGGCCTTCTCGCCGAGATCCTTGATGGTCTGCTTCATGATCTTCTGGGCAAGGTCGATCGCCGTCTCGTCGGTCAGCGCCAGCGGGCCGACGGGCATGCCAGCAGCCTTGGCGGCATTCTCGATCATCGCGGCCGGAACGCCTTCGATCAGCATCTTGTAGGCTTCCGACATGTAACGGAGAACGCAGCGGTTGACGTAGAAGCCGCGCGTATCGTTGACGACGATCGGCGTCTTCTTGATGGCGCGCACGAAATCGATCGCCACGGCGAGCGCCTTGTCGCCGGTCTTCTTGCC
Organism: Mesorhizobium sp.; assembly: GCA_004963905.1. Lineage (GTDB taxonomy): Bacteria > Pseudomonadota > Alphaproteobacteria > Rhizobiales > Rhizobiaceae > Mesorhizobium. The sequence continues at coordinate 66,576 of SUGL01000015.1, forward strand.
GAGAATGATCTCGACCAGCATCATCTTGTCGACCGGCGAGAAGAAGTGGATGCCGACAAAATTCTTCGGCCGCGCCGAATTCTTCGCCAGCGAGGTGATCGGGATGGTCGAAGTGTTGGAGGCGAAGATCGCAGAGGACTTCAGCACTGATTCCGCCTTTTCGGTGGCGAGCTTCTTGACGGCCGAATCCTCGAAGACGGCCTCGACGACGAGGTCGCAGCCGGCAAGATCGGCATAGTCGGCCGTCGGCGTGATCAGCGAGAGCAGCTTGTCCTTCTCCTCGGGCTTGGCCCGACCCTTTTTCACCTGATCGGCCATCAGGCTGTCGGAATGCGCCTTGCCCTTCTCGGCCGACTCGATGTCGCGGTCGAGCAGCACCACCGGAATGCCGGCCTTCGCGGTGACATAGGCGATGCCGGCGCCCATGAAGCCGGCGCCGAGGATGCCGATCTTCTTGAACTTGGTGTCCGGCACGCCGGCCGGGCGGCGCGCGCCCTTGTTCAATTCCTGCAGCGACACGAAGAGCGAGCGGATCATCGCCGCCGCTTCCCTGGTCCGCATGATCTCGGTGAAGTAGCGCTGCTCGATCCTGAGCGCGGTGTCGAACGGCACCAGCAGGCCTTCATAGACGCATTTCAGGATCGCGGCCGCGGCCGGATAGTTGCCGTAGGTTTCGCGGCGCAGGATGGCGATGGCCGGCGGCCAGAGATTGGCGCCGGCCGCCGAATAGATCGGGCCGCCGGGCAGCTTGAAGCCCTTCTCGTCCCAGGGCGCGACCGGCTTCAGGCCGTTCCTGATCATCGCCTTGGCGGCCTCGACAAGCTTCTTCGGTTCGGCGATCTCGTGGATCAGGCCCATCGACTTCGCCTTTTGCGGGGTGAGAGTCTGGCCGGTGGTCAGCATCTGCAGCGCCTGCTGCTGGTCGGTCAGCCGCGGCACGCGCTGGGTGCCGCCGGCGCCGGGGAAGATGCCGATCTTCACCTCGGGGAGCGCCATCTTCACCTTGTCGGAATCGGCGGCGACCCGGCCGTGGCAGGCGAGCGACATCTCGAAGGCGCCGCCCATGCAGGTGCCGTTGATCGCGGAAACCCACGGCTTGCCGCAGGTCTCGATCTTGCGGAACAGGCCGGTCATGTAGCCGGCATTGTCGAACAGCGCCTTGGTCGCCTTTTCGAGATCCTTCTCCTTTTCCACGGCGAAGGTGGCGAGCATCTTCTGCAGCATGGTGATGTCGGCGCCGCCGGAGAAGCTGTCCTTGCCGGAGGTGATGACCACGCCTTTGATGGCCGCATCGCTGGCCACGTGATCGACGATGGAATTGAGCTCGCGCATCGCCTCTTCGGTGAAGACGTTCATCGAGCGTCCGGGCATGTCCCAGGTGACCAGCGCGATGCCGTCGGCGTCCACGTCGAGGGTGAAATTGGTGTAGCTCATCTTCTTCTCTCCCCGTCAGACGCGTTCGATGATGGTGGCGGTGCCCATGCCGGCGCCGATGCAGAGCGTGACCAGCGCGGTGTTCAAGTCGCGGCGCTCCAGTTCATCCAGCACCGTGCCCAGGATCATCGCGCCGGTGGCGCCGAGCGGATGGCCCATGGCGATCGCGCCGCCGTTGACGTTGATCTGGTCGTGCGGGATGTCGAAGGCCTGCATGTAGCGCAGCACGACGGAAGCAAAGGCCTCGTTGAGCTCGAACAGGTCGATGTCCGACAGCTTCATTTTGGCGCGCTTCAACAGCTTCTCGGTGACGTCGACCGGGCCGGTCAGCATCAGCACCGGCTCCGAGCCGATATTGGCGAAGGCGCGGATGCGGGCGCGAGGCTTCAGGCCCATCGCCTTGCCGGCCTTTTTCGAGCCGAGCAGCACGGCGGCCGCGCCATCGACGATGCCGGACGAATTGCCGGCGTGATGGACGTGGTTCACTTCCTCGACTTCCGGGTGCTTCTGCACGGCAACCGCATCGAAGCCGCCCATCTCGCCCGGCATGACGAAGGACGGATTGAGCGAGGCGAGCGACTGCATGTCGGTCGACGGCCGCATGTGCTCGTCACGGTCGAGGATGGTGAGGCCGTTCTGGTCCTTGATCGGGATCACCGAGTTCTTGAAGCGGCCCTCTTCCCAGGCCTTGGCGGCGCGCTTCTGGCTCTCGACCGCATAGGCGTCGACGTCGTCGCGGCTGAAGCCGTATTTGGTGGCGATCAGGTCGGCCGAAATGCCCTGCGGCACGAACCAGCCAGGCAGGCCCACGGACGGATCCATGAACCAGGAACCGCCCGACATGCCCATGCCGACGCGCGACATGGATTCGACGCCGCCGGCAATGACGATCTCGTCCGCGCCCTGCGCGATCTTGGCGGCGCCGAAATTGATGGCGTCGAGGCCCGAGGCGCAAAAGCGCGAGATCTGCATGCCGGGCGCCTTGGTGTCGTAGCCGGCCTCGAAGGCGGCCGCACGCGGAATGACCGAGCCCGCCTCGCCGACGGGATCGACGCAGCCGAAGATGATGTCGTCGACGTTGCCGGTGTCGAGCTCGTTGCGGTCGCGCAACGCTTCAAGCGTCTTTGCCGCCAGCCGCACCGCCGGCACCTCGTGCAGCGAGCCATCCTTCTTGCCTCTGCCGCGCGGCGTGCGCACGGCGTCATAGACGTAAGCTTCGGCCATTTTCATGCTCCTTGGGTTTGCCGGTCGCCGCGCTCAGAGAGAGCGCCCGATCAGCAATTTCATGATCTCGTTGGTGCCGCCGTAGATGCGCTGGACGCGGGCGTCGCGGTACATGCGGGCGATCGGATATTCGTTCATGTAGCCATAGCCGCCATGCAGTTGAAGGCATTCGTCGACGACTTTGCCCTGCAGGTCGGACAGCCAGTACTTGGCCATCGAGGCGGTGACCGGGTCGAGGCCGCCATCGATGTGGCGGGCGACGCAATCATTGTAGAAGACGCGGCCGATGGTCGCCTCGGTCTTGAGCTCGGCCAGCTTGAACTGGGTGTTCTGGAAATCGATGATCGCCTTGCCGAAGGCCTTGCGCTCCTTGACATAGTCGACGGTGATCGCCAGCGCCCGCTCGACCATGGCGATGGCGCCGGTGCCGATCTGCAGCCGCTCCTGCGGCAATTGCTCCATGAGATGGACGAAGCCCTTGCCCTCCTCGTGGCCAAGCAGGTTGGAGGTGGGCACGCGCACGTCGTTGAAGAACAGCTCGGATGTGTCGTTGGCCTTCAACCCGATCTTGTCGAGGTTGCGGCCGCGCTCGAAGCCTTCGACCTCGTCGGTCTCCACGACGATCAGCGAGGTGCCCTTGGCGCCCTTGTCCGGATCGGTCTTGGTCACGACGATGATCAGGTTGGCGAGCTGGCCATTGGTGATGAAGGTCTTGGAACCGTTTATCTTGTAGTGGTTGCCGTCCTTCTCGGCGCGGGTCTTGACGCCCTGCAGGTCCGAACCTGCGCCGGGCTCGGTCATGGCGATAGCGCCGATCAGCTCGCCGGTCGCCAGTTTCGGCAGCCACTTCTCTTTCTGCTCCTCGGAGCCGTAATGCAGGATGTATGGCGCGACGATCGAATTGTGCAGGCCGATGCCGAAGCCGTCGACGCCGACATGGCCGATCGCCTCGATGATGGCGCTCTCATGCGCGAAGGTGCCGCCGGCGCCGCCGTATTTCTCCGGCATCGAAGCGCAGAGCAGGCCGGCAGCACCCGCCTTCAGCCAACTCTCGCGGTCGACCATCTCGTTCTTCTCGAACTCGTCGTAGCGCGGCGCGATCTCTTCCGCCATGAAGCGGGTCGCCATGTCGTAGAGCATGCCGACATCGTCCGCCGCCCAGGCGGGTTTCGGCAGGCCAAGAACTTCGGCTGGGTTTGTCATGCCATTTCCTCCGTTGCGCCAGCGTCCCCCTCCCCCTTGAGGGGAGGGTGGCCGCGAAGCGGTCGGGAGGGGTCGCCCGCGACACGCTCGGCCTCACTTTTGACAAACTGCGCAACGTGCCAGGCGCTGTTGATAACATCCGGCTCATCGATCCTAAGCACGACGTAGCCAAGCGACTGCAAATAAAAGTCACGGTTCAAATCGTGACGCTTGCCAGCCTCGGTTTCGTGCAGATCGCCGTCGACTTCCACAATGAGTTTGACCGACGGGCAAACGAAGTCGACAATATACGGGCCGATTGGCGATTGCCGCCTGAACTTCAGGCCATCCGTCTTCAGTTCCCGTAGTTCGTACCACAGCAAGGACTCCGCCTTCGTCGCATGGATACGAAGCGAGCGAGCCTTCTGCCGCATCTCGAAACTGACCCGCGTGCGGGGCATTGCGGTGGTCCTCCTCCTGGCGCACATCGTCAAAATTGGCGTCGAGATCGTCGCGGGCGACCCCTCCCGGCCCTTCGGGCCACCCTCCCCTCAAGGGGGAGGGGGACGCCGAGCATTTCTAGAACGCTTCCACCGGCAGCGCCATTAGCGTATCCGCGCCACTGGAAATGCGCGCGAGACGCGTCGCGGTCTCCGGCATGATCCGCTCCATGAAGAAGCGCGCCGTCACCAGCTTGCTGTCGTAGAAGGACGTAGCGCCGTTGGCGCCTTCCGCCAGCTTGGCCTGAGCGGACTTGGCCATCTGCCCCCACATGTAGCCCAGCGCGACCAGGCCGAAGAGATGCATGTAGTCGGTCGAGGCCGCACCCGCATTGTCGGGCTTGGCCATGGCGTTCTGCACCAGCCACATGGTCGCCGCCTGCAGGTCGTTCAGGCCTTTCTTCAGCGCCTTGGTGAAGGGCGCCATCTTCTCGTCGGCGCGGTTTTCCTCGCAGAACTCGCCGACTTCCTTGAAGAAGGCCTGCACGGCGCGGCCGCCATTCTGCGCCAGCTTGCGGCCGACGAGGTCGAGCGCCTGGATACCGTTGGCGCCCTCGTAGATCATGGCGATGCGGGCATCGCGCACGAACTGGCTCATGCCATGCTCCTCGATATAGCCATGACCGCCGAACACCTGCTGCGCCATCACGGCGTGGTCGAAGCCCTTGTCGGTGAGCACGCCCTTGACCACCGGCGTCATCAGGCCGGTGTAGTCATCGGCCGCCTGGCGGTCCTTGTCGTCGCCGGAGCGGTGCGCGACGTCTGACTTGATCGCCGTCCACAGCGCCAGCGCGCGGCCGCCCTCGTTGAACGCCTTCATGGTCATCAGCGAGCGGCGGATGTCGGGATGGACGATGATCGGATCGGCCTTCTTGTCCGGCGCCTTGACGCCGGAGAGCGACCGGCCCTGGAGGCGATCCTTGGCGTAGGCGGCGGCGTTCTGATAGGCGATCTCGGAGACCGAAAGCCCTTGCAGGCCGACGCCCAAACGGGCCTCGTTCATCATCGTGAACATGGCCTTCAGGCCGCCGTTCAGCTCGCCGAGCAGAGTGCCCTCCGCCTCGTCATAGTTCATGACGCAGGTCGAATTGCCGTGGATGCCCATCTTCTCCTCGATCGAGCCGCAGGAGAGCGTATTGCGCTCGCCGACATTGCCGGAGCCATCGAGCTTGAACTTCGGCACGATGAACAGCGAGATGCCCTTGACGCCTTCCGGCGCGCCCTCGACGCGGGCCAGCACCAGGTGGACGATGTTGTCCGCCATGTCGTGCTCGCCGGCGGAGATGAATATCTTCTGGCCGGAGATCCTGTAGCTGCCGTCGCCGTTCGGCACCGCCTTGGTGCGCAGCAGGCCGAGGTCGGTGCCGCAATGCGGCTCGGTGAGGTTCATGGTGCCGGTCCAGGCGCCCTCGATAAGCCTGGGCAGCCAGGTGGCCTTCTGCTCGTCCGTGCCATGGGTGACGATTGCGGCGATCGCACCCTGCGTCAGGCCGGGATACATCATCAGCGCCATGTTGGCGGAGACCATATACTCGGAGACCGCAGTATGGACGGTATAGGGCAGACCCTGGCCTCCGAACTCGGCGGGAGCCGCGAGCCCCATCCAGCCGCCCTCGCGATACTGGTCGAAGGCCTCCTTGAAGCCCTTGGGCGTGGCCACCGAGCCGTCGTCATGGCGCTCGCAGCCTTCCATGTCGCCGACGCGGTTCAGCGGATGCATGACGTTTTCGGCAAGCTTCGCGCCTTCGGCGAGAATCGCTTCGACGATGTCGGGCGTGGCGTCCGAGAAGCCCGGAAGATTGGAATAGCGCTGATAGCCGAGCACGTCGTTGAGCACGAAAAGCGTGTCCTGGACGGGCGCCCTGTAGATCGTCATGCCTTCCTCCACCCTTGCGGTCCTGGCCAGCCAGCAAGCTCCCGATCCAGCTCCCGGATGGGAGGCTGAGCCAATGTCGTGGTCCCGATAGCAAATATTGACGTTTGCGTAAACGTCAACTTCGTCGCAGCCGAAAAATTTTTGGTGAACGCAGGACCGAAGACAGCAAAAAAGCCGCGCAGCCAAAGGCCACGCGGCTTTTCTATCTTGGACTTGCCGTTGAGCGCGAGGGCGATCAGCCGGCGGCGCTTGCCTGCGGCGCGGCGCGCTCGGTCAGCATCTGGCGAACGATCGCCATCGAATTGCTGAGCTCGCCGATCGCGTCCTCGATCAGCGCCCGCTGCTTCTGCAGGCGGGCAAGCTGCTTCTCCGACTTGTCGAGCGCCAGCCGCAATTGCTTGGTGTTCGAGCCGGTCGGATCGTAGAGATCCATCATCTGCTTGACGTCGCGCAGCGAGAATCCGACCTTGCGGCCGAGCAGGATCAGCTTCAGCCTGGCCTTGTCGCGGCGCGTGTAGAGACGGGTCGAGCCGTCGCGCTTCGGATTGAGGAGACCCTTGTCCTCATAGAAACGCAGCGTGCGCAAGGTCACGCCGTATTTCTTGGCCATCTCGCCGATGCGGACGAATTCCTCACCGGCCTCGGCCGGAATGTCATTGCTATTGGCCGCGGCTTCGCCGGGCGAAACGAGTTTCATGGTCACTGGCTTTCCCCTGATGGCGTCGCGGTCGCGGACCGAGCGTCGCCGGAGTGGAAGCGGGGGCGTGCTTCCAATCGTGGTTTCGACAAATCAATCGCAAGAGGCACGGCTTCGCACCTTTTACGTTTACGTCAATTCTATACCGACAGCCGGCAGGTGACGCAAGGGCGTTGTCGGTACGGAACTTTATGCCGCACCCGAAGGCCGATTGAGCGGGGCGGGTCAGGATTTATGCGCAACTTCTTAAGCTTGGTTAACGCCTTGTTTACCACGTTGGGCGAAATGTGCGCATGTCGGTCACCCGTGTTTATCCTGTAGCGAATTTTTCACGGTCTTCGAAGCGTGGGTGAAAACCCGGGAAGCCCGTCTTCCTCCGCGGCAGAGCCGCGCGGCCGCCTTCGTTCCCGGCAGGACTTTAGGAAACCGGCCATGGCCGGTCATTCTGAACACGGGCGCATCGATGAACAGCAAGCGGTCCTATCTCGATACACTCAATGCCGGCAGGCAACGCCGGCCGCACACCTCGCTGGAGGAGCTGAACCGCTCGCTCGAAACGCTGGAGCAGCGGCTGGAGCGGACCCGCACCGACATGCCCGAGCGCCCCGATCCGCGTCGGCCGGCCGCCGAGCCGCGCTATGCCGCCGCGCAACCTTATGACCAGCCGCGCTGGTACGAGGACCCTTACTCGTCGCAAAGACCGCAAAGCCAAGGTTTGGCATCGCAAAATCGGGGACCGCAAAATCCGGCGCCCGCCGCCGGCTTCGGCCCCAACTACCAGGCCATCGCCCGGGACATCGACCGGGTACGCGGCCAGGAGGACAGTGTCGCGATGGTCGGCAAGATCGCGGTCGAATTGCGCGGGCTGCGCGAGGAGCTGCGCCACCAGATGACCGCAGGCTTGCAGCGCGAATTCGATGCACTGCGCCAGGACATCGATCGCGCCATGCAGGCGGCGAGCCAGCATGGCGCCTCCTCGGACAAGAGCAGCGCCGAGCTTAGCCTCGAGTTCGAACGGCTTTCCGGCGCCATCCACACGCTCGCCGAAAAGAGCGACGACCGCAGCGTCAACCTGCTGCGGCTGGAGCTGGAGCAGGTCAAGGCGGCGCTCGACACGCTGGCGCGCGAGGAAAGCGTGCGGGCCGTCGATCGCCGCTGGGACGATTTCGACCGCCGCTGGAGTGCCTTCGAGGATCGCGTCGACGCCGACCAGCGCCAGCGCGCCGAAGGTCCCAATCTTTCGAGCCTCACCGACCGGCTCGAACAGATCAGCAGCGCCGTCAACAACCTGCCGCAGTCGCTGTCGCTCGCCTCGCTGGAGGAGAAGGTCCGCACCCTTGCCGGCGCGGTCGACCGTTTCGCCAGCCAGCAGACGATGCGCGGCGGCGAGACGCTTGCGATGATCGACGAGCGGCTGGACGAGATCTCCCGCGCCATCGTCGCCTCGACGGTGGCGGCGCAGGCCAATGCCTTCGATCCGGAAACCTTTGGCCGCATCGAGAAGCGGATCGCCTCGCTGGCGCAGCAGATCGAGGAAGTCGCGCAGTCGCGCCCGGGCGCCGAGGTCATCGACCGCCTCAATTTTCTGTCCAGCCGGGTGGACGAGATCGCCGGGCGCGCCAACCTGCCGGAGCAGGCGATGGAACGTCTGGGCAAGCAGATCGCGCTCATTACCGACAAGATCGACCGCGCGCCGGCAATGCCCGACGCCGACCATATCTTCCAGGGCCTGGAGCAGCGCTTCGACGCGCTGTCCTCGCTGCTCGAGCGACGCCAGGGCGACGCGATCGAGCAGGGTAACATGCTGTTCCGCGACCTCGAGCGGCGGCTGGACGAAGTCGCCGACAGGCTCGACCAGCGCATGCAGCAGGACGACAGCGCCGGTATCATGGAGGCGATCGACGCCCGCTTCACCGCGCTTGCCAAGCGCATAGAGACGCGCACGCCAGATCCCGCCAACGACATGGCGATCCGAGGCCTGGAAAGCCGGCTCGAGGACATTTCCAGCCGGCTGGAAACGTCCGCCGCGCAGGTCGCCGGCATCGATCCGGCGCTGATCCGCAGCCTGGAGTCGCAGGTGACCGCCCTTTCGGCGCATCTTTCGAAGCCGAGCATGCCGCTGCCCGACTTCGAGGACATCAGCCCGCGCCTCAACGAGATCGAGAGGTCGCTGGCCGGCACGCGCGATTCCATCCTCAGCGTCGCGCGCGAAGCGGCGGAGAACGCCGTCCGCTCGCTGGCCGAATCGGGCTCCAGCAGCGCTGCCGCCAACGCGGCCGCCGTGGGCGGGCTCGCGCAGGACCTGAAGACGCTGGAAGCGCTCACCCGCCGTTCCGACGAGCGCAATTCACGGACCTTCGAGGCAATCCACGACACGCTGCTCAAGATCGTCGACCGGCTGGGCTCCCTGGAGGCTGGAGAGCCAAGCGAAGCGGTCAGCGAACTCGTCGACCCGCAGCCCGGCGCCAAGCGGGCCGCTCGCACCGGCAAGATCGCCGTCCAGGACGCGCCGTCGATGGATATCGACCAGCCGCTGCCGCTGGCCGGAGACATTGACGATCTCGACACGCGCGCCGCCTCGATCCTGCGCAACGAGCCGGTTATGCGAAGCGAACCTGTTACGCACGGCGAACCTGGCCCGCGCACGCCCGCCGAGGCCGCGGCGGCCGCCGCCATGGCAGCGCTCGGATCGGACGCGATTGGCGAGAAGGCCGAGAAGACCGGCCGCAAGAAGTCGATGTTCAGCGGGCTGGCGCGTGCCTTCAGGGGCAAGAAGGACGAGGGCACGCCACCGCTTGCCGGCTCGGCGTCGGCTGGCGACGTTCCGACCGTCGACATCGACGAACCGCTCGATCCCAAAGCGGCCAACCGGCCGCTGGAGCCGGGCTCCGGCGCGCCGGACCTCAACGCGATCATGAAGCGTGTGCGCGACGAGCGCGGCGGCCAGCCGGCCAAGCGCAGCGAAACCGACGCCGCCAAATCCGATTTCATCGCCGCCGCCCGCCGCGCGGCGCAGGCTGCCGCCGCGGAGGCCGACGCGCTGAAGCGACAGTCGACGATGACCGGTCCGGTGAAGGCACTCAGAATCGGCGACCTGCTCAAGGCGCGGCGCAAGCCGATCCTGATGGCGGCCGCCGCGATCATGATGGCGCTGGCCGGACTGCAGCTCGGCAAGGCCTTCTTCGCCGATCCGGCGCCTGTCGCCAGCAACAACGTCGCGCCGACCGTCTCCACACAGACGGTCGACACCGCGTCGCTCAATGCCGCAAGCGCGCCGAAGGCCGACGCGGACGCCGCGAAGCCTCAGAGCGCACCGGAGCGTGTCGTCAGGCAGGCCGAGCCGTCGAAGGACGATCCAACGCCGCAGGCCGCCGCTCAGCCATCCGGACCCGAGATGCCCGCGGCCGCGGCGCCAGCCGAACCGGCTCCTGGCCCGGCGGCGCTCTCTGCGCCGATACCGTTGGCGTCCGCGACGCCGTCCGAGCCGGTCGTGCCGGCCGTGAACGCAGCGGCCATGGACACGGACGCGGATGCACAGCCGATGACCAGCGCGCCAACGACCGGTATCCCGGCGGCCGGCGCGCCGGCGGCAAGCACGTCAGTGCCCGGTGCTCCGGCAGCCGGCGCCTCTTCGGCCAGCGCGCCGGCCGGCACGGCCTCGGAGACGACGGGCACGGTCCCGCCGGCCGACAGCCAGACGGCAATTTCGGCCGCCAAGATCGACATCCCGACCGAGATCGGCCCGGCGGCGCTGCGCGACGCGGCCGCAGGCGGCGACGCCAAGGCGCTGTTCGAGATCGGCTCGCGCTACGCGGAATCGCGCGGTGTGAAGGAAGACATGGCGGCGGCCGCCAAATGGTACGAGAAATCCGCCGAACTGGGCTTCGCGCCGGCCGAATACCGCATCGGCAATTTCTACGAGAAGGGCATCGGCGTCGCGCGCGACATCAAGAAGGCCAAGACCTACTACCAGCTCGCGGCGGAACAGGGCAACGCCAGCGCCATGCACAATCTGGCGGTGCTGTTCGCCATGGCGGCGGACGGCGTGACCGACAATGAATCGGCGGCGCACTGGTTCCAGGAGGCGGCCGACCTCGGCGTCAAGGACAGCCAGTTCAATCTCGGCATCCTTTCGGCCAAGGGCGTCGGCATGAAGCAGAACCTGGAGGAATCCTACAAATGGTTCGCCCTCGTCGCCAAGACCGGCGACAAGGACGCCGCCGCCAAGCGCGACGAGATCGCCAATGCGTTGAGACCCGAGCAGCTCGAACGGGCCCGCGCCGCGACGGAACTGTGGAAGGCAAAGCCGCTCAACGCGGCCACCAACTCGGCCGACATTCCGGAATCCTGGCAGGACAGCACGCCGCAGACCACCGCCGGCATCGACATGAAGAAGGCGGTGAAGAACATCCAGCTTATCCTCAACAAGAACGGCTATGATGCCGGCGGCGCCGACGGCGTGATGGGCGGCAAGACCAAGAACGCCATCATGGCCTTCCAGACCGACAATAAGATGAAACCGACCGGTGAGATCGACGCGCCGCTCGTCAAGGCGCTGCTGGCGCGCAAATAACGGCAGGCGCGTCGCTTCCGCGACGGCTTGCCACAGATTTGCCTGTTAACTGATTGAGATGGTTTTTGTTTCGACGCGATGGCGGGGGGTCAACCCCCGCCATCGCGTCGGCGCAAGAAAAAATTGGCTTTTCGGTGCGAAACTGCTTTTTTCGGTGCGAAACTGCTGGGGACGGCGGCATTCGCCGATTGGCAAACTGATCGAGACAGACGGGTGGGCATCTATCTCCCGATCGCGGAAATTTCCGTCAACGTCTTCGTGCTGCTGGCGATGGGCGCGGCGGTGGGTTTCCTGTCGGGCATGTTCGGGGTGGGCGGCGGCTTCCTCATCACGCCGCTGTTGATCTTCTACAACATCCCGCCGGCGATCGCGGTGGCCACCGGCGCCAACCAGGTCATCGCCTCCTCCTTCTCCGGCGCGCTTTCGCACATGAAGCGCGGCACGCTCGACTTCAAGCTCGGCGGCGTGCTGCTCGCCGGCGGCATCGTCGGCTCGACCGCCGGCATCTATGTCTTCGCGCTGCTGCGCCGGCTCGGCCAGTTGGATCTGTTCATCTCGCTGCTCTATGTCGCGCTGCTCGGCACCGTTGGCGGACTGATGCTGGTCGAGAGCGTCAACGCGCTGCGCGCCACCCGCAGCGGCGCGGCACCGGTGCTGAAGAAATCAGGCCAGCACAACTGGATCCACCGGCTGCCGTTCAAGATGCGCTTCCGCGCCTCGAAGCTGTTCGTCAGCGTCATCCCGGTGCTTGGGCTCGGCGCGGCGATCGGCTTCCTGTCCTCGATCATGGGCGTCGGCGGCGGCTTCATCATGGTGCCGGCGCTGATCTACCTGCTCAAGGTGCCTACCAACGTCGTCATCGGCACCTCGCTGTTCCAGATCATCTTCACCTCGGCCTATACCACGCTGGTGCATTCCACCACCAACCAGACAGTCGACGTGATCCTCGCCTTCCTCTTGATGGCCGGCGGCGTCGCCGGCGCCCAATATGGCGCCAAGGCGGGCCAGAGGCTGCGCGGCGAGCAACTGCGGGCCCTGCTTGCGCTGCTGGTGCTGGCGGTTGCCATCCGCCTGGCCATCGACCTCTTCGCAACGCCGCCCAATCCCTACTCGCTCTCCGCCGCGGGCCTGAGCTGATGGCGGGGTCGAGAGCGTTCGCAGCAACCGTTTCGCTTCTGCTGTTCCTCGCCCTGTCGCCGGCGACGGCGCAAACGCCGCCGCCCGCCGAGGGCATCCAGATCGGCCTGTCGACCGACGCGATCTCCATCACCGCCGGCTTCTCGGGCGCCGACCTCACCATCTTCGGGTCGCTGGAAAACCCCGACCCGCTGGTCTCGCGGCAGGGGCGCTACGATGTCATCGTCGTGCTCGAAGGGCCGCCACGGCCGGTGGTGGTGCGCCGCAAGGACAGGGTGCTCGGCGTCTGGATCAACCTGGAATCGGAGACGTTCGAGAACGTGCCGGTGTCCTATTCGGTCGCCACGACGCGACCCTTGCAGGACATAGCCGATCCGACAAAGTACAAGCAGCTCTCGCTGGGCTCCCAGAACCTCTACATGAAGCCCGCCGACGAGACCGAGAGCCCGGCGACGATCGAGGAATTCACCGCAGCGTTGCGCGAGCGCAAGACTGCGACCGGCCTCTACAGCGAGAATGTCGGGGGCGTGCAGTTCCTGTCGCAAAGCCTGTTCCGCGCCACCGTGCGTCTGGCGCCCAACATTCCGGTCGGCACGCACAAGGCGCGCGCCTTCCTGTTCAAGAGCGGCATGTTCGTGAAGGAAAGCTCCGCCCAGCTTGAGATCCGCAAGTCCGGTTTCGAACAGTCGGTCTTCCGCGTCGCGCATGACTATTCCTTCCTCTATGGCGTGTTCGCCGTGTCGCTCGCCATGCTCACCGGCTGGCTCGGACGCATCGTCTTCCGCAAGGATTGACCTCGCCGGAAAAATGGGAAGACCCATTTTCCCGTGAAAACAGGGGTTCCCCTGTTGCCGGTTTTGCGATAAATCGCCGCCTCCCAACCCAAGGGTTAAGCACACATCCAATTCGGCAGAGCGGTCCGGCCATCCGGATGACGGCGCGTCTTTTCGACGCCGGCAATGCGCTGCGATGAACCAATGACAGGAGGCTGCGATGCAATCAGCATTCGGCGGCATCGATTTCGGCACGTCCAATTCCACCGTGGGCGTGATCCGAAACGGCCGGGCACGACTGGTGGCGCTCGAGGGCGAACAGCCCACCCTGCCAAGCGCCGTCTTCTTCAACTTCGAGGATGGCCATACCTATTTCGGCCGCCGCGCGATCGCCGACTACACCGACAGTGTCGAGGGCCGGCTGATGCGCTCGCTGAAAAGCGTTCTCGGCAGCTCGCTCGCCAACGAGAAGACGCGCATCAAGGCGCGGCTGATCGGCTTCACCGACATCATCGGCTTCTTCATCAGCCATTTGAAAAAGCGCCTGGAAGAGGATGCCGGCGGCCCGGTCGAACGTGTCGTGCTCGGCCGCCCCGTGCAATTCGTCGACGACGATGCCGAGGCCGACGCGAAAGCGCAGGGAGAACTCGAAAAGGCGGCGCGCGCGCAAGGCTTCAAGCACATCGCCTTCCAGTTCGAGCCGATCGCGGCCGCGCTCGACTACGAGCAGAACGTCGCCCGCGAAGAGGTAGCGCTGATCGTCGACATGGGCGGCGGCACCTCCGACTTCTCGGTCGTGCGCGTCTCGCCGGAGCGCGCCCGCTCGAACGACCGCAAGGGCGACATATTAGCCAATCGCGGCGTCCATATCGGCGGCACGGATTTCGACCGGCTGCTCAGCATCGCCCATGTCATGCCCGAGCTCGGCTATCTGACGCCGACCAAGGACGGCAAGCGCAATCTGCCGGCAAGCTATTTCATCGACCTCGCGACCTGGCAGCGCATCAACCTGGTCTATACCGCCAAGGCGATGTCCGACCTGAAGCAGATTCGCTTCGAGGCGGAGCGCGCCGACCTGGTCGGCCGCTTCATCCACATCGTCGAGCATCGTTACGGGCATGCGATGGCCGGCCTGGTCGAACGGGCCAAGATCGCGCTGACCGACCAGCCCACAGCGGAGGTGAAGGTGTCGCTGCCCGGCGCGCGCTTCGCGGCCGAGATCACGCGTATCGGTCTGGAGGAGACGATCGGCGGCGACATCGATCGGGTGACCGCGACGGTCCGGCAGACAATCGCCGACGCCGGCGTTCCGGCTTCCGCTATCACCGCCGTGTTCCTCACCGGCGGCTCGACCGCAATCCCGCTGGCAAAGCGGCGGATCCTTTCGCTGGTGCCGCAGGCCTCCGTCATCGAAGGCGACATGTTCGGCTCGGTCGGGCTCGGCCTGGCGCTGGACGCGCGGCGCAAATACGCGTAGCCGCAAGCTAGCTGAGGGTTAGTGCATTCAGCGGCGGTCGGCATCCGCAGAAGATTGGCCGAGCCATCCCTCCGATCGTCATCCACGGGAGGAGCAAGGAGCGAAGCGACGCGCGCAGACCCGAGGATCCATTCCGTGACTGCGAAGCGTTGCGACGATCTAGAATTCTGCTCCGCTGCATTCTACGGTCGAGGTAACGGAATGGATCCTCGGGTCTGCGCTCCGCTTCGCGTCGCTCCGCCCGTGGATGACGAAGTTCGGGGGGCCTCGGCTAATCGCGAACGTTCGCGATGATCCGCACCCAAAGAACGCAATCCGGCTGCGCCCTGGCTCAGCCGACCTTGCCGGTCAGATGCGCCTTGAGCGCCATCTGGGCGAGGCTCGCCTGCCGGTCGCGGTGGGTGATCATGGCGAAGTCGCGCTTCGGCAATTCTACCGGCACAGACCTCAGGCTGCCCTCCGCCAGGGAGCGCGCGACCACGAGCTCCGAGATGATCGTAGCCCCCGCGCCGGCCTCCACTGCCTGACGAACGGCTTCGTTGCTGGGCAGGACCAAAAATATCTGCAGCTCCGCCGGCGAAACGCCTTCGCCGCGCGCGAAATCCTCCAGCGCCTCGCGCGTGCCCGACCCGCCTTCCCTGATGATCCAGCGCAATGCCCTGATGTCGAAGTTTCCCGCCGGGGTCGTCGGAATTTCGGGGTGCGAGCGCGCCACGACCAGCATCATGCGATCCTCGTCGACCGTGGCGCGCCGCAGGATGTCGGATTCGGTACGGCCCTCGACCAGGCCGAAATCGGCCCGGCCGTCCAGCACATTGGTCTCGACCTGCCTCGTGTTGCCGATGGTGACGCTGAGGCGCACCGCCGGATAGGCTTCGTGGAACGCGGCCAGGCGCCTCGGCAGCCAATAGCTGGCGATGGTCTGGCTGGCCGATATCGACAGGCTGCCGGTGATGGTTTGCGAGACGTGTTCCAGCACGTTGTGGGCGGCGGCCGCGCGCTCAAGGACGGCCTTGGCCTCGGGCAGGAAGCGGTGGCCGGTCTGTGCGAGCTCGATGTTGCGTCCAACCCGGTTGAACAGGCGCACGCCATGCTGGCTTTCGAGCGCGCGGATGGCCGCCGAGGCGGCGGACTGCGAGATGCCGAGCAACTCTGCCGCCTTGGTCATGTGGCCATGCTCGGCGACGGCGACGAATATGCGCAGCTGATCGAGTGTCATGGCCAACTAAGAAGCAAAATCGATTGGAATTACAAGAGCCGCTTGTTAGACAGATCAATTGCTTTGTTCTAACTTTTTGCCCAGGCTTGGAAAAAATTGGCTGTTTCCGACGCCAAGGTTGGAAATGATCGGGCGCTTCAAATCCCTTTTCGCGCATTGGAGCCGTCGGCTGAGACGGCAGTTGGCCGGCGAGCGCTATCATCCCGAGCTGCACTATATGCGCGGACCGGGGCCGAAGACGAAGGCCAAGTTGGCGAGTAACGAGAGCATCCGCGAATCATGAGCAGCGGTGCGCCACGCGGCGCCAACTCCGCACCCTCCCAGCAGCCGCTGTCCGACAGCCGAGCGCCCAGCGAGGGCGACGGCGTCGACACCTCGCCGAGCGTCTCCGACCGCATCGCCAAGACCACTTGCTACATGTGCGCCTGCCGCTGCGGCATCGACGTCCACATCAAGGACGGCAAGGTGCGCTACATCAACGGCAACAAGGACCACCCGGTGAACCGCGGCGTGATCTGCGGCAAGGGCAGCGCCGGCATCATGCAGCACTACAGCCCGGCGCGGCTGAGGAAGCCCTTGCTGCGCAGCGGCCCGCGCGGCTCGGGCGAGTTCCGCGAGATCGAATGGGAGGAAGCACTCACGATCGCCACCGAGCGGCTCTCGGCGATCCGCCGCACCGATCCGAAAAAGCTCGCCTTCTTCACCGGGCGCGACCAGTCGCAATCGCTGACGGGCTGGTGGGCGAGCCAGTTCGGCACGCCGAATTTCGCCGCCCATGGCGGCTTCTGCTCGGTCAACATGGCGGCCGGCGGCCTCTACACGATCGGCGGCTCGTTCTGGGAGTTCGGCGAGCCCGACTGGGACAATACGAAATACTTCATGCTGTTCGGTGTCGCCGAGGACCATGATTCCAACCCGATCAAGATCGGCCTCGGCAAGCTCAAGGCTCGCGGCGCCAAGGTGGTGTCGATCAATCCGTGCCGCACCGGCTACAACGCCATCGCCGACGATTGGATCGGCATCCGCCCAGGCACGGACGGATTGTTCGTGCTGGCGCTCGTCCATGAGTTGCTCAAGGCCGGCCGTGTCGATCTCGACTATCTGCTGCGCTACACCAACGCTGCCGTGCTGGTCGTGCAGGAGCCCGGGTCCGCCGATGACGGACTGTTCGTGCGCGACGATGCCGGCAACCCGCTGGCTTGGGACAGAGTGGCGAAGCGACCCGTCAACGCTGCCGATCCCCAGGCAAAGCCGGCGTTGACGGGCAGCTACACGGTCAATGGCCGGCGCTGCACACCGGTGTTCCAGCTGATCGCCGACCGATACCTGGACGACAGCTGTTCGCCGGATGCGGTTGCAGAGCGCTGCGGAGTCAGCGCCGATACGATCCGCCGCATCGCGGCGGAGCTGGCGCATGTCGCCTTCGAGCAGACGGTGGAGTTGCCGATCGCCTGGACAGACTGGGCGGGCCGGCGCCACGAGACGATCAAGGGCCGGCCTGTGTCGATGCACGCCATGCGCGGCATCTCGGCCCATTCCAACGGTTTCCATACCTGCCGCGCGATCCATCTGCTGCAGGTGCTGCTCGGCACCGTCGACGTGCCCGGCGGCTTCCGCTTCAAGCCGCCCTATCCCCGGTGCGCGCCTCCGGGCCCGAAGCCCGCCGGCAAAAGCATCCGGCCGATGACGCCGCTCGAGGGCATGCCGCTCGGCTTCGTCTGCGGGCCGGACGATCTTCTGGTCGACGGTGACGGCCGGCCCATCCGCATCGACAAGGCCTATTCCTGGGAAGCGCCCCTGGCCGCGCATGGGCTGATGCACACGGTCATGCGCAACGCCTGGGCCGGCGATCCTTATCCGATCGACACGCTGATGATGTATATGTCGAACATGGCGTGGAATTCCTCGATGAACACCGTCGAGACCATTGCCATGCTGACCGACAAGGACGAGGCGGGCGCCTACAAGATCCCCTTCATCATCTATTCCGACGCCTACTATTCCGAGACCGTGCCGTTCGCCGACCTGCTGCTGCCCGACACCACCTATCTCGAGCGGCACGACTGCATCAGCCTGCTCGACCGGCCGATCAGCCATGCCGACGGGCCGGGCGACGCCATCCGCCATCCTGTCGTCCAGCCGGACCGCGACGTGCGGCCGTTCCAGTCGGTGCTGATCGAGCTCGGCGCGCGGCTCGGACTGCCCGGCTTCGTCAACGAGGACGGCTCGGCGAGATACGGCGACTATGCCGACTACATCGTCAACCACGAGCGGACGCCCGGCATCGGCCCTTTAGCCGGCTGGCGCGGCAAGAACGGTGACGCGATCGGCAAGGGCGAAGTCAATCCGGACCAGCTGCAGCGCTATGTCGACAATGGCGGCTTCTGGCACCACGATTTTTCCGACGACCAGCGCTATTACAAAATGGGCAACCGCGCCTATCTCGATTTCGCCGTGCAGATGGGCTTCATCGGCAAGGCAGAGCCGATCGTTTTCCAGCTTTATTCCGAGCCGATGCAGCGCTTCCGCCTCGCAGCGCGCGGCCATGGCAATGTGCAGCCGCCGCAGGCCGAGCGCGCCCGCATCGAAGCCTATATGGACCCGCTGCCCTTTTGGTACGCGCCCTTCGAGGACGCGACCGTCGACCTCCAAAAATATCCGCTGCATGCGCTGACGCAGCGGCCGATGCACATGTACCATTCCTGGGGCTCGCAGAATGCGTGGCTGAGACAGATCACCAGCCAGAACCGGCTGTTCGTGCATCGGGAAACGGCCGGCAGACTTGGTCTTGCCGATGACGACTGGGTGTGGATCGAGAGCATCAACGGCAAGGTGAAGGGGCAAATCAAGCTGATCGACGGCGTGAACCCTGACACGGTGTGGACTTGGAATGCCATCGGCAAGCGGCGCGGCAGCTGGGGGCTGAAGGACGATGCGGCGGAGAGCAATCGCGGCTTCCTGCTCAACCACATCATCGGTGACCAGACAGAGGCCGACGCCAACGGCAAACGCTATTCCAATTCAGACCCGGTCACGGGACAGGCGGCATGGTTCGACGTGCGGGTGCGCATCGTCAAATGCGCGGCCGAGCAAGCCGGCTTCACCGAACCGCAATTCGAGCGTTTTGCCCGGCCGCCGCATTTCGAATCTTCGCCCGACATACTTCGCTTCGGCGCGGCGTTCCGCAGAAAAAGGGAAGCCGCCGAGTGACCTGCCTTCCCGCCCATACAGAGAAGAAGCTCGGCCTGGTCATCGATCTCGACACTTGCGTCGGCTGCCAGGCCTGCGTCACTGCCTGCAAGGAGTGGAACACCGGCGGCCATATGGCGCCGCTGACCGACACCGACCCCTATGGCGGGCATGCCGACGGCGTCTGGTTCAACCGCGTGCACGCTTACGAGCACACGACCGAGATGGGCGGCCGCACGGTGAATTTTCCGCGCTCTTGTCTCCACTGCGAGCAGCCGGCCTGCGTCACCGTCTGCCCGACCGGCGCCTCCTACAAGCGCGCCTCGGACGGCATCGTGCTGGTCGACGAGGACAAGTGCATCGGCTGCAAGCTGTGCAGCTGGGCCTGCCCCTACGGCGCGCGCGAGTTCGACACCGATGTCGGCGTGATGAAGAAATGCACGCTATGCGTCGACCGCATCTACAACGACAATCTGGCCGAGGAGGACCGCGTGCCGGCCTGCGTCGCGGCCTGCCCGACCAGTGCCAGGCACTTCGGCGATCTCGGCGATCCGGCCTCGGCAATCTCGCAACTGGTCACGGAGCGCGGCGGCGTCGAGCTGATGCCGGAGCTTGGCTACAAGCCGACCAACAGATACCTGCCGCCGCGTGCCCACAGCGAACGCGCGGCGAAGGTCGATGCGCCAGCGCTGGAGCCGATCAAAGCCGAGGGTGGTTTCCTCGGCTGGATCGACCGCATGCTGTCGAGCTAGCATCATGCATCCCGCCTTCTCGGTCGTCTTCTTCACCACCGCCACCGGCGCCGGCTACGGCCTGCTGGCGCTGCTCGGCGTGCTTGGCGGGTTCGGTTTCATCCAGCCGGATCTCTGGCTTGGTCTTGTCGGCACGGCGCTTGCGCTTGGCCTGATTATAGCCGGCCTGCTCTCCTCGACCGGCCATCTCGGCCGGCCCGAGCGTGCCTGGCGCGCCTTCTCGCAATGGCGCAGTTCCTGGCTGTCGCGCGAAGGGGTGGCTTCGGTCGCGACCTTCATCCCGGCTGGTCTGTTCGGCATCGGCTGGGTGTTCTTCGGCCGAAGCGGCGGATGGGTTGCGGTTGCTGGCCTTCTAGCGGCGGCCGGCGCGGTTACCACAGTCGGTACGACGGGCATGATCTACGCCTCGCTGAAGCCGATCGCGCAGTGGCACAGCCGCTATACTTTGCCGGCTTATCTTATTTTCGCAGGCATGACAGGCAGCGCACTGCTGAACGCCCTACTCCAGGGTTTCGCCGTGGGGTCAGCGGCGGTGTTGACCGGCGCGCTGCTCGCCACGCTTGCCGGCTGGGCCTGGAAGCTCGCGACCTGGCGGCACAACGACCGGCTGGAAATCCCGACCACCGCCAACACGGCGACGGGGCTGGCCGGCGGCACGGTGCGGTCGATCGAATGGCCGCACACCGAAGAAAACTACCTGCTCAAGGAGATGGGTTTCCGAATCGCGCGCAAGCACAGCGCCAAGCTGAGGCGGATCACGGAGGTACTGGCCTTCGCGCTGCCGGCCATCCTGCTCGTTATCGCCCTCGTGTCACCGCGGCCAGTCGCGGCCATTGCGTCGGTCCTCGCCGCCATTTGCCAGCTTGTCGGCATGCTGGTCGAACGCTGGCTGTTCTTCGCCGAAGCGAAGCACACGGTCACGCTCTATTACGGACGATAGGTAGCTTCAACCCGGCCGCAGCATCGAGCCGGAGAGCGCAAAGATGCGCTCGGCGCCCAGCATATAGGCAACGAGCGTTTCCAGGCGGAACAGGCCGGCATAGGCGCGGTCGAGCACGTTGAGCGAGCCGGTATAGGCGCCGAAGGCCGGCATGATCATGCGGCCGCCGTCGCCGGCAAAGCAGCGGCGCCTGACCGAGCGACCGCGCTGCACGATGCGGGCGCAGGGATGGAGATGGCCGGCGATCTCGCCTTCCACCCGCAGCTTCGAGGGCTCGTGGCGAAAGAGCAGCGAGCCGATGGCGAGTTCCTTCACCGTTTCGCCAGGCAGGTCGGCGGGCGCATCCGGATCGTGGTTGCCGGCGACCCAGAACCAGTCGCGGCCGGCCATCATCGCCTCCAGCCGCTCGCGGAAGCTCAGATGCATGCGCTCGGCGCCACCACCATCGTGGAAGGAATCGCCCAGACTGACGACGATCCGCGGCTGGTAGTCGGCGATCACCGCCTGCAGCTTGAGCAAGGTGGCACCGGTGTCGTAGGGCGGGATCAGCGCGCCGCGCCTGGCGAAGGACGAACCCTTTTCGAGATGCAGGTCGGAGACCGCGAGCAGCCGCAGATCGGGGAAATAGAGCACGCCGCGCCGGTCGCAGACCGCGCGCTCGCCGGCGATGCCGACAAGGTCGGCCTCGGCGATCAGCGTTGCGCGCGACAGCGAAAAATTCATCCCCTCTTGGCCCTCTCTCAGCCCGTCACGCTCGGCCGCCCATGGCTTCCTCGACCAGATCGGCGGCTTCCATCAACAGCGTGTCGTTGGCGCCGCCATTGACCGATTCCTTGCCGATCTCCAGCATCACCGGCACAGCCAGCGGCGAGATCTGATCGAGATGCTTATGCATGATTCGACCGCGCACGCGCGAGAGCATCTCGCCAAGTCTGCTGACATCGAGCAATCCGGCCGACGCATCGGTGCGCGTCGCCTGCAGCAAAATGTGGTCCGGTTCGTGGCTGCGCAGCACGTCGTAGATCAGGTCCGCCGAGACAGTCACCTGGCGGCCGCTCTTCTCCTGGCCGGGATAGCGTTTTTCGATCAGCCCGGCGATGACGGCGCAGGTGCGGAAGGTGCGCTTCAGCATCCAGCTGTCGTTCAGCCAGGCCTCCAGATCGTCGCCCAACATGTCCTCGTCGAAAAGCGCGGCCAGCGACGGCTTCCTCGCCTTGAACAGAGCCGCCATGTCGTCCAGCGCCCACACGGCGAGCGAATAATCGGTGGCGACGAAGCCGAGCGGCCTGGCATGGGCGCGCTCCAATCGACGCGTGAGCAGCATGCCGAGCGTCTGGTGCGCCAGCCGGCCTTCGAAAGGATAGGCGACCATGTAATGGCGGTTGCCGCGCGGAAAGGTCTCGACCAGAAGGTCGCCGCGCTTCGGCAGCACGGACTTCTCCTTTTGCAGCCGCAGCCAGTCGGCCACTTGCTCGGGCAAGGCTTTCCAGCGGTCGCTGTCGGCCAGCATGCCGCGCACCTGTTCGGCGAGATAGGTAGACAGCGGGAACTTGCCGCCGGCATAGGACGGCACGATGATGTTGGCGCCGGCGCCGTTGGAAACGACGCACTCGTTCTCGCGGATGCCTTCGAAGCGCAGCACCTTGCCGGCGAAGAGGAAGTTGTCGCCGGGCCGCAGCGTCTCGGCGAAATATTCCTCGACCTTGCCGAGCACAGGTCCGCCGCGGCCGGCCATGCCACGGCCTTGCCGGACATAGCGGATGTTGAGTTCCGGCATTTCGACGATGGTGCCGACATTCAGCCTGTACTGCTGCGCGACGCTCGGGTGCGAGATGCGCCAGAGCCCGTCCTTGTTCCGGCGGATGCGGGCGTAGCGCTCGTAGTTCTTCAGCGCGTAGCCGCCGGTGGCGACGAAGTCGATGACGCGGTCGAAGGTCTCGCGCTCAAGCGCTGCGTAAGGCGCGGCGTCGCGCACTTCCTCGAAGAGCAGATCGGCATCGAACGGACCGCCGCAGGCGACGCCCAGCACATGCTGCGACAGCACGTCGAGCGCGCCCTTGACCAGCGGCGGCGTGTCCTGCGCGCCGAGATAGTTGGCGTCGAGCGCGGCGCGGCATTCCAGCACCTCGAAGCGGTTGGCCGGGATCAGGATCGCCTTCGACGGCTCGTCCATGCGGTGGTTGGCGCGGCCGATGCGCTGCGCCAGGCGGCTGGCGCCTTTCGGCGCGCCGACATGCACGACCAGATCGACATCGCCCCAGTCGATGCCGAGGTCGAGCGTCGAGGTGGCGACGATGGCGCGCAGCGCATTGTCAGCCATCGCCTTCTCGACGCGGCGGCGCTGCCCGACATCGAGCGAGCCGTGGTGCAGAGCGATCGGCAGCGAGTCTTCATTGGCTCGCCACAGCTCCTGGAACAGAAGCTCGGCCTGGCTGCGCGTGTTGACGAAGAGCAGCGTCGTGCGATGCTCTTTGATCGCCTCGTAGATTTCGGGGATGGCGTAGCGGGCCGAGTGCCCCGACCACGGCACGCGCTCGCGCGAGTCGAGGATCGAAATGTCGGGCTTGGCGCCGCCAGCGACGGTGATCAGCCCGGCCATGTCGCCGGGTGGATTCTGCGCGACCAGCCAGCGGCGCAATTCGTCCGGCTCGGCGACCGTTGCCGAGAGGCCGATGGTCTGCAGCTTGGGAACGAAGTTGCGCAATCGGGCCAGGCCCAGCGCCAAAAGGTGCCCGCGCTTCGAGGTGACGAGCGAATGCAGCTCGTCGAGAACGACATAGCGCAAGTCTTCGAAGAAGCGCCTGGCGTCGTTCGAGGCGATCAGCAAGGCGAGCTGCTCGGGCGTGGTGAGCAGGATGTCGGGCGGTACGAGCTTCTGCCGCTGGCGCTTGTGCGAGGGCGTGTCGCCGGTGCGCGTCTCGATGGTGACGGGCAGCCCGATCTCCTCGACCGGCTTGCCGAGATTGCGCTCGATGTCGACGGCTAAAGCCTTGAGCGGCGAGATGTAGAGCGTGTGGATGCCGCGATGTGCTTCGCCAGGCTTGCGGCGCGGGCGTTTGGCGAGTTCGGTGAGCGAAGGCAGGAAGCCGGCCAGCGTCTTGCCGGCGCCTGTCGGCGCGATCAGCAGCACCGATTGCCCGGCTTCAGCCTGGGCCAGCAGCTCGAGTTGGTGAACACGCGGCGACCAGCCCTTTGCGGCGAACCATTTGACGAATGGCTCGGGCAGCAGGACGGCGGCATTCTGTTCGGCAAGGCGCGGCTGCTCTGTCACGCGCCAGAGGTAGCGCGACGCAGCGCGCTCGCCAAGAAGAATCGGAACAAAAGGGGATCGTGCGATTCTTCCTTCCCCCCTTGTGGGGGAAGGTGGATTGCCGCGCAGCGGCAAGACGGATGAGGGGTGTTCCAGCGGAGTGAGACGCTGGCTTTCCCTGGAGCACCCCTCATCCGTCGCCTTCGGCGACACCTTCTCCCACAAGGGGAGAAGGGAAGCTCCGCACTACGGCCTCCTAAACCCCGTAGGGCCGCCATAGAGATAGCCGATGCGTTCGACCGCTTCCTTCAGCCCCTCGCGCGAGACCAGCATGGTGTGGCCGTTGGCGTGGATCATGTCCTTCGCGTCCGTCATGATCGCGACGTGACCTTTCCAGAAGACGAGGTCGCCGCGCTGGAGCCCGGAAAAGTCGGGGCCTGGTTCGAGGGGCGTGCCGATCGATGCCGCCTGCATGTCGGAATCGCGCAGCACATCCTTGCCGGTCATGCGCATCGCCAGTTGCACGAGGCCGGAACAGTCGATGCCGAAGCCGGAAACACCGCCCCAGAGATAGGGCGTGCCGAGGAAGCTTTCCGCCACCGTGACATAGTCGTCTGCCATCTCCGCGATCGGTCTGAGATGGCGAGCGATGATCGCCTGGCCGGATGGCAGCAGCGCGTAGTGCGTGCCGCGCGTTTCGGCCGAGCCCGCCACCGTCACCGTAGAGCCCATCGACAATTGCCCGCCGATCGGAAAGCGCAGGTCGGGGCCCGGATAGAGGAAGGTGCGGGGCACGCAGACGATATGGGTCGGGGTTTGCTCACGCGTACCAACCACGTTGTCGGCGACATAGCCGACATAGCCGTCACGCTCGGCCTGCACCCAGGCCCAGCCTTCCGCGTCCTCGAAGACAAGCACGTCGTCGCCGAACAGCGCCTGCGTGTTGACGCCGGCATCGGGGCGCGGCGCCTTGCGCAGGTCGGCGACGGCGGCCGTGATACGCGCGGGGCGGCCGGCGACGAAGCGGTCGGCAGCGACCTCGCCTTTCAGCCTGGCATCGGCAAGGTCGGAACGAAAGGCGTGAAGGCGGGCATCCCTGGCAGTCAAATCGGCAATCCAGTCAACTTTGGTGATCGGTCAGATGGGCAGTTCTTGCGCTTTGGCGACGATACCATCGCCGAAGCGCTCGACAAAGAGCGCGCCTTCGACCGTGCGCCGGATCAGCACGTTGCGCTTGTCGGCCTCGTCGCGGTGGCGCGAGACCAGCTTCAGCGCGCCCATCGTGTCGAGCGCCCTGGTGATGACCGGCTTGGTGACGTTGAGCCTGGCGGCCAGGCCGCGCACCGTGTGCGGCGGCGGATCGAGGTAGATGGTGAGCAGGATCGCCGTCTGGCGCATGGTGAGATCGGGCGCGCCGTCGCGCACCTGCGACAGCAACACCTGCTGCCACAGTCGCAAGGCCTGGCTCGGGCGCATCGAGATCGACATCCGCCCAGCATGACGGCAAATTGTTTCGCTTCCGTTTCAGTCCGAGCTCTTCGACACAGGGATTTTGAAAGGTTGCAGGCTTATCGGCAGGCAAAGAATTTCACCGCGCGTTTCCGTGAAATCAGCGCAAGCGCTGGGGATTAGCTGAAGCCTCCCCAACCTCGTCATCCCCAGGCGAAGCAGGAGCGAAGCCCCGTCGCGGAGACCCTGGGATCCATTCCGTGACCTTGATCGAGGGGTGCAGCGGAGCAGAATTCTGTACTGTCGCAACACGTCGAAGTCACGGCATGGATCCTTGGGTCTGCGCGCCGCTTCGCGTCGCTACGCCCAAGGATGACGATCGCGATGGGCGTTTCGGCCAATCGCCAAGGCATGCGACCTGCCGACGCAAACATAGCCGACGGATCAAAATCTCTGTGCTAGGGGACCAGGCGTTTTGCCGGCTTCTCCGCCGGGCCGTCACCCAAACCGCTTCGAAATGATCCGCTCCAGCGCGCGAATGCCTTGCGCTTCGCCGCCCGTCAGACCGTGCGGACGATCGGCGGGGTTCCAGGCAAAAATGTCGAAATGCGCCCAGCCGGGCGTTTTTTCCACGAAGCGCTTGAGGAAGAGAGCCGCGGTGATCGATCCGGCAAAGCCGTCCGTGGTGACGTTGTTGATGTCGGCGACCTTCGAGGAAAGCTTCGCGTCGTAAGGACGCCACAGGGGCATGCGCCACAGCGGATCCTCGGCAGCGAGCGAAGCCGAAGCCAGATCGGACGCCAGCGCCTCGTCGCCGGTGTAGAAGGGCGGCAGGTCAGGGCCAAGCGCGACGCGCGCCGCTCCGGTCAGCGTCGCCATGTCGATCAGCAGCGACGGCTTCTCCTCGTCGGCGAGCGCCAGCGCGTCGGCCAGGACCAGCCGGCCTTCGGCGTCGGTGTTGCCGATCTCGACCGTGATGCCCTTGCGGCTTCTCAGAACGTCGCCCGGCCGGAAGGCGTTGCCGGCGATCGAATTCTCGACCGCGGGGACCAGCACGCGCAGCCGGACATTCAGTTTCGCCGCCATGACCATGGAAGCGAGACCGAGCACGTTTGCGGCGCCGCCCATGTCCTTCTTCATCAACAGCATGCCCGACGACGGCTTGATGTCGAGGCCGCCGGTATCGAAGCAGACACCCTTGCCGACCAGTGTCACCTTCGGCGCATCGCCCGATCCCCAGCTCATGTCGATCAGCCGCGGCGCGCCGGTCGAGGCGCGGCCGACGGCATGGATCATCGGGAAATTCCGCGCCAGGAGATCGTCGCCCTTGACGACGGAGACGTCGGCGCCATGCGCGGCGGCCAAGGTCTGGACGGCCTCCTCCAGCTCACCCGGTCCCATGTCGCTGGTCGGCGTGTTGACGAGGTCGCGCGTCAGGAACACGCCGTCGGCGATGCGGCGGACATGCGCGGCGTCGGCGCCCGGCGGCAGCGCGAAGCGCAATGCCTTGCCGGGCTTCTTGCCGTAGCGGGTGAAGACGTAGCCGCCGAGGACGAGCGCAAGCGCC
Source organism: Mesorhizobium sp. (assembly GCA_004963905.1). GTDB lineage: Bacteria > Pseudomonadota > Alphaproteobacteria > Rhizobiales > Rhizobiaceae > Mesorhizobium. The sequence goes on from SUGL01000015.1 coordinate 93,815, forward strand.
GCAAGATCGGGCGCAGGCAAGTCCTGGGCAAAATACCATTCGCCCTCGGGCAGCGACCGCGCCAAGGCGCCGACGGCAAGCTGGCTTTCGCCGTCGCCGGTGCCGAACAGCGCGCCGGCGAGAGCGCCACCCTCACCGGGCAGGATCAGCGTCCGGCCCGCCTCGCCGGAAAAGCCATTGGCTCGCGCCCAAGCGATGACGGACGGCGGAAGGCCCGCGCCGTCGAGACCGTCCTTTCCCAGCAGATAGACTGGCAGGGCGGCTTCCGGCTTCTGGTCAACGAGTTCGACAGGCATTCGATGGTCTCCGAATAGGTAAGCGCGTCGCGCAGAAACAGATTTCAGGCGACGCGCTTTAAGTCCTTGTTTTGATGCATGTCGTTGTCCCAGAACCGCTGCACACTTATGGGCGACATGCAATGGCGAGTCAGCTTCTTAACGGTCCGTTAGGGTTAACAGAATATTTCTGCGGGAGGGAAGACGGCCAGCCAACAGCCGCACAGCATGGAGACCAGGTGCAAATGCCGATCAATGCGCCGAACGTGAAAAACAAGCGTCTGGTGACCACGGCATTGGTGGTGGCGCTGGCGGCCGGCATCGCGGGCTGCAGCAGCACCAGCAAGTTCACCACCGGCTCCATTTCCCGCTCCGACGGCAGGCCGCTGGAAACGATGTCGGCCGGCGAATTGCACAGTGCCACGACCAGGCTTGGCGAATCGTACGCCAGGAACCCGAACGACAAGCGCATCGCCACGAACTACGCGGCGGCGCTGCAGATGGATGGCGACGCCGACCAGTCGCTGGCGGTGATGCGCAAGCTCGCAATCGCCTACCCCAAGGACCGGGACGTGCTCGCCGCCTACGGCAAGGCGCTTGCCGCCAACGGGCAGTTCGAGCCGGCGCTCGATGCGGTACGCCGCGCGCAGACGCCGGAATATCCGGACTGGCGCCTGGTGTCGGCGGAAGCCGCCATCCTCGACCAGATGGGACAGCGGGACGAGGCGCGTCAGGATTATCGAAAGGCGCTCGACCTCAAGCCGAACGAACCTTCCATCCTTTCCAATCTCGGCATGTCCTACGTGCTCGAGGGCGATCTGCACACAGCCGAAACCTATATGCGCTCGGCCGTGCAGCAGCCGAACGCCGACAGCCGCGTGCGGCAGAACCTGGCGCTGGTCGTCGGACTGCAAGGCCGCTTCGACGAAGCCGAGAAGATTGCCTCACAGGAGCTTTCGCCAGAACAGGCGCAGGCCAATATCGCTTATCTGCGCCAGATGCTCGCCCAGCAGAATGCCTGGAGTCAGCTCAAGGATCAGGACAAGGACAAGGCGAAGGTCGCGACCAACTGACCGCAAGCGCCGCGCCGGACAAGGAAAAGCCGCGCGGCGCCCGCCACGCGGCTTTTGCCATGACCTAAGGCGCGTCGCGATCTTTCAGATTCGCTCCATGGCTTTAGGCTTTTGTCTTTGTCCCGAAACCGGTTCCCACTTTCAGGGAGACATGCTCTAAGGCGCGTTGAGATTCAGGTCAGGCCGAGCCGAAAATGTCGGTTTCTGAGAACCGGAGCGGAGCGTACTTGAAGTACTTGAGCACCGGAAGCGCAGGAAACCGGCGTTTGCAGGCCGGCATCACCTGAATATCAACACGCCTTAGACAGCTTCGCCTATTGACTGCTGGAGCTGTGCTGGTCGCCGAAGATGCCGCGCTGGCTGACCTGGATGCCGGCCGGACCCAGGATGATGGCGAACAGAACCGGTAGGAAGAACAGGATCATCGGCACGGTGAGCTTCGGCGGCAGCGCGGCGGCCTTCTTCTCTGCCGCGTTCATGCGCATGTCGCGGCTTTCCGAGGCCAGCACGCGCAGCGCATGCGCCACGGGCGTGCCGTAGCGCTCCGCCTGAACCAGGGCCTGGGATACCGACTTCACCGATTCCAGGCCGGTGCGGCTCGCCAGGTTCTCATAGGCTACCTTGCGGTCCTGCAGATAGGAGAGTTCGGCATTGGTAAGCACGAACTCCTCGGCGAGCGCCACGGACTGGGCGCCGATCTCGTCGGCGACCTTGCGAAGCGCCGCCTCCACCGACATGCCGGACTCCACGCAGATCAGCAACAGGTCGAGCGCGTCCGGCCATGCCAGTTGGATCGACTGCTTGCGCTTGGTCGCGCGGTTGTTGACGTAGAGGATCGGCGCATAGAAGCCGCCATAGGCGACAAGAACGCAGACGAACAGCTTGATGAAAGCCGGCTGCTGCGCCAGACCGCCGAGCAGGAACAGGTAGATCGCCGCGAGCGCAAATCCGATGAAGGGCAGAATCAGGCGGAAGAACAGGAAGCGCGTCAGCGGATTCTGGCCGCGGAAGCCCGCCACCTTGAGTTTCTGCAGCGTGCCTTCGTCGGCAAGCGCGCGCTTGAGATCCAGCCGCTCGACGATGTTGCGCATGCCGACCGACTGCTCCTCGCGCAGCCCCTTGCGGCGGCGGTCGGCCTCGCTGGCAAGGCGCGCACGCTGCTTCGAGCGCAGCTCGTCGCGTTCGAGCGCCACGGTTTTCATGCGCGCCTTGAGCTGATCGCCGCCGAGCGCGGGCATGAGCGTGAAGACGGTCGCAAAAACCGCGATGCCGACCAGCAGCGCGATAAGGAAGGAAGGATCGGTTAGCGTCTTGACGACCTGGTCTGTCATTGGATCCGCGCCCCTACACTTCGAAATTCATCATCTTGCGCATCACCACGATGCCGATCGACATCCAGACGCCGGAACAGCCGAGGATCAGATTGCCGACACTGGTCGTGAACAGCGGCATGATGTAGTTCGGGCTCGAAAGATAGACGAGAAAGGCGACGACGAACGGCAAGGCGCCGATGATGACGGCGGACGCTTTCGCTTCCATCGACAGCGCCTGCACCTTGGCCTTCATCTTCTTGCGGTCGCGCAGCACGCGCGAAAGGTTGCCCAGCGCCTCGGAGAGATTGCCGCCGGCCTGCGACTGGATCTGGATGACGATGCCGAAGAAGCCGGCCTCGGTGCATGGCATGGTCTCGGACATGCGCAGCGTGGCATCCGGGATCGACAGACCCATCTGCTGGGAATCGACGATACGGCGGAACTCGGAGCGGACCGGCTCCGGAGATTCGTTGGCGATCAGGCGGATCGCATCGTTCAGCGGCAGACCGGATTTCACCGCGCGCACGATGATGTCGAGTGCGTTCGGGAATTCCTCCAGGAAAGCCTTCACCCGGCGCGTGCGGCGAAACGAGACGAACCAGCGCGGCAGGCCGAGGGCCCCGGCCAAGAGCGCTCCGGGCAGGACGAGCAACGGCGCACCGGCGAGATAGGCAAGGAAGGTCAGCGCGATGCCGCAGATCACCGAGTACATGTAGAAGCGCTCGATCGAAACCGTCATGCCGGCCTGGCGGATCTGGGCCTTCAGCGGCGGCTTCTTGACGTTGCGGTCGTTGGTTTTCTGCTTCTCGTCGAGCTGCTTGAGCGAATCCTGAAGGGTCTTGCGCCGCCTGACCGCTTCCGCGGCCCGGTCGCGCGAAGCCTTCACCACCGATCGGTCGGTCTCTGCCGTCTTGATTGTTTCAAGCCGCTTGCCGGCCTGCTTTTCGTTGTCGATGCGCGTGAACAGGAAAGCATAGGCCATCGCGCCGGCGCTGAGGCCGGCCAGCACGACGAAAGCCAGAACCGTGGTGTCAATTCCGAACATCGACCTGGGCCCCTACGCCTCCAGATGCACTAGAGCGGTTCAGCTTTCGCAGAATCGCTGATCCGCTCTAAGTATTTGTTTTTACGCAATTCCGGACGGAAAGCCGCTACGCACTTTTCCCGGAATTGCTCTAGTCAGCACGTTTCTCCATGGCCTCGAGCGCATTGGCGAGACGCTGCTCCTCGCCGTAGTAGCGGGCACGATCCCAGAAATGCGGCCGGCCGATGCCGGTGGAGACATGTTCGCCGATCAGGCGGCCGTTCGAGTCTTCGCCCTTGATGTTGTAGAGGACGAGATCCTGGGTGATGATGACGTCGCCTTCCATGCCGATCACCTCGGTGATGTGGGTGATGCGGCGCGAGCCGTCGCGCAGGCGAGCCGCCTGGATGATGACGTCGACCGAGCCGACGACGATCTCGCGCACCGTTCTCTGCGGAAGCGAATAGCCGCCCATGGCGATCATAGATTCAATACGGTTCAGGCATTCGCGCGGACTGTTGGAGTGGATGGTTCCCATCGAGCCGTCATGGCCGGTGTTCATCGCCTGCAGCAGGTCGAACACTTCCGGCCCGCGCACCTCGCCGACGATGATCCGTTCGGGCCGCATGCGCAGGCAGTTCTTGACGAGGTCGCGCATGGTCACCTCGCCCTCGCCTTCGAGATTGGGCGGCCTGGTTTCGAGACGAACCACGTGCGGCTGCTGCAGCTGCAGCTCGGCCGAGTCCTCGCAGGTGATGACCCGCTCCTCGCGATCGATGTAGTTGGTCAGGCAGTTGAGCAGCGTCGTCTTGCCCGAGCCGGTGCCGCCCGAGATGACGACATTGCAACGGACGCGGCCGATGATCTTGAGGATCTCGGCGCCTTGCGGCGAGATGGCGCCGAACTTGACCAACTGGTCGAGCGTCAGTTTGTCCTTCTTGAACTTGCGGATGGTGAGCGCGGTGCCGTCGAGGGAGAGCGGCGGCGCGATCACGTTCACGCGCGAGCCGTCGGGAAGGCGCGCGTCGCAGATCGGGCTCGATTCGTCGACGCGGCGGCCGACCTGACTGACGATGCGCTGGCAGATGTTGAGCAGCTGCTGGTTGTCGCGGAAGCGGATGCTGGTCGGTTCGACCTTGCCGTTGACCTCGATGTAGACGTTCTTGGAGCCGTTGACCATGATGTCGGCGATGTCGTCGCGGGCGAGCAGCGGCTCCAGCGGTCCATAGCCGAGCACGTCGTTGCAGATGTCCTCGAGCAGCTCTTCCTGCTCGGAGATCGACATCACGAAATTCTTGATCGCGATGATGTCGTTGACGATGTCGCGGATTTCCTCGCGCGCGCTTTCCGGATCGAGCTTAGCGAGCTGCGACAGGTCGATCGTGTCGATGAGCGCGGAAAACACCTGGCTCTTAGTGTCGTAGTAGGTTTCGCTGCGCTCGCGCTGGACCCTTCTCGGCGGCTCTGGCGCCATCGGCGGCGCCTCCACCGGACGGCGGGCGGGCGTCGGGGCAGGCATGCCGGGCGCCGACGCGGCCGACCGATCGAGAGCCATCGTCCCGGTCGGACCGGGAGCGGCGGGGGGAGGTGCTGGCGGACGGAATTCGGGAGCTGCCCGGCTGCCGTCGTCTGTGCCTCGTTTACCAAACATGATCGACTACCCGATGCCGCTCTGCCAGCGTCACTTCTTGTTGCGCGAAAGCTTGCCGAGGATGGAGCCCAGGCCTGCCCTCTTCTTCGCCTTGATCTCGCTGCGCCCGGTCAGGACATGCGCGATTTCATTGATCGTGCCCACGACCGGACTCTTGGCGTCCATCTCGCCAAGCATGCGGCCGTTGTTGGCCGCGTTGCCGAACAGCAGCGGCTCGAAATTGATCACCGCCATAGGCGTGATGCCGAGCGGTTCGGAAAAATCCGATGCGGCGATCTCCGGCCGTTTCGGAACGCCTGCCTGGTTGATGATCAGCTTCGGCGGCGGGTCGTTCGGACGCAGCCGCTTCAGCATGTCCACCATATTCTTGGTGTTGCGAAGATTTGCCAGCTCGGGCGTGGCCGTGATGACGATCTCGTCGGCCTTGATCAGCGTGCTCTTCGTCCAACCGCTCCAGATATGAGGAACGTCGAGCACGAGCAAAGGCGCGCTGCGCTGCGCCGTTTCGATGACCTGGGAAAAGGCGTCCGGATCGAAATCGTAGACGCGCTCGAGCGTGGAGGGTGCCGCCAGCAGCGACAAATGCTCGGCGCACTGCGCGAGCAGGCGGTCGAGATAGACCTCGTCGACGCGCTCGGGCGAAAACACCGCCTCGGCGATGCCCTGCGCGGGGTCCTGGTCGAAATTGATGTTGGCGGTGCCGAAGGCGAGGTCGAGATCGGCAACCACGACCTCCGATTTGAACAGCGACGATATCGCCCAGGCGACATTGTGGGCGATCGTCGAGGAGCCGACGCCGCCCTTGGCGCCCATGAAGGCGATGGAGCGGCCGATCGGATCGGACTCGGGATCGACGAAGATCGACGACACGACGCTGACGATGTCGGTCATCGAGACGGGCGCGATGACATATTCGGAAATGCCGGAGCGGATAAGCTCACGGTAGAGGCCGACATCGTTGTAATGGCCGATGACCACGACCTTCGAGGAAGGATCGCAATACTCCGCGAGCTGAGTGAGCTGCTCGAGCAGCTGTTTCGGCTCGCTGCGCGATTCCAGCATGATCAGGTTGGGTGTCGGCGCCGACTGGTAGAATTCGATCGCGGTGGCGATGCCGCCCATATGGACCTTGAGATGGGCCTTGGCCATGCGGCGATCCTCGCCGGCACGCTCGATGGGATTGGCGACACCGTCGGTCTCGCAGAAGGCCTGGATCGAAATGCGCGGCACCGGGCGCAGCGCCTGCATGGCGGCGATGTCCTGTTGCGAGAGGTCGCCGGTATCCGAGGGCGTGTCGTAGGCAAGATTGCTCATCGTCATGCTCTTTCCGCCATCCGGCGCGGCTCAGTACGTCACTTCCGAATTGCCGAGGAACTCGTCCGAAATGCCTCTGGCACGATAGATATCGATCACCTTGCTGCGATTTTCGGCGTCGATGTCGGACTGCTTGCGCGGCCCCAGCAGATCGTTGGGATTGGCCATCTGGGCGGCAAGGTTGTTCTGATAGGAGCAGCCGAAATCAGCGTAATGCTTGTTCTCCGACGTTTCCGTGAGGTCGTTCGGCCAACGCCCGCATTTGTCGGTCTGGGCTTGCACGGCGACGAAGGCGACGCGGACAGGCGCCGAGGCTTCAGGCACGGCGGACTGGTAAGACGTCATGACGATCCGGTTACGCTTCACCCCGGCAGCCATGGCAAGCCGGGCAAAGTCGCGGCTGGCAGCCTGGGCGGCAAGCTGGTTGGCAGATCCAACCGGAACCGCAATCGTCAGTGCCGGGGCGGCGCTCCTGTCGTAGCCGTCGAGGAAGCCGAGCAGCGCGTCGCGTTGCGAACCGGTCATGCCGCGATCGCCGGCGCCGACCGGAAGGTCGATCTTCTGGTTCTTCTCGGCGATGACGATCGGATGATTGGTGCGGTAGTCGTCGGGAATGGAGCCCACCGTAATGCTGTCGCGATGGAAGTTGGCGCATCCGGCGAGCGATGCCGCAAGGGCGATCGCCAGGACAGGGGCCGCTCGACGGAAACGTCCGCGGCCAGATGTTGCCGCCGCGATCGTCATGGCCTTCGATGCTGACTGAGACATGTCCGCTTTCCCGCTCATTTGTAGATGAAACCGACGACGCCGTGGTAACGGCCGGCCGGCCTGTCGGTCTGCATGGTGCCGTAGACGCGATTGACACGGCCGAGGAACATGCCGGCGCCGTCGCTCGGCGGGCTGAAATTGTCATCCGGCTTGGCAAGGTCGTTGCGCGCCACCGGCTTCACCAGATACGGCGTGATGATGACGACGAGCTCGCTCTCGTTGCGCACGAAGTCGCGGCTGCGGAAGAGCGCGCCGAGCACAGGGATCTTGGTGAGCCCCGGCAGTCCGTTGACGGCCTGTCTCACATCATCGCGCACGAGGCCGGCTATCATCATCGATCCGCCGGAGGGAAGTTCGACCGTGGTGTCGGCCAGACGCTTCCGGAGCGAGAGGGCGTTCATCCCCTGCTGCTTCACACCGGCCGAGAAAGACGCCGAGCCTTCCGTCGTCGGCTCCGAAACCGAGGTCCTGACCTTCAAGCTGATACGTCCGGGCGACAGGACCACGGGCTGGAATTCGAGGCCGATGCCATACTCGATCTGCCTCAGGCCGTAGGTGATGTTGCCGTTGCTGTCCGGCTGCGTCTGGCTGTTCACCATGTTGTACTGGCCGCCGACCTTGAAGGTTGCTTTCTCACCCGACACGGCGGTCAGGGTCGGCTCGGCGAGTGTTTTCATGACGCCGGATTGCTCCATGGCGTTAATGTAGCCTTGCAAGGTGGAGGTGCCGAAGTTGACGCCGGAATGCGAAAGCGATTTGCCGAGGCCGGTGAAATTGTCACTGACCGCGCCCCAGGTTATGCCGTCGCTGCCGCCGCTGCCGATCATGTTGACGCCAAGCTGCTTCATCACCGAGCGGCTGACTTCGGCCACCGTCACCTTCAGCGTGACCTGGTCGTCGCCGATGATCTGCAGCAGATTGACGATCTTGGAGACGCGACGCTCGGCGTCGGGATTGTTGATGTCGACGCCGCCATTGGCCGATCCGCCGGCGGCCGTCTGCGAATATTGGCCGGTCGTGGCTTCACCGCCCGAGACGAAGATGGTCGCCAGGTCGACGGCGCGCTTGGCATCGAGCGGCGTGTCCACCGTACCGGTGAGGATCACGTTGTCGTTCAGCAGCTCGACCTTGATCTCCGATGTCGGCAGGAAGCGCTTGAGATAGTCTTCCAGTCCGGCGACGTCGCGCTCGACCGCCAGGTCGAGGCTGGCGATCTGCTCGCCGTTGGGGCCGAAGACGAAGATGTTGGTCTCGCCGACCGCCTTGCCGAACAGATAGATGCGGCGCGCCGTGCGCGTCACCGCGTCGGCGACCGCGGGATTGGCGACGAGGATGTCGTAGGCGTCGTTCGGCAGATCGATGACCACCGACTTGTTGAGACCGAGCTTGACGCGCTGCGTGGCGACCGAGGCCGTCACGCCCGCCGACCTGTTCGCGGCCTTGGCCTCGACGAGGCCTGGCGCATTGGTGCCGAGCAGGAACAGGCCGATTGCCGCTGCCGCCATGACGGGCAGTTTGCCGTTTAGCCTCATTTCCTTGCTCCCACTTCGGAAACTTCGCCCGACTTGATCAGCCGTACCGTGCCGCGCCGACCGTTGCCGTTCACCAGGTAGTCGGCCTCGCCCAGGTTCTTCTCATTCGTGTCCACGATCGGACGCAGCGCCAATGTCAGGCGGTCCGCCATCTGCTGCGCCACCGTGATGATCTCCGCCTGCTGCGGCGTCAGTTCCAGCGTCGCGGTCTGGCCGACCCTGGTCTTCTTGCCTTCTTCGTCCTCCTGGATGGTCTGGTCGATGGCCAGGACGCGGATGTTCTTGAGGATGGTCTCGGTGTTGAAGCCGCTGCCGCCGTTACCGGTGTCGGCGCGCCGGGTCATGATGACGTCGACGAAATCATTGGGCAGGATGAAGCCACCCGCCGACGTGTCGGCCGATATGGCGGTCGCGACGGCGCGCATGCCGGACGGCAGGATCGACGACATGAAGCTCTGCCCTTCGCCGACCAGCTTGGAGCGCCGCAACGGCTCGCCGGTATACATGGCCACGCGCGCCACCGAGCCCTTGAGCTTTTCGGCCGCGTCAGGTTCGGCGGCACGGGTGATGAAATTGGCGTTGACGCCGCTGGCCGGCCACTGCTCCCAGTTGATGTTGTCGCCGAGCTGGCTGCCCATCGCGACATCGCCGGAAAGCACCAAGACGTCCTGCAGCGCGATCGCCGGTTGCTTGGGAGCGTCGACAACGACCCGAGGCGGCGGCGCCACCACCATGTTCTTTGCGACATAACCCGCGCCGCCCGCCGCGGCCACTGCCACGCCTAGAATAATCAGTCGGGATGCTGGCATTCGTCCGAACCCTTCGCCTCAAGGCAAACCACCTAGCCAGGCCGGACTTTGCAGCCGCAATCGTCAAAACAAGGTTAATGCAATGCTTACGATCGTGATTAATTTAAGGTTTACTCAAATTAGACGGAACCGCTTGCCGTTAACGAAAAAGGCGGCCAAGCCGCCCCGAGAAGCCTGCTGCGAACCAGTTAGGCCGTGAGCCGGTCCAGCGCCCAGACCATCAGCGGAGAATCCGGGAAGGTGAGAAGCCCGCCGAGACCAAGTGCCACGCCATAGGGAATGCCTGCGCGCTCGTCTGCGAAATGACGCAGGAAACGGTTATGGCCGGTGTAGGCCGCGAGCGGCGATTTCCGGTAAGCCAGAATGGCAATGGTCAGCAGGCCGCCGATCAACGTCGAGGTTACCAGGTAGCCGATGAGATTGATGTTGAGCCCCATCCATACCGCGGTCGCCGCCAGCAGCTTGGCGTCGCCGCCGCCCATGCCGCCGAGCGCGAACAAACCGAAAGTCACCGCCAGCACCAGGGCACCGGCCGCGAAATGCCCACCATAGGTTGCCCAGTCCATCCCGGTCAACGGAGCCACCAGAGCGAACGTCGCCAGGAGCAGCACAGGCACGCGGTTGGCGATCGTCATGGACAGCGTGTCGGAGATCGCCGCGAACAGCATGCAGAAAGGAAAGACGACGAAGATCGCGGCTTCAAGCATGGACGACGGACCCGCACGAAAATCGACGCCAGCCTAGACTCGGCGAATTAACGATTGATGAGACCGGACACTCAAATCGTCCGGCTGCATAGAAAAGGGCCGCCCAAGGGCGGCCCTTTTTCCTTTCGAACCGCGCGATTTTATCAACCACGCGACTTGCCAGCGTCTTAGTTGCCGGCGCCTTCAAGCTTGTTTGCAATGGCGATGAACTTGCTGTTCAGGGCACTGCCGAGCTGGCCGGCGCCGACCATGATGGCGAGCGCGATGAGAGCGGCGATCAGACCGTATTCGATGGCGGTCGCGCCGGATTCGTCCTTCGCGAAACGTGCAATGAGGTTAGACATTCGAGAGCTCCTACTCCACGTGTTACAGCACTTCCGTCAACTTCTCTTGCCGGTTGATCGGATGTTGCGAATTTAGGGAGAAGCCCTTTCAATCGGCTTAATAAATACCCTTACCGATTCCTTTCCTGGGGCGAACCCGTTGCTTGGTTAACCGTGACCTAAGCGTCGAAAGGCGGACCGACGGGAAGGAAAAGCGCGGAGATCCGGCCACGCGCTGCTTTGCTAAAACAGCATATGCTGCTGGCTCACGGCTCCCGAGTCGACCAATCCTTATCGCAGCCATGCAGCGTTTAACCGTCGGTTCACCAATTTCGTTCATGTTCCGTTGAACAGTCTGCCGCTCCGGAGCGCCTCAATGACCTTGTCGAGATCGCCATTTCCAGTCGTCGCGCTGCTGGCAGTTGCCGCTTTCGTCGTGCCGGCCAGGGCCGGCGCCGGCATCGAGGTCACCATGAACCAGGCAAAGATCGTCAAGTTGTCGCGCGCCGCCGATACGATCGTCATAGGCAATCCGGCAATCGCCGACGCTGCCGTGCAAGACGCCTCGACGGTCGTCCTCACCGGCAAGGGTTTCGGCGTCACCAATCTGGTCGTGCTCGACTCCGATGGCAGCCCGATCATCGACGAGCAGGTGACGGTCGTCCGGCAAGCCGCGTCATCGGTGCGCATCTACAGGCGTGCCGAAGTCCAGACGATGTCCTGCACGCCCTATTGCGAAAGCTCGTACAAGAGCGAGGCTGAGAAAACGTCCGAGACCGAAATGAACGCCGGCCATTGAGGGCCGACGCCGGCAAGCGCCGCGACGTTAATGGCGGGTTAAAGGTCGTCCGTCGAATTTAACGCTCATCCAAACCGGGCCTCAATGGGTTTTTCGCTATGTTGCCGCCGGCATTGCAAGGGATCGGCAGGAACGGGACATGAGCAAGGATCCGACACCCGAGGGCGGCATGGACGGCAAGGCAAGGGCAAAGCCTCGCCATGGCTTCTTCAGCGACAGGCGCGGCAGCACAGTCATAGAGTTCGCGCTGCTTGCCATGCCGTTCGCCCTGCTGGTCTTCGCCATCCTCGAAAGCTGCATCTCGTTCGCCGGCCAGGAGGTGATGGCCAACATCACCGACGACGTCGCGCGCCAGCTCAGGACCGGGCAGCTCAAGAAGGCAAATGTGACCGAAGCCTCGATCAAGCAGCAGATCTGCGACGGGATGGCCATCATCGTCACCGGCAACTGTCTTGAACGCCTGCAGGTGGACCTGAAGGAATATCCAACCTTCGCCGACGCCGCCACGGCGAGCTTCAAGATCGTGAACGGCCAGATCGTGCTGACGCAAGGCACGAATGCGACGACCTTCGGCGTTTCTCCCGGGCTGGCGGAAACGAAGAACATGCTGCGTGTTTTCTACAAATGGCCGGTCATGACCGATTTTCTGGCCAAGCAGATGGCCAATATAGACGGCGACACGCTGCATTTCGCGTCCGTGACCTGGCAGAACGAACCATTCGACAATTGAGACTGCTCGGCGGCTGAGACTGCGGCGGGTGGAGGTAAAAATGTACCGTGCGGGGGCACACTGGGGAATTTCGGCCATTGCGGCGCGGTTTTGCCGCGATCGCCGCGGCGTGGCGGCAATCGAGTTCGCGTTCATCGCGCCGGTGCTGCTCATCATGTATTTCATCACGATGGAAGCCTCGCAGGCGATCGAGACCAGCAAGAAGGTCAGCCGCATCGGCAGCATGGTGGCGGACCTCGTCACGCAGCAGACGACGGTCGCGAAAGCGGATCTCGATGCGATCATGAAGATCGGCGCCTCGACGCTGCAGCCCTACAACCGCTCCAAGCCGACGATCATCATTACCGGGATCCAGATCAGCGACGAGGCGTCGCCCAAGGCGACGGTGGCCTGGTCGCGCAAGCTTGTAGGCACCACGTATAGCGCCGACGCGGCGAAGGACAGTATCACCACCGTTCCGTCGACGCTGAATATCCGCAAGACATTCCTCGTGCGGGTGGAAAGCGACCTCGGCTATGAGCCGATCATCACCTGGACGGCCGACGAATCGAAGCCGCTTGGATTGACCTCGGCCTTCAACCACATACCGATGAGCGAAACATATTATCTGAGGCCGCGCCGCGGCCCCACGGTCCCTTGCAGCGACTGCTGAGGGATTATTCCCGACCGCCAGCTTCCCGTCGCACGATGGCCAGCGCCGTTGCATAGTCCTTCGACACGGCCAGCTCGAATCCGCCGGAATGCGTCGATTCCAAAAGATCGTAGACGTCCGGCGTCAGCGACTTGAGATTGGTCAGAAACACGGCGAGCCGGCGCTTCGCTTCGGCGTCGAGATCGCGGCGCACGGCATGAGGTCCGTATCGCAGCGGAGCCGAGGTCCATAGCACCCGAAGCGATGTCTTCGGGACGCCGGCGGCCTCGAGCCGCATGATCGTGCCGCCCGTGTTGGTGGGCTGGCCGTCGGCGCCGACAGGCTCCCAGCCGAACAGGCCGTCGGCTTCACCGTCGCCGAGCATCGCCTCGGCCGCGGTTGCCGAAGGAGCGCGCGCCAGGAAGGGTGAGTCCTCCGCGATCTTCGCGCCTTCGCCTGAGAGCCCGGTCAGCGGCAGCAGGGAACCGCCGACATTGTCGGCGGGCGCGATCGCGATCCGGTGCGAGGCCATCGCCGCGAGGTCCGGCACTTTGCCGTCGCGCGTCAGCAGCACGGAACGAATGCCGACGGCACCATCGGTGTCGACCGGCGCCACCAGAGGCTCGACACAACCGCAGCGCTCCGAAGCCGCGGCATAGGCGAGCGCCGAATAGACCGCATATTGCACGCGGCCACTCGCCTGCGCCTGGACCAGCGCCGCATAGTCGCGGGCAACCACGAACTCCACCTTCATGCCGAGAGCGTTGGTATAGGCATCCGTCAAGCGCGCCAGACCGGGAACCGTGTTGCCGCCTCCGGGCTCGGCGACGATGCCTATGCGAAACGTGCCGATGTCGTCGCGCCAGTCGGCGCGCGCCGACAAGGTCCCCGAGAGCACCGCGAGAGCCGCCGCGCACGTCCTCAACGCCCGGCTTGCCGCGGATTTTCCAGCCTTGCCCATGCTTGCCGCTCTCCCGCCGGCGCTTCGCCCGATTTGCACGACTATGGCGCCAAGCCGTTGCGGTTTGGTTTCCGATTTGCCAACGCCGCCGCGGAACCTTATGTCTGGCTGCCTAGACTGGCAACGATGGCACTTCATGGCGCGGGCTTTCCTGTTCGTTCTCGATTCCTTCGGCATCGGCGGAGCGGCCGATGCCGAACGCTATGGCGATGCCGGCGCCGACACGTTCGGGCATATCGTGCAGGCCTGCGCCGACGGCCGCGCGGATCGTGAAGGCTTGCGCAGCGGGCCGCTCGCGGTGCCCAACATGATCTCGCTCGGGCTTGCCCGCGCGGCGCATACGGCAACCGGACTGAGGCTCGACGCCGGCACGCCGCTGCGCGCCTCGTCCTTCCACGGCGCCGCCCAGGAGGTCTCGAGCGGCAAGGACACGCCGTCGGGCCACTGGGAGATCGCCGGCCTGCCCGTGCGTTTCGACTGGGGCTATTTTCCCGACACCGTGCCGGCCTTCCCTGCCGGGCTGACCGACGCGATCATCCGCGAAGGCAAGGTGCCGGGCATCCTCGGCAACTGTCACGCGCCCGGAACCGAGATCATCGAGCGCTTCGGTGAGGAGCATATCCGCACCGGCAAGCCGATCTGCTACACCTCGGTGGACTCCGTGTTGCAGATCGCCGCGCACGAGACGCATTTCGGCCTGGAGCGGCTCTACGAGCTTTGCCTGACGGTGCGCCGGCTGGTCGATCCGCTCAAGATCGGACGGGTGATCGCGCGGCCCTTCGTCGGCGAGACGAGAGCCACCTTCCAGCGCACCCACAACCGCCGCGACTATGCCGTGCCGCCGCCGGAGCCGACCTTGCTCGACCGGCTGACGGAGCGCGGCAGCAAGGTCATCGCCGTCGGCAAGATCGGCGACATCTTCGCCCATCGCGGCATCTCGGAGGTCCGCAAGGCCGGTGGCAACATGGCGATGTTCGACAAGGCGCTGGGTGCCATGGACGACGCCGGCGAAGGCGACCTGGTCTTTGCCAATTTCGTCGATTTCGACACCGAGTTCGGCCACCGACGCGATGTCGCCGGCTATGCCTGGGCGCTCGAGACCTTCGACCGCCGGCTGCCGGAAGCGCTGTCCCGCATCGAACCGGGCGACCTGCTCATCCTCACCGCCGACCACGGCAATGATCCGACCTGGCGCGGCACCGATCACACGCGCGAACGCGTTCCTGTGATCGGCATCGGGCCTGGGCTGAAGGGCGGTGACATCGGGCTCAGGCCGACCTTCGCCGATATCGGCGAAACCGTCGCGGATCACCTCGGCCTTGCGCCCGGCCGCCACGGCACCTCTTTCCTTGCAACGATAGGCGGCCATGCCAGAACTGCCTGAGGTCGAGACGGTCCGGCGCGGGCTGCAACCGGTTCTGGAAGGGGCGCGGCTCGTCAGCGTCGAGGCGCGCAGGCCCGACCTTCGCTTTCCTTTTCCAGAGCGGTTTTCGGAGAGGCTTGCCGGCAAGACCGTGACGGCGCTTGGCCGGCGCGCCAAATATCTGACGATGCACATCGAGGACGGTCCGGTCCTGATCTGCCATCTCGGCATGTCGGGATCGTTCCGCGTCGAAACCGCCGAGGGCAGCGACACCCCCGGCACCTTCCATCACGAGCGCTCGAAGAACGGCGCGCACGACCATGTCGTGTTCGATGTCCAGTCGCCGAAGGGCGAGCGGTCGCGCGTCATCTTCAACGACCCGCGCCGTTTCGGCTTCATGCTGTTTACCGAAGGGACGCCGGACACGCATCCGATGCTGGCGGGGCTGGGCATCGAGCCGACCGGCAATGCGCTCGACGGCCCCCTGCTCGCCTCGCTGCTCGAGGGCCGCAGGTCGCCGCTCAAGGCGGCACTGCTCGACCAGCGGCTGATCGCCGGGCTCGGCAACATATATGTGTCGGAGGCGCTGTGGCGCGCCGGCCTGTCGCCGTTGCGCCAAGCCGGTACCATCGCCGGCTCCGGCAAGAAAGCGAAAGAGCAATGCGAACGCCTGGCCGAGGCGATCCGCTCGGTCATCGCCGACGCGATCGCCGCCGGCGGATCCTCGCTGCGCGACTATGTCCAGACAGACGGGTCGCTTGGCTATTTCCAGCATTCCTTCGCCGTCTATGACCGTGAAGGCGAGCCATGTCCGAAACCGCGCTGCAGCGGCCATATCGAGCGCATCGTGCAAAGCGGCCGCTCGACCTTCTATTGCCGGACCTGTCAGCGGTGAGCTAGACCGGTCTCCGCAACCGAAGCGAGGAGACGATGCCATGGCCTATGAAACCATTCTCGTGGAAACACGCGGCAAGGTCGGGCTGATCACGCTGAACCGGCCGAAGGCGCTCAACGCGCTGAATTCGCAGGTGCTGGCGGAGATCGTGGCCGCGGTGAACGCGTTCGGCGCCGACGCCGGTATCGGCGCGATGGTCCTTACGGGTTCGGAGAAGGCCTTCGCGGCCGGTGCCGACATCAAGGAAATGCAGGCGATCTCCTTCGTCGACGCTTATACGCAGGATTTCTTCGTCGGCTGGGAGGAACTCACGCGTGCGCGCAAACCGATCATCGCGGCGGTGGCCGGCTATGCGCTTGGCGGCGGCTGCGAGCTGGCGATGATGTGCGACTTCATCATCGCCGCCGACAATGCAAAATTCGGCCAGCCCGAAATCACGCTCGGCGTCATGCCGGGCATGGGCGGATCGCAGCGGCTGACCCGCTTCGTCGGCAAGTCGAAGGCGATGGACATGTGCCTGACCGGGCGCATGATGGACGCCGCCGAAGCCGAGCGCTGCGGACTGGTTTCACGGGTGGTGCCGGCCGCCGAGCTCGTCGAGGAGGCGCTAAAGGCGGCGGCGAAGATCGCCGAGTTTTCACTGCCATCGGTGATGATGACAAAGGAAGCCGTCAACCGGGCCTATGAAACGACGCTCGCCGAAGGACTGCGCTTCGAACGCCGACTGTTCCATTCGCTGTTTGCGCTCGACGACCAGAAGGAAGGCATGGCCGCCTTCGTCGAGAAGCGGAAGCCGAATTTCACCAACCGCTGATGCTTGTCCCTCAAAATGTGCGGCGGTTGGGAAACGACATGCATAAGACAAGACCCCAGAGAGCGTCGTGCGTTTCGACGCGACGCGCTCCAGGCCGCCAAAAAGACCGCCAAGCGGCGTTGACGCGCCGGAAAAGCTGAACTATAAGCCGCACCAACCGAGGCGGCCCCGTGGCTGCCCGTTTGTTTTTTGCGCCCTGCGGCACCCCGCTGGCGCCCACCAGATCGGAAGAGAGGCATCATGGCCAATACGTCTTCGGCCAAAAAGGCAACGCGCAAGATCGCCCGCCGCGCGGCGATCAACAAGAACCGCCGGTCGCGCGTCCGCACCTATGTCCGCCAGGTCGAAGAGGCGCTCGCCGCCGGCGACAAGGCCGCGGCGCTGGAGGCCTTCAAGGCCGCGGAGCCGGAATTGATGCGCGCCGCAACCAAGGGCGTCATCCACAAGAACACGGCTTCCCGCAAGGTTTCGCGGCTGGCCCAGCGGGTCAAGGTGCTGTCGGCCTGACCGACTTCCATTTAGAACCGTTATCCTTGAACCCGGCCGCATAGGCCGGGTTTTTTCGTTTGCCGGCAAGTACTTAAAAAGAACGCGTGTACAACGACGCTCTGGCCGAATTTCGAAGTTGCGAATGTTTTGCCGGCATATACATAATCGCTGATATCGTTGCCGCCGAATGCGGCTATGGCCGTAAAATAGCCTGTCACAAATTCCTGATATTTTTCAATAAGTTACAGACGGTCGTCCACAGCTTGTTCAACCTGCGGAGGGGCGGCGGGGGACAAGTAGCTGTCAAGAGAATTATTTCAGAAAATTTCCGAAGGTGTGGCCTTTTTCACATTCGCCGGAAAAGGGTTTGAATCACAATGGCTTTATCAAAATGTGCCGCGACGGCACCTGCTTCGAACACGTCTCCGGTAACCAGATTCGTTAAAAATCAGTTAGACGTGGCCTTGCCCTATCCACAGCGATTTCGGTAATGTCCATTCATCGAAGGGACGGGCACTTGCCCTCGACCCAGCCTGAATCGGCCAGCAAAAAATGGCGGAATTCATGACGCGGAGCAATTCCGCGTGCGGCTTGGTTTGTCTCTTCGGTGGGTAGGGGACTGGCGTAATTGTACATGGCAGTCGACGTTGGGCCGGCGTTTTCGCCGGACGGTGTCGTATTGTCTTGGCATGATCAAGCTGGCTTGCAAGAGCCAGCATTCGGTCCCTTGCGCAACGTTGCGACTATATCGCCGGCGGCGGCGATGAAGACGCGGCGGAAAACGTCGCCGGACCAAGGGTGCAGGAGGCGCACTCCCGGCGGAAAAGGGTACGAGAAGACAAGGAACTTGATCATGCAAAGCGGCATCGAAAGGGAGATAGCGGGCGAACTCCCATTCCCTACAACTTTCGTCGGAGGGGACGGCATGGCGGCATCCAGCGACGCTGAACAGAAGTTCGAGCGGGTCAAGGCCCAGTTGAAGGCGCGTCTGGGAGCCGAGGTCTATTCGAGCTGGTTTGGCCGTATGAAGGTTGCCGAGGCATCACGCGGCATCGTCCGTATCTCCGTGCCCACGGCCTTCCTGCGGTCGTGGATCAACGGCCACTATCTCGACCTCATCGCCGAACTCTGGAGGCATGAGGATTCCGACGTTCTCAAGATCGAGATCGTCGTGCGGACCGCCACGCGGCAGGGCCGCAACAACGTCGAGCCGGAGATCGCGCCGGCGCGCAAGATGACCAAGCAGACGCAGACCGCACTTGCCGCCGGCACCGCGAACGCCGGCCGGGTGGAGCGGGCGCCGGCGCCTCGCCAAGGCGTACCGGCGGAGACCGAGTTCCGCCACAACGTGCTGGGGTCGCCGCTCGACCCGCGCTACACGTTCGCTTCCTTCATCGAAGGGCCCTCGAACCGGGTGGCGTTCGCGGCAGCCAAGGCGGTGGCGGAATCGCAGTCGAGCGCGGTGCGCTTCAACCCGCTCTTCCTTCATGCGACCGTCGGATTGGGCAAGACGCACCTGTTGCAGGCGATCGCGGCGGAATCGCTGCGCCACAACCCGAAATCGCGCGTGGTCTATCTGACGGCGGAATATTTCATGTGGCGCTTCGCCACCGCGATCCGCGACAACAATGCACTCACCCTCAAGGAGCAACTGCGCGATATCGATCTTCTGATCATCGACGACATGCAGTTCCTGCAGGGCAAGTCGATCCAGCATGAATTCTGCCATCTCATCAACATGCTGCTCGACAGCGCCAAGCAGGTGGTGGTCGCCGCCGACCGGCCGCCGTCGGAACTGGAATCGCTGGAGCCGCGCGTGCGGTCGCGCCTCAATGGCGGCGTGGCGCTCGAAATGTCGGCGCCGGATTTCGCCATGCGCCTCGGCATGCTGAAGCTGCGCCTTGCCACGGCCAAGATCGACGATGCCTCGCTCGACATCTCGGACGAGATTCTCGATCACGTCGCCCGTACGGTGACCGGCAGCGGACGCGAACTCGAAGGCGCCTTCAACCAACTTCTCTTCCGCCAGTCCTTCGAGCCGCAGATCACCCTCGACCGCATCGACGAGATCCTCGGCCACATCTACCGTTCGGGCGAGCCGAAGCGGGTGCGCATCGAGGACATCCAGCGCATCGTGGCGCGCCACTACAACGTGTCGAAGACGGAGCTGCTCTCCAACCGGCGCACGCGCACCATCGTCAAGCCGCGGCAGGTGGCGATGTACCTGTCGAAGGTGATGACGCCGCGCTCGCTGCCGGAGATCGGACGGCGTTTCGGCGGCCGCGACCACACGACGGTGCTGCATGCCGTGCGCAAGATCGAGGATCTTTCCGGTGCCGACAACACGCTGGCGCAGGAGCTCGAACTGCTCAGAAGGCTGATCAACGAGCAGGCCTGAGCGCTTCACCGGCTTTATCCCCAGAAAGCCCGCGCAACCGGCCGAACCGGTGCCGCGGGCTTGCGTTTGCAGGGTTTTTACTGTCAGCTTACATAGATTCTGAGCTTTTCGGAGCTTTCGCGGGACGCCGCTCCCTGGTGACCCGCTCATTCATTGAAGCGAGCCTGTTTCGTCATGCGTGTTATCCTGGAACGGTCCAACCTCCTGAAGTCCCTCAACCACGTTCATCGTGTGGTGGAGCGGCGCAACACCATACCGATCCTGTCGAATGTGCTGCTCAGCGCCGAAGGCGCCAGCCTCGAAATGAAAGCGACCGACCTCGACCTCGAAGTGACGGAAGCCACGCCCGCCAAGGTCGAGCGCGGCGGCGCGACGACGGTCCCGGCGCACCTGCTCTACGACATCGTGCGCAAGCTCGCCGACGGCGCCGAGGTGATGCTGAAGACCGACGAGGACGGCAATGCCATGACGGTGACGTCGGGCCGGTCCAGCTTCCGCCTGCAGTGCCTGCCGCAGTCGGACTTCCCGGAGCTTTCGGCCGGTTCCTTCTCGCACATCTTCCGGCTCGATTCGGTGGCGCTCAAGGGCCTGATCGAGAAGACCCAGTTCGCCATTTCGACCGAAGAGACGCGCTACTATCTCAACGGCATCTTCCTGCACACGCATGAAGCGGGCGGCAAGCTGAAGCTGCGCTCGGTCGCGACCGACGGACACCGCCTGGCGCGCGCCGAGATCGACGCGCCGGCGGGCTCCGAAGGCATGCCCGGCATCATCATCCCGCGCAAGACGGTGAGCGAGCTGCAGAAGCTGGTCGACGACCCGGATGTGGCGGTGACGACGGAGCTGTCGGATACCAAGATCCGCTTCACCATCGGCAGCGTCATCCTGACCTCGAAGCTGATCGACGGCACCTTCCCCGACTATCAGCGCGTCATCCCGACCGGCAACGACAAGAAGCTGATCATCGACCGTCAGAGCTTCGCCGCCGCCGTCGACCGCGTCTCGACCATTTCGTCCGAGCGCGGCCGCGCGGTGAAAATGTCGATCAACGACGGCCAGCTCACGCTCGCCGTCAACAATCCGGATTCGGGCAGCGCCACCGAGGAGCTGGCGGCCGACTACTCGTCGGACCCGATCGAGATCGGCTTCAACGCCAAGTACCTACTCGATGTCGCGGCCCAGCTCACCGGCTCGGAAGCGAAGTTCATGCTGGCGGATGCCGGGTCCCCGACGCTGATCCACGACATGGCCGACGAGACCGCGCTCTATGTGCTGATGCCTATGCGGGTCTAGGCACGGGAGTGGGGCGTCGTTTCAGGGAAACGGTAAACCGCCCTATCTCTTCGTTTTGACGCGATTCCAGGCGCAAGACCGTGCCGAACCTTGCAGGAATTGCTCGAAAGCGCGTCGCGATCCTTCGGATTCGCTCCGTACGCTTTAGGCTTTTGATTTTGCGCATGTCCTTGTCCCGAAACCGGTTCCCACTTTCGGGAGACATGCTTTAGTGGGCCGGACATGCCGTGACCGAGGATAGCAAACAGCTTCGGCAGCAGAGCTATATAAGTAAGTTGACGCTTACCAATTTCCGCAACTATGCGGGCCTTTCGCTCGAGCTCGGCCCCGGCGCCGTGGTGCTGTCGGGCGACAACGGTGCCGGCAAGACCAATCTGCTCGAAGCCATATCGCTGCTGACGCCGGGACGCGGGCTTCGCCGTGCGCCCTATGCCGACGTGGCGCGCGAAGGCGGCGATGGCGGCTTTGCCTTGCATGCCCGGATCGAGGGGCCGGAAGGCCAAGTCGAAATCGGCACCGGCATTTCCGGCGGCGACGGTGCCGGCGAAGGCGGCAGACGGGTTCGCATCAACGGCGCGCCGGCAAAGTCGGCGGAGGATATGCTGGAATGGCTGAGGGTCATCTGGCTGACACCGGCGATGGACGGCTTGTTTCCAGGACCGGCCACCGACCGTCGCCGCTTTCTCGACCGGCTTGTGCTGGCGATCGACCCCGGCCACGGCCAGCGGGCGCTGGATTATGAAAAGGCGATGCGCGGCCGTAACCGTTTGCTTACGGAGGGTTCCCGCGACAGCAGTTGGTTCGACGCGATCGAGACGCAGATGGCCGAAACCGGGGTGGCGATCGCGGCGGCGCGGGCGGAATTGGTGCGGCTGCTTGCCGCCATGATCGAAAAGCTGCCCGGCAGCGGCCCGTTTCCGCAGGCCGACATAAGCCTCTCCGGCGACTTGGAGACCGAAATCGCCGTCGCGCCGGCGGTCGACGTCGAGGAGCGGTTCCGGGCGATGCTCGCCAATGGCCGCGAGCGCGACCGCGCCGCCGGCCGCACGCTCGACGGACCGCATCGCTCGGACCTCGTGGTCCGGCACAGGCCGAAGTCGATGCCGGCCGAATTGTGCTCGACCGGCGAGCAGAAGGCGCTGCTGGTCGGCATCGTCTTGTCGCACGCAAGGCTGACCGGCGAGATGTCGGGACTGACGCCGATCCTGCTGCTCGACGAGATCGCCGCGCATCTCGACGGCGGGCGGCGCGCGGCGCTGTTCTCCATCCTCGAGGAGCTGAACTGCCAGGCCTTCATGACCGGCACCGACGCGGCGCTGTTTTCCAGCCTCGCCGGACGCGCGCAATTCCTGACGGTCGATCACGGCAGCGTCGTGCCAGGCACCTGACACTTGAAAGAGCCAAGCCTCGCCGCCAACTCACGCTTATGACAAGGTTTTCCGCCAGCAGAGCAGTCCCGCGTTCGGCAGAACCGCTGAACTGCTCTAACTATTTGTTTTTACGCAATTCCGAACGGAAAACCGTTACACACTTTCCCTCGAATTGCTCTATGGTCCGGCCATGACCAATACCGCACTGACCGACGAAGAACTCGAACGCTATGCCCGCCACATCGTGCTGCCCGAGATCGGCGGCGCCGGCCAGCAGAAGCTGAAGCGGGCGCGGGTGCTGGTGATCGGCGCCGGCGGACTGGGGGCGCCCGTGCTCGAATATCTTGCCGCAGCCGGCGTCGGCACGCTTGGCATCGTCGACGACGACACGGTCTCGCTTTCCAACCTGCAGCGGCAGGTGATCCATGATACCGACACGATCGGCATGGCGAAGACCGACAGCGCCTCGGCCGCGATCATGCGTATCAACCCCAATGTCGCGGTGGAACCGCATCGCCTCAGGCTGACGGTCGAAAACGCCCCTGCCCTCGTCGCGCGCTACGATGTCGTCGTCGACGGTTCCGACAATTTCGAGACACGCTATGCGCTCGCCGATGCGTGCGCCCTGGAAAAGAAACCTCTGGTCACCGCCGCAGTCGGCCGCTTCGACGGCTCGGTGACGGTGCTGAAGCCATACGAAACGGGCGCCGACGGCAAGCGCAATCCAACTTACCGCGACCTTTTCCCGGAAGCGCCACCCGAAGGGCTGGTGCCATCCTGCGCCGTTGCCGGCATCGTCGGCGCGCTGACGGGCGTCGTCGGCACGCTGGAGGCGATGGAAGCGATAAAGCTGATCGCCGGGATCGGTGAGCCATTGGTCGGCCGGCTGCTGCTTTACGACGGCCTCACCGCCCGTTTCGACACCGTCCGCTACAAGGCGGCCTGAACCGATGGACCAGCCCGCCGCTCTCCTCGTCACCGAACTTCCGCCGAGCTTCATGCGGTGGGACGAATTGCTGGCGCTGATCCTGCGCGCCTTCGCCTATATGGACGGCGTGATCGACCCGCCATCCTCGGCGCATCTGCTGACGCCGGAAGGCCTCAGGCACAAGGCGGGGCAGGAGACGGCGTTCCTGGCCGTGGAGAACGGCCAGATCGTCGGTTGCGTGTTCGCGCAGGAGCGGGCCACGGATTTCTATGTGGGCAAGCTTGCCGTCGAGCCCGGCCTTCAGGGGCAAGGCATAGGCGGACGGCTGATGGAAGCCGTGGAAGATATCGCGCGCCGGCGCGGCAAAAGTGCCATCGAATTGCAGACCCGCATCGAGCTCATCGCAAACCACGCGGCGTTTGCCCGGCTCGGCTTTCGCGAGACCGGGCGCACGGCGCATGCGGGATACGTCAGGCCAACCTCGATCACCATGCGCAAGGTGCTGTCTTGAGCCTTGCTCTCAGCCCCGAGGAACAGGCAATAGCCGCCGGCAAGGACGGCGCGGGGACGGCGATGCGCATCGTCGCCGAGAGCGCGCGGCTGCTCGGGGCGCAGCGGCTGATCCCAATCGCTTCGGCGCATATCGACGGGGCGCTCTATCACGGCGATTCCGGCACGCTGTTCGCCGAGCGGTTGGTCGAGGGCGGCGCCAGGGTCGCGGTGCGCTCGACGCTCAATGTCGGAGCGCTCGACCTGATGGGCTGCTCGCGCATCCGTCTGGAAGAGCCGCAGCGCGGCATGGCGCGGCGGATGATGGAGGCCTATCGCAAGCTCGGCTGCGAGCAGAGCTGGACCTGCGCCCCCTACCAGGCCGGACACAGGCCGGCGCTTGGCAGCGATGTCGCATGGGGCGAGTCCAATGCGGTGGTGTTCTGCAACTCGGTGCTGGGCGCCCGCACGAACCGCTACGGCGACTTCCTCGACATTGCCTGCGCCATCACCGGCCGGGCGCCGGACTATGGCCTGCACAGGCCGGAGAACCGCAAAGCGCGGCTGGTGTTCGACGTCTCCGGCCTCTCCCCTTCCTTCCTCGCTTCCGAGATCGCCTGGCCGGTGCTGGGCAGCCTCTATGGCCGAGAGGTCGGCAATACGATCGGCGTCGTCGCCGGTATCGCCAATCACCCCGGCGAGGACGCGCTGAAGGCCTTCGGTGCGGCGGCCGCATCATCCGGCGCGGTCGGCCTGTTCCACATCGCCGGCGTCACGCCCGAGGCGCCTGACGTCGAAGCCATTCTGGCCGAACCGAAACCGGACGCGGTGATCCGCGTCACGTCCGACATGGTGGCGAAGGCGCGCGCCGGCCTGTCGACCGCCGCGGCAGCCAGGACGATCGACGCGGTGGCGATCGGCAGCCCGCACCTGTCAGATGCCGAGTTCGCCACGCTGGAGCGGCTGATCGCCGGAAGGCGGCTCGCCGTGCCGATCTACGCCTGCACCGGCCGGCACGTGCTCGCCTCGCTGGAACAGGACGGGCGACGGAAGCGGCTCGAAGCAAGCGGCGTCGTCATCGTCGCCGACACCTGTGTGGTGGTGACGCCGATCATGCCGGAGCTGGCAGGCGGCGTGCTGATGACCAATTCGGGGAAGTTCGCGCATTACGCGCCGGGCAACACCGGCTATGCGGTGCTCTATGCCTCGCTCGCCGACTGCGTCGAAAGCGCGATCGCCGGCAAGCCGCGCTTCACGGATATCGCCGCATGAGCGCCGTCGCCGAAATCCTGGTGCCGGGCCAGGCCGGCGAAGGCGAAGCGCTGGTGCTGACGGCGCCTATCAGCTTCTGGGGCGGCGTCGACCCGAAGACCGGCCGCATCGCCGATGTCCGCCATCCGCAGCATGGCGAGGTGATTTCCGGCCGCGTGCTGTTCCTACCCGGAACGATCGGCTCGTCATCCGCTTCGGCGGTGCTGATGGAACTGGTCCACAATGGCCGCGCGCCGGCGGCCCTGGTACTGCACGAGCCGGACGCCATTCTTCTGCTCGGCCTGATCGTCGCCCGGGAAATGGGCTGGGCGACACCGATGGCGGTGCGGCTCGGACGTGGTGTGTTCGACACCTATCGCGGAGCCACGGTGAAAGTCGCCGGAGACGGCGCCGTTACCATCGCCGCCTGATCAGCCGCGACGTTTTCAGGTCCTTAGCGGCAGCACGCGGTCCGGCGGGCGGTGGCCGTCGAAGAAGGCGCGGATGTTGATGATCACCTTCTCGCCCATGTCTATGCGGCCTTCGAGCGTGGCCGAGCCCATATGCGGCAGAAGAACGACCTTGCCCCTAGTGGCGAGTTTCAGGAGCTTGCTGTTCAGCGCCGGCTCATGCTCGTAGACGTCGAGGCCGGCGCCGGCGATCTTGCCGTCCTGGATCAGCTTGACCAGCGACTCTTCGTCGATGATATCGCCGCGCGCGGTGTTGACGATGTAGGCCGAGGGCTGCATCAGCGCCAGGCGCCGGGCGGACAAGAGATGGAAGGTCGCCGGCGTCGACGGGCAGTTGACCGAGATGATGTCCATGCGGGCGAGCATCTGGTCGAGGCTTTCCCAATAGGTCGCTTCCAGCTCTTCCTCGACCGCAGGCAGCACGCGGTGGCGATTGTGGTAGTGGATGGACAGGCCGAAGGCCTTGGCGCGCCTTGCAACCGCCGTGCCGATGCGGCCCATGCCGACGATGCCGAGGCGTTTGCCCCAGATGCGGCGGCCGAGCATCCAGGTCGGCGACCAGCCGGCCCATTTCTTCTCGCCGGTGAGCACATTGGCGCCTTCGGCCAGTCGCCGCGGCACGGCAAGCATCAGCGCCATGGTCATGTCGGCGGTGTCTTCGGTAAGCACATTCGGCGTGTTGGTGACGGTGATGCCTTTCTTGGCCGCCGCGGCGACATCGATCTTGTCGACGCCGTTGCCGAAATTGGCGATCAGCTTGAGGTTCTCGCCGGCCTGGGCGATCAACGCGGCATCGATATGGTCCGTGATGGTCGGGACCAGCACGTCGGCTTCCTTGACCGCGGCGACCAACTCCGGCTGGGTCATCGGCCGGTCCTCGACATTGAGGCGCGCATCGAACAGCTCGCGCATGCGGGTTTCGACCGGATCGGGCAGCTTGCGCGTGATGACGACGAGGGGCCGTTTTTTGCCTGCCATTGTATCCCCGAAGCTTCCTCGAACCCGATCTCGTTGAGACCTCTTTAACCAAGACCGGCGAAACTTGTAGCCGATCGCGGTATCAGCCCACTCCTGTAACAAGCGGTGCCGCCGAAGACAAAGAAAAAGGGGCGCTCATCCCGACGGACGGGCGCCGAAAGGAATGAAAGTGTCTGGTTTCGCGTCGCTTCGCCTGGCTTTCAGCGCAGCCATTCTCGGCGCCCTGCTTGGTGCTCCGCAGGCATCCGCGCAGAGCGCGGCGGCACCGGCGCAAACGGTGACGCTCGGGCCGAGCGGCCTGCCGCTGCCGCGCTTCGTCAGCCTCAAGCCGGCTCGCGTCAACTCGCGCGTCGGCCCCGGCGCCAACTATTCCGTCAACTGGATGTACATGAAGGCCGGGCTGCCTATGGAAGTCATCCAGGAATTCGACACATGGCGCCGCGTGCGCGATGCCGACGGCTCGGAGGGCTGGATCAACCAGTCGCTGCTGTCGGGCCGCCGCACGGCGATCGTCGCCCCCTGGCAGCGCGGCAAGGGCGGGCGAATCAATCTGCTCGACGATCCCAACAAGGACGCCAACGTCATCGCCATCATCGAGCCGGGGGTGATCGGCTCGATCAAGAAATGTGACGGTCAATGGTGCGAAATGACCTTTGACGGCCATACCGGCTGGATGGCCCAGTCGCAGGTCTGGGGCGCCTATCCGGGCGAGAAGTTCAAGAACTGATTCTTCCGTCCGGGCCAGGGGCCAATCTATCGCCCGATGCGGCCGAGATGCGTGTCCTGAAAGCCGGTGGACAGTTTCAGGCCGTAGCCCAGGGCGCGGTCGATGGCGATGTGTGCGATCCAGATGAGCGCCACCGCAGTTGCGATGGGACCGGCAAACAGCACGCCCGCAAGCACCAGCGCGAGCGGAGCTATCAGGATGTGCAGGGCGTTATAGGAGACGGCGCCGGCACGCGGCCCGGCGAGATAGCCCAGCATCGACAGGTCCGGCGCCAGGATGAGCAGCGCAAACAGCCACCAGGACACGCCCGTCATTGCGTAGACGACGATTGCCGCCACGGCGGCCGCGGTCCATTCCAGGCGGATCGCGAGATCGACGGGCCGCATCGCCAAGGGGATCAATCGATGCGCTTTGGGCGCAGCCTCACGACGATGTCGACATTGGCGATCTCCATGCCTTCCGGAGGCTCCGGCAGGTTGGATACGCTCACCGGGCCGCTGGCGATGTCGAAGATCCGGTTCTCGCCTTCGACATAGAAGTGATGGTGATCCGAGGTGTTGGTGTCGAAATAGGTCTTGGACCCCTCGACCGCGAGGATGCGCAACAGCCCGGCCTCGGTGAACTGGTGCAGCGCATTGTAGACGGTCGCCAGCGAAACCGGCACGCCGGCGGCGATCGCCTCTTCATGCAGTTCCTCGGCCGAGAGATGACGGTCGCCCTTGGCGAAAAGCAGATCGGCCAGCGCGATGCGCTGGCGCGTCGGCCTCAGGCCGGCTTCGCGAACCCGCTTGTCCACAGCGACACTTTCCTTCCGGCAGTC
Source organism: Mesorhizobium sp. (assembly GCA_004963905.1). Classification (GTDB taxonomy): domain Bacteria; phylum Pseudomonadota; class Alphaproteobacteria; order Rhizobiales; family Rhizobiaceae; genus Mesorhizobium. Next base: position 122,010 of record SUGL01000015.1, read on the forward strand.
CAAATCCATCTATCCCGTCGAAGCTCGTGGCTCAGCCCCATAGACAGGTCCAGAATGGCAAAAAGACGTCATCGCCAAAAACTGGACACCTCCCGACATATATTCTGTCGTCCAAATGCGATCAATAGCGCGCATTGACCCAGGCAGGCGCACGGGTTAAGCGCAAACGCCGGTTTCCGGCCGCAAACAGAGTGTGTTAGGAAACCAACGACCGAGGGCGCCCTGCCGCCCGGAACGAAAACGGGGACGGAGTTTATGGCGGGTCAAAAGTCCAGCTACGATTACGAGGAACTGCTTGCCTGCGCCCGCGGCGAGCTGTTCGGACCGGGAAACGCCCAGCTGCCCTATCCGCCGATGCTGATGTTCGACCGCATCACCGAGATCAGCGAGACCGGCGGCGCCTTCGACAAGGGTTTCATCCGCGCCGAATTCGACATCAAGCCGGATCTTTGGTTTTTCGCCTGCCACTTCATCGGCAATCCGATCATGCCGGGCTGCCTCGGCCTCGACGCCATGTGGCAATTGACCGGCTTCTATCTCGGCTGGCTCGGCGAGCCCGGCAAGGGCATGGCGCTGTCGACCGGCGAGGTGAAGTTCAAGGGCATGGTGACGCCGTCGGTCAAGAAGGTCGAATATGGCGTCGACTTCAAGCGCGTGATGCGCGGCCGCCTCGTGCTCGGCATCGCCGATGGCTGGCTCAAGGCGGACGGCGAACCCATATACGCGGCAACGGATCTGAAGGTCGGCCTGTCCAAGCAGTCGGCCGCCTGATCGCCACCGCCACGGGGCCTCGCGTGTCCGCCGGATGCGCAAGGACATCGCGGCAGTTTATTTTGCGTATGATCAAGAGCGAAAACCGGCTAGGTTTTTCGCTAAAATACGCCGGAAGGAGTTGCGAATGAGACGTGTCGTAGTGACAGGCCTCGGCATTGTGTCGTCGATCGGCAACAATGCCAATGAGGTGCAGGCCTCGCTTTACGATGCCAAGTCCGGCATCAGCTTTTCCAATTCCTTCGCCGAGCATGGTTTCCGCTGCCAGGTGTGGGGCGCGCCGACGCTCGACCCGTCGGCAATGATCGACCGCCGCGCCATGCGTTTCCTGAGCCAAGGTGCCGCCTGGAACCATGTCGCCATGGATCAGGCGATCGCGGACGCCGGCTTAAGCGAAAGCGACATTACCAACGAGCGGACCGGCATCGTCATGGGCTCGGGCGGACCGTCGACCAGGACCATCGTAGAAGCCGCCGAAACCACGCTCAAGAACGGCAGCCCGAAGCGCATCGGCCCGTTCGCGGTGCCGAAGGCGATGTCGTCGACCGCTTCGGCCACTCTTGCCACCTGGTTCAAGATCCACGGCGTCAACTACTCGATCTCTTCGGCCTGCTCGACCTCGGCGCACTGCATCGGCAATGCGTATGAGCTGATCCAGTGGGGCAAGCAGGACATGATGTTCGCCGGCGGCCACGAGGATCTCGACTGGACGATGTCGGACCTGTTCGACGCCATGGGCGCCATGTCGTCGAAATTCAACGACAAGGCATCGACCGCTTCCCGCGCGTATGACGTCAACCGCGACGGCTTCGTCATCGCCGGCGGCGCGGGCGTGCTGGTGCTGGAAGAGCTGGAGCACGCCAAGGCGCGCGGCGCCAAGATCTATGCCGAGATCGTCGGCTACGGCGCGACTTCCGACGGCTACGACATGGTTGCTCCTTCGGGAGAAGGCGCTGTGCGCTGCATGCGGCAGGCGCTTGCCACGATAACGACGCCGGTCGACTACATCAACACGCACGGCACCTCGACGCCGGTCGGCGATTCCAAGGAAATGGGCGCCATCCGCGAGGTGTTCGGCGACAAGATGCCCTACATCACCTCGACCAAGTCCCTCACCGGCCATTCTCTCGGCGCCGCCGGTGTCCAGGAATCGATCTACTCGATCCTGATGTTGCAGGGCGGCTTCATCGGCGAGAGCGCCCATATCGAGGAGCTCGATCCGGAATTCGAGGGCATGCCGATCGTGCGCAAGCGCATCGACAACGCCAAGATCGACACCGTTTTGTCCAACTCCTTCGGCTTCGGTGGCACCAACGCAACGCTGATTTTCCAGCGCTATTCCGCATAAGGATTGCCTGACATGGACGGGCTGATGAAGGGCAAGCGCGGGCTTGTCATGGGTGTCGCCAACGATCATTCAATCGCCTGGGGCATCGCCAGGAAATTGTCCGAGCACGGAGCGGAGCTCGCCTTCACCTACCAGGGCGAGGCCTTCGGGCGGCGGGTCAAGCCGCTTGCCGAAAAGCTCGGCGCTCCGCTGGTCGTGCCTTGCGACGTCGAGGACAGCGCCTCCGTCACCGCCACCTTCGAGACGCTTCGCGAGGCCTGGGGCGGGCTGGATTTCGTCGTCCACGCCATCGGCTTCTCCGACAAGAACGAGCTCAAGGGCCTCTACGCCGACACCAGCCGCGACAACTTCGTGCGCACCATGGTGATCTCGTGCTATTCCTTCACCGAGATCGCCCGCAATGCCGCCGCACTGATGACGAACGGCGGCTCGATGATCACGCTGACCTATGCCGGGTCGGTGCGGGTCATGCCCAACTACAACGTCATGGGCGTCGCCAAGGCCGGCCTCGAGGCAAGCGTGCGCTATCTCGCCAACGACTACGGCCCGCGCGGCATCCGCGTGAACGGCATCTCGGCGGGACCGGTGCGGACGCTCGCCGGTTCCGGCGTGTCCGACGCGCGCCATATGTTCTCCTATCAGCAGCGCAATTCGCCGCTACGCCGCACGGTGACCATCGACGAGGTCGGCGGCTCGGCGCTCTACCTGCTGTCGGATCTGTCTTCGGGGGTCACCGGCGAAATCCATTATGTCGATTCCGGCTACCACATCGTGTCCATGCCGGCGCTCGAGGAACTGAAGCAGAACGACGGCGGCCGCGAATAATTCGCTAACGCAAAAACTACTTCCAGTAAAATTGGATGCATTGGCGGAAACCCATTTTAAGGAGGTATCCGCTAAAAGGCCCTGCAGTTCAGGGACCTTGCATGTCTACAGTCAGCAACCCGAAGCGAACACCGCTGTTCCGGCTTATCACCATCGCCAGCTCGGGCATGGGCAGTTTCATCCTCGGGCTCTGGGGACTGCGGTTCGGCTTTGGCGACGGCCTGGCCGGCATGACAGCGGAGACGATGGCGGGTATCATCGCCGCGCTCTGCGCCCTTTCCGCCGGTGGCGCCGCCCTGTCCTTCTTCGCGGGCGTCGATGAATCGGCCGACTACGTCTTCAAGGAAACGCATTTCGACAAGATGACCGGCCTGCTGTCGCGCCCGGCCATCGTCGGCAAGGTCGCCGCAGCCGCGTCGGAAACGATCGAGACCGGCGAACCGGTCTACCTGATCGATATCGACATCGACCGTTTCAAGCAGATCAACGATGCCATCGGCTACAGCCATGGCGACGAGCTGATCCGCGCCTTCACCAAAAGACTGAAGGAGAGCATGCCGGAGGATGCCGTAATCGGGCGGCTCGGCGCCGGCGAATTCGCCGTGCTCTTGCCGGACCGCGAAATCCGTGGATCTCTCGAACGGTTCCTCGAAAAGCTCATCAACCAGATGATGGAGCCCTACCAGCTCCAGACGCACCTGCAGTCCGTCAGCATGTCCATCGGTATCGTGGCGATGCCGAAGGACGGTGTCGACCCGGTTCTCATCCTTCGCCGCTCGAACCTGGCGCTGCAGAATGCGCGCGCAAGCGGCGTCGGCAACTGGTCGGTCTTCCACGCCGATATGGGACGGGTGGCGGACTACCGGCAATGGATCGAATCCGAGCTGAAGACCGCCTTCGACCGCGGCGACTTCAGCCTCCACTACCAGCCGCAATTCGACATGCCGACCGGCCGCGTGGTCGGTTACGAGGCGCTGATCCGCTGGAAGCATCCGGAACGCGGCATGATCCCGCCGATGGAGTTCATTCCGATCGCCGAGGAGACCGGCATGATCAATCCGATCGGCGAATGGGTGCTGCGCAAGGCCTGCAGCGACGCTCAATATCTGCCGGAGGATTGCTTCGTCGCCGTCAACATCTCGCCGGTCCAGTTCATGACCAAGGACTTTGTCGGCATCGTGCGCGAGACCATGGCATCGACCGGCATCAAGCCGTCGCGGCTCGAGCTCGAAGTCACCGAGACGGCGATGATGCAGGACCGCGACCGTGCGGCCGTCATCCTGCAGCAGCTCGCCGACATGGGTATCTCGGTGGCCGTCGACGATTTCGGCACCGGCTATTCCAATCTGAGCTACCTGATCGACTTCTCGTTCGGCAAGCTCAAGATCGACCGCTCCTTCGTCAGCCGCATCGACACCGATTCCAGTTCGGGCGCGGTCGTGTCGACCATCGTCGGACTGTCGCGGGCGCTCGGCGTCGGCATCATCGCCGAGGGCGTCGAGACCGAGAACCAGGCAACGCTGCTGAGGGCCGCCGGCTGCGAGGTGGTGCAGGGCTATCTGTACGGCCGGCCGGCGCCGCTCAAGATCGAGCTCGGCCAGGCACGGCCCGTCTTTAGCACGCGCGAGCCGGCGCGCATCGTCAGCCTGCAATAGAGCTCTCGCCGTTTTCCTGGCGCGCAATCGCGGACGGAAACCGCTCTCACTCTTTCCCGGAATTATTTTTAGCGACGCGCCGAGAACACCTTGAACATGCCGTCGCGCGCGACCTCGGCATGGTTGGAAAAGGCGTCGGCCAGCACCTGCTCGTAAGGAAGCTGGCGATTGGCGACCATGAACAGGCGTCCACCTGGTTTCAGCGCCTTCGACGCCGCACGGATCATGCCGGCGCCGATGCCCGGCTCCGCCGCCCGGCCCGTGTGGAAAGGCGGATTCATGACGATCGCGTCATAGCGTCGTTCGACCGTTTCGGTCAGCAGATCGGTCCAGGAGAAACGTGGCTCGACGGCACCGTGGACATTGTACCTGGCCGCTTCCAGGGCTTCGAAATCCGCTTCGTAGAGATCGAGAGCGGAGAGCTCCGTCGAGCGTTCCGACACTTTCGCCGCCAGGTAGCCCCAGCCGGCGCAGAAATCGGCGGCGTTGCCCGCAAGACGCTGCGGCAGGCTGTCCAGCAGAAGCTTCGACCCGGCGTCGACACGATCGAAGGAGAACATGCCCGGCGCAGTGCGAAAGCGGCCTTCCACAACCAGATCGGGATTGGAGACACGAAGCGCCTCGGCCGCCTCCGCGCCGGCCCGGCGGAACCAGAAGGCGACGCCGTGATGTTTCGGCAGGTGCGCTTCGAGCGGGACCAGCCCATCGATGCGTTTGCGCAGGCTGTCGACGCCGTCCTCCTTGCCGCCCGCGACGACGATCAGCCCGCCCGGAGACACGCGCTCGATCGCCTCGGCGATGCGCAGCTCGTTCTGGCCGCGATGCCGGCCGCAGAGCACCAGGGCGGCGTCGAAGGCAGAACCTTCCGCCCGCGGCGTGACCGTGTAGCCTGACGCCTGCAGGGCGCGGAAATGCGGCCGGAAGCCTTGCACGAGATGCAGCGCCGCATCGAAGCCGTCGGGCAGCCGGAAGCCCGGCTCCGCGCCCAGGAACAGGACGTGGGCCTGTTTCTGCGGCAGAGGCAGCGCCTCGGCCTCAAAGGGATGAAACAGGGTCTTCAGCGGCTCGGCGGCCATCGCCTTCAAACTCTCAAACAAAAACGGGCGCGACCTCGCGGCGCGCCCGTCCTGATTGTCAGGTCCAGCCGATCAGGCGGCGTCTTCCTCGCCTTCCGGCTTCTTCTTCTCCTGAACGATTTCCTTGCCGGTCGCCTGGTCGACGACCTTCATCGACAGGCGGACCTTGCCGCGCTCGTCGAAGCCCATCAGCTTGACCCAAACCTTGTCGCCTTCCTTGACGACGTCGGAGGTCTTGGCGACGCGCTCATTGGCGAGCTGCGAGATGTGGACGAGGCCGTCGCGCGGGCCGAAGAAGTTGACGAAGGCGCCGAAGTCGGCCGTCTTGACGACCGTGCCTTCGTAGATCTCGCCGACTTCCGGCTCGGCAACGATGGTGTGGATCCACTTGCGCGCCGCCTCGATCTCCTTGGCGTTGGCCGAAGCGATCTTGACCGTGCCGTCGTCCTCGATGTTGATCTTGGCGCCGGTCTTTTCGACGATCTCGCGGATCACCTTGCCGCCCGAGCCGATGACGTCGCGGATCTTGTCGGTCGGGATGTGCATGACCTCGATGCGCGGCGCGAACTCGCCGAGCTCGGCGCGCGAAGAAGAGATCGCATGCGCCATCTCGCCGAGGATGTGCAGGCGGCCGTCCTTGGCCTGGCCGAGCGCGATGCCCATGATCTCCTCGGTGATGCCATCGATCTTGATGTCCATCTGCAGCGAGGTGACGCCATTGGCGGTGCCGGCGACCTTGAAGTCCATGTCGCCGAGGTGGTCCTCGTCGCCGAGGATGTCGGAGAGCACCGCGAAGCGCTCGCCTTCCTTGATCAGGCCCATGGCGATGCCGGCGACGGGCTTGGCGATCGGCACGCCGGCATCCATCAGCGCCAGCGAGGTGCCGCAGACGGTCGCCATCGAGGACGAGCCGTTGGACTCGGTGATCTCGGAGACGACGCGCAGCGTGTAGGGGAACTGGTCGGCGGAGGGCAACATCGGGCGGATGGCGCGCCACGCCAGCTTGCCGTGGCCGATCTCGCGACGGCCCGGCGAGCCCATGCGGCCGGTTTCACCGACCGAATAGGGCGGGAAGTTGTAGTGGAGGAGGAACTTCTCCTTGTACATGCCGGTGAGCGAGTCGACATACTGCTCGTCCTCGCCGGTGCCGAGCGTGGCCACGACCAGCGCCTGGGTCTCGCCGCGGGTGAACAGCGCCGAACCATGGGTACGCGGCAGGACGCCGACCTCGGAGACGATCTTGCGGACGGTTTTCAGGTCACGGCCGTCGATGCGCGAGCCGGTATCGAGGATGTTCCAGCGCACGACCTTGGCCTGGAGCTCCTTGAAGACGCTGCCGATCTGCTCGGAGGCGTACTTGGCCTCCTCGCCCTCAGCCGGAGCGAACGCTGCCTTGACCTTCGCCTTGACGGCGTCGACGGCGGCGTAGCGCGACTGCTTGTCGGTGATCTTGTAGGCCTCGCGCAGTTCGTCGCCGACGATCTTGAGCATCTCGGCTTCGAGCTCGGAATAGTCCGGAGCGGTGAAGTCGCGCGGCTCCTTGGCGGCGACCTCGGCCAGCTTGATGATCGCGTCGATCACCGGCTGGAAGCTCTTGTGGCCGAACATGACGGCGCCGAGCATCAGGTCTTCCGAGAGCTCCTTGGCCTCGGATTCGACCATCAGCACGGCGTCGGCCGTGCCGGCGACGACGAGGTCGAGCTTCGATTCCTCCATCTCGTCGATATGCGGGTTGAGCACGTATTCGCCGTCGATATAGCCGACGCGGGCGCCGCCGATCGGGCCCATGAAGGGGACGCCGGAGAGCGTGAGCGCGGCCGAGGTGGCGACGATCGAGAGGATGTCCGGATCGTTCTCGAGGTCATGCTGGACGACGGTGACGACGATCTGGGTGTCGTTCTTGTAGCCGTCGGCGAAGAGCGGACGGATCGGGCGGTCGATCAGGCGGGAAACCAGCGTTTCCTTCTCGCTCGGACGGCCCTCGCGCTTGAAATAGCCGCCCGGGATCTTGCCGGCGGCATAGGTCTTTTCCTGGTAGTTGACGGTGAGCGGGAAGAAATCGAGGCCGGGCTTCGGTTCCTTCATCGAAACGACGGTGGCAAGCACCACGGTCTCGCCATAGGTGGCGAGCACCGCGCCGTCAGCCTGGCGGGCGATCTTGCCGGTTTCCAGGATGAGCGGACGGCCGCCCCACTCGATTTCCACTTTGTGCTGATTGAACATATCTTGTCCTTCATATGCGGAAAGGGCCGCGCCGTCTCGACGGTCGCATCCCTTCCCTGGCTTCCTTCGGGCAGCCACGGGCAAGACAACGGGAAGCTCGATAAGTCCGGCCCCACAAGCCGAGCGAGCATCCTGCAATCCTGCCCCATGACCGTCCACGGGCGGTTCCGAATGGCCCTTTGCACTTCCGGAACCGGTCTGGCCGACCGATCGGCCAGCCTTGCGCGTGACGTCGAAAACCCCTGTTTCCGAGACGCGCCACGCGCGAATTTCCCGGAGCGTATTCGCTCCATTTCAGCATCGAAGCACCGGACCATCCGATGCGCCAATGCGCGACCGGCGGACCCTCCGGAGAGAGCCCGCCGGTCAATTCGTCAACGACGCAGACCGAGCTTGTCGATCAACGTCTGATAGCGCGCGTCGTCCTTGCGCTTGAGGTAATCAAGCAAGCTGCGGCGCTGGGAAACGAGAGCAAGCAGGCCACGGCGGGAATGGTTATCCTTCTTGTGGTCCTTGAAGTGCTCCGTCAGGTTCTTGATGCGCTCGGAAAGGATGGCAACCTGGACTTCCGGGGATCCGGTATCGCCCTTCGCGGTTGCGAATTCAGTCATCAGTTCCTTCTTGCGCTCGGCAGTAATCGACATCGTGTTTTTCCTTATCTGTTCGAGGAAACGGGACGCCCACAGCCGGGATGTCGTCCAGCAGGGGCCGGTGCAAGCAACGCGTCAGGGCGCGAAGCTGCGGCGCATATAGTGCAATTCCGGGCAAAACACCAGCCCAATCGTCAAGCCGGCTTGTCGCAGGTTCTTGCCGCAAAAACATAGGGTTCAGCCGCTACAGCCACTTCTTCCATTTGAAGAAGGCGACGAGCCCGACAGCGACGATCAGCATGAACAGCAGCGCGGCCGGGTAGCCGTAGTAAGCCTTCAGCTCCGGCATGTTCCAGGGCGAGCTCTCCGGCTCGAAGTTCATGCCCCAGACACCGACGAGGAAAGTGAGCGGCATGAAGATGACCGACACGATCGTCAGATAGGAAATGACATCGTTGGTGCGCGCCTGGGTCAGCGACAGGTGCATCTCGATCAGGCCGGTCAGCATGTCGCGCTGGTTTTCGACCAGCTCGATCAGCCGCAGCGAATGGTCGAGCGTGTCGTTGAAGAAGATCTTGGTCTCGGCCTTCACAAAGGGCACGTCGTTGCGGATCAGCGTCGCCAGCGCATCGCGCATCGGCCACAGCACGCCCTTCAGCACGTTGGCGTCGCGCCGCAACTCATGCAACTGCCGCATCTGATGCTTGTGCGGCGTGTTCAGCATCTGATCCTCGATGCCGTCGACCAATTCGCTCGCCGTCTCGATCGGCGGGAAATAGCTGTCGACGATGGCATCGATCAGCGCATAGGCAAGGTAGTCGGCGCCGCGCGAGCGCAGGCGATTGGGCATGGCCGCCGCGATACGCTTGCGCACGGGGTCGAACGGATCGCCCTCACGTTCCTGGAAGGTGACGACGAAGTTCCCGCCGAAGAACACCGCGATCTGCTCGTAGCGATGAGCGGTGACATCGTCGATCATGCGCATGACGACGAAGGCGTGATCCTCGAAGAAATCCACCTTGGGCCGCTGGCCGGTGTTGACGACATCCTCCAGCGCCAGCGGGTGCAGATTGAAAATCCGCCCGATCTCCTCGATCAGCTGGATGTTGGCGAGGCCGGTGCAGTCCAGCCAGACGACCGGCCAGCGGTCGCAATGGGTATTGAGCTCGTCGATGCTGGCATTGTCGATGGTCTTGAATTTCTCGGGCGAGATCAGTGTCAGCCGAAGCTCGCTGCGCCGCGCCGCCGGATCGGCGATGAGCGTGCCCGGCGACGCCCCGACCGGCGGTCGGCGGATGTTCAGCGGCGCCCGTTTCCTGACGGTATCAGCCTTTGCCATGAGCTCCTCGGGCGCGAAATCGAAACCGAAACTACTTTATGCAATTCCAGGCCGAGAACCGTACGCACTTTTCCTGGAATTGATCCAGCCGAGCGCCGTCAACCGGCGAAAACCCGCTTGGGCTTGAACATGCCCTGCTCGATGGCGCCGATGGCGACGAGCTTGCCGCGTGCTGTGGCGCATGCCTCGTCGGCCTCGATCGGCGCATCGCGGCCGCGAATGATGACGGGATTGCCGAGGCGGATCTTGGTCGCCGCGTCGTCGCTGACGGCGACCTGCGGCAGGCAATCGAGCGCGACGGCGGTATCGACCAGCAACGCGTCGATGGCGCTGAAATCGATCGGCGCCCCGGCCTCGTCGTCCTGGCCTTCATCAGTTTTGCCGCCGAAGCGCGCCGCTTCGAGCTCGGCGACGGTGACGAAATCCTCCGCCGTGAACGGCTCGACCTCGACGCGGCGCAATTCGGCTATATGGCCGAAACAGCCCAGATCGCGGCCCATGTCGCGCGCCAGCGAGCGTACGTAGGTGCCCTTGCCGCATTCGACCTCGAAGACGCTGCGGTCGCCTCCATGCTCGACGAGATCGAGACGTCCGATCTCGATCTCGCGCGCAGGGATATCGACCGTCTCGCCGTCTCGGGCGAGGTCGTAGGCGCGTTCGCCGGCGATCTTGATGGCCGAGAATTGCGGCGGCGTCTGCATGATGACACCGGTGTATTTCGGCAGCAGCGCTCTCACCTCGGCCTCGGCCGGGCGCCGGCCGGAACTGTTCGTCACCGGGCCTTCGAGGTCGTCGGTCGAGCGTTCCTCGCCCCAGGCAACGGTGAAGCGGTAGACCTTGGCGCCGTCCTGAACGTAAGGCACGGTCTTCGTCGCCTCGCCGAGCGCGATCGGCAGCATGCCGGAGGCCAGCGGATCGAGCGTGCCGGCATGGCCGGCCTTCTCCGCCTGGAACAGCCATTTGATCTTCGAGACCGCCTCGGTCGAGCCCATGCCGACCGGCTTGTCCAGCACTACCCAGCCGGAAACCGGCCGGCCCTTCTTCTTGCCGCGACGCGCCACTTAGCCCTCGTCCTTGTCGTTGTGCTCATTCTGGTCGTCGAGATCGCGCGCGACTTCGGGCGACTTCAGCAACTCGTTGATCCTGGCGAAATTGTCGAAGGAAGTATCGAGCCGGAAGCGGATCTCCGGCATGTACTTCATCTGCCGCAGCGCGCCGGTGATGCGGCCGCGGATGAATTTCGTATGCTTGTTGAGGGCGCCCACCACGGAATCGGCGTCGCCGACGCCCAGCGGTGAGACGAACGCAGTAGCGATCTTGAGGTCGGGCGACATGCGTACCTCGGAGACCGAGACGACGGTGTTCTCGATTACCGGATCGATGATCTCGCCGCGCTGCAAGGTCTCGGAGAGGGCATGGCGCACCTGCTCGCCGACGCGCAGCATGCGCTGGGAGGGGCCTGATGTTGTTGGACGGGACATTTTCTTCAATCCTGAAATCGTGAAGCGCGGGATGGGACCGCGCCGCATGTCTCGAATACGAATAAGGTCTGGGCGGCAGCCTTTCGGCCGCCGCCCGGGTCATTCCGGCAAGTATATCCGAATTTAGAGCGTCCTGCTCACCATCTCGACGCGGAAGCACTCGATGACGTCACCGACACGCATGTCCTCGTAATTCTGGAAGGCCATACCGCATTCCTGGCCGACCGGCACTTCCGGAACCTCGTCCTTGAAGCGCTTGAGTGTCTTCAACGTGCCTTCGTGGACGACGACGTTGTCGCGGATCAGGCGGACGCCCGCGCCACGCTCGACCTTGCCTTCGGTGACGCGGCAGCCGGCGATCTTGCCGACCTTCGAGATGTCGAAGATCTCGAGGATCTCGGCATTGCCGATGAAGGTCTCGCGCCGCTCCGGCGAGAGCATGCCGGAGAGCGCCGCCTTCACATCGTCGACCAGGTTGTAGATGATCGAGTAGTAGCGGATCTCGATGCCCGCGGCGGTCGCCGCGGCACGCGCCTGCGCATTGGCTCGGACGTTGAAGCCGATGATCGCCGCACCCGAGGTTTCGGCCAGCGACACGTCGCTTTCGGTGATGCCACCAGCGCCGGCGTGCACGATGCGCGCGCGCACCTCGTCGTTGCCGAGCTTTTCGAGCGCGGCATTGATCGCCTCGATCGAGCCCTGCACGTCGCCCTTGATGACCAGCGGGAATTCCTTCAGCCCGCTCGTCTGCAACTGCGACATCATCTGCTCGAGCGAGCCGCGCTGGCCGGCGTGCTTGGCCACCGCCTTCTCGCGCGCCAGGCGCTGACGGTACTCGGTGATTTCACGCGCGCGCGCCTCGTTGTTGACGACGGCGAAGCGGTCGCCCGCCTGCGGCGTGCCCTGCAGGCCGAGCACCTCGACCGGCATCGCCGGCGGCGCTTCCGGCACATGCTCGCCGCGATCGTTGACGAGCGCGCGGACACGGCCCCATTCGTTGCCGGCGACGAGGATGTCGCCCGGCATCAGCGTGCCGGTCTGCACCAGAACGGTGGCGACTGGACCACGACCCTTGTCGAGCTTGGCCTCGATGACCGCGCCTTCGGCGGTGCGGTCGGGGTTGGCCTTGAGATCGAGGATTTCGGCCTGCAGCAGGATCGCCTCGAGCAGCTTGTCGATGTTGGTGCCCTTGGTCGCCGACACTTCGACGTCCAGCACCTCGCCGCCCATCGATTCGACGAACACTTCATGGCGCAGGAGTTCGGCGCGCACCTTCTGCGGGTCGGCGTCGCGCTTGTCGATCTTGTTGATCGCCACGATGATCGGGACGCCGGCTGCCTTGGCGTGATTGATCGATTCGATCGTCTGCGGCATCACGCTGTCGTCGGCCGCCACCACCAGCACGGCGATGTCGGTGACCTGGGCGCCGCGGGCGCGCATGGCCGTGAAGGCGGCGTGACCGGGCGTGTCGATGAAGGTGATCTTCTGACCATTCTTCTCGACCTGATAGGCGCCGATGTGCTGGGTGATGCCGCCGGCCTCGCCGGAGACGACATTGGCGTTGCGGATGGCGTCGAGCAACGAGGTCTTGCCGTGGTCGACATGGCCCATGATCGTCACGACGGGCGGACGCGACACAAGGTCTTCCGGACGGTCGGCGATGTTGAACAGGCCTTCCTCGATATCGGACTCGGCAACGCGGCGGACCGTGTGGCCGAATTCCGAAGCAACCAGTTCGGCCGTGTCGGCGTCGATGACGTCGCCCGGCTTCAAGATCTGGCCCTGCTTCATGAAGAACTTGACCACGTCCACGGCGCGCTCGGACATGCGCTGCGCCAGTTCCTGGATGGTGATGGTTTCGGGCAGGATCACTTCACGCATGACTTTCTCGCGCGGCTCGTTGTGCAGCGCGCGTTTGAACTTCTCCTGGCGGCGTCGCATCGACGACAGCGAACGGCCGCGCGCATCCTCATCGGAAAGCGCAGAGTTCAGCGTGAGCTTGCCGCGGCGGCGGTCTTCCTCGCCCTTGGTGGGCTTGGCCGGACGCGCCACCTCGGGCGTGGCGAGACGGCGAGCGGGCGCACCGGCGCCAGCACCGGCACCGGCACGCCTCGGCTTGACCTCCTCGTCGTCGTCGGCCGTGGCGACGTCCGCGGCCTGCGGCGCGCGGCGGCGGGCCTCTTCCTCGGCACGACGGCGGGACTCGGCCTCGGCCTGGAGACGCGCCTCCTCCTCGGCCTGACGGCGCGCGGATTCCTCGCGCTCGCGCTTGCGGCGTTCTTCTTCCTCGGCGCGGCGCTTGCTCTCTTCCTGAGCGCGCTGGCGATCCTCGATCTCGCGGGCCTTGGAACCTTCGAGCGCCCTGCGGCGCGCCTCCATCTCGCCACGCGACAACTCGTTCAGCACCATGCCCGAGCGTTCCGGCTGCGGCGGCGGCGCCTTCGGCGCTTCCTGCACGGCAGGCGTCGGCGCCGCTGCGGCTATGGGCTTCGGCGCGAAGACGGACGGCGCCACCGACTCCGGCTTGTCGCCAGGCAGCGAGAACTTGCGCTTCTTGGTCTCGACCACGACCGACTTGGTGCGGCCGTGCGAGAAATTCTGGCGCACGGTGCCCTGCTCGAGGCCGGGGCGCTTCAGCGTCAAGGTCTTCTTCGGCGTAACGCTCAACGTCTTGTCGTCGCCCGATTTCGTATCACTCATTCCATATCCTCTGCGGCATCATCTTCGTCAGCAACGGCCGCAAGCATTGCCAAATCGTCCGGGGTCCCGCCCCGATAGCGGTCGAGCGCGACCATGCGCTTCTCGACCGCTTTTCCTGCGTCCTGCGCGAGGACGGCAGCATGTATCACATTTGTACCCCCCAATGCCAAGCTCAACTCGGCCTCGGGGAAAAGTTTGTAGGCAAGGATGGCGGGGCCGCCGAGATGGACGGTTGCCCGCCGTGCCTGACTGATCTTGCGGACGCCGTCGTCCGAGGCCTCGCCCGCGTGCAGCACGAAGAGCGCCTGCCCGTCGCGCACGGCAGCCTCTACCTTGGCGGCGCCGAGAACGACCGCTCCAGCCTTGCGAGCAAGACCAAGCATGCCCAGAGCGGATCGGGAAAGCAGCCCGTCGACCATGTCGCCGAGATCGGCGGGGACCGCAACCTGCGCCTTGAAGGCGCGGGCAAACAGGTTCTTCGCCGCTGCCTTTTCGATATGTAGGCGATCGGCGGTGACCCAGCAACCGCGGCCAGGCAGATTTCTCTTGATGTCCGGAACGACGGCCGAATCCGGGCCGACGACGAAGCGGATCAGTTCATCCGCTTCGGTCTGCCTGCGCGTGACGATGCAGGTGCGATCGTTCATCTCGTCCACGGGCTTTGCGATTGGTGGTCACCTCACGCACCGACGGTTTCGCCGGCCGCATCTTCTTCAGCGGCCAGTTCTTCCTCGGAAATCCAGCCGGCCTTCTTGCGAGCGGCCAGCACCATCTGCTCGGCATCGGCGCGCGAGACGCCGTGATCGGCGAGCACGCCGGGATAGACCTTGGTCTCGCCGTCCTTGCGTTCCTTCCAGCCGATGAGATCATCGGCGGCATAGCCGGCGAAGTCCTCGATCGTCTTCACGCCGTCCTCGCCGAGCGTCACCATCATGGCCGTGGTGATGCCGGGGATCTCGCGCAGCTCGTCCTGGACGCCGAGCGCCTTGCGCTTCTCGTCGTGCTCGGCCTCGATCTTCTCCAGATATTCGCGGGCGCGCGATTGGATTTCCGACGCGGTGTCCTCGTCGAAACCGTCGATCGAGGATATCTCGCCCGAGTCGACATAGGCGACTTCCTCGACGCTGGTGAAGCCTTCGGAGGCGAGCACCTGGCCGACCATCTCGTCGACGTCGAGGGCTTCCATGAAGAGCGCCGAGCGCTCGACGAATTCCTTCTGGCGACGCTCGCTCTCTTCCTGCTCGGTCAAGATGTCGATGTCCCAGCCGGTGAGCTGCGAGGCAAGTCGCACATTCTGGCCGCGGCGGCCGATGGCCAGCGACAGCTGGTCGTCCGGCACCACCACCTCGATGCGCTCCGCGTCCTCGTCGAGCACCACCTTGGCGACTTCCGCCGGCTGCAGCGCGTTGACGATGAAGGAAGCCGCCGAGGGCGACCACGGGATGATGTCGATCTTCTCGCCCTGCAATTCGCCGACCACCGCCTGAACGCGGCTGCCGCGCATGCCGACGCAGGCGCCGACCGGATCGATCGAGGAATCGCGCGAGATGACTGCGATCTTGGCGCGCGAGCCCGGATCGCGGGCGACCGACTTGATCTCGATGATGCCGTCGTAGATTTCCGGCACTTCCATGGTGAAGAGCTTGGCCATGAACTGCGGATGGGTGCGCGACAGGAAGATCTGCGGACCGCGCTGCTCGCGGCGCACGTCGTAGACATAGGCGCGGACGCGGTCGCCGTACTTGTAGTTCTCGCGTGGGATCAGCTCGTCGCGGCGGATGATCGCCTCGCCGCGGCCGAGGTCGACGATGACGTTGCCGTATTCGACGCGCTTGACGGTGCCGTTGACGATCTCGCCGATGCGGTCCTTGTACTCGTCATACTGACGATCGCGCTCGGCCTCGCGCACCTTCTGGACGATGACCTGCTTGGCCGACTGGGCGGCGATGCGGCCGAAATCCATCGGCGGCAGCTGCTCGGCGATGAAATCGCCGATCTGGGCATCGGGATTGCGCTCGCGCGCCGTGGAAAGGGCGATCTGCGTCGCGTAATCCTCGACCTTCTCGACCACCTCCATCAATCGCTGCAGCTTCATCTCGCCCGTATTGGGATTGATGTCGGCGCGGATGTTGGTTTCCTGACCGTAACGCGAGCGCGCCGCCTTCTGGATCGCATCGGCCATGGCGGCGATGACGATCTGCTTGTCGATCGACTTTTCACGTGCGACCGCATCGGCGATCTGCAGCAGTTCGAGCCTGTTGGCGCTTACAACCATTGTCTTTCTCCCGACTTCGCACCGGGCACACGGCCCGAAAGCTCAATCAACTTTCCTGTTCTGTTTCGTTTCCTTCGCCGGCGGCGGCATCTTCCGCTTCACCCCGGCGTTTCTTTGCTTCCTTGCGGGCCCTGTTGTCCTTCGACAGGGCCTCGCGGATGAGGTCGTCGGTCAGCACGAGCCGCGCCTCGGCAATCGCATCATAGGGCACCCGCACCGTCGGCTCTTCGCCATAGGCCGCCTTGTCGCGCTCCAGCAGGATGCCGTCGGCGTCCGCCGCGGCGATCTTGCCCTTGAAGCGCTTGCGGTCGCCAATGAGGACCGAGGTCTCCATCTTGACCAGGTGGCCGGTCCAGGTGGCGAAATCCGCCTTGCGCACCAGCGGCCGGTCGATGCCGGGCGACGACACTTCGAGATGATACGCCTTTTCGATCGGATCCTCGACATCAAGCGCGGGCGAAACCGCGCGGCTGACCTCTTCGCAATCCTCGACGGTCATGGTGCCGTCCTCGCGCTCGGCCATGATCTGCAGCGTCAGCCCGTTCTGTCCGGTCAGTTGCACCCGCACGAGGCGAAAGCCGATGGCTTTGAGCACCGGCTGCACGATCAGCGCAATGCGCGCATCGATGCCGCTTTCGCGGATGATACGGTCGTCGGCTTCGCTTGCCGCTGCGGTCATCGGATCCCTGTCGCTTTGTCGCTCCGGCCGGCAGGTAATAAAAAAGAGCGGGACCGGGTGGACCCACTCTTCGTCATACCGACCAAGAATTTGACGCTGATATAGACGATCCCAGCCGGCGTTTCAAGCCTGACGGTGAAAGCTTGCCGTTACATCTACAGCTGGCGTGGCCATTGCTGGGCCGCGTGCATCACCGTCAGTATCTCGATCTCGCCGCTGGCCATCCGGTAGGGAATTATGTACGGAATATCGGTGAGCACCAGCTCTCGCGTACCCTTGATGCGTCCGACCCGGCCCATGGCCGGCTGTTCGGCTAGATTGTTCACGGAAGAGATTATGCGAGCAATGACGCGCGCTGCCGCCGCGGGATCGTCTTTTTCGATAAGCACCAATCTGGTCGAGCCGCCGTAATGCAAGCCGGGTCCACCGGATGCGCTTCATCTCCCACGAGCCGGCTTGACGTATTTCGCAATGACGTCAGCCAATTCCTTCTCGCTCGCGAACTCACCTCGATCGGCTTCGCTCAGGCCGGTCTCGATCTCGGCAAGTTGCCATTCCTCCCTAGCGACAAAGTCCTCGATCGCCTGAGCAGCGACATAGGAGCGAGAGCGGTCGACTTTTTCGGCCAGGTGGTCGAGCTTGGCCACAGTCTCGTCGGGAAGGCGCACGGTGAAGGCGGCCATGACTGTCTCCATCTTGGTTCACTTTGAATGTGGTGGAACTCATTTGGTTCGTCAAATGCTCCGTTCCATAGTGGTGGCACCGGACCGGCCGATGTTTCGAAATAGCTGCATTGCGTGGCGAGCATGGCGGCCATGCGGCAGGGACCCTTGCGGGTACCAGGGTGGCGTTACCATCTATGCTGCAGTGCAAAAAGAAAGGTCGCGCGCGGTGGCGCGTGAAAGGTATTTGTCATGGACCGCGGATTGTTTTTCGTAATCGGTGATTTTCTAACCACGTTCGGCAGCGCCGCAGCCGCGTCGCGCGCCGTCGAGGCCGGCCGCAGGCCGCGCCGCGGCGATCTGAAGAAGCTCGGCATCGACCCTACCGCCTTCGACAAGATCGGGCGCTTCTGACCGGGGTGCTTCGCCCTCTGAGATTTCCGAGGGCTACTTCCGGATAAAGGTCAAATAAGCAGGCCGCCTTCCCTCGCGGATGGCCTTGGCCTCGTAGCGCGTGCCGGGCCAGCCCTGATAGGGGGTGTGCCAGTCGGCGGCCTCGTTCGCCTGCCAGGCGAAGTTGCCATTGGCACGGCAGGCGAGCAGCGTCCAGTTCACATAGCTGTCGATATCGGAGGCGAAGCGGAACCTGCCGCCTGCTTTCAGCACCCGGACGAACCGGTCGAGATTGGCCGCGCTGACGAAGCGCCGCTTCCAGTGCTTCTTCTTCGGCCAGGGATCGGGATAAAGCAAATCGATGCCGTCGAGCGAGGCCGGCGGCAGCCAGTCGAGCAGGCGCGTGGCATCGTCGTCATAGACCCTCAGATTGGCTAGCGGCGTCTTGGCCAGCGCCGTCATCATCTTGGCCATGCCGTTGACGAAGGGCTCGACGCCGATGAAGCCGATCGCCGGCGCCTCCGTCGCGCGATGCAAGAGATGCTCGCCGCCGCCGAAGCCGATCTCGAGCTGAAGAGCCGAAACGTCCGCCTTGAACAGCGTGTTGAGATCCGCCGGAGCCTCCGCCGTCAGGTCGAGCCGGTAGGTGCGCAGGCCGCTTTCAAGCGCCGCGGCCTGCTGCGGGCGAATGGTCTTGCCGTGCCGGCGGCCGAAAAATCCTTCGGTCGCGCGGCTCGGCCTGTCGTCTGGCGCCATGAATAGGCTTGGCGACGCCGTCAGGCGGCAATCGCATCGGCAACCGCGTCCTTGAGGGCCTTGGCGAGATCCGTCTTCTCCCAGGAGAAGGAACCGTCGCGTCCGGCCTTGCGGCCGAAATGGCCATAGGACGAGGTCTTCGCGTAGATCGGCTTGTTGAGGTCGAGGTGACGGCGGATGCCGGACGGCGACAGGTCCATCACCTGGCGCAGCGCCTGCTCGAGCCTGGCCTCCTCGACTTTGCCGGTCCCGTGCAGGTCGACATAGACCGACAGCGGCTGGGCGACGCCGATGGCGTAGGATAGCTGGATGGTGCAGCGGTCGGCGAGCTTGGCCGCCACCACGTTCTTGGCGAGATAGCGTGCCGCATAGGCGGCCGAACGGTCGACCTTGGTGGTGTCCTTGCCGGAGAAGGCGCCGCCGCCATGAGGCGCCGCGCCGCCATAGGTGTCGACGATGATCTTGCGGCCGGTGAGGCCGGCATCGCCGTCGGGACCGCCGATCACGAACTTGCCGGTCGGATTGATGTACCAGTTGCAGTCGTCGGCGACCTTGAGGTCGCCAAGCGCCTCGCGGATGTAAGGCTCGACGACCTTGCGAACCTTCTTGGAATCCCAGCTCGAATCGAGATGCTGGGTGGAAAGCACGATCTGCGTCACTTCCGCCGCCTTGCCGTTGGCATAGCGCACGGTGACCTGGCTCTTGGCGTCCGGGCCGAGCTTGCCGGCCTCGCCATTGCCTTCATGGCGAGCGGCGGCCAGGAGTTCGAGAATCTTGTGGCTGTAATAGATCGGCGCCGGCATGAGGTCCGGCGTCTCGCGACAGGCGTAGCCGAACATGATGCCCTGATCGCCGGCACCTTCCTCGCCCTGGCGGTCGGCCGCGTTGTCGACGCCCTGGCCGATATCCGGCGACTGGCCGTGCAGCAGCACTTCGATCTTGGCCGTCTTCCAGTGGAAGCCCGCCTGCTCGTAGCCGATCTCGCGAATCGCCTTGCGGGCGACCGACTTGAACTTCGCCGGATTGACGACCGGGTGGCCCGACGCATCCATGAGAACATTGCCGGCCTTGTCCTTCTTCAGCAGGGTCTCGGGAACCCTGACCTCGCCGGCGATGACGACGCGGTTGGTGGTGGCCAGCGTCTCGCAGGCGACGCGCACCTTCCACGGGTCCATGCCCGTCTTCTTGGCTTCGCGATAGACAAGATCGACGATCTCGTCGGAGATACGGTCACAGACTTTGTCGGGATGGCCCTCGGAGACGGATTCCGAAGTGAAGAGATAATTCTGCCGCGTCACGGGTGTCCCCTCTTGAAAAAAGATCGGCAGTCTGCCGATTTTGGCGCGCCACGTGTTAGCGGTGCCGGGCGCTGCTCGTCAAGCGGCGCGACGGATCTGGCATGAATATCGGCACAAACGGCTTGTGCCACCGGCGGGGATACCGCCGGGGCATGAGCCTGGAGTTACTCGGCTTCGTCCGGCGAAAGGGACTTCACGAGATCGATGATCCTGCGCCGCACCTTGACGTCAGGAATCTTGACGAAGGCGCGATTGAGCTGAAGCCCCTCCGGGCTGCCGCAGAATTCGATGGCGAACGCCATCGAAGCATCTTCGGCGAATCCTCGATTGCCAGCCCCGGCCTCCTGCCCCGGGGCATCCTCGAAGAAGAACGCGACGGGCACGCTCAGGATCGAGGCGATCGCCTGCAGACGGCTGGCCCCCACCCTATTCGTCCCCTTTTCGTACTTCTGGATCTGTTGAAACGTGATACCGAGATTTTCACCCAGCTTTTCCTGGCTCATTCCAAGCATATTGCGACGCAGCCGAATACGACTCCCGACATGGATGTCGATCGGATTCGGCTTCTTCTTGTTCTCTTCTGTCATTTTTTCCTCGCCGAATTTTTCCGGCTTTTTCTATTTTTGCCGCCCAAACGAAGCCGGAGCCACCTGCCCCAACAGACCCCTCCAGCCGACTTCGAGAAAATTTTAGGCGTTACAGTATGAGTTTCTAATGTGCCGACTGTCAATTCACCCGTAGCCGCTGCCTTACATTCAATGTGAAGGCGGCCAGGGCAAACAGCAACATGATCAGCAATCCGTTAATGCGCCGCTGATCGACTGACAGCAGGGCGTGCCCTGAAATCGGTACATGCGCATCGATGGCGCCGCGCGCGTCGACCGCCAAGGCATCGACGATGCGCCCCCGCGAATCGACAACGGCGGAGATGCCGTTGTTGGCCGCACGCAACAAAGGCAACCCGTTCTCCACCGTGCGAATCTGCCCCTGCCTGAAGTGCTGGTACGGGCCTGGCGTATCGCCAAACCAGGCATCGTTCGTGACGTTCACAATAAGTTCAGATGACGCAGCGTCAACCGCCACAAGGTCAGGAAAAATGACCTCGTAGCAGATGAAGGGAGCGGCGCTGAGGCCGTTCGGCACAGCGATCGGATGCCGCTCGTTGCCGGCGGCGAAATTCATCGGTCCGGCGACGAGCTGACCTATGCCGAAACGCTCGAACAGCTCGGCAAAAGGCAGATACTCGCCGAACGGCACCAGATGCACCTTGTCGACGGCATCGACGATCTCGCCCTTGTCGTTGATCGCCACCACGGAATTGTAATAACGGCTGCCGGCGTTCCCTGCGCCGCCCTCCTCGCGCACGACGCCGGCGACCAACATCTGGCCGTCGCCCAGCATGTCGCCCAACGCCGTCAGCGCGTCCGGACGCTCGGTGAACAGGAACGGCACGGACGTTTCCGGCCACAGGATCAGCTGCGGCTTGGCGTGGCCCTCATCCGGCGCCTTTGCCGATATCCCCATCAGCGTGGCGAAGATGCGGTCGCGCACCGAGGCATCCCATTTCTCGCTGAGGTCGACAGCGGGCTGGACGATGCGGACGTCGATCGAGCGGGTGGCCGGCTCGGCCGGGGCTGCAAGCCTGAAATAGCCGAAGCCGACATCGGCGGCGGCAAGGATGACGAACAGGGCAAGGCCCAGCCTCAGATGCCGGCGCGCGGCGACAAGAGCGGGAAGCGAAAAGACGAAGACGGCAAGCGCGTTCATGCCGACCATGCCGGTCACCGACACGCTCTGCATCAGGAGCGGAACCGGCATCGCGGCATAGCCGACGGCGTTCCAGGGAAAGCCGGTGAAGAGGAAGTCGCGCAGCCATTCGGCGAGGCCGAAGCCGAAGGCGAGCGCCGCTATGCGGCCGATATCGCTGCTCCAGAAAAGTCGCGCCACGACCGCCGCAAAGCCGTAGAAAAAGGCGAGCGCGAAGGGGATGCCGACCACGGCGAGCGGCAAAGCCCAGGCGAAGGTGTCAGCCTCGACCAGAAGTGCCTGGCCGATCCACCAGAGGCCAGCGAGGAAATAGCCGAAACCGAACCACCAGCCGATGGCGAAAGCCGGACGAAGGCGACGCAGCCAGCCATCGGAGGCCTCACCCGTTGAGCCGTCGAGCAGCCAGACCAGTACCGGAAACGAGACGAAGCAGACGGCGAAGAAATCGTAGGGCGCCTGGGCGAGGACCGCGAGCGCTCCGGCGGCAAACGCCACCAGCGCCCGCCGCCACCCCCAAAGCAGAATTATCCGGCCGGCATAGCGCTGCATAAAGCTTCCCAAGTCGCGCGAATCAGGGTGCCAGAGATTTAACAGGCCGCGCCGCCTGCTCCAAATGGCGGTGATTGAGGGAGGACATCCTAGTTCCTCGACACAGGGATTTTGAAAGACAGCAGGCCTGTCGGCGGGCAAGATTTTCACACTTCGTTTCCGTAAAAATCAGCGCAAGCGTCGGGGATTAGCTGAAGCCTCTCCAACCTCGTCATCCCAGGGCGAAGCCGGAGCGTAGCTCCGTCGCGGAGACCCTGGGATCCATGCCGTGACCTTGATCGAGGGGTGCAGCGGAGCAGAATTCTGCACCGTCACGACGCCTTGATGGAACGGCATGGATCCTAGGGTCTGCGCGCGTCGCTTCGCTCCTTGCTCCGCCCTAGGATGATGGGTGGACGGCCCCTTGCGGCATCGAATGTGCCAAACTGGGCTGTGATTAAACTCCAGCGAAGGAGACCGTCCGTCATGCAAGTTATCAGATTTGGAATCGATTTGGCCAAGAACGTGTTTCAGGTGCACGGCGTGGATGCGAGCGGGCAGGTGGTGGTGCAGCGCCAGCTGCGCCGCGCGCAGGTGGAGAAGTTCTTCGCCGCACAGCCGCCGGCGCTGATAGGCATGGAGGCCTGCGGCTCGGCTCATCACTGGGGCCGCACGCTGCGAGCGCTTGGCCATGAGGTCAAGCTGATGCCGCCGGCCTATGTGAAGCCCTATGTGCCGCGCAACAAGAACGATGTGCGCGATGCGCATGGCTGTTGCGAAGCGGTGAGCCGGCCCGACATGCGCTTCGTGCCGATCAAGACGATGGAACAGCAATGGGCCAGAGCGCTGCACCGCACGCGTGACCTTCTGGTGCGCCAGCGCACGCAACTGGCCAATGCCATGCGTGGCATGCTCTATGAGATGGGCCAGACAAGTGCCCAGGGCGCTGCGGGCATCGAGGCCCTGCTGCAGCGCATCGAGGCAGCCGATGAAGCCATCCCTGCGGCGCTGTTGATCTGTCTGGCGCCTCTGGCCGGGCAATGGCGGGCGCTGGATGGCGAGATCGGCAAGCTGGACAAGCAGATCCTGGCTCAGGTCAGGCAGCAGCGGGCGGCCTTGCGGCTGACGACGATCCCGAGCGTCGGCCCGATCATC
>SUGL01000160.1 GCA_004963905.1 Mesorhizobium sp.
GCTACCTCTATGGCAGCCGGCTCGACGAGCCGCGCATGCAGGAGTTCATCAAGAATTTTGCGGCCTACCGGCTCGACGAGATCCTGGGCGACTGGAAGCCTTATGCCGACGTCATCCATAATGCGCTCGAGCGCGCCTGCAAGCGCAACGGCGTCGCCTTCAGCCCCGACGACGCCAAGATGGTGTATGAGCGCGTCCCAACCTGGGGGCCGCATGCGGACGTTCCGGCCGGGCTGGCGAAGGTCGCCAAGGAAATTCCGCTGGTCATCCTCTCCAATGCGATGAATGCGCAGATCATGTCCAATGTCGAAAAGCTCGGCGCGCCGTTCCATGCCGTATACACGGCCGAGCAGGCAC
>SUGL01000161.1 GCA_004963905.1 Mesorhizobium sp.
CCGGGTAGCGCCGGACCGGCATAGATCATGCCGGTATAGAGCTGGACCAGGTCGGCGCCGGCGCGGATCTTCTCCAGCGCGGTTTCCGCTGAGTCGACGCCACCGACACCTATGATCGCCATCTCGGGGCCGAGCAGCTTGCGCATCTTCGCCAGCACGGCGGTCGAGCGCTCGAACAGCGGCTTGCCCGAGAGGCCGCCGGTTTCGCCGGCGAGGCCTGCGCTGCGCAACCCGGCCCGTGACAGCGTCGTGTTGGAAACGATGATGCCGTCGATCTTTTTCTCGGCCACCTCGGCGGCGATGTCCTCGAGCTCCGCTTCGACAAGGTCCGGCGCGATCTTGAGGAAGACGGGCGGC
>SUGL01000162.1 GCA_004963905.1 Mesorhizobium sp.
CTTCTTCTCCGGCCCGGTTGAGCTTGACGCCAACGGCAAGGCGCGGGTCGACTTCGATATCCCGCAGTTCAACGGCACCGTGCGCGTCATGGCTGTCGCCTGGACCAAGGAGGCCGTCGGCCATGCCGAGACCGATGTCATCGTGCGCGATCCGGTGGTGATCACTGCCGGTTTGCCGCGCTTCCTGGCGCCCGGCGATGCCGGCACGATGCGCCTCGACATCGCCGACACCGACGGTCCCGCCGGCGATTACAAGTTCTCGGTCACCACGACCGGGGATCTCTCGACCGGCGACAAGCCCCTGCCCGAGAAGCTGACACTCGCCCAGGGCAAGCGGCAATCGCTCTCCTTCCCTC
>SUGL01000163.1 GCA_004963905.1 Mesorhizobium sp.
CCTCGATCAGATGCGCGCGCACGCCGTGACGGGCTAGCACGTCGAGCCAGGCCATGGTCTCCTCGACCGGATCGAGGAAATCGCTGACGATGACGATGTCGCAGAAACGGCGGATGGCCGACAGGTCCGGCTTGGCCGGAAGCGCGCCGGCATGGCTGAGCTGTGCCGCGATGCGTTCGGCCCCGTTGCGGGCGGTGAACGGGTCGGTGAGGCCCGGCCAGGCGATGCGCTCGCCGCTGCGCGACAAAAGCTCGGCCATGGCAAACGCCAGCACCAGCGCGCGCGATTCCTTGGAAACGCTGGCTCCCGCCGACTTGTAGAGCATCGAGGGGGAGGGGTCGGCCCAGAGCCAGAC
>SUGL01000164.1 GCA_004963905.1 Mesorhizobium sp.
ACCTTGAGGCCCGTGATCCGGTTGTCCTTGTCGAAGGCCATTTCCACCGTCGAGACATGGTCGCGGCCGTGCGCGTCGGCGAGGAAGCTCTCCGTGCGGTCGGCGACCCATTTGACTGGAACGCCGGTCTTCTTCGACGCCCAAAGGCAAACGATCTCTTCCGGATAGATGTAGATCTTGGAGCCGAAGCCGCCACCGACGTCGGGCGCGATCACCCTGAGCTTGTTCTCCGGCGCGACATTGTAAAAGGCACTCATCACCAGCCGCGCGACATGCGGGTTCTGCGAGGTTGTCCAGCAGGTGTAGTGGTCCTCGGCCTTGTCGTAGTGGCCGAGCGCCGCGCGCGGCTCCA
>SUGL01000165.1 GCA_004963905.1 Mesorhizobium sp.
AGGCTGCTGGCCTTGGCCGCAAGCTGCTGCGAGTGCTGCTGCTCGACGGTCAGCGCCGCCTCGGTATCGGCCTGCAGCCTCTTCTTGGCCTCGAGCAGCATGGTGAGCCGCTTCTTTTCCGCCGTCTGCTCGGTGACGGCGGCGGTGAGCCGCCCCCGTTCGGCCTCGATCGAGGCCGTCACCCGGGTCTGTTCCTTGAGATCGGCGAACAGCCTGTCGGTCTGCTGGCGCAATTCCGGCACCACGGCGCCGAGCAGGATGGCGCTGCGCACCGATGACAGCGCATCCTCCGGCTTGACCAGGATTGCCGGCGGCGGGTTGAGCCCCATGCGCTGCAGGGCACCGAGCACT
>SUGL01000166.1 GCA_004963905.1 Mesorhizobium sp.
GGCCACATCGGTGCCGATGAAGGACTGCATGCCGATCGCCACCTGCTCCGGCGCCATGGCATCGACAAAGCGGCGGAATTCCTCGTCCGACAGCGCCTTGCCGTTCCAGTGGACGCGGCAGAAGGCCACCGAGTCATGGAAATGCCCGGCCCCGGCCAGCACGTCGTCGACATAGCGGCCATAGATCATGCATTCGGAGAATTTGCGCGCCGAGCCGACGACGCTGACCCAATCGCGCCCGTGCGCTTTCTCGATCCGCTCGCAAATCGCGTTGACCGTCTCGCGGCGCCAGGCAATCAACGTCGAGATGTAGTCGTCGGCCGAACGCTTCGCCGGGTCGATGCCAA
>SUGL01000167.1 GCA_004963905.1 Mesorhizobium sp.
GGCGATGTCGGTGGCGGTCGGGATCGCCCAGCCGGAAAGGGCTGCCTGATTGTCGCGGTTGATCAAGACATAAACGAACGCCGGAAACACCATGCCGCCGGCGGCTGCAATGCCCGGCAGCACGCGGCGCGGCCAGGTCGAGAGCTGGCCGTCGAGCATCTCGCGCTTGATCTCCAGCCCGACCAGCAGGAAGAACACCGCCATCAGGCCGTCATTGATCCAGTGCGAGACGCTGAGCGGCCCGAGATAGGCGTGGAGGGCCGCGAAATAGGTTCCGGCGAGCGGAGAATTGGCGACGATCAGCGCAAGCGCCGCAGCCGCCATCAGGATGATGCCGCCGGCC
>SUGL01000168.1 GCA_004963905.1 Mesorhizobium sp.
GTCGAGGTGCTGGAAGAGCTCTGCCGCGAGCTGATGTATCGCCTCGGCGTGAAACCCTATTACCTGCACCATGGCGACCTGGCGCCCGGCATGGCGCACCGCCGCACCACGATTGCCGAGGGCCAGGCGCTGGTCGCGGAACTGCGCGCCCGCCTCTCCGGCATCTGCAATCCGACCTATGTCATCGACCTGCCCGACGGCGGCGGCAAGGTGCCGCTGGCGGCGAGCCACATCGAGAGCCGGGAAGGCGGGACGTGGCGGATCCGCGGGCAGGATGGGAAGGTGAGGGAGTATCGCGAGGTGGTGGGGTAGCTCCCATTTCACGGGGGCAAGGAACTCCCA
>SUGL01000169.1 GCA_004963905.1 Mesorhizobium sp.
GTCCAATCTCGACGCAAAGCTGCGCGTTCAGATGCGATCCGAAATCAAGCGATTCCATCAGGATTTGAAGGCAACGATCATCTACGTGACCCACGACCAGCTCGAGGCCGTGACGATGGCCGACAGGATGGCGGTGATGAACGGCGGCTACCTGCAGCAATACGATTCACCGGCGCAGGTTTTCGCCCATCCGGTAAACATGTTCGTCGCTAGCTTCGTGGGCAGCCCGGCGATGAGCCTTATCCCGCTGGAGGCATCGACGGCAAACGGCGACACCGTTCTGACGAGCGCGGAAGGCTGGAGCCTCGCGCTGTCGCAACCCAATGCGCGCAAGGTCCAGC
>SUGL01000016.1 GCA_004963905.1 Mesorhizobium sp.
AAAAGTGTTACCCATGTGTCCGGTACAAAACGTCACCTATGTCTCGGGTCGCTCACCGCGGTTTCGCTCGGCCTAGTTGGCCGCGAGCCACTCGTCGCCCCGTGTAGCCACCATCCAACAAGCGATAGCTACCGGTTATGAAGCTCGCTTCGCCGCAAAGCAGAAGCAAGCCGGAGCCGACACGATCGCCGGACGCAAATCCCAGCGTGCTGGGCCTTGACCCTGCTCAAATCCAGAACCGGTTCTTCTTCGAGCTCGTTTGACACGGATCAACGATGGCTGCTCGGACCGGTGCTTTGATGCCAAGCCTCGATAGGTCGAGCATGAACTGGCGATGCGGGCGCGACGATCCGCGCCAAACGCGGAAATCGCGAAGCAACGAACCGGTTCGGCGGGGTCGCCTGTCGGGCGGGTCCGCTGGCCTCCAGCTCTGGCGCCTTTGGGGAAACCTGAGGTGGAAGAGCGGAGGCAGCGGTACTTGTCGATCAACTTGTCCGATGGAGAGAACCATGGCTGAAGCCGCCACCAAACTGCCTGTGAAATCCGAGAAGAATGCGCCCGCCGCCAGGTCGGATCACTGGACGGGGTCGTTCGAAAGCCTGCGTCGCGAAATCGACCGGCTCTTCGATGATTTCCATCCTTTCGATTTTCGCCTGCCTTCCACCCGTTCGTTTTTCGGCCGCGAACTGCCTGCGCTGCGAAGCGTTGGGTGGACCGTCGCGCCGGCGATGGACCTGGTCGAAAAGGCCCACGACTATGAAATCACGGCCGAGCTGCCGGGCATCGACGAAAAGAACGTCGAGATCAAGCTCGCCAACAACGTGCTGACGATCAAGGGCGAGAAGAAGGAAGAGAAGGAGGAAAAGGAGAAGGATTACTACCTCTCGGAGCGCCGCTACGGCTCCTTCCAGCGCTCGTTCCAGTTGCCTGAGGGGATCGACGCCGACAAGATCGACGCCAGCTTCACCAAGGGTGTTCTGACCGTGAAGCTGCCCAAGACGGCCGAAGCCCAGAAGGCCGAGAAGAAGATCACCGTCAAGGCCGCATAGCGGCTCGAATGACCGCTTCCTCAGTGCGCCGAGGCGGTGCACTGAGGAAGAAACCTTCCTGAAGGGCACTGGCTCGCTTACACCGCTGGATCGTCTGCCTCGGGAGAAGCAACCGGCTTCTGGGCTGTCTCCGCCTGGCGTTCCGCGATCTCGAGCTTCTGCTTCTCGCCCGTGAGCAAATCCTGAATCATGCGCCGCTTTTCCGGGTCGGTTTCCCCGGCGAGCAAGTCTTCAAAATGGGCGATGTTGGCCCGCGCAATGAACCGGTCCACGACAGTCCCTCGATCGTCGACAAGACGCATTGCTTGGAGACTATCCCTAATGACCTAGGTATCCCACCCATGCTCGTTCACATTTGCCGCAGCCGCCTGCCAAACCGCTGCCGATCGGTCGAGTTCGGGCGCCAAGCATGAAGCGCGCGTCAAATTGACCTAACGCAATGCGCGCGGGTCTGAATGGCGGAGAAAGGAACAGGTTGGAGGATCACGACGATGACACACTCCGTCTCGCACACGTCCATCGCACATGCTGCCGAGCAGGCGCAGCAATGGGTGAACGAACTCGCCAAGGATTTGGACTGGAACGAGCAGAGCGCGTTCCGCCTGTTGAAGTCGGTGCTGCACGCTTTGCGCGATTGGCTCTCGCCGGAGGAAATGGCCGACCTGTCGGCCCAGTTGCCAACGCTGATCAGAGGTATCTACTTCGAAGGGTGGAACCCGGCCGAGCCGACATGGGAAAGGAAGAAGCGCGACTTCGTGATCTGCGTTCGCAACAGTTTCGGCTACGAGCCGATGATCGACGTCGACAACGCAATCAGAGCGGTGTTCAGGCTCCTCGATCGTCACATCTCGCATGGCGAGATCGTCCAAGTCCGCAATTCGATGAAGAAATCGCTTCGTGAATTGTGGCCGGAGGGATGATCGATGTTTCGCGATCGCCATGAGGCTGGACAGAGACTCGCGCTCGAGCTCGCCAAACTGACCCTGCAGGATCCGGTCGTCCTGGCATTGCCGCGGGGCGGCGTTCCCGTCGCCGCGGAGATGGCCAAGGCTCTCAAGGCGCCGCTGGATTTGATCCTCGTCCGCAAGGTCGGGGCCCCAGGCAATCCGGAACTGGCCGTTGCCGCTATCGTGGACGGAGATCCTCCGGACGTCGTTCTCAACCGGGAAATCGTGGAAACCTATGGTCTGCGCGACGACGCGCTGCGTGTCCTGATCGCAGGGGAGCGTCCGGAGCTGGAGCGCCGTCGCACGACATATCGCGGCGAGCTCGCGCCCTTGTCGGTTGCCGGCAAAACGGTGATTATCGTCGACGACGGGGCTGCCACCGGGACGACGATGAAGGTTGCCATCCGTGCGATGAAGCGACGCTCGCCGCGTAAGATCGTTGTCGCGCTTCCGGTCGCGCCGGCGGAAACTGTGACCGATCTTGCCCAAGAAGCCGATTTGGTCATCTGTCTCAGCCAGCCGGCCCGTTTCCGCGCGCTCAGCTATTACTACGTCAACTTCCCGCAGCTCTCCGATGGCGAGGTTCTCGACATCATGGATGAGGTTGCCCGGGCACGGGCCGGCAGCAGCGGCAGTAACGGAAGAAGACAGCCCGCCGCGCATGCCGCAAACAAATCACGGCAGAAAGCTCGCGCCGAAGAATAGGAGTTCCAGATGCACATCCGCACGCTTTCCGTCCTGGAATGCACAAAAATCCTAACGGCCAGTCGCGTCGGCCGCCTGGCCTGCGCCAAGGATGGGCAACCCTATATCGTTCCGTTCTACTTCGCCCATGCGGACAATCACCTCTATGCCTTTTCCATGCCGGGCAAGAAGATCGACTGGATGCGCACCAATCCTCTCGTGTCCGTCCAGGTCGACGAACGCGGCACGGGACGAGGTTGGAAAAGCGTGATCGTCAACGGCCGCTATGAGGAGCTCCCCGATCGGATTGGACACAAGGTCCTGCGTGATCACGCCTGGTCCGTCTTGAGCAACAAGCATGCCGACTGGTGGGAGCCAGGCGCGCTCAAGCCGGCGACGTCCTCGGAGGCGGAGCATCTTCCCCACGTGTTCTTCAGGATCTTCATCGCGGAGGTTTCGGGCCGCGAGGCGATGGAAATCTGATCCCTATGGCGAGCCCCGGCGGAAGCTGCGCCGGGCCGACCGTTGGTCGAAGCGGTCGACGACACACGCCGTCCATTTAAAGCGCGTCGACGACGCGCTTTAAGCCCTTGTTTTGATGCATGTCGTTATCCCAAAACCGCTGCGCACTTTTGGGCGACATGCATTAAGGTGGCTCGTCATGGATACGCTCATAGCCCAGCTTGGGGTCGCCCTGGCGATAGGATTGCTCGTCGGGTTGGAACGCGGCTGGAGAGAGCGCGATGCGCCCGATCGCAGCCGCACGGCCGGCATTCGTACATTCGGCATATCGGGGTTGCTCGGCGGTGTTGTCGCGGCTTTAGCCAAGGCGCTCGCGGCGAATTCCGTGCTGGTCGCGGGCTTCATCGCGTTCGCAGCCATTTTTGCATGGTACAAGGCACGCGAAGCCGCGCACGATGAGGATTACAGCGTCACGACCGTCATCGCGGGCCTTGCCGTCTTCGCCCTTGGAGCACTCTGCGTGGCCGGCGATTTCAGGGTTGCAGCCGCGGGCGGCGCAGCCCTCGCGGCACTTCTCGCAAGCCGCGAGGTCCTGCACGGTCTCTTGCAGCGCCTGACCTGGATAGAGCTTCGCTCGGCGTTGATACTTGCAGCGATGAGCGTGATCGTGCTGCCCCTGCTGCCTGACCGCACATTGGACCCCTGGGGCGGCTTCAACCCGCGCGAGATCTGGCTCCTGACGGTGCTGATGGCCTCGATCTCGTTTGCCGGCTACGTTGCGGTACGCGTCCTCGGAAACGCTCGCGGCCTGATTGTCAGCGCGCTTGCCGGCGCGGTCGTCTCATCCACCGCTGTCACCTTGTCGCTGGCCCGCACGGCCAACGCAGCGAACAATTCCTTGTCTTTTGTGGGCGCGGCATCGCTGGCGGCGACGGTTTCGATCTTGCGTGTCTGCCTTGTCGTTCTGGCCCTCACGCCGGGCGTGGCCGCGTTCATCGCTGCGCCCGCGCTCGCTGCCGCGCTGGCATTCGCCGCCTGCGGAGCAATCGCATTGGGCATCCATGGCCAGAAACCGGAGAACCCTGCCCCGACGCGCAATCCATTCGAATTGACGCCTCTCCTGATCTTTGCGTTGCTGTTCGCCTTCGCTTCGACGGCGAGCGCCGCGCTCGCCTCCCGGTTTCAGGAACAGGGCCTGCTGGCGAGTTCCGCGATCGCGGGCGCGTTCGATGTCGATGCTTCAGTGCTCAGCGCCCTACGCCTGGTCAAGAATTCAATCTCGATCGAAACGGTCGGACATGCGGTGCTGACGGCGCTGATGGCCAACGCGGTCGGACGCCTTTCGCTGGCGGCATTCGCGGGTCCGGTGAGCTTCTGGCTGCCCCTGGCCGGCATGACTTTGATCGCCGCGGCTGCGGGCTACAGCGCCATGCAACTCCTGTAGCGATCCGCACCGGCTTTGTCTGCGCGCGGCGGCTCCCCCGGGGAAACCGGATTTGACCCGCGTCAAGGCTGCCGCTCTCTCTTTCCTGTTGGATCCTCCCACTGTTCGCAATTCGGGAGCGCATCATGTCCACGACGGAAATCAATGTCCCAATCCGGGAAGCCGGGGCCACGGCATCGACGAAACTACGACTGGGATCTCTGACAGCCCTCGTCATCGGCTCGATGGTGGGCTCGGGCGTGTTCAGCCTGCCGCAGAACATGGCGGCAGGCGCCGGCCCTCTGGCCATCCTGATCGGCTGGGCGATCACCGCCGTCGGCATGCTCGCGCTGGTGTTCGTCTACCAGTCGCTGGCGGTACGTCGACCCGAACTCGACGCAGGTCCGTATGCCTATGCCAAGGCAGGCTTCGGTCCCTTCGTCGGGTTCAACAGCGCCTGGGGCTACTGGATCAGCGCGTGGGTCGGCAACGTCTCCTACGCCGTGATCGTCTTCAGCGCTTTATCCTATTTCTTCCCTGCCTTCGGTGACGGGAATACATGGCAGGCGGTGCTCGGCGCGTCGATCCTGTTGTGGATCATCCACTTCCTCATTCTTGCGGGCATTCGCCAGGCTGCGATCGTCAACACCATCGTGACCGTGGCCAAGATTGCGCCAGTCGTCCTTTTCGTCGGGATAGTCGCCGTCGCCTTCAAGCTCAATGTCTGGACACTCGACTTCACCGGGCTCGGCAACGCCTCCCTCGGCACCATCGCCGCCCAGGTCAAGAGCACGATGCTTGTAACGCTATGGGTCTTCATCGGCATCGAAGGCGCCAGCGTCTTCTCCGCCCGGGCGGAACGCCGCAAGGACATCGCGACCGCGACCGTGCTCGGCTTCTTCACCTGCCTCGCGCTCTACGCGCTGGTCTCGCTCCTTTCGCTGGGCATCCTGAGCCAACCCGACCTTGCCGCCCTGAAGAACCCGTCGATGGCGGGCGTGCTGGAGGCGGTCGTCGGGCCATGGGGCGCCGCGCTCATCAATCTCGCGCTCGTGGTCTCGGTCGTCGGCGCTTTCTTGAGTTGGACGCTGCTCGCCGCGGAGGTTCCCCATGTCGCAGGCAAGGACGGGACGATGCCGAAGTTCTTCGGCCGGGAAAGCGAACGCGGCGTTCCCTCGACGTCGCTGCTGATCACCAACCTGCTCGTGCAGGCCTTCCTGGTGATCACGCTCTTTGCGCAGAGCACCTACCAGGCGCTCTTCTACATCGCCTCGGCCGCCATCCTCGTGCCCTACATCTTCTCCGGAGCTTTCGCCGCCAAGCTGGCTTGGACCGGGGAAAGCTATGCGAGCGGCGAGCGGCGCACCGGAGCTCTCTTTGCCGGCGTGCTGGCGACGATCTACGGGCTGTGGCTGGTCTACGCAGCCGGGCCTGCGTACCTGTTCATGTGCGCGATCCTCTATGCACCGGGCATCATCTTCTACGTCTGGGCTCGTCGCGAAGGCAATCAGCGCATCTTCCATCCGGTGGAGGCCATCATCGCAGTCGCGCTCGTCGCGGTAGCTCTCCTTGCCGTCTACGAGATGTGGACCGGCGCCGTCAGCGCGCTTTGAGAGGTGGCCCCATGGCAAATCTGGGGGTCCACTCGGAAGTCGGTCGCCTGCGCGAGGTGATGGTCCACAGGCCGGATCTCAGCCTGCGCAGGCTGACGCCGGAGAACTGCAAGGCGCTGCTGTTCGACGACGTGCTGTGGGTGAAGCGAGCGCGACAGGAACACGACATTTTCGTCGATGCGTTGCGCGAACGCGGGGTGGTGGTTCACTCGTTCGGCGAGCTCCTTGCCGAGACCATGGCCATCGGCAAGGCGCGCGACTGGCTTCTCGATCGCCGCGTGCATGCCGGTGTCGTCGGCCTAGACATGGTCGACGAGATGCGGGGATGGCTGAACGAGATGCCGGCCGATCTGCTGGCCAGCTGTCTCGTCGGCGGCATTGCCCGCGCCGAGCTGCCGTTCGAGCCCAAGGGACTGACCGGAAGAACGCTGGCGCCGCAGGATTTCGTGCTGCCGCCGCTGCCGAACCAGCTCTTCACCCGCGACAGTTCCTGCTGGATTTATCGCTCGGTCTCGGTCAACGCCATGTATTGGCCCGCCAGGCGGCCCGAAGCGGCCAACGTCGAGGCTGTCTATCGCTTCCATCCGCGGTTTCGCGACAGCGGCATCCCGTTCGTATCGCCCGCAGGGGGACCGGGCGTCAGCCTGGAGGGCGGAGACGTCATGCCGGTCGGCGGCGGCATCGTGCTCGTCGGCATGGGCGAACGCACCACGCCGCAGGCGGTGGGCGACCTTGCCCGCAGCCTGTTTGCCGCCGGAGAGGCCACGCGCGTCATCGCGGCGCTGATGCCGCGCGACCGCTCCTTCATGCATCTCGACACCGTCTTCACCTTCTGCGACCGGGACCTTGCCACCATGTATCCGCCCGTGGTCGAACGGCTGCGCAGCTTCTCGATCCGGCCTGGAGACGGCGATGCGGCGGTCGAGGTCAGGGAAGAAAATGCCCCCTTTACCACGGTCGTCGCGGAGGCGCTTGGGCTGAAATCGCTGCGGATCATCGCCACCGGCGGCGACCGCTACGAGGCCGAGCGCGAGCAATGGGACGACGGCAACAACGTCGTCGCGGTCGAGCCAGGCGTCGTCATCGGCTACGACCGCAACGTCTACACCAACACGCTTCTGCGCCGCGCGGGGATCGAGGTGATCACCGTCGAGGGCGCCGAGCTCAGCCGCGGCCGCGGCGGTGGCCACTGCATGACCTGCCCCATCGCACGCGACCCGCTCTGAAAGGACCCCAAAATGTCGATCAACCTGCATGGCCGCTCGGTGCTTTCGCTGGACGACCTCTCGGCCGAGGAGATCCGCTTTCTCCTGAAGCTGGCCGCCGACCTCAAGGCCGCCAAGCAAGCCGGGCACGAGACGCCGCGTCTCGTCCGCAAAAACATCGCGCTGATCTTCGAAAAGGACTCCACCCGCACGCGGACGGGATTCGAGGTGGCCGCCTACGATCAGGGTGCCCACGTCACCTATTTCGGCCCCACCGGCAGTCATATCGGACACAAGGAGTCCATGAAGGATACTGCGCGCGTGCTCGGCCGGATGTATGACGCAATCGAGTATCGCGGCTTTGCGCAGCACCAGGCCGAGTTGCTTGCCGCGCATGCCGGCGTGCCTGTGTACAACGGCCTGACGGACGAGGCGCATCCGACGCAGATCCTGGCCGATTTCATGACCATGCGCGAGTTCACGCACAAGCATCTTTCGGACATGACCGTCGCTTTCGTCGGCGAGGGTCGGGACAATGTCGCCCAGTCCCTGGCGGTAGGCGCCGCCAAGGTCGGCATCGACATACGCATTGCTTCACCGAGGGAGCTTTGGCCGGACGAGGAATTCTGCGCCCATGTGAGAACCCTGGCGGAACGCAGCGGCGGCCGCTTCAGACTGGACGAGGACGTCAAGAGCTGTGTCGAAGGTGCGGACTTCATATACACGGATGTCTGGCTCTCGATGGGCGAGGACAAGTCCGGCTGGCCGGAGCGCATTCGTCAGCTGACGCCTTATCGGGTGACGAGCGAAGTGATGTCGGCCAGCGGCAATCCGCACGTGAAATTCATGCATTGCCTGCCGGCATTCCACGACACCGAGACCGAAGTCGGCGCCTATGTCGCGCGCGAATATGGGATCGACTGCATGGAGGTCTCCGACGAGGTGTTCGAGTCGGGCGCGTCGATCGTCTTCGACCAGGCGGAAAACCGCATGCACACGATCAAGGCGCTGCTCGTCGCCACGATCGGCAACTGACATGCTGATCGTCGCCGCGCTCGGTGGGAACGCGCTGCTGCGGCGCGGCGAGCCTATGACCGCCGAGAACCAACGCAGCAACGTCAAGCGCGCCGCGTCCGTTCTGGCGGCGCTCATCGGCGAAGGCCATTCGCTCGTCATCACGCACGGCAACGGCCCGCAGGTCGGACTGCTCGCGCTCCAGTCGGCCGCTTCGAAAGAAGGGACCTTCCCGCTCGATGTTCTCGGCGCCGAGAGCGCCGGCATGATCGGTTACATGATCGAGCAGGAGCTCGCCAACCTCGCCAGCCAGAGGTTGTTCGCGACGCTGCTGACGCAGGTGAAAGTCGACTCGCAAGATCCGGCCTTTGCGCATCCGACGAAACCGATAGGCCCCGTCTATGACGAGGCGACCGCGCGACGGCTCGCAAGCGAGCGTGGCTGGGCAGTTGCGCCCGACGGCGACAAATGGCGCCGCGTCGTGCCCTCGCCGAGGCCGCTCGAGATTCTGGAAGCATCGGTGATCTCTTTGCTTGTCGAGCGCGGCGTCATCGTCATTTGCACGGGCGGCGGCGGAGTCCCGGTGATAGCCGGGGATGACGGCAGCCTCCGCGGCGTCGAAGCCGTCATCGACAAGGATCTGGCGAGCTCGCTCTTGGCGCGCCAGTTGAAGGCCGACATGCTGCTCATGCTGACCGATGTCGATGCGGTCTATGTCGGCTACGGCACGCCGGACGCTCGCGCGCTTCGTAAAGTCGGGGCAACGGAATTGTCCGGGCGCAATTTCCCGGCCGGCTCGATGGGCCCTAAGATCAGCGCCGCGATCGAATTCGCCCAAGCCACCGGCAAGCCGTCGGCGATCGGGCGGCTCGAGGACGCGGTGGAGATCGTCAAAGGTCGGCAGGGCACTCGGTTCGAGGCCTAGAGCAGTTCGCCCGCTGACGCCGGCTATTCGCCGAGCACACGGCGCCTTTCCTCGAACTCTTCCTTGTCGATCTCGCCGCGCGCAAATCGCTCCCGAAGAATGTCGAGCGGTGTGCGACCCGCGACCGAGTGGTGCGGTGACATTGGCCCCGACCACGGTCCACCCAGCCCGCGGACGAGAAGGACCACGGCAACCACCAGTATCGCGAGGAAGAGGATCATGAACAGCGGACCGAAGATCATGGCGTACCAACCTCCGCCCCACATCATGTGAGGTCCCCAATCGTACCTTCCGATGTCGGACGGCACCTGCGCCCATGCCGCACCGGGGACAAGGG
Organism: Mesorhizobium sp.; assembly: GCA_004963905.1. GTDB lineage: Bacteria > Pseudomonadota > Alphaproteobacteria > Rhizobiales > Rhizobiaceae > Mesorhizobium. The sequence goes on from SUGL01000016.1 coordinate 9,660, forward strand.
TCATAGCAGCGCTCGCTGCCGCGACGGACTTCATCAAAGCCTTCTGCATTGGCTTGCTCCATCTTGAACGGACAACATTCTAGGCCGTCGATCGGGTTCCACTTTGCGCGAGATCAACCGCGTTCGCGGCGTGCTCGCATAGCGGCGCGACGGCCTTCCCATTGCGCGGTCGATCTCGATGGACAGCGCCACCGCCGGTTCGCTACGCTGAGCATGACACGGTACCGACAGGGCGAAGGGGCATGGAACAGTTCAAGGAAACCACCTCCGTCCGCCTGAGGACTATTCCCGCAGGGATTTGGGCGCTGGGCTTCGTCTCGCTGCTGATGGACGTCTCGTCGGAGATGATCCACGCCTTGCTGCCGATCTATCTCGTCACCGTCATGGGAGCATCGATGGTGACGGTCGGCACGATCGAGGGCATCGCAGAAGCGACGGCCGCCATCACCAAGGTCTTTTCGGGCGCGCTGTCGGATTGGCTGGGAAAACGCAAGCTGCTGGCGGTCATGGGTTACGGCCTCGCCGCCCTCACCAAGCCGGTATTCCCACTGGCTTCGTCGGTCGGCTGGCTTGTGGCGGCCCGCTTTGTCGACCGTGTCGGCAAGGGCATTCGCGGCGCTCCGCGCGATGCCCTGGTTGCCGACATCGCCCCCGCCCATGCGCGCGGCGCCAGTTTCGGACTTCGCCAGGCGCTCGACACGGTCGGCGCGTTTGTCGGGCCGCTGCTCGCGATCGGCCTCATGTGGCTGACCGCCAATCAGTTCCGGACCGTGTTCTGGGCTGCGGTCGTTCCCGGCCTCCTGGCGGTCGTGCTGCTGGTCGCGGCCGTCCATGAGCCCGCCCGGCCCGCCGGCCTGCGTGAAGTGCGTGCTCCCTTGAGCTTGGCCGAGCTCAGGCGGCTGGGGTCGCCCTTCTGGCTGGTCGTCTGCGTCGCCACCGTGTTCACATTGGCGAGGTTCAGCGAAGCGTTCCTCATACTGCGCGCGCAGGGCATGGGTTTGCCGATCGTGCTCGTCCCGCTGGTACTCGTGGTCATGAACGTGGTCTACTCGCTTGCAGCCTACCCGGCCGGCGTGCTCTCGGATCGGGTCAATCGCCTGACGATGCTCATTCTCGGCTTCCTGATCCTGATCGCCGCGGACATCGTGCTGGCGTTTCCCGGAAACCTGGCCGGCGTTGCGCTCGGCGTAGCTCTCTGGGGCCTGCATCTGGGGTTCACGCAAGGGCTTCTGGCAACGCTCGTCGCCGATACCGCCCCGGCGGAACTGAGAGGCACCGCCTTCGGAATGTTCAATCTGTCGGGCGGGCTCGCGCTGCTGGCCGCCAGCCTGCTGGCCGGCATGCTCTGGGATCTTTTCGGACCGCGCATGACTTTCCTGGCAGGTGCCGGCTTCACGGCGCTGGCGCTCCTTGGCCTTGGCCTGGTCCGTTGGCGAATGCCGACCCTTGGACGTAACGGGAAGGCCGAGGAACGCGCAGCGGCCGGCTCCTAGAGCGTTTCACCGTTTCACGGAAACGGCGAACCGCTCTATCTCTTTGTTTTGACGCAAATTTCCGGACGGAAAACCGCTACACACTTTTCCTGGAATTGCTCTAACGCCAATACTGAGCAGCGTGTCGCTGCCCGGACTATCGTATCACGGGATCACACCCGCTCCCTCTAAGAACGCGCGGACCGCTTTGCGAACCTCCTGCTCCCGTCCGACCAAAAGATGTCCGCCAGTGTCGTAGACGACCAGTTTGGCACCGGGGATCTTGGCGGCCGTGAATTCGGCTGACGGCAGCGTGTTGAACAGGTCGTCGCGCGCGGAGACGATTATTGTCGGTGCGGTGATTTCTGCCAGCGGCAGCTCATGCAGCTCAGGGGCGCTGTCGATATTGATTCCGGGGAAGCGAAGCGACAGCGGTTCGACGCTCATGACGAAGCTCATGACGCGGGCTCGCTCGGCCTCGGGCGCGGCCGCCACCAGCGCCGGTCGAACGCCTAGAAAGCGAATGAGTATCGACGGGGCGATGGTCTCGGCGGCCCACCAGGCGAAATCGCCGCCGGCACTGACGGCCCAGAATGCGAACCTGTTGCCGAAGCTCACATTGACCGCGACGGGACTGGTGGGTGAGTAAAGGGCCGGGACGATCAGAATGAGAGCGGCGACCTCGTCAGGGTGCCGCAGTGCCAGCTCGACCGCTGAACGGGCGCCGGCCGAAACACCGACCACCACCGCTTTGGGAACGTTCAGCTTGGAAAGCAACGCCGCGTGCGCGTCGCCCTGCGCGGCTGGAGAGGGATCTCGCGGCACGGGCGTGCGCAGATAGCCGAAGCGCGACGGCGCGATGACCCGAAAGCCCTCACCCACGAGATCGGCAGCAAGAGCAAGGCCTTGGTCAAAGCCGCCGCCGGCGCCGTGGATCGACAGCAGCGGAATGCCCGCACCGCTGTCGGCGTATTCGACCGGGCCGATGTCGAGGGTGGCGACCAGACTGCCTCGGCCGACGGCGTCGCGCAACCGACCAAGCTCGTTCCCATAAAGCAAGTAGGTCACACCGGCCGCGGCCGCCATGGCGATGAGCGTGACCAGCAGGGAACCGCCAATTCGACCCATCGCGAAAGCTCCTGCAAGGGACGAGCGAAAACTGACCCGCGTCTCCCGGACGTCACGGCAACGCGATGACGCGCGGGCGCTAAGCTACGGCCGTGACGCCAACGACATAGTTCTTTCCATAGGCCTTGGCGCATTTCGGGCACGTCGTATAGAAGAAATAGACGTCGCCCGGCTCCGATTTCCGATCGCGCGCGATCTGCCGCATCCCCTCGTGCCACTGCCTTGCCTGACTGTAGGGACCCTCGAACACTTTCGTCAGAAAGTCGCCGCTCAGCGTCGTCATTTCTTCCCCGGGAACCGATTTCGCAACCGAAAACAGATGCTCGCTGCTCCAGGGCGAAATATCCCGGCTGAGCACGATGAATTGATCCGTGTCCGAGGCTCCCGCGTCGTCGATATGCCTGTTAACGCGCGAGAACACGTTGCCCATGTTCAGCGGGATATGCATGACGCCGCAGGTGGTCGCTCTCAGAAATCGCTTGTCCCTGAAATGCAGTTCTTGCCCGTCCCAGCCTTCAGGATTGAACCTGGGGCAGCAGCCGGTGGTGTTTACGCTGGCATCGTATCGAGGCGTTTCATTCGTCTGCATGTTCGTTTCCCCGGATCGGATCGGCACCATCCAACAGATGACGCGCCTCCGTCATTGATCCTCGTCAACAAGGAACGGAAACGCATTTGATGCGCATCAAGGCCGATCGAAGGAATGGCTGTTAGCAGGAAAGAGCTGGCAGACTTCGGGAGATGGTCATGGCTCACAAACAGGTGTTGTTCCGCTCAGCGGCACGCGAAAAGATTCTTCGCGGCGCGACCCAACTTGCCGACGCGGTGCGGGTGACGCTCGGTCCGCGCTCGAAGTCGGTGCTGATCGAGAAGAAATGGGGCGCGCCTATCGTCTGCAACGACGGAGTGACGATCGCCAAGGAGTTCGACCTGAAGGACGCGGAGGAAAATCTCGGCGCGCGGATGCTGAGGCAGGCGGCCGAGAAGACCGGCGACATGGTCGGCGACGGAACCAGCACGTCGACTATCCTCGCCCATGCGATGTTCGCCGATGGCGTTCGCAACGTCGTCGCGGGCGCGAGCGCGATCGACATCAAGCGCGGTCTCGACCGTGCGACAAAGCGTGCGATCGAGACGCTCAAGCAGATATCGCGGCCGGTCTCGACCAGGCGCGAGAAGGAACAGGTGGCGACGATCTCCGCGCATAACGATCCGCTCATCGGCGAGCTGATCGGCGAGGCCATGGAGAAAGTCGGTGGTGAAGGCGTCATCACTGTCGAGGAATCGAAGACCACCGAGACGGTGCTCGACGTGGTCGAAGGCATGCAATTCGACCGCGGCTTCCTGTCCCCCTACTTCGTCACCGACACCGACAAGATGGAAGCGGTGCTGGAAGACGCACTCGTGCTCATCGTTGAAAAGAAAATCTCCTCGCTCAACGACCTCATCAAGCTGCTCGAGGCCGTGGCGAAATCAGGTTCGCCCTTGCTTGTGATCGCGGAGGACGTCGAGGGCGAGGCACTGGCCACGCTGATCGTCAATCAGATTCGCGGTACGTTCAAGAATTGCGCCGTGAAGGCGCCGGGCTTCGGCGACCGCCGCAAGGCCATGCTGCAGGACATCGCCATCCTGACCGGCGGGCAGGTCATCTCAGAGGACATCGGCCTCAAGCTCGAGAACGTCACGATGGCCCAGCTGGGGCGCGCGAAGCGTGTGGTCGTCGACAAGGACAACACCACGATCATCGGCGGCAGCGGCGACCAGAAGGCCATCAAAGGGCGCGTCGAGCAGATCCGGCGAGAGATCAGCGATACGACCAGCGATTATGATCGCGAGAAGCTCCAGGAGCGGCTTGCCAAGCTCGCCGGCGGCGTGGCCGTGATCAAGGTTGGCGCGCCGACCGAGGCCGAGATGAAGTCGAAGAAAGAGGCTCTCGACGACGCCATCAGCGCCACCAAGGCAGCCGTCGCCGAGGGTATAGTGCCTGGCGGGGGACTGGCTTTGCTGCGCTGTATCGGTGCGGTCACGGAGGAAGAGGCGCGTTGCGAAGGCGACGAGCGAACCGGCGTCCAGATCCTCAAGCGCGCGCTCGAAATGCCTGTGCGCCAGATCGCCGAGAATTCGGCCGTCGACGGCGGGGTCGTCGTCGCCAGGATGACCGAAGGCAAGGGAAATTTCGGCTTCGACGCCGGCCGCAAGGAATATGTCGACCTAGTCGAGGCCGGCATCATAGACCCGACGAAGGTCGTGCGCATCGCGCTGGAGAACGCCGTCTCGGTCGCCAGCGTCCTGCTCCTGACGGAAGCGACCATGACCGAGATTGCGGAGCCGGCGAAGGAGCGCGCACTCGAACCGGAAATGTCGATGTAGGCCCCGACCGTACAGGCGCCCGTCGGCGAACCGCAGGCGCCCGCATGCGAGTTCGCGAGCGCCGTTCCGGCGCGGCGGCGGCTTGACGCGTATATCCGGGAGACACAAGTTGCGAGCCTTTCGGCGCGCATTGTCCCCGTCAGGCGCCCAGCCGCCCAGTCCAGCGATATTTGAGGAACTCGAGCAAGGCGACCAATCCAACCGCGGCCGCCAGCACCGCGGCCAGACCGCCCAGTCTCGGTGATCCAAACTGGAAGAGGCTGTTTGCAGACGGCCACAGGAGCACCAGGCAAAGCACTATCGAGTCGACGGCGATGACGGCGCCAAGGGCACGATTGGGTCTTGATAACGCTGAAACCAGCGAGGCGCTGAAAGCACGATTGACCAAAACCAGGCCGACAATGCTTACCACCAAGGCAAAGAAAGTCAGGGCGCGGACCTCATTTTCAGAAATTCCCGCGTTGAGGCCGAGCAGAAAGACAGCGGCGACGACTGCCCATGCCAGCACGCCCTGGACCAGGCTCCATGCCATCAATCGGCGCGTAAACAGCGCTTCTTCCGGATCCCGCGCCGGCCGTTTCATGATGTCTTCTTCCTCGCCCTCCGCTTCGAAGACGAGCGAGCAGACCGGGTCTATCACCATCTCCAGAAAAGCGATGTGAATCGGCCCGAACAGGATGGGCAGGCCGAACAGCAATGGCATCAAAGCAAGCCCGGCGATCGGCACGTGCACGGCGAAGATGAAGCTCATCGCCTTTCGCAAATTGTCGTAGATGCGCCGTCCCAGCCTGATTGTCTTGACGATCGAACCGAAATCGTCGTCCAGAAGGACGATGGAGGAGGCTTCTCGCGCAACGTCCGTGCCGCGTCCACCCATGGCGATGCCGATATCCGCAGCCTTCAGCGAGGGGGCATCGTTGACCCCGTCCCCGGTCATGGCGACAACTTCGCCGTTCGCTTTCAGGGCATTCACGATGGCCAGTTTCTGGTCGGGCATGATTCGCGCGAACACGGTCGTCGTCTTCACCGCCCGTGAAAGGTCTGCTGGGCTCAACGCCCTCAACTCTTCTCCGGTGACGATCTCCGCAACGTCCAGTCCGGCCTCGCGCGCTATGGCCTTCGCGGTGGCAGGATAGTCCCCGGTGATCATAACCACACGGATACCCGCCGACCGGCAAGAGGCGACGGCATCCCGGACGCCCGGTCGTAGCGGATCGGCCAGGCCGACCAACCCTGCGAATTCGAAAGCAAAGCCGGTTTGCTCGTCGGCCAATTTGCTCTCGGCATGTCGCGCGCGCGCCATCCCCAGGACTCTTAGTCCCTCGGCGGCCATGGCGTCAGCGTCTTTGCGGATTGAAATGGTCCGCCCTTCATCCAAGCGGCATAGCTTCAGGATCGCCTCCGGCGAGCCTTTGGCGGCGACGAGGCAATCCGGATCGCCAGGGCGCGTCCGCCAGACATTCGACATAGCCAGCAGCTCCGGCCGGAGTCCGTAGGAGCGAACCAACTGCCGGTTGCCCGGACGCCTCGGCAGTCTTTCAGCCGCCAGTTCGTGAAACGCCTTCTCCATGGGATCGAAAGGAACCTCGGCACTCGCAAGCACGCCAAGCTCGACAAGGTCGCGAAATGCCTCGGGAACGACACCTGAGGTCTTCAGAAGCGAGACGCCGCCGCCCGGCGTTCTCAACTCCGCAATGGCCATCTGGTTCTTGGTCAGCGTTCCGGTCTTGTCGGTGCACAGGACAGTCGCGGATCCAAGCGTTTCAATTGCCGTGGCCCGGCGGGTCAGCACCCGCACCTGAGAAATGCGCCAAGCGCCCATGGCCATGAAAATCGTCAACACCATCGGAAACTCTTCCGGCAGCATCGACATGCCGAGCGCAATGCCCGCCAATATCCCGTCAAGCCATCCGCCTCGCAGCCAGCCATATAGCAGCACCGCCAGTGCGCTGACGAAAGCGCCGGCCAAGGCGAACAATCTTACGAGGCGCCTTGTCTGCATTTGCAGACGCGGCGCCTCGCTCTCCAAGCTGCTCAGCGCCTGCCCGATTGCGCCGATTTCCGTTCGTGCTCCGGTCGCCACCACCTCACCGACGCCCGAGCCGCGAACGACAAGCGATCCGGAAAATACGGCGGGGACGTCATCGCCGCCCGGCCGGCGTTTGATCGTCCGGTCTGGGGGCATGGCGGCTATCTTCCTAACCGGAACGGATTCGCCGGTGAGCAAGGATTCGTCGACTTGAAGATCACGGCCCTGGACCAGCAGCAGATCGGCGGGGACACGGTCTCCCTCGGCAAGCATGACGATGTCGCCGCGCACCACCTCGCGACCGGCAACGCGCCGGCGTTGGCCATCGCGCACGACCAGGGCGCGAGGGCTTGTGAGATCGCGAAGGGCTTCCAGGACGCGTTCGGTGCGCGCTTCCTGGACAATGGTTATCGCAATCGACAAAGTGGCGAAGCACAGCAGGATCAATGCCTCCCGCAGATCGCCGAGCAGGAGATAGACCGCGCCGCCACCCAAAAGGAGCGCAAGCATCGGCTCGCGCACGACCTCGATGGCAATTCTCAACGGTGTGCGCCGTCCGGATCTGGGTAGCTCGTTCGGCCCCTCGGCCAGAAGTCTGCTCCGCGCCTCGACCTCGCTGAGGCCGCAAGGCATGGAAGTGCCCGGCTCCATTTCGTTCGCTCGATGCTTGGCAGCGACGGCCCTCGGCATTCGCTCAGGTCCAAATGTTCGAGGGTTGGGCTACGCCTAGAGCGCGTCGCGCTGAAGCGGATTCAAGCAACGCGCCTTGAGTCTTGATGCATGTCGCTCTCCCAAAACCGCTGCGCACTTTGGGCGACATGCATCAGTGCGACATCAACACCGGCAAGCGCAAATCCGACAGAATGCCTTCCGTCGCTCCGCCGAGCACAAAGTCTCTCAGGCGTGAATGGCCCCATCCGCCCATGACGAGCAGACTGCCGCCGATCTTCACGGCATGTTCCTGGAGGGCAATCCCGATTTCAGCCTTGCCGGTTTGGATAGACGCCGCTTTCGCCCGCAAGCCGCGCGCCCCGAGCCCCTGTGCAAGCCGTTCACCGATATCCTGGCTTGGCAGCATCTTCTCATCCGTCACGGTAACGATCGATATCGCCGACGCCCGCTCGAGGAACGGCCTGGCGTCGGCGACCGCACGAGCGGCCACGCGGCTGCCATCCCAGGCTATCACGACATGGCCAAGCACCCCGATGTCCTTCGCATCCGGAAGGATCAAAGCCGGCCGGCCGGAGCTGAACACGATCGCCTCGGCCGTCATGCGGGCCGCGTCGTTGTCCGGCGACCATCCTACCATGCAAAGATCGAAGTAGCGTGCTTCAGCGGCGGCGGCCTCTCCCATCAGCGCCGGCTGTGCTTTCAACTGCTGCCTGGTCAAGGTCACGTTGCATCGCGAAGCCTCGGCCGCCGCCGCCTCCAGCAATGCCTTGCCACGATTCCTGCTGGCAGCCTCGACCTCTCGTATCTTGGCCGGAAGGTCGAGCAGAAAGCCGGACAACGCGTTCGAAACATCCGGAATGTCGACATTGATGACTGCCGCATCCAGCGTGGCGTCGAGCTGCCTGGCGACCGCCACCGCGTTGGACGCTGCCTTGGGTCCGGGCGGGTCCGGATAAGTCGGTAAGAACAAAGACGCCAAGAGCTGCATTGGCCTCGTCTCCTTCGATGAATATACCGGCAGGCACATCGGTGCCATTGCCGTTCAGTTCGACAGCAGCCTGTGAAATGAGCCCGATCTGAGCAGGGACCGCGTTGCGCCTCCGAAGGCCCATTCCCGGAACCGGCTATGGCCATAGCCACCGGCCACGATGAGATCGGCTCCGATTTGATCGGCCGCAATGACAATGGCGTCGCCGGCCGATGATCCGTCGCTTTCCAGAAACTCGGAGCGGGCCTGTACACCGTGCTTCATCAGGAAGCGCACCACATCGGCCGTGCCATCTCGCGCGACGAGCGCCCCGTCCTCCGCGGCGCTGAAAACCGTCACCTCCTTGGCGTTGCGCAGGAAAGGCATCGCATCGACCAACGCTCGCCGCGATTCGCGGCAATCCTTCCAGGCGACCATCACCTTGTCACCCTTCAGGAGGCTGAGATCGTCGGCGGCGAACAGAACCGGCCTGCCCGTGGAGAGAATCAAAGCGCCCGGATCAATCGTCCTTTGGAAGTCGCCCGCGGCGGCGGCAGGCGGCGCACCGGTGATCACCAGATCGGCCGCTCGCGCATGCAGGGCGACGGCGCGCGTGGGATCGTCGAGTTCGGCACGCCATGATGCGCGCTGGTTGTTGCCGACGACGGCGAGGAACTCTTCCTCGAGCTTCTTGATACGCTCCTCGAGTTCAAGGGTCCGACGACGCAAAACCTCCGCCACGTCCGGCGAGGACTCGCTCGGCGACACCAGCGTGGAGGGCTCGCCCGCCGTCATGGCGATAAGATCGGCCTCGAATTTCCTCGCTATCTCCTGCGCGAAAACGAGACGTGGCGTCGCCGGTGCATCGATGTCGAGTTGGACCAGTATTGTCGTGTAGATCATGTCCGGACTCCATGACAGGCCGGTAGATCAGCACGGTCGAAACACTCCTGCTTTGATGCGCATCAAGTTCGGCTCAGCCGGAGCAAGACAGGCCGAGGGCATCGAGCCCGGCCTCGAGGTGATCGCCCAGGAGCGGATTGCCGCACAGATAGCGGGCCGTGCGTTTGTTGTGAGCGTAGGCGGCCTGCTGGCGGACCTCTTCCCAATCGGCCGCCTGGCCGTCATCCCTGCCGAGCCACGTCAACGCCACGAGGTCGACCTGCTCGTCGATGGAGAGCTCCGAGATCAGCGAGCCAAGCTCTTCACGCACAGGATCGTCGTCATGGTCCTGAAGCACCGCAACCTCGTTGTCGTCCGTGGGATTGGATCCCGTATCAGGCTCGGTAACGGCAACCTTGACGTCGAACTCATGTGCCTTGGCGATTATGAAGCAGACTTTCCGGACGGGAATTGCCAGCTCGGGCGTCTCGGCGTCCTCACTTCCGATCCCGCGTTTCATCCGACATCTCCTCTTCGTCTTAAAGCGCGTCGCGATCTTTCAGATTCGCTCGCGCGCTTTAGGTTTTTGATTTTACGCATGTCTTTGTCCCGAAACCGGTTCCCACTTTCGGGAGACATGCTTTAGGCGCTTTCTCTTCCGCCGATCGCGCGTCGCCCAAGCCCTGGAATGCCGGTCTGAATGGCGCCGATCATCGATCGAGGCTTCCGATATAGGCGATGATCGCCTCGATCTGATCAGGGCTGGCCACGAACTCGGGCATGTCCGGATGGCCAGTGGAAATTCCCTCCGCCAGAGCTTCCTGGAGGTCTTCGATCGGATAGCGCAGGTGCAATGAACGAAAAGGCGGAGCATCAGGGTGGGTGCTCGCGCCGGTCGGGCCAATTGCATGGCAGCGCGCGCAGTTCGTCTCGACCAGCCTCTTGCCATAGGCAATCTGCGAACTATCGCCCGCCCAGGCAGGCAATGCGAAGGCGACTGCAAACGGCAGGATCTCGAACGCTGTTCGACGTTTCATGACATACCAATACGCGACGAATGGACGCCACGCCTTGACCTGGCTCAAACTGTCGAAAAAGCTCTATCGCTCAAGGACATACGTACCGGGTGCCGCGCAGATCGCCTTCAAGCCGGCTGCGGCGTCGGACCGGTCGGCCGCGACCTCACGGCTGGAGTAGCGCGCCAACCATTCGACCCAGGCCGGCCACCAGGAGCCATGTGTCACGGTCGCGGTCTTCGCCCATTCATCCGCGTCCGGACGAATATCCGCGTGACGGCAACTGAGCCGCCGGTAGGAACGACCGGGGTGGCCAGGCTCGGAAACGATGCCCGCATTGTGCCCACCGCTGGTCAGGACGAAGTCGATGTCGGTGTCGAGGAGATAAGTCAGCTTGAATACCGAGCGCCACGGCGCGACGTGGTCCGTCTCGGTGCCGACCGCGAACACCGGCGATCCAATGTCTTCCACATGAACAGGTCTGCCGCCGACGCGAAAGCGCCCCTCGACAAGATCGTTGTCCAGATAAAGCTGCCGCAAATATTGCGACTGCATGCGGAACGGCATCCGGGTCGAGTCGGCATTCCAGGCCATCAGGTCGGTCATCGGAGCGCGCTCGCCGAGCAGATATTCGCGCACGATGCGCGACCAGATAAGATCCTGCGAGCGAAGCATCTGGAAAGCGCCGGCCATGCGGCGCTGATCGAGGGTGCCCTCGACCCACATCATGTCCTCGAGCAGGGTGATCTGGCTTTCGTCCATGAAGAGGCCGAGTTCGCCTGGTTCTTCGAAATCGACCTGCGCCGCGAAAAGCGACAGGCTGGCGAACCGATGATCGCCGTCGCGCGCCATCGCCGACGCGGCAATCGACAGCAGCGTTCCGCCAAGGCAGTAGCCTGCCCCGTGGATCCGGCTGCTCCCGGTCGCCTCGCCGACCGCATCCATGGCCGCCATCACGCCGAGGCGCCGGTAGTCGTCCAATGAGAGTCCGCTCTGATCGATACCCGGATTGCGCCAGGATATGCAGAAGACGGTGAAGCCGCTCTGGACGAGATAGCGAACCAGCGAATTGCGCGGCGAAAGATCGAGAATGTAGTATTTCATGATCCAGGCCGGGACAATGAGGATCGGCTCCTCCTTCACCGCGCCCGTCATGGGAGCAAAGCGAATAAGCTCGATCAGCTCATTGCGGAAGACGACCTCGCCGGGCGTGACGGCGACCTCCATGCCAGGCCGAAAGCTTTCCGCGCCGGTCGGCGGCCTACCGTCGATCAGGCGCAGCAGGTCGTCGACCAGGTTATTGGCACCGCTGACGAAATTGGTGCCGTTTTCCCGAACGGTCTTGTCGATAACCTCGGGATTGAGCACGGGCCAATTCGACGGTGAGATCGTGTCCAGGATTTGCCGGCTGTAGAACTCGACCAACCGCTCATGCTTCCTGGTGACGCCGGGGAAGCCGGTGGTCGCATTGTGCCACCATTGCTGGGAAAGCAGGAAGGCTTGCTGCATGGCGTTGAAGGGGAAGGCTTGCCAGGCCTGATGCTGGAACCTTCTGTCTTGCGGCAAGGGCATGATCGTTGGCGCAGCGGTTCCCATTCCGAGGCCGCAGCGGAAAAGAAAGTCATTCAACCGCGCAACCTTTTCGACCGCTTTGGCGCAGACCTCGCCCTGCTTGCCCGGTGACAAGGACAGGTGCAGCAGCCAGTCCTGCCAGGCTTGCAGGAGGCTGATCGGCGAAATGCCCGTGGTGAAGGCCGCCAGCAAGGCATGTGAGAGCCGATCGACATCGCGATAGATGCTCCCGGCTTCATCGTCCGGCAGTGGCAGCATGAGGTCGCCGACCGCGGTCACGGCGTCATCATGCCCGGATTTCCGCAGCGTCCGCCGCTTCTCCGCCTTGGCGTGAGCGTTCAAGACGAAGGACCGATCAGCGGTCGGGCTCCGCTCGCTCTTCCCTGGTCGCAACATGTCAGGTCGCAAGAGTTGCCGCGGCCATGTCGTCGACGGTCGTTTCCGCCTCCTTCCGAACCCGCCCGGCTGTTTCCGAGGCAAACTTGGCGCCGATGGAAGCGAACTTCCCGACCTCGTTCGCATAGTCGGAGGTGGCGTTCTGGACAAAGTTCGTGAACACGTCGAAGGCATCGACGAATTCGTCGCCGCCGGTCAGTTTGTCGAGGAGTTTCAGGTCATCCTCGAACCGCCGCTTGAGGAAGGATGCGCCCTCGATCTGGCAGCGCAGGAGGGCACGGACAGAATGCGCCTGCAGAGCGGCGGTGGCTCGCATGAATTTCTGTCCGGTTTTGGCGAAGGGGAGCAACTCCGGCGTGCGAAATTCTTCTGCATTCCAGATCATGACGTTTTTCCTTTCGCTCTTGGATTCAATGTCTTGTTTCTCGACCGGCGAGACCGCGAGCGGCGTTCGAAGCGATAGCCTACCGACGGGCGCTTGCCTCTCTTGGACGAAGGCGGCTCGAAATAGATCGCGGCTCCAGCGAGAAAGGCGAGGCAGAGCACGGCGCCCCGAAGGAGGATATCTTCCGCGGACATATGAGCCCCTTGTTGGTCCCGTTCGAAAATCGCAGAACCGGTTCAAACCGGCATTGATCGTGATCAATCGGAAATTACCTGCCATGCCGCTTCGAGCGCCGCCGCGTCCCGCATCGCAGCTTTTGACCGCGATCAAGGCGAAGAAGGGCATTGGCGGCAACAAGTCGACCAGAGCAAGTGTTGCGGATGCGCAGCGAGGAACAGGATGAAGGAACTGCCGCTTGCCGACGTATATCGGCTCATCGAACCTGGTCCGGTCGTTCTGCTGACGACCAGATCCAGGCAAGGCCGCGCGAATGTGATGACCATGTCCTGGCACATGATGATGGAGTTTACGCCACCGACGCTCGCCTGCGTCGTGTCGAGCGACGACTTCTCGTTCGCCGCATTGCGGGAAACGAAGGAATGCGTGATCGCGATCCCCGCTGTCGAGCTCGCGGAGAAGGTCGTCAAGGTCGGCAACTGCTCCGGTCGCGACACGGACAAATTCGCGACGACCTGGCTGACGCCTCTACGAGCCGAGCAGGTGTCGGCGCCGCTGGTGGCCGAATGCTTCGCCAATCTCGAATGCCGCGTCGTCGATACGCGCCTGATCAACAGATACAATCTGTTCGTCCTGGAGGTTGTCAAAGCCTGGATCGATCCGGGGCGGCCGAAGCCGAGAACAATCCATCACATCGGCAACGGCGCCTTCATCGTGGATGGCGAAGTGATCCATTTCGAATCCCGCATGCCTTGACGGCTTGGAGGTACTTTTTGATCGGCATCAAGGTAAGGTCCCGCCCATAGGCTAGCTTCCGGCGCATCGAAAACATCAGATCGAAAGCGCGTCCGATGAGCTACAGATCCATTCTCCTGAACTTGGGCATAGATGCGCCGATCGAACCGCTGACACGGGTCGCCATCGACCTTGCCAAACGTTTTGACGCACGCCTGATCGGCTTCTGCGCCGCCGACGCTCCATTGCCGGTGACGATGGCGCCCGAGGGCGCGGCCATCGCAGCGGAGATTTGGGAGCAGTCGAGGGATGAAATCCGGCAACGGCTGAAGGATCGGCGCGGCGAGTTCGACAATCTCGTCGCCGGAGCGGTCAAGACCGATTGGCGCGGCGCGATCGAGAACCCGGATCATGCCCTCGCCAGGAATTCACGCCTCGCCGACCTGATCGTCACCAGCGCCACGCAGGGCGCATCCACGGGCGACTCCTACCGCACCGCCGATCCGGGCAGCGTGGTGCTGCGCGCCGGCAGACCGGTGCTGGTAGCGGCCGATGGAGCCGCGGCTTTGCGGACAGGCAAGGTCGTGATCGCTTGGAAGGACACGCGCGAAGCGAGGCGCGCGGTGGCAGACGCCGTGCCGCTGATGGCCATGGCCAACGAGGTCACCATCGTGGCGGTCGATCACAATCCGGATGATTGGATCAGGGACGGCGTCAAGGACGCGGCGAGCTTCCTGGCGGGCCACGGCATCAGGGCGCGGACCGAAATCATCAAGACGGACGATGACGAGGCCAGCCGCCTCATCGATTTCCTCGCGTCGGTCAACGCCGAATTGGTCGTGTCGGGCGCCTACGGACACAGCCGTGTGAGGGAATGGGTGTTCGGCGGCGTTACCCGTTCGCTGCTCGACGAGGTCTGGCTCAACCGGCTGATGTCGAGCTGATGCCGGTTTGGTCTAGGCTGAATGCGTGGCGCATGAAACCGCTCCATCGTCATTGATCGCATCGCGGCAGCACCCGTAAAAATCGAAGGTGACGGTGGCGGGTCAAATGCGGATCAGCTTGCGCCGCGGCAGACTTCGTCGCCGCGGCGTTTATCGCTCGTCACGCCGGCGCCACCGTGACCTTCTTTGAGCGAAGTCAAGGAGATCCGCGCTTGACGATGTAGCGGGGCTCGCACCCAGTCTTCTTCAAAATGTGGAACGCATCCATGCCATATGCGTCGATCGAGGAGCTTCCGCCGTCAATCAGCGAGCATCTTCCCGGGCACGCCCAGGAGATCTATCGCGCCGCCTTCAACAATGCCTGGGACGAATATGAAGACCGTGGAGAGAGGCGCGAGGAGATCGCTCACCGGGTCGCATGGGCCGCGGTGAAGCGCCGTTACCGCAAGGAAGGAAGCGTCTGGGTGCCAGTATGAGGGCCTGCGCCCGACGTTTTTGATCGAAATCAAACCCCTTGCCGGAATTCTCGGTCATATGTTTTCGAATCAGGCGCTTAGGTAATTCCGATCAATGATCAACACCATTGCGAGGCTCGTCGATGCGTGCAACGCCGAAAGGAAGAAGGGATCGGACTTTCCAACGATCTGGAGGGAGGTCCTGAAGACGCATCCGTGCGTGCGCGGACTGCCGATTCAAGACAGCGGCGAGGACGGCCCTGTCCTGAAGATTCCTCTGATCACCGGCCAGTTTCTCGTGTTCCTGGGCTCGCATTTCTCGCTTTTATAGGTCAGCGCCGAGGCGATCCTTCGGTTGTCGGCCTTGATGCCGGTCAAGGTCATCGCGTTCGCAAGCTGTCTTGATTGCCGGGAGCAACCAACGGGAGACGCTGCGATGGTCGGCATTACCTTAAGCCCCGAACAGATCCGAACCGCTCCGCCGGAAGTCCGGCAATGGCTGGAACATGAGATCGCGCTTTCGCTGGGGCTTGGTCCCGCGGCGGAACCAGGTCCGCCGGAGGCGCCGCATCTTGCCGCCTGCAGCCCGCAGGAAGCCATAGCAATCTACGCTTCGATCCGCAGCATGCTGCCTGTCGTCGGCGTCTTCTTCGAACTGGGCCGCGAGGGAACGAGCATCACCGAGCGAGGCCTGGAGGCTTTCCGGCTTTCCGACATGCTGCGTAACACGCGTCTCCCAAACGCTCGGCAATTGGCCGCTTGCCTGGACGTGATCGACCGAGCCTTCCGCCTGGCACGCAATGACGATCATGCCGTGCTTTCGATCCTCGACCCCAGAGGCTACTGCATCGTTGCCGAGGCGACCCAGCAGAGCGTCCTCGCTGTGTGGACGCAGGAAATGGCCGCACAGCAATTCCCGGATCATGCCGCACCCGCGGGCGACCAGGTTTCGCCGGCGGAGCCCTTCTCGACCTCCGGCGCGCTGCCGCTCCAGTCCGTCCACCTTGGCCAACCTTTCATGGAAACGTCCGGGCTGCAGAACGGCCAAGGGAACTAGGCGATCGTTGCGTCGAAGGAAGCGGCTATATGCGGGATGACGGTCAACCGGATTCCGCGACGCCGTGGGTGGCTGGATTGTGCCGGTCGCCGGTCAGCCGACCGTCGACCAGCTCGACGATAAGATCGCACCACGCGGCGGGATCGTGGTTGTGGGGGACGACCAGGAAGGTCGTGCCTCGCTCCATGTCGAAGCGCCGCGCCAACTCGAACATCCCTTGGGCCGAAGCCGTGTCGAGGTTTCCATTCGGCTCGTCCGCCGGCACTAGAAGCGGGTTCACGTCCGATATTTGCGTGCCTAAAATAACAATGAAAAACTGTCCGAAAGAATGACTTTAAGCCGCAAATATGTTAGCCAATTAAATATAATATAACCTCTATCCCAATCATCCGAGCGAGACTTATTCACATACCTCGACAGCTACTTTTGACCTATATCAAGGCCGAGGGTCACGCATGAATGTCTATTTCGATTACAACGCGTCAACATTTTAAGCCAGCAAAATCTTCCCGGAGTTTCGAACATGGAGAAGACCGCTGTCGTCGCCGCGCTCGGGCAGACCGAGCTTTTGCGCCCGGCTTGGATCAAGGCGGCGCTTGCGGCCAATGACCGGCTCAAATTCTATCTGACGGTTCTGCAGGCAGCCCGTGCCCAAGCCGATCATTCAGGAACGGCGCAACTCGACCTTCACCGGGAATATTCCTCGGCGCATATCGATGCGCCATGGATCATCGAACTACCTGCTTCCGCTTATCTCGAGGCTTCGACGCTCCATCTCGCCAATCTGCCCAAGCTGGCGCAGAAGCTGCGCGATGATCTGTGCATCATGGCACGCCCGATCCAAGGCAGCGCCGAAGACCCGGATCTCACCCTTTCCGCGCGCGTCGACCGGTGGTGCCGGTGGGTCGACCGTCTCGGAACAGAGATCGACCCGGCGCAATTGAAGGCGCTGACCAGCGGCAAACGCGGCGACGAGGACAGCTTCCACCTGCTGGTCATGGATTTGCACAAGGCGCTCAACCATTTGGCGGCGCAGCTCTCCAGCGAGACGATCGACGGTGCCCATGTCTGGCAATTGTCGCGACAGGATGAGCCGAGGATTTCCGCTTTCATGCGGGGGCTCAATCGGACACGGGCGCTGAAGCTCGATCACCCCGGCCTCGATACCGCTGCGACGCGCGACGGCGAACGCCTGCTTATCCAGAACGACATCGGCACCAACGATGCGCATGTGCTCGTCGCGCAGGTGGAAGGCCTGGTGCTGACGCTGACCTACTCGGACTTGCATCGGCAGCGCTTCGCATTCTTTCAGGACATGCTTTCGCAGATCGGCGCGAAATGGTCGGCGGTCGGTTCGCGCATGACCGACGGCCTCAATTCAGGAGATGCCTACTACATCGGCACCGCGACGTTTGAATGTTCGGACGAAGCCGCCTTGCTCAGGGCGCTGGAAGGACTGGGCGCGCGCATCGTCTTTCTGATCGATTGGAATCGCGCTCGCAAGCGGCTGCGCCAGATCGTCGGCAAGGCTGGGTCCATCGCCGTCCTGAATGAATGCGTGCGGCGGGAAATCGGTCACAGGGGTTGGCTGGAGGCGGGAGGCGAAGCATTGATATTCGCCGCCATGGAGGCTGTCGGCAGCGACTACTTCCGCGTCGGCGACACACTCGATGCCGTGATGGGCGCCGCCCCGGCGCAGGAATTCCTGATCGAGGCGATGGCAATGGCGTCGCAGGCGATGCAGCAGCGTCAGCCGGTATCGCGGATCGCGGACTCGATCCGCCTGCTGCTCATTCGCCATGTCGGGCGCCATCATGATGAATTCGCTCTGCTGAGCGAGCACGCTTCCTTCTGCCATGCGCTGGCCGAAGGAATCCGCGACGCCATCGCCCACGGCCACGAGCGTTCCGCCAAGGATGCCGAAAAGCTGGCCAAGCGGGCGAAGGCATGGGAGCGCAAGGCGGACCTGCTCGTCATGCGCTCGCGCGAGCGAGCCGAACGCAATCCGCGCTGGTTGCTTTTTACACGGCTGATCGAACGCGCCGACGACATTGCCGACGCGATGGAGGAAGCCGCCTTCCTGTTCTCGCTGATCGCCGAGAACCACGACAAGGTCTGGCCCGCCGACGTGCGCGAAGGCATGCGGCGGCTTGCCGAAAAAACCCTCCAGGCCACGCAGGATCATGTCAAGCTGCTGTTGATTGCCAGCGCGCTTGGCGAAGGCAGCGACGCCAGCGACCATGAGGAATTCATCGCCATCTCCTGGCGCGTGGTCAACGCCGAGCAGCAGTGCGATCAGTTGCTGCGCGACGTGCGGCGGCTTTTGGTGCGCAACATCGACGATGCCGCGACGCTCGGCTTGGGCACCGATTTCGCCGCGGCTTTGGAATCGGCGACGGACGCGCTGCTTGCAACCGCCTATGGCATACGCGATCTGGCCTTCAGCCGCCTGAGGGTCGAGGCATGAGCGTATCTGTCAAGCCGGCCGGGCAGCCTGAGACCAGGGACGATCTCAAGCGCATATACTTCATCGGCGGCAAGAAGCCGCTGCAGGACGCGGCCACCACGGCCGCGCTCGGGTTCAAGGCTTACAACCTCGCCAAATTAGCGGCGCTCGGCCTCGAGGTGCCGCCCGCCTTCGTGATCGGGACCGGCTATTGCGCCGATCCGCAAGCGGTCGTTCCGCAACTTTGGCGGCCTGCCCTGGCCGAGCTCGAAGCGTTCACCGGATTGAAACTGGGGGACGTCCGCAGACCGCTGCTGCTTTCGGTGCGTTCAGGTGCGCCGGTCTCGATGCCGGGCATGATGGAGACGCTGTTGAACATCGGACTTACGGACGCGACCATTCCAGGCCTGATACGCCTGACCGGTCATCCCCGACTTGCCTGGGACGCCTACCGCCGGCTCATCGCCGGCTATGGCGAGGTGGTCGCCGGTATCGATCCCCATCATTTCGAGGCCGATCTTGCTGCCGTCCGGCAGGACGAGGATGAACGATCGCTCGACTTCGCAAGCCTCCGGCAGGTCGCCCAACTGCATCTCGAGACTTTTCACCGGCAAACCGGGGCGCCGTTCCCGCAGAATCCGGAAACCCAGTTGAGCGAAGCCATCACCGCCGTTTTTCGATCGTGGGGAAGCGAAAAGGCGACGGCCTATCGCAACCTCCATGGCCTGTCGCATGAAATGGGCACGGCCGTGACCGTCCAGCGAATGGTGTTCGGCAACGCCGGCGGCCTCTCCGGGGCCGGCGTCGGCTTCACGCGCAATCCCATCACCGGCGACCCCAAACCTTGGGTTGATTTCCTTTTCAATGCGCAGGGCGAGGATGTCGTGAGCGGGCGCCGCACCGCTCGCGGCCATGACGAGCTTGCCGCCGTGGCGCCGCGGGTCTGGGAGGAGTTGGTCGACGCGGCGGCCCTGCTCGAACGTCACTTCGGGGACATGCAGGACTTCGAGTTCACCGTCCAGGAAGGGGTGCTGTTCCTGCTGCAGACCCGCAGCGGCAAACGCACTCCCATGGCGACCGCCCGCATTGCGCTGGATCTTCTGACCGAGGGCGTGATCGACGCGGAGACCGCGCGGGAGCGGACGCGCGGCCTCGACCAGCATGCGCTGACCGTCCGCGGCATCGGGGGCGACGACGGCGTCGCGTTGTCTCCCATCGCCTCGGCGGCATCCGCATCGAGCGGTGTCGTCTGCGGCGAGATCGCGCTCGCAGAGGCAAGGGTGCGCGAGCGCAAGGCTGCTGGTATCAGCGTCATCCTCGTCCGCAGCGATGCCGAAACCCGCGACATTGCCGCGCTCGACGTCGCCGACGGATTGCTGACGCAGCACGGCGCCAGGACATCTCATGCCGCGGTCGTCGCACGGCAGCTCGGCAAGGTCTGTCTGGTCGGTTGCGAGACAATGACGATCGACGCCGCGCGAAACGAGGTCGACATCGGCGGCGCCATCTTTCCGGAAGGCGCGGTGATCACGTTGGATGGCAATAACGGCAGCATCTATTCGGGTGCGGCGCGTATCGTCGAGAGCGTGCAGACCGAGCTCTTGGCCCGACTGGACACGTTGCATGGCCGCTCGGCAGAACCGGCGGAGAAATCGGCGACACCATTCGCCGAGGTGGGCTGACTGCCGCAATCACGGACACCAGCCGCTCGCACAAATGTGCGTCGCCATCATGATGGCGACGCACGAACTTCGTTCACGCTGTCGCGACGGCGTATTTGATCGATTCCACCGAATGTTTGACGAAATCCTTGCCGATCTCGCCCACCAGCTTCGCATTCAACGACGGCTGGTAGTGTCTGCGCATTTCGCCAAGCGTGCGCGGATCGGCGATCACCAATATGTGCTCGTATGCTTCCTCGAGCGCCTGGTGGTTGAGGTAGGCTGCAACCGACCCGGCAAAATCGTCCTCACGCAGCCGGGACCCGTCCGGATTGGCGGTCGAGCTGCGATGCCTGCCGCCGGATCCGGCGTGGGCTACTTCAAGGACGGGATCCTCGATTTCGATCAAATCGAGATGCGGTTCGTGGCCCTTGTTGTGGAACAGCCGCAACCTCTCGCCATCAGTAACCGCGACAAGGGTGTCATTATTCAGGATCATGTGTCTTCTCCACAATCGGATCGCGTGGGCGTTCGTGCGCCTGATGCATCAATGCGAAAAGGAGATTGCAGATCCGGTTGCGCTGCCTTGACGTGGATCAAGCGAAGAACGGGCGGTGAGCAGGAAGCTCTACCCAGCCTCAAAGGTGCGGTCACCTACTTCGGGCAGAAAGCCGAATGCAGCGCTTCGATGACCGTCAGCACTTCCGGCCTGGTGATGCGGTAATAGACGGTGGTCCCGTCGCGGCGGGCCTCGACCAGCCCGTCCGCCCTCAGCCGCATAAGCTGCTGCGACATCGGCACCTGGTCGATGTCGAGCAGTTCGCGCAGCTCGGCCACCGAGCGCTCCTCGTCGCCGAGGGCGCACAGCACGAGCAAACGCTGTGGATGGGACAGGCTGCGGAGGAGTTCCGCCGCCTTGCCTGAGGCCGGGATCAATTCTCTTACATTCATATTCTTGAATTTATAATCTTTGAATGTTACATGCAAGCTTGCCGTTCGGGCTCACCAACGCCGTCACCTTACAATCGTGCCGCCCCGTTTGGAAATTGAGCCCGATCAACGCAGAACGCTGCCTTCCCGCGCAGAATGCTGCGGAAGGTCGAACCAACGGGAGGATATCATGTCCCACATCGTCGTCCTCGGAGCAGGTCTCGGCGGCACGATCATGGCGTATGAAATGCGCGACAAGCTGCGCGGCGAGGATCGGCTGACCGTCGTCACGCTCGGCACGTCCTATTCCTTTGTGCCTTCCAATCCCTGGGTGGCCGTCGGCTGGCGGGAGCGCAAGGACGTCACTGTCGATCTGGCGGACACCTTCAAAAGGCGCGGCATCGCGCTGCGTCCCGAGGGCGCGAAGAAGGTGCACGCGAAGGAAGACCGCGTCGAGCTCAACGACGGCTCCTTCCTCGACTACGACTATCTGATCATCGCGACCGGCCCGGATCTTGCCTTCGACGAGGTGCCGGGTCTTGGACCTGCCGGACACACCCAATCCATTTGCCAGATCGATCATGCCGTCGCCGCGCGGGCGAGGTTCGACGAATTGGTCCGCAAGCCCGGCCCGATAGTCGTGGGCGCGGTCCAGGGCGCATCCTGCTACGGCCCGGCCTATGAATTCGCCTTCATCCTGGACACCGCACTGCGCAAGGCCAGGGTGCGCGACCGCGTGCCGATGACCTTTGTGACGCCGGAGCCCTATATCGGCCATCTCGGCCTCGACGGAGTCGGCGACACCAAGGGCCTGCTCGAGAGCGCCATGCGCGATCGCCACATCAAGTGGGTCACCAACGCCAAGGTGGCTTCGGTCGACGCCGGGGTGATGCATGTCGAGGAAGTCAACGACGATGGGACGACCAAGGCCAAGCATGACCTTCCCTTCGCCTTCTCGATGATGCTGCCGGCTTTCCGCGGCGTGCCGGCGTTGGTGGGGATCGAGGGCCTGGTCAATCCGCGCGGCTTCGTCACCATCGACAAGCATCAGCGCAACCAGACCTATCCGAACGTCTTCGCGATCGGCGTCTGCGTCGCCATTCCGCCGGTCGGCAAGACGCCGCTTCCCGTGGGCGTGCCGAAGACGGGCTTCATGATCGAATCCATGGTCACGGCCACCGCCGAGAACATCGGCGCGCTTCTGCGCAGCGAGGAGCCGAGGGCCGTCGCGACATGGAATGCGGTCTGCGTCGCCGATTTCGGCGATGAAGGCATAGCCTTCGTCGCGCAGCCGCAGATCCCTCCCCGCAACGTCAACTGGTCCTCGCAGGGCAAGTGGGTCCATACGGCGAAGGTCGGGTTCGAGAAATACTTCCTCCACAAGGTGCGGCAGGGAAAGAGCGAGACCTTCTATGAAGGGCTGGCGCTCGACGTTCTCGGCATCAAGAAACTCAAGGCCATCCACATCGAGCCGGCCGAATAGGCACGGCGGTATCCAGGAGAAAAAGGATCATGACGATAGACAGGGCAGTTCTCATGTTCGCGGGCTTCATGGTGCTGATATCGCTCGCGCTCGGCATCTACTATTCGCCCTACTGGTTCCTGCTGACCGCATTCGCCGGGCTCAACATGGTGCAGGCGTCGGTCACGGGCTTCTGCCCGGCGGCGATGGTCTTCAAGAAGCTCGGCTGCAAGCCGGGCGTGGCGTTCAAATAGCGGCACGTCATCGAGCAATTGGCCGCTAGCCGGGAGGCGGCCCAGCCGCCTCCCGACCCATTTCAATCGACGAGACAAGCATAATGAGAACCATACGATCGGCCCTCGCTAACATTGTTCTGATCGGCGCCGCCGGCCTTGTCGCGGTCGATGCACGCGCCGCCGATTTCACAGTCAAGGCCGCGGCCGTCACCGAGATGAAGGCTGTGTATGGACAGGTGGAGAGCCGCACGATCCTGCCGGCCAGGGCGAGGATTTCGGGAACCGTCGCGTCCGTCCGCGTCTCGGAGGGCGCTGAGGTGAGCAAGGGCGACGTGGTCGCCACGGTCGTCGACGACAAGCTTGCACTGCAGCTCAGAGCCGCCGACGCCAAGATCGCGGCGCTGAATTCGCAACTCGACAGCGCCCGCACCGATCTGCAGCGCGCGCAGGACCTGCTCGCCAAGGGTGCGGCCGCCCAAAGCCGGGTCGACGCCGCGAAGACGCAGTTCGATGTCGTCACCAACCAGCTGGCGGCTGCGATTGCCGAGAAGGCGGTCATCGAGCAAAGCACCAGGGAAGGCGAAATCCTGGCTCCGGCCGACGGCCGGGTGCTGACCGTGCCGGTGGCCGCCGGCTCGGTGGTCATGGCGGGCGAACCTGTCGCGCGGGTGACGTCGGGCCAATACTATCTGCGACTGTCCTTGCCGGAACGGCACGCCGTCGAGATAACGGAAGGCGCCCGCGTCGACATCGGCGAACGCGGCACGGGTACCAATGCCGGCTTCGTCAAGGCCAGCGAGGGACGGATCGCCAAGGTCTACCCCGAGATCGAGAACGGCCGTGTGATTGCCGACGTCGAAGTCGTCGATATCGGGACCTATTTCGTCAATGAGCGCACGCTCGTTTCCATACCGGTTGCCAAACGGACCATGCTGGGCGTGCCGCCGGAGGCACTCAGGACCGTCCACGGCATAGACTACGTCACGGTCGAGACGGCGGACGGCCCGCTTGAGGTCGCGGTCGTGCTGGGCGGGGAATTCCAAGACGCCGGCCAGCCGCGCGTCGAGATCCTGAGTGGTCTTGCCGATGGCGACAAGGTCGTCCTGCCATGAAACTCGGCATCGCCGGCTGGCTTACCCGTTCCTTCATCGCATCGCCGCTGACGCCCCTGTTCCTGCTGGCCGCACTGGCGCTCGGGCTTGTGGCATTGGTCACGTTGCCGCGCGAGGAGGAGCCGCAGATCTCCGTACCCATGGTCGACATCCACGTGTCCGCCAACGGCCTGAAGGCCGAGGATGCCGTCAAGCTCGTGACCGAGCCGCTGGAGACGATCATCAAGGGCATAGACGGCGTGGAGCACGTCTACTCGCAGACGATGGATGACGGCGCCTTGGTGACCGCGCGCTTCAAGGTCGGCACCAGCTCGGATGCCGCGATCCTGCGTGTCCACGACAAGGTCCGCGCCAACATGGATCGCATCCCCGTCGGGATCCCGGAGCCGCTGATCGTCGGGCGCGGTATCGATGACGTCGCCATCGTGGTGGTGACGCTGACGCCGGCGCGACAAGCAGCGACGCGCTACTCCTCTGCGGACCTGACGCGTCTTGCGCATGAACTGCAGGTCGAGGTCGCAAAGCTTCCCGATATCGGCCTCACCTACATAGTCGGGGAGCAGCCGGAAGAGATCCAGGTCGAGCCGGATCCGGAAAAGCTCTCGCTCTACGGCATCACGCTGCAGCAGCTGACGGGCAAGATCGCGGGCGCCAACCGGTCCTTCCAGATCGGCACGGTGCGCGACCAGGGCAACCAGCGGGTGCTGGTGGCCGGCCAGACGCTGCAGGCTTTGTCCGACATCGGTAATCTTTTGCTGACCGCTCGCGACGGCCGGCCGGTCTATATCCGCGACGTCGCCAGCATCGTGCTCGCGACGTCGCCGGCAGAGAACCGCGTCACCAACATCGTCAAGTCCGACAAAGGTCTCGAGCGCACGCCGGCCGTGTCGGTGGCGATCGCGAAGCGACCGGGTACCAATGCGGTCGTCATCGCCGATACGATCGTCAAGCGCCTCGATCAGGTGCGCGGCCAGATCTTTCCCAAGGACGTCGAGATGGCCGTGACGCGCAACTATGGCGAAACGGCCAATGAGAAGGCCAACGAATTGCTCTTCCATCTCGGCCTGGCGACCGTCTCCATCGTTCTCCTGGTCGCCGTCGCCATCGGTTGGCGGGAAGCTCTGGTGGTGGCCGTGGTGATACCCACGACGATCCTGCTGACCATGTTCGCATCGCGCATCATGGGTTACACGCTGAACCGCGTCAGCCTGTTCGCGCTGATCTTCTCAATCGGCATCCTCGTCGACGACGCAATCGTGATCATCGAAAACATCGCGCGCCACTGGGCGATGGACGATGGGCGTTCGCGCACCCAGGCGGCGATCGATGCGGTCGCCGAGGTCGGCAATCCCACCATCGTGGCGACGCTGACCGTCGTGGCGGCGCTGCTGCCCATGCTGTTCGTCTCCGGCCTCATGGGCCCCTATATGAGCCCGATCCCGGCCAATGCATCGGCGGCGATGCTGTTCTCCTTCTTCGTCGCGGTGATGCTGACGCCGTGGCTGATGATGAAGCTCGGCGGCAAGGATCAGGCCGGCGCGCATGGCCACGCCGGCAGCGCGCATGGCGGTGTGCTGGGGCGCATCTATGTCGCGGTGGCGCGGCCGATCCTGAAGTCGCGGTTCCGGGCTTGGGCCTTCCTTTTGGTCGTGGGTATCGCCACGATCGGGTCCATGGCGCTGATCTACACCAAGCACGTGACGGTCAAGCTTCTGCCCTTCGACAACAAGACCGAACTCCAGATCGTGGCGGACCTGCCCAAGGGCTCGTCGGTCGAGGACACCGACCGGCTGCTGCAGGCCGCCGTGAACCGGCTGGCCTCGGTGCAGGAAGTGGTTTCGTTCCAGACCTACGCAGGCGCCGCCGCGCCGTTCAACTTCAACGGCCTGGTGCGCCACTACTACCTGCGATCGAGCCCCGAACAGGGCGACATTGTCGTCAACCTGCTTCCCAAGGGCGAGCGCGGCCGCGCCAGCCATGCCGTTGCGCTCGACTTGCGCGATCGCTTGAAGGGAATGGCGATGCCGGCGGGCACGGTGCTGAAGGTGGTCGAGCCGCCGCCTGGGCCACCGGTTCTCGGCACGTTACTGGCTGAAATCTACGGCCCGGACGCCGAGACCCGCCGTGCGGTCGCGGCCAAGGTGCGCGAGACCTTCGCCAGTGTCCCGTTCATCGTCGACGTCGACGACAGCTTCCACAACCAGCCGGAGCGGCTCCGGCTTTCGATCGACCAGGACAACCTGGAATACTACAAGGTCGAGCAAGCGGACGTGTACGACACGCTGAGCTATCTCTACGGCGGCACCACGGTCGGCTACTCGCACCGGGGCGGCGGACGCCTGCCGATCCCGATCCGTATCGCCTTGTCCAAGACAAACGGCGTGGTCGATCAGCGCGCCCTGGCAACGCCGGTGGCCGCAAACGCGCTGCCCGGCGCGCGCGACGTTGTCGAGCTTGGCGACGTCGTGCGGCTGAGCCGGGAGCCGGCCTCCTACCCGATCTTCCGCCACAACGGGCGCCCGGCCGAGATGGTGATGGGCGAACTCGCCGGCGCGTTCGAGGCGCCGGTCTATGGCATGCTCGCGGTGGACGACGCGATCGCCAAGGCGGACTGGGGCAACGTGCCCAAACCGGCGATCGCGCTGCACGGCCAGCCGGACGACGAATCCAAGCCCACTTTATTGTGGGACGGCGAGTGGGAGGTGACCTGGGTGACGTTCCGCGACATGGGCGCCGCCTTCATGGTTGCTATCCTCGGGATCTACATCCTGGTCGTCGCGCAGTTCGGATCGTTCAAGCTGCCGCTGGTCATCCTGACCCCGATCCCGCTGACACTGATCGGCATCATGCTCGGCCACTGGGCCTTCGCCGCGCCCTTCACGGCAACCTCGATGATCGGCTTCATCGCGCTCGCCGGCATCATCGTGCGCAACTCGATCCTGCTGGTGGATTTCATCCGGAACGCCAGGGGGACCGACGAGCCGCTCGTCGGCGTGCTGCTCAAGGCCGGCGCGATCCGCTTCAAACCGATCCTGCTCACCGCACTCGCGGCGATGATCGGCGCCGCGGTGATCCTGACCGATCCGATCTTCCAGGGCCTCGCCATTTCCCTGCTGTTCGGCCTCGCCTCCTCGACGCTGCTGACCGTGCTCGTCATCCCGGCGATCTACGTAGCGCTGCGCGGTGGGCCGCCCGCCGGTGAAGCACCGCCGGCTGGGTAGCCCGAACAAGCCAGCAAAGTGTTTAGCCCTGGCGGAAATCGCCGGAGATGCCGAACACTATCAGGATCGCGGCCAAAGAAATCAAAACCGACGGGCCTCCGGTCAAATTGACGACCGCCGCACAACCGCCCGCAGCTCCGCCGGCAACGATGGAGCGCAGAATGATTTCAAGCCACCTCGGCACCGGCCATTCTCCCATCCTGGGATTGGTTGGGGTCACGCATCGAGCTACCGTGGAGCAGACACTCCACCGCCGTGAACCGATCGGACGAAAGATGAGACAGTTCGATTTCCCGGGCGAGATCGGCTGCAAATTCGCGGAACGGCGCAAGGTTGACGACGGGAACGCCGATCAGCACGGGTACGGAAAGCTCGAGCGCCCGGGCGACCAGAGCCCTGAAGCCACCTCCTTCGGCCTCGGTCTTTCCGAATTTGCAGAGAACCAGCAGATCGGTCTGGCCGGACAATCCCGCTCCCGCGGCTTCGCAGGCGCTGATCAGCCGATCGATATTCAAAACACAGCCTCGGGCATGGGGGCCTCGATCGTCGGATATGCCGTGCAGCTTTCCTGTCGCGAGATCTCGCAGATGCATGTCGCATTTCACGCGATCCGGTTTCGGTTCGCTTAGCTGGACAAGGCCAGCCAAGCGCATGCCCCGCTCGGCCATGATGGCAGTAGCTTCCCGCAGGAATGCCTCGAATTCCGAACCGTTCGAATAGACGATCGCGGTGATGGGACAGTCTGGACGAATGCCCTGCATGGGGGTTCTCCTTCAGTTTGACTTTGTCTGCCGTAGAGCAGCCGCGACCGGACTGGTCGTATGCACTGAGGCCAGCGAGGCGGCGCCCAAGGCCATCGGTCTATCTCCCAAAGCAACCAGGGCTGAATGGAAGCACTTCGACGGGCATGCCAGGCTCGGCAGGCGCCGATGCGCCCGGCACAACCGCGATGGCGTCGGCCGACACCATCGGCATCATTCTGTGCGAGCCATCCGGGCCGCTGCGGCAGGCGCTCAATCGACCCTGCTCGACATTCAGGCGGACCGGCAGCAATTCCGTCCGATCCGGCTTGCGGGAACATGTGAAGGCCAACTCGGCCGTGATCCGCCTCGCCGGCGGCTGACCGAGAAGGGTCGCCACGATCGGGCGCGCGAAGGCGAGCGCGCCGAAGGCCGCGGCCTGCGGATTGCCTGGCAATCCGACGAAGCACGCCTCCCCTATCTTGCCGATTGCCAACGGCTTGCCCGGCTTCATCGCCACCTTGACGATATCGAGTTGGCCCCCGGCTCGCATTACGGCGTTGCGCACGTGGTCCTCTTCGCCAACCGACATGCCGGCGGTGGTGATGATCAGATCCGCCGATTTCGCGCTGTCTTCGAGCACTCGGGCGATGGCCGCGGTGTCGTCGCGGACAGTCGACAACGCGATATCGGCGTTCGGCTCCCTCAGAAGAGCGGCGAGAAGCGGACCGTTGGAGTCATAGATCGCGCCGGGTGCAAGCGACCCGCCGGTACTGCGAAGCTCGGAGCCGGTCGTGACAACGGCGATCCGCACGCGACGCGCAACAGGGACATGATCAATTCCGATCGCTGCAAGAAGCGCTATTTCCGGCCAGCCGATCATGCAGCCTGGACGAAGGACGCAGGCTCCTTGGCTCACATCCTCGCCGGCCCTGCGAATATGCGCGCCTGGCGCCACGTCGAACGCGAACTGCACGAGACCGCCCCGCCGCGTCGTTTGCTCCTGCATGACGACAGTGTCCGCGCCCCTGGGCAATGCCGCGCCCGTCATGATGCGGTGCGCAGCGCCCGGAGCCAGCACGCCCGGCGGGTCACCTGCGCTGGTGCGGCCTACTACGGGCAGAACCAGAGGCACGCCTCTCCTGCCGGCCAGGCTTATCGCATAGCCGTCCATTGCCGCCTGATCGAAAGGCGGAATAGCGCGAGGCGCTTCGATGGCCGCGGCCAGAAGACGTCCGACGGCATCCGCCGACGGCACCATTTCCGACTGGTTGAGCGGCCGCGCCAGTGCGACGGCCACGCTTCGCGCCGTTTCGAAGGGCACCGCGCCTGCGCCTGCGCAGAAGCAACTGTCGGGCAGTATTGCCGGCACGGTCATGCCTCGACGTCCGGCAGCGTCTTTTCGAGAATCGCGCGCATGGCCGCAAGACCCGGATCCTGCGCACGGTTCATGATACCGATGAGTTGCGTCCAAAGATCGTCGGATGCGGTGTCCACGAAATTGCGAACGGCCGAGCCGACGATATCGGCCGGCGAACGACCGGACTGATCGGCGGCGGCGGTCAGCCGCGCGGCCAAGGCCGGCGCATCGAAAGCGGCAACGATGGCCATGGCCGCTTTCGGGTCTTCCAGCGAGGCAATGATATCTCCGAGCATCGCGTGCGCCTCACTGCACCAGCGGCGAGGATGCGCCGTCTATGACAATTCCGACGATGTCCGCCCGGCCGACAAGGAGGGAGACGTATTGCGCCGTCGCTTGCCGGCTAACATGGTCGGCCAGGTAGGACGCGATGCGTTCCCGCACGGCCTCGAACGGGAGCTGGCGGCCATCGATGCGCCGCGTCAGGCGGATGAGGTGGACGCCGTAACGCGTCTCCACCGGCGAAGAAATCTCACGCGGTGCGAGATCGCCGAGAGCGGCCTCGAATTCCGGCGTCGTGTCGCCCGGCCCGATCTGGCCGAGGCTGCCGCCAAGGGCTGCCGACGGGCAATCCGAACAGTCGCGCGCCAGCGCCGCGAAACGCTCGGGCGCCGCCGCAAGGCTGGACCTGAGCGACTGCGCCTTTTCACGCGCGGCGGCGAAGGCCTCGCGATCATCGCGGCGGGCAGCTACGAGAATATGGTCGGCCTCATAGAGCGGCGGCGTCACGAAGCGGCGAAGATTATTCTCGTAGAAGCGCCGCAGCATCTCCTCGTCCGCCTCGGGAACGCGAACCTCGCGCTCGATCAGGCCGCGCACCAGCGCGTCTTCGATGGTCTCCCTGCGCCCATCCTGGTCGGTCCTCTGCTCGGCGACGATACCGAGACGCCGCGCCTCCTGCAGGAGCAACTCGCGGATGACGAGCGCACGGGTCGCGGCACGCCAGCCCTCGCCGGGATTGCGGGCGGGAAAGTTCTGCACCTCGGCGGCGATCGCCTTGCGCGATATCGCCACCCCGTTGACGGTGACCGGCGGCATCGCCACCCGCTCGAGGGACGGCGCCGTGTCGAGGCTTGCGGGCCGGTGTTCGTGCGGGTGTTCGGACGATTTGCGGCCGGCCGAATGATCGATGACGAGCGCGGCCATGATCTACTCCGCGGGCTGGTGGGAGGGAGCGGCGGAGGGCCGCCGCGCCGGAGCGGACGACCGCATCGCCGGCGCCGGCGTTGGCGACCGGCGGGTCGCGAAGCGTGTGCGCACGACCTGATAGCCGGGGCGGCCGAGATACCAGACCGGCGCGCTCCAGACATGAACCAGCCTGGTGAACGGGAAGACCAGGAAGATCGTCATGCCGAGCAGGAGATGCGCCTTGAAGATCGGGTTGACGTCGGCGACGTAGGCCGCGGCCGCCGGCTGCAAGGTGAGAATGCCCTGCGCCCAGTTCATGAATTTCACCATCTCGTGGCCGTCCATGTGACCGAGCGAGACGAAGATGGTTGAAAGACCAAGCGTGAGCTGC
This sequence comes from Mesorhizobium sp., assembly GCA_004963905.1. Lineage (GTDB taxonomy): Bacteria > Pseudomonadota > Alphaproteobacteria > Rhizobiales > Rhizobiaceae > Mesorhizobium. Next base: position 40,664 of record SUGL01000016.1, read on the forward strand.
AGCCAGAGCAACAACAAGATCGCGATGTCGCCGGGCGCCGAGGTGTTGCGGATGCGCGGATCGAACAGCCGGCGATGGGCAAGAAGCGATATGCCGATGAAGCAGGCGACACCGGCGATGCCGCCGGCGGTGATGGCAAGACCCTGCTTGAAGCTGTGGGAAACGCCGAGCGCATCGAAGACCCAGATAGGCGTCAGCAGGCCGACGAAATGACCCCCGAAGATCACCAATATGCCCACATGGAAGAGATTGGAGCCCCAGCGGAGCTGGCGCCGCCGCAGCAGCTGGGAGGAACCCGTCTTCCAGGTGTACTGCTCGCGGTCGAAGCGGATCAGGCTGCCGAGCAGGAAGATGGTCAGGCAGAAATAGGGATACCAGCCAAAGAGCGCGTCGTTGATCGTGTCAGACATAGCTTCCCTCCGTCAGGCCGCATTGTTGCGCGCATCGCGATTGGCGGCGCGCATCTGGATTCTCAGCCGGTCGACGGAACAGCCGTCGGTCGCATTTCCGGGACCGAATGCGACGGCGGTCTCCTCCCAGGCGGCATCGATGGCCGCCAGGTCGTCGGGCTCGTCGATTTCGGCGGCGGCGGCGACCGCGGCAGGCACGCTGGCAATCGAGCGTAGTGCCGTGAACACGGCGGCATAGCCTGCGTTGCGCTTGGCGAGCCGCTCTTCCAGCAACGAGAAGATGTGGGCCGTTTCATCGAGCAGGCCGCGCGCCTCATCAAAGGGACGGGCGGAGAGGAACTCGAGGAAAAGCGGGATGAAGTCGGGCAATTCGTTTGCCGCGACGAGAAGCCCGCCACGTCGGTAATGTTCGACCAGATCGACCATCGCCTGGCCGCGATCGCGGCTCTCGCCGTGGATGTGCTCGAAGAGGTGCAGCGAGTGACGGCGCGTCTTGTCGAACAACTCGACGTAACGCTCCTGGAGATCGTAAAGGTCGAGCGTGGCCAGATCGGCAAGCAGGGGCTGCAGGTGCTTGCTTGCTTCGTCCGATACCAATCCCTCGGCCGCGATCGCCGCGGCGATTTCCGGGATCGCCGCGCAAAGTTCCTCGGTCGGATAGGAAAGGAGCGCCGAGAGCGCCTTGAAGGTCCTGTTCGAGAGCGGCGCCACCATCACGCGATCTCCATCGGGTTTGTCGGCCGCTTGGTCTGCCTAGTGCCGAAGAGGTTGGTCTCCGTGGAACCGCCCGAGCAGCCATTGCCGAAGGAGAAGCCACAAGAGCCGCGCATGTCCTGGGCGTCCTCGCTCCATTCGCGGTGCGACGTCGGGATGACGAAACGATCCTCGTAATTGGCGATCGCCATCACCTTGTACATTTCGTCGATGGCCGAGCCCGTCAGGCCGACGCGCGCCGCGATCGACTCGTCGAGGCGGCCGTCGATCGTCTTTGCCCGCATATAGCTTCGCATCGCCAGCATGCGTTCGAGCGCAAGGGCCACGGGCTCCTCATTGCCCGCCGTCAGCAGATTGGCGAGATACTGTAGCGGGATGCGCAGGCTGCGCACGTCGGGCATGTCGCCGTCCACGCCCATCTTGCCGGCCGCCGCCGCCGATTGGATGGGCGAGAGCGGCGGCACGTACCAGACCATCGGCAGGGTGCGGTATTCAGGGTGAAGCGGAAAGGCGATCTTCCACTCCATCGCCATCTTCCAGACCGGCGACAATTTGGCCGCCTCCAGCCAGTTGTCGGGAATCCCGCCGGCGCGAGCCTGGGCGATGACGGCCGGATCGTTCGGATCGAGGAAGACGTCGAGCTGCGCCTGATAGAGGTCCTTCTCCTGCGGCGTGCTGGCGGCCGCCTCGATGCGGTCGGCGTCGTAGAGGATCACGCCGAGATAGCGGATGCGCCCGACGCAGGTCTCCGAACAAACGGTCGGCTGGCCCGCCTCGATGCGCGGGAAGCAGAAGATGCACTTCTCCGATTTGCCCGACGACCAGTTGTAGTAGATCTTCTTGTAGGGGCAGCCGGAGACGCACATGCGCCAGCCGCGGCACTTGTCCTGATCGATCAGGACGATGCCGTCCTCCTCGCGCTTGTAGATGGCGCCTGACGGGCACACCGCCGCGCAAGCCGGGTTGAGGCAGTGCTCGCACAGTCGCGGCAGATACATCATGAAGGTGTTTTCGAACTGGCCGTAGATGTCCTTCTGGACGCCCTCGAAGTTGACGTCCTTCGACCGCTTCTCGAACTCGCCGCCGAGGATCTCCTCCCAGTTCGGACCCCATTCGATCTTTTCCATCCGCTCGCCAGTGATGGCCGAGCGCGGGCGGGCCGTGGGGAAAGCCTTCGATTCCTTCGCCGTGTGCAGGTGTTCGTAGTCGAAAGTGAACGGCTCGTAATAGTCGTCGATCTCCGGCAAATCAGGGTTCGCGAAGATGTTGGCAAGGATGCGCCACTTGGCGCCCATCTTCGGCTCGATCTTGCCATTCTTCTTGCGGCGCCAGCCGCCGTTCCATTTCTGCTGGTTCTCCCACTCCTTGGGATAGCCAACGCCCGGCTTGGTCTCGACATTGTTGAACCATGCGTATTCGACGCCTTCCCGGTTGGTCCAGACGTTCTTGCAGGTAACCGAGCAGGTGTGACACCCGATGCATTTGTCGAGGTTCAGCACCATCGCGATCTGAGCGCGGATCTTCATTTTGCTGCCTCCTTGGGAGCATTGGCCTGCAGGGGTTCCTCGAGCCAGTCGACGGCCGCCATCTTGCGGACCACGATGAACTCGTCGCGGTTGGAGCCCACGGTTCCGTAGTAGTTGAAGCCGTAGGACTGGTGGACGTAGCCGCCGATCATGTGCGTCGGCTTGAGCACCGTGCGCGTCACCGAATTGTGGATGCCGCCGCGGTTGCCGGTCAGTTCGGAGCCCGGCGTGTTCACGATCTTCTCCTGCGCATGATACATCAGCATCATGCCCTGCTTGACGCGCTGGGAGACGACGGCGCGGGCCGTAAGCGCTCCATTGGCGTTGAAGACCTCGACCCAGTCGTTGTCGACGATGTCCGCGGCCTTGGCGTCGGTCTCCGAAATCCACACGACCGGACCGCCGCGATTGAGCGTCAGCATCAGGAGATTGTCGGTGTAGGTGGAGTGGATGCCCCATTTCTGGTGGGGCGTGATGAAGTTGAGGACGATTTCCTTGTTGCCGTTGGGCCTCAGTCCCTTGACGGCGGGAATCGTCTTGAGGTCGACTGGCGGCTTCCAGGTGATGAAGCCCTCGCCGAAGGCCCGCATCCACAGATGATCCTGATAGAGCTGCTGGCGCCCGGTCAGCGTGCGCCACGGGATCAGTTCGTGGACGTTCGTATAGCCGGCATTGTAGCAGACCTTCTCGCTCTCGATGCCGGACCAGGTCGGAGAGGAGATGATCTTGCGCGGCTGGGCCTGAACGTCGCGGAAGCGGATCTTCTCGTCTTCCTTCGGAATGGCGAGATGGGCGTGGTCGCGGCCGGTCGCCTTGGAGAGCGCCTCCCAGGCCTTGACCGCGACCTCGCCATTGGTTTCAGGCGCGAGCATCAGGATGACTTCGGTGGCGTCGATGTCCGTCTCGATCCTCGGCAGTCCCTTGGCGGAGCCGGCGGCCTGGACGCCGTTGAGCGCGCCGAGCGCCTCGACCTCATGCGCCGTGTCCCAGCCGATGCCCTTGCCGCCATTGCCGATCTCGGTCATCAGCGGGCCGAGCGCGGTAAAGCGGGCGTAGAGGTTCGGATAGTCACGCGTGACGACCGTCACGGCCGGCATCGTCTTGCCCGGGATCGGCTCGATCTCGCCGCGCTTCCAGTCGGCGACGTCGAAGGGCTGGGCGATCTCGCCGGGTGTGTCGTGCTGGATGGGAGTGAGGACGACGTCCTTCTCCACGCCCAGCACCTCCGGCGCGACCTTGGAAAAGGCCTTGGCAAGGCCCTTGTAGATATCCCAGTCCGAGCGCGCCTCCCAGGCAGGGTCCACCGCCGCCGACAGCGGATGGATGAAGGGATGCATGTCGGAGGTGTTGAGATCGTTCTTCTCATACCAGGTCGCGGTCGGCAGCACGATGTCGGAGTAGACGCAGGTCGTCGACATGCGGAAGTCGAGCGTGACCAGAAGGTCGAGCTTTCCCTGCGGCGCCTCGTCGTGCCAGACGACCTCCTTGTTGCGCACCTTGCCTTCAGCGCCGAGATCCTTGCCCATGACGCCATGCCTGGTGCCGAGCAGGTGCTTCAGGAAGTATTCGTGGCCCTTGCCGGAGGAGCCGAGGATGTTGGAGCGCCACACGAACATGTTGCGCGGCCAATTGGCCGGATCGTCCGGGTCCTCGCAGGCGAGGTCGAGCTCGCCCGACTTCAGCGCTTTCGCCACATAGTCCTTGACCTCGAGGCCGGCCGCCGAGGCGCGCTTGGCGATGTCGAGCGGATTCTGTTTCAACTGCGGCGCGGAAGGCAGCCAGCCCATGCGCTCGGCGCGAACATTGTAGTCGATGAAGCTCTGGTTCCAGTCTCCTTCGGGCGCCGTCGGCGACAGGATCTCCGCAGCCGTCAGGGTCTCGTATCGCCATTGGTCCGTGTGCGCGTAGAAGAAGGACGTCGAGTTCTGGTGGCGCGGGGGACGCGCCCAGTCGAGCGCGAAGGCGAGCGGCGTCCAGCCGGTCTGCGGGCGCAGCTTTTCCTGGCCGACATAGTGCGACCAGCCGCCGCCGGACTGGCCGATGGCGCCGCAGAACACCAGGAGGTTGATGATCCCCCGGTAATTCATGTCCATGTGGTACCAGTGGTTGAGACCGGCGCCCAGGATCACCATCGAGCGCCCGTTGGTCTTTTCGGCATTGGTGGCGAACTCGCGCGCCACCGTGACGATGGCGTCGCGCTTCACCCCGGTGATGCGCTCAGCCCAGGCTGGCGTGAACGGCACGTCGTCGTCATAGGACGAGGCGACATTGGCGCCGCCGAAGCCGCGGTCGAGGCCGTAATTGGCCATGAGCAGGTCGTAGACCGTCGCGACCTTCACCGGCCCGTCGACGGTCTTGATCGTGCGGACCGGGATGTTGCGGGTCAGGATCTCGCCATGCTCGGTGGCCACGAAATGCTCGCTGGCGCGGCCGCCGAAATACGGAAAGTCGACGGCAGCGATGTCGGCGCCGTCGCCGGCAAGTGTGAGCTTCAGCCGGACGTTCCGCCCCTTGCCGTCCTTTTCCTCGAGATTCCACTTTCCGTGCTCGCCCCAGCGGTAGCCGGCCGATCCGAGAGGCGCGACCAACGCGTCCTTCGACTCGTCGATGGCGACCGTCTTCCATTGCGGGTTGTTCTTTTCGCCGAGGGCTCCCCTGATCTCGGAGGCGCGCAGCAGGCGCTCCGGGACGAACCTGCCGTCGCGCTCCGCAAGCCGCACCAGGAAGGGCATGTCGGTGTAGCGCCGGGCATAGTCGTCGAAATAGGCGACGCTGCGGTCGAGGTGGTATTCGCGCAGGATGACGTGGCCCATGGCGAGCGCCAGCGCGGCGTCGGTTCCCTGCTTCGGATTGAGCCAGATGTCGGCGAACTTCGTCGCCTCGGCATAATCCGGCGAGACGACGGCGCTCTTGGTGCCCTTGTAGCGCACCTCGGTATAGAAATGCGCGTCAGGCGTGCGCGTCTGCGGCACGTTGGATCCCCAGACGATGATGAAGCCGGCATTGTACCAGTCGGCGCTTTCAGGAACGTCGGTCTGCTCGCCCCAGGTCTGCGGGCTTGCCGGCGGCAGGTCGCAGTACCAGTCGTAGAACGACATGCACACGCCGCCGAGCAGCGACAGATAGCGCGAGCCGGCCGCATAGGACACCATCGACATGGCCGGGATCGGCGAGAAGCCGATGATGCGGTCCGGGCCATGCTTGCGGGCGGTGTAGGCATTGGCGGCTGCAACGAGCTCGTTCACCTCGTCCCAGGTGGCGCGCACGAAGCCGCCATGGCCGCGGATCGAGATGTAGGACTGGCGCTTGTTCGCATCCTCCACGATCGAGGCCCAGGCCGCGACGGGCGTCATCTTGGCGCGGGCGGCCCGCCACAACTTCAACAGCCGGCCGCGGATCATCGGGTATTTCACCCGGGCGCCGGAATATAGATACCAGCTGTAGGAGGCGCCGCGCGCGCAGCCGCGAGGCTCGTGATTGGGCAGATCGGGCCGCGTGCGCGGATAGTCGGTCTGCTGCGTCTCCCAAGTGACGATGCCGCCCTTGACGTAGATCTTCCACGAGCAGGAGCCGGTGCAATTCACACCATGGGTGGAGCGCACGATCTTGTCGTGCTGCCAGCGCTTGCGGTAGCCGTCTTCCCAGGAGCGATCCTCATTGGTCACGATCCCGTGGCCGTCGGAGAAACTGTCGACGGTCTTGCGAAAGAAGGTTAGCCGGTCGAGAAAATGCGACATTGCTTTGTCCCTGGTTATTCGGCAGCGGCCGGATGGACGGGCGCGCCGCGCTTGGCGCGCTCGATGTCGTGGAGAAGGCCGCCTTTGCGGGTGTAGACAACCCAGGTGATGGCCAGGCAGCTCACGTAGAACAGCAGGAAGGCCCATAGCGCGGCGTTCGGCGAGCCCGTGAGCGCGATCGAGGTGCCGTAGCTCTTCGGGATGAAGAACGCGCCGAAGGCCGCGATCGCCGAGGTGAAGCCGGTGATGGCGGCGGACTCCTTCTCCGCCTGCTGGCGGCGCGCTTCCGCGTTGGCTTTCGGCAACAAGCGGCCCATCTCCTTGGCCATGATCACCGGGATCATCTGGAAGGTGGAGGCGTTGCCGACGCCGGTGGCGAAGAACAGGAGCAGGAAGGCCGCGAAGAAGCCGAAGAACGCGCCCGGCTGATCCTTGATGCCGATGAACCACAAGACTCCGGCGACGCCTGCGATCATCAGCACGAAGGCCCAGAAGGTGACGCGCGCGCCGCCGTATTTATCCGCAAGCCAGCCGGAACCTGAGCGCGAGAGGGCGCCGACGAGCGGGCCGAGGAAGGCGAACTGGAGCGCGTTGACGTCCGGAAACAGCATCTTCGTGAGCAGCGGGAAGCCGGCCGAATAACCGATGAAGGATCCGAAGGTGCCCGTGTATAGCCAGCACATGATCCAGTTGTGACGGCGCTGGAAGATCACGGCCTGCTCGCTGAAGGATGCCTTGGCCGAAGCGATGTCGTTCATGCCGAACCAGCTCGCGAAGGCCGAGACTATGATGAACGGGACGAAGACGAAGCCGGCATTCTGCAGCCAGAGCGGCGCATCGCCGGTCGGTCCCTTGACCATGGCCGGATCGCCGCCGAGCCAGCCGAATATCCCGGTGGTGATCGCCAGCGGCACGACGAACTGGACGACGCTGACACCGAGATTGCCGAGCCCGGCGTTGAGCGCTAGCGCATTTCCCTTCTCCGCCTTCGGGAAGAAGAAGGAGATGTTGGCCATGGAGGAGGCGAAGTTGCCGCCGCCGAAGCCGCAGAGCAGCGCCAGGATCAACAGCACGATATAAGGCGTGTCGGGGTTCTGCACCGCATAGCCGATGCCGACAGCCGGTATGATGAGCGACCAGGTCGTCAGCGTCGTCCAGAGCCTGCCGCCGAAGATCGGCACCATGAAGGAATAGAAGATGCGCAGCGTCGCCCCGGAGAGTCCGGGCAGAGCGGCGAGCCAGAAGAGCTGATCGGTGGTGAAGGTGAAACCGACGAGCGGAAGCTTGGCGACGACGACCGACCACACCTGCCAGATGGCGAAGGAAAGCAGCAGCGCCGGGATCGAAAGCCACAGGTTGCGCTTGGCGATGCGGCGGCCGGTTTCAGCCCAGAAGGTCTTGTCCTCAGGACGCCAGTCGGTAAGGGCGCCGCCCGTCCGGGTCTTTGCCACAGGCTCCGGCATTTGCTGCATTTCGGGGAAAGGCGGCAGCTTGGCGAGAGCCTCGCCGACGGTTCCGCGTTCCATCTGGCGGATGGCCATATGCATCCAGAGCAGCGCGCCGGAGACCAGCAGGAAGAGCGCCATGAAGCAGCTCGTCCAAAGACCGGTCAGGTCGAGCAGCAAGCCGAACAGGATCGGCAGCACGAAGCCGCCCAGGCCGCCGATCATGCCGACAAGCCCGCCGACCGAACCGACATGGTCGGGATAGTAGACCGGGATGTGCTTGTAGACGGCGGCCTTGCCGAGCGCCATGAAGAAGCCGAGCACGAAGATCGTGACGATGAAGCCGAAAATGCCCATCTCGATGTGGAAGGAGGTCGTCGTGCCGTTGACGCCGTGGACGATATAGTCGGTCGGCGGATAGGACAGGACGAAGGTCGCCACGACCGAGACGAAGAAGGTCCAGTAGAGCACGCGGCGCGCGCCGAAGCTGTCCGAAAGGTGTCCGCCATAGGCGCGAAACAGGCTCGCCGGCACCGAGAAGAAGGCCGCGATCATGCCGGCCGTCTTGATGTCGAGGCCGTAGACATTGATGAGATATTGCGGCAGCCAGAGCGCGAGCGCGACAAAGGCGCCGAACACGAAGAAATAGTAGAGCGCGAAACGCCAGATCTGGACGTTCTTCAGAGGCTCGAGCTCGAGCCAGGCGCTTTTCGGCTTGATGCCTGAGCGCCGGCGTTCGACGATGACCGGATCATCGTCGGTCGTGAGCCAGAAGATGACGGCCATGACGACGAGGGCGGCTGCCCAGACCTGCGCCACGGCCTGCCATCCGAAGGCGACGAGCACGAAGGGGGCGAGGAATTTGGTGACCGCCGCACCGACATTGCCAGCGCCAAAGATGCCGAGCGCCGTACCTTGTCTTTGCGGCGGAAACCAGCGCGACACATAGGCGACACCGACCGAAAAGGAACCGCCGGCGATGCCGACGCCGAGGGCCGCGACCAGCATCTGCGGATAGGTGTGGGCATAGGACAGAAGGAAAGTCGCGACCGCGGCCGCCAGCATGTTCACCGTGAAGACGATCCGGCCGCCGTAGCGGTCGGTCCAGATGCCAAGCGCGACCCTGATCAGGGAGCCCGTCAGGATCGGCGTGCCGACGAGCAGGCCGAACTGCGTCTCGCTCAGGCCGAGTTCCTGGCGGATGCGAATGCCAATGATGGAGAAGATGGTCCAGACCGCGAAGCAGACCGTAAATGCGGCCGTGCTCGCGCCCAGGATTTGACCGGACTTCTCATTCACGGTCGTTTTCATTGTGGGCAGCCCCTTTGACAGTTGGCCTCAAGATCGGAGGCCAACATGGCTAAGCCGGCACCGCGCAGCATTGATCCAAATCAAGGCACGGCGTGATATTTGTCACAGATGATGCGGGCGATGATGGGAACGCCTCGAATCGGAGAAGAATCTTTGTTGGATGAAATGACGCATGAGGGCGTGGCGCCGGAAGAACTGCCGCTGTTTCGGGGGCTGCCGGCATCCCGCCGGAGCGAGCTGCTGCGGCATGCCATGGTGCACAGCGTTTCCCCGGGCACCGTCCTGCTCGAACAAGGCGATGTGCCGAACTTCCAACTGATCGTGCTGGCTGGATCCGCGCAATTGTTCGGACGATCGGCCGAGGGCCGTGAAGTCCTGATCGAGGCCGTCCGGGCGCCGGATCTCATTATTCCTGCCGCGGTGGTAACCGGCGCGCCTTATCTCATGCAGGCCAGGGTGCCCGAGCCTTCGCGATTTTTGTTGATTCACGCGGCAGCGTTTCGAGCGGCCGTCGACGAGGATCCCTTGCTGGCGCACGCCGTGATCGGAAGCCTCGCGCACCAATTTCGACGCATGGTCCGTCAAATCAAGAACCTCAAGTTGAGAACCGCGACCCAGCGTGTCGGATGCTATCTCCTGGCCCTGTCGAAGCGGCAAGGCACGCCGGACCGAGCCGTTCTGCCGTTCGAGAAGACGCTCATAGCCTCGGAGCTCGGCATTACCCGCGAGTCATTTTCGCGCGCGCTGTCGAGCCTGGCACAGTCGGGCATCAGGGTTGACGGCCAGACGATCGCAATCTTCGACGCGCCCCGCCTTGCCGCCGAATGCAGGCCCGACCCGCTCATCGACGGAGCGGACGCCGAGGACTTTCTGGTCTAGAGATCAGACGATTTCGGCCGCCTGCATCCGATCCAAATCATTGCCTTCCTTTCCTCGGTCACTGGTTTCGAGAATTGCGACGCCCAGAAAACGTCGCGCTCTTTGCGCTGGCGCAAAGAGCCAATCGATCCGGCGAATAAGTAGACAAACGTAATCATGTTATCGATTTGTCGATCCGGAACAGGTCGAGACCGTTTCAATTCCGGAGATACCCTCTGAAGGCACAGGTCCGTGCCGTTCGGCAGTCAGGAGGCCGATATGTCACGTCAGTCGATCTTGTTCTCATCCGCCGCGGCCCTGCTGGCCGGCGCTTCGGGCGTTTGCGCGATGGAATATCCCATCGGCAAGCCTCAGCTCACGAACGGCATGGAAATCGGCGCCGTGTACCTGCAGCCGATCGAGATGGAGCCGGCCGACATGATGAAGCCGGCGGCCGATTCCGACATTCATCTCGAGGCCGATATCCATGCAGCGCGCGGCAACGCCAACGGCTTCGCCGAAGGCGATTGGATCCCCAACCTCAAAATCGAGTATGTGCTGACCAAGCTCGGTGACAATCGGCAAACCGGCGGCGTTTTGATGCCCATGGTCGCCAGCGACGGCCCCCACTATGGCGACAACGTGAAGCTGATGGGACCGGGCAAATACAGCCTGAGCTACACGATTGCCTTTGGCGCATCCGGCGGCCACTCGCAGTTCGGAAGGCATGTCGACAAGGAGACGGGCGTGGCGGCGTGGCCCGCGCCCTTCCGTGTCGACTATGAATTCACCTTTGCCGGCGTGGGCAAGAAGGGCGGCTACTAGCGAGGCGGAACCCGCTTCACACGGATCCCTCGTCTCGTGTCGACCCCGAAACGCAAAGGAAATTCGATGGATAGCGCTTCTACCGGTCTGGCGGCGATTGTCGGGGCCTGCGTGCTGGCGACCGCCGCGATCGCTGACGAAAGCCCCACCTTCGTGGTCGACCTCAAGGACGGGGTAATCACGCCGCCGTCCCTCGAAGTGCCAGCCAACTCCCAGTTCAGGTTGGAGCTTCGCAATAGCGGATCCAGCCCCGTGGAATTCGAAAGCATCGAGTTGCGCAAGGAGAAGGTGCTGGGGCCTGGGGCGGCTTCGTTCGTCGTGATCCGACGCCTCGATCCCGGCGAATATCGCTTCTTCGACGATTTTCATCCCGGCATGCCGCCTGCCACGCTTGTCGCCAAGGAACCGCCGGTTCAATGACTGCTCTGTTCGGACAGATCGCCTTCGTGGTCTGGCGGGAAAGCACCGAAGCAATCCTGATTGTCGGTATCCTGCAAGGATGGCTGGCGCATCAAGCTGGCGCCAAAGCCGCGACAGCGCGGTCTTTCCTGTGGACCGGCGTCGCCGCGGGACTGGGCGGAGCCCTTCTGCTGGCCGGGATCATCCTGTTCCTGGAGAGTCTGCTCGACGGAGAGCGCGCGGACTATTTCCAGATCGGCATGGCCGCGCTCGCCGCCTTGCTCATACTGCAGATGGTGGTCTGGATGCACCGGCAAGGCAGAGGGCTCAAACGAGATCTCGAGCACGGCGCCGAGCGGGCCCTGACAGCCGGCAATTGGGTGGGGCTGTTCCTGTTGACGGCAGTCGCCGTGATGCGGGAAGGAAGCGAAACCGTCATTTTCCTCTACGGCCTCCTGGCATCCGCCAGGCAAACGACACTTCCCGGAACGCTGGCGGCCGTCGCCGCCGGGTTTGCCTTCGCCGCTATATCCTACTGGCTGATCCACATTGCCGCCAAACGCTTTCCCTGGGCCGTCTTCTTCCGGGTGAGCGAAATTCTCCTGTTGTTTCTGGCGGGATCGCTTCTGATAACAGCGCTCGACCGCGCCATCGGGTTGGAACTGGTCCCGCCGCTGTCCGGGGCAGTTTGGGACACGTCCTGGCTGCTGGACGATACAGGCAGGCTGGGCGGCCTGGTTGCGAACATGACGGGCTATCGTGCCCGTCCCGAACTCGCAACCATCCTGGCCTATGCGATCTACTGGATAGCCGTGCTTGCGCTGCTGCGTTCACCGCGCCCGCATCGCACGCAACCATGCCCATGACGACAACGATCGTTCCGCGGCCTTCCGTTCGACCCGATCAATCCGACGACGTCTGGCGGAAGGCCGGCGATTGGCGTCTGGTGGCCGCTCGTGCTCCTCGGCACCACACTGGTCGGTCGGATATGGTGCGGCATCTTCTGCCCTGAAGGAGCGATAAGCGAATTTGCCAGCGGCCACGGGCGAGGCAGGGCGATTCCGCGCTGGATGACATGGCCAGGCTGGCCGACCGCCGCCTTCGCCTGCACGACGCTGTACGGCCAGATGACGAGCGTCTACCAGTACCCCGCTCCGACGCTCCTGATCCTCGGCGGCTCGACCCTGGCGGCCGCATTGATCGGCTTTCTCTACGGGCGCAACAAGCGCGTGTGGTGCCGCTATCTCTGTCCGGTCAGCGGTGTCTTCGGCCTGCTGGCAAAGCTCGCCCCGCTGCATTTCCGTGTCGAGCCGCCGCTCTGGCAGCTTTCGCAGCTCTCGGGAACCAAGCCAAAGGCGATCAACTGCGCGCCGCTCGTGCCGATCCGGACCATGCGTGGCGCCAGCGACTGCCACATGTGCGGGCGCTGCAGCGGTTTTCGCGGTGCAATTCGTCTGGCTCGCCGCTCGCCAAATCACGAAATCGTCCATGTTGCCGGCGCCATCGCCAAGCCTTGGGAAACGATCCTGATCGTGGCAGGCCTAATGGGTTTCGCCGCCGGCGCGTTTCAATGGTCGGTCAGCCCGTGGTTCGTGCAGGCGAAGACATGGGCGGCTGAACGGCTGATCGAATATGGGGTGACGTGGCCGCTCGACACCAGGGCACCGTGGTGGATCCTGACGAATTACCCTGGCGACGTGATGACGCTTCTCGACGGAGCGTTGCTCATCGCCTATGTGCTCGCGGCTGCCATCGCCAGCGGCGCGTCGACGTTTTCCTCGCTGGCTTTGGCCGCGCGCTGCCTTGGTCCCTGGCGAACGCAGAGGCTTCACCATCTTGCCCAGTCGCTCATTCCTTTGGCGGGCGCCGGAGTCTTGCTCGGCCTTTCCGGCCTCACTGTCAGCCAATTGCGGTCGGATGGGATCGTGCTGCCGTTCGTCGATCCGCTGCGCGCCGCCATCCTGACGATGGCGACCTTCTGGTCCGGGGTTCTGTGCTGGCAGGTGACGGGAATCTACAGCCGGCAACCGGTCCGACGCGTGCTCGCCACATCCCTGGTCGGGCTGGCGATGATGCCAGCCGTGGCGGGGTGGGTCCTGCTTTTCTGGATCTGGTAGGCTATTTCACGCCAACCCCGAGCAAGACCCCACGATAGGCCGTCAGAAACAGGCCAAACGAGATAATCCACAAAGTTCCTGAAAAGCTGGCCAGCGGGCCGACATAGCCGGGCGCCACTTCGATCAGGAGGCGGAACAGGCAGCTGGCGGTCATCGCCGCGAGCGCCCCGGTCGCAGGAGCCGAGGGCACAAAGGCGACACGGCTATGCTTGCGGATCATGCTCGCCATGATGGCCAGGATCATGGTTCCGATAGCGCCGATTGTCCATGCATGAACAGCGGTCGCCCGGCCCAGCATCGCTGGCGCAAAGATATGGATCGCCAGGAATGCAAAACCCGCAACGATCCATCCGTAGCCGATGTGAAGGCCAAGCACGGTCGGCGACGACAGGCCGCGCCAGCCTTTCCATTGGGCGGCCCGGATCGCTTGGCTAAAGGCGGCAAGAGCGCAGGCAAGGCCGGTGAGCTGCGTCTCCGGCGCGGCAACCCACAAACACAATGCACACATCGTCAGCAGCGCTGCCGCGCGCTCCCTTGAAGCGGAGCGGTGCAGGACAATTCGACCGCCGGCGCTCTCGACATAGGCCACGGTCAAGGCCGGCACGACCCGCCCTCCGATGATGATGACGAGGCCGATGATCGAGGCGAGCGCCAGTCTCAATGCAAATTCGACCTGGTAGGATGCCGCGACAAGTACATTGCTGCCGCAAAAGGCAGCCAGCAGAAACAGTATCTTGAGATTGCGGTGGTCCCGACCGGCGATCACCACTCTGGCCGCGATCAACAGAAGTGCGAGAATCCAGATCGCCGAACACGCAAGCCCGAAGGACGGTGGCAGCGACAGGAAGGCTAAACGGCCGCAGGCCCACAAGACAATGAGCAGGTATGTCGTGCGCGGCAGCACTGCCTGACGTCCAGTCCAGCGCGGCAGCGCGGTCAGCAGGAAGCCGGTCAGTACTGCCGGGACCATCCCGAACAGAAGCAAGTCGCGATGCCAATCGCCGGCAGAGATCGCGGTTGCGCCGAAGGCATGTATTCCCAGCGCCGACGGCAACCAGCCACCGGCGCCCAACATGGCGTCGACCGCGGCCGCGAGAAAAAACGGCCGAAACGGCAAATGCGCCGGCTTCGTTTTGAAGGCGTTGACGTTGCCGTCGGCGGTCATAGAACCGTCCCTTGGAACCTTGTGGCAATGTGCCCGCCTTGCGTCGCGTCCATTGGATGGAGACGCAGGAAGGGACAAGCGCCTGCGCAATAAAGCGCGTCGCGTCGAAACGGATTCAGGCGACGCCCTTTAAGTCCCTGTTTTGATGCATGTCGTTCTCCCAAAACCGCTGCGCACTTTTGGGCGACATGCTTTAGGTTCGAGGATCGAATTGCTGTTTGATCCAGCGCAAACATCCTCCAGAAGCATCGGCTTATCTTGGAGATTGTTCTCGAAGCAGCCCGGTCCCACTGGCTTCCGGCTGCTGGCGCGAGAGGCGCTCGTCATAGATCACCCACGGGACGGGTCGGCTGCGCGCGACCGCGAGTGAGGCAGATGCAACGGGCGAAGAAGACATGAAACATGACCTTCCCGAAAATAGCGCCGGAGAAATGGCGAACGCCGTCGCCCGGCTGTCAGGGCTGATCAAAGAGGCGCGGTTGGACTGCGAGTGTCGTTCCAAGCTGGACGAGACACTGTCCCGGTTCGCCACGTTGGAGATAGGACCGGCGGCTCGCGAGCACCTCGCCAACGCTCGTCATCAACGCGGGCATATCGCAACCATTCTATCGTTCCTGCAGGACCTCGACGAGATCGGAGAGGCCGAACGGGACCGCAGTGTCTACCTGGACTTCGCCCTTCTCTTCGACGACATAGCGACGATCGCAAGGGATGGTGCTCTGTCGATGCGGCAGCTCGGCCAATTCGCCGCGCTCACCACGGTTGGGCGATAGAGCGGCCGGTCATCGGGCCGGTTCCCTTTTGCCAATTTCGATCAGCCATTCACGCGGCCCAAGTTCGAGACAAATCCATGTGAAGTCGCCGGCAAAGAACGCCTCGAACCGACGCTTGAGCCGGCCGGGATCGATATCCAGCACGACCGAGAATGCCTGGCCCGGTTCGAGGCTGTCGAACATCGACATGACGGCCGACTGCTTCCTCGCCGGATGAAGCCGCCTCACGTCAAATGGCTCGGCCTTCTGCTCCTGGAGATTCGTTCGGCCCTTTCCTCCCATTGAACGCTCCATCAGAACGATCGACGGGTTGCGGCGTGGTCTTCGCCCCATCTCGTCAACTTGTCGCCAGGGTCCACGCCCGCCCAGTTGACGAGTCGGGCGGCCATCTCGACGACCATCGCCTCGATCGAAGCCGGCTTGACATAGAATGGCGGCACCGGCGGCGCGATGATCGCTCCCATCCGCGTCAACCTCAGCATCGCATCGAGGTGCCCTTCATGCAGAGGTGCTTCACGCGGCACAACCACCAGCCGGCGCCTTTCCTTCAGGACGACGTCGGCCGCCCGGGTAAGAAGGTTGTCGCCCAGGCCGTGCGCCATCGCCGCCAAGGTCCGCATCGAGCATGGCACGACGATCATGCCGTCCGTCCTGAAGGAGCCGCTGGCAATGGGCGCGGCCAAGTCCTGGTGGGAGTGAGCATGGTTGGCGAGCGATGTAAGTTGAGACAGTCCGTCGGCGCCGATCTCGTAGGCAATGGTCATTCGCGCGCTCTTTGAGGTGACGAGATGCGTTTCCACCCCGCCTCTGACCAGTTGACGTATGGTCTCGAGGGCCAGCACGGAACCGGATGCGCCGGTAACCCCTACTATTATGCGTTTGGTCATTTCTGCGCCGAACCGGTTGGTTGCGGAAAAAGCTCGGCCCAACGCCCCGAAACTCTTTCGACGATCTGCGATGACATCTTCAGCTCCTTCCCCCACTCGCGAGACGTCTCGGACCCGATCTTGCGCGTCGCGTCGAATCCGATTTTCCCTCCAAGCCCTTCCAGGGGCGACGCGAAGTCGAGGGAGTCGATAGGGGTCCGATCCAGCTTCATCAGATCGCGCGAGACATCCATGCGCGTGGCCACCGCCCACATCACGTCCGGCCACGACCGGATGTCGATGTCTTCGTCCACCACGACGACCATCTTGGTCATCGAGAACTGCGGCAGCAGCGACCAGAATCCCATCATCACGCGCCGCGCCTGCCCGGCATATTTCTTGACGATCGATATGACCGCAATCCTGTAGGAGCATGCTTCCGGCGGCAGCCAGACGTCGAGAATTTCCGGTATCTGCTGGCGCAACAGCGGCTTGTAGACGTCGAGCAGCGCCTCGGCGAGGACGGACGGCTCGTCGGGCGCGCGCCCGGTGAACGTCGTGAGATAGTTCGCGCCGTCCCTCACGCGAATGCGCTTCAGCTTGAAGACGGGAAAATGCTCCACGCCGTTATAGTATCCGGTGTGGTCGCCGAAGGGACCTTCCTTCGCCGTTTCGTTGGGTGAAACCGTCCCCTCGAGCACGATCTCGGAACTGGCGGGAACATAGAGCTCTATGCTCTTGCATGGAGACAATCCGACCCGCCGATCGTTGATCATCCCGGACAGCGACAGTTCCGATACGCCCTCGGGCGCCGGCATCACCGCCGCCATCAAGGTCGCGGGGTCCGCGCCGATGACGACGGCGACGGGCATCTCGAGCCCCCTCGCCTGCCACATGCGATGGTGGGCCGCACCGCCTCGCATGGGCAGCCATCTTATAATCGCCCGGTCCCGGGCGATTACCTGCATCCGGTATATGCCCAGGTTGTACTTGCCGGGATCGTCGTCGCCCGGCGGCCGGGTGACGACCACCGGCCATGTGATGAGAGGACCGGCGTCCTCCGGCCAGCAGGTCTGGACGGGAAGGATCGTGAAATCCGGCTCCGTATCCCTCCATATCCTGGACGACGAAACGATCTTCGGGCGCGCCGCCAACGCGCCGCGCGCAGCGGAGAACATGTGGCGGGCCTGACGCAAGTTCTGCGGAACTTGGGGGGACCTCATCCATGCCAGCAGGGCGCCGAGGGTCTCAAGTCCGCGAATGTCCGTGCCCAGCCCCCACGCGACACGCTCCCGCGTCCCAAAGATGTTTGCCACGACCGGAAAGCGCGAACGACCTCCCTGGTCATCCACCGGCATGGCCATGCGCAGCGCCGGCCCCTGCGCCGCGATCACCCTCTTGTGTATCTCCGTCAATTCGAACCGGGTCGACACCGGGGCGCGGATTTCTCGCAGTTGGCCCTTCGCGTCCAGGTACGAAAGAAAGGAGCCGAGATCGGAGAATTGGGGAAGAAGGCGATAATGCATGGCGAAATCCGGCACGACCGGTCCGTCGGCTGCGCCGTTCTCTCACGGCGGCCGCTCGAAAACATTGCGCTAGGTCAAAGAGCGGGCCGTTTGCGCGCGGTACGTTAAAGACAACGGTCCGCCCGCCTGAGGGGCAGGCCGGCATCGAGGCAGTGTCGGGGAGACGTTCAGATGGCCAGCAACCTAATCAACGACACTTTTGAAGCATGCCGGTCCGCGATCGCCGTTTTCAAGGATCGTAGACGGAGCAGGACCGCGAGAAGAGAGTTCTGGGCGCTTGGGCCGGAGGAATGCGGGGGCATGCTGAACGACATCGGCATGTCGCCCAACGAATTCGATGAAGCCATGCATCTGCCCTATGCCGCGCAGGATTTCCTCACGTTGGCGATGCTTTCGGTCGGGATCGATCCCGACGACTTCCATACGCTGGAGTTCGCGCATGACCATTTCATGCCCCGAACCTGCATCACATGTCCCCATCGCCGCATATGTCACGACCATATGCAGGCCTTCGATTTCGAAAGCCACTATCGCGATTTCTGCCCCAACAGGGATAATTTTTCGACGCTGCTCGGCAAGAGATGCGATGCCTAGCCGGCCGTAAAATCTTCATGATCGAACGCAGACCGGACAGCGCTTGAAAATGCGGCCTCAAAACGCCGAGCCAATGTTGCCAGGATTTGTTCGCCACCTGTTTCCGACGGTCGCAGGGCTGCCGGCCGGCCCGTTGCTGACATTGTCCTTGCGTTCGCTTGCCAGGCGGCGTCCCGGGCTTTTCGAGCGCCTGGGCGAATACCGGTCGGCCTGCTTCGGCATCGATCCCGTGGACCTCGCATTCGCATTTCGCGTGGTCCCGGACGGACTAAGATCGAGCGTCCGCGTCGTGAGCAAGGATGGAGCCGCCGGGTCGGACGTGCTGATCAGGGGACCGCTTTTGACCCTGTTGAGCCTGCTTGACGGCACGCTTGACGGCGATGCGATGTTCTTCAGCCGCATCATCTCGATAAGCGGGCGCACGGAAGCGGTGCTCGCCTTGAGGAACACGATAGAGGATGCCGAGCTTCGTCCGTCGGACCTGCTCGGACTGCACGGCGTCCTGGCTCGTTGTGTCGATACGGGTGTCCTCGGTGCCCTGGGCGCCGCACGGCGATTGGCCGACAACAGCCCAAGCGAGGCGCGGAAAGCATGACGACGACACGCATGGAACTTGTCTGTCCGGCGGGAACTCCCGCGACGCTGAGGGCAGCCGTCCAGGGGGGAGCGGACGCGGTCTATTGCGGATTTCGCGATGAAACCAACGCCCGTAATTTTCCCGGGCTCAACTTCTCCCGGGACGAACTCGCCGAGGGCGTGCGCTTCGCCCACGACCATGGCAGCAAGGTTCTGGTCGCGATCAATACATTCGCGCGCGTCGACGACGTCGATATCTGGAAGAAGGCGGCGGACATGGCGGCGGAAAGCGGCGCGGATGCCATCATAGCCGCGGACTTCGCCGTGCTCGACCACGTGGCAAGGAACCACAAGCAGATCCGCCTTCATCTGTCGGTGCAGGCTGCCGCGGCGACGCCGGAAGCGATCGGATTCTACGCTGCTCAGTTCGGCATCCGGCGCGTGGTGCTTCCAAGGGTTCTCTCGCTCCAGGAGATAGCCGCGCTGAACCGCGCGATCGACGTGGAAACCGAAGCTTTCGTTTTCGGCGGCCTTTGCGTGATGATCGAGGGACGCTGCTATCTCTCTTCATACGCGACGGGGAAATCGCCCAATCTCAACGGCGTCTGCTCGCCACCCGAAATGGTGAGCTACGACGAAGAGCCGAGCGGCACGGCGGCACGGCTGTCGGGCTTCACGATCGACCGGTATGGGCGCGGCCAGCCGGTGGGATATCCCACTCTGTGCAAGGGCAGATTCAAAGCCGGCGGCAAGACGTCCCATCTGTTCGAGGATCCCGTCAGCCTGAATGCCGGCGGGATGATTTCAGGCCTGAAGGCCGCCGGGGTGACTGCGTTGAAAATCGAGGGACGCCAGCGCGGCAAGGGCTATGTGAGCGAGGTCGTGCGCGCCTTCAGGAAAGCCGTCGACGCCGTCGAAAAGGGCGGCGAGGCCGTCGACATCGACCGGCTTCTCGCCGGCCAGTCGGAAGGGGCTCGGCAGACGTCCGGCGCTTACGAGAAGAAATGGAGATAGGCGGTGTCCGAAATCGCCCCGACGGAAATCGCCTTGACGCTTGGACCGGTCTTCTTCCACTGGTCTCCCGACCGTCTCCTCGACTTTTACCGCAGGATAGCGGACGAGGCGCCGCTCGACCGGGTTCACGTCGGTGAAGTCGTCTGCGGAAAACGCATGCCGTTTTCCGACCCCGTGTGGCCGGCGGTCATCGAAAGGCTGGAACGCGGCGGCAAACAGGTGGTGCTGTCCACGCTGGCGGCGCCGGCGACCGTCCGAGAACGCAGAAGCGTCGAGGATCTATGCGGGGACGACAGGATGGCGGAGATCAACGATGTCTCCGGCCTGCCGTCACGTTCCGGCAAATCCTTCGTCACGGGTCCGTTTGTGAATGTTTACAACGAGGCTTCGGCAAAGTTCCTAATCCAACTCGGCGCGCAAACGATCTGCCCGCCCGTGGAATTGTCGTTTGCGGCGATCGGCGCCATGTCCGTGAAATGTCCGCAGGCCGAGTTCGAGATTTTCGCTTTCGGCCGGCTGCCGCTCGCCCTCTCCGGACGGTGTTATCATGCCCGGATCCATGGCCTTCACAAGGATTCGTGCCAGTTCACATGCGAAAAGGATCCCGACGGTCTCTCGGTCGATACGCTCGACGACCAGCAGTTTCTTGCGGTCAACGGCGTGCAGACCCTTTCCAACCAGGTTCAGGCCTTCTGCCCCGCGCCTGACGCACTCGCCGCAAAGGGCGTCAGACGCCTCCGTTTGTCCCCCCAGACATGCGACATGGTCGAGGTGGCGAGGATCTACAGGCGACTTGCCGACGGCAAAGAGGAACCCGAAGATGCCCGCTTCGCCCTTTCGTGCCTCGATCTGCCCGGCACGCTGGTCGACGGGTACGTCCATGCCAAGCCCGGATGGCAGGTAACCGCCCCGGTCTGACGGAAATGACCCAGATTGCAATCGTGACCATCTCCGATCGCGCGAGCCGCGGCGAGTACGAGGATCTTGGCGGACCGGCGATCGAGCGCTGGCTCCGCGGTGTTCTGGCGGAGCCCTGTGGCTTTGTCCGTCGCATCGTCCCCGACGGACTGGAGAGTGTCCGTGACGTGCTCATCGAGCTTTGCGACCAGGCGGGCGCCGACCTGGTCCTTACGACGGGCGGAACCGGGCCCTCCCCGAGAGACCTCACTCCGGAAGCCATGCGGCAGGTCGTCACCAAGGAGTTGCCCGGGTTCGGCGAACTCATGCGGCAAGCGAGCCTGCAGCAGGTGCGAACGGCCATCCTTTCCCGTCAGACTGCCGGGGTGCGCGGCCGATCACTGATCATAAACCTGCCCGGAAAACCGTCTTCCATCGACGTGTGCCTCGGCGCCGTCTTCCCCGCCGTGCCGTACTGCCTCGAACTCATCGGCGCGGGCTCGATCGTGGTGAACTCCTCCTCAGGATGATCCGCCGAGCAAGCCGGCGCAGTCGCTTGCTTGCTCAGTCTATCGCCGCAAGGACGCGCTCGGGTGAAAGCGGCAGTTCCGTGAGCTCGGTGCCCAAGGCGTTGTTGACGGCGTTGACCACCGCCGCCGCCACCGGAATCGTCGCAATCTCCCCAACGGCCTTGGCGCCGAAGGGGCCGGTGGGCTCACCCTCTTCGACGAGCAGCACGCGTATCGGCGGCATCTCGGGCGCATTGGCCAGCGTGTAGCGGCTGAAACTGTCACCGCGCATCCGGCCCGTGGCGCGATCGATTGCGACGTCCTCATACAGCGCGTAGCCGATGCCGATCTGGATCCCCCCGTGGATCTGGCCCTCCACCAGCATCGGGTTGATCGCCCGCCCGACGTCATGAACGGCGAGATAGTCGGTCACCTTCACGCGACCGGTGAGCCTGTCGACCTCGACCTCCGCGAAATGCGCCGCATACGAGCCTGGATTGGCCTGGGCGCGATAGGTTTCGGTCGCCGCCGGCAGTTCGATCCCGCGGCTGACCAAGCGGGCAGCGAGGTCCACGAGCGCGATGCCGGCGTCGTCTGGGCGACGCGCGGCGCCAGCTTCCAGGCGCAAATCATCAGCCGGCGTGTTCAGTTCCAAACCGGCGGCTGCGCGGATCGACCTTGCAAGGCCGACGCCGGCGCGACGGATGGCTTCCCCGCAGATATAGGTCATGCGGCTGGCCCGCGTGCCGAGGTCGTAGGGACAGGTGTCGGTATCGGCGGGAACGATGACGATGTCGCGCGCCTTTAACCCCAGCGTCTCGGCCGCGATCTGCGCCAGCGTGGTGTCGGCCCCGCAACCGAGATCATGGAGCGCGCAGACGAGTTCGGCCCGCCCGTCCGGCAACAGCCTCAACGAGGCCGTGGTTTCTTCATGGAACCCGGGATAACAGCCATTGATGTGAGTAGCCGAGGCGACTCCGACTCCCCGTCGCCACCGCCCTCGCTCAACGCCCTTCTGGCAGCGTCCGGCCCAGCCGAACGCCTCGGCGCCGCGCGCCAAACACTCTCTGCCGCGGGCATTGCCAAGGTCGAGCCCCTGCCAAGGTTCAATCGCGCCCGGGCCGACGAGGTTTCTCTGGCGCAGGGCCACCGGATCCATTCCCATCCGGCGGGCTGCTATATCCAGAGAGATTTCCGCTATCGTGTGAATTTGCGGCGAGCCATAGCCGCGGAAAGCGCCTGCCGGCACGGTGTTCGTATAGACGGCGCGGCCGCTATAGCGCTCCGCCGGAACGTCATAGAGCCGCACCAGCCGCTGAAGCATCGAACCGGGCAGATAATTGCCGCCGGTGCAGTAGGCGCCGATGTCGACGAGCGTCTCGGTTTCGCGCGCCAGGATGCGGCCGTCGGAGCTGAATGCGATCCGCATCCGCCCCGTGACGCTGGAGCGCGTGCGGGTCGCGGTGAATGTCTCATTCCGGTCGTAGCGAATGATGACCGGCCGGCCGAGCTTCAGGGCGAAGAAGGCGCACAGAGGGTCGAGGATCGGCTCCGCCTTTCCTCCGAACGAGCCGCCTATCGGGGTCTTTTGCACCCTTATCTTCTCGGAAGGCAGGCCGAGCGCCTGGCCGACGACCGCCTGAACGGCAAAGACGCTCTGGCACGGCGACAGGATCAGAATGCGACCGTCCGGCTCGGGCCTGGCGATACAGGCATGGGTCTCCACCGCGCAATGATGACTGCGCGGGGTCGTGACGCGGGTTTCGACGATCAGATCCGCGGCGGCGAAGCCAGCCTCCGGATCGCCGTGCACGAAAGTCTCGCCGGCTACGGGATTCAAGAACGTCGGGGTATCGTCCTCCCGCAACGGCAGTCCGGCGTGACCCAGCGCGACTTCGGGATCGAAGATGGCAGGAAGGTCCGCATAGTCGACCTCGATCAGCCGCGCGGCATGGCGCGCGATTTCTTCCGTATCCGCAACGACCGCCGCCACTCGATCGCCCACGTGGCGAACGATTTGCGGAAACATCTGTTCGTCCGCCAGCGCCTTCTGACCGGAAAACCATATCGAGCTGTTATAGAAGTGAGCCGGCGTGTTGCCATGCCAAAACACCTCATGCACCCCTTCGACCGCCAATGCGGCCGTGGTGTCGACGCGAGCGACTCGAGCATGGGCACGCGTGCTCAGCACGAGCGCGCCGTGCAGCAGGTTTTCGATATCCAGGTCGGCGGTGAAGCGCAAAGCGCCCGTGACTTTCGCGACGCCGTCAACCAGCGGCATGCGGCGGGATAGCTGGTTCATTCGGCTGCGTCCTCGAAAAGCTGCCCGCGCGGGCTCAGCCCCAGCGCTTGCGCGACTAGGTCGAGCCCCAGCCCCGCGATCGCGCGACGCTTGTAGACTTGCGAATTGCGACCCGGGATCGCCGCATCGACCTCGGCGGCCAAGGCCGAAAGAAACTCGCGCAGTACGGCACGTTCCAGTTTCTTACCGGCGAGTGACGCTTCGGCGAGAGGCAGGCGCAGCGGTCGAGGACCCAGCGCTCCGGCGGCCATTCGCACATCGCCAAAACGACCATCCTGAAACTCGGCCAGCAGCGCGATGTTGAGACGCGAGATGCTCAGCGCCTGCCGGGGTCCGAGCTTGACAAAAGCACTGCATGGAAGGAGGCCGTCGCCCGGCAGTATCACTTCCGCGATCAGGTATCCGCGGTCAGGTGCATAATCGCAAATTGCGAGCTCGCGCGACGCGCCATCACGGCCGATGCATCCCAGGCGGGCTTTTGCTGCGACCAGCACGGGCACAAGATCGGCGGCCGGGGCGGCATTTGCGACGTTGCCGCCGATGGTGGCCCGGTTGCGGATTTGAACGGACCCGCATTGCGCGGCGGCCTCGGCAAGGGCAGGCAGCCGCGTTGCGAGCCCGCGATGGCCGGCAATCGCGGCGACAGTCGTGGCGCCTCCGATGCGGATGCCGCCGTCATCAGCGGAGATGAAGGCCATGCCTGCCATGCGTGAGAGATCAATGAGCAGGCCGCCGGTTGGCATCGTACGGCCCGCGATCAACATGTCCGTCCCGCCGCCGATGAAATTTACCGGTCCCGCCGCCGCGGACAACAGCGCTCGCAACTCCATCGTGTCGATCGGCGTGGCCACTGACAGCTCGCCCATCAACGAGCCGCCTCGCGAGCGGCGGCGTGGGCGGCGACAGCTTGAACGATGGTCTCGAAGCCCGTGCAGCGGCAGACATTGCCCGCCAGCGCGTGGCGGATTTCGACTTCGAGCGGGTTGGGGCTGGCGCGCAAGAGACCCTCGGCAGCCATCAAGATCCCCGGCGTGCAATAACCGCATTGCACCGCGCCCAATTGCAGAAACGCATCTTGCAGGCCGCTGCTTTGGCCGAGTCCCTCGACGGTGGTGACTTTGTGCCCCGCGGCCTGGAACGTCAGCATCAGGCAGGAGTTGACCGGCTTCCCATCCAGCAGCACGGTGCAGGATCCGCACTCCCCTTCGCAACAGCCTTCCTTGACACCTGTCAGGCCAAGGACATCGCGAAGAAAGCTGCTCAGTCGCGAGACGGCCGAAACCTCTGCCTCGACCGCCTGACCGTTGACTTCCAGAGATATTCTCATGGCGAGGAATGCTCTCGCATCCGATGTCTAGATGGCTAACTATTTGTTTTTACGCAATTCCGGACGGAAAACCGTTCACACTTTTCCTGGAATGCTCTAAGTGGCGGCTCATACCAGCAGGTCGTGCCGTCGAGCATTGATCTCGATCATCAGCCGCCGCAGCAACAATCGCAGCCGGACTGCAATCTCTTGATCTCAACGCGCCAAATGTCCGGCCCTTGCTGCAGGTATTCCCAATCGAACAAGCCAGGATATCTGGCTTCCATCTGATAGCGTAACGGTCGCGGATCGTGATCGTTCACAATGACGAAGGATTGGCCCTCGGCCAATGCCTGGGCAATCCCGAAGATCCGAGGGTGGCGCTCCACAGGCGGGATGGCGCGCACGTCCAGTTGGGGCTGGGATACGACTTCGGTTTCAGACATGTTCAACAAATTCCCGACTGCTGCAGAAAGTGACTCCGGGCCGGCGAGCCCGGCACAAAGATCTATCGCGGTCGGGGCCGGCTTGTTTGTCGAAGCGCAAACAACTCGCGAAATGTGCTGCGACCGGCAGGGTCGCCGCCACGATATCCGGCCGTGTGGGCAAGGACCGAAGCTTATGATTGCTGGCGCTGCCAAACGAAGGCCAATCTCAACAAGACGATCGGCCACGCCTCTCTTGAAGCTTCGCTTGGGTAGATCGGAAAGCCTGCCGGACATCAGGCGCTGCGGATGGCGATTGCCATAGTCAGCAGGACCAGGCTCAGCATCGCCAACGCCGCGCGGAGAACATGCGAGAGTTCCCAGCGGTTACGAGGCGCCGTCCACTCTTCCGCTAACGGGAGCGGGGTTCCGTCATTGCCCTCGGTTGCGAAGAAGCGCTTAGCCGGAGAGCTCAATTCCACCTCTTGCAGCCAGTGTTTGTTGACCGGCTGGGTCATGACCCAGAAGACAAGCTGCATGATCAGCAGCGCAGCCAACGCGCCGGCGATCAGCCGGAATTGGACAGGGCCGCCTGAGGTCAGCATCAACGCAAACGCCGCAATGATCCCGCCGATTTCGGCGATGCCGCCTCCGATCGTAAAGCCCGGATAGTAGATGCGTTGGACGACAAAATACTCCTCTCTGCCGAGCCGCAATTTGCCCGGCAGCTCCAACGCATGGGCGAGCGCCATGGCCATCGCGCTCGCCACCAGGATGACGGTCAGGACTTCCAGGAAAACATACATCGGATGGGCCTCTCATTCGGCTGAGCGCTTCCGCGGAAGCAGCTTCGACGATTTCGAGCGACGCTCCAGATCGAACGTGGCCGACCTGACCGGGTTCCATTCGAGCAGGAAGGGCCTGCCGGCCAAGCAATGGTGGAAGGGCCTTGCCACGGGCTTCCCGCATCGGTCGCGCATGGCGCGCTGGATGCACCGTGAGCCGGCTCCCGATCGTTGCGAGGCAAGGCGCCGGGCTAAACCTTTTCCGCCGACAGGCGTTGTTCGTTCCAGACGGACCGAGCGACCGCCAGCGGAGAGGATCACCCTATGTATTTCATGGCATTGGCCACCGACTACGATGGCACGCTGGCGCATAACGGCCTGGTTGCCGCAAGCACGCTCTCGGCGCTGGAAAAGCTGAAGAGGTCCGGCCGCAAGCTTATCCTGGTCACCGGCCGCGAACTGCCCGATCTGAAGGAGTCGTTTCGGGAGATCGGCCTGTTCGACAAGGTCGTCGCCGAAAACGGCGCGCTGATCTACACGCCGGCGAGCGAGGAAGAGCGCACGATTTCGCCTTCGCCTTCCGCCGACATGGTCGACAAGCTGAAGAGACGCGGCGTCAAGCCGCTCTCGGTCGGCCGCTCGATCGTCGCCACCTGGGAACCGCACCAGGCTACCGTGCTCGACGTCATCAAGAAGCTCGGGCTGGAGATGGAAATCATCTTCAACAAGGGCGCGGTGATGATCCTGCCCTCGGGCATCAACAAGGCGACGGGACTGGCGGCGGCGCTCACCGATCTCCGGCTGTCGCCGAACAATGTGGTGGCCGTCGGCGATGCCGAAAACGACCACGCCTTCCTCAGGGCCGCGGGCTTGAGCGTGGCCGTCGCCAATGCGCTGCCGTCGGTGAAGGAGACAGCCGACCTCGTCACGAAAGGCGCGCGCGGCAAGGGCGTCGAGGACCTGATCCGCAAGCTGATCAAGCTCGACCACATGGTCATGCGCAAGCGCTCGCGCGGCGTCCTTTTGGGGACCGCCCACGGCAAGAAGGTTTATCTGTCGCCGGTCGAGACGGTTCTGATCGCCGGAAGCTCCGGCATCGGAAAAT
The DNA here is from genome assembly GCA_004963905.1 of Mesorhizobium sp. GTDB lineage: Bacteria > Pseudomonadota > Alphaproteobacteria > Rhizobiales > Rhizobiaceae > Mesorhizobium. The sequence goes on from SUGL01000016.1 coordinate 67,849, forward strand.
CCACATTGGCCACGGCGCTGACCGAGCGGCTTGTCGAAAAAGGTCTGCAATTCTGCATCTTCGACCCGGAAGGCGACTATGACGGATTGCAGGGCGCGGTACCTCTCGGCGATGCTTCGAGCGCGCCGAGCAAGGACCAGCTGCTCGAACTGATCGACAAGCCGGACACCAATATCGTGGTCAACGGGCTGGCGCTGAAGGTCGACGAGCGGCCGGACTTCTTTGCCGAACTGCTGCCCGGCCTCGGCCGAGTCCGCTATCGCACGGCAAGGCCGAATTGGCTGATCATCGACGAGGCGCATCATCTCCTGCCCAAAAAGCGTGAGGACACGCGCGCGGTGCTTTCGCTGGAGCTGCCCGGCACGGTGCTGATCACCGTGCACCCGGAGGCGATCTCGACCGGTGTCCTGCGGCTGGTGACGGCGGTGATCGCGCTCGGTCCCAAGGCGAAGGACGTCATCAAGACCTTCTGCAAGGAGGCCGGGGTGGAGACGCCCAAGAACATCCCCACGCCGAAGGGCGATCGGGTGCTCCTGTGGCGGCCAGCGGACGACAAGAAGCCTTTCACCGTCAAGGCGATCGAGCCCGACCAATCGCTGAAGCGGCACAGCCGCAAATACGCCGAAGGCGAGCTCGATGAGGCGGGCAGCTTCTATTTCACCGGGCCGAAGAAGGCGATGAATCTACGAGCCCACAATCTGATCATCTTCGCCCGGATGGCCGAAGGCGTCGACGACAAGACCTGGGAATACCACCTGCGCGCCGGCGACTACTCCAAATGGTTCCGCCAACAGATCCGGGACAAGGAGCTGGCGCGCGAAACGGCCGCGGCCGAGAAGGACAAGCGTCTGTCGCCCGAGGAGAGCCGCAAGCTGGTGCTGGAGGCGGTGCGCCGCCGCTACACCGCGCCGGCCACGGCTCCGGAGAAGTAGTTTCGTCGACGGGCGACCAGCTGCCTCAGCTCGCCTCGCGCATCGCTTCGGCCGCCTGCAGGTCGACCGAAACCAGCTGGCTGACGCCCTGCTCGGCCATGGTGACGCCGAACAACCGGTCCATGCGCGCCATGGTGATCGGGTTGTGGGTGATGATGACGAAGCGCGTCTCGGTGGTCTTCGCCATCTCGTCCATCAGGTTGCAGAAGCGCTCGACATTATGGTCGTCGAGCGGCGCGTCGACCTCGTCGAGCACGCAGATCGGCGCCGGGTTGGTGAGGAACACGGCAAAGATCAGCGACATGGCGGTCAGCGCCTGCTCGCCGCCGGAAAGCAGCGTCATGGTCTGCGGCTTCTTGCCCGGCGGGCGGGCGAGGATTTCCAGCCCCGCCTCCAGCGGATCTTCGGACTCGATCAGCTGCAGTTCGGCGGTGCCGCCGCCGAACAGATGCGAGAACAGCCGCTGGAAATGGCCGTTGACGACCTCGAAGGCCGAAAGCAGCCGCTCGCGGCCCTCGCGGTTGAGGTTCTGGATCGCCTGGCGCAGCTTGCGGATGGCCTCGATGATGTCCTCGCGCTCGGAAACGATGGTCTCAAGCCGCTCGGACAGCTCCCTCTGCTCTTCCTCGGCGCGCAGATTGACGGCGCCGAGCCGCTCGCGCTCGATCTTCAGCCGGTCGAGCTGACGCTCGACCTCGGCCATGTCGGGCATCGGATCGTCGGCCTCGAGCCCGGTATGCTTTATGACGAGATGCGGCGGCGTGTTCAGCGCTTCCTGGATGCGCGCCTCGACCTCGGCGCGCCGCTCGTCCGCCGCGGTCAGCCGCTCTTCGGCGCGGACGCGGGTCTCGCGTGCCTCGGCAAGCGACTGGATGGCGGCGGTCGCCGCCTTGTCGAGCTCGGCCTGCTTGGTCTCCGCCTCCTGCAGGCGGTCGCCCGCCGCCTGGCGCAGCGCTTCGGCTTCGGAGAGCTGCGTCAAGAGCGCGCGGCGCTTGGCGTCGATCTCGTCCGGAGCGTCGGCCAGCCTCTCGCGCTCGGCCTCGGCTTCCGCCTTGCGCTCGCCGAGAGCAGCGATCTGCGTCGAGGCGTTTTCGGCCCGCTCCAGCCAGTTCTTGCGCTCGACACCGATGGCGTCGAGCCGGCGCATGCGCGCTTCGGCCTCGCGCCGCAATCCTTCATGCACGGCGCGCGCGTCGGCGAGCGTGGCACGGTCGCGCGCGACATTGGCGGAAGCCTGTTCGAGTTGCAATTGGAGATCGCCGAGGTCGGGCGCGTCCTTCAGCATCTCCTCGGCCTCGAGGAAAGCGGCTTGCGTCTCCTCATGGCTATCGACGATGCGCGCGCGCGCCTCGTCGAGTGCGGCGCGGCGGCTCGCCAGCTCGCCGCCGGCCTTCTCGGCCTCGGCCAGCGCGTTGCGGGCGGCATCCAGTCCGTGCTGTGCGTCGCGGCCGGCCTGGCGCGCGTTGCGCTCGGCCTCACTTGCTTGGCGCATCGCCTGCTCGGCGCGCGCCAATGCCTCTTCGGCCTCGCGCACGACGCGGGTCGCCTGCACCGCCTCGGCATCGAGCTCGGCCAGACGGTTCTTCTGCGCCAGCCGCTGCGCGGCGGCGGTCGGGGCGTCGGCGCTGGCCGTCAAGCCGTCCCAGCGCCAGAGCGCGCCGTCACTGCTGACCAGCCGCTGGCCGGGCGCGAGCAGCGCCTGGAGACGGCGGCCGTCGGCGGCATCGACGATGCCTATCTGCGCCAGGCGGCGGGCAAGCTGCGCCGGAGCGCGCACCACACTCGCCAGGCTCTTCACGCCCTCCGGCAATGCCGCATCGCCGGGCTGGATCGCGCTCTCGCCCCAATGCACCGGGGCGCTGCGGTCGAGCGGCACGTCGAGGTCCTCGCCGAGCGCGGCGCCCAATGCCGTCTCGTAGCCGCGCTCGACGCTGATCTGCTCCAGCACCGAAGGGAAGAGGTCGCCGCTCGCCGCGTTGAGGATCTTGGCCAGGGTGCGCGCTTCCGTCTCGATGCGCTGCAATTCCGCCTTGGCATCCTGCAACGGCGGCCGTGCGGCGCTTTCGGCGGCGCGGGCCTCGGCGACCGCCTGCTCGGCGGCGATGGCGCCGGCCTCGCTTTCCTCCAGGCGAGCCAGCGCATCCTCGACCAGCAGCCGCTTCTCGGCCGGATCGGGCAGGCCGGAAATGCGCGCGACGATGTCGGAGAGCTCGCGGTCGACCTCGGCAAGCTGGCGGGCGAAACGGTCGCGGCGCTCGGCGGTCTCGCGCAGCGTGCGCTCGATCTGATGGCGCGAGGCGGCGGCCTCGGCGCGCTCGGCGGTCAGCGCGGCAAGCCTCGCTTCGCTTTGCGACAGCGTCGCGCCGGCCTGCTCGAAGACGGCGCGCGTCGTGGCCTCGCGCTCGGCGGCACCCGCGTTGTCCGAGTTGAGCTCGGCTTCCTCGGTGCGCAGGCGCTCCAGGATGTCGGCGTTGTCGCGCACCATCCGCTCCTCGCGGGCGATGTCGGCGTCGAGCTGCTGCAGCCGGCGTTCGAGCTCCGCCTGGCGCGAGCGGATGCGGCCGGCTTCCTCCTCGATCTGCGTCTTGGCGATCGACAGGCGCTGGAAGGCCGCGGCTGCGGCGGCTTCGGCGTCGCGCAGGTCGGGCAGCCGGTGTGCGGCGATGCCCTGCTCCCTGGCAGCCGCCATTTGCGCCGCGGCGCGGTCGCCGACCAGCGTGGTGGCTACGGCAAGGGCCGAACGCGCCTCGCCTTCCTGGGTCTTGGCCAGCGTCCAGCGCAGATGCAAGAGCGTCGCCTCGGCCTTGCGGATATCGGCCGACAGGTTCTTGAAGCGGGAAGCCTGCCGCGCCTGGCGCTTCAGGCTTTCGATCTGGCTTTCCAGCTCGCCGACGACGTCGTCCAGCCTTTCGAGGTTCTGCTCCGCCGCCTTCAGCCTGAGCTCGGCCTCGTGCCGGCGCGTGTGCAGGCCGGAAATGCCGGCGGCCTCTTCCAAAAGCGCGCGGCGCGCCTGCGGCTTGGCCTGGATCAATTCGCCGATGCGGCCCTGCCCGACCATGGAGGGCGAGCGCGCGCCGGTCGACTGGTCGGCGAAGAGCAGCTGCACGTCCTTGGCGCGGGCTTCCTTGCCGTTGATGCGGTAGAGCGAGCCCGCCTCGCGCTCGATGCGGCGCGACACCTGCAGTTCGTCGGCGTCGTTGAAGGCGGCGGGCGCGGTGCGGTCGCTGTTGTCGAGGAAAAGCGTGACTTCGGCGGTGTTGCGCGCCGGCCGTGCGCCGGAGCCGGAAAAGATCACGTCGTCCATGCCGGACGCGCGCATGTTCTTGTAGGAGCTTTCGCCCATCACCCAGCGCAGCGCTTCGACAAGGTTCGACTTGCCGCAGCCGTTCGGCCCGACGATGCCGGTCAGTCCGCGTTCGATGACGAACTCGCCGGGCTCGACGAAGGACTTGAAACCGAGGAGGCGAAGGCGCGAAAATTTCATTCGCGCCGCCCCGCAGAGCCTAGAACGCCGAGGCGCGATTGCTTCGGCGCGGCCTGGACGTCAGAGCAGAGGGTCGATGATGGCCGACATTTCCTCAATCGACATCGCCCCTTTGTAGGTCTTTCCGTTGATGAAGAAGGTCGGCGTCGAGTCGACCTTGAACTCGTCCGCTCCGCGTTTCTGGACAGCTCTCACATCGTCCAGAAGTTTCTGGTCCGTCAAGCAGGCCTCGAAGGACTCCTGTGTAAAACCGGCGAGCTTGGAGATCTGCAGCAGCGCTTCCTTGGTGTTGCTGACGCCGACCCAGCTCGGCTGCTGCTTGAACAGAACGTCGACCATGGCGAAGTAGTTGTCCTTGGCGCAGCGCGCCAGCATGAAGCCGGCTTCGGCGCTCGGATCGAAGGGGAATTCGCGCAGGATGTAGCGAACCTTGCCGGTGTCGATGTATTTCGACTTCAGCTGCGGGAAGGTGGCGTCGTTGAAATGCGCGCAGTGCGGGCAGGTCATCGACGCGTATTCGACGATGGTGACCTTGGCGTCGTCCTTGCCGAGCTGCTTGTCGGGCAAAGCGCCGGGCTTGAGCAATTCCGCCATGTCGACCGTGCCCTGCGCTTCCGGCACCTGCGCGGCCGCCGGGGTGGCCGGCTTAGCTGGCGTCGACGGGTCGGCGGGCTTCGCATTGGCCGCCTTCGCCTCCTCGCCCGAGTCGCTGCATGCGGCAAGCAGCGCCACAGCCGGAACGGCGGCCAGCGTGGTCAGAAGGTTCCTGCGGGACAAGCTTTTGCCAAAAGGGGCACGGTTCATGCGAATCACCTGATATCGGTTGGATTTTGCAATGCAAGGGCTAGAAAAGGCGAGAGTTGGCGCGAATTAAGGCATCGCCGTCCCCAATCCAATCGCCAATTTTTCGAGCGCGATCACGAATACGCGACATTGACGACAATTTTGCAGCACGCCGCATGTCTCTTTCCGAGACCGTTGCGCATGTTCGGGAGACATGCTCAAGGCCTTTTTTGTCCTATGATGGTTGCTCCAAGCCGCTCGAGCGAAGCGCGCAGGCCGTCGTCCTCGATCTTGCCGACCGTGCGCGCCAGCTTCGATTTCTCGGCCTCGCTGAGCGGCCTCGGCGCCGGTTTCGGACGGGCTTTTGCCGAAAGGACCGGCTTCTGCAGGATCTTGATGCGGCCGATGGCGTTGAAGCCCAGAAAGGCATTGACCCGGTTGATGACCTCGCCGGCCTCGTGCTGCAGATGCAGCGCCGCCATGCCTTCGCAGGCGATGACCAGCACCGCCGGCTCGAACGGATCGTCTTCGTGCAGGCGGCGCGGCCACTGGATCTTTTCCGGGCGCGAGTGGCTGGCCAGGCGCGGTCCGGCGATCTCCTCCCAGGATTGCACCAGCCCGATCGAGATGCCGGCGCGCTTCCTCAGCACCGGATCGAGGATCTCGGTGGCGAGATCGCTCACCGGAACGGGATTGCCGAAGGGCTTTTTCCCTGCCATGTGCGTTCTCCGATCCTCAGCTCACCCGATCAATGGCACCGCAAGACCAGACCCGCAAGGCCGTGCAGGCCGCATCCGGAGATAGCAGCATCGCCGCCCCGCTGCTTGCCTGGTATGACGCGCATCACCGCAACCTGCCCTGGCGCGTGACGCCGGACGCGTTCGCGCGCGGGACAAGGCCCGACCCGTATCTTATCTGGCTCTCCGAGGTCATGCTGCAGCAGACCACGGTCGAGGCGGTGAAGGCCTATTTCCGGACCTTCATCGAGAAATGGCCGACCGTCGAGGCGCTGGCTTCCGCGCCCGCCGAAGACGTCATGAAGGCCTGGGCCGGGCTCGGCTACTATTCCCGGGCGCGCAATCTCAAAGCCTGCGCCGATCTGGTGGCGCGGCAGGGCGGCCGCTTTCCCGACACCGAGGCCGGCCTGAAGGCATTGCCGGGTATCGGCGCCTATACGGCGGCGGCGATCGCGGCGATCGCCTTCGACCGGCCGGCGGCCGTCGTCGACGGCAATGTCGAGCGCGTCATCTCGCGGCTCTATTCGATCGAGACGCCGCTCAGCGAGGCCAAGCCCGAGATCCGCGCGCTGGTCGAGAGACTGGTGCCGCAGGCGAGGCCCGGCGACTTTGCGCAGGCCATGATGGACCTTGGCGCGACGATCTGCACGCCGCGGCGGCCGCGCTGCATGCTGTGCCCGGTACGCGAGGATTGCAGCGCCATTCTCGCGGGCGATCCTGAACGCTTCCCCGTCCGGCTGCCGAAGGACGACAAGCCGCTGAGGCGCGGCGCCGCCTTCGTCGCCGAGCGCGACGACGGCGCCATTCTGCTGCGCAAGCGGCCGGACAAGGGCCTGCTCGGCGGCATGACCGAGGTGCCGACGACGGCCTGGACCGCGCGGGTCGATGGGGCGACCACGGAAGATGCCGCGCCTTTCCCGGCCGACTGGCGGCGCGCCGGCCGGATCAGCCACGTCTTCACGCATTTCGCGCTCGAACTCGAAGTCTTTCATGCCCACATCGAAGGTGACGCGCCGGGTGGGCATTTCTGGTCGCTGGCCCATGAAATTTCCGGGGAGGCGCTGCCCACCGTCATGAAAAAGGTAATCGAGGCGGCGATACCGGGCGCGACCAAAAAGCAACGCCCGCAGCGCCCGCATTGAAAGGACCGTCATGACCGAAATCCGCCACATCGTGTTCGACATCGGCAGAGTGCTGATCCACTACGATCCGAACCTTGCGTTCAGCCGCCTGATCCCCGATGCGGACGAACGGAAATGGTTCTTCGACCATGTCTGCACCAGCGAGTGGAACATCGAGCAGGACCGCGGGCGGACATGGGAAGAGGCCGAGGCGCTCTTGATCGCCGAGCATCCCGATCACGCCGAGAACATCCGCAACTTCCGCCGCCACTGGCACGACATGGTGCCGCATGCCTATGACGACAGTGTCGCCATCATGGTCGGCCTGATCGATAGCGGCCGCGACGTGACGATGCTGACCAATTTCGCTGCCGATACGTTCACCGAAGCCCGCCAGCGTTTCGGTTTCCTCGACCGCCCGCGTGGTGTCACCGTCTCGGGCGAGATCGGCCTGATCAAGCCGGACCAGGCCATCTACGACCATCACGTCGCATCGTTTGGCCTGGAGCCGGCCGCCACGCTGTTCATCGACGACAGCCAGAAGAATGTCGACGGCGCCAAAGCCGCCGGCTGGCAGGCGGTGCTGTTCACCGACGCCAAGACGCTTAAGGCGGACCTTGAGCGGCTGGGGATTGCGGCCTGAACTGAATCGCTTGCGGCGATCCGTTAAGGTTTCGATTCAAGAGGAGTTCGGCGATTTCCACGAAAAATCGCCGAACTGCTCTGAATATTGTTTTCCGCAATTCCGGACGGAAAACTGCTGCGCACTTTTCCTGGAATTGCTTTGGCGGATCAGCCCCCTGCCCGCTCCATGCCGAGGCGCGCGATGCGGCGCAGCTCATCGATCGGGGTGAGGCCGCCGCTGCGCTCATAGTGCCAGAAGGTCCAGCCGTTGCAGGCATCCAGCCCCTGCACCTCGGCGCCGATCTTGTGGATGGAACCAGCGCTGTCGCCGATGGCCAGCGTGCCGTCGGCGCGCACCTTGGCGGCCCAGCGCTTCTTGGCGTCGTAGAGCGTGGCGCCCGGCGCCACCAGGCCAGTGTCGAGCAGGCTGATGAAGGCGACGCGCGGCTCGGCGCGCTTGCCGGAAAGCACGGTGAGGTCGGCGCCATCCAGCGGGTTAACGGCCGCGATGCGCTCGTTGGCGGCGTCGATATAGGCCTGCTCGCGCTCGATGCCGACGAAGTGGCGGCCGAGGCGTTTGGCGACGGCGCCGGTGGTGCCCGAGCCGAAGAAGGGATCGAGCACGACGTCGCCCGGCTTGGTCGAGGCCATCATGATGCGGGCAAGCAGCGCCTCCGGCTTCTGCGTCGGATGCAGCTTGTTGCCGTTGTCGTCCTTCAAGCGCTCGGCGCCGGTGCAGATCGGGAACAGCCAGTCGGAGCGCATCTGCAGATCGTCGTTCGAGGCCTTCAGCGCTTCGTAGTTGAAGGTGTAGCCCTTGGTCTTCTGGTCGCGCGAGGCCCAGATCATCGTCTCGTGCGCGTTCTGGAAGCGGCGGCCGCGGAAGTTCGGCATCGGGTTGGTCTTGCGCCAGACGACGTCGTTCAGGATCCAGAAACCGAGATCCTGCATGCGGGCGCCGACGCGGAAGATATTGTGGTAGGAGCCGATGACCCAGATGGTGCCGTTGGGCTTCAGCACCCGGCGCGCCGCCAGCAGCCAGGCGCGGGTGAAGGCGTCATAGGCCTCAAAGCTCTCGAACTGGTCCCAGTCGTCGTCGACGGCGTCGACCTTGGACTGGTCGGGCCGGTGCAGGTCGCCGTCGAGCTGCAGATTGTAGGGCGGGTCGGCGAAGATGACGTCGATCGACTTTTCCGGCAGCCGGTCGAGGGCGGCGACGCAGTCGCCCTTCAGGATCGTGTCCAGCCATTCGGACTTAAGGGGAGCGTGGGAAAGCTCGTCGAGAAGACGCACGGCAGACATCAAAACACCCAAAGCACGCGTTACGGTTTACTGGCTGTTATGGTTACCGATCAGCGTAAACATTCGGTGAAGGCCGGGTGAGCCCGCCCCGGCGGTTTGCGAAGACCGACCCATTGGTGTATGCCGCGCCGCCTGAGGCCAGCCAGGCCACTCCTTTCACGCTTCGGATTGCCATGCCACAGCCAGACCTTGTCATCTTCGATTGCGACGGCGTGCTCGTCGATTCCGAAATCGTCGCCGCGCGCGTCGAGGCCGAGCTTCTGACGTCGGCCGGGTTCGAGATCTCGGCGGAGGAGATTTTCGAAACCTATGCCGGACTGACCTTCAAGGACATCATGCTGCGGCTCGAAGAGAAGTCCCACATCCCGTTCCAGGCCTCGCTGATCGACCGCGCCGAAGAACTCGTCGATCGCAAGCTGCGCAGCGACGTGCGCGTCATCGACGGCGCTCGCGAGGCGGTGGCTGCCGTCACCGCGCCGCGCGCCGTCTGCTCCAATTCGCGCAAGGAACGGATCGAGTTCATGCTGGAAAAGGTGCGCCTGCTGCCCTTCTTCGCCGGCCACATCTTTTCAGGCCTCGACATCCCGAGCAAGAAGACCAAGCCGGCGCCGGACGTGTTCCTCTACGCCGCCGAACAGCTCGGCGCGAACCCGAAGAACACCTTCGTCATCGAGGATTCCGTGCACGGCGTCAGCGGCGCCCGGGCGGCAGGCATGCGCGTGATCGGCTTCACCGGCGCCGGACACAGCTATCCCGGCCACGCCGACGCGCTGACCGAGGCCGGCGCCGAAACGGTCATCCGGCGCTTCGCGGAACTCGGAGGCACGATCGCGGCGCTGTCAGAGTGGTCGGAAGACGCCTAAAGCGCGTCGCAATCTTTCAGATTCGCTCCGTGCGCTTTAGGTTTTTGATGTTACGCATGTCTTTGTCCCGAAACCGGTTCCCACTTTCGAGAGACATGCTTTAGGGTTCGCTGGAAGCTCTAGCCAACACCCTTGGCTAGTTCGTCGCGGCCGCGGCGACGCGCTTCTTCCGCTTGCCTTTCGACTTGTCCGCCGCGGCAGGCGCGTTTTCGTCGTACCCGGCATAGGCCTGATAGTCGGTCGCACTGGGCTCCGGCACCACGACATTGGCGTCGGTGAAGACGAACTGCGTGGCGGCCGAAGGATCGGTGACCTGCACCTGATACTGATGAAGCTGCGAATAGAGCACGTCAGGCCCGTGCTGGACCGCGACGCGGATCGGCATGGTGACGGTACCGGGCGCAAACAGCGGCCCAGGCACGACCTTGCCGGCGACGGCGATCTTCATCGTCAGCTGGCCATTTTCGTGCGTGCAGTCGCGCGTCACATCGGTGATCGAAGCCTGATAGATGATCTTGGCGGGATCGCGATTGGGGTCGACCGGCTGACCGTCGGGGCCGGTCTGCGCCGCCGCGGCGGCCGCAGCTTCAGCGTCCGCCGCGGGATCGGCCTTCTTTTTCTTCGGCTTGGCGGCCGCGCCCTTGGCGTAGGTGTTGAAGAAGGCGGTGCCGTCGCGCAGCGTCACCTTCGGGCAGTAGGCGCGCAGCTGGCTGGCAAGCACTTTCGGGTCCTGCGGCGGTGGCGGCGCCGTCGGATCCTTCTTGCTGAAGCCGAAGTTCAGAATGCCATTGTCGCTCGATTGGCAGCCTGCGGCGGCAAGCATAAAGCCGGTGAGCGCCAGACCCGCGACAACACGACGGTTGACCGAATGAAACCTCATGAACTGCACTTCCCTCTCACAAAGCCGGTGACGTATATCAACGCCGCGGCGAAAATGCGACTGAGCCGGCTCGGAAAATTAACCAATTTGCCGTGGATGATGCGGCCGGCAACGATGGGCCTTTGACGATGCAATATGTGAGTACCCGCGGGGATGCGCCCGTGCTTGGATTTTCCGACGCGGTGCTGGCCGGGCTGGCGCGCGACGGCGGACTTTACCTGCCGCGCGAATGGCCGCAGTTCTCGGCCGCCGATATCCGCGCCATGCGCGGCCTTGCCTATCCCGATCTCGCCATCCGCGTGCTGTCGCCCTTCCTTGGCGGCGAGATCGCCGCGCCCGTCTTCGAGCGGCTGGTGCGCGAGGCCTATGCGACATTCCGCCACGAGGCGGTCTGCCCGCTGGTGCAGACCGGCACCAACACCTTCATCCTCGAACTCTTCCACGGCCCGACGCTCGCCTTCAAGGATGTGGCGATGCAGCTGCTCGCGCGGCTGATGGACCATGTGCTTGCCGAACGGGGCCAGCGCGCGACCATCGTCGGCGCCACCTCGGGCGATACCGGCGGTGCCGCGATCGACGCTTTCGCCGGCCGCGACCGCACCGACATCTTCATCCTTTTCCCGCACGGCAAGGTCTCGCCGGTGCAGCAGCGGCAGATGACGACCTCCAGGGCCGCCAATGTCCATGCGCTGTCGATCGAAGGCAATTTCGACGATTGCCAGGGCCTGGTGAAGGACATGTTCAACGACCACGGCTTCCGCGACAGGGTGTCGCTGTCGGGCGTCAATTCGATCAATTGGGCCCGCATCATGGCCCAGATCGTCTATTATTTCTCGTCGGCGCTGTCGCTCGGCGCGCCCGACCGACCAGCGTCCTTCACCGTGCCGACCGGCAATTTCGGTGATATTTTCGCAGGCTACGCCGCCAAGCGCATGGGGCTGCCGGTCGAGCGGCTGATCATAGCCACCAACGACAACGACATTCTGGCGCGCACATTATCGAGCGGCGAATACCGCACCATGGGCGTGTTCGCCACCACTTCGCCGTCGATGGACATCCAGGTGTCGTCGAACTTCGAGCGCCTGCTGTTCGAAGCCGTAGACCGCGATGCCGCGACGGTCAGGCGCTACATGAACGGGCTGAAGCAATCCGGCGCATTCACCATCGAAGCGGACGAACTGGCGCGCATCCGCGCCGAGTTCGACGCCGGCCGCGCCAGCGTCGAGGAGGTCGCCGCGACCATCCGCAAGATGCTTGAGCGGAGCAGCTATCTGCTCGATCCGCACACGGCCGCCGCGGCGCACGTGGCGGCGGCCCACGCCTCGGGCGCCGTGCCGATGGTGGTGCTCGGCACCGCGCATCCGGCGAAGTTCCCGGCGGCGGTCGAGGCAGCCAGCGGCGTTACCCCGGCGCTCCCCTCGTGGCTGGGTGACTTGATGACAGCCGAGGAAAAGTACACCATACTTCCATCCGAGCTGAAAATGGTGGAAGATTACGTGAGCCGCCACACGCGGGCGGCCCGTTAGGGAGTAGTTGCCATATGGGTGTTGAGGTAAGCCGTCTGTCGAACGGCCTGACGGTCGCCACCGAAACCCTTCCAAGCCTCGAATCCGTTGCCCTTGGCGCCTGGGTGAAGTCGGGCGCCCGCAATGAACGCGATGAAGAGCATGGCATGGCCCATCTGCTCGAGCACATGGCGTTCAAGGGAACCAAGCGGCGCAGCGCCTTCCAGATCGCCTCGGAAATCGAGAATGTCGGCGGCGAGATCAATGCCGCCACCAGCGTCGAGACGACGTCCTACTATGCCAGGGTGCTCTCCGACGATGTGCCGCTGGCGGTCGATATCCTGGCCGACATCCTGCAGGAGTCTGAATTCGACCCCGAGGAGCTGGAGCGCGAGCAGCATGTGATCCTGCAGGAGATCGGCGCCGCGCACGACACGCCCGACGACATCGTCTTCGACCGCTTCACCGAAACGGCCTTCCGCCATCAGACCATCGGCCGTTCGATCCTCGGCACGCCGGAGACGGTCAAGTCCTTCACCTCCAAACAGCTGCACGACTTCATCGAACGGCAGTATGGTGCCGAGCGCATGGTGATCGTGGCCGCCGGCGACATCAAGCACGACAATTTCGTGCGCGAGGTGGAAAAACAGCTCGGCGGCTTCCGCGCCAAGGCTACCAGCAACATCCCGCAATATGCGCAATATGTCGGCGGCGACTTCCGCGAAGACCGCGACCTGATGGACGCGCAGATCGTGCTCGGCTTCGAGGGCCGCGCCTACCACGTGCGCGACTTCTACGCCTCGCAGGTGCTGTCGATGATCCTGGGCGGCGGCATGTCGTCGAGGCTGTTCCAGGAAGTGCGCGAGAAGCGCGGCCTGTGCTATTCGGTCTATGCCTTCCATTGGGGCTTCTCAGACACCGGTATTTTCGGCGTGCACGCCGCGACCGGGCAGAGCGACATCGCCAAGCTGGTGCCGGTCATCATCGACGAGCTGCAGAAAGCCGGTGAGAGCATCCAGCAGGATGAGCTCGACCGCGCACGCGCGCAATATCGCGCCGGCCTCATCATGTCGGCGGAAAGCCCGGCAAGCCGCGCCTCGCAGATCGCCAGGCAGTTGCTCCTGTTCGGCCGACCGATCGCCAAGGAGGAGCTGATGGAGCGGCTGGCGGCGCTGACCGTCGAGCGGCTGACCGACCTCTCCTCGCGACTGTTCTCGACCAAGCCGACGCTGACGGCGGTCGGCCCCGTGGGCACGCTGGCGCCCTACGAGGCGATCCTCGAATCGCTTGCAGGCCCACAGACGACGGCCCGCAGGCTCGCCGTCTAACCCTAAGCAGGTTTCGCAAAAGTGTCCTACGGTTTTGCGATCAGAACCTGCGAGAAACCAGGGAATCTAAGCAGATATTCGTGGGGCATCCCACGAATATCTGCTTAGTTCCAGAGCCGTGTTCGCGCTCCCTTTCTTTCGCCGCGACCTGCCGGCACTGAAGGGCGAAAAGGTCACGCTGCGCGTGCCGCTGACCAACGACTACCGCGAGTGGTCGACGCTGCGCGGCGAAAGCCGCGCCTTCCTGGAGCCATGGGAGCCGCGCTGGCAGCCGGACGAGCTCGACCGCACCGCCTGGCGGCTGCGCATCAGCCGCTACCGCGAGGACTATGCGCAAGGCACGGCCATCGCCTTCTTCATCTTCGAGAAGTCGAGCGGCAAGCTCGCCGGCGGCATCACGCTCGGCAACATCCGCCACGGCGTCGCCCAAAGCGGCCATATCGGCTACTGGATCGGCGAGCGCTTCGGCGGCCGCGGGCTGATGACCGACGCGGTCAAGCTGGTGTCGCGTTTTGCCTTTGATACGCTGAGGTTGCACCGGATCGAGGCTGCCTGTATTCCCGACAACGCCCGGTCGATCCGCGTGCTTGAAAAAGCCGGATTCCGGCGCGAAGGACTTCTGCGATCCTATCTCAGGATCAATGGCATCTGGCAGGATCACTACCTCTACGCCCGGATAGCGGACGATCCGCCGGGCGATGGAACGAAGGGCTGATATGTGACGAATTTTCCGCGAATCGCGTCGCTGTTCGCCCTCATCCTGGCGATCTTCGTCGCGCTCTCGGCAGCCGCGCCCGCGCTCGCCGTCGAGCCGATCAAGATCGCCCGCGACGACAAGGCGCTCGACCTTTCGGGCGCCGTCGAGATCTACCGGAACCAGGGCGAGAATTTCCAGGTTTCGACCGCGCCCGGCCCCGACGGCATCGTGCGGCGCATCGAGGTCGAGGCCAAGGACGCGCGCTCGACCGGCGACTGGGCGGTGTTCGCGCTCGCCAATACCACCGACCAGCAGCTCGACCGGCTGATCGTCGCGCCGCATTTCCGACTGGTGAATTCCGGCATCTTCTGGCCGGACCTCGGCTCGACCCGCATCGCCGCGATCACGCCCAGCGAAGGCTTTGCGCTCGACCGCCAGACGAGCCCCGATGCGGACGTCTTCCGAGTAACGCTGAACCCCGGCACCGTGGTCACGTTCGTGGCCGAGCTCGCCTCGCCGAAGCTGCCCCAGGTCTATCTGTGGGAACCTGAATCCTACAAGGACTCGGTCAATTCCTACACGCTGTTCCGCGGCATCGTCATCGGCATCGCCGGGCTTCTGGCGCTGTTCCTGACCATCCTGTTCGTGGTCAAGGGGACCTCGATGTTCCCGGCCACGGCCGCTCTCGCCTGGGCGGTGCTCGCCTATATCTGCGTCGATTTCGGCTTCCTCAACAAGGTCATCGAGATCTCGCCCGGCAACGAGCAGATGTGGCGGGCGGGCACGGAAGTGGCTCTGGCCGCGACCTTCGTGGTGTTCCTGTTCGCCTATCTCAACCTCAACCGATGGCATGGCCATTTCAGCTATGGCGCGCTGGTCTGGATCCTCGGGCTGCTCTTGATTGCCGGTGTGGCCATCGTCGATCCGGCGGTCGCCGCGGGCATCGCCCGCATCTCGTTCGCCGCCACCGCGCTCACCGGTCTCGGCCTCATCATCTTCCTCGGCATTCGCGGTTATGACCGCGCGATCATGCTGGTGCCGAGCTGGGTGATGGTGCTGTTGTGGCTATGCGGATCGTGGATGGCGATCACCGGAATGCTCGACAACGACATCGCCCAGCCGGCGTTGGGCGGCGGCCTGATCCTGATCATCCTCCTGATCGGCTTCACCGTCATGCAGCACGCCTTTGCCGGCGGCGCGCTGCATCAGGGCCTGTTCTCCGACCTCGAGCGCCAGGCGCTTGCGGTCGCCGGATCGGGCGACATCGTGTGGGACTGGGACGTGCTGCGCGACCGCGTCGTGACCAAGCCCGACATCAGCATGCAACTCGGCCTTGCTCCGAACAGCCTGTCGGGTGCCGCCCGCAACTGGCTGCCGGTGCTGCATGCCGACGACCGCGACACTTTCCGCACGACGCTCGACGTGGTGCTGGAGCACCGCCGCGGCCGGGTGGCGCAGAATTTCCGCCTGCGCGGCGCCGACGGCCATTATCACTGGTTCTCGCTGCGCGCCCGTCCCGTGATCGGATCGGACGGCGAGGTGATCCGCTGCGTCGGCACCATGGTCGACGTGACCGAGCAGAAGAAGTCCGAGGAAAGGCTGCTGCACGACGCCGTGCACGACAACCTCACCGGCCTGCCCAACCGCGAGCTGTTCATGAACCGGCTGGAGGCGATCATCTCGATCGCCCGCACCGAGGACAAGGTGCGGCCGACCGTGTTCGTCATCGACATCGACCGCTTCAAGCAGGTCAATGATGGTCTCGGCATCTCCGCCGGCGACACCATTCTGCTCACTATCGCGCGCCGGCTGCACAGACTGCTGAAGCCAAAGGATTCGCTGTCGCGCTTTGGCGGCGACCAGTTCGCGCTGATGCTGCTCTCCGAGCAGGATCCGGCCCGCATCGCCGCCATGGCCGATGCCATCAAACACGCGATCAACAACCCGATCACCTTCGCCAAGCGCGAGATCGTGCTCACCGCCTCGATCGGCCTGATCACCTGGACGACGGCGCAGACCTCGTCCGAGGACATGGTCAAGGACGCCGAGCTTGCCATGCACCAGGCCAAGCGTTTCGGCGGCGACAGGATCGAGCCGTTCCGGCCGGCCTTCCGCACCGTCGGCACCGACCGGCTGCAGTTCGAATCCGACCTTCGCCGCGCCATCGAGCGGCGCGAGTTCACGCTCGCCTATCAGCCGATCGTGCGGCTGGAGGACGGCAGCGTCGCCGGCTTCGAGGCCCTGCTGCGCTGGGACCATCCGCGGCGCGGCATGATCCCGCCGGGGGATTTCATTCCGGTGGCCGAAAATTGCGGGCTGATCGTGCAGCTCGGCCTGTTTGCCATGCAGCAGGCGGCCGAGGATCTGGCGACCTGGCAGAAGCAGATTGGCGACGCGCCGCTGTCGGTATCGGTCAACCTCTCCAGCCGCCAACTCATCCGCCGCGACCTGGTCAGCGATGTCCGCTCGGTCATCGCGCGAGCCAACCTGAAGCCGCGCTGCTTCCGGCTGGAGCTCACCGAATCGCTGGTGATGGACAATCCCGAGCAGACCGCGCATGTGCTGACCAAGCTCAAGCAGCTCGGCATCGGGCTGTCGCTCGACGATTTCGGCACCGGCTATTCCTCGCTCTCCTATCTGACACGCTTTCCGTTCGACACGATCAAGATCGACAAGAGCTTCGTCGACGACGCCACGCCGAAGCGGGCGGTGCTGCTCAAATCCATGGTCAACATGGCGCATGAGCTCGGCTTGTCGGTCGTCGCCGAAGGCATCTCCGACGAAAGCGACGCGCTGGAGCTGCGCCAGATGGGCTGCGAATATGTCCAGAGCTTCATGTTCGGCGCGCCGATGCCCGGCGACCAGGTGCTGAAGACGCTGAGGGAGCAGTATCCGCTGACGCAGGCTTAGATTGGCCTAGCACGGTAGCGCTGGCGGTTGGCGAAGGCCGCCCAACCTCGTCATCCTAGGGCGAAGCAGGAGCGCAGCTCCGTCGCGGAGACCCTAGGATCCATGCCGTTACCTCGCGCGAAGAATGCAACGGAGCCGAATTCTGCAACTGTTGCAACGCCTTAGCGTCACGGCATGGATCCTAGGGTCTACGCGCGTCGCTTCGCTCCTTGCTCCGCCCTAGGATGACGACCGTAATGGTCGACCCGGCCAATCTCGAACGTTGCAATGATCCAATGCAAGGGTCCCGGCCGACGAGGCAGGCTTAAGCATGCCCAGCGGCGGCGCTGAGATGGGCGAGATCGATGCCGATCGAGGCCAGGATGCGGTCGTATTTGCGCTCGATGTCGGCGTCGAACAGAAGCTCGGTCGTCGCCGGGCAGGTCAGCCAGCCATTCTCGGCGATCTCGCTTTCGAGCTGGCCGGCGCCCCAGCCGGAATAGCCGAGCGCCATCAGCGCATGGCGGGGTCCGCGGCCGGTCGAGATGGCGCGCAGAATGTCGACAGTGGCGGTCAGGCAGATGTCGTCGGAGACGTTGAGCGAGGATTCCACGCGATAGTCGCCGGAATGCAGCACGAAGCCGCGGCTGCGGTCGACCGGCCCGCCGTTGCGCACGACGAAGTCGCGGGCATGCGCCGGCAGGCGGATCGCCTCCTGCTCGTTCATGATGCCGAGCTGCACTAGGAGATCCGGGAACAGCATCTGCTGCGTCTGGTTGATGATCAGGCCCATCGCGCCCTCGTCGCTGTGAGCGCAGATGTAGATGACCGAGCGTGTGAAACGGTCGTCCTTCATGCCCGGCATGGCAATCAGGAACTGATCGTCGAGAAAGCCACGCCCGGCCGCTTTCTTTTTGTGGCGCAACAAGTCCATGAGGCTGAGCGTAACCCGTTTCCGCGGCGCCGAAAAGATGCTGAGGCTGCCGGATGTCACGCAAATATGATACCGGCGGGAACATGAAATCATTGCGCGGCCAAGAACGGGCGATCAAATCACCGCCATGCGATACCTGAACATTATGGCGCTCGGCGCCGTCATCGGCCTTGGAGCCGGCCTGCCGGCCGAGGCTTCGTCCTCGGCCTGGTACAACAGCGAAGGCGGCAAGGTGCGGCTGGTGACCAGCGGCAAGCCAGACGAGGCCGGCAAAATCCATGGCGTGCTCGACATTGCGCTGAAGCCCGGCTGGAAAACCTATTGGCGCGACCCGGGCGATTCCGGCGTGCCGCCGCAACTCGACGTCTCGGCCAGCACCAACATCGCCGATGCGCGGCTGTCGTTTCCGCCGCCGCGGCGCCACGATGACGGCTACGGCAAATGGGCGGGCTATGACCGCCCGGTGTCGCTGCCGGTGACGTTCACGCTGTCGTCGCCGGACCAGCCGGCGACCATCGATGCCAACGTCTTCCTCGGCATATGCGAGACGATCTGCATTCCGGTGCAGACGCGGCTCAGCGTCGATCCCGCTTCCGATCCGGACAATGCTACCGACGCGGCGCTGGTCAAGACGGCGCTTGCGACGCTCCCCTCACCGGCGCGGCCCGATTTCGGCATCCACGTGCTGGCCGGCGATCACGAGACCCTCGTCGTCGAGGCGCAGTCGCCAGGCGATCCGGGTTCCGTCGATTTCTTCATCGCCGGCGATCGCGACTACATGTTCGGCGCACCGCTGCGCGGCGAGCGGAACGGCAAGCTGGTGTTCACGGTGCCGATCCTCGACCGGCCGTCGGCGACGCCCACGGACGGCGGGCTCTACTACACGCTGACCAGCGCCGATGGTTCGGTCGACGGATTGCTGCCCTTCCCTTGATCCAGCGGTCTCCTTGAGCCCGCAATTCCGGACGGAAAACCGCCGCACACTTTCCTGGAATGCTCTGAACGGTTGCGGGAAGCCGCCCGGTCCGATACGCACAGATCCTTCACACTCTCCCAAGCGAGGAAATCATGACCATTTCGGTTGGCGAAAAACTGCCCGAGGCGACGTTCAAGGTGATGACCGATGACGGCGCCAAGTCCATGACCGGCGCCGAGATCTTCGCCGGCAAGAAGGTGGTGCTGTTCGGGGTTCCCGGCGCCTTCACGCCGACCTGCAGCAACAACCATCTGCCGGGCTATCTCGAGAACCACGACGCCATACTGGCGCGCGGCGTCGATACCATCGCGGTCGTCTCGGTCAACGATGTCCATGTCATGGGCGCTTGGGCGCGCTTCACCGGCGGCGAAGGCAAGATCCTGTATCTCGCCGATGGCAGCGGCGACTTCGCCAAGTCGGTCGGCCTCGACAACGATCTCTCCGCAAACGGCATGGGACTGCGCTCGAAGCGCTTTTCTATGATCGTCGACGACGGCAAGGTCGTGGCGCTCAATGTCGAAACCAAGCCGGGTGTCGACGAGAGCGGCGCGGCGAAAATCCTCGAGCAGCTCTAGATCAGGATGACGTCTCGTTGACCCGCCATCCTGATCTAACTCTTTGTTGGAGCATGATCTTGTCCGAAACCCGGTTCCCACTTTTTGCGTGCGCTGACCTCCGGTTCGGGATCATGCTCTGATGCTCGACATCGTCTGGCGCGCCGTCGCGATTGGCATCGGCGCCACGGTCTTCATGGACGTCTGGGCGATCGTGCTCAACAAGGCTTTCGGCCTGCCCAGGCCGAATTGGGGCCTGGTCGGCCGCTGGGTGCGGCACCTGCCGGAGAAGGTGTTCCACGACGACATCGGCAAGGCCGCGCCCTATGCGCACGAAAAGGCGCTGGGCTGGGCCTTCCACTACCTCGTCGGCATCCTTTACGGCGTGATCCTGGTCGTGCTCGCCGGAGCAGGCTGGCTGGCGGCGCCGACCTTTCTGCCGGCCTTCATCCTCGGCATCGTGACCGTCGGCGCCGGCTGGTTCCTGCTGGCGCCCGGCATGGGCGCCGGCTGGGCGGCGTCCAAACTGCCCAACCCGATGCTGGTCCGCGCGCTCAACCTCGTGTCGCACACGGTGTTCGCTCTCGGCCTGTTCTCCACGGCGCTGCTGATCCGATAGACCGTTAGAACAGACGGCTCAAATCCCTGCGACCGTCCACAACGCGAACGATCTCGACCTGCTCAACGAGACCATCGTCGGTGTCTGGTATCGTTTCGTAAAGCAACAAAAACGGTGCTGCCACCAGCATTCGCGTCGAAGGCCGAATGTCAGGTCGTCTTATGCCCATGCGTGGTTGGTCGGCCAATTCCATGGCCCGCGCTTCTATCCAGTCATAATAGCGATCGGCGGCCCTCAGGTTTTCCCCCTCCTATAGTCACATAGATGTCGATGAGGTCGGCTCTAGCCGCCGCCGACCAGACTACCCTAACGGCCATTCGGGGCGGCTTCCTTCAGCTTCCGCCGAGCTTCCTTTCGCAAGGCATCGAAGTCCAAAGGCTCTGGCTTCCCGCTTGCCTTGCCTTCATCCCAGAGCCTCTGGAGCCTGCGCACGTCCTCTTGACGCAATTCACGCTTGGCCAACCAGTCCCGCATGGCTTCGCGCACAATCTCGCTCGTGGTTGCGTATTCGCCCGTTTCCACGGCCTCGCGCATAATGGCCGCCTGTTGGGTCGTCACGGCCACACTTATCTTTTCCACGTTTGCCATCGAGTGTCGTCCTTGCTCTATGGTAGTAAATAGTACTCCCGCTGGCATCTTGCTGCAACGCGCGCTCACATTGCGCTGATGATCGGCCGAATTCAGCGGACAATCAGATTCCGTGATGCGGTGCCGGCCCGTCGATCGGCCGCCATCCGTGGATGATCCGTCGTGCGCCGGCATCGTAAGCGAAATAATTGCCGCCGCCTGCCGGCTGATCCGCTTCGCGGCTGATCTTGCGTCCGCTGAGATGAAGCAGCAAGAGCGTTCCCACGCCTCCATGGCCGACGAAAGCGATGTCATCGCCTCGGCTGGTTCCGAGCGCCAGTTCGACTTCGCCCACGATACGACTTTGGGCATCGACAGCTCGCTCCCATCCGCGAACGCTGACGTGCGGATTGGCGAAGAACCGGTCCGCGACCGCTTCGAATTCGGGCGGCGGCAGGAAGCCGGTTGCCGACCGGTCATTCTCATGCATGCGTTGCCTGACCTCGATCGCAAGACGGAGATGCTTTGCCAGGATTTCGGCTGTTTCGATCGCCTTGCGTTCGCCCGACGACACGATGCGCCGGATCGACCCGACCCAGGGCTGATCGAGCATCGCAAAGGCTCTCGCTCTGCCGGTGTCGGAAAGCCCCCACTCCGGCACAGGAATGCTGGCGTCGATCTGAACCTGGGGATGCGTGATGTAGTAGGCGATCGGCACGACAAAGACTCCCCGGTCAGAGAGCTGCGGAGATCAATAGCTCTGGGTCGAGCGCCGCGCCTTCACGGCCGACGGCTGCTTTGCACGCGCAACCGGCTGCGAAGCAGCAACAGGCTTGATCGGCCCTTTCTTGAACGGCGCCATGCCTCGCCTCGCCAGCTCGTCGGCGCGTTCGTTCTCCGGGTGGCCGGCATGGCCCTTCACCCAGTGCCAGATGACCTTGTGACGCCTGTTGGCCTCGTCGAGCGCCTGCCAGAGCTCACCGTTCTTGACCGGCTTCTTGTCGCCCGTCTTCCAGCCGTTCTTCTTCCAGCCATGGATCCATTTGGAAATGCCGTCCATGACGTATTTGCTGTCGGTGTAGAGATCGACCGTGCAAGGTTCCTTCAGCGCATTGAGCGCGGTGATGGCGGCAAGCAGCTCCATACGGTTGTTGGTGGTCTCGGCCTCGCCGCCCGACAGCTCCTTTGTCGCACCATTATAGCGCAGCACGGCGCCCCAGCCGCCGGGCCCGGGATTGCCGGAGCAGGCGCCGTCGGTGAAGATCTCGACTTGCTTGCTCATGTCAGTCCGTATTCTGAGGGGGATTTGATCGCGCGGTGGAAACGCATGCGGCGGATATATTCGGTCGGATCGCGCTTCATCACCAGCCCGCCGTCAGGAATGGTCAGCCAGTCGTAGAGCCTGGTCAGCATGAAACGCAGCGCCGAGCCGCGCGCCAGGATGGGCAGCGCCGCCTTCTCGTCTGCCTGCAGCGGCCGTACCGACTGGTAGCCGGCAAGCAGCGCGGCGCCCTTGGTGAGGTTGAAGGAAAAGTCCTTCTCGAAGCACCAGGCGTTGAGGCAGGTGGCGACATCATAGGCGTAGAGGTCGTCACAAGCGAAATAGAAGTCGATCAGGCCGGACAGTTTCTCGCCGAGGAAGAAGACATTGTCCGGGAAGAGATCGGCATGGATGATGCCTTGCGGCAGGCCGGCCGGCCAGTTGCGCTCGAAATCGAGGAAGTCGGCGTCGACCTCGGCCGCCAGCCCCGGCTCGACCTCGTCGGCGCGGTCGCGCGAGGCGGCCCAGAGCTTGCGCCAGCCGTCTATGGCAAGCGCGTTCGGCCGCTTCATCGGAAAATCCTGGCCGGCGAGATGGAGCGCGGCCAGCGCCTTGCCGACCTCGCCGCAATGCGCAGCCGTCGGGCGCCTGAGCGAGAGGCCCTCGAGGAAGGTGATGATGACGGCAGGGCGGCCGGCAAGCGTGCCGATGACGGTGCCGTCATGGGCGGTGACCGGAAGCGGGCAGGAAATGCCCTTTCGCGCCAGATGGCCCATCAGGCCGAGGAAAAAGGGCAGGTCGTCCTTGTCGACGCGCTTCTCGTAGAGCGTCAGGATATAGGAACCCGTAGAAGCGTGGACCAGGAAGTTCGAATTCTCGGTGCCCTCGGCGATGCCCTTGTAGGACAGAAGCTCACCCACCGGATAGGCTTTCAGGAAAGTGGTGAGCTCGCCTTCGGTGACGTCGGTGTAGACGGCCATTCACGCGGCTCCGTTGACGAAGGCCATGTCGGCCGCCGTCAGTTCGACATCGCGCAACACCCGCATCACCGGAAAATCCTCCGTTTCCGTGGCCGTGATGGCCAGATCGATCGTGACGTCGAAGCGCTGCCGGAAGGCGTCGATGATCTCGTCGACGATGATTTCCGGCGCCGAAGCGCCGGCCGATAGGCCGAGGGTCGAAATCTGGCCGATCTCATCCCACGGAATTTCGGCAGCCCGCTGCACGAGAAGCGACATCGCGGCACCCGCGCGTTCCGCCACTTCGACAAGGCGCCGCGAGTTGGACGAGTTCGGCGCGCCGACGACGAGGAAGAGATCGGCGCCTGCCGCCGTTTCCTTCACCGCCTCCTGACGGTTGGTGGTGGCATAGCAGATCGATTCGGCAGCGGGCGCGTGAAGCTTGGGGAAGCGCTCCTGGAGCGCGCGGATGATGCCGGCGGTGTCCTCCACCGACAGCGTCGTCTGGGTGACGAAGCCAAGCGCCGCCGGGTCGGCCGGCACGAAGGTCGCTGCGTCCGCCTCGGTCTCGATCAGGGTCACGGCGCCCTCCGGCAACTGGCCCATCGTGCCGATCACTTCCGGGTGGCCGGCATGGCCGATCAAAAGCACGTGGCGGCCGAGCCGCTGGTGACGCATCGCCTGCTTGTGCACTTTCGAAACCAGCGGACAGGTGGCGTCGAGATAGAAGAGATTGCGCGCCTCGGCGTCGGCGGGCACCGATTTCGGCACGCCATGCGCGGAAAAGACGACCGGCGACTTCCGATGCTCGGGCGGGATCTCGGAGAGCTCCTCGATGAACACCGCACCCAGGCTCTGCAGCCCCTCGACGACGTAGCGGTTGTGCACGATCTCGTGGCGGACATAAACCGGCGCGCCGTATTTCTTCAGCGCCAGCACGACGATCTGGATGGCACGGTCGACGCCGGCGCAAAAGCCGCGCGGCTGGCAGAGCCTGATCGTCAGCGGTGGCTTTTTCTCAATCATCGAAACGGGCCGGTTCAGTCGGAAAGCTATCTGTTTGTTTTGACGCAATTCCGGACGGAAAACCGCCCACACTTTTCCTGGAATTGCTCAAGGCGAAATGAGACGTGCACCGCTGCCCTGTCAAGAGTGGCGGCGTTCACCCCTCCTTCGCCGGGCGGCGGAGCCTGAGGATCAGCACGGCGGCAAGGGCGGCCGCCAGGCCGTACCAGGTGACGGCATATTGCAGATGGTTGTTCGGCAGATCGATGATGGTGACGCCACCGACCGGCAGGCCGCCGGGATTCGGCGTCTTGTCGGCATCAATGAAGAACGGCACCAGCACGGCGCCCGCCGGAAGGCCGGCGCTCGAGGCCATGACGTCGCGGTCCTTCCAGTAGAAGATGTTCTTGGCGATATCATTGTCGGGCAGCATCATCGAAGGCTTCCCCGGCAGCGGATTGCGGGCAAGCCCGGTCACCGTCACCTTGCCGGCGACCTCGCCCTGCTGGCGCTTGGCCGGATCCTTGAGGTCGTAGGGGACGAAGCCGCGATTGACGAGCACGAAGCGGCCGTCCTCGAGCTGCAGCGGCGTGTAGACGTTGAAGCCGGTATCGCCTTCCCAGGTGGAGAAGAAATGCCGCTCGCCATGGTGCAGGAAGGTGCCGGTCACCGTCACAGGCGTGTAGTCGACATCGTGAGAGGCGGCAAACTCTCTCTCGACCTCCGCCAGCGGCAGAGGTGCCGCATGGGTGCGCCTGTCGATGGTCTCGAGCAGCCCTTCCTTCCAGTGCAGGCGCTGGATCTGCCAGGTGCCGAGACCGAGGAGAATGGCGAAAAGGACGAGGACGAGCCCAAGCAGCAATGCGTTGCGCGGCCGCGAACGGCCGGCAGGCGAACCGGTCGCGTCGCTCATTGGCCGCTGTCCAGCCTGCCTTCCGCGGCCTTCTTCGAATATTGCAGGGTGATCAGCACGCCCTTGATGAGGCGCAGCGCCATCAGGCACAGCGCCAGCGCCAGCGGTATCCACAATATGAAATGCAGCCAGAGCGGCGGGCTCAGCGTCACTTCCATCCACAGCGCCAAGCCGACGACGATGAAGCCGATGATCAGGATGACGAAGACAGCCGGCCCGTCGCCGGCATCGGCGAAGGAATAGTCGAGGCCGCAATTGTGGCAACGCTTGCCGACGGTGAGGAAGCCGGAGAACAGCTTGCCCTCGCCGCAGCGCGGGCAGCGGCCGTGCAGGCCTGCCGAAACCGGGTCGATGGGAGGCCAGATAGCCTTGTCTTCGCTCATGTCCGCACCCTAGACCCTTTCGCTCAAAAAGATAAGGCGGCCACGTCGCCGCAGCCGCCCTTTGGGTTTCCGAAAGCCGTTGATTTAGTGGGCTTCGATCATCGCGCCGCTCGAGGCCCAGACATAGATGCAGCTGAACAGGAACAGCCAGACCACGTCGACGAAGTGCCAGTACCAGGCGGCCGCCTCGAAGCCGAAATGCTGCTTCGGGGTGAAGTCGCCGCGTATCGCGCGCACCAGGCAGACGAGCAGGAAGATGGTGCCGATGATGACGTGGAAACCGTGGAAGCCGGTCGCCATGAAGAAGGTGGCGCCGTAGATCGAATCCTTGAACGCGAAGGGCGCATGCATGTACTCGTAGGCCTGCACCATCGTGAACAGCATGCCGAGGCCGACGGTCAGCACCAGGCCGTTTATCAGGCCCTTGCGGTCGCCATGCAGCAGCGCGTGGTGCGCCCAGGTCACGGTCGTGCCCGACGTGAGCAGGATGATGGTGTTGTAGAGCGGCAGATGGAAGGGATCGAGAACCTCCAGGCCTTTCGGCGGCCATACGCCGCCGGTGAAGGTGGCGCGGGCATATTGCGCGGCCTCGCCCGGGAACAGGCTGGCGTCGAAGAAGGCCCAGAACCAGGCGACGAAGAACATCACCTCGGAGGCGATGAACATGATCATGCCGTAGCGCAGGTGCAGCGACACGACGCGCGTGTGGTAGCCCTCATGCGCCTCCTTGATGGTGTCCGACCACCAGGCGAACATCGTGTAGAGCACGATGATGAGGCCGATGAAGAACAGCCACGGATTGGCGATGTTGTGGCCGAAGACCGGGAAGGTGTCCGCCCTGAGATACCGCATCAGGCAGACGCCGCCGACGGCGGTCACCAGCGCGCCGATCGAGCCCAGGAAAGGCCAGGGGCTCGGATTGACGAGATGGTAGTCGTGGTTCGGTTTTGCGTGCGCGTCTGCCATATCAACCCCCGAGGCTTGCTTCGGAATCTGGAACTTTGTTGCTGCTGCCAGCGGCCGGCGCGGACGACGCGACCGGCTGTTTCTTTTCGACCGGGAACATCGTGTAGGACAAGGTGATGGTCTTCAAGTCCTTCAGTTCCGGCACGTTGACGATGTCTGGATCGACATAGAACACGACCGGCATGTCCAGCGTCTCGCCGGGCTTCAGCGTCGTGTCGGTGAAGCAGAAGCACTCCACCTTGTTGAAATAGGCGCCGGCCATTTCCGGCTGCACGTTGAAGGAGGCGCGGCCGGTGATCGGGCGGTTGAATTTGTTGGTCGCGCTGTAATGCGCCTGCGTGGTCTCGCCGATCTTGATCGTCACCGAGCGAGCGACGGGCTCGAACTGCCACGGAATGCCGTTGGTGTTGGCATCGAAGCGGATGGTGATGTCGCGGTCGAGCACGCGGCCGGCATATTGCTTCTCGGCGCGCTGCGTCGTGCCGCCATAGCCGGTGGCCTGGCAGAACATCTTGTAAAGCGGCACCGCCGCGTAAGCCATGCCGACCATGCCGGTGAAGAAGGCCAGGCAGACCGCCACGACGACGCGGTTGCTGTTCTTCCTGACGGGCTTGGTGATCTCGCCGCTCATCGCTGCCTCACATCAAGTTCGTGGGCGTGAGGCCAGAAGCATTGTGGCCGAACTTCACGATGGTCGCGACGTAGAAGATGACGACGAGCGCGGCCAGCGCCACGCCGATGGCGACGGAGCGGTTGCGCCGCGCCTTCCGCTGGCGCTCTGTCAAGGTCACCAGTTCGAGGTTCTTGTCGGCCACGATCATGCTCCCCCCGTCATGAGCGCGCGCCCGACCACGCTGTCGACGAGATAGGCGGCGAAGACAGCGAAAAGATAGAGCAGCGAATAGCCGAACAGCGCCTTGGCCGGCTTCATCGCGCGGTCGGTGTCGCTCATGCCCAGCACCTTCCAGGCATACCAGACGAAGCCCGCGCCCAGCACGGCAGAGACGGCGCCATAGGCAGCGGTGGTGTAGCCGAGGCCCCAGGGCAGCACACCGACCGGCGCGAGGATCAGCGCATAGGCAAATATCTGGCGGCGCGTGGATGCAGGTCCGGCCACGTTCGGCATCATCGGGATGCCGGCGCGGGCGTAATCATCGGACTTGAACAGCGCCAGCGCCCAGAAATGCGGCGGCGTCCAGAGGAAGATGATGAGGAACAGGATCAGACTTTCGAGGCTGACCGATCCGGTCACCGCCGCCCAGCCGATCACCGGCGGGATGGCGCCAGCGGCGCCACCGATGACGATATTCTGCGGCGTCCAGCGCTTCAGCCACATCGTGTAGACGACGGCGTAGAAGAAGATGGTGAAGGCAAGAAGCGCCGCAGACAGCCAGTTGACCAGCACGCCAAGCGTCATCACCGACAGAACGGAGAGCACCAGGCCGAAGCTCAGCGCCTCGCCGGGCGTGACGCGGCCCGCCGGCACCGGACGGCCGGCGGTCCTGGTCATCACCGCGTCGATGTCGGCGTCGTACCACATGTTGAGCGCGCCCGAGGCGCCCGCACCGATGGCGATCGCCAGGATGGCGATCACCGCCAGCAGCGGATTGATGGCCACTGGCGCCGCGACCATGCCGACAAAGGCCGTGAAGACGACCAGCGACATGACGCGCGGCTTCAGGAGGGCGAAGAAATCGCCCGCGGTTGCTTCCGACATGCGAAAGCCCGCTTCCTCCATCAATTTGTGGTCGGCAAGAGCCATGCGTACTTAAAGTCCATCATTCCGTTGGCCAAGACCGCCGGCTCACCGGCGGCCTCGCATTTGGGGCAGCCGCTTACTTGATTTTCGGCAGCTGTTCCCACTGGTGGAACGGCGGCGGCGAAGGCAGCTGCCATTCGAGCGTGGTGGCGCCCTCGCCCCACGGATTGGCGCCCGCGACGCGCTTCTTCTGGAAGGCCTCGAACACACCGTAAAGGAAGATGGCCACACCGACGGCCGCGATGTAAGAGCCGTAGGACGAGACCATGTTCCAGCCGGCAAACGCATCCGGATAGTCGACGGTACGGCGCGGCATGCCGGCGAGACCGAGGAAGTGCTGCGGGAAGAAGATCAGGTTGACGCCGACGAAGGTGACCCAGAAGTGGGTGTTGGCGATCACCGGCGAGTACATGTAGCCAGTCATCTTCGGGAACCAGTAGTACCAGCCTGCGAAGATCGCGAACACCGCCCCCAGCGACAGCACGTAATGGAAGTGGGCGATCACGAAATAGGTGTCGTGCAGCGAGCGGTCGAGGCCGGCATTGGCGAGCTGAACGCCGGTCACGCCACCGATCGTGAACAGGAAGATGAAGCCCAGCGCCCACAGCATCGGCGGCTTGAAGCTGATCGAGCCGCCCCACATCGTGGCGATCCAGGAGAAGATCTTCACACCGGTCGGCACCGCGATGACCATGGTGGCGAACACGAAATAGCGCTGCGTGTCGAGCGACAGGCCGGTCGTGTACATGTGGTGCGCCCAGACGATGAAGCCGACGGCGCCGATCGCGACCATGGCGTAGGCCATGCCGAGATAGCCGAAGACGGGCTTCTTCGAGAAGGTCGAGACGATGTGGCTGATGATGCCGAAGCCCGGCAGGATCAGGATGTAGACTTCGGGGTGGCCGAAGAACCAGAACAGGTGCTGGAAGAGCAGCGGATCACCGCCATTGTCCGGCACGAAGAAGGAGGTGCCGAAGTTGCGGTCGGTGAGCAGCATGGTGATGCCGCCGGCCAGAACCGGCAGCGACAAGAGCAGCAGGAAGGCCGTGATCAGCACCGCCCAGGCGAACAGCGGCATCTTGTGCATCGTCATGCCGGGCGCGCGCATGTTGAAGATGGTGGTAATGAAATTGATCGCGCCGAGGATCGACGAGGCGCCGGCGATGTGGATCGAGAGAATCGCAAGGTCCATCGCAGGGCCCGGTGATCCGGCCGTCGAGAGCGGCGGATAGATCGTCCAGCCGCCGCCGGGGCCGAAGGCGCCGGGCGAGCTCGGCACGAACATCGAGGAAAGCAGCAGGATGAAGGCCGGCGGCAGCAGCCAGAAGGAGATGTTATTCATGCGCGGGAAGGCCATATCGGGGGCACCGATCATGATCGGCACCATCCAGTTGGCGAAACCGCCGATCAGGGCCGGCATCACCATGAAGAAGATCATGATCAGGCCATGCGCGGCGCCGAAGGCATTGTACATGCTCTTGCCGCCGTCGATGGCGGCATCGCCCTGCATGCCGTAGACCATCTGCGCCAGACCGCTGAAGATCTGGATGCCCGGCTCCTGCAGCTCCATGCGGATGGCGACCGAAAGCGCGCCGCCGATAATGCCGGCGATGATCGCGAAGATCAGGTAGAGCGTGCCGATGTCCTTGTGGTTGGTCGAGTACACCCACCGGACCCAGCCATGCGGCCTGTGGTCGTGGTGGTCGTGAGCTGCAGCCTCTGCCATATTCCGCTCCGTTCCCTAAATCTTGCTAACCCGCGGCGTCAGTTGCCAGCGGCCGCTACCTTGTTGGTACCATCGATCTCGGCCATCAGCGCCTTGTTGGCGGCCGGCACGTCGGTCTTGGCCGTCTCCAGCCAGGTCTTGAACTGCGCGTCGGAGACGACGCGAACCGCGATCGGCATGAAGGCGTGATCCTTGCCGCAAAGCTGCGAGCACTGGCCGTAATAGAGGCCTTCCTTCTCCGCCTTGAACCAGGTCTCGTTGGTGCGGCCGGGCACGGCGTCCATCTTGATGCCGAAGGAAGGCACGGCGAAGGAGTGGATGACGTCGGTGGCCGTGATCAGCACGCGAGTCATGGTGTTGACCGGCACCACCAGCTCGTTGTCGACGGCGAGCAGGCGCGGATAGAGGTTGCGGTCCTCCTTGCCGGCCTTGGCGCGGTCAGCATCCTCAAGCACGGCCGAGTTGAAGGAGAAACTCTTGTCGATCTGGTACTCGTAGTCCCAGTTCCACTGGTTGCCGGTCGCCTTGACGGTGAGCTTGGCCTCTTCCGGCGGCGTGTATTGCGCGGTGAGCAGTTGGAAGGAGGGAATTGCGATGAGCAGCAGCACGACGACCGGCCCGACCGTCCAGATCACCTCGATCAGCGTGTTGTGGCTGGTCCTCGATGGCACCGGGTTGGCGCTCGCGCGGAACCGCAGGATGCAATAGGCGAGCAGGACCAGCACCAGAAAGGTGATCACCACGATGAAGGCGAAGGTGTAGTTCCCGAACCATTCGATCTGGCGCATCATGTCGGTCGCGGGCGCCTGGAAACTGGCCTCCCATGGCTTTGGCTGATCCGCATAGGCGGATGCGCTGGAGAGGAGCGCGCCCGCGGCCGCAGCACCTGCCAGAAGTCTGGCGCTTGCCATGAATTTTCTCATCGCCCTCTCGTCTCCCACTTCCTGCGATCGGATCGCACCAATAACGAACGACACCGGGATCGGGAATCCCGGTCTGTCCCTAAGGTGGTTCAAACCATACTCTATTTCCCTCCGCAAGGAAGGAGCGGACGAAACCGTGCGGCATTTTTGCGCGCAACCCAAAGGGCATCCCCAGTCATCGCCGCGCCGTGCGCAGGACGGTCGCAATTCGGGCGAATTTGCTCTGGAAAAGCGCGTAATTGCCGGTATCTGGGCGGGCCGGCGACGGTCTCGTCCTTTACTTGGCCTTGGCGCAGCTTAAAGTGCCGTGATTCGCAATGGAGCCGTCATGACTTCCTGGCTTTCGAGACCCTTGGCGAAGGTCGTCTTCCTTGCCGCTCTGCTTGGCGCCAGCCTGACCAGCGCGGCGAGCGCGGCCCCACCTCAGACCGCCGCGCCGCCCAGCGGCACGGTCAAGTCGACGCATGGCGCGTGGTCGATCATCTGCGACACACCCGCCGGCGCGACCTCCGAGCAATGCGTGATGATGCAGAACGTCGTCGCCGAGGACCGCCCGGAGATGGGGCTTTCGGTCGTGGTGCTGCGCACCGCCGACAACAAGGCCGAGATCCTGCGGGTGCTGGCGCCGCTCGGCGTGCTCTTGCCCAACGGGCTTGGCCTCAACGTCGACGGCAAGGACATCGGCCGCGCCTATTTCGTGCGCTGCTTCCAGGACGGCTGTTATGCGGAAGTGATCCTCGAGAAGCCGCTGCTCGACACGCTGAAGAACGGCACGTCGGCCACCTTCATCGTCTTCCAGACGCCGGAGGAAGGCATCGGCATTCCCGTCGACCTCAAGGGATTCGCGGAAGGCTTCGCGGCGCTCCCCTGACCCGAGTCTGACTCGAGGGGGGCAGCAGGGCCGTCCTTTGTCCGCGGCGATGACAATCCAGTGTGAACGCCGCCGATTGTCTTGACCTGTCTTCGCCCCTACATCGGGGAAAGACGAAACCGCCAGCGGACGCCCTGCCATGAACAGCCTGATCGGCCAATTCGACATTTCCGACGATCGTGTCAAAGAGATCGTCGCCGACACCATCAAGGGCGCCGACGACGGCGAGCTGTTCCTCGAATACAACGAAAACGAAGCGCTGATGTTCGACAATGGCCGGCTGAAGACGGCCAATTTCAACACCGATCAGGGTTTCGGCTTGCGCGCCGTCGCCGGCGAGGCCAGCGGCTATGCGCATTCGAACGACCTTTCGGAAGCCTCGCTGCTGCGCGCCGCCGACGCCGTCTCGGCGGTCAAGGGCGGCTATTCGGGCCAGCTCGCCGCGGCGCCCGCACGCACCAATCGCCACCTCTATGGCGACGAGAACCCGATCCCCTCGCCCAGCTTCGAGGCGAAGGCGAAGCTGTTGCAGGAGATCGACGCCTGGCTGCGTGCCGCCGACCCGCGCGTGCGCCAGGTGACGGCCTCGCTCGCGGCCTCCTGGCAGCATGTCGAGATCGTGCGCGCCGACGGTCAGGTGGTGCGCGACATCCGCCCACTGGTCAGGGTCAACGTCTCCGTGGTGGTCGGCGATGGCGACCGCCAGGAGAGCGGCTCCTACGGCATGGGCGGCCGCAAGAGCTTTGGCGAATTCCTCACCGAGGAGAGCTGGAAGCATGCCGCGCGCGAGGCGCTGAGACAGGCGCTGGTCAATCTCGAAGCCGTTCCGGCGCCGGCGGGCACCTTCGACATCGTGCTGTCCAGCGGATGGCCGGGCGTGATGCTGCACGAGGCGGTCGGCCATGGCCTGGAAGGCGACTTCAACCGCAAGAAGACATCGGCCTTCGCCGGCCTTATGGGTAGCCAAGTCGCGGCAAAGGGCGTCACCGTGGTCGATGACGGCACGGTTGCCGAGCGACGCGGCTCGCTCACCGTCGACGACGAAGGCACGCCTTCGGCGCGCAACGTCTTGATCGAGGACGGCAAGCTGGTCGGTTATATGCAGGACCGCCAGAATGCGCGCCTGATGGGGATGAAGGCGACCGGCAACGGCCGGCGCGAGGGCTACGCGCACCAGCCGATGCCGCGCATGACCAACACCTACATGACCGCGGGCGACATGAACCCGGAGGAGATCATCGCCTCGGTAAAGAAGGGCATCTATGCCGTCTCCTTCGGCGGCGGCCAGGTCGACATCACCTCGGGAAAATTCGTGTTCGGCTGCACCGAGGCCTACATGATCGAGGACGGCAAGGTGACGCAGCCGATCAAGGGCGCGATGCTGATCGGCAACGGGCCTGACGCCATGCACCGCGTGACCATGGTCGGCAACGACATGAAGCTCGACAACGGCATCGGCATGTGCGGCAAGGCCGGACAAGGCGTGCCCGTCGGCGTCGGCCAACCACATCTGAGGATGAACCAGATGACGGTCGGCGGCACCAGGGTTTGAGGCCGAGCGCCGTTCCGGTAATATTAAACCCAATGACCGGCTCCGAAAAACTCACAACGATCGTCTCGAGCAACGGCCGGGTGACCCTGCCCAGCGCGATCCGAAAACGGCGGGAGTGGGGTGCCGGCACACGCCTCCAGGTCAAAGACACGCCAGAGGGCGTTCTTCTGAAACCGGCGCGGGCCTTTGCCCCAACGAGGCCGGAGGACGTGTTTGGCCTCCTGTCGCATGATGGCATGCCAAGAACGCTGCAAGATATGGACGCAGGCGTCCTTGCCGAAGCGCAGCGGCGTCATACTCGCGATTGATGGCAATTCGCAAAACACGTAACGGCCCCGCCGGACGCAAACACGATCGTGTTAGCAAATTATTAATTGTTCAATTGCCTTGGCCGGCGTTTCCGCATTAACTCGTCGCCAGTCTTCTCGTTGCGGTGGTGTCTGGCATTGTTGCGTTCCCCTGGCGTCCTGACCTCTTCTTTCCTGCTTGGCCTTGTTTCGTTGATCAGCGCGACGTCGCTGTGTGTCGATCCGGCGGTGGCGCAGTCGACATTGTTCAAGCGGCCGTCGACGCAGCCCTCCGCGGATGGAGTTCGCTCCGCCTCGGTTGGAGGGCGCACCAGCGTTCCCTATGGCTGGCTCGACTTCTGCGGCCGTCGGCCGAAAGAGTGCAAGGTGGCGGCTTTGCCGGCAACGAGCGTCAAGCTGACCGCGCAGAAACTGCGCACCCTCAAGCGGATAAACCAAAAGGCGAACCGCGCCATCAAGCCCGTCAGCAACTACGATCACTGGGGCACGAAGATGGACCACTGGGACTATCCGGTGGACGGCAAGGGCGACTGCAAGATCTACGCGCTCTACAAGCGCAAGCTCCTCATGGAAGCGGGATTTCCCCGCCAGGCGCTGCTGATGACCGTCGTACGCGACCTGAACAATGAAGGCCACACCATCCTGACGGTGAAGACCGACAAGGGCGATCTCGTCCTCGACAATCTGGTCGACGAAGTCCGGCCCTGGAACGCGACCGGCTACTATTTCCTCAAACGCCAGTCGCAGCAGAACCCGAACGTCTGGGTATCGATCAACCAGCGCGGCGGCACACCGAAAACCTGACGGATGCTGCCGGGGCCGTAGGCTGAGCGGCCCGCGTAAACCAGCACTGAACCAGCCTTCACGGACCTACACAGATTTCATGGGCCGGAAAATCCGGCCCATGAATAGCTGCGCGACGGCCTACTGCTGGCAAGCCGGCTCGCCCGGCTGTCCGCAAGCCTGCTTCTTCTTGAACTGCTGCGGCGGCTGCTCCTGCGGGACACGCCGCTCTTGCATCTGCGGCTGCGGGAGACGCCGCTCTTGCATCTGCGGTCTCGGCTCAGCGCGGAATTCCGGCTTCGGCTCCGATCTCTGCGGCCGGAGCACCTGCTCGTTCGGCCTTTCCTGCCTGAACTGGCGCTGCGCGTTCTCGTTCGGCCTGTTGACCCTGAAGTTGCGCTGCACGTTGACCTCCGGGCCGGCGGAACCTTCTTCGTTATTCTGCAACCGGCGGAATTTCCTGCTCCTGTCGTTCCCGCCGGCCGAGCCCTGATTCTCGTCGGAGAACACGGTCGGATTGTTCCTCCTGAGCCGCTTCTGCATGCTCGGCCCGTTGTCGGCCGGCTCACCGTTGACGGTCGGCAGTCTGCGGAACTTCCTGCCCCTGTCGTTCCCGCTGGCCGAGCCCTGAGTCTGGTCGGAGAACACGTCCGGATTGTTCTTCCTGAGCCGCTTCTGCATGCTCGGCCGGTTGTCGGCCGGCGCGCCGTTGACGGTCGGCAGCTTGCGGAATTTCCTGCCCTTGTCGTTTCCCGAACCCTGATCGCTCGGTTCGACAATAGCCTGGCCGGTCGACAAATCCCTGCGCGACAGCCTCTTCGGCTTGCCGGACGGCACGTTCGGATTGTTTTTCCCAAACCTCTCCTTGGTGCTCTGGCCGTTGTCGGTCGGCGCGCCGTTGACGGTCGGCAGCTTGCGCAATTTCTTGCCCTTCTGCTGACCGGTGCCCTGCTCTCCGGTCACCGCGGCACCGGCATTTCCCGTCGCCTCCTGGTTGCCGCCCACAATGCCTTGCTTGCCGAGCTGCTTCCTGGACCTGTTGCCCGGCAAATTCTGTTCGTTGAGCGCCGGCTTGCCGTTGACGAGCGGCAGCTTTTTGCCGTCGGCTCCGGGCAAGGCGTGGTCGCGCGACAGCTTGCCGGTCGCGGACTGGGTCTCCGGCTGCACGGTCGCGGCGCCAGGCTGCTGACCCTGGATAACACGCTGGCCGGGCTTCGGTGGCAAGCCCCCCTGTTGCCTGGACTGGGCCTGACCGGATATGGCCGCCCGCTTCTTCAGCAGCGGCGGCAGCGCAACCTTGGCCGCCAGCGCATCCGCGCGGGCGCCAACGGCGCCTCCGACCGTCTTCTGGCCTGTGGTGACGCCAGCCTGAGCATTGCCGCTCGGCTGCGCGGCCTGATTGATCGTCTCGTTTCTGATCGTCGTGTTGATGTTGTTGATGACGGTCGTGTTGTGGATGTTGTTGAAGATGATGTCGTTCGGCGGCGGCACGATGTGGCGCGGCGGGTTGACGAATACGGGTATCGGCACGAACACCGGCGTCGGCAGGACGTAGACGTCAACCGGCGGTGGCGGCGGCTCAAGCACGACGAAATCCGGCGGCGGCGGCGGCAGGAAGATCACCGTGATCGGCGGCGGCGGCTCGAAATCGAAATCGGGGTCGTCGAAATAGAGCACCGGCCGTTCGATATAGATGATTTCCTCCTCCGGCGGCGGCGGCACGTCATAGACGATGACGGTGAAGCTCGCCGGCGGCTCCAACTCGGCATCGAAATGCTCCAGGCGGCGGCGCGCGTCCCAGGCATGCGGGCCGTGCGGATAGCGCTCCAGATAGGACCAGTAGGCTTCAGGCGTGTCCGTCATCCAGGTCTCACGCCAGGTGATCGCCTCGCGCCGGGCCGCGAGGATGGCGCGCACACGCTTGGCCATCGGATCGTGCGGATAGACGTCGAGGAAATCCTCGTAGCCGCGCATCGTGTCGCGCTCGAGGGCGGCAACATAGGCGTCATGCGCGCTGAAGTCGCGAATCGGCCTGGTGCGCATCGCGCGGGTCTCCGCGGCCGAAACCTTGGGCGGGGGAGCTTCCGCGCTGCGTTCGAAGAAAACGAAAGGCGCGGTGATCTTCGAAGCGCTCCATGGCAATTCCCCGCCATGCGTGACTTCGCTGACACGCAGCCGCGTGCGGTCGAACACGTCCTGCAGCGACAGGCCGCCTTCGCGCATCATCTCGGCCAGCGCCTGGGCGTAGGCTCCGTAGGGGCCTTTGCCCTCCGGCGCGACGGTTCCGGGAGCGGCGTTGAAGGCAATCAGCATGTTCGGATCGGGATCGACCAATGCAAGGCCACCGGCCAGCGGCTGTTTCGACTGCGGAAACGGATTTGGCCGCGCCGCGTCGAGCACGACGATATTGACCTTTGTCGGCAGCCCGGACAGCGACCTGGTGACGTCGGAGATCCGCATCGCCTGAAGCGGGACATCGGCCGGATTGGCGATCTGGGCATCGACCGGAAGAAAGTAATTCTCGCCCTCGAACTGCACGCCATGCCCGGCGAGATAGATGAAAACGACGGCGTCAGGACCGGCGGCCGATACCTTGCCCATGAAATCGCGGAACGCGCCGCGCAGCGAGTCCTGGTCCACGTCACGCGCGCCGACCACATCGAACCCGGCGGCCTGCAATGTCTGTGCGATCAGGCCGGCGTCATTGGCGGCCGTTGCGAGTTCGCCGGTCTTGTAGGAGCCATTGCCGATGACGAAGGCCAGACGCTTTTCGCCTTGCGCCAATGCCCCGGTTGCGGCGCTGACCGCGAAAAAGATGAGAATGACGACGAGGCCGAGGAATTTCTGAAGCGTCTGCATGGCAATCCGCTATCCTTATCCGGCATCCCTCCGCAACATTAACGCCGGAGAGGCAGGAATGTTTCCCTAACAGCGCGAAATTAAGAGCCGGCATAAAGGCGGCTTTAGGGCGCAATTTCGTCGGAAGAACAGAGGCTTCACAAAATTTCTTGCGAACCAGCGGTTGCGGATTACCGCCGCCGCATCGGCTTCTCCAGCAGCGCGACCGCCTCGACATGCGGCGACCACAGGAACTGGTCGATCGGTGTCACGCTCTTCAGCTGATAGCCGCCGTCGAGGAGGATACGCAGGTCCCGTGCCAGCGTCACCGGATTGCAGGACACGGCCGCGACGAGCGGCACGTCCGAGCGGGCGATCTGCTTCGACTGGTCCTCGGCACCGGCGCGCGGCGGATCGAAGACGAGGCCGTCAAAGCCGTTCAGTTCCTTGAAGGTCAGAGGCCGGCGGAAGAGGTCGCGACGCTCGCTTATCACCCGCTTCAGGCCGCCGGCGAAACGAAAGGCGCGGTCGAGCGCCGCAAGGGCCGGCGCATCTCCCTCGACGGCATGAACCTCCGACTTCGCCGCAAGCCTGAGCGCGAAGCTGCCGCAGCCTGCAAAAAGGTCGGCGACTTTCTTGGCGCGCGCCAGATGCCGCCCGACCAGATCAGCCATCGTCTGCTCGGCGGCCTCCGTCGCCTGCAGGAAGGCACCGGGCGGCACTGCGATGGCGACCGACCCGAACTGCACCACCGGCTTTTTCGGCTCGACGATCACCTCGCCGTCGATGGAAAGCCTCGCCAGGCCCTCGGCCATCACGAAATTCGAGGCGATGCGGCGCTGGTTTTCGCCGAGCTTGCCCGCATCCTGGACGGCAACATCGAGGCCGGACGCCGTGACGGTGACCGTCATGTGGAAGGGTTTCGGCGTGGCGCAAACCAGATCGGCCAGCCTGCGCAGGCGGTCGAGCGCATCAACGATCGCCGGCAGCGAGATCGGGCATTCCTCGATCGGGATGATCTCGGAGGAGAGTGCGCGCACGAAGCCGAGCAGCATGCCGGCCTCGGTACGCCTTGCGCTGAAGACGACGCGGCGGCGGGTTTGCGGCGCGCAAGGCACCAGCGCATCGATCCCGCCGGCGATGCCCTTGGCCTTCAGTGCCTGCACGACCCGCTCGCGCTTCCACTGTCGATAGGCCTCGGCCTCGAAATGCTGCAGCGCGCAGCCGCCGCATTCGGTGAAATGGCGGCAGGGCGGATCGACCCGGAGCGGCGAGGCTTCCAGCACCGAGATCAGCGTCGCGCGGTCCTTCTGGCGCGCGGCGGTGACCGTCTCGCCCGGCAGCGTGAACGGGATGAAAACCTCGCCGCCATCGGCGCTGGCGACGCCGTCGCCTTGTGAACCGAGCCTTGAGATGGTGAAGCGCGCGCTCATCGCGGTGCCGCGTCCTTGACGGCGCCGAGCAGGAACTCGCGATTGCCGTCGCCGCCTTCGATCGGCGACGGGTGCAGCCCGAGGGCACGCCAGCCCGGCACGGCGGCAAGCCAGTCGCGCAATTCGGTGGCGACGCGCTCGGCATCGCCTGGATCCTTGAGCAGTCCGCCCTTGCCGATCGCTTCGCGGCCGGCTTCGAATTGCGGCTTGACGAGAAGCAGCGCCCTGGCGCCCTCGCCGGCCAGCGCAAGCGCCGGCGGCAGCGCCAGTTTCAGCGAAATGAAGCTGACGTCGCAAACGAGGAAATCCGGAACGCGGCCGCCGAGATCGGTGGCGGTCAGGTCACGAGCGTTGAGACCCTCGATCACCGTCACGCGCGGGTCGCCGGCAATGTCCGGATGGATCTGGCCGTGGCCAACATCGATCGCCGTGACATGGGCGGCGCCACGTTCGAGCAGCACCTGGGTGAAACCGCCGGTCGAGGCGCCGATGTCGAGCGCCTCGCTTCGCGAAGGATCGAGGCCGAAACGGTCGAGGCCGGAAATAAGCTTCAGCGCCGCGCGCGACACATAGGCCTGTGCGGGATCGTCGATGGCGATCGGGCAGTCCGACGCAACGGACTGACCAGGCTTGCGGGCAACGCTGCCGTCAACGGTCACCGTGCCGCGCTCGATCGCATCGCGGGCGCGCGAACGGCTGGCGAACAGGCCGCGCGCGACGAGCAAGTCGTCGAGCCTTAGGCGCGCTCTGGCTGGCACAGGAGAACTCATCGGCCTTCATTGGCGAAAGCCGAACGCGAAGGCAATGGCAGCGTGTTGAATATGGCGTCGAGCGCGGCAGAATGCGGATACCGAAAGTTCGCTCACCCAGCCGAGGAGGAGGCCATGCTGAAGGGAACCTGCCATTGCGGCGCCGCCCACTGGACCCTGGAAGGCGATCCAGGATCGATCACGGCCTGCAACTGCACGCTCTGCCGCCGCTACGGCACGCTCTGGGCCTACGACTATCTCGACGAGCGTATCCGCATCGCGGGACCAATGCGTTCGTACACACGGGCCGAAGTGGCCGAGCCGGCGCTCGAGATCCTGTTCTGCCCGACATGCGCCTGCGTGCTCGCCTGGCGCGGTCTGCGCTCAAGCGGCCGCATACGGATCGCCGTCAATGTCCGGCTGGCGCCGCCGGAGGCCGTCGCCGACCTGCCGATCGACCATTTCGACGGTCTCGACACATTCGACGACCTGCCGCGCGACGGCCGCTGCGTGCGCGATCTCTGGTTCTGATTCTTGTTTGATGCATGTCGTTGCCCCAAAACCGCGGGACACTTTTGGGCGACATGCATCATTTGTTTGATGCATGTCGTTGTCCCAAAACCGCGGGACACTTTTGGGCGACATGCATCAGAAGACCGGGCGCTCGACGGCCGGCATCAGGCCGTCATTGTTGGAGGCCTGCGCGCGCGGCTCGGCCGGAACCGGTTCGCCTCCCGACGGCACCACCATCTGAGGAACCTGCTTGTAGGAGAAGCCGCCGCGGATGCTGCCCATCTTGCTGGCGACGATGTCCATCACCGCCTTTTCGAGGTTGCGGTCGTAACGCGTTTCGGCTGCCACCGGCGCGGCCAAGGCCGTCACAAGGGCCATGCCGCTCAGGAACGATTTCATTGTTCTTATCCCCTGCCCAGGACCAAGGTCTTAGCAGGGCGCCGTTGAAAATCGGCCAAAAGACAAGGTAACCGAACCGCCAAACGAAAGCGTTAACAAATACTTACAGCCGGAAGCCGGCAAAGGGATTCAGCACGTTGAGATTTCGATTCAGGCGCGCTGCGCCTGCACGCCGTGGCCGAGCGCGGCAAAGACCGTGCGCACGATGCCAGCCGCATCGAGGCCCGCGTCGGCATACATCTTCTCGGGCTTGGCATGATCGATGAATTCGTCCGGCAGCACCAGCGGGCGCACCTTGAGTCCGTTTTCCAGCAGCCCTTCATGGGCGAGGAAATGCAGCACCTGGCTGGCAAAGCCGCCGACCGCGCCCTCTTCCACAGTCACCAGAACCTCATGCGAGCGGGCAAGGCGGCGGATGAGGTCCTCGTCCAGCGGCTTGGCGAAGCGGGCGTCGGCAACGGTAGTGGAAAGACCTGCCGCGCCGAGCTCCTCCGCGGCCAGCAGGCAATCCTGCAGCCGGGTGCCGAAGGACAGAAGCGCCACCTTGGTGCCTTCCTTCAGGATACGGCCCTTGCCGATCTCGAGCACCGAGCCGCGCTCCGGCATGTCGACGCCAACACCATTGCCGCGCGGATAGCGGAAGGCGATCGGGCCGCCATCGTAATCGGCCGCGGTGCGCACCATGTGGCGAAGTTCCGCCTCGTCAGCAGCTGCCATGACGACGAAGCCGGGCAGCGAGGCCAGGAAGGTCGTGTCGAAAGCGCCGCAATGGGTGGCGCCGTCGGCACCGACGAAGCCGGCCCGGTCGATCGGGAAGCGCACCGGCAGCTTCTGGATCGCCACGTCATGCACGACCTGGTCGTAGGCGCGCTGCAGGAAGGTCGAATAGATGGCGGCGAACGGCTTGTAGCCTTCGGTGGCGAGGCCGGCAGCGAAGGTCACCGCGTGCTGCTCGGCAATGCCGACATCGAAGGTCCTGGTCGGGAACACCTCGCCGAACAGGTCGAGGCCAGTGCCGCTCGGCATCGCGGCGGTGATCGCCACGATGCGGTCGTCCTCGCGCGCCTCCTGGATCAGGCTCTCGGCGAAGACCTTGGTGTAGCTCGGCGCATTGGCCGGCGCCTTGGCCTGTGCGCCGGTGATGACGTCGAACTTGTTGACGCCGTGATATTTGTCGGCCGCCGCTTCCGCCGGCGCGTAGCCCTTGCCCTTCTGGGTCACGACATGGATCAGCACCGGGCCGTCGGCATTGTCGCGAACGTTCTTCAGCACCGGGATCAGGTGCTCGAGATTGTGCCCGTCGATCGGGCCGATGTGATAGAAGCCCATCTCCTCGAACAGCGTGCCGCCGGTGACGTAACCGCGCGCATGCTCGACCGCGCGCGTGATGGCGCGGTCGGCGCGCTTGCCAAGGTAGGACGACAGCTTCTTGCCGAAATCGCGCAAGCCCAGATAGGCCTTGCCGGATGCGAGCCTGGCCAGATAGGCGCTCATGGCACCGGTCGGCGGGGCGATCGACATGTCGTTGTCGTTGAGGATGACGATCAGGCGGGCGTCGAGCGCGCCTGCATTGTTCATCGCCTCATAGGCCATGCCGGCGGACATGGCGCCGTCACCGATGACGGCGATGACGTTGTTGCGGCCGCCAGCGAGCTCGCGTCCCATGGCCATGCCGAGGCCGGCGGAAATCGAGGTCGAGGAGTGGGCGGCGCCGAACGGGTCGTATTCGCTCTCTGCCCGCCGGGTGAAACCGGAGAGACCACCCTCCTGGCGGAGCGTGCGGATGCGGTCGCGGCGGCCGGTCAGGATCTTGTGCGGATAGGCCTGGTGGCCGACATCCCAGATCAGCCGGTCTTCCGGCGTGTTGAAGACATAATGCAGCGCAACCGTCAGCTCGACGACGCCGAGGCCGGCGCCGAGATGGCCGCCGGTGTGCGACACGGCGTCGATCAGCTCGGCGCGCAGTTCCGTCGCCAGCTGCGGCAGCTCGCTCTCCTCAAGCGCCCGCAAATCCGCGGGGATGCGGACCTTGTCGAGGAGCGGCGTATCGGGCTTCGGGTTCACTCTGGTGCGGCCTGCTGAAATCTTAACGTTGCATCAGAGCGGTTAACCGTTTCACCGCACCGCTCTGTCTTTTCTGTTTCACGCAATTCCGGACGGAAAACCGCTTCACACTTTTCCCGGAATTGCTCCAACCTTGACAATATGCGCCTTGATCATGCGCGAAATATGCCGCCGGCGAGCGAATGTAAATGC
Organism: Mesorhizobium sp.; assembly: GCA_004963905.1. Taxonomy (GTDB): domain Bacteria; phylum Pseudomonadota; class Alphaproteobacteria; order Rhizobiales; family Rhizobiaceae; genus Mesorhizobium. The sequence continues at coordinate 110,241 of SUGL01000016.1, forward strand.
GTGTCAGTGACGCGGTTGGCGCAGGATGTCCATCCAGCTCTAACCTTCCGGCAGCGGAATGAATTCTTCCTCATCACCAGGAACGATATCGAAGCGGCCTGTCTTCCATTCTGCCTTGGCCTGTTCGATGCGTTCCTTCGAGGACGAAACGAAGTTCCACCATATATAACGCTTGGAGCCCAGCGACGCTCCGCCGAACAGCATGAAATGCGCGCCGCGCTCCGACGAAACGACGATCTCCTCGCCCGGTTTGAACACCAGAAGCCGCTCGGCCGGGAAGCGGTCGCCGGCAATCGAAACCTCGCCCTCCAGCGTGTAGATGGCGCGCTCCTCGGCATCGGCCGGGATCTTCACGCTGGCGCCCGCCGCGAGCCTGAGATCGGCATAGAGCGTTTCCGAGGCGGTGGCGACCGGCGAGCGCAGGCCGGAAAATTCACCGATGACGACGCGGCCGCTGACGCCTTCGGCGTCGATCTCGGGCAGGCGGATCACCGACGTGTTCGCGAACACCGGGGCGATTTCTTCCTGGCCGTCCGGCAGCGCAAGCCAGGTCTGCAGGCCGGAGATCGACATCGGCGCGCCGCGCAGCTCCTCCGGCGTGCGTTCCGAATGGACGATGCCGCGGCCGGCGGTCATCAGGTTCACGTCGCCGGGCGCGATCACCATTTCGGTGCCGAGCGAATCGCGATGCCTGATCTTGCCGTCGAACAGATAAGTGACGGTGGAGAGCCCGATATGCGGATGCGGACGCACGTCGATCGCGTGGCCGGCGCGCAGGATGGCCGGACCCATGCGGTCGAAGAAGATGAACGGTCCGACCAGCCTGCGTTTCGCGCTCGGCAAGGCGCGGCGAACCTCGAAGCCGCCAATGTCCTTGGCGTTGGGGATGACCATCAATTCGATCTGGTCGCAGGCGAAGGCATCGCCGGCCTCAGGATCGTTACCCGGGAAGAAGCTCATGTCACGGCCTCAGGCGAAGCGGAGCGCGGATCTGGCTTTCGCCTTGGCGGCCTCTTCCTCGCGATTGCGCGGATGCTGGGTGGTTTCGAGGCTGTCGAGCAGCTCGCGCGCGGCGGCCGCGATCGCCTCGACGGCGTGGTGGAAGGCATGCTCGTTGCGCTTGGACGGCTTGGTCGAGCCACTCAGCTTGCGCACGAACTGCAAGGCCGCGTCATGGACCTCGTCGTCGGTCGCCGGCGGATCGAAATTGAACAGGGTCTTGATGTTTCGGCACATGCTTGGACTCCTTGCCTGTTTCTCTCTCCCCCGCCGCTTCCGTTCTATTCGGCGTCGAGCGGCTCCGTTCCTACCGGCTTGCCGTCGCGCGACAGCCTGATCTTCTCGACCTTGTCCTCGGCGGCCTTGAGCAGCCGGTCGCAGTGGGCCTTCAGCGCCTCGCCGCGCTCGTAGATCTTGATCGACTGGTCGAGCGGGACATCGCCGCGCTCCAGATCATCGACGATCTTCTCCAGCGCGTCGAGCGCCTGTTCGAAGCTCATCGCCTTGACGTCTTCGTTAGCTTCATCAGCCATAATTCATCCCTTCATCAGCCGCCCGACATGGGCGGCGACCGAAAATGCCAGTCCTTGCAGATCGTAGCCGCCCTCCAGCAGGCTGACGAGCCGGTTGCCGCTGTAGCGCCCGGCGCGATCCATCAGCTGGCCGGTCGCCCAGTCGAAATCATCCTCGGTCAGGTTGATCTCGGCCAGCGGATCGCGATGGTGCGCATCGAACCCGGCGGAAATGATGATCAGGTCCGGCTTGAATGCATCGATCGACGGCAGCACGCGCGACAGGAAGGCGTCGCGGAACGTGTCGCTGCCGGTGCTCGGCGCAAGCGGCGCGTTGACGATGTTGCCGGCGCCGGTTTCGCTTTTGGCACCGCTGCCAGGATAAAGCGGCATCTGGTGCGTCGAGCAATAGAGCACCGACGGATCGTCCCAGAAAATGTCCTGCGTGCCGTTGCCGTGATGGACGTCCCAGTCGACGATGGCGACGCGCTCGGCCTGATGCTTCTTCTGCGCATGACGAGCGGCGATCGCCGCGGTGTTGAACAGGCAAAAACCCATCGCAGTGGTCTTTTCGGCGTGATGGCCGGGCGGGCGCGCGGCAACGAAGACATTGGCGGCGCGGCCCTCGAAGACATCGTCTATCGCCGCATTGGCGGCGCCGATCGCCGTCACCGCGGCCTGCCAGCTCTTCGGACTGGCGCTGGTGTCGGCGTCGATCGAGACGATACCGCTCGCGGGGATGGCCGCGCGGATGCGGGCAACAAAATCCTCCGGATGCGCATAGAGGATGGTCGCCTCGTCGCCTTCCGGCGCCTTGACACGGTCGAGGGCCGAAAAAGCCTCGTCGTCCAGCACGCGTTCGATGGCGCGCAAACGGTCCGGCCGCTCGGGATGGCCGGGCGGCGTGAGGTGTTCCAGAAATACCGGATGGGTGTAGAGACGGGTAGCCATGGCCCCTAATCTAGGCACCTGTCGCCCGGATAGCCATGTTCCGGCGCCGAATGATTGGGGAAAATCGCGCCGTGCCGTGTCGCTGGCGGCATTGGCGCGGCTTCGGCTTCGCGATAAGGTCCCATCGCTGCCTGGTGCCCGCGGACGCGGGAGAATCGGGAACACGGTTGAACTCCGTGGCGTGCCCAACGCTGTGAGGGGGACCGCGCCGGCAAAAGCCACTGTCCTAGACGGGAAGGCGCCGGATGCGGGTCGATCCCGAGCCAGAAGACCGGCCCGGCAGACATGGTCGTCCGCATGGTCAGGCGGAAGACTGCTTATCGCAAGGGGACAAGCGATGCAGGCACGAACGGCCGCCACAAGCGGCGACGACTTTGACCAATTGGCGCGCGACGCCGTCTACCGGGCGATGTTCACAAGACGGGACGTGCGCAGCCATTTCGTTGCGGACGATCTCGATGATGGCGTGCTTGCGCGGCTGCTGACGGCCGCCCATCACGCGCCATCGGTCGGCTACATGCAGCCGTGGAACTTCATCGTCATCCGCGATGCCGCAAGGCGAAGACAAGTGCGCGACCTGTTTCTGGCCGCGCGCGAGCAGGAGCTGCCGGCGATCGAGGCGGAACGGCAGGCCCTCTACCGCAAGCTGAAACTTGAAGGCATTTGCGAAAGCGCGCTCAACCTCTGCATCACCTGCGACCGGCAGCGCTCGAAGAACTCGCCGCTCGGGCGCTGGCACAATCCGGAGATGGACCTCTACAGCACCGTCTGCGCGGTGCAGAATTTCTGGCTGGCGGCGCGGGCCGAGGGGGTCGGCGTCGGCTGGGTGAGCATCATCGAAACCGAGGCGCTGAAGCGGCTGTTGTCGATCCCCGAGCATGTCACGCCGATCGCCTATCTCTGCGTCGGCCGCGTCTCGGAATTCGCGCCGAGGCCCGATCTCGAAGCGCATGGCTGGGGCAAGCGCCTGCCGCTGCCCGAGCTGGTGATGAGCGAGACTTTTTGCGGTGCCGGGGAGGCACCGCTCAAGTCGGCGATCGCCGCCTTGGAGAACGGCCGAAGCCGTGATCAGTCTGCCGTCGTGGAGGCTGCCGATCAAGCAGCCTTGGGCGAATCCCAGCGCGAGCCGCCGAAGGAGCCGAGCGCCTTGTCGCGAAGCTCCCTGAATTTCGACGAGGCCTCGGCCAGCCGCCGATCCCAGTCGGGATTCGGAACCTGGCCCTCGATGGTGTCGAAATAGACCTGCATCAGCGAAGCGATGGCGAAGGGTTCGATGAAGGCAGCCTTGAAAGCCCAGGCGAAGACGATGGCGAGCACGAAGGCCCAGCCGGCAAGCTGCCCCGGCATCACCCAGAGGATGGCGGCTGCCGGGGCAAGCATCAGCAGGAAGATGACGAAGGACACACCCCACATGATCACCGCCAGCCAGACGGCGTTCTTGACCATATGCTTGCCGTTCTGCGCGTAAAGCACGACGCCTTGCCTGGCGGTCTCGAACGGCGAGTTCGAATTGATGCGGATGTTGTAGCCGAGGATGATCTCGTCGACATAGGTCAGCGACAGGCGGATGACCGTGTTGATGAAGCTGACGATGCCGCTCAAGCCGGGAATGGGCAGGAACGCGGCGATACCGCCGATCAGGCCGGTGATGGCGCGGATGGCGCCTTTGACCAGCTGGTCGACGACGAAAAGGATGTTGGCCTCGGCGAAACGCTGGGTCACCACTTCCTTCGCATAGGCGATCTGGCCCTGGCCGTCGGGAACGTCGTGGCCGTCAATGAGGTGAACCATGACGGCGATGTGGCCGGCCTTGAGGACATAGAGGATGTATTCGCGGATCCAGTAGACGGCGATCGAGACGACGCCGAAGCCGACGACACCGCCCCATAAGGCAAACGACATCGGTCCGTCCGGGTCGGTGGAGATGTGGCCGACGCCGTAGCCGACGCTGGCGCCGGTGCCGGTCGCCACGATGTAGGCCACCGTGATGCCGAAATAGACGATCATGCGAAAGACGATGAACGGCCATGTCCGCATCATGATGGACACCGACCGGCCGATACTGAAGTCCCACATGGCCCCGACTCTCCCGCCTCAGAGAATGGCCGGAGAGGATGCGCTCACGCCTGCGATTGTCAATTGCGGCGCCGCCGTGACGGCCTCAAACCGGTGCACAAACCGGCGATATCGTTACCCGATCGTGCGGTCAGGGCTTTTTGCGTAAGCCTTCGAGCAGTTGCTTGAATGCCGCTATCGCCTTCTTCGACGTCGCTTCGGGGTCCCCGGAATTGGCGATGCGCTGCGCGGCCTGGCTGCTGGCGCCGTTGATGAGCCGCGCCGCGGTTTCGGGGTCGAGGTCGGGAACGACCACCCCCTCTTCCTGCAGCGCGGTCAGGTGATCGGTTATTGAAGCCGTGCAGGCGTTGGCGTTCGGCCATTGCGCCGGATCGCCGAGCACCGCCGGGCCGTCGCGGAACATGATGCGCTGGATTTCCGGCTCCAGCGCCATCTCGATATAGGTGGTGCATTCGTCGACGAAATGCTGCCAGCGGGTCGGCGCCCGCGAGGCCACTTCGTTCACCCGTGCGGCCATCTCGCCGTCGATCTCGGCGATCACCGCCTGCAAGAGCCCCTTCTTGTCGCCGAAGTGATGGTAGAGCGCGCCGCGCGTCAGGCCCGCCGAAGCGGTGAAATCGTCCATCGACGCCTCGGCATAGCCGATCGTGCCGAAGGCGTGGCGCGCGGCCGCGATCAGCTTGGCGCGTGTCTCGGCGATCATCTCCTTGCGCGGTCTGTGCATGGCTTCTGGCCCTATTCACATACGCCCCATATGCCAATTGACATACGCGGCGTATGAATTATCTGACAGTCATACGCCGCGTATGTAATTGCGGTATCCTACATTGTCGAGGAGCAGGACCATGCGAAATCCCTATTCGGAAATCTTTCGGCCGCCTGGCACGAAGGGCTTCGCCGCGGCCGCCTTCATCGCGCGGCTGCCGATCGCCATGGCGCCGATCGGCATCGTGGCGATGCTGTCGCAGACGCATGGCGAATACTGGCTCGCCGGCGCCGTCTCGGCGACCTACGCGCTGGTCAACGCTTTCCTGTCGCCGCAGGTGTCGCGGCTTGTGGACCGATACGGCCAGACCGCGATAGCCCTGCCGACGACGCTCGTTTCGGTGCTTTCCTTCGCTGCCCTGATCATCGCGGCCAACCAGCACTGGCCGGCATGGACCTTGTTCGTCTCGGCGCTGCTTGCCGCCGCCATGCCGAGCATCCCGGCGCTGGTTAGAGCGCGCTGGACCGAGATTTTTCGCGATCGCCCCGAACTCAACACCGCCTTCGCCTTCGAATCGGCGGCTGACGAGCTGGTCTATGTCGCCGGCGCCTCGCTGTCGGTCGGCTTGAGCGCAGCGCTGTTTCCCGAGGCCGGCATGCTGGTGAGCACGCTGCTGCTTGCCTTCGGCTCGGCGGCGTTCCTGCTGCAGCGTTCGACAGAGCCATCCGTGCGTCCGGCGGAACATGGGGCGGCCGGTTCGGCGATCCGGTTGCGGCCGGTTCAGATCATCACCTTCGCCCTGATCTTCGTCGGCGCGACCTTCGCGACCACCGAGGTCACCACGGTGGCGATCACGAAAGCGCTCGGCCAGCCAGAAGCGGCTAGCCTCGTCATCGGCGTCTACGCGCTGGGGTCCTTCGTGCTCGGCATCATGGTCGGCGCGCTCAGCCTGAAGGCGCCTCTGCGGCGGCAACTGGCGATCTCGGTCGCAGTCATAGCGCTCAGCACGCTGCCGCTGCTCTTCGCCGGCACGGTGCCGACGCTGGCGCTGGCCGTCTTCGTCAGCGGCGTCGCGATCTCGCCGACCTTCATCACCGCCTTTGGCCTGATCGAGCGCCACGTGCCGGCGGCGATGCTGACGGAAGGCGTCACCTGGGTGACGACCGGGATCGGCATCGGCATGGCGCTGGGCTCGTTCGCCGCCGGCTGGATGGTCGACACTTTTGGGCCGCAGGACGGCTTCTGGGTATCCGTCGCGGCAGGCGCGATCGCTCTGGCAACGGTGCTCGCCGGTCAATGCCGGCTGGCGACGGACGAGTGCGATGTGGACAAGGGCGAAGCGGTGGCGTTGGCGGAATGATGGTATTCGGCCGTCCGATCCATCATCGCAGACGTTGGCAGTTAGCCGGAACTTACGCGACGTCGTCATCCACGGGCGGAGCGACGCGAAGCGGAGCGCAGACCCGAGGATCCATTCCGTGACCTTGATCGTAGAACGCTACGGAGCAGAATTCTGCACCGTCGCAACGCTTCGAAGTCACGGAATGGATCCTCGGGTCTACGCGCGTCGCTTCGCTCCTTGCTCCGCCCGTGGATGACGACGTCGCGGAGGGTTCCGGCCAATCGCGTAAGTGTCCGATTTGCTTGGAGGAACTTCCGTCCCTCGCCAGCTACAGAATCTCGGTCCTGGCGATGTGGATGCCAAACCCTTCGAGGCCGACATAGTGGCGCTCGCGCGAGGCGATCAGATTGATCGAGGAGATGCCGAGATCCCTGAGAATCTGGGCGCCAAGCCCGATCTCGCGCCACTCGCTCTCGCGCCGGCGCGCTTCCTCATGGTCCTCGCGGTCGCCGCTCATCGGGCGCTTGCGCTCCTGGTGGGCGACGCCGACCGAGCCCTCGCGCAGATAGACGATGACGCCGCGCTTGCGCTCGCCCATCGCCTTCATGATGCGGTCAAGGCGGTGGCTGGTGCCGAAGACGTCGGTCACGACGTCCTCCGAATGCAGTCGCACCGGCACCTCCTCGCCGTCGCGGATGTCGCCGAAGACGATGGCGACGTGATGCATGGAATCCCAGGGCAGCGTGTAGGTGAAGACCTGCGCCTTGCCGCCGGGCGTGTCGATGTCGGAGCAGGCGACGCGCTCGACCAGCGTTTCCTTGCGCTGGCGGTAGGCGATGAGGTCGGCGACCGAAACCTGCTTCAGGCCATGCTGTTCCGCGAAGGCCTGAACCTCGGGGCCGCGCTTGACCGTGCCGTCGTCGTTGACCAGTTCGGAAATGACGCCGACCGGCGGCAGGCCGGCGAGCTTGCAGAGGTCGACCGCGGCCTCGGTATGGCCTGAACGCATCAGGACACCGCCTTCGCGCGCGATCAGCGGGAAGATGTGGCCGGGACGCACGAAGTCGGAGGCGCCGACATTACCGTTGGCGAGGTTGCGCACGGTGAGCGTTCGGTCATCGGCGGAAATGCCGGTCGTGGTGCCGTGCTTGAAGTCGACGCTGACGGTGAAGGCGGTGGTGTGGGCGGAATCATTGTCGGCCACCATCGGCGCAAGATTCAAACGCCGTGCCTCTTCGCGCGGCATCGGCGTGCAGACGATGCCGGAGGTGTTGCGGACGATGAAGGCCATTTTCTCCGGCGTGCAGTGCACCGCGGCGACGATCAGGTCGCCCTCGTTCTCGCGCCCGTCATCGTCCATGACGACGACGATCTCGCCGCGCTCGAAAGCACGGATCGCTTCGACGATCTTCTTCTGGTCGTATGGCATGGGCGCTCGCTTCGCTCGCAGGAATTAGGCAGTAGGCAGTAGGCAGTAGGCAGTAGGCAGTAGAAGAAAGAAAACGGCTGTGTCGGGCGGTCTACTGCCTAATCCCTACTGCCTACTGCCTTTCCCGTCTGTCCTCTGTGCCGCAGATAATGATCCGCGATCGCGCAGGCAACCATGGCCTCGCCGATCGGCACGGCGCGGATGCCGACGCACGGATCGTGGCGGCCCTTGGTCATCACCTCGACGTCCTTGCCGTCCTTGTCGATGGACTTGCGCGGCGTGAGAATCGATGAGGTCGGCTTGACGGCGAAGCGGGCGACGATCGCCTGGCCGGTCGAGATGCCGCCAAGGATGCCCCCGGCATGGTTGGACAAAAACACCGGCTTGCCGTCATTGCCGATCCGCATCTCGTCGGCGTTCTGCTCGCCGGTGATGCGGGCGGCCTCGAAGCCGTTGCCGATCTCGACGCCCTTGACGGCGTTGATCGACATCAGGCCCGAGGCGATGTCCTGGTCGAGCTTGGCGTAGATCGGCGCGCCTAGGCCCGCCGGCACGCCCTCGGCGACGATTTCGATCACCGCGCCGACCGAGGAGCCCGCTTTGCGGATGCCGTCGAGATAGGCGGCGAAGACCGGGACCGAGGCCGGATCGGGGGTGAAGAACGGGTTTTCGGGATCACTGACGAAATTCCAGTTCCAGTTGGCGCGGTCTATTCGTTTTTCGCCCATCGAGACCAGCGCGCCGCGCACCACCATGCCGGGCACCACCCTGCGCGCCAGCGCGCCGGCCGCCACGCGCGCCGCCGTCTCGCGCGCCGAGGAACGGCCGCCGCCGCGATGGTCGCGCAGGCCGTATTTGACCTCATAGGTGTAGTCGGCATGGCCCGGCCGGTACTGGCGGGCGATCTCGCCATAATCCTTGGAGCGCTGGTCGACATTCTCGATCAGCATCGACACCGGCGTGCCGGTGGTGATCATCGTCTCGCCGTCCTCATCGAGGATGAAGCCTGAGAGGATCTTCACCTCGTCCGGCTCGCGGCGCTGGGTGACGAAACGCGACTGCCCGGGGCGGCGGCGGTCGAGGTCGGCCTGGATGTCCTCGCGCTTGAAGCGGATGCCGGGCGGGCAGCCGTCCACAACGCAGCCGAGCGCGGCGCCATGGCTTTCACCCCAAGTAGTGACGCGGAACAGATGGCCGAATGTGTTGTGCGACATGGAAAAACGCCCTGCCCGGCGGCGGAGCCCGGTTCGCCGGTTCAAGGCTGCCTTCTATTGGCGTTTTCCACAGCGGTCAAACGGTGATCGGATGCATCAATCTGTGATCTGGCCGATTTAGTTTTGACACATTCGGTTGGTTTCTGCTCTCTTCCATCCGCCGTTGAGGATCCGCCGTTGCTCATGCCGGCGCAATGACCAAAAGAGGACGACGATGCGTACCCTGATTGGCGCCGTTGGCGCCATGCTCATGATTTCCACCGCCGCATTCGCCGGCCAGACCGAGGGCCTGATCAAGAAAGTCGACAAGGACACGCTGACGCTGACGCTCGACGACGGAAAGTCCTACAAGCTCAACGCCGAGACCGACCTCGACGCATTGAAGCCCGGCATGGACATCGTCATCGCCTACGACGTGACCAATGGCGAGAATGTCGTGACAGATATGCAGTTGCCGGACAGCGATCAGAATTAGATTCAGGTGAGGCCGGCCTGACCTGAATTTGGCAGGCCGCCGCCTACAACCACTCCAGGCTCCGGCCCTCCAGCCGGAGCAGGCGATCCTGCGGGATCTCCAGGCTGGCCGCCTCCTTCTTGGACACGCCTTCGACAAAGCGGAACAGACAGCGCATCACCCCGCCATGGGTGACGCAGACCGTCTGCCGCGCAAGCGCGTCGAACCACGGCTTCACCCGTTCAAGCAGCATCTCGTAGCTTTCCGCGCCCTCGCCTGGCGGTTGGTAATCCCATTTGGCGGCGCGGCGGCCATGCGTCGAGCCAGGATGCCGGGCTTCGAGTTCGGCGAAGGTAAAGCCCTGCCAGTCGCCGAAACTCAATTCCACCAGACGCGGGTCCGTCCGGTAAGCGAGCGGGTCGAGCCCCATTGCCGCCCGCATCAGTTCCATCGTTTCGCATGTGCGCCGCATCGGACTGGCGACAAAGTCGAAATCCTCGCCCTTGCCGATCATCGCGGCCAGGCGCCGGCCGTTGCCGGTCGCCTGCCGGCGGCCAAGCTCATTGATGTCGGTGTCGGCCTGGCCCTGCAGACGACGCTGGGTATTCCACTCGGTCTGGCCATGGCGCGCGAGATAGACGAGCGGATACATCAGGTCTTCCGGAGGTCGGGCCAGGGCCTGGGACTAAGGGTAGGCTGGGAAGCGGGTTAGTCCTTGACGGTCGAGATATCCGGCGCGTCGACCGCCTTCATGCCGACGACGTGGTAGCCCGAATCGACGTGATGGACCTCGCCGGTCACGCCTCGCGACAGGTCCGACAGGAAATAGACGCCGGAATCGCCGACCTCTTCCTGCGTCACCGTCTGCTTCAGCGGCGCGTTGTACTCGTTCCATTTGAGGATGTAGCGGAAGTCGCCGATGCCGGAAGCGGCGAGCGTCTTGATCGGGCCGGCCGAGATCGCGTTGACGCGGATCTTCTTGGCGCCGAGGTCGACGGCGAGATAACGCACGCTGGCCTCGAGAGCCGCCTTGGCGACGCCCATGACGTTGTAATGCGGCATCACCTTCTCGGCGCCGTAATAGGTCAAAGTCAGCAGCGAGCCACCTTCCGCCATCAGCGGCTCGGCGCGCTTGGCGATGGTGGTGAAGGAGAATACCGAAATGTCCATGGTGCGCAGGAAATTGTCGCGCGTCGTCTCGACATAGCGGCCGGTGAGCTCGTCCTTGTCCGAGAAGGCGATCGCATGGACGAGGAAGTCGAGCTTGCCCCAGTGCTTGGCAATATCGGCAAAGACCGCGTCCAGGCTTTCCGAGTCGGTCACGTCGCAATGACCGGCGACATGCGCGTTGAGTTCCGCCGCCAGCGGCTCGACGCGCTTCTTGAACGCCTCGCCCTGATAGGTCAGCGCGATCTCGGCGCCGTGGTCGACGCAAGCCTTGGCGATTCCGAAAGCGATCGACCGATTGTTCGCGACGCCCAGAATAAGGCCTCGCTTACCGGCCATCAGGCCCTGTCCACCCGCCATGTGCACGTTCTCCGCAAGAGATGTCAGCTTTTGTGGAGCCCTATCGCACAGGCACACAGCCCCTTCAAGCGTCGAAAACGGACTGGCTCGAGGAGAAAACCGCCTCGATCAGCCTTTTCGGTTGCGCATCAGGGCTTCTAGATCGGCATCTCCGCCCTCCGGCAGCATCAGCCGGACATGGGCATAAAGGTCGCCGTGGCCACCGGCTTTTTCCGGCAAACCCCTGCCCTTCAGGCGCAATACCTTGTCCGAGCTCGACCATGCCGGAACGTTGACAGCGAGCTTGCCGGTCGGCGTCTCGACCGCCACCTTGGCGCCGAGCACCGCGTCGGCCAGGTCGACGGGCAGGTCGACATGCAGGTCGCGGCCCTCGATGCGATAGCGCGGATGGCGGCGGATGTGGATCTTGACCAGCGCGTCGCCCGGCTGCCCGGGCCCCTGCTCGCCCTGGCCCTTGAGGCGGATGGTCTGGCCTTCCTCGACATAGGCCGGCAGCTTGACCGCCATCTTGCGGCCATCGGGGAACATCGCCGTCACCTTCTCGGCGGTGGCGGCCTCCTCGACGGTGATGTCCAGCGTGACGTTCAGGTCGGGCGCCTGGACCGGCTGGCGACGGTCGCCTCGGCCACCGCGCGCGCCCGAAAAGGCATCGCCGAAGATCTGGCTGAAGATGTCGCTGTTGCCGTCGAACGGATCGCCGCCCGGACGGCCGGTGCGGAATTCGAAATGCGCGCCGCCGGGACCCTGCTGGCGGCGGAAGCCGGCAAACGGGTCGCCACCGCCGGCCGCGCCTTCGAAGCCCTGGAACCTCGGCTTGCCGTCGGCGTCGATCTCGCCGCGATCGTATGCGGCGCGCGTCTTCTCGTCGCCGACGATCTCGTAGGCCTGGTTGGCGGCGGCAAAACGCTCCTTCGCCTTCGGATCATTCGGATTCTGGTCCGGATGATGCTGCTTGGCGAGCTTGCGGTACGCCGATTTTATTTCCTTGGCCGATGCGTTCCTGGCAACGCCCAGCACCTCATAGGGGTCGCGCATGCTTCCTGCCTGTAAGAGAAGATGAATCCACGGTGCCCCCTATATGCGCTCGGATAGGAAGAAATTCCAGTGGCGCAAGGGGGATCGGCTGGCGAAAATCAGAGCACCCCCGAACCAGATCAGAGCGCCTTGAACTCCTGCATGCGCCAGCCGCCGGCGCCGGCCATGCAGAGCTCGCCCTTGTACAGGGCGACGCCGTCGAAACTCTCCCGCGTGGCGGTGAAGCGGCGGCAGTTGAGGCCGCCATCCTTGAGCTCCACCAGTTCGGTGATCGCGCCGCGCGAACCGGTGCCGGCATTGGCCCATGGCACGGCTTGGCCGCCGAGCTCCTGGATGTCGGCGGAGGAGACCGCATTGCCGATCGTGGTCTGGTCCGAATCGTTGTCGCTGGTTGCCGGCTGGGCAGGCGCGGAAGGGGCGCTGGAGGTGATGATCGAGCGATCGACCTCGGCCTTCTCCAAGCTGAAGCCGCCGGCGCCACAGGCAGTGAGTGGAAGCGCCAATATCAGCAGCGCAGCCTTGGCACTGGCCGAAGCAATAACGCTCCATTGCCCGCTGTCAAAAGCTTGCGCGATACGCGACAATCGGCGAACTCCTCCCGCAACGTTAAAAATTTGGAAAACTATGAACGAAACCGAGTTAACAAGCAGTGACTTCACCGATGCGGCGGAGCCGTTCCGGCTTTTTGCCGCATGGCTGGAAGACGCCACCAAAAGCGAGATCAACGATCCCAACGGCGTTGCGCTGGCAACCGTCGATGCCGACGGCATGCCGGATGTGCGGATGGTGCTGCTCAAGGGGTTCGACGAAAAGGGATTTGTCTTCTACACGAATTTCGAGAGCGCCAAGGGCCGCGAGATTCTCGGCAACATGAAGGCGGCGATGTGCTTCCACTGGAAATCGCTGCGCCGCCAGGTGCGCGTGCGCGGGCCGGTGGAGATCGTCAGCGACGCCGAGGCCGACGCCTATTATGCGACGCGGCCGCGCGGCAGCCGCATCGGCGCCTGGGCCTCCAAACAGTCGCGGCCGCTGGAAAGCCGCTTCGCGCTGGAGAAGGCCGTGGCCGAATACACGGCGCGCTACGCGATCGGCGACATCCCCAGGCCGAAATACTGGTCCGGCTTCCGCATCCTGCCGCAGACGATCGAGTTCTGGCACGACCGTCCGTTCCGGCTGCATGACCGCGTCGTCTTTTCGCGCAACGCCCAGGGCGGCTGGGACAAGACCAGGCTTTATCCCTGAGCTTGTGAGAATGGCGCTCGAAGCTGCCGTGATCGCAGAAAGGAGAGACGCATGAGCCTGTTCCTGGCCTTTCTCGGTGTCTCGTTCATCGTGCTTGCCACGCCTGGACCCGACACCGCCATCACCATTCGCAACACGCTGCTTGGCGGGCGCATGGCGGGCGTGTTCACCGCGCTCGGCATCTCCAGCGGCCAGACGATCTGGGCGCTGGCAACCAGCGCCGGCATCGTCGCGCTGCTCGTGGCATCGGAGCCGCTGTTTCTTGCCGTCAAATATGCGGGTGCGGCCTATCTCGTCTATCTCGGCTTCAAGGCGCTGCAGGAAGCGCTGCGGCCGCCCCATCGGCACGACATGGCGGCCGCCACCAGGCCGGCGCGGCGGCTGACGGCGGCAAGCGCCTATCGCCAAGGGCTGATCAGCGACCTCGGCAATCCGAAGATGGCGGTGTTCTTCGCGAGCCTGCTGCCGCAGTTCGTGCCGCCGGGCGGAGAAAGTTTCTCGGCGCTGCTCGGCCTCGGCGCGGTCTTCGCCGTCATGACCTTCACCTGGCTCGCGCTCTACGCGACCGTGGTCGCCAAAGCAGGGGATTTCCTGCGCCGCCCGTCGATCCGCCGCGCCATCGAGGGCGTGACCGGGATGGTGCTGATCGGCCTCGGCATCCGCATCGCGACCGAGCATCGGTGAGCGGATTTCTACCCTGCCGGCGTTTCGACCCGCCCGGCCCAGCGCGAACTACTTCTTCCTGGTCATGAAAGCCGTCAGCGCGGCGCGCGCCTCGTCGGACTTCAGCCGCTCGCGGAAATGCTCGCTTTCCACCTTGATGCGGGCGACGAGTTCCTCGCGGGAGCCGCGCATAAGGTCGCGGGCGATCTTCAACGCCTGCGGCGGCTTGGCGGCGATGTCGTTGGCGGCCGCCAGCACGGCGCTTTCCAGCGCATCTTCCGCGACCACCTCATAGATCAGGCCGGCGGCCTTGGCGCGCTCGGCCGAAAAACCTTCGCCGAGACCGAGCAGCGCGAAGGCGCCCTGCCGGCCGAGGATCTGAGGCGCGAGCAGGCTGGAACCCGCCTCCGGCACCAGGCCAAGATCGACGAAGGGCGTGCGGAAGAGCGTGCGCGGCGTGGCGAAGGTCAGGTCGCAATGCAAATTGAGCGTCGTGCCGATGCCGACGGCGATGCCGTCGACGCCCGACACCATCGGCTTTTCCGTCTTGGCCAGCGCCATCAGGAAATCCCACACCTCGTTGCCGCCCTCCCCGCCCGTGGCGATCACCAGGAAGTCGGCAAGATCGTTGCCGGAGGAAAAGGCGCCGGGCACGCCGAGGAAGACGTGCACGCGAACCGCCGGATCGGCGTCGCCCTCGAGCAGGGCAGCCGACATTTTTGCGTACATGGCGCGCGTCAGCGCGTTCTTCTTGTCCGGCCGGTTCATGCGGATGATCTGCACGGCGCCCCGGCGCTCGATGAGGATATGGTCGGTCACGGTCGGTCCTTTGAATGTAGGAACGCTCAAGCGGAGATCAGCGCCTGGCCGGCTGCGGCGAGGCTCTCGGCGCCGTCGACGACGCGCTCCTTGAGCGCGCGCGTTTCGCCGAGCAGGTTTTCGGCGAAGAAACGGCAGAGTGCGATGCGGCTACGGTCGGCCAGCCCACCTTGCGCCAGATAGGCGCCGCCGGCGGCGAGCGAGATCAGGCGCAGATAGGGCGTGGCGCCGGCCATCGCGGCATCGGCCTTGCCGTCGGCAATCAGTTTTTGCAGGAAGCGCGTCGCCTCGTCGAGATCGGCAAGCGCGCGGTCGAGATTGTCGGCGGTGCGGCCGAAGCCCGCAATGTTGGACGTGCGCACGCCATCGGCCACCGCCTTCAGCTCGCCGATGTAGCGATGCACATGCTCGCCGCCGCCGAGCGGCAGTTTCCGCGAGACGAGGTCGATCGCCTGGATGCCGTTGGTGCCTTCGTAGATCGGCGCGATGCGGGCGTCGCGATAAAGCGCTGCCGCGCCCGTCTCCTCGATGAAGCCCATGCCGCCATGCACCTGCAGCCCAAGCGAAGCGACCTCGACACCGACATCGGTCGAAAAGGCCTTTGCCAATGGCGTCAAAAGATTGGCGCGGTCGCGCCAGTTGGCGGCGGCCTCGCCTTCGCTGACGCGCGCGCGGTCGATGGCGTGCGCGCAGGAATAGCTGATGGAGCGCGCGATCTGGGTCAGCGCCCGCATGGTCAAGAGATTGCGCTGCACGTCCGGGTGATGGACGATCGGGGCCATGCCGGATCCGGAATAGTCCGACGCCCTGCCTTGGCGGCGCTCATTGGCATAGGCGATTGCTTTCTGCGTCGCGGTCTCGGCAACGGCCACGCCCTGCATGCCGACGGCCAGGCGGGCATTGTTCATCATCGTGAACATGCAGGCGAGACCCTTGTTCTCCTCGCCGATCAGCCAGCCGATCGCGCCTGGTGTCGCGCCCTGAAAACCGTCGCCATAGATCATGGTGCAGGTCGGCGAGGCATGGATGCCGAGCTTGTGCTCGAGGCCGGAACAGAAGACGTCGTTGCGGGCGCCGAGCGAGCCGTCGTCACCGACCAGGAATTTCGGCACCAGGAACAGCGAGATGCCGCGCGTGCCGGCCGGCGCGTCGGGCAGCCGCGCCAGCACCATATGCACGATGTTGTCGGTGAAATCGTGCTCGCCATAGGTGATGAAAATCTTTTGGCCGAAAATGCGGTAGGTACCGTCGCCGGCAGGCTCGGCACGCGTGCGCAGCGCCGCGAGATCGGAACCCGCCTGCGGCTCTGTCAGGTTCATCGTGCCCGTCCACTCGCCGGAGACGAGCTTGGCGAGATACTTCGCCTTGAGAGCCTCTGACGCGTGCTTGTCGAGCGCCTCGACCGCGCCCATGGTCAGCGTCGGGCCGATGCCGAAGGCCATGGCGGCCGAATTCCACATTTCGAGCGCGGCTACGGCCAGCATGGTGGGCAGGCCCTGGCCGCCGAATTCCTCCGGCCCCGACAGCGCGTTCCAGCCGCCGTCGATCCAACGCCGGTAAAGCTCCTTCCAACCGGGCGGCGTGGCGACCGCGGCGTCCTTGAGCACCGCGCCGTGCTCGTCGCCGATCTTGTAGAGCGGCGCGACTTCCTCGCCGGCGAAACGGCCGGCCTCGGCCAGGATCGCGTCGACCAGATCCTCGCCGAGATCGCCGAAGGTGCCGGCATCCAGCGCAGGCTTCAGCCCGGCCACATGCTTCAGCGTGAAGGCGATGTCCTCGACCGGCGCGCGATACATATCTGCTGCTCCTCCTCCGTTCCGGCCGGTCGATCGTACGACTCCAGCCGCAGCTAAACCATCCGTCTTTGGGTTGGCAGCTGTCTCCTTTTTACGTAAACGTCAAACTTTGTCACGCGGATTTTGCAAGCGTAGACTTCGTCATCCACGGGCGGAGCGGGAGCGCAGCGGACGCGTAGACCCGAGGATCCATTCCGTGACCTCGCGCGAGGGGGCTCGGCGGAGCAGAATTCCGAGCCACGGAAGCGCCTCAACGTCACGGAATGGATTCTATGGTCTGCGCGCGTCGCTTCGCTCCTTGCTCCGCCATAGAATGACGAAATCGCGAAGGCCATGGCCAACTTTCTAAGCTGCAATACCGCTCAAAATTTCTACGAAGAATTACATCCGGCTGGTATGATCCGCCGATTGCAGACCAGAGCGAACCGGAACTCCCATGCTTGCCAGACCTGACGCCTATCGCTGCATCGAATGCGGCCTCCCCTACCGGGCCACGGGCTTCTGGTATCATGAGGGCAAGATGGAGCATGGACCGGCCTACTGGACGGATCGCGGCATATTGTGCTCGCCGCAATGCTCGCTGGCGCATCACAAGAAGCGCACCGCCGAAGGCACTCTGCCGCGGGAGCCGGCGCCCGATCCGTTCGAAGTGCATTCGCTGTTCCGGCGATGAGGTTGCCACAATGCCAAGCCAACGGACTCCCCGACGCGCGGCCCTCGAAATGGCGCAGCAAATCAGTGCTGAGACCGCCAGGATCCAGCTGTCAGCCGCAGATCAACTTGCTTTGATCGAGGCGATCGTGAACCCGCCGGAGCCGAATGAAGCGCTGCGCAAAGCGTTCGATGCCTACAAAAGACTGGTCATTGAATCGCGATAGCCGTCGAGGGCTCCCGGCGCTAACGCTCTTCGGCCCTGAAGCACTTCCTTAACCATAGCGGTTCAGGATCATCCCCTGGTCAGTGGGGACACCCTGATTGAAAAAGCCGGCGCGCCCTCTTCGCCGCCTGGCGCTTCTCGCGGCTGCGATGGTGCTGGGCACGGCGGCAAAGGCCTCGGATTTCTCCGAGCCCTGGAAGAATGCCGACCGCGCGCTGGTCATCGACGCCTACGAATACAATTCCATCGACTGGGCCGAGCTTGCCACCGACAAGCGCATCGTCGGCTTCATCAACAAGGCCTCCGACGGGCTGCCGCCGCCCTATTTCTGCTTCGGTGGCGAGACCGACGTCAAACTCTGCAAAGCGTTGTGGAAACGCTACGCCGTGACGCGCGAGCTCTTCCAGACGCGCAGGGTGGTGGCCAAGGCACTCGGCCTGAAATGGGGCGCCTATCACCTCGCCCGCCCCGGCAATCCGGTCGAGCAGGCCAACAATTTCGTCGATTTCGCCGAGCCGGCGCCTGACGAGCTGATTGCCCTCGACATCGAAGGCATCGATCCGACGCAATGGATGTCGCTGGAGGACGCGGAAGAATTCGTGCGCCAGGTGCATCGACGCCTCGGCCGCTTCCCGGTGCTCTACTCGAACGGCAAGACCGCCCAGTATATCGCCGACAACCGTTATACCTACCGGCTGCTGTCCAGGCTGCCGCTCTGGTACGCGCGCTACAAGCCGGACATCGACGTGCATTTCCCGATGGGCTACTGGCAGGGGTACGCGCTGTGGCAGTTCTCGGCGAAGGCCAATTGCGGCCGCTTCCGCTGCCCCTATCGCGTGCCGGGCACGCCGAACGACATCGACGTCAACGTCGCGCCGATGAAAGCCGATGAATTGCGCCAGCAATGGGCCTTCGGCGGGCTCATCGACGTGCCGCCCGATTACCTCGCCTCGATCCCGGTGCCGATCCCGCGCGAAGCGGGCCTCGCCGGCAAGGTCACCATCACCTACGCCGATGTGGCGACGCCGCCGACCTTCGAGGAACTGGTGGCGGTGCTTGGCGCGTGCTGGGAGAAGTTCCGCGACGGGTTCCGCATGCCGGTGGTGAAGACCGTGCCGCAGCGCCCGAGCTTCGGCATCGTCCAATATGTCGCCTGGAAGCGGGCCGGACGGCGCACGCCCGAACAGCTCGACGCCGCCTTCGCCGCGGCCGACCCGGTCAACACGGCTTCGACGGCGCTCGACCACCGCAGGCAGTAGCCAAGGGCAGCGTCAGCGATGGTTGCCAAGGCTGGCATACATGCCGGTGGTGCGAAACTGCGTCGGCGTGATGCCGTAGCAACGGCGAAAGACCTTGGAGAAGTAGTTCGCGTCCTCGAAACCGCACAGCACGGCGACCTCCTTGACCGGCAGGAAATCCGCCTTGGTCAGAAGCTTCGCCGCGCGCTGCAGCCGCTGCTGCAGGACGAACTCGGCCGGCGGCAATCCTTCGCTCTCGGCGAAGCAGCGCGAGAAATGGGCGCGGCTGAGGCCGCTGATCTCGACCAACTCCGCCACTGGCAGCGGCTTGTCGAGATTGGCGTTGATGTGATCGATCACCGGCTGCATGGCGCTCTGCTTCTCGGCGAAGGCGTGCGAGCCGAAGACATCGTCGTAGAGCGCCATCGCCGCCTCATAAGCGATCGCCGACGCGGCGCCCGGCGAGGCGGCACCCTTGATGAGGCGCAGGCTGCAATCGGCAAGGTGATCGACGGTCGCCGGCTGCAGCCGGAACACCGGGCCTGAGACGCTAAGAATCGACTTGTGGATGCGCAGCGCCTCCTCGCCGTTCATCGATATCCAGAAATATTCCCAGCGGTCTCCTTTGGCCAACCAGTAGCGATGGTTGTGCGGCACCAGAACCAGCAGCGTGTCATTCGCCTGCAGGCGGTAATTGCGGCTCTCGTAGCGCAACTGACCGGTGCCGCTGATCGTATGCTGGAGAACCGTGAACGGCGTCTGGCCGCGCTTTCGCCCGTCCCAGTCGTAGGTCTCGTCCTCGCGCACCTCGTAGCCGGTGCTGGTCGGCATGGCATGCAGGCGCTGGCGGCCGCGCGGCAGCGAGATCGTGCGCATCAGCTTTCCATTGGCGATCAGGTCTTGCAGCACAAAATTACCCTCGAAAGCATAATCCTTCTCTGGCCGCGCCAGCGAATAAGCGCATAATCCGGCTCACTCAAGAACGGGAAGACCCGCGGTCGAGGAGCGGGCGGGAGGAGAAAGAGCCGGATTTCCGGCTCGAATGGCAAGCGCGCCTGCCGGCGTGCGGCCATATCCTCCCTTGCTGCTCCTTGCCTAACATTCGATTGGATCGAGGTGAAGGTGATGAGTTTCAAAATCGCTATTATCGGCGCCGGCAGTGTCGGATTCACCAAGAAGCTGTTCACCGACATTTTGTGCGTGCCCGAATTCAAGGACATCGAATTCGCGCTGACCGACATCAGCGAGCACAATCTCGGGATGATCAAGGCGATCCTCGACAGGATCGTGGAAGCGAACAATCTGCCGACCAAGGTGACGGCGACGACCGACCGCCGCAAGGCGCTGGAAGGTGCGCGCTACATCATCAGCTGCGTGCGCGTCGGCGGCCTCGAGGCCTATGCCGACGACATCCGCATTCCGCTGAAATATGGCATCGACCAGTGCGTCGGCGACACGATCTGCGCCGGCGGCATCCTCTATGGCCAGCGCAACATCCCGGTGATCCTCGATTTCTGCAAGGACATCCGCGAGGTCGCCGACACCGGTGCCAAGTTCCTCAACTACGCCAATCCGATGGCGATGAACACCTGGGCCGCGATCGAATACGGCAAGGTCGACACGGTCGGTCTCTGCCATGGCGTGCAGCACGGCGCCGAGCAGATCGCCGAGGTCCTCGGCGCGAAATCGCCCGGGGAGCTCGACTATGTCTGTTCGGGCATCAACCACCAGACCTGGTTCATCGAACTCAGGCTGAACGGCCGGCCGATCGGCAAGGACGAGCTGGTCGCCGCCTTCGAGGCGCATCCGGTCTATTCGAAACAGGAAAAGCTGCGCATCGACGTGTTGAAGCGCTTCGGCGTCTATTCGACCGAAAGCAACGGGCATCTGTCGGAATATCTGCCCTGGTACCGCAAGCGTCCCGACGAGATCACGCGCTGGATCGACATGTCGGACTGGATCCACGGCGAGACCGGCGGGTATCTGCGCTACTCGACCGAGACCCGCAACTGGTTCGAGACGGAATATCCACAGTTCCTTGAAGCGGCGTCGAAGCCGATCGATCCGGCGAAGCGCTCCAACGAGCACGCCAGCCACATTCTGGAGGCGCTGGAGACCAACCGCGTCTATCGCGGCCATTTCAACGTCAAGAACAACGGCGTGATCACCAACCTGCCGCAGGACGCCATTATCGAGTCACCCGGTTTCGTCGATCGCTTCGGCATCAACATGGCCGCCGGTATCACGCTGCCCGAAGCCTGCGCCGCCACCTGCATGGCTTCGATCAACGTCCAGCGCATGTCGGTGCATGCGGCGATCGCCGGCGACATCGACCTACTGAAGCTCGCGGTGCTGCACGACCCGCTGGTCGGCGCGGTGTCGACGCCGGAGGAGGTCTGGCAGATGGTCGACGAGATGGTCGTCGCCGAAGCTGCCTGGCTGCCGCAATACGCGCATGCCGTTCCGGCGGCGAAGGAGCGGCTTGCGAAATCGAAGGTCAAGACCCGCGAATGGGCGGGCGCGGCGCGGCGCAACGTGCGCTCGATCGAGGAACTGCGCGCCGAAAAGGCGGCGCTGAAGCAGGCCGGCTGAAACTCGGCGCGAGGCCGGACGCGCAGGAGGCACGTCAGACCGCATCAGCCGTCCCGAAACAAGAGGCGGGCAGCAACAGACGTCCAAACAACTGGGAGGAGACAATGAGGACCTTACGCAGAATTGGCATTGCCGCCGGACTGACGCTCGGCGTTTCGGTTCTGGCACTCAATGCTTTCGCATCCGAGCCGACGATCCCGCCGGAGCCGGCGACGTTCCCGGCCGAGGGCAAGATCCACTATGTGGCGCGCGACTCCATCCTGGAGTTCAAGGCGCTGCCCGAATATCACGAGCCGGACTGGGTGACGGAGAAGTACGTCAAGACCGGCAAGCTGCCGCCGGTCAAGGACAGGCTGCCCAAGGAGCCGCTGGTCTTCAAGACCGCCAACATGCCGGACGGCATCGGCGTCTATGGCGACACGATGCGGCATGTCATCGGCGGCAGGCCGGAAGGCTGGAACTACGGCGCCGGCCAGACGCAAGGCTGGGGCGGCATCGACATCGGCCTCTCCGAATGCCTGACGCGCACGGCGCCGCTGTTCCAGGTCGAAGCGAAGGACACCGAGCCGCTGCCGAACCTCGCCAGGAGCTGGGAGTGGTCGAAGGACGGCCACAAGCTCACCATGCATCTGATCGAGGGCGCAAAATGGTCGGACGGGGTGCCCTTCAACGCCGACGACGTCATGTTCTACTGGGACGACGAGGTCGTCGACCCGAACGTTTCGCCGTTGAACGGCGCGACGCCGGAAACCTTCGGCGTTGGCACGACGCTCAAGAAGATCGACGACTACACCGTCGAATGGACCTTCAAGGAAGCGTTCCCGAAGCAGTATCTCTATGCGATGGCCTACGGCACCTTCTGCCCAGGTCCCGCGCACATATTGAAGCCGCAGCATCCGAAATATTCGAAGAACACCTACGACCAGTTCAAGAACGCCTTCCCGCCGGAGTTCATGAACATGCCGGTGATGGGCGCCTGGGTGCCGGTCGAATACCGGCCGGACGACATCATCGTCATGCGGCGCAATCCCTACTATTGGAAAGTCGACGAGAAGGGTAACCAGCTGCCCTATCTCAACGAGCTGCAGTATAAGCTCTCGACCTGGGCCGACCGCGACGTACAGGCGGTGGCAGGCTCCGGCGACTTCTCCAACCTCGAGCAGCCGGAAAACTTCGTCGCCTCGCTGAAGCGCGCCGCCGAGAAGAACGCGCCGGCCAGGCTTGCCTTCGGTCCGCGCCTCATCGGCTACAATCTGCGCTTCAACTTCTCCGCCAATGGCTGGGGCAATCCGGACGAGCGCGGCCAGGCGCTGCGCGAGCTCAACCGCAACGAGGATTTCCGCAAGGCCGTCACCATGGCGCTCAACCGCAAGGCGCTGGGCGACTCGCTGGTCAAGGGGCCGTTCACCGCCATCTATCCGGGCGGTTTCTCCTCGGGCACCAGCTTCTATGACCGCAAGTCGACCGTCTACTATCCGTTCGACCTCGAAGGCGCCAAGGCCGAGCTCGCCAAGGCGGGCCTCAAGGATACCGACGGCGACGGCTTCGTGAACTTCCCGGCCGGCACTGCCGGCGGCAAGAATGTCGAGATCGTGATGCTGGTCAACAACGACTACACCACCGACAAGAGCCTAGCCGAAGGCGTCGTCGCGCAGATGGAGAAGCTTGGACTGAGGATCGTGCTCAACGGGGTCAACGGCACGCAGCGCGATGCTGCCGAATATTCCGGCCGCTTCGACTGGCTGATCCGGCGCAACGACACCGAGCTCACGTCCGTGGTGCAGAACACCGAGCAGCTTGCCCCTGTCGGTCCGAAGACCAGCTGGAACCACCGCGCGCCGGAAAGCGGCGAGGTCGACCTGATGCCCTTCGAGAAGGACCTTGTCGACATCGTCAACAAATTCGTCTCGACGCAGGACAACGACCAGCGCGCCAGCCTGATGAAAGACTTCCAGAAGATCTCGACCGAGCATGTCTACAATGTCGGCCTGACCGAATATCCGGGCGCGTTGATCATCAACAAGCGCTTCTCGAACATTCCGCAGGGAACGCCGATCTTCATGTTCAACTGGGCCGAGGATTCGATCGTGCGCGAACGCGTCTTCGTCGCGGCCGACAAGCAGGCCAAGTATGAACTCTTCCCCCAGGAACTTCCCGGCAAGCCTGGAGAGAAGGGGCCGATGGATTAAGCTTTACCTCCCTGACGAAGACAGTCCGGCCGCGTCGCGGCGCGGCCGGACAAACAGAATCTCCGAACGCACCCCGAGGGAGCGACCGGCCCAGAAGAAGGAAGCGGACCGTCCATGCTGCGATTCCTGCTCACGCGCATAGCGTCGGCGATTCCCGTGCTCGCCATTTTGAGCCTGGTCACCTTCGCCATCATCCAGGCGCCGCCTGGCGACTATGCCGACTACATCAAATCGCAGCTCATCAACCAGGGCGGCGCTTCCTATGCCGAGGCCGACGCGCAGGCACAGGCCTACCGGAAGGAACACGGTCTCGATAAACCGCTGCCCGTCCAGTATCTCAACTGGATCGGCGGCATCGTCACCCGCGGCGATTTCGGCTACAGCCTCTATTACAACAAGCCGGTCGCCGATGTGGTGGGCGAGCGACTGCCGCGCACGCTGCTCTTGGCGCTGGTCTGCCACCTGCTCGCCTCGGTGCTCGGCATCAGCTTCGGCATATGGGCGGCGACCCGGCAGTATTCCTGGATCGACTCGACGCTCTCGGCCATCTCCTTCCTCGGCATGACGGTGCCGCGCTTCCTGATGGCGCTGATCATCGTCTATCTGCTGGTCTTCCAGTTCAACGTGTCGGAGATCGGCTCGTTCTTCTCGCCGCAATATGGCGGCGCGCCATGGTCGTGGGCGAAGTTCGTCGACCTCGTCAAACATGTCTGGCCGGTTGTGGCGATCGCGACCTTCGGCGGGCTCGCCTACAACATGCGCGTCATGCGCGGCAATCTGCTCGACACGCTCAACGCGCAATATGTCGAGACGGCGAAGGCCAAGGGCCTGACTGGCGGCGCCGTCGTCATGCGCCACGCGGTGCCCAATGCGCTGCATCCTCTGGTCATGTATCAGGGGGTGGTGCTGCCCTACATGCTGACCGGCGAGATCGAGACGGCGATCATCTTCGCGCTGCCCACCGTCGGGCCGGCGATCGTCGGCTCTATGGCGGTGGGCGACGTCTATGTGACGGCGACCTTCATGATGGTGCTGTCGGCGACGCTGATCGTCGGCAACATCATCGCCGACATGCTGCTTGCGCTGCTCGACCCGCGCGTGCGCCAGTTCGGGGAGCACTGACATGCTGGCGCGCGACCCTTCACCCCCACCACCGCCGGCCGAAGGCGCCGTCAGCCAGCCCGCGCATGGCCCCGCGCATGGCAACGAGAGCTACATCGCGCTGGTCTGGCGCCGGCTGAGGCGCTCCTGGACCGGCATGGCCGGACTTTGCCTGGTCGTGCTCCTGCTGCTGATGGCGGTCTTCGCCGAATTCCTGGCTCCTTTGGACCCGAAGGCCACCGATATCGCCTTCGCGCCGCCGCAGGTGGCGAGCTTCCACGACAAGGACGGCAATTTCGTCGCGCGGCCGAGAATCTATGCGCTGGCCGAGTCGGCCGATCTCGACCCGGTCACCTTCCAGCCGATCGTCGGGCCTGACTACGACCATCCGCGACTGCTCGGCTTCTTCGTCGAAGGCGCGCCCTACAAGCTCCTCGGCCTCATCCCGGCGAACCGGCACTTCTTCGGCTCGATGGACGGCCAGCCGGTGCATTTCCTCGGCACCGACAAGTTCGGTCGCGATGTGCTGTCGCGCGCCATCCACGGTTCACGCGTCTCGCTGATGATCGCGCTCACCGTCGTCTTCATCGTTACCGTCATCGGCACCACCGTCGGCATGGTCTCCGGCTATTTCGGCGGCCGGTTCGACGTCTGGATGCAGCGCTTCGTCGAACTGGTGCTCGCCTTTCCGCAGCTGCCGCTCTATCTCGCGCTGACCACGCTGATCCCGGTCACCGCGCCGACCAATGTCTTCCTCGCCTTCGTCATCGTCGTGATGTCGGCGCTGGGTTGGGCGCAGATGTCGCGCGAGGTGCGCGGCAAGACGCTGGCGCTGGCGCGCATCGACTATGTGCGCGCCGCCATGGCGGTCGGCGCCACCGACCGGCGCATCATCATGCAGCACATCTTTCCCAATGTGATGAGCCATGTGATCGTCGCCGTGACGCTGGCGATCCCGACGGTGGTGCTTCTGGAATCCTTCCTCGGCTTCCTCGGTTTCGCGGTGAAGCCGCCGCTGATCTCCTGGGGTCTGATGCTGCAGGACACCGCGGCCTATTCGGTCATCGGCACCTATCCCTGGATCCTGTCGCCGGTCGGCTTCGTGCTGATCACCGTCTTTGCCTTCAACGCGCTGGGCGACGGCCTGCGCGATGCCGTCGATCCCTATTGAGGTGCAGAGATGACGACGATCGCGCTTGCCGAATCCTTCGCACCCGCCGTCCGGCTTGACCATGACGGACGCCATGACCAGCCCGTCATCGACGCCCGCAACATCGAGGTTGCCTTCAAGGTCGAACACGGCATCGTCGAGGCGGTCAAGGACGTCTCGTTCCAGCTTTATCGCGGCGAGACGATCGCGATCGTCGGCGAATCCGGCTCCGGCAAGTCGGTGACGGCGCGCACCGTCATGGGATTGCTGTCGCGGCGGGCGACTGTGTCGCCGCGGTCGAGCGTCGAATATCTCGGGCAAAACATCCTGAAATTTCCGGAGCGCGCCCGGCGCAAATTGCGCGGCAACCGCATCTCGATGATCTTCCAGGAGCCGATGAGCTCTCTCAATCCGATCTATACGGTCGGCAGCCAGATCGTCGAAGCGATCAGGGTGCATCGCAAGGTGAACCGCAGGGAGGCCTGGGCGCGGGCGCTCGAGCTTCTCGAGCATGTGCAGATCCCCGAGCCGGAGGCGCGGCTCAAGCAGTATCCGCATCAGCTCTCGGGCGGCCAACGCCAGCGCGTGATGATCGCCATGGCCTTGGCCAACGATCCTGACGTGCTGATCGCCGACGAGCCGACCACCGCGCTCGACGTCACGGTGCAGGCGCAGATCCTGAACCTGATCCGCAATTTGCAGAAGGAACTGCGGATGGCGGTGATCCTGATCACGCACGACCTCACCGTGGTGCGCAAATTCTCCGACTACGTCTATGTCATGCAGCATGGCGAGATGCGCGAGCACAACGTCACCGAACGGCTCTTTGCCGACCCGCAGCATCCCTACACGCGGCGGCTGCTTGCTTCCGAGCCGCACGGACGGCCGAAGCCGCTGCCCGACAAATCCTGCGCTATTCTCGAAGCCGACGGCGTGCGCGTCTGCTTCACGCTGCGCCACGGCACGTTCCTCAAGCCGGACTGGCGCGAGCTGGTCGCGGTCGACGACCTCGGCCTCAAGCTCTGCCGCCATGAAACCCTTGGGCTGGTCGGCGAATCCGGGTCCGGCAAGACCACTTTCGGCCAGGCGCTGCTTCGGCTGCTGGACGCCAAGCGCGGCGAGATCCGCTTCGACGGCCGGCCGATCCAGGGTCTTACGCGGGCCGAGATGCGGCCGCTGCGTTCGCGCATGCAGATCGTCTTCCAGGATCCGTTCTCCTCGCTCAATCCGCGCATGACGATCGGCCAGATCATCGAGGAAGGGCTGGTCGTCAACAGGATCGGCGCGACACGGCGCGAGCGGGTCGAGCGGGTGCGCGAGGCGCTGGTCAGCGCCGGCATGCCGGGCGATATCCTGTCGCGGTTTCCGCACGAATTCTCCGGCGGCCAGCGGCAGCGCATCGCTATCGCGCGCGCCATCGCGCTGGAGCCCGAATTCATCCTGCTCGACGAGCCGACATCGGCGCTCGATCTCTCGGTGCAAGCGCAGATCATCGACCTTTTGCGCAAGCTGCAGGACGAGCGCGGCCTGAGCTATCTCTTCATCTCGCACGACCTCAAGGTGGTGCGGGCGCTGTGCCACCGCGTCATCGTCATGCAGCACGGCAAGATCGTCGAACAGGGACCCGTCGACGAGGTCCTCACCAATCCCAAGACCGCCTACACCGAACGGCTCGTCAGGGCCGCTTTCGACGTGGCGTGACCATATGCCGGAGGTTCATAGTGGCTAGAAATCCCAAGATCACCTTCGTCGGCGCCGGCTCGACGGTGTTCATGAAGAACATCGTCGGCGACGTGCTGCAGCGGCCGGCGCTTTCGGGCGCGACGATCGCGCTGATGGACATCAACCCGCAGCGCCTGGAAGAGAGCGCCGTCGTCGTCAACAAGCTGATCGCCACGCTCGGCGTGAAGGCGAAGGCCGTGACCTATTCCGACCAGCGCAAGGCGCTCTCCGGCGCCGACTTCGTGGTCGTCGCCTTCCAGATCGGCGGCTACGAGCCCTGCACCGTCACCGATTTCGAGGTGCCGAAGAAATACGGCCTGCGCCAGACGATCGCCGACACGCTCGGCGTCGGTGGCGTCATGCGCGGATTGAGGACCGTGCCGCATCTATGGAAGATCTGCGAGGACATGCTGGCGGTCTGCCCTGATGCGATCATGCTGCAATATGTCAACCCGATGGCGATCAACACCTGGGCGATTGCCGAGAAATACCCAACGATCAAGCAGGTCGGCCTCTGCCATTCGGTGCAGGGCACGGCGATGGAACTGGCGCACGACCTCGACCTCCCCTACGAGGAGATCCGCTACCGCGCGGCCGGCATCAACCACATGGCCTTCTATCTCAAGTTCGAGCATCGCCAGCCGGACGGCTCCTATCGCGACCTCTATCCCGACCTGGTGCGGGCCTATCGCGAAGGCCGCGCGCCGAAGCCGGGCTGGAACCCGCGTTGCCCGAACAAGGTGCGCTACGAGATGCTGACCCGGCTCGGCTATTTCGTCACCGAAAGCTCGGAGCATTTCGCCGAGTACACGCCCTATTTCATCAAGGACGGCCGCCCCGACCTGATCGAGAAATACGGCATTCCGCTCGACGAATATCCGAAGCGCTGCATCGAGCAGATCGAGCGCTGGAAGGGCCAGGCGGAGGCCTATCGTTCGGCCGACCGGATCGAGGTCGAGCAATCGAAGGAATATGCCTCAGAGATCATGAATTCGGTGTGGACCGGGGAGCCGTCGGTGATCTACGGCAATGTCCGCAACAATGGCTGCATCACCTCGCTGCCTTTCGACTGCGCTGCCGAGGTGCCGTGCCTTGTCGATGCTTCCGGCATCCAGCCGACCTATATAGGCGAGCTGCCGCCGCAGCTGACGGCGCTGATCCGCACCAACATCAATGTGCAGGAGCTGACCGTGCGGGCGCTGATGACGGAAGACCGCGAGCACATCTACCATGCAGCGATGATGGATCCGCACACCGCGGCCGAGCTCGACCTCGACCAGATCTGGTCACTGGTCGACGATCTGATCGCCGCTCATGGCGACTGGCTGCCGGCTTGGGCGCGCGGCAGCCGCAAAACGCGAGCCGCCTGATCTCAAAAGGCTGGCGGAGTCAGGCGCCAGCCTTCTCGCGCTCGACGGCGCGCCAGCCGATGTCGTGGCGGTAAAAGCCCTGCGGCCAGTCAATTTGGTCGATCGCCGCATAGGCCTTGGCCTGCGCCTCGCCGACGGTCTTGCCGAGCGCCGTGACGTTGAGCACGCGGCCGCCATTAGCGACGAGCGCGCCGCCATTGATGGCGGTGCCGGCATGGAAGATCTCGGCGCCGTCGCCCGCGGCCTCGTCGAGACCGCGGATGACCGAGCCCTTTTCCGGCGTGCCGGGATAGCCCCTCGCCGCCATCACCACGGTCAGCGCCGCCTCGTCGCTCCAGCGCACCGACATATGCGCGAGCTGGCCGTCGACGGCGGCGTTGAGCAGGACGAGCAGGTCGTCCTTCAGGCGCATCATCAGCACCTGGCATTCGGGATCGCCGAAGCGGGTGTTGTATTCGATCAGCTTTGGCCCGCTGTCCGTGATCATCAGGCCGGCGAACAGGATGCCGGCGAAGGGCGAGCCGAGATTGGCCATGCCGCGCATGGTCGGCTCAATGATCTCGCGCATGGTGCGTTCGGTCATTTCGGGCGTCATCACCGGGGCCGGCGAATAGGCGCCCATGCCGCCGGTGTTCGGGCCGGTATCGCCGTCGCCGACGCGCTTGTGGTCCTGCGCGGTGCCGAAGGGCAGCGCGGTGGCGCCGTCGCAGAGGCAGAAGAAGCTCGCTTCCTCGCCGGTCAGATATTCCTCGACGACGACCTCGGTACCTGCGACGCCGAAAGCGCCCTCGAAACAGGCCTCGAGCGCGGCCAGCGCCTCCTCCTGCGTCATGGCGATGGTGACGCCCTTGCCGGCGGCAAGCCCGTCGGCCTTGATGACGATCGGCGCGCCGGTCTTTTCGACATAGGCCTTGGCCGAGGCGAGGTCGCTGAAGCGGCCATAGGCTGCCGTCGGGATGTTGAACTTCGCGCAAAGATCCTTGGTGAAGCCCTTCGAGCCTTCGAGCCGCGCCGCGGCCTTGGACGGACCGAAGACGCGGATCCCCCAGGCGCGCAGGTCGTCGGCGATGCCGGCGACCAATGGCGCTTCCGGGCCGACGACGACGAGATCGATCTTTTTCTCCTGGCAGAAGGCGGCGACGGCGGAATGGTCCGAAATGTCGAGCTTGACCAAATCGGCAACACGGCCGATGCCGGGATTGCCAGGCGAGGCAAAGAGCCTGGTGAGCAGCGGCGAGGCGGCGATCTTCCAGGCAAGCGCATGTTCGCGGCCGCCCGAACCGAGAAGAAGAACGTTCATGGCCACCTCTTGCTGATCGTCTCCAGAAATCCGCTATTGATCCAAGGGCGACGGGTCAAGGCGTCTTGGCGTTTTGGCGGCAATTGCACACTAGAACAATAGCGCGCCGGCTATCCTCGGATCAGCGATGACCCCACTGCCTCACGATGTTTTCACCGGCTGGCCGGATAGAGCGGTTCACCGTTTCACGGAAACGGCGAACCATTCTATCTCTTTGTTTTCACGCAATTCCGGACGGAAAACCGCTTCACACTTTTCCTGGAATTGCTCCAGGCTGCCGCTTGACGCCGCCCATCGGTGCTGCCACTCCAGCGGGATGGAAACCATTCAGTCGAAAGCCGCCCAGGGCCGCGTCGCGGACGCGCCGAGCGGCCATTGGGTGTACCGGGTACTGCCGCGCTGGCTGTGGCCTTATGCGCAGCTTGCGCGCTGGGACCGGCCGATCGGCTGGCAACTGCTTTTGTGGCCCTGCTGGTGGTCGGCAGCCCTTGCGGCCAGTGCCTATCCGCGCCCGACGGACCCGCTGCTAACGCTTTTGCCGGCGCCCTGGTACCTGTTGCTGTTCTTCGTCGGCGCCGTGGCGATGCGCGGCGCCGGCTGCACCTATAACGACGTTGTCGACGAGGACATCGACAACCAGGTCGAGCGCACGCGCTCGCGGCCGCTGCCGGCCGGCAAGGTGACAAGGCGCCAGGCCTGGGCATTCCTCATCATCCAGGCGTTGGTCGGGCTTGCGGTGCTGCTTCAATTCAACAGCTTCGCCATTCCGCTCGGCATCGCCTCGCTGGCCATCGTCGCGGTCTATCCGTTCATGAAGCGCATCACCAACTGGCCGCAATTCGTGCTGGGGCTCGCCTTCTCCTGGGGCGCGCTGATGGGCTGGGCGGTCGAGTTCGGCGACCTCGATGGCCCCGCCATCATGCTCTATATCGGCTCGATCCTGTGGGTGATCGGCTACGACACGATCTACGCGCATCAGGACAAGGAAGACGACGCCATCGTCGGCGTGCGCTCGACGGCGCGGCTATTCGGCGACAATACCAAGATGTGGCTGGTGGGGCTCTACGGCGGCACCCTCGTCTGCTTCGCCATCGCCTTTGCTTCGGCGCAGGTGCCGATGCCGGCGCTGGCCGGGCTGATAGCGGCCGGCGCGCATATGGCGCGCCAGATCATCCGGCTCGACATCAACGATCCGGATCAGTGCCTGAAGCTGTTCAAGTCGAACAACCAGGTCGGCTGGCTGATCTTTCTGGGGCTGATAGGCGGCGCGCTGTGGGTGGCGCTGAAGCCGCTGGTGTAGCGGGGCGCCCCCTTCTCCCCTTGTGGGAGAAGGTGGATCGGCGCGCAGCGCCGAGACGGATGAGGGGTGTTCCAGCGGAGTGAGCGTTGGCTTTCCCTGGAACACCCCTCATCCGTCGCCTTCGGCGACACCTTCTCCCACAAGGGGAGAAGGGGGAACTACCCCTTGAACTCCTTGGCCAGCAGATAAAGCTCCACCGATTCATCGCGCGAAGCCGGCGGCTTGACGTGGTGGACCGAGCGGAAATTCTGCTTCAGCCGCGACAACAGCTCGTTCTCCGCACCGCCCTGAAAGGTCTTGGCGAGGAAATGCCCGCCGGGCTTCAAAACCTGGAGCGCGAAATCGGCCGCCACTTCGCATAGATGCATGGTGCGCAGATGGTCGGTGCGGCGGTGTCCGGTGGTGGGAGCCGCCATGTCCGACAGCACGACATCGGGCTGGCCGCCCAGCGCCTCGGACAGCTTTTGCGGCGCTTCCGGATCGAGGAAATCCATCTGCAGGATGACGGCGCCCGGCACCGCATCCATCTCCAGATAATCGATGCCGACGACATGCGGATTTTCCGCCGTCGACTTCGTCCGCGCCGCCGCCACCTGGCACCAGCCGCCGGGAGCGGCGCCCAAATCGATCACCTTCATGCCGGGCTTCAGAAGATGATGCTTGTCATCGATCTCGGTCAGCTTGTAGGCGGCGCGGGAGCGATAGCCATCGGCCTTGGAGCGCTGCACATAGGGATCGTTCATGTGGCGCTCGAGCCAGCGGCGCGAGGACTCCTTCAGGCCGCTCTTCTTCTTGATCCTCGTCTTCAGCACGCGCATGCCGGCCGAGCCCGGCTTTTCAGGTTTCTTTGTCATTGCCTGATTTCTTGCCCGAGCATGATCTTATGCGAAAACCGATCGCCACTTTTCGCTGGCCCGGTCCTGAAATTCAGGATCAGGATTCCCGGTCCGCTTTTTCTCGCTCGCTTCGTCGCGCCGATTTTGCGGCGGCTTCGCGTTTCACCGAGGGCTTCCCCCGCTCCGTCGCCGCTCCGCGGCGCCACCTCTCCCCCCTCCGGAGGGAG